>JAHHGZ010000025.1 GCA_019359595.1 Cyanomargarita calcarea GSE-NOS-MK-12-04C
GCTATCTAAGCAACGCCATCCCTTCAAACAACAACAACACACACATCACTAATTAAGGACTAAAACCATGTTGAACAAATCTCATATCTTCGGTGTACTAGCTGCAGTTATAGCGATCGCTCCTGGTACTGCATTTGCCGGACAAGTTCAAAACAACCAACAAAACATCAACCAAAGTGGTGCTGCTGTTGGTAGTGGAAACACTGTTGTCAACCAAGCTAACCAACAAGCCGTCCAAAATGCATTGAAAATTAAGAAAGGTCATCGTTACGGTTCCGGTGGCTACCAAGGACAACGCTCCGGTCAAAATATCGGTCAAAGTGGTGCTGCTGTTGGTGAAGGTAACACTGTTGTAAACACCGCAACCCAACGTGCCGTACAAAACGCTACTCAATTAAATCGCGGTCGCTAGTTAGACGAGCTTCTCAATTGCGTTGCTATCTAAGCAACGCCATCCCTTCAAACAACAACAACACACACATCACTAATTAAGGACTAAAACCATGTTGAACAAATCTCATATCTTCGGTGTACTAGCTGCAGTTATAGCGATCGCTCCTGGTGCTGCATTTGCCGGACAACAAAACAACGATCAAAACATTTACCAAAGTGGTGCTGCTGTTGGTAGTGGAAACACTGTTGTCAACCAAGCTAACCAACAAGCCGTCCAAAATGCATTGAATATCAACAAGGGTGGTCATCATTACGGTTCCGGTGGTTATCAAGGACAACGCTCCGGTCAAAATATTGGTCAAAGTGGTGCTGCTATCGGTGAAGGTAACACTGTTGTGAACACTGCAACCCAACGTGCAAGGCAAAATGCTACTGAATTAAATCGCGGTCACCGCTATCACTATTAATTCTCAATTGTGAAGAATCCAAGCAACGCCATCCATTCAAACAACAAAACTAATTAAGGACTAAAACCATGTTGAAAAAATCTCATATCTTCGGTGTACTAGCTGCAGTTGTAGCGATCGCTCCTGGTGCTGCATTTGCCGGACAACAAAACAACGATCAAAACATTTACCAAAGTGGTGCTGCTGTTGGTAGTGGAAACACTGTTGTCAACCAAGCTAACCAACAAGCCGTCCAAAATGCATTGAATATCAACAAGGGTGGTCATCATTACGGTTCCGGTGGTTATCAAGGACAACGCTCCGGTCAAAATATTGGTCAAAGTGGTGCTGCTATCGGTGAAGGTAACACTGTTGTGAACACTGCAACCCAACGTGCAAGGCAAAATGCTACTGAATTAAATCGCGGTCACCGCTATCACTACTAATTTGTCTAATTCCAGATTTTAGAAGGGGATGGTGGTCATCCCCACATCTAAAATCCAGTAAACCTATCTAATTAATTAGCGTCGATTAACCTTGGAAAATAGCCAAACCTTCCTTTGGAAAACCAACGCCATACCAAAACCAACAACAAACACACAACTAATCAGGTCGAAAAAGATGTTGAAGAAAACTTACACCTTTGCTTTATTAGCTGCTGCCCTGATTATAACTCCCAATGCAGCATTTGCCCAGTCTTATCAAAACAGCACGCAAAACATTGAGCAAAATGCAGTAGCAGAAGGTAATGGCAATGTGGTTGTAAATACCGCCAGTCAGCAAAGCTTTCAGAATAGAAGAAATTTGGGTAATCGCAGATTCTGCAGTGGAATTAACAACTCTCAAGCACAATCATCTGCCCAAAATATGATTCAGAATGCTGTAGCGATTGGTGATAACAACACCGTTGTCAACACTGGCAGCCAGGTAAACGTCCAAAAACTCCTGAGTAGAGCTAACAGCTATTACTGCTACTGAGTCTGGTTTGATGAATGAAGGAAGAAGGAATTAAACCCACCACCTCTACCGAACCCGTTTGAGAAGAAGACTTCTTCCTTCTTCCTTCTTACTTCTTCCTTCGTTGAATGTGTCTGTTAGCAGTGCCGTGGTGTGCTGTGTGGGGAGTTGACACAGGTTTTACCGATTTCCTGGCTAATAAAGCAAATAAAAAGGTTTTTTATATCTCAAGAGGGATGAAGCCATGCCTGCTAAACAATCCATTTCATTGATCGCGCTTTCTTTGTTAATTGCATTACCTGCCGGCTTTGCTACCGCAGGTGATATCGATATTCAGAATGGCGACGTTCGGGTAACAGTTACTCAAGACAGTGGTGTCAGGATTAACTCTATTCCCACCAGACCAACCATTATTCGTACTCGCAGTACACCGATTTATCGACAAAGTCGGACAACACAGCGTTCTCGGATTTTGAAGGCTCCACAACCCCTGCGATGTAATGGCAGAACTATCACCCAACATAGCAATCAAGGCTACGGGAATAATTCTAACAGTACATACAGTTCAA
Organism: Cyanomargarita calcarea GSE-NOS-MK-12-04C; assembly: GCA_019359595.1. Lineage (GTDB taxonomy): Bacteria > Cyanobacteriota > Cyanobacteriia > Cyanobacteriales > Nostocaceae > Cyanomargarita > Cyanomargarita calcarea. The sequence goes on from JAHHGZ010000025.1 coordinate 2,366, forward strand.
CAACAACAAGTTCGTGTCAATAATTCAACCCAACTATTTATCACAGAATGAGGATACCAACCATGAAGTTCAGATTACTTTCCGCTTTCTTATTATCAGTTTCTGCTATATCTCCTTTCTTAGTGCCTTCCCTAACTCCAAAAGCACAAGCACTTGGCTGCGTGGCCACTAGTGTTGGAGTACAAGTAGATATCAGTGGCTCCAGAACTGGAGGACGCCAAACCAATAACGCAAGTCAAAAGATTGGTGAAGATTGTGTTGGGAACAGCAGCACTAATACTTCAACCCAAGTTCATAAGGGATCTAATTCTGCAAATCAAACCCGAACCAGCAATCAACAGCTTGGTCGCGGACGCTCAGGTCGTGCTGGTGTTGGCGATGTTAGGACTAATATTCACATTCCAGTCAAGGTATACAACCCAGCGGCTGATCGCAATTTCATGAAGAATGTTCCTGGTAGATAAAGTAGTTTATCTATCAGTAGTTTCAGTTACGAACTATCCCCCTTTAGGGGGATTTTAAACTTAGACTAAGTTCCGTTCACCCTGGTTGTCTCACTTGACCTAAATTGCTCCAGATGACCGGAACTTGATATTAGTATAATTAACCGCGTAAAACTATAGTGAATTAAAAATTTAAATTAAAATATAGAGGAGGGCAGCAAGTAGCGCAAAGGAAGCCAGAGTTTTTGTTTAATACCTTAATTCAATTTGCTATCAGTTAAAAAAAATTATCTTTATTCTCTGCGTCCTCTGTGTTCTATGTGCTTCTTTACTCAGGTATAGTTATGAAAAAAATAGTGTTTTTTGCCTGCTGCATGGCTTTGATTGTTTCTGTAGGTGCAGCTGTTGCTCAAAATTTTTCCCAAAATAGCCAAAGTTCTTTTGTCCATTCAGAAAGCAATTCCGAGAGTGGTGATGATATGAATAGTTTTTCGAGTTTTTCTAGCCAACAGTCGTCAAGTAATTCATCTAGCTATCAACAAAGCACACTGAGTTTGAGTGCTGAAAATCTCAATCAACCTCATATCTTGAGCATTAATAGTTCAGGCAATCAGTTGAATGGTGAGATTACTGTCAATGGCAGAGCGATCAAACGTTTTACAAACAATAAAGTTGAGATTGATTTGTCACCTTATCTATCAGTAGGGGAGCAAAAAGTGCAAATTTCCGCTCGCTATGCCCCAGTGGGTTCTGCGGTAAATGTGCAAGTTTCCGGACCGGGCACTAATGTTATTCAACAAACCAATGGTGATGGTGTTTTAAATTCTACTATCAATCTAAGCGTACATTAGTGGTCTGTCACAGCAACTTTGCTTATCTTTAGACGCTTTTGCCCCCTAAATCCACGCCACATGCTACAAGTCGGCAGAGCCAAGAAACGCAGTGGCTCCGCAAGTATGTTCAACTTTGAATTTTCTTCTCGAACATAATTGGGGGATTTAGGGGGCTGCTTAAATAGCGAACATGATATTGACGCTCATAGTTAAACTGATAACTAAGTAAAGGTTATTGTGTATGTACAAATCTAAAATTGATAAGATGCACCAATCTGACTTATCTAAATTATTAATAGGGGTAAGCCGTCAACTCAAAAAAACAAAATAACTAACTAGTTGTGGTCGCTTGCAACTGACTTTCTAGGTTAGCACGCACCCACAATTCCGCAACTGACCAAATCCAAATTCTATTGGAGGCTTCAGCAAAATCATCATGTTTGTGAGTAACTATCGCATCCAGCCCTCGATCGCTGGCACAAATTAGTTCTACTGCAGATTCAAAATCTTTAATGGGTGATGTGCGTGCTTGCTGCATGATTGCCTGATCCACAGAGCAAATATGAATTTTCTCTTGCAACCAATCTACTATCATTTGTCCAATCTTATTATTTCGCAAACGGCTGGTATAAGCGTATATTTTTTGCCAACCGACATCTGTGACGTACATTTTAATTGAAGGATGTACTCTATCCAATAATTGCCCCACATCTCCTTCTTTACCATTTCTGTTGAGTAAAGCTTCTAATATTAAATCAGCATCAATTAAAATCCCGATCACTTTCAACCCCCCGATTGAGCGAATAATCAATGTGACGTGAGAAATACAAGATAGTATCTCACTTACGTAGGTACAATACTTATATACAAAAGGAAGGAACGATATTTCAGATTTTTATAAAAACTTTGGCTAACCTGAGATGTGACTTGGGTATCAATTGGCTGTGACATGAGTTCAAAAATGCACAGGTTAGCAGGTTTAAATTAAATCTAATTCTAGGTAATACTGATGACGACAAATAATTTTTGTAGTTCCAACCTACACTATCCTCATTTTGAGGATTTTTGGTTAGCATAAACGGACAAACTGAAATAAGCTAGAATTTTACTGCCAGCAAAGAAAAAAACTATATCATTAATTCTATCAACACAAATTGGCTCAAATGTGTTGTTAATTTGTTAATTTTTTTGGTATTCACAATTATTTTTAAAACGTCAGATGATTTAGCTTTTTAGCTTGAGTAGCAGATAATACAAATGTCCGTTGGTGACTGTGACACCAGCGCGATCGCCTGCGATTTTTCCAGTACCTAAAAAGTAATCCACCCTACCTGAGCCTTTAATTGCACCTCCGGCATCTTGGTCAAGAACATAACGACTAACTAAACGATGTTGGACATTTCCATTCTTCTCGACAAAAGGAAAAGAAGCGCGAATCAAAGCTAAAGCTCCCGGTGGCATAAGGGATTTATCTGTAGCAATTGAACGTTCTGCTGTTAGTGGTACATTAATAGAACCACCAGCGGGTGCGCCGTGTTTTTCTTCAAAGAAAACAAAACTTGGATCGCGGGGAATATAAACATTTAATTCTTCTGGATATTTGTGAAAATAATCAAGGATGATTGGCATGGTCATTCCTAAAAGCGGTAATTTCCCATCGTTTGCCAATTCTCTGCCGATGCTTTTGTAGTCTTGAGCTATATTACCGGCGTAACCGACTGTAGTTTGGGTACCATCGGTAAGTTGGAGTACCGCTGAACCTTGAATTTGAACCATGAATGGTTCTAAGCGATCGCGAAACCAAAATAACTCCAATCCCCGTAATTTTCCTTTTTTTCCTTGCAAACCATCAGCCCCTTCTAAGTCTAGACGGGTGGGATGGGGTCTTTGCCATTTATCTAAGTCGGGTGGTACGCGGTACATTGGATAGCGATACTCGGCAGTGGGGACTCGACTCGCGGTATACTGAGGCTCATAATAGGCGGTAAATAACACCCTACCTTTGCCATTACTTCCCACTGATTGGTAAAGGACAAACTCTTGGGCGATCGCCTGATTAAATTCCCCTGCTGATTTGGATTTGAGCAGTAGTTGGCGGAATCTTTGTAAACTGTTAATTACGCGATCGCGTGTTACCTGAACCACGGGATAATTTTGATAATCAGATGAAGCCTTTTCAGTTTGTAGATACTGGAGACTTTGAGCAATAGAAGTTAAAAGCGCCTTTTTATCTGCACCACGAACACCTTCACCCCACAATTGCTTGTCCAAACAAGAGGTATCACCCTCGCAGCAAGTTATGGGTGACCTTTGGACAAGTACTGGTGATTTTTTATCTTGACTGGGGACTGATTTCGGTAATTGCCACTTTTTTACCTGACATTCCTGCTTACTGAGCGGTCTATACCCCAAACGCTGCATCGGTACTGCAATAATTGTCAAAGCAACTGGTAAACCGATGGCGATCGCCCAAAAAGGTTTATCCGACGCTAATGCAAGAAATGTCTTTTTCATCTTTGTTTAGGGGACGAAGAGAGCGATTTTTAGGTAATTAAACCACACACCGACAGTTCCACGACGAGGTAGCCCCGCATTCATCCGTGGGGGTAAGTCGTGGACGAATTTAGAGGATGTTTTAAAAGTGGGGGCTATTGGAAAAAAATTGCTCACTGTAAATTGGCTTGATTAAATGCTTGATTGCGAGGTAAGACCATCTGTACATCTCGCAAGGTTTGAATTTCTGCGTTAATATTTTGAAATTCTCCTGCCGTTGAACATGAATTTTTCCCAGACTTACTTAGTAAATATCGTGTTAAAGTTCTTTACGTTGGTAAAGTTTAGTGTCGGAAGTTTAATTTTCATGTTTTCTAAGATTAGGTTGTAGAAACACCTTGAACAGGTGATGGACAAAGATTTAGATAATACAAATAAATGGTTCCTCTGGTCAAGTAATTCGCGGCTCTACACCCAATCTATAAATATTGCCTATGTCAATAACTTGACATGAGTTCCTATGACGACACGAGTTCATTCGCTCTGGCTTCCGTACGCACAAATGAAGACCGTTCCGCCCCCGTATCGAGTAGTTCGAGGAGAGGGGGTCAAACTCTACCTCGATGATGGCACGGCACTCATTGACGGTATCTCTTCGTGGTGGTGCGTTATTCACGGGTACAATCACCCTGTCCTCAATAAGGCGGTTCACGAACAGCTTGCAAAATTCGCTCATGTTATGCTCGGGGGTCTCGTTAACGATGCAGCTATTGATCTTGCTGAGACGTTAGTCAGGATTACCCCGTCAGGTCTCAATCACGTGTTCTTTGCTGACAGCGGCTCAGTGGGAGTAGAGGTGGCGCTAAAGATGGCAATTCAGTTCTGGCGCAACAAAGGGGCAACACAGAAGAGCCGTTTCGTGGCGCTCCGCCGGGGATATCACGGCGACACAACAGGGGCAATGTCGGTGAGTGACGACGAGGAGGGGATGCACCGATTGTTCAAAGGGGCAATACTCCCCCAGTATTTTGTTGATGCACCAGGCGGGGCTAACATAGAGTCTCAGGAATGCCAAGCATCGCTTTGTCAACTTGCTGGGCTTCTCGAATCGAACAAGAACCAGATTGCCGCCTTAATCCTCGAACCGGTATTTCAAGGAGCGGGTGGCTTTTGCTTCTATCCCCCCGAGTATTTATTCTACGCCCGAAGACTGTGTGATAAGCACGGGGTGCTACTCATATTCGACGAGATAGCGACGGGTTTCGGGCGAACAGGAGCCCTATTCGCAGCGGAGCTTGCCAATGTCACCCCGGATATCATGGTGCTTAGTAAAGCACTCACTGGGGGATACTTCGGACTATCGGCAACTATCGCTACAAGCGAAGTCTACGAGTCCTTCCTCAGTGACGATCCGGAACTCGCCTTCATGCACGGGCCGACTTTCATGGGAAATGCAGTCGCCTGCGCTGTAGCGTTGGCAAGTATCAGCCTTATCGAAACCGAAAACTACCTTAGTAAAGTCAAAGCTATTGAGCAAGTACTCAAAGAAGAGATCCAGGGATTGGAGGGACCATCGCTTTGCGACGCACGAGTGCTTGGAGCCATAGGAGTCCTGGAGTTTGAATGTCCGTCGAACCTCATGGGATTCAGAGAGTTCGCTCTAGACCGGGGAGTGTGGCTCCGCCCGTACAGTAAGTGGCTGTACACTATGCCCCCATACGTCATTAGTGAGGACGACTTGCGACAAATCACCGCAGTAATGAAGGAGTGGGTGTCACACCAGGCCAAACGCATCTAAAAATTTGGTGATGCAATTAACCAAGAAATCATTAACAATATCAACTCGGAAGGTAAAATTTATTTCACTTCCACCAAGCTGGAGCAAAAATTAACTTTAAAAATGTCAATTGGACAAGCAACCACAGATAAAATACACGTACAGCAGGCTTGGCAATTAATTTGTCAAACTGCTGAGAACTTAGAAAATAATTAACTTACTTTTGACCTACTCCCCTCCTACTCATTCATATTGCGATAAGTTGCAACAGCAGAAGGTGATATCCGATTTAAGTATCTGAAAATCCAGTATTTAAACATGGTATCTAAAATTACTGGGAAAGTGGCAATAAATAAGGAGATTAAACTGCGACTTTCTGGTAATCCCCAATGTCGCGATAAACTTTCGAGAATTACTTCCCAACCGTGTGGAGAATGGAATCCGACAAATATATCAGTAAATAAGATAATAATAAAAGCTTTAGCGCTGTCACTCAAGCCATAAACAAAATGGTCAAAGAAATCTTTTAGCACCGCGATGGAAGGTTTGCTAATCACCAAAAGCCATATGAAAGCAACAACAGACAAAATATCACACAAAACGTTTTTGATAGCGCCAGCACTTTCAGAACGAAATTCTATAGCAATTTCTCGCGCTTGTTCTTTGACGCGAGTTTCTATCTCTTCGTCAGACAGTGGTTTTTGAATACTAACTAAGTTTTGAAACTTGATTTTTTCTTCATACATTTCCAATTTTTCTAATGCTTCTTCTTTCATTTCATTGTTGAGAAATATCACCATTTGATGAGGAACTCTGGCCCGGTCAATCAATGGGCCAACTACCAGAGCTTTTGATAGCTGATGAGTCAAAATTGGGACTATAATTATTAGTAAAATAAACCTAACAGATATGAGTGTTCGTCTTTGAGTATGGCGAAAATTTTGAACAACATCTTGTTCGGAGTTGGGGTCTAATTCCAGTTGTAGCCTTGTGATGGTACTAAAAATGGAACGAGGTAATACACCGGTTGTATTTGCTTTACTCCGTGGCTTTTTGTGGAAATTAGTGGATAGATTTTGTGATTTTGTTTGAATTGTTCCTGAGTCAACTGGGGCAATCGCAGCTTGAGGAGGAAAATCTTGAGAAGTTATTTCATTATCAAAATGGGTGTATTTGGCGGTGATATTATCAATGACTCTTAATTTTTCCAGAATCAAATCAAGACTGGGATATTCTACGCCATATTTTATAGCAACTTTTTGGTTAGATTCATTCAGAAAATAACGACTTAAGCGAAATTCTGTTAGCCTCATCCGAGCATTTTTTAACAATTTTCTCAGGTCTGACTCAAAATAATCCATGACACTGCCACTATATGTGGTTGAATCAAAGTCTATTTTATTACCATCAAAATGCTCGTCTTCTATTGCCTTAATCTCTAATGCCGCTTTGTAAGCTTCATCTAAGGAACGCGCTGGTGTCCGTAAATACCACTGATAAGCTGCTAATAAAAAAGGATAGATTTTTTGGCTAAAAACAGAGTTATTCATCGTTGGCAATCATCCAGCATGATTTGGTGATTTTTAACCCGAAGTTAATGTACGAGTTATACTAGCAAATTCACAAGGAGTCGGTTTGTGGTTTCTAATTCCCTTTGGATTGTTGGTCCTAGCCGGAGTGGTAAGACTAATTGCTTAGTAGAGCAATTCTGTAATTGGGTGCAAAGCAAAAATTCAGGCTATGAATTATTTTATACTAGAAAACCTGACAAAAAAAGTAGCGTTGGCACACCAAAGGGTTTTACTTTAAATCAAGCGGAACCAGGAGTTTTAGTCTTTGCGGCCAATGACGATAATCGACGGGAATTGGTAGATAGAATTGTTACCGCGACTCAGGGGAAATATCCGGTACGAGGTAAAACCCCATTAGGCTTTTTTCAGGATGAAGTGATTCTATTTTGGCCTTTGCTGATTGAGTCGTTGAAGTTAAAGGCGCAATTTCCGGTGAGACTGCGGCCAGAAACTGAGCAAGAATTAGCAACTAAGCTTTGGCGTCCTCGGTTAAACGAGGAGGTTTTACGGGGGTTGGGTGGTGTGAATGAGTCCCGAGGGGTGCGTCGTATCTTAGACTTACTACAGTTAGCGGCAATGAGTGGCACGCCAGTTGAAGACATTGCCAGGGTTTTGACAACAGCATTACCTCAACAGGACGACAGCACAAATCTGGAGCCGGAATTTTTGGCATCTTTATTGCTAGATTGGCGCAACTGGTGTTTAGAGCGGGGGTTGTTAACTTACGGGATAATTATTGAACTCTGGAGCCAGCATTTATTAACCCATCCCAATTATCTTTCTCACCTTGCTAAACGCTATCAGGCAGTATTGGCGGATGACGTGGGCGATTATCCTACCGTAGCACGTTACCTGTTTGACTTTCTACTGGAGGGTGGTGGTATGGGCGCATTTAGTTACAATCCTGATGGGATAGTGCGTTTGGGATTGGGAGCAGATCCTAATTACTTGGAGGGGTTATCTGAGCGTTGTCAGGTAGTAACTTTAACTGCGCCACCTCTATTGAGCCTTGCAGACACACTAACTGCGTCGATGGTGCAATTAATCGCACAGCCGATGCAAGAAGCCTTGCCCACCTCGGTGCAGTCAATTCAAACTACCTCCCGCGCTCAACTGTTGCGGCAAACAGCGGAGTTAATTGCATCAGCGATTAATGAGGGGTTAGTGGAAGCAGATCAAGTGGCGGTAATTGCACCAGGTTTGGATGCGATCGCTCGTTATACATTGATAGAAATTCTCAGCAAACAAAATATCAAAGTCGAATCCTTAAACGACCAGCGTCCGCTAATTAGTTCGCCGATTATTCGCGCCTTACTGACCGTATTGGCGCTAGTTTATCCCGGCTTAGGACGCTTAGTAGACAGGGATGCTGTAGCAGAGATGTTAGTCGTATTGAGTAGGGGAATGGCAGAGGGGGAAACTGCATCAAATTCTGCCCATCACCCAATCATAGATCCAGTACGCGCCGGATTAATTGCAGATTACTGTTTCAGTCCGCATCCAGAACGCCCGAATTTGCTGCCCGTGACCGCATTTGACCGCTGGGATAGACTGGGTTACAGTGCGACTACAGCCTATGGCGAGATATTAAAATGGTTAGAAAAACAGCGATCGCAACAAGAACAGTATTTAATTCCCAGTCCGATTTCCCTCCTCTACCTAGCAATTCAGGATTTTCTATGTAAGGATATTAATCCACCTTACGAGCAACTGGCAGTCCTGCGGGAATTACTGGAAACAGCCCAACATTACTGGCAAATTGATACAAGGCTGCGCCAAAGCATTTCCGTAGGAGAGGGACAAGGGGGAAATCAAACTCCTAGCTCCACCCCTGCGGGGAAGCAAGCTACACTCCTAACTCCTCACTCTAAACTCAGCAATACCATCGCCGAATTTATCCAACTGCTAAGACGTGGCACCATCACCGCCAATCCTTACCCGGTGCGTCCTGTAGGATTGGCATCTTCATCTGTCACATTAGCAACAATCTTCCAATACCGCTCCAGCAGGCGTTCTCACCGCTGGCATTTCTGGCTGGATGCAGGTTCATCACTGTGGGCAAAAGGCGGTGCGGCCACCCTATTCGGTGCCCCATTCTTCCTACAACACAGGTTCGGACAACCTTGGACAGCAGAAGATGAAAACTTGGCAGACGAACAACGGCTACGGTGGATTTTAGCAGATTTGCTGGGACGTGTATCCCAAAAAATTTATCTCTGCCACAGTGAGTTAGCTGTCAACGGACAAGAACAACTCGGTCCTCTGTTACCATTAGTGAATGCCTGCGTATTGGTTCAGGCTAAAGCATATGGAGTAGAAGGCTAGGCTAGAAAATTCTTAATTTTTCTTTTTCCACCTCTTAACCCCCCAATGTTTATATGCAAATTTCATCCGTCAACTTAGAACTGGGTAAGGAATATCCACCCGCAGATGAAGCATCTGCCATCGAAGTAATCGAACGCATTAGCATAGAGCAAGTTCAGCGAAACTACCAAACAGGAGAAAAACCAGTCCGACGTGATGCTCACGCCAAACATCATGGTTGTGTTAGGGCAGAATTTATCGTTGAATCCAACCTACCCGAAGAAATGAAAATTGGCGTTTTCAAAGAGCCTGAAAAAAAATTCACTGCTTGTATTCGCTTCTCCAATGGCTCAGGTAATTCCCAATCTGATTTAAAAGGGGATGCTCGTGGTATGGCAATTAAACTCCTCGGTGTAGAAGGCGAAAAACTATTGCCAGACGAAAAGAATACTCAAGACTTTGCCACCATCAACCATCCAGTCTTCTTTATTCGGAACGTCCAAGACTATATTGACTTTTTTACTGCGATTGAATCCGCAAAGGGTAAGCCGCCATTGAAGTTTTTCTTCCCCAGTTACAATCCGTTAAAATGGCGCTTGCATGAGTTTATGATTACTAGGTCAATCAGAAGTAAAAAAGTAGTTAGCCCGCTGGAAATTCAATATTGGAGTACGACCCCATCTAAATTTGGTTCAAGAGCAATTAAATTCTCTGTTAAACCCCATGTAGATAATGCTTTGCATAGGTCAATTTCTGATTCGGAAAATTATCTTCGTGAAGCTATGGTGGAACATTTAAATAGCAAACAAGCTGGTTTCGATTTTTTAATTCAGTTCCAGACTGATGTTGCTCAAATGCCGATTGAAGATTCAACTATTGAGTGGAAATCTCCTTATCACAAAGTGGCTACTATCAAGATTCCTCCTCAGAGCTTCGATTCACCCGAACAAATGGAATTTTGCGAGAATCTGTCCTATACCCCGTGGCATTCATTGTCAGATCATCAGCCACTAGGGGGAGTCAACCGCGCTCGGAAGCCAGTCTATGAATCAATTTCTAGACTGCGGCATGAATTGAACGGTGTTTCTAGGCAAGAACCCACTATAGAAGAATTTTCTTCACTTTTTCCTTATCTGGAAGGTTGATCTGTCAAGTGACCGTTCGTTCTATTTATGCTACATTGTGGATCGGAATTTACACCCGCTCATACTACAAACGCGATCGCTCTTCTTGTTTAGAATATTAAGTAAAGTAAATATAGTTTTCACAAATAGAGTTACAAACAATGGCGATATTTGGATTTGGTAAGAAATCAGCCCTACCCACCCGTGAAGAAGCTTTGCCAGGAAGGGCGCAAGCGATGCCAGTACCTGCCCAACATTATGTTAATGGCAATCCTTTAAAGCCGCCTTTTCCAGCGGGTATGGAAACAGCGATGTTTGGCATGGGGTGCTTTTGGGGTGCAGAACGTAAATTCTGGCAACTGGATGGCGTTTTCAGCACTTCAGTGGGTTATGCTGCTGGCATTACTCCCAACCCCACATATAAAGAAGTATGTTCTGGCATGACTGGTCATAACGAAGTAGTATTCGTTGTGTATGACCCGAATGTAATTAGTTACGAAAAATTGCTCAAAGTCTTTTGGGAAAGTCACAACCCCACCCAAGGGATGCGTCAGGGTAATGACTCTGGAACTCAATATCGGTCGGGAGTTTATGTGTATTCTGAAACGCAAAGAAAGTTAGCTGAAGCGTCACGGGATGCCTATCAAAAAGCCATCACTGCTGCTGGCTACGGTAATATTACCACCGAAATCCTTGATGTAAGTGAGTTTTATTACGCCGAAGATTACCATCAGCAGTATCTGGCAAAAAATCCTGGTGGATATTGCGGTTTAGGCGGGACAAATGTCGCTTGTCCGGTTGGGATAGCTCAATCTTAAGTTCTTACCTAGTACTCCACCGCACTCGCTATGACAGGTACATTTTTCGTAGACGCATTGGTGTTCGGTTAATCCAGGCTGTGGTCACCCACCATAGCGAGTGCTGTGGAGTACTAGTAGTCTGTGTCAAAAGTTCTGATCGGTTGGGACGATTAAGCCCCTGCCCCAATTCAAAGGGGAGAATAAAATTCAAAGTTGAACATGCTTGGGGAGCCACTGCGTTGGGTGGCTCTGCCGACTTGTAGTATGTGGCGTGGATTTAGGGGGCTGCGTAAGTCCTGGGGAATTTAGAACACTCAAAACTTAAAATTAGCATTTTCTGGAATATATTCTTCCAGTTCAATCTTGATTCCATCAACATTCCAAATTTCTTGGCAATATTCCCGAATTGCCCGGTCTGAGGAAAATTTGCCCATGCGTGCGGTGTTCAGAATAGACATCTTTATCCAGTTGTCTTTATCGTTATAAGCTTGACTGACTTTATCTTGACAAACTACGTAAGATTGATAGTCTGCTAACAACATAAATGGGTCATTCGATAACAACTTGTCAACCAATGGTTTAAACAAGTTAGTATCATATGGAGAAAAATGGCCCTCAGAAATCAGGTCAATTACTTTTTTTAACTCCGAATTGGAATGATAGTAATCCCAAGGATGATAGCCCTGAGATTTATATTCAGAAACTTCATTATTTGTCAATCCAAATAGAAAGAAATTTTCTGCTCCCACACTATCGCGAATTTCAACGTTGGCACCATCGAGAGTACCAATAGTTAATGCCCCATTCATCGCAAATTTCATGTTACCTGTACCTGAAGCTTCCAATCCAGCAGTGGAAATTTGTTCTGAGAGGTCGGCTGCTGGATAAATTCTTTGGCTGTTGGTGACGTTGTAGTCAGGAAAGAAAACAACTTTTAAGCGATCGCTCACATCTGGGTCATTATTGATTACTTCAGCTACGGAGTTAATTAGTTTAATAATTAACTTTGCCATGTGGTAACCGGGAGCGGCTTTTCCGGCAAAAATAAAGGTTCGAGGGGTAATATCTAAGTTAGGGTTATCTTTAATGCGGTTGTAAAGAGTGATGATATGCATCACATTTAAATGTTGCCGCTTATACTCGTGGATGCGTTTTACCTGAATATCAAATAAAGACTCAGGGTTAACTGTAATTCCCACAGCCTTGTAAATGCGATCGGCTAAATTTTGCTTGTTTGCTTGCTTGACTTGGTACCAAGCAGCCCGAAACTCAGAATCATCAGCAAATCCCTCAAGTTGTTGCAAATCTTCTAAAGATTTAACCCAGCTTTCCCCAATCTTGCTGGTAATTAATTTGGTTTGTCCGGGGTTACTTAAAGCTACAAAGCGACGGGGAGTGACTCCGTTAGTTTTATTACTAAACTTCTCGGGGGAAAATTCGTAAAAATCTCGCAATACCGTTTCTTTGAGCAATTGGCTATGTAATGCAGCTACACCATTGATTGCGTGACTGCCAACACAAGCCAGGTGTGCCATGCGGATGTATCTTTCACCGCTTTCATCAACTAAAGACATCCGGGAAATGCGTTCCTCCTGATCCCCAAATTTCGAGCGCACTTGTTCGAGAAATCTATGGTTAATTTCGTAGATAATTTCTAAATGTCGGGGTAAAAGACTGCCAAACAGACTCAAAGGCCAGCGTTCCAAGGCTTCTGGCATTAAGGTGTGGTTGGTGTAGGCAAAGGTGTTTTGGACAACAGACCAAGCTGCTTCCCACTCCATCCCATACTCATCTAACAACAATCGCATTAACTCAGCAACAGCGATCGCTGGATGGGTATCGTTTAACTGGATAGCAAATTTCTCGTGGAATTGCTCTAAAGGTAGATTTTGTCCAAACAGAATCCGGAACATATCTTGTAGGGAACAAGAAACAAAGAAAAATTGCTGTTCTAACCGCAGCATCTTACCCTCGATTTTTTCATCGTTGGGGTAAAGGACTTTTGTCAGGTTTTCTGAGACAATTTTTTGGTCAACAGCACCATAATAATCGCCTCGGTTAAAGGCTTCAAAATCAAATATTTCAGTAGCTTCAGACCTCCAAAGCCTAAGAGTATTTGCGGTGTTAACTTTGTAACCGAGAATTGGTGTATCGTAGGGAACACCCCTAACAGTTTGTTCGGGAAACCAACGCACCCGATAGTGACCGCGTTCATCAGTATAGGGTTGGGTGTGACCGCCAAAATTTACCTTGACAGCCCACTCCGGACGGACAATATCCCAAGGATTGCCAAAACGCAACCACTTATCAGTAATTTCAACTTGCCAACCGTCTTTAATTTTTTGGTCAAAAATACCAAACTCATAGCGGATACCGTACCCCAGAGCCGGAATTTCTAAAGTTGCCAAAGAATCAATATAACAAGCAGCTAACCTACCCAAACCCCCATTTCCCAGCCCCGGTTCTTCCTCTTGTTCCAGCAAATCATCAAGTTTTAACCCCAATTGGGCGATCGCCTGGTTTACTTCATCGAAAATGCCCAAATTGATCAGGTTATTGCCTAGGTGAGGCCCAGTGAGGAACTCAGCAGATAAGTAAGCAACTGTTCGTGAACCTCTTTCTGTATAGGTTACAGCAGTTTCCAACCAATGCTGCAACATGCGATCGCGTACAGTGTAAGCTAGCGCCATGTAACAGTCGTTTTTGCTTGCAAGGGCAGGAAACTTACCTTGGATGTAAAAAAGGTTATCCAAAAAAGCTTGTTTCAGGGTTTCTATACTCAAACCAGTGCGATCGTCTTCAACTGTTATCTTATTTTCCTGTCTGGTACTCGCTGAAATATTTTCTTCTTGCATAATTTTATGAGTTCACTACTTCCAATTAATTAACGATTATTGACTCAATTTAGAACAAATGCGCTTTTAAAAACGAGAAAAAAAACACGTTCCGTGAAAAGTTTATAATCAATTAATTAAGAATAGGTAAAGCTCAAATTATTTTTGACTGGACAAAAAAAGCAGATAGATAATTATGTTTAAAAAATTCTTTACTAATAAGCCTGAAAAACATCATAATATTTAGCGATTTTTTGGGAATAAACAACATTGTCGTCAACAATACTTGATTTGTTAACAGATGTTGAAATAGTATGATGTCAATCGGCAACATAATCCGTGTTTAATTTTGAGGTAAACGTTCAGTGGGAGCGCCCTTGAAGATACCCATTGCCTAATTAGTCCGTGAAGCCCAGATATTAGCTCAGGTTGCTGATGAAGACGTAATTGAGAGATTATCTACTAGTATCTAGAGTCTAGCGAAGACAAAATCTGACACAAAAATCGTGGGCATTCTTGTAATCAGGGGACTAACTGTGACGCTTGAAGAGTTATGGCAACAGAAAAGCGATCGAGAACTTGAAGTTGCTGCCAGAAAGATTACTGAATATACAGAAGAAGCTGAACAAGTAATACGTGCCGAAATACGTAAGCGTGGTATGCCTGAACCACCAACATTTATAAGAAATGCTATAAGAGATGCTCATGGGCTAACACCAGTCGCAAATCAAGAGACCGAAGATTATATAAGAGAGCAGATTAGGGCAATACATCAGGGAAGATGTCCTCGTTGTAGTGGTCATGGTCCGGTTGATGTGCATACATCGCATTGGGTTTGGTCACTAGTTTTTTTTACATATTGGGGAAGCAATTCACACATTTGCTGCCGTAAGTGCGGACGAGTTAAGCAAATAAAAGCTTGCTTGTTTTCATTCGTTTTAGGATGGTGGGGATTTCCTTGGGGGTTGCTGAAGACCCCAATTCAGATCATTCAAAATTTGATAGGGTTATTTGGTGGACCTAGCGATTCCAAACCTTCAGAAAATCTTTATCTCATAGTTTATAAACAGTTGAAATAAGATTCAGCAACACATTAAAACAGGAGTGTAGTCATTGCCGTATAGAGATGCTTGGTTAAGTACTAGCGACGGGAGAACGGAAACGTTTTGACGAAGTTTTGAGTAATATTTTAATTTCTCAAATTCTCACTATGATTTTGGTTAAAAAATCAAAAATTCATAGGCACAAAGAGACTTCCGCAGGTAATGTAAAATCTCAAATACTTGAACTACAGTATGCAAACAATCTGGATTGCAAGGCATGGAAATCGGCAGGATTATGTTGACCGCAACTGGCGTCGCACTGCACTTAAACCCTTCGATCCGAGCCTTTCTGCTGACGGTGCAGTGCAGGCTCAAAAATTAGCAGGTCGCTTGGTCGGTGAAAAAATTCGGCATATTTTTGCTTCCCCAGCTTTCCGAACCTTAGAAACAGCAAATTACACCGCCGAAGCATTAAATTTGCCAATCAAGATTGAAGCAGGTTTAAGCGAATGGTCTAATTTTATTCACATCTGGTATGTTCGCCTTGATTGCTTGTGGGGTCATTTTCGCCAAACTTCCGTAGATTCTAAAGAGGAAAATCCTCGCAACTCTCCAGGTTCTATACTTCAATTAATGCCAGAAACATCAGCAATTAATTTATTACTTGAACGCTTTCCCCGAATTGATACTAGTTACACTTCGAGTGTCGTCCCAAAACGTATGGAAACTTGGTTTGAGTTGCGAGAAAGAGGACAAAAAACTATTAGACATTTAGCAGAAAACTACCCAGAAGACATCTTGATTATCAGCCATACTTCGGCTATCCGACCGATGGTTGCAGGATTAGTTAATAACTCACCTCCAATTAACTGTCCGTTGTGTAGTTTAATCAAACTTGTAGAAACAGATGATAAATGGATCGTGGAACTGAATGGGGATACAAAACATTTAACTAACCATTATTATTGACCATTGGATCGCAACCAATCTTTGATTTCTTGCGCTAACCAAACGCATTCAATTGCACTCAATCCTACACCAAAAGAATATCGCTTAGTTCCAGTTTGAATTGTCACCATTTCTTTATCTTCTCCACTTTCTATTTTAAAAGCATTTTTGCTACCAATTCGCAGCACACTTTGAAAAACATCTTGAATATCTGTAGTTTTGCCAACTCTTCGGCTGCGGCAAAATTTAAATAGCCAGAATTCAACAGCAAAGAAATCTTTGGTAATGACGACACGTTGATGTCCCCAAATGGATAACACTAAGTTATCTATAATCGACCACCAAATTAGAAATAAAGTAAGTAAAACACCCAATGTTATTAAAGGAGCGTTGAAAAATACGGCTGATAACCCGGACATCAGCATTATTCCTAGAAACAAAAGGAATAGTATCGTCACAGTAGAACCGATAACTTCTATCTCAGATTTAGACCGTCTGGGAAGTTTGATTGATAATTCCTTGGCAGATTTACTTATTTGCACAAGGCTGCTGATTGGTTGACGAATGCTCCGGAGGATAGCACTGGGTAAACGATTAGCTTTTAACGCTTCTAATGCTTGCGTAGCGCTGCTAAATCGTCGCTCTACAGATGGTTCTGTAATTTGCTCCAACCAATTTTTGAAACTAGAATTAATATTAGTCTTCTGGCTAAATTGAATCCGCAAGTCTTGTACTGGTAAATCAGCAGGAGCAATACCTGTTAATAAATGAATTATACTTGCTCCCAAAGCATATAAATCGGATGCTGGAACTGCCCTACCGCCAAATTGTTCCATCGGTGCATAGCCATAGGTTCCCACTACAGTAAATGTCGCTCCCTCTTTTGCAGCTTTATCTTGAACTGCACCAAAATCTACCAAATAAATTTGATTATCTTTACCGCAAATTAAATTACTTGGTTTAATATCTCGATGCAATACCGCTGGATTTAATTCATGCAAATCTCTGAGAATCTCTAAGACTTCGATAGCAATTTTTTTGACTTGTTTTTCTGAAAACCTTTTTCCTTGTGTTAGTTGTTCTTTGAGAGATTCACCTGGTATATATTGTTGCACCAGACCAAACCAAAGCAAGCGGTCATCTATGGAAAAATAATCAATATATTTGGGAATGCGGGGATAATCTAACTGTTTAAGAATTTGCGCTTCCCGTTCAAAAAGTTTTAAATCATCCCATTGTACAGTACCGCCAAATGCCAGTAGCTTGACCACAACTAATGCATTTTCACTACCTTCTGTGGCTTCTAAATCTTTTGCCAGCCAAGTTTGACGGGCTGCATTGTTGCTGAGTTGGTGTTGGAGTTGGTAACGGTTTTGTAATATTTGTTTTGGTTCTAGCATCTGATAGTTCCATAAAACAACGATTTTGGATTAAAAAATCTTTCTTTGCCGCATTAATTGGGATAGACCGTAAGATCCCCGACAACTTTCAAAGAAAAGGGGATCTCGTGAGTACTAGGCTTACCGCACATGAGTCAGTAAAGCGATCGCCGACCACCATAAAAGCAAACTCAGAGGTGCCCCAATCAGAACTCCAGCGATCGCCCAACCTCTCTGATGCTCCTTAAAATGTTCTACACTGCGCCAACGTCTACTTTTCCATGCCAATTCATTGCCTTCGCTAACTTTGATTCTCCACCCTACGGGTTTGCGGAGCATTCTCGTAGAGTAGCTACGCAACGCTGCGGACAGAAGTATAGTTGTGTTTATTCACGCTCACCTACTTACTGTACAAAGGAGAAGCATGGAAGATGCCCGATAGAAGCATTTAAGGTAATTTAAATTCACAACGCTTCAAAGTTTCATATCTAACTACGAAAATATTTCTTCTTCAACTTACCAATTATTCTTTGCGTGAATAATTTTGTCGCACGCAATTTACTAAAACTCTTGATATTGGATGGATATTGCTTTTTGCAGTCAAAAAACTCGTTTAATTCCGTCAAAATTACTTGCAACTTGTGAATAATATTTTCAGTCCGATACTCGGAAAAAAAATGTTCGTTTAAAGTAGGTGATGTCCAATTTTCAACCACTTTCAATATTCGTTGAACATCATATTCTTGAGAATAGCCAGCAATTTTATAGCAATTAAATCCAGGGTCTAAATAATCAGAAAGTCCACCATTCAGACTGGAGAAAACCTGGCAGCCAGAGGCAAGGGCTTCCATCGGTTGCAAGCCAAAACCTTCACTCACACCTTGTTGCGCCCAATATTCAGCCGAATCATAAAGATAAATTTTCGCCCGATTAAATAACCCAGGCAAATCTTCTACATAAGAATTCACAACCTTAACTTTACACCGCTGCTGCAACCCCGGAATCAAATCTTGCAGTAAATATTCCGAAGATTTTCGTGATTGAACTAAAACATCAATATCTCGTTCCAGTTTCAAATCTTGAAATTCATCGCTAATTTGATTTGGCAAATAATAAATCAGAGAATTTGGTGACATCTGCCCCCAATATCCCATTGTATTTCGGCTTACAGTGACGATTGGAACACTCGCAGGCAGCGTAAAACCGTAACCTGCACTGTGGGCATGATAAATAACATTGTAGGATTTGAGCTTAGTTGCGAGTTTAGCAACATCAAATCCCCAACACATCACCAATATCGCATCATCCAAGTTATTCGCAAGTAAATCATCCAGAAAAAGCTTACCCTCCTCCCGTTGACGGTAAGTCACAACATCCGCACTACAAATTTGCCGAACCAGATTAAAGGTTTTTAACTCTGCCCAAAGACCACCACAAGCAAATTTGCCATCTGTCCCAGGGAGTAAAAAGTAAAGCTTTCTCATAGTGATTTTAGATTAGATTTAGAATTTTAGTTCAATCGAAAATTGACGGTGCCCAGAAAGTTTCTAAGACTGCCATACACAGGTTGTAGAGACGTTATACGTAACGTAAGAACATTAATATCCATAAAATAATAAGATTCTAGGTTACGGGCAGTTTTGCAAGGGAGCTACGACACACATATAAAATTCTTAATTCCTAACTCCCAACTCCGCTCCTCCGCTCCTCCTAACTCCTAACTCCGCTCCTCCTGCCAACGTATTCTGATAAAATGGGCTTCCCGTCCCCAACTATCACGGGTAAGAGTGATATTTTCGATCGCTAAGTTAAAAGGAATGGCTGTTGTCACATACCTTTGTGCCAAAGCACCCACGTCAGGCGCAATTTCAGCCGCTGTTGTCGCTGCTAACCCTAAACCGACAATTTGCTCAATGGGGCGGAATGGTACCAATAGGTGTACGCCCACCGCAAGTCCTGCAGTTAACAGCATTGCCACTGATAAATTTGTGCCGCAACGGGGATGTACTGCTAAATCCCATTCTCCATTTGTGAGCCGATGCAGTGCTAGGGTGACTGCACGTCGCAAATCGCTGATATTTACCTTACCGTAAAGGTAAAATCCTTGGTCAGTAGACAACCCGCCTAATAGTTCATTATCAATTTGAAAACTAGTGATTCCCTGGGTGGGAGTATTCAGGTTTTTTGATTCACTCAATACCCATACAGTCGCATGTTCAAGAGCATGAACCTGGCGCAGCATGAGAATTTCTTTCAGCCCCGGAACAAATGATAGCTGCCTAAGTAAATCGGCATCTAGTGTCGGTTGAGGTGCTGTTAAATCAAAATTAAAAAAGTCAAAAGAAGCAGAGGTATTCATAAGAACACTGCTACCCAAGCCAATGGAGCAATATAGATTTCTTTCAAATGTAACGTTTCAACCTGCGGATTGTTGCTAAATTTATATTTATTGTTGGATATATGCCACAGGACTTACGCAAAAAATGCCTCATTTGAGGGTAATTGGTGAATTACGCCCTACGTCCAATCAGGATGAAAGAGAAAGTTTTGCGTAAGTCTTATGCCAGTTAAACAGACAAAATTTACCGTCCTCACCCTCTTGACGGCATTGGGGACTTCCAAAATCAAAATATCCAATAATTACTGTAGAACAGAGTAGACGTCTGAAGAAAATGGAATAACTTATTTTTGGAAGACCCCTAAGAAAGAAAAATCACGCCTTACAACACAGACAAAGAATATACTGCAATGAAGATGACACCGTTACACAACCAATCTGTAGAGTTTGTTCATTATGAGCCATAAATGCTAGTTGTGTACTTCAGTTCTACCTGAATTTGAGGGGATTGCACTGGAAGTAAGGCGCGAGGAGCAAAGTCAGCAACCCGTCAAAACAGGGAAGTGCAGTAAACTAGGGACTTGTAGTATCCTTTTGGGTTGGCTGAGGCAAAACGCAGCAATTTACATCGTTCAAGCAGACTTTGCCCCACTGCAAAGCCCAACGAACAAGAGCCACTCGGTTACCGGTTCGTGTTTTATCGAGAATATTGCTGATATGGTTATCAACTGTACGTTTGCTAATCTCCAGTTTACCTGCAATCTCTTGGTTAGTTAAGCCAGTGGCCACTAAATCGATAATTTGCAGTTCTCTGTCTGACAGACTAACGGGGGTCTGAGACTCGCCACCAGCCATGAGCTACTTACTCCTCCAAATGGTATTTGTACTTAATCGCTCTTTCTCATTCTAGAAGATTCTTTAGCTGGTAGGTGTTTCAAGTGTTAGCAGCAATACGATTATCAATATTTTCTTTATGACTCAAGTTAGCTGCAATACAAGCTAATAGTTTCTAGTATATATTCATACATTTAAATGCAAAAAAGCCGAATTTTTTTGGGTAATAAAAATTCGGCAGATGAGTAACAATTGTTGCTTTTTATGCTATTTAATTGTCTAAACGCCTGCGAACAAATAATTATAAATTATTATAGATTTCATTGAGGAAATTGGTAATCTAAAATCTGTCTTGAAAAGTTTGGCAGGACGGAAACCGACACCGCCAACTTTCCGCAAAATATAAAACCTAAAATTCAAATGAGTAATCCCCGTGTTTTGTGCCTGGGTGAAGTTTTGTTTGATTGTTTAGCCGATCAACAGGGGCTAAAGTTAGAAGAAGTTCAGTCGTGGACACCCTACCCAGGAGGGGCACCAGCTAACGTCGCCTGTGCTTTAGTCAAGTTAGGGGCAAGTGCGGGGTTTATCGGCGCTGTAGGTGAAGATGACCCTGGAAAAGCGCTCTTAAAGTTGTTGCAAGAAGTTGGTGTGGATACAACTGGAGTCCAACTCCACCCGACAGCACCAACGCGCCAAGTTTATGTGACGCGGGATATGGCAGGCGATCGCACGTTTGCCGGTTTTGGTTCGTATGATACAGCGGAGTTTGCTG
This sequence comes from Cyanomargarita calcarea GSE-NOS-MK-12-04C, assembly GCA_019359595.1. Classification (GTDB taxonomy): domain Bacteria; phylum Cyanobacteriota; class Cyanobacteriia; order Cyanobacteriales; family Nostocaceae; genus Cyanomargarita; species Cyanomargarita calcarea. The sequence continues at coordinate 23,859 of JAHHGZ010000025.1, forward strand.
ATACGCGCCTCAACGCCAATAAATTGCCAGAATCGCTATTTAATGCCGCAGATTTTTTGGTTTTAGGGACTTTGGAATTAGCTTATCCCGAAAGTAGCAAGGCTATTTACCGCACCTTGGATTTAGCGGAACAATACGACTTGAAAATTTTGCTTGATGTCAACTGGCGTCCGGTATTTTGGCAGAATCAAGATATTGCACTACCAATTATTCGAGAATTATTTAAGCGTGTGGATTTTGTCAAACTGGCAAAAGAAGAAGCTGAATGGCTGTTTGACACAGCAGACGCTGGAGCAATTAAATATCGTCTGGATAGCGTTGAAGGCGTGCTGGTGACAGATGGCGATCAAGGTTGCGCTTACTGTTTGGGTGAAAGTGAAGGCAAAGTTCCCGCTTTTTCTGTCCCCGTAGTCGATACAACTGGTGCCGGGGATAGTTTTGTTGCCGGGTTAATCCACCAATTGCTGATTCATGGCATTCACAGTTTAGGTGACACAGAAACCGCGAAACAAATCGTAACCTATGCCAGTGCTGTTGGGGCGCTGACAACGACTAAACCGGGTGCAATCGCTTCTCAACCTGATTCAGCGGTAGTGGAAGCTTTTTTAAGCAAGCATCAACTTTAACCTGTAAATATTCTTCAATTGGGGGTAATTCATCAATTACCCCTACAGAAAATTGAGATGAAAGAGAAAATTTTGCTCCCATTTTAAATATACACAGAACGTAACGCACGGATTATTTAAAATATTAAGCAAAAGTAATATTCACTACCTGCATAAATCCCACTAGTGGCACATATAGGTAAATAGGAGTTCGTCAGATTTACTTAAATAATTGGTAGTGCAAATGAAAAACATCACAAAATGCCTGTTGGGTTTAGCAATTGTCCCCGCTGGTTTAGTGTTCGCATCCAATCACGCCAACGCTGGGCTTGCCGTACGGGAATGGTTCTTTGGCACCTGGGATTGTAATATTGATGGCAGACCAGCCCAAATGCAGTGGCGTGTAGTCGATGACTCGCAAACCACTTGTAATGGTAATACTTGCTCAACTACTTCCGGTGTACGTATCGACGGGCGGTTTAGCGATAACGGCAGTCCCTGGGTTTCCCTGGGAAAACGCTTTTCCAACGCCCAAAGACAGGAATTGGGTATTCGTTATCTAGGTAAAGAGCAGGATAACTGGTATTTAAAATATAACAGTAAGACTAAAGTCGCGGATGGTTGGACGACATGGCGGGGTAAACGTTATCCATTGCAATGTCGGAATCCAAGATGATAGTTTTAATGCTTGTAAGTAGGTGGGCATAAATAAACCTAAAATAAAATTTTGTTAATAGGGTGGGCTAGAAGCTCGCCCATTTTATATTTAATTACGCCCACGGACTTAGGATAGGCGGCTCACCTGTCCTACAATTAACAAAATTAAACGTTTTGGGGTATTTTGGCAGTTTTAGAATTAGTTTACAAGCATCCTCTAAAACACCCTATAACTTAAACAATGCAATTAACTTAAAGCTTTTTGATTAAAAATCGCCACTCCGGGTGCATCTAGTGAAAGCATGAAACCTTTTAAAAAAACCTTGCCATCCTTTTCTACTTTTTTAACGCCATGCCAGCCCCTTTGATAACATTCTTGCAAAAGTTTATCTGTAAATTCATTTTTTGAAATTGGCTTGCTATTTTTTTCAAAACAATATTGAGAATAGGAACCGTAAAGAGTTTCTACATCCAGCCCGGTAAGATAATTTTTTTCATCTTTTTGTGTTTGTGCTGTGGTGGCAATACTCAAATTTTGCACCCTGTTTTTCTTTGTTCGTTTGCCCTTTGCCATCTCAACCCATCAATTGCTCTAAAATGTTTTTTACAATTATATCTGGCGGTTGACAAATATCTACAGAAATAGCTTCCTCTGGCTCTTGCAAAGCATTAAATTGACTTTTGAGAAGTTTTTCGGACATATAATGATTTTGGCGCTGTTGCAGGCGTTTTTTTATCTCTTCAAACGAACCTTTGAGATAAACCAATTTAATGCGCTGTTCATCCAGCATCAAAAACTGACGATAACTTTCTTTCAATGCCGAACACGCTAATACCACATTTTTAGCTTCTTGCAACCACTTTTTTATTGCTTCTTGCAAAGCTTGCAGCCAAGGCATCCGATCATTATCATTCAGGGGGATATCATGACGCATTTTTTCAATATTTTCTTTTGAGTGAAAATTATCAGCGTCTTGAAATTCCCAGTGCAAAGATTCTGCCAAACTATGTCCAATGGTAGTTTTGCCAGAACCTGATACACCCATGAGGAGAATAATCATTGATCCTTTATCCTTGGCTACTTTTTTTCATGCCAAAATCAGAGTAGCGTTAAATCAGCGAACAGTGAAGACACAAGACTTTTAATTGTTAAATGTATAGCCAGACAAACGATCGCCAAGTTATGAACTATAAACTCTACGACTCCCCCCCATCAGGGAACTGCTACAAAGTCCGGTTGTTGTTGACGCAGTTGGAAATTCCCTTTGACCGCATCAATGTTAATATTTTGCAGGGAGCAACTAGAGTTCCAGAATTTTTACAGAAAAATCCCGCTGGAAAAGTACCTGTATTAGAAATTCAACCGGATGTGTACTTATCAGAATCGGGTGCTATTTTAGCTTATCTGGCGGAGGGTACGGAGTATTTTCCCAGGGACAACCGTCTACTGCAAACACGAGTACTGCAATGGCTGTTCTTTGAGCAATACAGTCTTTCTCCAAATCTTTCCCGTCCCAGATTTTTCATCTCTGTTGCCAAACAACAAGATAAATTCGCCCATTTGATAGACCATTGGCGTAATCTTGGCTACCAAGCTTTGGATGTAATGGAACAGCATTTAGAAAAGTATGCATTTTTTGTCAATGATTCTTACACCATTGCTGATATTGCTCTATATTCCTATACCCATGTGGCATCAGAAGGGGGTTATGACATGAGCAAGTATCCTGCGATTCAGGCTTGGTGTGACAGGGTTAAGTCGCAGCCTAAGTATATTGGAATTAAGGAGTAGTAATATATTGCACTTTTAAAAGGAATGTCAAAATTATCACTGCTATTACCCTGGGGAATCGATTAACGTCCTTACCCGCCAGGGACTATAAGTCCCTGTCTAATATCATAAGTCCATTAAAATGGACTAGAAATAATGGTTTGTTTATCGTATTTTTTATAACTTATAAAACTATAAATATGTGTTTTATACGCTGCCATAATCTTTGCCAAGGTTGAAAGGTGGATCGGCAAATATAACATCAATGCAAGCATCAGGAAGAGCTTTTAAAAAGTTGAGGCAATCTCCTTGGTAGAGAATGCCGTAATTGCTTTGATAAACCTCAATTAATTTCTGATTAGTGACATTTATTGGTGATATGAGGCGAACAGATGTCATTGAGGTATTCTCTGCTTTACTAACACTAATGTAAAATATTAGAGAGTCTGTTAATATATGTCAATAGAGTCTGCTGTCGAAGCTGTAGTACATGGTTGACTACAAATTGAGTGTCTAATATTCAGATAAAATAAATGCTCCCTTGGGATGAGAGCATTGGCTATATGAAACCTACTATTTGAATTGGTATCGCAACTGTTAATTAACGCTTCAAAGCAGCAAATGATTCCAACGAGGCCCTCAGAGCATTCATGTACCAATTACCTTGATGGCGATCGCCTAAGATTTTCTCATAGACTGCCTCATAACCATCAACCATCTGAGTCACGGTAAAGTTGTTTTTTACGTGTTCTCGGCACTTTTGACGGTTCAATTCCAAGGCTTTGGGTACCATCGCTGCCATTTCTTCGTAGCTTTGGCAAACAAAACCAGACTCTCCATGAGCAATGACCTCTGGTGCTGCACCCATACTCATGGCAATTACTGGTGTACCAGTTGCCATTGATTCAATCATCACCAAACCAAAAGGTTCGCTCCAGGTGATGGGGAACAGAGTCATTGCCGCATTCCCCAGAAGTACTGCTTTTTCGGCATGATTGACTTCACCTAAGAATTCAATCTGCTTGCCATCAATATGGGGGGCAATTTCTTGCTCAAAAAACTCCTTGTCTACTACATCTATTTTTCCTGCCATTTTCAAATTCCAGCCAGTCTGAAGTGCGATCGCAATGGCGTGTTGCGGACCTTTTTCTTTTGAAAAGCGACCTAAAAATGCTAGATATGGTGGGTCTTGTGATAAGGGAAAAAACGGAAAATCTTCAATGCGGATACCGTTGTAGACCGTAGCAGCATAATTTAGGTCGAACTGACGCTGGGAGTTACTAATGCTGACGTATGGTTGCGTTCGGTATTGACTAAATACTTTGCTGTTATCACGAGTAAAGATGCCATGCAGGGTATGGACTGTTGGCGTTGACACCATACTCGCCAAAGCTAATGACCAAACACCGATATGAGAGTGAATGATATCGAATTCTGTAGCGTGTTGGTAAGCATAATTGGCTCCCATCATCTCGTACATCACATGCTCTTTAATATCTGGATCTAAGCGCAAGGCATGTGGGGTAGGTGCTTCTAAACGAGCGAGAGTTTGGGAATCTCCAGATGCGAATAGCGTGACTTCGTGACCTCTACGTACCAATTCATCGGTCAGACGACTCACTACCAACTCAGTTCCTCCATAGGTAGAAGGCGGAACTTTTTCCCATAAAGGGGCGATTTGAGCTATTTTCATAGGTTTAAATGGTTCAGGCAGTCAGAAGCCCGATTTTGGACTTCAATCAGATTTGTCTGAAATCGACAGTCACCATACTTGCAACACATGGCGCATATCTGGCGAACTGAACCGAAAAAACTCTTCTCCAGGGAGTATCTAGAAGTTGATCATCTCTAATACTACAGGTCGTAATTATTTTTTGGCGTCTATCTAAAGAGTTATTAAAGATTTCCTATAATCGACGAAATTGTCTTGACAAGATTACCACTATAGCTATTTTTTGAGAGCGAGGAAAGACTTCTTTTGCGTATCACGTAGCTTGGTTTACACAGGATGCACTCCAACATCGCAATCCTGACTGCCTGATAGATAAGTAAATGGCGGGAAAATTTATAACAAAGTGTAAAGTTAAGCACTGTTCAACCTTTTTACTCGCCAAATCTAAGTCAAAACGGGTAAAGTTCTGACTCCCAAATAAAATTCGGTACTTTGTCCTGCAACTTTGCCCCTGCTTATAGCTTGCGTAAGACTGCCCCAAAATTGGCAGCAGAATTATTTTTTCACATACACCATAAACTTTTTTTTACTAAGTGCGGTAAATAAGGAAGGTACTTAAGATTTTTTCAACTCGTACACCACCACGGTAAGCACTCATTTACCCCAACTCATATAAGGTAACTTTGCAGCAGTAGCCCTCACAGAGTCAGAAGAAGCCACCAATTGCCCACAAGCATCCCAAGTGCCGGCAATAAACATATTTTTAGCACCTTCACCCATTGAAACAGCGCCTATAAAATTATCACATTGCACTTGCATTGTTTCCAGATTCAGAGTCATTACTGCTTGAGGATTATTCGTTAAAATCTCCTGAATTTGTTTGACAGTTTCACTATCAGCAGTGACACAAGGAATACCCATCGCTACGCAATTACCGAAGAAAATTTCCGCGAAACTTTCACCGATTAAAGCTTGAATACCCCATTTAGCGATCGCCTGTGGTGCATGTTCTCGTGACGAACCACAACCAAAGTTACGGTTAACTACCAAAATTTTCGCACCCTGATACTGCGGTTGGTCAAAAGCATGTTCTCCTTTGAGTCCGATTCTGTCATCAGCAAATGCATATTCACCTAAACCGTCAAAAGTCACACAGCGCAAATAGCGGGCAGGTATAATGCGGTCGGTGTCAATATCATTGCCCGTTAAGGGAATACCGCGACCAGAAACTGATTTTACTTCACTTATCATAGGAATTTGGGGAAGGGGGGAAGGGGGAAGGGGGAAGGGGGAAGGGGGAAGGGGGAAGGGGAAGGACATTTATTTTTTAACTCCTAACTCCTAACTCCTAACAACTAACAACCAACAACTAACAACCAACAACTAACAACTAAAGCAATTCACGCACATCAATTACTTCACCTTTCAAGGCCGCAGCAGCAACCATCGCAGGACTCATCAACAAAGTCCTACCGGAGGATGAACCCTGTCGGCCTTTAAAGTTTCTATTCGAGGAAGAAGCGCTGATTTGTCGTCCCTGTAGTTTATCGGGGTTCATAGCCAGACACATCGAACATCCAGCTTCTCTCCACTCAAACCCGGCTTCGGAGAAGATTTTATCTAGTCCTTCCGCTTCCGCTTGTTTCTTCACCCTTTCCGAACCGGGGACAACAAAGGCTTTAATTCCTTCGGCTACATGATGTCCCCTGGCTATTTTAGCTGCTTCTCTTAAATCGCTAATTCTTCCGTTAGTGCAGCTACCAATAAAACAAACATCGACTTTAGTACCTAATATCGGTTGACCGGGAGCCAAATCCATGTATTCATAAGCTTCTTCGGCAATGAAGCGCTCATCTTCGGCTAATTGTTCGGGTGTGGGTATGTGTTGGTCAACTCCAATACCTTGACCGGGAGTAATTCCCCAAGTGACGGTGGGTGAAATTTCGGCAGCATCAAAAACTACAACATCATCATACTCAGCATCGCGATCGCTCTTTATGGACTCCCACCAAGCAACGGCTTTATCCCAATCTTTATCTTTGGGGGCAAAATCTCTACCTTTGAGGTATTCATAGGTAACTTGGTCTGGGTTAATATATCCGCATCTGGCACCGCCTTCTATGGACATATTACAGACAGTCATCCGTTCTTCCATGTTCATTTGCTCGAAGGTTGTGCCTGCAAATTCATAGGCATATCCCACACCACCTTTGACTCCTAAGGTGCGGATAACGTGCAAAATAACATCTTTAGCGTAGACACCGGGTTTCAGCTTGCCGTTTACTTCAACTTTGCGGACTTTTAATTTTGATAGCGCTAGGGTTTGTGATGCCAGAACATCCCGCACTTGACTGGTTCCGATCCCGAAGGCGATCGCTCCAAATGCACCATGAGTAGAAGTATGGCTATCTCCACAGGCGATCGTCATTCCCGGTTGTGTCAGTCCCTGTTCTGGTGCAATTACATGAACAATACCCTGATTGCCAGAACCAATGTTATGGAAAGTGATGCCATTTTCTTTACAACTCTGCTCAAGTGCCTGCATCATTTCCTCTGCCAGAGTATCAACAAACGGACGTGCCTGATTTTCTGTAGGCACTATATGGTCTACTGTAGCGACAGTCCGAATCGGAAATAGTACCTTTAAACCCCGCTCCCGTAACATTGCAAAGGCTTGGGGACTGGTAACTTCGTGAATCAGGTGCAGTCCAATAAACAGTTGCGTTTGTCCTGATGTCAGCGTACCAACGGTGTGTGCATCCCATACTTTATCAAACAGCGTGCCCTTGCTCATAAGAAAATCCACCCTTAAGCAGTCCGATCTCTGATGTTATCAAAAAGCAAGTTCAATTTTAACAAAAACGCCGTAATTCCCCATATTTAGTAAAGCAATGGCAGCTGCACAAGATGTGATTAGCCCAATCTATCCAGCAAAATTACTGAAGCTTTAAGTCATATTTAAAACTTTACTTGAGAGGATATAAATATTTCTTGGCTATTCGTTCACTCTAACTTAAATAAAAGTATATTTTTTAATGTATAATCAATATATACAGGGATATTGATACTACGTATAAACTTCAGAACTCATCCATTCAGGTTAAGTATATCAAGAGTTATCAGGGTTTATACTTATACTAATTCTGTATGAGGTTGCGCTTTATTCACCCACACCCTAGAAGGGTGCGGCTATACGAACAAAGCCCACCTGCGTGGGCTAATTAGGCGCATCTTCATAATATTTGGTATTAGGCTTTTCTGCTCAATTCCTTACTTCTTTTGCTCTCGACAGCCAAGTTATTTATGCCTACAGATTCAGTAGTAGGTTTTTTTATTGACTAGGACATCTCCAAAAAAGCTAATTAACTGCTTTGCTTGCGAAAAGCAGGTAACCATTTGAGTTGAACTAGTTAAATCTTAAAGGTAATCCATGAAAGAATTCATGCTGGATATTCATATCAAGCTAATTGCGTATTTACGTGATAACATAGGGGAATTTTTTTCTAATCCGCAGTGGTTTTTCATGCGCAAAACGGCTCGGTTTCATGCTATCCGCAATTTGAAGAAAGCTTCATTGAAGAAATGGGATAATCTGAGAGATATTGAAAAGCAAGAATCGAAAATTTTCCCCGACATTAACGTAGAAGACGTAGTGAAGAGCTTAGAAAAAGATGGCTTATTTCAAGGGATTAACTTACCTACAGATATTGTCAACGATATATTGCAATTTGCTTTGAATGCAGATTGTTACGGCAGCAAAAAACCTAACTTTGGTTTTCGAGTTCATGAAAAAGAAAAAGCAGAGCTTCATTATGGATGTAAATTTCTAGTTGCTAGATATTTTAATACGGCTTCGCAATGCCCTGCTATTAAAATGTTGGAGAACGACCCAATCTTATTAACAATTGCTGCAAAATATTTCAAAACTAAACCAGTACATATAGCAAATTCTCTTTGGTGGAGTTTCCCGAAAGAGTCCACTTTTTTGGAGCAATCTAAAGCAGCGCAAGTATTTCATTGCGACCTTGATGACTATGACTTTATTAAGTTTTTCTTTTATATTACAGATGTAGATTTAGATAGCGGGCCACACGTATATATTCAGGGTAGCCATAAAAAGAAGAAATTCTTCTACCAACTGTTGCGTGGACGTGCGACAAAAGAAGATTTGATTAACTATTATGGTCAAGAAAATATAGTTAACATTTGTGGAGCAGCAGGATGGGGATTTGTAGAAGATACATTTGGTTACCACAAAGGAAGCCATCCGATTAATCAGCCTCGTTTGATACTACAGGTAGAATTTGCTACCCATAATTACCAGACGCAGCATGATGAGATTGATCCTATTCACCTCAAAGCTATTTCCTTTGAAGATGAACATCAAGGAAACTTAAACACTCAAAACTTACACTCAGCTAAACCTAAATAGCGAATTCCCTCTGGGGAGATATCAAAGCGACAAGGTAAGATTTCGACACCAAGAGCTAATGCATCCCGCAACAACTTACCATAAACAGGGTCAGCACTATCTCCAGGGGCAAAGTGAGTACAATCACCTCGATTAATAAAGTAAAACATCACTGCACGAGTGTGAGGTAGGACTGCCATCAATTCCTGTAGATGCTTTTGTCCTCTCGTTGTTTCCGTGTCGGGAAATAATGCTAATCTTTCTTGTGCCCAAGTAGTGTTTTTTACTTCTAAATAAATCGAGCGAATATCGTCATTTCCTGTCAGGAAAAAATCTACTCGACTTTTTTTATCTTGCCCATAAACTACTTCACCTTTGATTAAGCTATATTCTCCCAATTCTGGGAAAAGATAGTTTTGTAGTGCTAGTTTAACGACTCGATTTGGCAAAGCAGTATTAACACCTACCCAAGTTGGCTGGTTGTCTTCTACCTGAATTAGTTCTAAAGTATAAGCCAATTTGCGGTTAGGATTATCACTTAAAGATAGCATAACCGCGCTACCAGGGGTTGAGACTCCAGTCATTGGCCCTGTATTTGGACAGTGAGCAACTACTACCTCTCCAGAGGTTAGCTCAACATCAGCAAAAAAACGTTTGTAACGTCTAAGTAAAATACCAGAGTATAGAGTTGGATAGCGGTAAAGCCAATCAATCATCATTAGTCATTGGTCACGAGCCTCACTATCATACCTTCCCCTGGATCGATTAATTCATATCTTGCATCTCTACGTATAAATCATTGTACTTATATATAATAGCTCAAAATACATTTTTTATTAAATAGAATTAAAATGTATTTTTCGCCACATTATCTATTATTCAAGCTGTTGAAATAAGAGAGTACAAAGAAAGTTTTAGTAATAGAATGAGATAATTCCAAGTGGAATATCAACTCCCACAACTTAAATTTAGGAGGCTAGGTCAAAATGTCTAATATTGCAATTGCTGACCTGCATCCCGTCGATATTGAATCATGCCAAGCTTCTGAAAGCTTTGTGCAAGAACTAACGGAGCGGGAAATTGCAGGTGTTCTGGGTGGTTACGATATGGTTATTAACTACCCTGGATTTCAATTCAGCAATTTGAATCCTATAATTCCCATTACCCAAAAGTAATGTTTAAATCAGTTAACAGTTAACATCCCCTACGGATACGCATAAGTGTTCAATAGGCTTCGTGTTTCTATTTAACTGATAGCTGTCAAAAAGCAGCCCAAAATCTCTAAGTTTGGGCTGTTTTTTTGATGCCTAGATAATTTTTATTTCATTAAATTGTTGCTTTAGCCATTCATTGAATAGATGCGAACCAATTATATTGCGTAGGTTATTATCCAATTGCGGTTGAATAATCTCCTCTACAAAAATCAGATATGTTTCTTTAGCAGTCACAATTGGTTTGAGGAGTTCTGGTGGTTTCGCAGCAAAGACAGCAGCCGAAATCTCTGGTTTCAAATCTTGACGACGCAATATTCCTCGATATCCTCCTCTCCTGCGTAACTCTGTATCTTGAATATATTTGGAAGCAACATCAGCAAAAGTTACTTCATCTTCTTTAATCGCATAAAAGATTTCTAGTGCTAAGTCTTCATCATCTAGTGCAAGTTCATACAGCACTACACGAATATAGTCTAGTTGATGTTCAAAAAAGTACGGTTCAATTTTATCTACAAATAAATGAGCCGCTAACTTTCTAGAGATAAGATTGTTATAAACAATTTTTTCAAAGTCCTCTACAGCAAGACCGTGTTTTTCCAGCCATTTCCAAGTATCCTCAGATCGGAGGAGTCGTTTGCCAATCCGGAATTTATCTGCTGCTTTTTGCAGTTCCTCTGTCTTGACTTCAATACCGGCCTCAGATGCCGCATTTTCAATAATTTGACGGATTACTATTTCTTTGGTTATCTCTGGATATTTACAAGATAGCTTGATTTGGGTCACAATGTCTTCGCTATTTATCTTGACTGTTTGTAACATCTTTTTTTCTTGTGTTAGAGGGATGAGGTATCGCAATCATATTTATTTGAGAAAGGAAGCACAGACAATTATGTGAGAAAAAATCTATAGTTTAAAACCACCATTTTGTAATTGCTTAAAAGGGTCAAGGATAAAATCAATAATTCGACGTTGCCGCACAATTACCTCTGCGCTTGCTGTATCTCCAGGACGCAAGGGAATACATTTATTATGAGTAGAGATACAATTTTGATTGAGGATAACTTCTAACTTATAAGCTTCCACTTTTCCATTAGGGGTATTTACCTCTGTGGTAGTAGGAGAAATCTGAGACAATTTTCCTTCTACCACCCCATAATCTTGAAATGGATAAGCGTCAAACTTAACCTTAACTGGTAATCCTTTTTGTAAAGAACTGCTCTGGTTTGTTGACATATTGGCACGAATTATTAAAGGTGAGTTCGCAGGTGCAATTTCTGCAACCATCGTTCCCGATTGGACTACACCCCCAGGACGCTGCATGGGTAACTGAAATACCATACCGTTAATAGGTGCTTTTAAGACACGTTGTTCTAGCTGAAGTCTTAATGAATCAATATGAGTTTTATTTTGAGCAATTTCTGTGTTAGTAGCGGTAATTTCTCGCTCAATATTTTTCAGTTGCTCTTGACTTTTGAGTATAGCTAGTTTACCGGAATTAGTCAAAGATTGATAGCTCCGCTGCTGTTCTTTAAGTCGCAGTTGTGCTTGCTTGATATCAGCATTACCTTGGCGAATAGTCCGTTGATAGCTATTCTTTTCTTCCACTATACGTAATCTAGCTTGTTCGATATCAAATTTTGATTTTTCATATAATTTTTGTCTTTCTTGAGCTAAATCTTTCTTCTCGACTACATTAATTTGGGCAACAATTCCTTCGTTTAAAGCTTGTTGGTAACGTTCAACTTCTCGCTGGGCACTAGCTAAACTCTTCTGGGATGATTGACTCGCATTTTCACTTTGTGTAAGTGTTTGCTGGACTTGATTGAGTTGAGCTAGCTTTTCTTCTTTTTGAAAGCTCGACGAATTTATCAGTGTCTGAATATTCTGCTGTGCTTGGTCAATTTGTGTTTGTTTCTCTAACTCTTGGGCTTGATTTTGTTGTTGCTGAGTTGACAAAGCCAAGAGAAATTGATTTTGCAATAATTTTAATTGGGACAATTGCTTTAACTGCCCATTTAACTTCTCTTGCATCTGCTGCAAGTCAATATCAACTAATTTTGAATCTAATACAAGTAAACTCTGTCCAGCTTTTACCGTATCACCTTCTTTTACGAGAACTTCTGAAACAGTACCTGCAACTATAGTATCCAGTTTCACAGTTTTTCCTTGAGGTTCCAGCCTTCCTTTTGCCGTCCCTGTTTCATCAACTTGAAATAGCATCATCCAAGGTAAAATAATTGAAACAAATATCAATAATAGATACAGTAGTCCCCTTGTCCAAACTAGGGGTAAACTATCAAGCAGTTCCTGAGTTACATCAGACCAATCATCAGTCTCATATGGTTTATTCATTACCTGTTTATTCAGTGAATTTGGCATAATTTTTACTATCTGAAAAAGATTGGTTAGATCCTCGACTTCTGAAATATACTGCAAACGGTTAATATCTGGACTTTACTTTCCTTGCGTAAATTCAGAGCAGAAACTTGAACAAAAACTCTGCGTACCTTTGCGTTTACCGAGCGCAAACCTCTGCGTTTAAAAGTAAAGTTCCAAACCGTCTTTAGTATAAATCGGGCTTCTCATCATGCAGCAAGGTCTAATTGTTGTTGGTTGAGATAAAAATAATGTCCTCGTTTATTCATCAATTCTTCGTGACTTCCACTTTCAATCAGCACACCACGATCTAACACCAAAATTACATCCGCATTCCGCACTGTTGAAAGACGATGGGCAATTACCAAAGCCGTTTTTCCTTGCAGAATCTTATGCAAATTTTTCTGAATAATTCTTTCTGACTCTGCATCTAAATGAGAAGTAGCTTCATCTAAAATCAACAAGCGGGGATTGCCTAATAAAGCACGAGCGATCGCTATCCGTTGTCGCTGTCCCCCAGATAGCATGGAACCACCTTCTCCTATCTGGGTTTCATAAGCCATAGGTAAGTTTTGAATAAACTCATCAGCACCGGAAGAATGTGCTGCTTCGATAATTTCTGCTTCATTTGCACCCGGATGTCCTAAACTGATATTCTCGCGAATAGTACCGCCAAATAAAAAACTATCTTGGTCAACTACACCAATCTGTTGACGTAAGGAGCGCAAAGAAATATTAGTAATATCCTGTCTATCAATTAAAACTTTCCCATTACTAGGAGGATATAAACCCAAAACTAACTTGGAAATCGTTGTTTTACCCGAACCACTGCGTCCCACTAGAGCTACCATTTGCCCTGGTTGGACTGTGAAATTAATATTTTCTAAAATATTAACATCACTTTCTGGATGATAGCGAAATGTCACCCCCTCAAAGGAAATCTCACCTTGAATTGTTGCCAAAGATTGCCGTGCAGATAACTGTAAATCTTCTTCTGGCTCTGCATCCAATACATCATTAATTCGTTCTATCGCAATCAATACTTCCTGCAACTCATTCCACAATACTGTTAATCTTTGAAACGGTCGAATAATATTAGCCAGCAACATATTAAATGCCACTAATTGACCAATAGTTAACTGGTTTTTAATTACCAAACTGGCTCCCAAACACAGTAAACTTGTCGTAACGATTGCTTCAATTGCGTTACTAAAAATTTGCAACCGATTGCTAATAACTTGACCAGTAAATTTAGTTTTTATCTCTTTATTTAATAATTCCTCCCAATGCCAACGAACTGTCTGTTCTACCGCAGAGGATTTCAATGTTTGGATGCCAGAAAGAGCTTCAATTAGGTAACTACTTTCACCCGCAGAAGCAGTAAAAATTTCTCGGGAAATCTTTTGCAGAAAAGGTGTGGCAATTAACGCTAAAAAGAAAAAAGGTGGTATGATAGCTAGTGCTAACAATGCCATTGAAGAACTGTACCAAAACATCAATCCCAGATAAACAAATACAGTAAGTAAATCTAGCAAGATTGATAGAGCCTCACCACTCAAAAAGCGTTGAATCTTGCGATTTTCCTGAATACGAGAAATAATATCCCCCACATAACGTGTCTCGAAAAAACTCAACGGTAGCCGCAGCGTATGGCGAATAAATGCCACAATCAAAGCTAAATCCACCTTATTTGCTGTATGGTCTAGGAGATATTGCCGCAGCCCAATTGTTGCGACACGAAACAGGCTAAACATCAACAATCCTAAACCCACAGTCACTAAGGTTAGCCCCGAACGCTGCACCACTACTCTGTCTAAAATTAACTGGGTAAATAATGGGGTGATGAGTCCAAATATCTGGATAAAAATGGAAGCAACAAATACTTCCAACATCACCAACCCATGAGGCTTAATTAACTCAAAAAATTGCCATATCCCAGTTGTACTTTCTTTAACATCTTTAAATATTGGTGTCGGTTGCAGCAGCAGTGCATAACCAGTCCAATGTGTATTAAATTCTCGATGAGTCAGGGTAATTTGACCAATAGCAGGGTCGGCAATAATTACCTGTTTTTTCGTAATTTCATACACAACAATGTAGTGCTTCCCCTTCCAGTGGGCAATTGCAGGTAATTGTTGTTTTGCCAATTGGTCAAGACTAGCTTTCACAGGTCGAGTAGTGAAGCCAATACTTTCCGCTGCTGCTGATAAACCCCGCAGGGAGGTACCATTACGGTCTACATTAGCGATATCCCGCAAACGGTTGATACTAAAACGTTTTCCCCAATAGCGAGACACCATGACCAAACAAGCTGCACCACAATCTGACGAACTCTGTTGGGCAAAAAACGGATAGCGTCGAATAAAGCGTTGCCATAAATACCCGACTCGATTGCTAGGGTTGGGGAAATAGGCCTTGCTAATTTTTTGCTGCGGTTTGGAGGGGGGAGGAGGTGAGGAGGGGGGGAGAGGAGGAGAAGATGCTAACAGGGTGCTACGCAATAAAGCTTGTGTCCGCAAATGTTCTCGAATTTCTGGATATTTAGCCATCAGTGGGGATATGGCATTCTCGGGAACAAAAGCCAACTGCAAATTTACTGAAGCTCTGGCTGTGTAAGGATGGAAGTCAGCTTGATTAAACAAGGTAAATTCGCCAAATGATTCTCCCACCTCTAGGGTGGCAATTAATTCAGCTGTTTGTTTGAGCAATCTCACCTTGCCAGCAACAGTAATATAAATCCCTGCTTCAACATCACCCTGCCAGAATTTGCCTACTTTGGGCTTGAGAATTTTAACTTGTCCGAGACAATGCTCAAATTCCGCTTGCGAAAGAGAATACCCTAAAGCATTGTTTAGTTGTTGAAAAGACAACTGCTCGGATGGATTTTGCACCATGAATGCCGCCTTAATCTCAACAATAATCTCGATTTGTTAAAAAGTTTTGGTAGCTGCCCTTAATATTTATATGTAGAAGCATTTTTGGAATTTTCCTATATATTTAGGAATAATTTAATATTTATCTAATTATTTTATTTCATTGTAATAAATTAAATCTTAAGTATACAGCAAATTTCAACTTTGTGAGGTACAGAAATACCCCTCCCCAACCCTCCCCTTGCCAAGGGGAGGGGGTGTACTTCATTTACTTGCAAAGTGCTGTATTTGCGCATTTAAATTAAAAAAATTATAAAAAAAACTTGGAAAGTATAAAGTAAAATTTGTACTACATAACCTTGTTTAGGTCGAGAAAAATTATGTTTATTTTACTCACTTTCCGGTCTAAAATTACCTATTTTCTCTTTAACCTCTAACCTTTGCGCACTTTGCGTCTTGGCGGTTAATTCACGAACATTTTTTGAATTTATAGTCTGCTGTCGGGCATATGTGTAAAATGAAAAAACTTGTGGTAATATATTTGGCACACGCAAGATTTCCGTGGCAAGATGAGCAATAATTCTGGGCACTCACACCACATTTTGGTACAATCTCATCATCCAATAAAGTTGGATTTAAAACTGCAACAAAAACAACAAAAAGAGTCCACATTTTACTACTTTGCATATGGCTCCTGTATGTGCCCGGTGGATTTAAAGCGATCGCTTGGTGAGAATACTTACTCTTATGTCATCGGCCCTGCAACGCTTAATGGTTATCGACTCGGGTTTTATCGCTATTCTAAAACTCGCAAATGTGGCGTTTTGGATATGGTAGAAGACACTACAAAAAGCGTGATTGGTGTACTATATAAACTGCCGATGCGACTGAGCGATCGCCTAGATAAGCGCGAAGATGTCCCACATGGTGGTTATCGTCACGAAATCGTTGATATTGACACCCAAGGTAAGGTGTATAAAGCCGTTCGTACTTACGTTGTAGTCAACAAGTTATTAGAAGAAGCCGCACCCAACGACTGGTACTTTAATCTAGTTCTACGGGGTGCTGTTACTTGCGGCTTACCTGAAGAATATTGCTGGAATTTGTTTAACCATATGCACCAATTGCAACAGCGTCAAAACTAGACAAGAGAGCAAAAGTTAGATGTACCGTTTGACAAAATAGTAGGGATGATATCTATTTTTTTCTCCTTGTTGCGGGTAAAACGTAAGCGAAGAAGACTGATGAGGGCAAAAGCCAGGGAAGTAAAACTGCCGCAGATATATAAAGCTGCAAACCAACAATGCCGTAGATGATGACTGCACCCAATGAACTCGCAATAATTTGCAGACGCAGAGTATGACTGAAATTAGACTTACGTTTGATTGCCAATACCGCAATTTTACTGATAATGACCGCAACCCCAATCATCCAGATGTCGGGAATCGGAATCAGAAAACGCCGCGTTAGGAAATGGTGAGTCATGTATGCTAGAAATTCACCTCCAGTCATGTAAGGTTGCTGCGTCCAATATTTTGTGGCAGAAGTCGCAGGTGAGCGGTCTGGCTGACCTGCTGCAATTCCCAAGCGTTCGTCGCTTCCCGCTGCAATCAAGACAACCTGTTTAGAAATTAAGGGAAATTTGTTGATATCTGGATTTTCGATCAATTTCCATGCCGAAATCTTTGTATACACTTGATTGGGAGGAATAGAAAAATCAACTAGAGGCTGCAACCCCCAGAAGTCACGCAACTCCAACAGTTTCGCTAAATTGCCTATTTTGGGGTGCTTTTGTTCAATAACATCAAGCAGTTCAGCACGTAAATTTCTTGTCCGATTAGTGTGTGGTGTGGGCAGTTCAGTCATTTCCTGCTTTGCCGTTTGCACGAGAGACATTAAATATGAGATCGGGCAAGTTTTACGACAATCTTTTTTAGTAGAAGGTAGTTCTACAAAGTATTGGTCAGTATCGGTATATCCTTGCAAAGTCCAATTCCACTTAGTAATCCCGATCGCTTCATTTGCGCCCAATTCTCGGTTGGGTTCAAGAATTGCGCCAAAAATTAGCCACATCTTTGCATCCACGGCACGTTGCACTGCTATCCCTAAATCTTTATCCCCAGATGGAGGGTCTTCCTGTGGTGTATCAAAAATAAAGTCCAAGCCCACGACGGAAGCATTTAACTTTCTCGTACTATCAACCAATTTGGCAATGTAGCTCCGGTTCATTGGTAGCACTTGAGAATTAGGAAGTCCGAAGCGGGAAATCGATTCGGCATCAATTTCTACCAGTGCAACTGGGGGGGCTTCCTCCGACGAGACTTGGGCGGTGGCATTGCGGTAAGCTGACTGAGCAAACATTCGCGCATCCAGCAGTAGTTCTTGAACTGGGGGAAGTACGCTCAGGGTGAGACTTGTTGCGAGGGCGATCGCTTCAATGTAAGTTGGTAAACTTTGGCGCAAATGCTGTTTCCACCGAAAGGGAGAGATGCGAAATAATTTCGCTTCTGGATGGCAAAATAGAGAAGGAACCAAGTAGGATGAGGGGTAAGTGTGGCTTTTGTCCATGCGGAGAAATTGCCGCGCTCCCATCAGCGACTCATAGACATCAAGGTGTTTCCCCAAACCTTGTAAAAATCTTACCAAAAATTCCTGAGCGACACGGTTGTGAATTGGTTCGCGCATCACCACAACTTGACTGAAACCCAAGTCAATCAAAGCATCCGCGATACTCAATCCGCTGCATGAGTTAAAAATTGCCACTTGCAGCCCCCGTTTTTTTGCTGCACTCAATTGGGTAGCAATTTCGCTGATAGAAATCGATACACCGGGTGCAATCCCCAACTCACCCCCCGTCATATCTGTTTCGTTACTATGTCCGGCAAAAAACAGCACATCCCAGCCTTGCTCATCATTAATCGCATCGGTAATTTGCTGAATAACTTGACTGGGTGTTTGCTCCGGTTGCCAACCGACAAATTTAACCTCTGCAATCCGAATCAGCGACTGTACCGCTTCTCGATCTTCCTGAAAATTTAACCCAGTATCATCACCCAAAATAGCCAGGATGCGAGCGCGTTGCTGTGGAATTTCCTTTGCAGAATTTGCGATATTAGCCCCAATATTTAACGGAGCGCGAATTAGTTGAATTGCCCCAATAGTCGCAAATTCAGTTCCAATTTCCCACGCTTCCCACGGGAAACGGTCTAACTCAACCGGCGCACAGGTGAGAAAAACTTTTACAACCTCAGTTCTTTCTGGCTTCGCTTTTACAAGTTCCTGACTTGCCTGAGCAATTTGAGCGCGGATTTCATATAATTCAGCACTACGCAACCAGCGGTGAAACTCAAACATCAACTTAGTTTCCGCTTTCACAAGTTCCGCATGCCAGTCTACGGTTATACTTGCAACCCCCCCACCAAGCGTCCGTCCCCGCATCTGTTCGGACTGATAAAAGTTGAGATATGCCCGTCGCCACTCTTGATAAAGAGGAGTCAAAGCGCTGGGATAATTAACCTGTGCGGTCAATCTTTGTCCTTGTCCCCAAGACAAATAGAACAAACAGATTTGCTCTATCTTCTGAACTTTTAAATCAAAAACATGAGAATTAAACTTCATAAATTAATTCTAAAAAAATATTAAACAGCACTTACGAAAAACCCTCTAAAAACTCCTTTTTTTTCTTTGCGTCCTACCGAGGCGGAAGCCGCTTCGCGTCTATCGCGTCTGAGCGGTTAATTTTTTCATAATTTTCTTCCCGTCACAAGAATATTTATTTAATTAACCGCGTAGACAGAGCCAGCCGTTTCGGCTTAGACACGAAGATACGAAGGGAGTAGTTTTAATAAATATTTTTTTGTCAATGTGTTTTTAAATGAACCGCCATAGGCGCTGTACGCCTTCCGTCTCGGTAGACGCCAAGAACGCCAAGAAAAGAGCGCCAAAAAGTTTTACAATTCTTATAATTCCAAACCAAAAGGCGGAATCTCAAAAACAGTCTCATTATCAACAGTCACTGTCACCCAGAACCGCTCATTTATATTGCCAATAACCTGAGCGTAAAGTATCCCCTGACTCGTATCTTCCAGCAGCTGCTCGAATAATGATTGTGTTTCATCGCGCACTTTCAATGTAATAGTTTTTGGCATTTCAGCTTGTGCCTGGGGTTCCAAGGCAACCAATAACATCCATTCTGAATTATCGGATGTTTCCGATAACACCCATGTAATTGCGTACAGCCGCACACTACCTTCTTCGCTCTCCAAGTCGCGGAAAGCACCCCGTGCCGCTGCGGGGATGTGAATTTGCTGCTGTTCTAATCCCGAGCGAATCTGGTCAAAATCCCCCCGCAATGAGCGCAATCCTGATAACACTGGTAAGGGCATCAGCATCCAACCTAATTCTTGAGCCGCTGTATCAATTTGATTTTGCAACCACAAACCGACGTTGATTAGGGGTTGCACGGGTGAGGTAGTCGCTCTTTTGTAGACCCAATTAACCAAGTCTGAGTTGCTCATTAGGGTTGTAGCTTCTTTGACTGTCAGCAATTTCCAAAGATGTTTGCTTTGGAGTTGAGATTCTAGCTTTGCCAGTTTTTGCCGCAGCGCTACTGTATCAATCTCTGCTGTGGGTATAATTGCAGGCAGTTTAATTGCGTCTGCTTCTAAACAACGGAGATTGAGCAGTAGGGCATCAGGATCTGGGTTAAACCAAGTTTGAGGTAATGTATATGTCCAATCTTCATCTACCTGAAGTCTTGCTGTTTGTTGATAGCTTTGGTACTGCTTGTAGTTCATAAAACCCGATACCGCAACCTGTCCCTGTTCCTCCTCAACCTGCATCAACACGTAAAAATGAGCGGCAAAATCGGGGATGTCTAAAGCAAAGAAAGGGACGCTATGTTGGTTGGTTAAACTGCTCGCAGTTATCAGGCAAATTTTGAAGTCACCAATGTGGATGTTACACGCTGCTGCCATCAAATTTGCGTATGCGGGTTGCCAAATTGATGCCGAGTCACTAAGTAAGCGCAAATCGGGAGCGCGTTCTTGAAGCCATTGCTCAAATCCCAAAGCTGCCAAAGCACAAAGGTAAACTTGCCAGCGTTGTTCTGACTGGTGTATCGATTGACTCAGACCCACAGCTTGTTGGAAATGCCCCGGTAATAGTCGGGAGTGGGTTTGGTTGAGAGACTGCCAATCAATCAATGTGAACTCTGTAATGGGTGGAGGTTGATTCATAGGGGATTTTGGATTTTTAACCGCAGATGAACGCGGATTTTTTTCTATTCTCTGCTTTGGAGATAATGGCAGATACGACGGGCTAATAGACTGCGTAGGGGTTGATTGCGAGTTGGATTTTTGACTTCCGATTCTGCTTCTTGGATAATCTCGGAAATCTGTTCATCCAAAATCGATTCCACCTGCTGGTCTAAATGTTGCAAGCGTTCGGAGTTGGCAAAGTGTTTGGCGAGGTCGAGAACGCGATCGCGCAAAATCACTAACAATTTTTGGCGAATATCGGCACGCAATTCATTAAGTTTTAATAAGCGGGTGACTTCGTATTGTTTTTTTAAACCAATTTGTGGTGCGATTTGGCTCATCGATTCACCTTGACAATGAAAAAGATGTAAGCCAGTTATAAAATTTTCGACAGGAAAGCCCTTATGTTGCAGTTTTTTGATAAAATCATCAACAATTTGGGAAATAGCTTGGTCTAAACTTTCGAGAAATTGATTTTGATATAAATTAATAAATTCATTTTGTTCTTCGTCGTCGTTTTGAGTAATTTGCGATCGCTCCACAATTGGTTGAACCTCAGCCTGGTCGAAAGAAACTGAGGAAACATAACCACCTTGGGCTGCAATTCGATATCGTCTCAATTTGGCGGCGACCGCATTCAATTGGCTAAGTACTGCCTCGGGGCTAAGTTTCCTACCAGTCTGGCTTTGCAGGTCGTCAGCAATGCGAGTTAACTGTTCAGATGTTGGGGGCTGACAGGGTAGAGTCCCTGCTGTGAGTCGTTGTTCCATGCGGTCTTCTCGATAAACTGCGTGGTAACTTGCCAGTAGTCCGCAGGTTTGCTGAATTTCAAAGGTTGTTGAACTATACATATCAGAGAGAATTCGCTTTACTTCCTTGGCGTTTGTGTCATTTAAAAGTGCCCAGTCGCTAATCAGAAAAACGCCATGTTGGAGTAGAAAGCGTCTGAGTTCTAGATGTTGTTTCACATAGCGACTTACCCATGTATTGAGCGACCCTTTGCTGGGATCGAATGTTTTCAATACAGTAGTCGCTAAGGACTGATAGGAACTGTCCGGAGTTACCTTCGATGTGCTTTTTTGCTGGGTTCGTGTTGCCTTTACTACTTCATCATCCAACACAAACGGCAACAAATCCTCACAAGTAAAACCGTTGCAACTGCCAAACTTCGTTCCCAAATTAAAGCAAACTTGATAGATTTGGTGAGAAATGTAGCAACGAAGACAAATTTCAGCTAAGTAGGATTCATCAGTGTCGGTTTCTCCACTCAAGCGCATTTGTTGCCAAAGTTGTCGCACAATTGTTGTATCAGCAACCTCAGCATTCTGCGTAAATGACGAATAAAAATAAGTTTGAGCAGGCAAAATTACTTCAACCAGGCGCTTACTAGCAGAATCTAACTTGACAAATTCCCAGTACTTTGATACTACTATCACAGTATTATTACTTACTCAAAGCTAATTAATTATAATTTTTTCACCTCCTTGAAGTAAAAGCAATTAGTTGGTGCAAACTAATTCCTTAATATTGTTTGCGCTTTGTTATTTTTTTCTATTTCTGGCGTTGGGCAACTCATGCAAAAATGTGGGAGAGTAACCTAAAATTCACCATTGCCTACCGTGTCAGCGAAAGACCTTTTCCACGATTAGGCAAAAACAGCCTTAAAAAAGGATGGCTAGACGATTACTGACGATCCATTATATTTAAGATTGGGAGACGACCAGTTGCACATTGACTTAGGCGCAGAACGAATTATTATAGCTGAACGCGCACAGGAGAAGATAGCGGTAGAAGTTAAAAGCTTCCTTGCACCTTCCGCGATCGGGGAGTTTCATACTGCGTTGGGACAGTTTCTTAACTATCGAGCAGTATTACAGTTGCAACAGCCCAACCGTTTGTTGTATTTGGCTGTAACATCAGAAATATACCAGAGTTTTTTTCCAAGAGACTAACCTCAGTTAAGCATTCAGACTTACAAACTAAAATTAATCGTCTTCAACCCAGTAGCCGAGGTGATTGTATGGGAGCGGAACCTTATTTTTATTTTGTTGAATACCAGCCGAACATCAACGCAGCCCTGGAAGCTCTAAGAGAAGGGGAATTTCGAGCAGGTAGATACAATCCTGTCATTCCATTTCTTGATTTTCCCATAAACCCTAACTCCCCTAAACCTGGAGCCAAACATAGCTCTATTGAGATGGCAATAAAAGCGGCTAATGCAGACGGGACACGCTCAATTATTGATATATATCGAGTCTCGGAATTTCCATTTCCACATAACAAGCTACAATCTCTAAATGATGTTCAAGCCATATATGAGGAAATGAAAATACTTTTCCACACAACCTTCCCACTGACGACTTCCGAACTGCTAAATCTTTTCGGTACAGATGAACCAACTCACGAGATGGTAGAGTCAATAATTATTGAAGAACTAGGCCCAGTTGCTTTTGATTTTTGGGATAGTATTGAGCGAGGAACAAGCAAACATATTGTTTTGTATGAGGAAAGTCAACCTAGTGAAATATTCTTTGCAGGATATTCATTTGATTGATAATAAAGTCAACATCGCAAAGCACCCAATTTAACTTGTTAACCAACGTTTTGGTGAATAATCCGTCAATTTTAGTGATGGATGAAGCGACAAGTGCTTTGGATGCAAAAACGGAAAAAAATTATTCAGATATTTCCTGCTTCTGAAGATTTTCTAACTCTTGTGATAGTGTCTCTTCAAGTGCCTCAATTACCGCATGTGGATCGGCAGCTTCCTTCATCATTTCCGCTTCTGGGTCGTAGCGATTTTTCACATTGGGTAGATCGTGACGTAGTTCCTCCATTAAAGCGATGAGTTTGGCAATTTTTTGCTCGGATAGTAGGTTTAGTTGCAAAGTTAGCTGTGCCCGTTGTTCTGCCAACTTTTCTTGTCGATTTTGCGTAACTAACACCCCTGCTGTCATCAGTAATGAGCCAGCGCTAACCATAAGTCCCAGCCAAGCAAAAGGAGGGGGGTCAAATCGCCTTACACCTAAACGGCGGGGCAAAATATTCGGTACGATCCAAAGGGCGATCGCAATTATCAGGCTGAACAAGAATACCGGACGACCAAAGAAAGCAGTTACAGTTTCTACAACCCGCTGGTGTCGAGATATGCTTTGTTCATGACGTGCATGCAACGCCATAATTGCATCGATATTTTGAGTAATGTGTTCCGGTAGTGGTGCGATGGGTAGGATGTGATGGTGTATTTCATCTGATTCTTCCTGTGGTTTTTCTGACTCTGGTTTGCTGTTGGGCTTCATGCTTAAGTGTTGTCTTTTTTTTGCTTGTTTAGTAGCAAAGCCAATAGTGTTACTAACTGCGTAGCTGGTAAAAGCAGCTAATGCAACCTGTGGATAAGACAAGGGACGGTGAATATGCCTGCAAGCTAAAACCTCATACCCTGTCAAAACTAAGTAATTTAGAGCTACAAATATTACTGCCAGCAATAAGCGATCGCTTTGCGTCCTTTTCAGGCTATTAACTGTGTCATAGAAGAGTTTTTTTCAAGTTGCTACAGCAAATGCAATCAAAACTGATTATCCCGGTTGATTTTTAGTTTTTCATCCGTTAATGGGCTGAATTGGTTAGCGCTACAGGTAGAGTTTTGTTCAGATAGGTAAGTTTTTACATAAGTCTTTCCTATACCCAGTACGAGTCCCTTTGAACAAGTCACGTTCACGTTAGAAGATTGAGAATCCGACCGGGCACGTAAACAACACGGGAAATTTCCTGGTTTTTGAGATAATGTTGAACTGATTGTGTTTGTCTTGCAATTGCGATCGCCTCCTCTTGGGACGCACTGGGTGAAAGGAGAATGCTTGTTCTCTTACGTCCATTGATTTGTATTGTGATTACCACCTGTTGGAGCGTGAGAAATTCTGGATTGGCATTAGGAAAGGTCTGTTGATGAATTGAGTATGATTCACCTATTTGATGCCAGAGTTCTTCAGTCAGGTGCGGTGCAAAGGGAGCCAGCATCAACAAGTAAGACTTCAGTTCCACCTCACAAAGCTTCGGTTTCGCTTGAAGCACATTCAGATACTCCATCAATGCTGCGATCGCTGTATTGTACTTCAGTGACTGAATATCCTCTGATACTTTGGCGATTGTTTGGTGTAGACGACGCAGGGAGTCCAAATCAGGTGAACTGAGCTCAAGGCAATCCCGATGCTTGCTCACAAGTTGCCACACCCGATGCAAAAATCGTCGCATTCCGGCAATCCCGCGATCGGAAAAATCACCACCCTGATGATACGGACCCAAAAACATCAAGTAGGTGCGTAAGGTATCTGCGCCGTATTCCTTGATATATTCATCCGGATTCACCACATTACCCTTTGATTTGCTCATTTTAGCTCCATCTTTGGTGAGCAATCCATGAGCGCAAAAGCGTGAGTAGGGTTCTTCAAATTTGATATAACCCAAATCATGCAGCACCATTGTGATGAAGCGGCTATACAACAGATGTAACACTGAATGTTCTGCCCCGCCGATGTACATATTCACCGGCAACCATTTGGCAGTGATTTCTGGATCAAAAGGAACATCATTGCGATCGCTCGAAGGATAGCGAAGGAAATACCAAGCAGAATCGAGAAAGTTGTCAGACACATCCGTTTCTCGACGAGCATGACCACCACAGCACGGACAAGTGGTGTTAACGAATGAGTCAATTTGCGCCAAAGGTGATGTTCCGGTTCCTTTGGGCAACCAATCTTCGGTTTGGGGTAAATGAACAGGTAACTGATTCTCTGGCACTGGAACTGTACCGCAGATGTCGCAGTAGACAATTGGAATTGGTGGACCCCAATAGCGCTGCCGGGAAATTAACCAATCTCGCAAACGATATTGTACTCTACCTTCACCCATTTTCTGATTTTCAAACCAGTTGATGATTTGCCGGAAAGCATCTGCACAGGCAAGTCCGGTAAACCTCCCTGAGTCAATCAAGGTGCCATGTTCTGTAAATGCAGTATCAAGTTCAAGCGGTGCTGTAGATGTTCCACTCATAGGAATCACCACCTGTCGAATCGGCAACCCCATCGTTTTGGCAAATTCAAAGTCGCGATCGTCATGAGCGGGAACTCCCATCACAGACCCGGTGCCATAACTCGACAAAACGTAATCTGCAATCCAAATTGGGATACGTTCCTGTGTGAGCGGATGAATTGCATACGCACCAGTGAACTGCCCTGTTTTGCTCTGGTGAGTAGTGCGAGTAAACTCAGATTGACGTGATGCCTGTTCTTTGTAAGTGGCAATCGCGTCCCAATATTCCAGAGTCACAATCCGATCGACCAAAGGATGCTCTGGAGCAAGCACTACATAAGTCATGCCAAAAATTGTGTCTGGACGAGTGGTGAAGACTGCTATTTGCAACTCAGATTCAGCCACGTTCAAGCAAAATTGCAAGCCTTCTGAACGACCAATCCAGTTGCGTTGAGCCGTTTTTACCTTTTCCGACCAGTCCAACTGCTCCAAGTTCTCTAACAAGCGTTGAGCATAGTGGGTAATCTTGAAGAACCACTGCTCTAATTCGCGTTGAGTGGCGATCGCATTACACCGTTCACACGCACCCCCAATCACCTGCTCATCGGCAAGCACCGTTTTGCAGGAGGGACACCAATTCACCCGCGCTTTTTTGCGAACTGCTAACCCTGCTTTGAACAACTGTAAGAAAATCCACTGCGTCCACTTATAGTACTCAGGATCGGTGGTTTGGACTTCGTGATTCCAACAGAAGCGATTCCCAATCTGCTTCAACTGCGTTTCTCGAAATCGCTCCACATTTTGTGCGGTCAATCGGTTAGGATGAATCCCTTGCTTAATGGCAAAGTTTTCGCTGTGGATGCCGAAAGCATCAAATCCCATCGGCTCAAAAACTTCTTTGCCCTGCATTGCCATGAAGCGACCGTAGATATCAGCTCCGGTGAATGCATAGACATTGCCTACATGCAACCCTTCTGCCGATGGATAGGGAAACATCATCAAATTGTAGAACGGATGAGCGGCTGCCTTCTTATCCACTTCGTAGGTTTGGTTTTGCTGCCAAACGGTTTGCCAATAGGCTTCTATGGAAAGGTGATTGTAAACGTTCGATTGCGTGATGTCATTTGCCGGATCTGGTTGATCCGGCTTTACAGGTCCGAGTGGTTCATCTTGTTAAGTCCTGTATCTGTAGTATGATTGTAACATTTACGGGCGCTTTGTCAATATCTATATCATGTCTGGTGGACTAACAGGAAACCGGGTACAAAATAATTCAATACGCTTGGTGTTAGCGCAAAAAACCTGGTATCGCTGTTCCCGCTTGGGTTGAGGAACGAAACCCAACATTTGGGCGGGTTGTTGGGTTTCGCAAAGCCTCAACTCAACCTACGATTCTCCTTAACACCAAGCGTATTGACAAATAATTAACCCCCCACATATTGGGGGGTTAAGAGATTAAAAGCTGGCTCTTGACAATTATCTATCTATAATCCTGACTTTGAATATCCCGCAAACGGGCAGCATCACGCATCCCATATTCGGGACGGGAAAAGCGACTTATTTGGGCTTCAAAGAATTCGCGGTTTGCTTGCAAATGTTTGGGATTGGGGTCATCTAAAGGATACAAAAGTGCTGTTCGTAAGGCTTGAATTACCGCCGATGTTACGTTGTACATTGAACGTTGGAAGGTAATTCCCAACTGAATTAACATATCTTCGTCACCCCGGCAATGTTTTCTGTAATAATCAACAAGATATGGCGGTAAGAAATGCAGCATATCTTGCATTAATAATGTTGGTGGAATACCGGCGGTACCTACAGGGAATACATCTGCGTAGAGAATGCCGTAGTGAAAGTCTTTTTGGTCGTCAGGCACTTGACCTGCTTGAGCGTTGTATGATTTTGTACCACGGAAGGGAGCGGTACGATAGAAGACGGCTTCTACATAGGGCAGTGCAGCTTCGTACAGCCATGTAAAACCTTTGGATTTAGGTATAATTTCGTAGCATTGACCGCGAATGTATACATGATGATAAATCGGACGACCAGCGATCGCAAAAATTCCATTGACCAAGAAATTCATTGCATCGGGGACACCTTTAAATCCGCCTTCATCATAAATATCTGACATTTCAAAGAAGACGGGGGCCATAACTTCCCAGAATAAGCCCAAATTAGAGTAATACGACATCTGACGGCACTGTTCTAGGAACATTTCTGGGAACATTTTGTGCAGTGCCAGCATGGCTGGATTACCTTGGAAGTAGGCTTTTATTGCCCTGTCGGCGTTTGCTTTGTATTCTTCTGAATCGAGGTAAGCGTCAAATTGATTCACGGGTGCGTACATATGACGGTGCCACAACATAGCCCGCATACAGGCTTCGGCAAACTCCATATTGACGCGATCGTGGAATAAGTGATGGAATAATTTAGGACCTTTGAAGGTTTCCCCCTTCTCCATATATTCCAATAATTCTGGGTGGGCTGTAGCTACCCCACGCCAAATCCGTAAATCGGCATCATCACCGGCGTAATGATTGTGTCTGTCTAAATATTCTTGGGGAATGAAGTATTTAAAGAAGGGGAAGGGATTTAAAAATACTTGTTCGGCAATATATAACAAGTCGCGCCAATAAAAATCCATCGGCACTGCATAAGCTTTATAAATGCCGATAATTTGCATGAGATTTTCTGGGGTATCCGGTAGCATTGAGCCACCTGCTTCTAGACGATGAATTACATCGGCAAATTCATGAGTGGAAGGCGGTAATTTAGTTGTCTGTTTCTCTGGAGTCAGTACCATTTTGGATTTCCCTAATTGAATGAAGGAAGAAGGAAGAAGGAAGAAGGACGTTTATATATGGGGATACAGACAAGGCACGTTTGAAGAAGGAAGCTTCCAAGAGCAAGCTGCCGTCCCAACTCAAAACGGGCGACCTCTTTCTTGTCGGGGTATTAACAAGTTTATTCGAGGATAAATCGCAATATTTTTTATTTATTTAGGGCGCAACTGAAGGGCATGAAAAATACTTAAAACATCATGCGTCCACACTGGCAGAATTAATGTCATCGCAATAACCACGCACTAGCCGAAATGCAGGTATAAAGACAGACATCAGCCAAACTATCTGCTTGGCGCAGTTGAACATTACTAACACCAAGACGACGGGCAATAATACCATCGAAGATATCTGAGAAAAATGCTGCCACAAAACCGATGATGAACCAAACACTCGTGTTCCCATCAATAGCATCCCAAAGCAGAAATGGAGAAATTAGAAAGCGAAAAATTACAAGAGCGCTGGGAATTAATTTTAAGTTCATGGGAAAGTTAGGAGGTGGAGTTAGGAGTTAGGAGTTAGGAGTTAGGAGTTAGGAGTTAAAAATTCATAACTCATAATTCATAATTCATAACTCAGAATTCATAACTCATAATTCATAACTCCTAACTCTTCCTCCTCATTCCTTAAGTGCTATTTTTGGAGTTACAACTCTTTCAATCGTGGGTACTGCAGCCACCATTGCTGTAGTTGTTGGTTCACTCCAACGCACTAACCATGTGGGTTGTACTCCCAAGATGATGATTAAAGCGGTTAAGACGATTCCTGGCATTTTTTCATGCCACTCAACTTTGGGATAGTAGGCTAGGTTATCAAGTTTGCCAAAACAGGTGCGGTTGAGCAGAATGACAAAATATACCGCAGTTAAGCCTGTCCCGACGACACATAACAATGTAGCCAAAGGAAATACTGAGTAGGAGCCTTGAAAAACGATAAATTCTGAGATAAACCCAGTCATACCAGGAATTCCAGCGCTTGCCATCCCACCTAAAACCAACATGGCGCTGGTTAGGGGTAAGCCGCGTACTGGACTCATCAAACCATTTAGTTTATCTAACTCACGGGTGCCAACTTTATCTTCCACTACTCCCACTAGGTGAAATAGTAGGGCTAATATTAAACCGTGGCTAACCATTTGTGATACTGCACCGACGAGGGCAAGAGGAGTAGCTGCGGCAGATGCTAATATTACGTAGCCCATGTGAGCGATAGAACTAAAGGCTACCATCCGCTTGATATCTGTTTGGGCGATCGCGGCCATTGAACCATACAAGACACACACGGTTCCCCAAATCGCCATTGTGGGAGCAAAAATACTCCAAGCTTGGGGAAACATACCAATTCCAAACCGCAAAAGTCCGTAAGTTCCTAACTTTGCCAGGACTCCACCCAGGATAATCGCAACTGGTGCGGAAGCTTCAACGTAAGCATCTGGCAACCAAGTATGAAAGGGTACCAGAGGAATTTTTATCCCAAAACCCAGGACAACTCCCGCAAGGAGGATGATTTGCAGTGTTGTCGATAGAGTTTGGGTTGAGAGGGAATCGTAAGCGAAGCTAGAAGCGCCAGTCAGCCATACTGTACCGAGAAAGGTTGCCAAAATCAACGCTCCAGAAACAGCGGTATAGATGAGGAATTTCATCCCAGCATAGGCGCGTTTTTCCCCACCCCAAATTGAAATTAGTAGATAGAAGGGAATTAATTCTAGTTCGTAGAATAGGAAGAATAGCAGTAAATTCTGTGCCGCGAAAGCACCTGCAACTCCACCGCTGATGAGCAACATCATTGAGTAGAAAAGCCGGGGACGTTCAGTTTCTCGACTGCTGCTATAAATAGCAATCGTGGTGAGGAGGCTATTTAACGCCAACATCGGCATTGAAAGCCCATCAGCACCCAATTGATAGCCTAAACCGAGGGTTTCATTCCAAGGTAAATATTCTGCAAATTGTACCCCCGGATTGACGACATCAAATTTAAAGAGAATCAAAAGATTCCACAGGAAAGTTATCCCAGCAATGCTAACCGCTGCTAAACGAATGCGGTTAGCAGGAAGCCTAGATGGTAATAATATAATCAGGGCAGCCCCGAATATTGGCAGCCAAATCAAAACACTCAGCATAGTTAGTTGTTGGTTGTTGTTGTTAGGAGTTAGGAATTAGGAGTTAGGAGTTAGGAGTTAGGAGTTAAAAATTTATAACTCATAACTCTTACTCTTACTCTTCCTGACTAATAAGGAGGTATTTAAAAGATCAAGTTTAAAAACTGAGTTCCCCAGTATTGCCAAGTTACAAATGCGCCTAAGACACTTACTCCCATCAGTATGGTGAATGCATAAAATTGGGTTTGTCCGGAGGTACTGTATTTTAGGCCTTCTCCACCCAACACTGAAAACAAACCGACGAAGTTGACGATACCATCGACTACCAAACGGTCAACCATATCGGTGAGTTTGGAAATCAGTGCTACTCCCAAAATAATTGTCATGCGATACAGTTTCGGGGTGTAAAAGTCGTATGCCAACAAGTCTTGTAAACCTTTGAAGGGAAGGTGTATTGGTTTGGGGATGAAATCGCTCAGATAAATCACAGCGCTGATGCTGCAACCAAAAATACTCGACCAAGCTAGTAATAGTGCTACATCTTTATTCAAGCTTGCCCAACTCGGTAGGAGTGATAAACTTTCTAAAACCAAGGGCAGATGGAGAACGAAGCCAAGTAAAATTACCATTGGCAGAACCATTGGCCAGTGAACTTCAGGCGATCGCTCGCTCATGGCCTTGGGTTTGCCACCAAAAAGTAAACAAAATTCTCTGGTTAAACTAAAAGCTGTCAGAGCGTTGACGAGCAAAATTACTCCCACCAACCAAGGTTTTGTCACCCACAAATCGTCGGATAATTCCATCAATGCCCAGAAGCTACCCAAAGGTGGGAATCCAATTAACCCCAAGGTTCCAACAATAAATGCTATTCCCGATATCGGTCTGCGTCCCCACAATCCACCAAGCTTAGTTACATCTTGGGTGATACTGTTCCAAATAATTCCACCTGTACTCATCACCAATAATGCTGCTGATACAGCATGGGTGAGTACTAATAATAGTGCTGCATCGTCTTGCTGGGTACCTACAGCAATGAACACCAAACCCATGTAGGCGCTCACTGTATAAGATAAGCAGCGTTTGAGGTCAATTTGGGCGATCGCAATCAATGAAGCACCCACTGCTGTCACTGCACCAATCCCGATCATGGCATTTGATACAATTGGCGACAAGGCAAACACTGGTTGCAACTTGACTAACACCCATGCACCACTAGCCACTACCACCGAATTCCGCAGAATTGTACTGGGAACTGGGCCTTCCATCGCCTCATCCAACCACAGATGCAATGGGAACTGGGCACATTTACCCATCGGTCCGGCAATTAATGCTAAACTCACCAGCCCAATAGCTGTAGGGTCAACTTTTGCCTTTTCCGCCCACTCCGCCAACTCTGTATAATTCCAAGTGCCAGCGAGGGGCCATATTGCCAACACTCCCATCAGTAGAAATAAGTCTCCTGTCCGCTTGGTTAGAAAAGCATCTCTCGCACCTGTGACCACCAAGGACTGGCTAAACCACAACCCAACTAGGAGGTAAGTCCCTAGAGTCAGGATTTCCAATATTACATAGCTGAAGAACAAATTGTTGCACAGCACAAGGGCGCACAATCCAGCTTCAAACAATCCCAAAAGAGAAAAGAAGCGTCCCCAACCCCAATCCATCTCCATATAGCCGATCGCAAAAATCTGCGCCAGGAAATTCAAACCACAAATCAAAACCAATCCACCGACACTCAGGGATGATATTTCTACCGCGATGGTGAGGTTTAAGCCTGCAACATCCAGCCAAGGAAGAAATAGTTCTTGTGGGGGTTGATTCCAAGTCGCTTGCAGTGCGATCGCGCTATGGAGAAACGACAAAAATGTCATCACTAAGTTCACATAACCCGCCGGTCTTGGCCCGGTTAGCCGGATTAGTCCCGGCGACCAAGGTATCGCGAATGAAGCACCGATTAAGGCATAACAAGGCACTAACCAAACGGTCTCAAGCAGGTACTGAGACATTTATTCACCTCTACACTCTTCTTGTTTTAATTTGGGTTTTTCAACCAACAAGCTTTGATCCCAAGCACAAAAAAATTTAATTAACGCAATTTAATAATTGATTAATCTTCACACCTACAGAGTAACTTTATATGGCTAAAAATGGAATTGCTGATTAAGAATTTTACACGATGTTATCTCTAATTAATTCTTATATGTCTCATCATTTGATTAATGAATCATAACTATTGGTTTTATCTATGCTTTTAAGTTATTAACTTTTTTAAAGTTGAAAGGAAAGATAGTATATGTTCGTCAAAACCTGCTTTGAGGAATTTGAGAGTGCCAATCTTATTCTTGCTTTTCTCTAGAGATAATTAGTAATTAATACTTATTGACTTAATATGAAAAGATAAATTAGATGAGCGATTCCAGGCTAATTAGAACGTGTACACTCAGGGATTTTTGTCAAGGCAAATTGCGAAAAATATTTAGTGCAGAGAATTATTGGGATTAGTGGCTAACTACAGATCCCCGACTTCTCGAAGAAGTCGGGGATTTAAAAGGCTTGTTGTAAGTAACTTCTGAATATTAACTTTATGACTGGGGAGTTATGTTTGCTCTTGTTGCACTCATTTCGATTTAATCGTATTTGCAAAAATGGGATGCTCCCCCCCATTCACAGGATAGGCATAGGCAACTATTATTAACGATGGTTGTTGAATTTGACTTATTGGTGCAGGCTTCATTTCCCCTCGAAAATCCAAAAACTGCACGAGGATAAGGTAGGCGATCGCGATAATTATAGAAATTGCGCCTGTAACAATGGCTACGAACTTTGAAATATCCATAAGTATTTCCTACATGATCTGAGAATAATATGATTATTTCTCTATTATGATATTAATTCAGCGGAATTTTGCCTTTAGGTGAGGAAAGTCTTTTGTCCCCCTACCCCCAATTCAAAGGGGAGAAGAAAATTCAAATTCAAAGTCCCCCAGAATTAGGGAGCCACTGCGTTTCTTGGCTCTGCCGACTTGTAGCATGTGGCGTGGATTTAGGGGGCTTATATTGTACCTCACTGGATGCTCCCATCGCTATAACTTATTACTAATTACTTTCCAGATGCGGGGCTGATAAAATAAAGATTGACTGATAACTTTACTAGATTTGACTGCAAATCTAAAAGATTCAACTATATCAAAAGAGCATACTCCCTCTTTAATATATATTTTAGCGCTATATAAACCAGGTAATAAACAACAATAAGGCATCTGCATCTGTATCTCCACTTTTCCAGGGAGTATTTTTAATGTTTGATTATCGCTCGCAGATGTTATATATAAAATTCGTTCGTTTTGTCCGGATAATGCAGTAATTAATACGCCTACATTGGCATTAATAATTTGTTTATTTGCTTGACATTCTACACATAAATAAGCGGGTTCTCCACAATCGAGGGTTAGAATAATATTACCTTGCTCATCTTGAAAACATAGAGATACAATGTCCACACCCAGACTTTGCTCGGGAGACTTTTTTGGTAAGAACATTTTTCCTTGATGTATGTCTACTCCACCCAAAGAGAAATCCTCTTCATACTTCTTAATAACTACTTCTGTTTTCCCAACTTTTATCAATTTACCTTTTGCTAAATAAATAGAAGATTCGCATACATTTAATACCACATGAGGATTATGAGAAACTAAAATAAAAGCTGTTCCTTGTTCTCGCAGTTTTGCTAATCTTTGGTAACATTTCATTCTAAAATTTATATCACCTACAGCCAGCACTTCGTCAATTAGTAAAATATCTGGTTCTATGTGAACTGCACAAGCAAAACCCAACCTAGCAGCCATTCCAGAACTATAAGTTTGCACGGGTGCATCAATTGCATCTCCAATTTCAGCAAAATCTATGACATCTGAAAATCTTTCTTTTATTTCTTTGATTGATAAACCCAGAATAGACATATTTGCATAAATATTCTCTCTTCCTGTCAGGATAGGATTAAATCCCGCACCCAATGCGATTAAGGGGGCCACCTTACCTCGGACTTTGATACAGCCAATATCAGGTTTAATCAAGCCGCTAATGATCCGTAACAGCGTACTTTTTCCGGCTCCATTTGCACCAACTAAACCTAAAGCTTCTCCCCGTCGCAGTTGGAAGGTAATATCTTTAAGTGCCCAAAATTCTTTCTGACGTAGAGTGTTGCTATTTCTATTTTTTCCGATTAGTTCTGTCGCGATGTCTTGGATACCATATAGTAAAGATTGCTTTAAGTCTCGACAAAACTTTTTAGATAAATTTTCAACGGAAATAAGTATTTCCGTATCTTGAGGTTTAATTGTATCCTTTTGATTAATTAAATTAGTCACTGCTGCAAGGTAACGAGCAATTAATTTTGATGACTGGGGTTGGTGGAAGGTGCAGATTTAAAAATGGCGGATTTAGAAAAAGCATCACAGTGGAAAAGGGAATTATTGAAGGAAAAATAGACGCGATTTCTAAATTTCCCTTGCTCCCCATCGAACTTTCGCAATCATAATTGATTAAACCAAGCATCCAAATCAGCCATGCTGGTAAAATCAAGCAATGCTTCCCCCAGATTTTCCAACTGTTCCAACGAGAGAGATTCAACTTGTTGACGCACCTCTTGCGGTAATTCCCCCACCCGTCTGGCTAATTGACGCAGAACGAGCGATTTTTCTCCTTCCTCTCGTCCTTCTTCTCGTCCTTCTTCCTTGATTTCTCGATAAACCCGTGTTTCTCGCAGTGTAATTCCTAGCATTTCTTCTACCTCCCGTTGGCTCTTATTTTCAAATTTGTACACCATTATTGTCGTTAATAACTCTATTATGGCGCTATTTTCTGGCTGAGGGGCTTCCTGCTGACTTCTGGCAAGCAAATACCTAGCTTCTTGGGTTGCTTGTTCATCATCTATTGTTGTCAACACCATTAACGCTACCCACAAGGGTAAAGAGCGAATATCGCCCAATTCATCTAAATATATGCGATTTACCTGTGGGCTGTTAAGTTGACTGAGATAAGGACGAATATCACTTTGTTCGAGACTACGGGATGGGTAAAGTATCACTATTTGCAGATTACTAAATCTATCCCGGTTACGGTAGAAATATAACCAAGATTCAGCAAATACTCGTTCATAGAGCCTTTCGTCTTTTTGAAATTGCACTATGCCTCCGGCAGGCTACGCCAACACAAAAATATACAACACCCGGATTTTGACTTTCTGGTGGTAAAAATACGCCATCGATTTCAAATTTTGGTTCTTTAACTGCTACCGAATCAAATCTATATTCGTCTGCATTGGCTGGCGGATTTGTCAATAGTTCAAATAGTAAAGTTGGCGATTGTTGAAATAGTTTATAGAAAATTGTATCTCGACGCATGAAGAATTTTATTTGAGGATTGCACCTTCTCAATTTTAAGCTTTAAGTGCTTCTAATCATCTATCTTGGTTGGCGCGATCGCATAGTGGTTTCTCTTGCTCCTCATCGAACTTTAGACCCAGAGTGTTTTCCTACTGTCAAACACTTAACCTCTTGCTTAGGTTTATGTGCCGGTCAGTTTCTTGAGAGCCTCCGACAGGCACCGTCCAAACCCTCCTAAGAACTTACTCTCTCAACCACAAAAGGCATAGCTAGACGAAATGCAACCCAAGTTATTAGCAAGCCAATTAAGGTAATTAAACTGACTATCCAAAATCTTGATGGATCTGATACCACTCCTGTTGTTGCTAACTCTCGGGTTGTTACCAATAAAGGAGTGACGGGATTAAGTTTGACTAAAAAACCAAATATTCCTCGATTGGGAATGGGATAAACGACTGGAGTTAGAAACAGCCAAAAGCCTGTAAATAGAGATAAGCCTCTAGATATATCTTGATATAAAATTCCTAATGGGGCTAATAAAATGCCGATAAATGTGCCTAGTAAAATTAGATGAAGTAATGGGACTGGAGTTAAAAATACTGTCCATGTAACAGAAATGCGAAACCAGATAAATAATGCGACTATTAAAATTAATTTGATCGCAAAGTTAAAAAATACTTCACCTAACTTAGCTAAAATCAATGCTTCCCGAGGAAAGTTTACTCTAGATAGCATTGGTTTTGCCACAATTACAGCTTGCATTGGGCTATTTAATGCCTCAACAAATGTTTGCCAAAGTGCAGTGCTGAATACTATATAAACTGGATATGGTAAATCTGTTTTGGCAATATTAATAACCTTGGCATCATTAGCAAGACTAAATCCAACGGCCATAACAATTGGTGGTAGAAAAGCCCAGGTAATTCCTAATAAAGATTGCCGATATTGGGCGCTAATATCTCTCACCATTAATCGCCATGCAAGTTCGCGGGAAGCTAGTAAGTCTCGCCACATTTCTTTGGACAATTGAACCGGATGTTTTAGCAAACTCTCAGGTGTATAAATGACCTCAGATAGCTGAGATTTTAGATGCTTTATTTTCATAGCGACTGGTGATATAGCGGTTTAATCTTTTGTCCAGAAAACGCAGGATTTTCGCTACTATCTTTGAGCCAATTTTGCCGATGGGTAGGTTGCGGGCAAAAGGATTGATAATTGTCATATGTCGTCTCCATCCCAAGCTTTTATATCTCTTTTGAAAGTATTCGTCTTCAGTCAAATTCCATTTTTGTTGTAGATGTTTTAGGCTGGCTACTTCCCATGCATCGCTCCAACGCAGCATATAATAATGGATGTCTGTCCGTTCCAATGGTGTTCCAAAGACATAGGTCATGAGAGATTTAGGTTCTAAATAAACTGTACCGCCTTTACTCTGTACCAACATACACAAATCAATATGTTCTTTTGTATTTAACAGTGCTTCATCTAGCAAACCAATTTGTTGAAATATCTCTGTGCGTGCCATCATGCAGTGAAACTCAGCTAATGCCGTTTGTTGTCGTTGTAGCTGGGTTGCATCTGTGATTCGGCATCCTTGTTTGTAAATTTTTTCAATAATCTTTCGTCTAATTGTTCCATTGTTCGTTTCCACCAACACTCCTGTTTCTCCACCTGCACAATGTATTTGTTGGTGTAGGGGTGTGCCTTCACAGATCAGGGGGCTAACAATGGTGGCTGCTGTTGCTTCTGCGCACTCTACCAATGATTTCAGCCAACCGGCAGTGACTACCACATCGTTGTCAATGAAAACTACGTATTTGCTGTTAACTTGACGCAAACCGATGTTTCTGGCTTGGTTGGGTGAGAGGTAGCAATCTGTACGAATTAATTGAAATTGTTTTTCGAGAGATTGACGTGCGAGATAATCTCTGATGTGAGCCGGGGAATTCCCATCTACATAGATTAAGTTGAAGGGATATTCTGTATATTCGTAGATGCTTAAGAGTGATTGTTGAGTATAGCTGAAACGCTCTCGGGGAACGACTATAATTGTAACTTCAGGGTTCATATAATTTTATCTGAATGAGATTATTTTTTTTAATTAAATTAAGATTGACGGCTTTCGGCGTAATTCCTGTAATTGCATCTTCATACAAAAATGGTATCAGGATTTAATGCCATTTTTGGTTTTGGATTCAGAAATGACTTGCCGATAAATTTCTACTAATTCATCGTTTAATTTATTTATATCGTAGTGTGTGGATACGTAAATACTACCAGCTTTGCCCATTTCCAACCACTTTTCTGGATGCTCTATCAAATAGTTCAATTTTTCGGCGATCGCATTCGCATCTCTCTCTGGTACTAAAAAACCAGAGGTACCATCTTTTACTAGTTCAGGTATACCACCGTGGAGAGTGGCAATAACTGGTAAACCCATTGCCATTGCTTCTTTTAATGTATTGACAGGTGCGTCTTCATTGCCGTCTTTGGCAGTGACGCTGGGGGCAATAAATATATGAGATTTTTCCAGAATTTCAATGATTTCTGGCTGATTTTTCCAACCTAACAGCTTAACTTGCTTGTTGAGTTTCAAGTCTTGAATAACTTGCTGTAAGTGTTCTTTTAAATATCCATCTCCAATGATATTGTACTCGATATTGGGGTGCATTTTTGCCACTTGAGCTAAGGCGCGAATGCTATATTCTATGCCTTTTTTTTCGATGAGCCGACAAGTTGTAGCAATCCGAATTTTACCCTCTGGGTGGGGATATCGTGGTTTAAACTGAAAGCTATTGCAATCTATTCCTGAACCATGAACTATTATTTTTTCTGGTTCGCAACCTAGTTTAATGGCTCGTTTATGGAAGAATTTACAGTTAGCAAGAAAAAAATCTCCTGTAGTAAATAATTCTTCATAAACTCGTTTTCCATACTCTTGTACATACCAACTGATATCGTAACCGCGAAAGGAAGTAACTAATTTTCCTTGTAGGGCACCAATATTACGTAGAATCATTCCGTCAATGGCAAATGTTCCAAATTGGCAGTGGATTATATCGTATGGTTGTGTATTTAATAATGGAATGACTGAGTAAAATAATCTTAAGGAAGCTGCTTGTCTGCCATACTTGAAAAAATTAAGCGATCGCAATAATACTAAGGGTGCTTTGTGAAAGTTTTTCCAGATTAATATTAGAGCTTGGAATACTCGCCATAATTGGTTTTGTGGGACTGAAAGTGCATAATGTGTTTTCTCAATTAGGTGATATTTTTCTACGTCTGGATGCACAAAGTCAGATTCTTTTGGTTTTGTTCCGTAGATATGAACTTCATGTCCCCGAGCAATTAAACCTGTAATTTGATTCAGAATAAATGTTTCTGATAAAACGGGGAAGTACCCGACTAGGAAGGCTATTCTCACAGGAATTTTGGAATCTGAGAAAGTTGTTTAAACGCAGAGGTACGCTAAGTTTTTTTAGTATAGGTTTATTGTTTAGTTAAATGAAGCAAGTAAGATAAAACTTTTTCTGAACAATCTATTTCGGTAAATACTTTAGGCTTTTATATTGCTTTTAGGCTAATAGTCTTTATTTGAGGGGGTTTTAATTAGAGAGTGCGGTAAACATTTTGAGAATGAGATGTAATAAATAGAACAAATATCTCCGGAATGAATTGCAATAGTAAATTGTGCAAAGATACGATCCATATGAGTAGATTTGCGGGATTTAAGTTTTATGACTCTGACTGAAGAAATTCTTTCACAATTACCCGGAGATGTTTTGTTCAGATTACGTAGCGCCGATCGCATTTTAACATCAGTGAGGGAAGGCATAGCACCCATACCAATGGTTGTGAAGGAAAATAACCAGCCTTTGGGTTCTGTAGAGTGGGATGTTGCCATCTGTGGTGGCACTTTAGGTATTTTAATCGGTTGCGCTTTGGCTGTGCAAGGTTGGCGGGTGGCTTTGATTGAACGAGGAATTTTGCAAGGGAGGGAGCAGGAGTGGAATATTTCCCGTAAAGAGTTGGAAGTTTTTGTGGAGTTGGGTTTGTTGAGCGATGAGGAATTAACTATTGCGATCGCTACTAAATATAATCCAGCGAGGGTGGGTTTTAAAGATGGTGTGGAAGTTTGGGTGGAGGATGTGCTGAATATTGGCATAGATCCAGTTTATCTACTGGCTACTTTTAAAGAAAAGTTTTTGGTTGCTGGTGGTAAGTTGTATGAAAATACACCCTTTACGGGTGCGGTGGTTCACCCAGATGGGGTGATGTTAGATGCTGGTGACGGTTTTAAAGCCAAATTATTAATTGATGCGATGGGACATCTTTCACCAATAACCCAGCAAGCACGTCAAGGAGAAAAACCGGATGCACTTTGTTTGGTTGTGGGAAGTTGTGCCCAAGGTTTTCCGGAAAATGCCACTGGGGACTTGTTGTTATCATTCACCCCTTTGCAGAATCAGTGCCAATACTTCTGGGAAGCTTTTCCTGCAAGGGATGGGAGAACCACTTATCTGTTTACCTACATGGATGCACATCCACAACGGTTGACTTTAGAAGCACTTTTTGAAGATTATCTGCGCTTGATGCCAGAATATCAAGGTGTGGAATTAAGTCACGTAAAGTTACAAAGGGCACTGTTTGGTTTTTTCCCCTCGTATCGTCAAAGTCCCCTAAAAACACCTTGGAATCGCATTTTAGCAGTAGGAGATAGTAGCCAGAATCAATCCCCTTTGAGTTTTGGTGGTTTTGGGGCAATGGTTCGTCACCTCAAGCGGTTAACAGTTGGCATTCACGAGGGACTTTCTAACAATCTATTATCTAGAAAAGCCCTTTCTTTACTTCAACCATATCAACCAAGCTTAACAGTTACCTGGTTATTTCAAAAAGCGATGAGTGCAGGTGTAAATCAAAAAATCCCTCCCGAACAAATTAATCAATTACTCTCAGCAGTATTTTTGGAAATGCAACAGTTGGGTGAACCAGTACTCAAACCATTTTTACAAGATGTGGTGCAGTTTGGAGGACTGACACAGACACTGTTAAAAACTGGGTTGACGCATCCGCTATTAGTTGCCAAAGTGATTCCACAAGTAGGAGTTGCGACTTTACTCGATTGGATAGTGCATTATGTAAATTTAGGTATTTATTCGGGTTTATATAGTACGAGTCAAATGTTACAACCTTGGTTAAATAAATTACCCAGTGTTCCTAAATATTATTGCGATCGCCTAATTGATGCTTGGAAATATGGTTCAGGTGGGGACTATGGAGAGTCTTGAGTTTTGAATTTTTTAGAAGTGTGAGGATAATATGATTGATAGGCAACCCCAAGGAAGTAAATACTTTGCCGTGCTAATTGACTTACTTCGGGAACGGCAACTATTTTTAGAGGAAATTCGTCAAGGAGTAAGATTACCTAATAAAATTATTTCTCTGTTGGTTTGCAGTTCCCTATTTCTTGCGATTTATGGGGGTATTATCGGTGCATATCATAGCTGGATGCAAGCATTATCTTCAGCAGTTAAACTACCAGCACTCTATTTAATCACACTGCTAATTTGTCTGCCCACACTCTACTTTTGTAATATTATTTTTGGTTCAAAACGGAGTTTTCCCCAACATTTTGCCTTAGTATTAACAGCAGTATCAGTAACTAGCGTGCTGTTATTTAGCTTTGCACCAATTAGCTTATTTTTCTTGATAACCACCAACAATTACCAATTTTTAATTCTGTTAAATGTATTTATCTTTGCGCTAACTGGATTCATTGGGATTTCTTCTTTATATCAAGCAACAAATTTAGTTTTAGAACAAGAAGATGAAGGTAATAAAACCCGCAAAAAAGCTTTAAAGTTTTGGTTATTCCTTTATGCTTTCGTCGGGAGTCAATTGGGATGGACACTCAGACCATTTTTTGGTACACCGGATTCGATATTTCAGCTATTTCGTGAAAGAGAAGGCAATTTTTACTTGAGTGTTATTCAAGCTCTCACATATCTCCTAGGATTTCGATAAATATTTATCACTATGCTTCAACCTCAACCTTACAAAATGAAACACTTCGGTGTCCTGATTAATTTACTACGCGATCGCCAAGCTTTTTTAGAAGAAATTCGTCAAGGAATCAGACTACAAAACAAAACAAGCTCGCTGTTTGTTTCCAGTTCCATATTTTTTGCAATATACGGTGGAATCATTGGTGCATCTCATAGTTGGATGCAGGCTTTATCGGGTGCTATCAAACTGCCGGCATTCTACTTATTAACACTCGTAATTTGCTTCCCAACTCTCTACTTCTTTAATGTTTTATTTGGTTCTCGCAGCAGCATTCAACAGCATTTTGTGGTTTTGCTCACAGCAGTATCGGTAATTAGCGTGCTGTTATTTAGCTTGGCACCAGTCACGCTATTTTTTATAATCACTGCACCCGACTCTTATCAATTTTTTAAGCTATTAAATGTTTTAATTTTTGGCATTACAGGTTCTTTTGGCGTGAAGTTTCTTTATGAAGGAATGCAGTTACTTTCTCAACAAGATGAAGTCGGCAAGAAAACCCGTACCACAATTTTAAGAACTTGGTTATTTCTTTATGCCTTTGTTGGTATGCAGTTGGGATGGTTTCTCCGACCATTTTTCGGCGCTCCTGACTCTAAATTTGAATTATTTCGAGCAGTAAAAGGCAACTTTTATCTTGATATTGTAGCGGCAATTTCCGAAATCTTAGGTTTTCGTTGAACAAGCCCCTCACCCTT
This sequence comes from Cyanomargarita calcarea GSE-NOS-MK-12-04C, assembly GCA_019359595.1. Classification (GTDB taxonomy): domain Bacteria; phylum Cyanobacteriota; class Cyanobacteriia; order Cyanobacteriales; family Nostocaceae; genus Cyanomargarita; species Cyanomargarita calcarea. The sequence goes on from JAHHGZ010000025.1 coordinate 66,806, forward strand.
CTAGGGCTTGTCATTACCAAGATTTTTCTTCTTACTGGGTTGTAAAATTAGCAACCCAGCAGATATCTAATACACCCCTAGGGTTTACACTATGTTAACGCACCATTTCCAGGTTTCAAGATGCTAAAACTTCACTCAAAATAACAACAGGTAAACCAGAAATATTACGAAAGCCCTTATTATTAGTAATAATACCGTTTCTTTGTGAAGCTGCATATATTACCCCCCGGCTACGCCGTCCCCCCTTGGCAAGGGGGGACTACAGGGGGGTCTTGATTATGTGCATCTTCATACAGAATTGGTATAAATTGATTGCAGTTAATTGATAAGGCTCTTGCAGCATGAATTGCATCCGGTGTTTTCAAGCGAGTTGCCGCACGGACGTTAGCAGCTTGTTTTAGTAGAGACTGGCTAATAGAGATTAACTGCATTTGAGACGACAATAACAGTTCTTCATACGTAAAGTTGATTGCATGGTTTTAAACCTTATATTGCGAACACATCTTCGTAAATATCTGACATTGTGAGAGTTAAACCCACAGATGTTAATTGTAATTCATCATCTTTACCCAAGATTTCTAACAACCAATTTCCTTCATCATCTTTGCGATAAACTTCTACTTTGATTTCATCTTGGGAAACTAATACATATTCTCGTAAGCTTATTTTAGTTCGGTAGTTAACAAGTTTTTCTCGTCTGTCTGTTAATTCTGTGCTGGGTGATAGCACCTCTATAATTAAGCAAGGATAATTTAAGCAAAAGCGATCTTGGTCGCCGGGGTCGCAGCTGACGATAACATCAGGATAATAAAATATGCTTTTATTTTGATTAGCTAATTCTATACTGACTTTCATGTCAGCCATAAAGACACTACAGGAACTACCCCGTAAATGGGAGCGTAAACGTGAGTAAGTATTGCCAGCTACAAGGTTATGTTCCTTACTACCCCCAGACATGGCAAATACTTGACCACCAAGGTATTCGTGGCGAATTTCGCTGGTTTGTTCTAGTTGCAGGTATTCTTCAACAGAAAAAAAGGTTACAGGAGACTGCATGATTTTTCCTCAACATTTCTTAATACTGTAGGCGAGATTGTTCTCTTCTATATTGTCCTACAGTCCATAAAGTGTGGGGACGCGATCGCTTGGGATCAAAAATGGCCTGGTGGAGATACGGTAAATGAGCCTTCCAGGGTGTTGGATTTTGGTCTTATGAATTATTTCTGAAAACACTCCATAGCAGTTTGCACTTTCTCAACTTGTCTCGGAGCCTGTATTTCATTAAAAAGAGCGATCGCTTGAGTAAAATTTTCCTGACTCTTGTTAAATGCTCCCATTTTTTGATTGGTTAATGCCAGTTGATAATAAGCCTCAGCTAAATCACATTTAGCACCTAATTTATTAAGAATACCTATTGCTTCTGTATGATGAAACAGCGCTTTTTCAAATCCGTCTTGTTCACGATATAATTCCGCCAAACAACTTATCGCTTTAGCTTTCACTTGAGTGAAAGAATTCTCCTCAGAAAACGATATTGCCCTTTGACAAAGCTCGAAGGACTTTTTAATATTCCCTAAATTTTTATAAGTCAAACCTAAAAATAGTAAACTATATGCTGTACCCCAGGCAGTCATTTTAATGTTTAACATCCTATTTTCTGCATTTGCAGCTAGAGTAGCAGCATCTTCTATTAACTGTAGATATGAATTGATATAAGCTAAATTGCATTCACAATAAACTATATACTCCAGATTTATTTTAGTTGGTTCTACAAGAAAACAAACACAATTAAATAAATCTTTTGCCTCTTCAATTTCCCATAGCTCCATTTTGCAAAGACCTATATTCAATAATGGAGATATTTTTAGTTGAGTTAAATCAAATTCTTCGACTATTTTCCTTGATGCTTCATGACATTTTAAAGCCGCTTTAATATTACCCACTATCCGATAACTATAGCCAAGAATGTTGTAAAGCTTACTACGAGCTTCATTAGAGCTAATATTGTTAATAATTTGTGTAATTACAGAGATAATTTTTTGCAACAAACCTAAATGATAAAATGAGCAACCTAAAGGCAAGGGTACTTTATCTTCATTACCTCTGCTATATAAAATTATATTTCCAGCTTCTGCGAAATCAGCAATTTCAACATAGTGATAATAAGCTTCTAAAGCTGTCGAAGCATCTGTAATATCTTTAATTATTTCAATACTCTGCGTCCAATACTCTGCTGCTTTTCTGTTAACCAATCCCCATTCTGAACTAGACTTGAGTCTGGCGATCGCTTCTGAGCGAATTACCGGATGCAACCAATATTGTCCTTTTTTCGCTTCAATTAAAGAAAATTCTTGCAAAGCTCTAATGACACGTCTGGGTTGTGATTCAGCCACATCCCACAGCAAACACAAAACACCTTCAATCGGTACTGAAGTAATATCTTGATAGCGGTAGCAACCTAAACGGCAAAGTAGTCGATAAGCTTCTAAATTGTTTTCTTCGAGACGATTAAATTGAGTGGTAACTAAATCCTTTAATTGTCTATCATTCAATAAATCGCTACTGTTTTCTTGCCAATAAGCATCTATATCGCCATGAAAATCTATCAAAATTGCACCGCTTAAAATTTGCATTGCTTTAGCATTACCACCATAAGAAGAACACATTTCACTCAAAACACTTGAATTACAATTTATCTTCCGACTGGTAAAAAACTGCTGCCAAACTTCCTCATCTAACCCTTCCAATGGATAAAATTCAACCTCTAGGCTCGACTCAAATAAGCGCTCGCGACTAGTTACCAATGTCACAGAATTGACAGCAGAATCGGCTAAGACTCGCAGTAGCTCCACATAAAGACGGCGAGTATCAATAAACTTACCATTTCTATCTAAAGCACTTTCTAAATTATCAATAAATACGCCAATTTTACGAGTTTTATCCCGCAATTTTCGCCGAAGTCGCTCCAAATTAATCCCAAAGTCACGTCCGGGTTCTTCATTAAAGTCTCGCCGTAACCATTCCTCAACTACACTTTCTACAGGTGTAAGATTTTGTCTGTCATATGCCATCCATAATTCTAAAACGAAGTCGAAACCCTGAGTTTTAAAGTATTTGCGAGCTAAGGTTGTCTTCCCAACACCCCCTTCCGCTTGCAGGAGAATAACCTTCGCCCCCCTTGTGATGATATTGTTTAACTCAGCAATTTCGCGATCGCGTCCCAGAAAATCAGAATCAACAGTTGTAACCTGGGGACTCGCAACTGGTGTAGCAGGTGGGTGCATTTTCCACAGACGTTCTACTGCGGCTTGAAAAGTTCCCTTAACAACTTTTTCTTTCAACACCTCTGAGAGTATCTGCCATAGTTGTGCACCAACTTCCCTTAAATAAGCATCCGAATACCCGCAGCTGTCGGCAATATCCTGATATCTCAGTTTATTATCCCGCCACAAGTGACAAAAGATTACCCTCTGGGGTTGGTCTAGGTGTTCCCCAGTCTTTACAAATACCAATTCGTCAACGAACTCTAAGGCTTCTTCCGCACCCATTGGTTATGATGGTATCCTTTTTTCCAATTTAGCGCGAATTTTCCTACTTTTTCCAATTTGCAGTAATACAACCAACTTTTTCCCACAAATACTGAGTGAGAAACTGCCCACTTAATCCAACTGACAAGCCGTGAAGTCAGGATTACATTTGTATTATGAGAAGTGAAATTGAATGTGGTGATGGGGAAACGAACGACAAATCACTAATACTTTGTGAGTGCATAGCCATGACTACAAATGAGTATAGCCCATTGTTCAGACTGGCTTCTAAGTTCCTTAAATACTTCCTGTTGCTCGTGTTCGGCTTTGCGATCGCCTACATGATGTCAATGTGTTTCGGGGCCTTATCTCTTGCAACATCGCTACTACCATTAGTTGTAGGTTTGTTTGCCCGAGCGGGGGTTTTACTAATGTGTTTGTTCGCTTTAGTCGTGATTTTGGAGTCCTTACATTCTTGAATGAAGGAAGAAGGAAGAAGGAAGAAGGAAGAGATTTTGAGATGTGGATTGGGACACCAACTCAAAACAGGGGGTCTGTGGAGGTGGGGGTATTAAACTCCCAACTCCTAACTCCTAACTCCTTTCTCGTTTGCTGTACTTTCTCCACTTGCTTTGGTGCTTGCATTTCTTGAAATAATCTAATGGCATTGTCAAAATTTTCCTGACTATTTTTGACTTCACCCAACTTGTGATAGGTGACTGCCAACTGGTGATAAGCCTCAGCTAAATCACCTTTAGCACCAATTATATACAGCATTTCAATTGCTTTTAAATTTAGAGAAATCGCCTTCTCAAATTCTGCCTGTTCTCTGTTAATCCCTGCTAGACAACTTATTGCCCTAGCTTTGATTTGCATGAATTTATTTTCTTCCGACTTTAGTATAGCTCTTTCGCAAATCTCCCTGGATTTTTCGAGGTAGCCCAAGTTTTTATAAGAAGTAGCAAGGTTGACTAGGTTATGCGCCATTCCCCATGAAGTTACAGTTGGGCATGATGAAAGCATAACTTTGGCATTTTCAGCCATAATTAAAGCTTCTTCTCGTAAATTAGAGTAGGAATGAACAAAAGCCAGACAGCATTGAGAATATGCGATGTAATGATCGTAATTGCCACTTTGTTCGCCAATCTGACAAATCTTATTGAAGAAATATTGAGCCTCTTCAATTTCCCATAATTCGATTTTGCAAATAGCTGTATTGAACCAAATAGATACTTTTGTATGTTCTTGCTCTATTTGAGAATTTTCCAAAATCTTCATTGATTTCTCAAAACATTCTATAGCTACAACTAAACTACCAATAATTCGATATGTATAGCCAAGAAGGTTGTAAAGTGAAATCTGTCTATTTACATCTTTGATATTATCAACTAGTCGTGGAATTACGGAAATATTTTTTTGAGGTAGTCCTAAATGATAAAGCGAACAGCCCAAAGATAAACCTGTATCCGACTGTTTGCCTCTACCTTTTAAAATTACATCGCTAGCTTGTTCGTAATCGGCAATGGCGAGATAATGATAAAAAGCTTCTAAAGCCATTAATGCATCTTTTGTATCTTGAATAACATCAACACTTTGAGTCCAGAATTCTGCTGCTTGTCTATTTGCTAGTTTCCAGTCTTCAGTTAACTTCAGCCGATGCTTGGCTTCAGTCATAATTACAGAATGCAGCCAGTATTGACCTTTGTCAAATTCTATTAAAGATAAATCTTGTAAATCTCTAATCACACGCTTTTGCTGTATTTCCGGAACATCCCAAAGCAAGCATAATAACGCTTCTATTGGAAGTGAGGGAATTTCTTGATAGTAGTAACATCCTAAACGACAAAGGAGGTTATATGCTGATAAATTATTTTCTTGTAAGCGATTAAACTGACTGGTAACTAAATCTTTTAATTCTCTCTCGATTAATAAATCTCCTGCTTGCTTGGTTCCATGCCAATAAGCATCTATATCACCATCAAAATCTGTTAGAATTACACCACTGAGAATTTGCATTGCTTTGGCATTACCCCCATAAGCTCTGGACATTTCTCCGATAGCTGAAGAGTTGGAATTAATATCCCGACTTGCAAAAAACTGCCGCCATGCATTCTCATCTAAACCTTGCAGTCGATAACGAGCAACCTCTACACTCGATTCATAAAGTGGTTCTCGACTGGTTATCAAGGTAATTGAATGCACATCTGGATCGGCCAATACTTCCAATAGCTGCACGTAAGGACGACGAGATTGAATTAACTTGCCGCTCCCATCTAGAGCCGTTTCCAGGTTATTGATAAGCACCCCAATTTTTCTAGTTTGGTCTTGCAATTTGCGCCGCAGCCGCTCTAGATTAATACTAAAGTCCAACGCAGGTTCTTCGTTAAACTCCCGCTGTAACCATTCTTCTACTACACTCTCTACAGAAGAAATATTCTGGATTTCCTTTCCCATCCTTAGTTGTAGGAAATAAAAACCCTGATTTTTAAAATAATTCCGTGCTAGGGTCGTTTTACCTACGCCACCTTTTCCTTGAATGACAATTACTTTTGCACCTTGCTCGACCAGATTGTTGAGTTCGGCTATTTGGCGATCGCGTCCAATAAAATTAGAATTTATACCTATTTTTTGAACGCTTTCTCCAACAAAATCCTGTTGCGTCCAATATCGCTCCACTGCTGTTTTGAAAGTCCCTTTTGTAACTTTCTCTCCCAACAAATTAGAAAGTAGGTTCCAAAGTCCAGCACCAACTTCTTTTAAATATGATTCTGCGTAATCATGCTTATCGGCGATTTTTTTGTATGTCTTTTTCTCATCCTGCCATAACTCACGCAGAACAAGGCTTTGCGCTTTGTCTAAGTGCTTGCCTGACGAATCAAGCATTAATTTGTCTGCGAAATTTAAGGCTTTTTCTACACTCATTGGAAAATGCGATCCTTGTAACTAGTAATCGCGTTAATATTTCATACTAATAACATACTTTTTCCTACTAAGTATGGTGGTTTTAATACTTTGTAAGCTGCTTAAACTCCCTACTTTTACATACGCACAAAGCAAGCCTTGCTCGTTACAATAGTTATAGAAAGAGGAGCAAAGTTCAGTTCGCATCTGGTTTGAGTAAGAATACTAAGTAGTTATTTATGCCAACACGTGGGTGATATTGGAGTGTGAGGCTGTTTCAAGATAATAGTAATGGTAAGTGTTGGTTATCATCTACCTAAATAGAAATTAAAAATCCGTTCCCACAAAAAGTGCAGTCAATTTTGACTGATTAGATTCTGTAGAGCGTGTCCACGGCTGAGAGATAGTGTTCACTCTACTTTACTGGAGATAAAATAATGTCAGACAAACCAAAACCAGACATCGGAAATAAGCCTCTTCCACCGTTTCGTGGCTACACTGGTTATGTACAAGATGTATATGACGCAAACAGATACATAAACTTAGAGACTGGTGAAGTACGTCATCTGAATAGGTTAGGAAGGCTAAACTTGCCTATTTTATGGCTGTTGATAATTGCTGCGGTGTTGTATATTGACAACCAATCAAGGAATGGATCGGCTCCAACTCCAAAACAGGTCGTTGAAGACGCTAGAAATTTCATTAACATCCAAAATCAAAATAAATCACCGAAGAAAGACCAAAATGAGCCAATTCTAAGATACGTTAGATAACAAGGATCTTGTTGACGGTTAACAGTTAACCGTCAACAAACCACGATTTTTGGCATCCAGAAACTTTAGCTGCTGGTATAAGCAAGAAATCTGCGGTAAATCCATACCTAAGGAAAGCGCTTTCCTTAAGGGATTACCAACAATTGCTTCTACCTCCAAAGCACGACGTTCCTCATAATCTATTTTCATACTGGTACGGTAAGGTTTCATCTTTGCGGTATTATTTAGCAATGTTTGAACAAAGCGATCGGGAATAATCCGACCGCAAATTTTTGCACCAGTTATTACTTCATCCATTAATTGTTCAACTAAATTGCGGGAATTGATATCTGCCATTAGCTCATGTGTGGTGGCATTGAGAATCACAGATAGCCCATTGTATAGAATATTCCACACCAGTTTCTGCCAGCGTGCTAAGAGTAAATCTTCTGCTAATTCTATCGGGATGTCAGCACTTTCAAAATCATTCTTGATTTGCCGCATTCTATCTGTCACCCCGATAGACCGATAATCATTACTATATTCACCCAAAGTAATGTATTTATAGCTGAGGTTCCGGATATGTCCTGGTGCTATTTTATTAGCAGTCAAAAAGCATAATCCACCCATCACCCTTTCACTACCAACAATTTCTGCAACTTCCTCTTCTATACCGAGTCCATTTTGCAATACCAGCACAACCCCATCATCTTTAACTACTTTGGGTAACATATCTGACAGTAAATGGTTTTGTGTTGTCTTCAGTGCGACTACCACTACATCGCATGGGGGCATATTTTCCACATTGCAGTAAGCATTAACTTGGGGGAGAATAAAGTCGCCATCCACAGAGTCGATTATTAAACCATGAGATGTTACGTGTTGCCAGTCACTGTTGAGCAAAAAGTGGACATTGAACCCAGCTTTTTGCAAGCTTGCACCATAGAACCCGCCTAATGCACCAGTTCCTAAAATAGCGTATGTACGAGGTAGATACATAGAATTATTTCTGGGATAATCATAAGCATTTAGCATCTTTGATTCTCTATCAGTTTTGAATATTATTTTTGTTAATAAAAATTAAAATTGGTTTACCATACCTTAAAATCCTTTAAAGAGTAGTAGAAAACATGGCTGATATTGTTGATATTGCTGTTGGTGCGGGTTCTTTTAGCACTCTGGTAACGGCTGTCCAAGCTGCTGGTTTAGTTGATACATTAAAAAGCCCCGGCCCTTTTACTGTATTTGCACCCAATGATGATGCTTTTGCGAAATTACCACCAGGAACCATTACAACCTTGGTGCAGAATATTCCCCAACTTACCAGAATTTTAAAGTATCATGTCGTACCTGGAAAGCTGATGAAGGAAGATTTGGCAAAACTCGGTACTGTCACATCTGTTGAAGGTTCAACCATTAAAATTGATTGTTCTGATGCTTTTGAAGTCAAAAACGCTACTGTCTTAGCTGCAGATATTGAAGCTGATAATGGTGTGATTCATGTCATCGATACAGTCATTTTAATGGGCTGATTCCTGATCGCCAAAATCCCGCACCCTATAAGGGTGGGGCTATACGGACAAAGCCCACCTCCGTGGGCTAAAAACATGGAATGCTGAGGGGTTTTATGATAGTAAATTTAACTTTTATTAAATTTATAATTTTTTATCTCAATATATGTGAGAGTGTTAACTTTTAATATTTTTACAATCGATGAAGCTTAGTATAATGGGTTGATATTATCTCAGAAATTTGATGCTGGACTTCAACACCTTAGCTGAGTTTTCCCGCGCCAACTGCGTTAGTATTTGCGCATTCCTTGTGCCTGCTAACTTGCTTGCGACCTTGCTGACGATGAGTTTAGTGGTTATGCGTCGTCCATCACAGCAAATATGGCAAGCTACGGCGATCGCCAGCACTTTTGCTTTCGTGATGATAATGCACGTATATACTTGGTTCGCGATTGGGGTAGTAATGGCTCCTACCTATATTTTGCTGTGGCTGGCAATTACATGTTTGGTGGCAAATATCGCTGCAATTCTATTTCACAAAGGTTTGGTGAGTAAGTGGGTAGGTGAGTTGACACCACACTTTGTAATGAGATGGAAATAAGCTTGTAGTTGCGCTTTAGCGCATCTACGAACCAGTGAGTAGACAGGGCATTATTAAATATAAGATGGAAGTGCCAGAAGCCCACCCCACAAGATGCAAAAAACTCTTGTAGGGTGGGTTTCCAGCTTGCCCGAAGCAAAAAATAGCATTTAATGTTTATTTCTGCCTACCTACTTAGTGACCTTTTGTCGAAATTATGCTTCAAAGCAGAATTAGGATTAGCACAGTAGCCCTAATCCTAATTTGTTCAACTCTGTAAAAAAAATTAGATCGTTCGGCTCCGCTACATTGACAAAGGGTAAAGAAAAAAGGGTAGATTGCAAAAGCGCTAAAGTGTCAAGGGCTAAAGAGTCCTCGCCGCAGCGCACACAACCCGAAAACCAATATTGAGGATGAGGTGTCGGGCGTGATGAGGAAGCGATACGCAGAACGACAGTATTCAGGAATGTTGTCCCAGGAACCACCGCGCACCAGACGAGTTTGATTATCATTACCTATCCATGCACTTCCATTACTAGGCGCTCCTTTATAGCTGTCATGCCAAGTATCTTGACACCACTCCCAGACATTCCCGTGCATATCGTACAATCCAAAGCCGTTGGGTGGAAAACTTCCTAATTCCACAGAAGCATCTCGCTTGGCAAAGTTTAGCGATCGCGATCAGCATTAACCAATATAACAATCTCTTCAGCACCTAAACTACGCCAAACTAGATGCCGAAGCTATGTGCGATTGGTTTGACAAAGTATTTCTATTTACAGAAGATTCAATTTCAATTCCCGCTTGTAGCTTTTCAAAATGGAAACGTCATAATCTGATTGATCCATTCCTCAACCGTAGATGCTTCCCACACCAAGATGAGTGCATTTATCGCTTCACCGATCGGAAGATTCTGAGAAAGAATTAGAACACCAGAACTCGTTTGCGAAATGATAAATTGACCAAACTCAGTCGGCATAGTCTTGCGGTCGTGCGTGACCAGCACCCTGCCGTCCCGTGCTGCAATTGCTAAAACTTCTGGATCTTTTATTCCTTCAAGCCCTGCTTCATTGGCTGACTGAAAATCTAGATTTGGCTGTCTGCGGATTGCCCCAGTCACAATTGCTTGTCTGAGATCGGCATCAGCTTGAAATCGAATTTTTGTCATACTCCACTATGCTTCTGGGCTTGAGCCGCTTTCAATTTTTGGTACAGCAAAGGACTCTTTTCTTTACAAGACTGTTGTAGTCGCTGAAACTCGGCTTCACCCTCCTCCAAATACGCATCAACAAGCTCTCGATTGGCAAGATAGAAGGCGATCGCGCCATACACTTGTTCTAGCGAAAGCAACGGAAAATTTTGGGCAATACTTTCAGGTGATTCTCCATTTAAGAATGAATAAACAACTGAATCGAGGGAAATGCGGGTTCCTTCGAGCCAGTACCCTGCGTTTCGTTGCTCTATGTATGCCTTGGTAAGTATAGGAGCTAACGTCATAAGAATCCTAGTTGATTGCCACTTAGATTCTACAGCGACCTATTACTGCTTTGCCATCATTATGGAATGATTATACGATATGCACGGGAACGTTAGTGAGTGGTGCCAAGATACTTGGCATGAGAGCTATAAAGGAGCGCCTAGTGATGGAAGTGCATGGACAGATAATGATAATCAAGATCGTGTGCTGCGCGGTGGTTCGTGGTACATCAATCCTGAAGATTGCCTTTCTGCTAACCGCAGCAGGGAGGGTGCGGACTACGTTTTCTGCAACGGTATCGGTTTTCGGGTTGTCTGCGATTTTTCGCCGATGACTCTTTATTCATTGACACTTGAGCCATTTTAAGGTACATGAACGATCTAATTTTTTTGAAAATCAAGGACTCTGAAGTTTCTAATTATTGAGATGTCTCAAAGTCTTGGCAGAAAACGACGGTTATCAAGGTAGACGAGGCTTAGATAAAATAAGGGTGATACCAATTCTGTATGAAGATGCACATAATCAAGACCCCCCTGTAGTCCCCCCTTGGCAAGGGGGGACGGCGTAGCCGGGGGGTAATATATGCAGCTTCACAAAGAAACGGTATGAGCAAGCTTATGTTTCCAAAAGTTTGGAAGTTTCTCAACAGCTCGGCCAGGTCAGAAGCCTGGAGAAGATTAACCAGACAGCAATCAACAGCACAAGTGTTGTTAAAGGTTAATAACTAGTGATGGTATTAATTATCTAGAGGTAGAAAATATGTATATTCAACTTAAACCCGAACAAGAACAATTTATTCAAGCACAAATGGCTAGTGGTAGATTTACTAATGCTGATGATGTCATCAATGAAGCATTTAAGCTCTTAGAACAAAGAGAACAGCGTCTTGAAGAATTGCGTCAGAAAATTGCAGTAGGAACCGAACAAATCGCACAAGGACGAGTTACAGATGGTGAGATAGTTTTTGCTCGCTTACAAGACAAAATACGTAAGATTGCTGAGGAGTCAGAGGGATGAGCAATTATTCATTTTCAGATGAAGCAATCCAAGATTTAGATGAAATTTGTGAATATATTGCTCGCAGTAATACTAAAGCTGCTAGCAAGCTTTTTGATGATATACGTGAAAAGTGTAAGTTAGTAGCTAATTTTCCTAATATGGGGAAAAGTTATGGAAGACTTGCACTAAATCTACGAGGGTTTGTTGTAGATGACTATATCGTATTTTACTACCCTCAATCCGATGGAATTAATGTAACTCGTGTAGCAAGCGGTTGTCGAGATTTGGAATCATTATTTTTTGATGAGTAGCTATACTGCAAACGGTTAATATCTCGACTTTACAGAATTGCGTAAATTCAGAGTAGAAACTTCAACAAAAACTCTGCGTACCTTTGCGTTTACCGAGCGCGAGCCTCTGCGTTTAAAAGTAAAGTTACAAACCGTCTTTAGTATATAACAGGACTTACTTTGCAGTATTTATCCTTTGCGTCACACCCTCTACAGTTATTAATGCTTTCAAGGATTTTAAATTCAATTTTCCATAAAGGGATCGGTAGAACCGGAATTAGGAGTTTGGAGTTTGGAATTTTAACTCATCACTCCTAACTCCTAACTCAATTTAGTTGGCGAATTCTGCTCGCAACTGACTCACAACTCGATCCAATCCTACTGAATGCGCTGCTTTGAAAAGAATGCGATCGCCTGCTTGGACAAATGTCAAAAGACGTTTAACCAAATCTGCATGAGTGGCAAAACATTCGTAGGGAATTCCTTCGGCACTTGTGGCAATGGTTTCGGCATCTTGTCCGTCAACCAAAACCAGCAAAGCATCTAAATTCAAGTGCCGCACAGTTTCCCCAATTCGCTGATGTAACTGGTGCGATCGCTCTCCCAATTCTTTCATGGCACCTAACACGGCAATCCTGCGTTTTCCTGGAGTATCTGCCAACAAGTTTAGTGCAGCTACCATAGCTTCTGGTGCAGCATTATAAGTCTCATCTAAGATTAGCACATCATTCGGTAAGGCAAAACGCTGCGATCGCCCAGATGGCATATCGATAGCGACACCAGATTTCAAGCTTGCCCAATCTATTCCCAAAACCTGTGCCACCGCCAAAGCCGCCATAAAATTAGTTGCATTGTGACGACCGGGCAGAGGTAGGGGTAACTGCATCCCTGCAACTTGTAAAGTTTCGTTGTCAGTCATCTTACCTTGGATATCACCCCCAGAAAAGCCGTAAGTCAAAACCTTACCTTGCCAAACTTTTGCCGCTGTTTCCAGTAGTAGGGGGTTATCGTGATTCAGAATTGCCACGCTGTTCGCCGACATTTTGGCTAACAATTCACATTTAGCTTGAGCGATCGCTTCTTCAGTTCCCAACAATTCAATATGAGCCGTTCCTACATTGGTAATTACAGCAATCGTTGGACAGACTATTTCGGTAAGTTCAGCGATTTGTCCCTGACCACGCATCGCCATTTCAATTACGGCGTAATCATGCTCAACACCCAACTCCAGGAGAGTTTTCGGAACACCAATTTCGTTATTGAAGTTAGCATAAGTTTTGTGAACTCGTCCCTTAATTCCCAAAACAGCCGAAATTAGTTCCTTGGTTGTGGTTTTACCCACAGAACCTGTTACCCCAATTACCGGAATATCAAAGCGATCGCGCCACCATCTGGCAATTTTTTGATATGCCTCTAGGGTGTTATTTACCTGCAAAACCGGGAATTGTGGATTTTCGTACTTAAAATCCACAATTGCTGCAATTGCACCAAGGGCGATCGCCTGTTCGATAAACTTATGTCCATCAAACTTTTCGCCACGTAAAGCCACAAACACTTCATTCGGTTTGAGTATACGAGTATCTGTTTGCACCCCAATACTCAAAAAATTTGCTAATTCCGCTTCCGATAAATTAACTCTTTTGGCACAAATAACTTCAGCAAGTTGGCTGAGAGTGGCTGAACAAGGCATAGTACTAGGCTTTTTCAATTGCAAAATATGTGCTTCTTAAATTTCGGTAGTAACCGATCTTATGGAAGTACGGTGAGGATAAAAGTCCTTAAATCCTATACCAATGAAGCACAATACAGAAGTACTGGAGTTAACATTTTTACATATCGTCGTCAAAGAACTGTAACAATAAGGTAAACATAATGCCAAATAAAGTATTTACAGATTTTCATAACTAAGCTCCTACCAGCCACGGATTTACAATCCCTGACGATTCGCCAAAGTCCTTTTTTCGCCCTTGGCGTTCCCGTAGGATAGAGGAATATGAGACATTTATTACGTATAATTAATCACTATACTTATAAACTCAAGTTATGAGTGAGGGAAAGAATTAATTTTTTCCCTTAACCCCTTAACCTTTCCCAGCAGTCTCCTCTTCTCATCCCCGATTTTTAATCAACATCACTTCTACAATTTGTGTGGCAATATCGCTAGAAATACTCAAAGAATAATACAAATCGTTTAAAAATTCTTTCTCTTCTTGAGTTACCACACCATCGGCTAAAACTAGATCCGTAGCTACCGCAAAAGCCGCTTCCCGTAAGTCTTGTGATAAAGATTCTTTAGCTATATTAAACAAATTATCAATGCCATCCCGTTTGAGGATGCCCAGGAGTCTATCAAACATCCTGTTCATCACATCGTTGGGATAACTTCTAAAAAGCTTCATGCGAGACAGCGCAGACAAAATCCTACTGGCTTCCTCATCTGAAAGATTACCATCTGATGCTGTTGCAGCTAGAGTAATGGCAGCAAAAGCTTCCGCCGGACTGAGTGCATCTTGCACTTGACTTTGGGTGGCGAACACCTTATCGAATAAACCCATTATAGTTTTCTCCTGTATTTGCGTCTCAAGTGTGTTACAACCACCTGTATTTACGTAAACTACAGGTATTTTATGCAACCGCTTGAAACTGTCATGCTTAGTGTTCCCAGGATTTGTCGCCATCGAACACTTAGACTAAATGGTTATCGATAATAAGTGAACTTTTCGCCTTGAAATTTCCTATTCTCCGGTTTTTTCCATTGTTTCGATAACTGCCAAGCCGATTCCAGAAGCTGCAATTACCAGTACAACAGATAACAAGTAGGCATTGGTAAGCATCCGTAGGGCGTCGCAAAAAAAGATGTAGGTAGTCATAACTTAACCTTTACAAACTTTTGGGGTGCTAGTACTCTTTATGTCTCCACACCACAATTGGTGTTTTCCGTTTTAGATTTCACTAGCAATTGCATCTTAACAAAACTTTAGGTCCTTGATCGCAGTCCTTAGACTTTTATTTTTAAAGTAATGGTGAATTTTATGGCGATTTTGTAAAATAAAATCGCCTGCTTTGAAGGTTTATGGAATATTCCATCACCCCATTACGCATGAGACTGCTATTAATTTTGTTAACTTAGTTACATATATATGAACAATGAAACCAGATTTATTACAGGTAAAAATATTCTCAAACCGTTTGATACTAAGGACTATAGCGCTAGAGTTCCAAGAAGATATCTTTAGAGAATTTACGGGAAAAATTACTACTTATATGTTTCCTCGTTCTCCGGAAAATATTTCGGACACAAAATTATTTATTACTGAATCTTTAAAAAATATGATTCAAGGGGACGAAATTATTCTGGTGATTTTAGAGAAAAAGTCCCAGGAATTTTTAGGATGTACTGGAATACACAAACTTAACAGTGATTCTCCAGAAATTGGTATTTGGCTAAAAAAATCAGCACATGGTAATGGCTATGGCTTAGAGACAGTTACCACCCTAAAAGAATGGGCAGAGGAAAACTTAGATTACCAGTATCTTATTTATCCTGTCGATATCGCAAATATCCCTAGTCGCCGAATTCCAGAAAGGCTTGGTGGAGAGAGCTTCAGAGAATATGACAAAACAAATTTGAGTGGGAGAGTTTTACATTTGCTGGAGTATAGAATCCCAAAAAAATTAAATTAAGTCCAAAACACAGAGCCTCGGCGGTACTCTAAACTAAGCAGCGTCCAATTGTGGTTACAACAGATTGAGAAAGTGTTAGTAGATCGTAGCCACCTTCTAAACCAAACAAAATTTTAGGAGTTATCCCCAAGCAATAATCGGTAAATAAGCCAAAATCATGGGGTTGTAAATTAATACTTGCTAAAGGGTCGGAGGCATTCCCGTCATAACCCGCACTTATTATCAGTAAATCTGGTTGAAATTCAGATAAGAAAGGCACTACTTTACTTTCAAATACTGACTGATATATTTCTCCGCTACTACCAGGTGGAAAGGTTAAATTTAGCACGTTGTTATGAAAGCCTTTTTCTGAAGCTTTGCCTGTACCTGGGTAGGAGGGGTACTGATGTAAGGAACAGTAAACAATTTGTGGGTTAGTTTCCACGATCGCTTGAGTTCCATTCCCATGATGCACGTCCCAATCTAGAATGGCAACGCGGTTAATCCCTGGTTGTTGTAAAGCATAGAGTGAAGCGATCGCGGCATTAGAAAATAAGCAAAAGCCCATCCCAGCATCGCTTTCGGCGTGGTGTCCAGGTGGACGTGCCAGCACAAAAGCTGGTTTTTTCGTCTCCATAACCACATCAACTCCATCCATCCATGCACCTACTGCCAGCAATGCTACATCATAGCTCCGTGGTGATACAGGTGTGTCTCCATCCAAATAACCGCCGCCAGTCAAAGCTATATTCCGGATTTTTTGAATATACCTTTGGCTATGTGCCTGTTTGATTTGTGACATTGCGTCACGCTTTTCTACTAGTGTGGGCGATCGCCATTCGATTTGTTCAGCAAAACTAGCTGATTTCAAAGCTGAGACGATGGCACTCAAGCGTTCTGGTTTCTCTGGGTGGAGAGTTCCAGTTTTGTGATCCAGAAACTCATCGGAATAAATAACCGGCAACATAAGGCGAAGGTTGGCAGCAAAATACTGATTTAAATTGTATACTGATGACTCTGGTTTTAGGGGTTAGAGGTCAGGGGTTAGGGATAGAAAACTAGGAGCTTACTCTCCCGTTTCCCCTACTACTCCCTACTCCCTAATAAGAAAAACCAGTCAGTTAATCGCTTGGTTCATCGAACATCTCTGGTACTAAAGCGTTGTTGTGCTTCAATTCCTCTGGGGAGAGATCCCGCATCACTTGATCTGTTGCCCGAGGATGTTTAATCTTGTCCAGCATCTCGGGACTTAATTGTACTGCCTCGCCTTCAAGATTGTTCTTTTCGGGTTGGTTGTTCTTTTTCTGATTCATCGTGCTAAACCCCAAATCTTTACATAAAGCTTAAGAAATGCGATTGAGGATACACACTACCTTCGGGGTGAAATTTTGAATGAGGTTAGGAAAGAGGTTTAATTCTTCCCCCTTTACCTATGCTCTAATATGAGAAAATTTAGTACTTTTTATACCGCAAACTCACATAATATATGCGTCTAAAATAGCAATAGGATTTGTGATGTTAGGTTTTGAATTTGTAATTTATAGTTTGCAATTTCTTATCGTTCAGGCTCCTTCTCTCGCGGCAAAAAAAGGCTATGTGTGGTAAGATTGTATCAAAATATGGCAATTATTCAAGATTAATTTGGAATAATTTCTCTTTTATTTCATTTTAACTGCTAGAATCACTGATTTTTGGAGTTTTTTAGTCTATGACAACCTCCCAGGAGAGGATTATCCCCACGGATCTGCGGAATGAGATGTCCAGGTCTTACCTGGAATACGCGATGAGCGTGATAGTGGGTCGGGCGCTGCCAGATGCTAGGGATGGTCTGAAACCTGTGCATCGTCGTATATTGTATGCCATGCACGAGTTGGGGTTGACCGCAGACCGCCCATTTAAAAAATGCGCCCGTGTGGTTGGGGAAGTGCTGGGAAAATACCACCCCCACGGCGATACGGCAGTATATGATGCCTTGGTTCGGATGGCGCAGGATTTTTCCATGCGATCGCCTTTAATCAACGGACATGGTAACTTTGGTTCGGTAGACAACGACCCGCCAGCGGCAATGCGATACACAGAATGCCGCTTGCAATCATTAACGAGCGCGGCATTGTTGCAAGATATCGAATCGGAAACCGTAGACTTTACCGACAACTTTGACGGTTCCCAGCAAGAACCGACAGTTATGCCGGCGCGGATTCCCCAGTTATTGCTAAACGGCTCATCTGGGATTGCCGTAGGCATGGCAACCAACATTCCGCCGCATAACTTGGGTGAATTGATTGATGGGGCAGTGGCACTGATTCACAACCCAGAAATCACCGATATGCAGTTAATGCAGTATATTCACGGTCCAGATTTCCCTACAGGAGCGCAAATTCTGGGGACTGTAGGGATTAAAGAAGCCTACGCCACCGGACGCGGTTCGATTACGATGCGCGGGGTCGCGAATATCGAAACCGTGGAACAGCGGGGACGACCAGATAGAGAAGCAATTATTATTACCGAATTGCCCTATCAAACCAACAAAGCAGCGCTAATTGAAAGAATCGCCGAAATGGTGAACGAAAAGCGCCTAGAAGGAATTGCAGATATTCGGGACGAAAGCGATCGCGACGGGATGCGAATCGTAATCGAACTCAAGCGCGATGCCTATCCCCGCGTTGTTTTAAACAACCTCTACAAGCAAACACCACTGCAAGCCAACTTCGGCGCGAATATGCTGGCGTTGGTGAATGGGGAACCCCAAATCCTCACCCTGAAGCAGTTCTTGCAAGTATTTCTAGATTTTCGAGTCGAATGCATCAACAGACGGACGCGGTATGAACTGCGGAAAGCCCAGGAACGGGACCACATCCTGCAAGGGTTATTAATTGCCCTGTCGCACTTAGACACGATTATCAGCTTGATTCGTCATGCACCCGATGCACCCACAGCAAAAGGCGAGTTGATTGCAAGCTATGGTTTGTCGGAAGTGCAAGCAGATGCAATTTTACAGATGCAACTGCGCCGGTTGACAGCCTTAGAAGCCGACAAAATTCATCACGAACACGAGGATTTACAAACTCAGATAGCCGACTTGGAGGATATTTTGGCACGCCGAGAGCGGGTGCTAGAAATCATTGAAACAGAAATTACCCAAATTAAAACTAGCCACTCCACACCCCGACGCACGGTAATTTGCATCGGAGAAGGAGAATTAGACGACCTTGATTTAATTGCTAACGAAAAAGCAATAATTCTGCTAACACAGCAAGGTTACATCAAGCGGATGCCCGTCAACACTTTTGAAGCTCAAAGCCGTGCAACTAGAGGCAAAGCAGCCGCAAAGGTGAAAGACGATGACACCGTAGAGCATTTCTTGACATGTACAGACCATGACAGCATATTATTCTTTAGCGATCGCGGCGTCGTTTACTGCCTGAGAGCCTATCAAATCCCGGTGAGTTCCCGCACCAGTCGCGGTACACCCATCGTCCAAATGTTGCCCATTCCCAAAGAGGAAAAAATCACCTCGATTGTACCTGTCAGCGAGTTTAGCAGCGATGAATACCTGGTAATGCTCACCAAAGGCGGCAACATCAAGAAAACCGCACTGGAAGCATTTAGTCACATCCGTGCCAACGGCTTGATTGCTATTTCCCTAGAAGATGGAGATCAACTGCGCTGGGTAGGACGTGCCAGAGTCGAAGACAGCATAATAGTTGGTTCTCGTCAAGGCATGGCAATCCACTTTAGATGCACCCATGAACAATTGCGTCCTTTAGGTCGGGCGACTCGCGGAGTCAAATCCATGAAGCTGCGGAAAGGGGATGAACTGGTGGGAATGGCAATTCTACCAGCTGCAATTCTTGACACTTTGGACACAGCTACAGAAGGCGAAATCGAAGAAATCGAAACCGAGGAAATTCTCGAAACCACCGAGGAAATCATCGAAACCACTGAAGAAGAAACCAACAGCAGCCCAGGACCTTGGGTGTTGGTAATTACAATGGGAGGATATGGGAAGCGCGTCCCAGTTGGTCAATTCCGTCTGCAAAATCGTGCCGGTCAAGGTTTGATGGCAACTAAATTCAAAAATCGCAAAACCAAAGACAAACTAGCAACTCTGAAGATTGTCAACAGCGACGATGAAATTATGATGGTCACCAATCGCGGTATCATCATCCGACAGTCAACAAATGCAATTTCTATCCAATCGCGTTCTGCAACTGGCGTGCGAGTCCAGCGTTTGGATGAAGATGATGCAATTACCGGAATAGCGATCGTTCCTCCTGACACAGGTGATACAGGCGAAGTGCTTGAAGAGGTGGAATAGAGTTAGGAGTTAGGAGTTAGGAGTTTGGAATTAGGAGTTATGAGTTAAAAAAATATGAAGCGACTCGAAACTCTTGGTTCAAAACTCATAATTTGTTTCATCAGTGGAGTTTTGATGGGGCTTACCGTGGCCCCTGTCGGCGCATGGTTTTTCGCCTGGTTTGCCCTAGCTCCCCTATGGGTATTCGTTGTCCAAGAAAATCAAAAATTCTTTGTTTTCCCCTTTTCCTTTTTCCTTGGATCTTTATTCTGGGGTATCGGTTATCACGGTGTAGCCATATCCTGGATTACCGGCATTCACCCTCTGACATGGATGGGCGTGCCTTGGTTAGCTAGTTTAGCGATCGCTGTTTTTTGCATAACATTCATTAGTCTCTGGGGAGCCGCATTAGTCACCACTTGGGCAATAGGAATGCGAGCAATTACCAGAAAAATGAGGGGACGACTCCCCCCTCTTACCCCCGTTCTCATTGGTACAGCCCTTTGGTGCGGTTTAGAAGGTTTTTGGAGTGCTGGGCCTCTGTGGTGGAGTTCTCTTTCTTACACCCAGAGTCCGGGCAATCTCGCAATTTTACACCTCGGTCAACTTTCGGGACCAAGTGCCGTTACATTTGCGATTGTGGCTGTAAATGGCTTAATTGCTGAAGGATGGATAAACCGCAAAGACGCAAAGAACGCGAAGAAAATTCCCTTTGCGTCTACCCTACGGGAATGCCAAGGGCAAACGCGGTTCAATCATAAATATTTAGCGATCGCCACTGCATTATTCATCACTCTCCACCTGATTGGTTTTGGTTTATACAACCTTCCCCTCAACCAAACACCAAAAACAGCATTAAAAATTGGGATAATTCAGGGCAATGTCCCCAACCAAATTAAACTTTATCCAGAAGGTTTGCGCCGCGCTTTAGATGGTTACACTACTGGATATCTGACTCTAGTCGCTAAAGGTGTGCAAGCAGTATTAACACCAGAAGGAGCCTTACCTTTTTCCCAAAACGCGATTAAGAGTAGTAGCCTAGTGGAAGCAGTGCGAGAAAAAGGCGTTGTTGCTTGGATTGGTGGCTTCGATCAACAGAAAAATAGCTATACAAATAGCTTGTTTACTTTCACATCCGATGGTGAAATTAAAAGCCGATACGGTAAAGCAAGAATGGTACCTATCGGAGAATATGTTCCCTTTGAAGAAATTTTAGGCGGCATCGTTCAGCGCTTATCTCCTCTCGACGAACACCAAGTTCCAGGAAATCCCAAACAATTATTTGATACACCTTTTGGACGCGCAATTGTTGGTATTTGTTACGAATCTGCTTTTGCGGAAGTGTTTCGCTATCAAGCTGCTGCGGGTGGGCAATTTATCCTGAGTCCTTCTAACGATGCCCATTTTAGCGAACCGATGCCAGCCCAGCACCACGCCCAAGATATCATGCGAGCGATTGAAACCGATCGATGGGTTGTGAGGGCAACGAATACAGGATATTCTGCTTTTGTAGATCCCCACGGTAGAACTTTGTGGATATCTGGACATAATACTTACGAAACTCACGCCGAAACGATTTATAAAAGGCAAACCCGGACTTTATACGTCCGTTGGGGTGATTGGTTGACGCCGTTGTTGTTAGGGTTAAGTATATTCCTATTTTGCTTTCATATCTTCTGGCAGAATGATGGCAACACCAATTATCGACAATAAAATTATAGTGTAGCTAAGTAATTTTTACATGAGGCTGTATGGAAGAAGACTTACAACAAAGAAAGCTTTTCTCAGCGTTATGTCATGGAGCAATCTTTTTTAGCTCGACATTTATATCTATAGGTATACCCATCGCCATTTTGTTTATTACTAACGACCCAGTTGTGAAAGAGAATGCGAAAGAATCATTAAATTTTCACATAAATCTTTACATTTACGCCGCAATTTTTGCATTATTAATTCTAGTAGCGATTGGTATTCCACTGTTAGTTTTACTAGCAATTCTTAGTTTCATCATGCCCATAATTGCCATTATCTACGTTCTGAGCGAACCCAATCAGCCATTCCGTTACTCATTTATTTTTCGCTTTGTTTAAACGCTATTGTCAGCAACCCTCTGCGTCCCTCTGCGAAAACCTCTGCGTCCCTCTGCGTTTAAAATATTAAGATGAATAGCGATCACCTCCAAAGCATTTTAGCTGATTCCCCTGTTGGTACTGTATTACCTGCGATCGCCCAACTCAATCTTCCTGACTGGTGGTTGGCGGGGGGTGCGGTGCGGAACACAGTTTGGCGGGCTATTTTTGGTGAAGATTGCGGTTTAGTCATCAATGATTTTGATATCGCCTTTTTTGATGCAGTCGGAGAACGTTCTCAAGAATTAGCAGCTAAATCTTCCCTGACTCTTCAATTTCCTAACTACCAATTTGATGTCAAAAATCAAGCTAGTTTCGCTCGTTGGCGTACTGGTCGTCAAACTTTCACTAGTACGGAAGATGGGATTACCAATTGGTTGCACACCGCTACTGCAACAGGTGTGAGGTTAGACGCACAAATGCAGTGGGAATTTTTCACCCCCTACGGTCTAGATGACTTGTTCAATGGTATTATCCGACCTACGCCTGCCCATATTGATAATCCAGATGCTGATAATAAAGCTGCGGGATTTTTGCAAAGATGTCCTCGTTTGCAATTAGTTGAAAAATAGCAGGGTGTCCTGAGAATGAAGTGTAGAACCAAAATTTTTTATGGTTTGATTCTTTAATTTCATCACGCAATCATTTATATTGGAAACAATTATTTACAATATCAACTCTATATAAGACAGTCATTAATAAATATGTCCAGTAATTTTATTGTTCTGGTATCGTATTAACGTGTACTAGACAGGTAGAATTGCTGTATTTTGATGCATCAAAGAAAGTGTGGTTGCCTGTATTTAGAGGAGTGAGTATGTATAAAAAATTTTTGGTTGCTTCCTTGAGTCTTTTCTTGGCAGCGGCTGTACCAGGTATGGCAGCAGCAGAGACTGTGATGCAAAAAGTAGCAAGGACTGGGGTATTCACAGCTGGAACCAGTAAAGATGCACGTCCTTTTGCCTATGCCGACAGTCAGGGAAAGTTGACTGGTTATTCTGTGGATATGCTGAATCTGATTAAAGAGCAGTTAGAAAAACAACTTGGCAAAAAAATTCAGCTAAAATTAGTCGGGCTGACTCCTGCGGAGCGTATTCCCAATATAGTTAACGGAAAAGTGGATATTGTTTGCGATGCTAGTAGTTTTACCTGGGAGCGGGATAAAAAAGTAGACTTCTCTGTCAGCTATGCGATTACCGGCACGCAATTATTAGTGAACAAGGGGAGCAATATCGGCTCTCCCGAGTCTTTGGTGGGTAAGCGAATCGGGGTATTAGCGCAAACTACAAACGAATTGGCAATCAAGCGATCGCAACCCCGAGCGAAACTGGTTTACTTTAAGAGCAGACAAGATGGATATACTGCTTTGCAACAAGGAAAAATTGACGCTTTCGCCTCCGATAGTATTCTTTTAGAGGCGTGGTTGCAAACACAAAAAAATCCTCAAGCTTATGCGATCGCATCTGGTCGTCCTTATTCCCGAGAGGGAATTGCTTGCATGGTTCCGGAGGATAATTCTAAGCTCCTCGATGCAGTAAATTTTTCGCTCGTTAAGTATATGCAAGGTTTTGTCAAGGGTGAAAGTAGAAATGTTGCTATTTTTGACCGTTGGTTTGGGTTCAAAGGTGCTGTTGCTCTGAATAAAGATTTACGAGATTTAGCAATTGAAACTATGCAATTGGTTATCGAATTTCGTGAGGAAATCCCCACAACCGAGCGGTAACTTGACGTTTTTCCCATCATGGAATTCGTAGAGACGTTTCGACTAAACGTCTTTACAATGCAAAATGATACTTTAATCTCCGAATAAACTCGTAATGACATCAGCCGAGACACAAATTCACTTCAAAGACACCCGCGACATAGCTCTTAATAGCATCCTAGCGCTTTATAAAGCCAATCAATGGTCATCAGCAGATAAACCAGAATTGCTTTACAAAGCCTTAATGAACTCTCATTCGCTGATTTCTGCATGGGATAGCGATCGCCTAGTGGGTTTGGGGAATGCAATTTCTGACGGCTTTTTGGTGGTATACTATCCACATTTGCTCGTCTTGCCAGAATATCAACGTCAGGGTATCGGTAGCAGTATTATTCAGCTTTTGACATCTCGCTATACAGGTTTTCATCAGCATATTTTGCTAGCAGATAGGCTAGCATTTGGCTTCTACAAAAAGTGTGGTTTTGAACGTGCTGGCAAAACTGAGCCGATGTGGATTTATCAACCCGAAACTGGATTTATGGGTATATCTTAAGGCTAATATCCAGCAAGAGGGCGATACCATAGAAGATGGAAGACATACGGGCATCGCGTTAGCTTGAATGAATAGTTAAGTTAATTTTATAAGTCTATCAATGAGTCAAAGCTTAAGCGTCGCGATTGCGAATAAGGAAGCTGTTAGCAAACAGCCTTCTGTTAAGCAGCTACTTATCTTGGGATGGGAAATACTTCTAGCATTACCTCTAGGTTTAATCTTCTCCCGGTTCAATATTGGAGGAGTTGCTTGGATATTTGCTGGAATTGCCTCCGGTGCATTGATATTTCAAAGCTGTCGAATTTTTTACGATTATTTCCCCAACCCTCACCCGAACGCCAGAAAAATTGGCATGATACTTGTCGGGTTGACTATCGGTTCTTCAAATGCCCACGCTAACTTCGTTAATGTCGCAGCTGGTGTTCCTGTCTTCCTGATACTCACCTGCTTCTTACTGCTAAGTGGTGCCATCATTGGCTACTTTTACTCCCGGCTGACTAAAATCAACCTCTTGACAGCAATGTTAGCGACAGTTCCCGGTGGCGTGGGAATTATGGCCGCCTTAGCCGCCGATTACGGCAGAAATGTCACCTTAGTTGCACTAGTTCAAGTGATTCGCGTCACTTCCGTAGTATTACTTATACCTTTTGTTGCTAGAGTATCTTCTTTTGGTAGCAGTTTAAATCCGCAAACACTCCCAGCCAAAGGTGTTTTATTCAGTCTCGAACCATCATATTTAGGATTGCTTATATTAGCACTGTTAATCAGTGGATTAGTAGTTTATCTTGCACTTTTATGCAAAATTCCCGCCGCCCCCTTTTTTGGGGCATTATTAGTTGGGATAGGGTTTAATCCAATATTAAATTTGCTGCCATTTGTCACTGATATTAACTTTACTCCACCACCATTAATCAACTTACTCGGTCAAATCCTCTTAGGAATTACCATCGGTGAGTATTGGGGAGACAAACCTCAGCTTGAGAAACAAACTATCACCTACGCCTTCATGTCCGTAGGAATGACCCTGATTGCGGGGGCGATCGCTGCCATACTTGCAATGCAGTTAACCTCTTGGGATTGGTTAACTTGTTTGTTAGTAACAGCACCCGGAGGTTCAGCAGAAATTATCTTAGTAGCGCTAGCCTTAAATCATAACGTCGAGATAGTCACGGCCGGTCATTTAGTGCGACTGATTGCGATTAACTGTTCCCTACCACTTTGGATATTCCTATTTCGCCGTCTCGATAATAAGTTAGAAGAAGCAGCATAAGGACGGCAGGGGTTTGATAGGCATTTTTCGCTTCACTAACACGCAAAGTCTGCCGGGAAAGATTCTCCCTTGTCCCCCCTGCTCCGTGCCCCCCTTCTCTTGCTTATGAAGGTCACAGCGTCTCCCCATTTTCAGGATATCCTGGTTCTAGTTAAATACTCAAAATAGGGTGTATATGGTTAGTCAAACTCAAGAATTTGATGCTTCCCAATGGGTGAAAACTCGTTCATCTCTCGACCCCAATCAATCAAATTTTCTCATCTGGGCTGGTAAAATATATGCTTTTGTGCCTGGTGAAAAGCGAAAACTTTTATTTAAAATCGTTGGAATGAGTGCGAGTCGATGCATTCTGACAAAAGAAGGTAGCTGGGATTTTACTTCTAGAGAATTGACTTATTATCTCAACCCAGAAACGGATGAAGTTTTGCGGAAATGGGAAAATCCTTGGACTAAGGAAACAGTCACTGTAGTACATGTGGCCAATAATCCCGTACAGGGTAACTTTCAAGGCAAATTCCCAGCACAAGTTCAGGGTGACAGTACAACTTTTGTATTTGATATATTTCCAACTTATCCGAATCCTCTGGCTAAAGATCCAAAATTTGCTGAATATTCCCCAAATCCGAATTATCAAGCCGCAGAATTATTTAAAATTACCGTCCCCACGGCAGATTTATTAAATTCGGAACTTCTTTCAGTATCTCAACTCCGGCTGGGTTGGGATAGAATTGGTCAATGGGTTCCTTGGATGAAAATGGGAAATCAACCCGGTAATCTCATCTACAGTGCTTATGGCAGCAAAGTTAATGGTTTCAATGAATTGCCACAACTACTGCAAGATGAAATTAATACGCGAGTTGGGCTATATAAAAACGCGCCAAAAGCTTTTTTAGATGTCGAAGAAGATATGACTTCTTGGTTGTATTTTCAACAGCATTTTGATGCTTATTTAGCTGGGGAAATCTTTCCCCTTCCTGTAGGAGAAGAAACTTAGTTGTTTTAACCGCAGAGTCCACAGAAGAAGAGTAATATCATGTTCGGTAAATCACTTATATTTCCCCAATAACCCCACCCCTTTATCCCCGAGAGCGTATGCGGGGAGGGGACTATTGGACAGCTTTACGGGGGTGGGCTTGGTGTGAATGCAGGTATTACAACTAATCATCCGAACATGATATAATAAACTTATTAGACATCTGGTCGTTTTTTCATTTTCACCAGATGTCTCTTAAATCTTCAATAATAGATAAACAAAATAAAAATACGTTTCTCGCATCAAAAATGGAAACTGACTGTTCAAGCTTTGATATCGTGTCGTAGGTGTTGGAGAGGGATATGCATCCATCCCCAAATTTTTTGCCATTAAAACCGCTCGTTTCAAGTGTAATGGATCGCTAACAATAAGAATTTTAGTTAACTGGTTAGCAACAGCAACTTCTTGAGCATATTTAAGATTTTGTTGAGTAGTTCGAGATTCAGTTTCAGTTAAAATATCAGCTTCTAAAACTCCTCGTGCTATAGCATATTTTTTGCCAACAATTGATTCAGCTATTTCCTGATTTGCACCAACTCCACCAGTAAAAATAATTTTGCGAACATCAGTATTTTTATAGAGAGTAATTGCATGGTTAATTCGTTCTTGAAAAACTGGTGATGCTTCCTTATGCCAAACTTCCGCACCTAAAACTATGGCTGCATCTGCTTTAATAATATGACTTTCGTTTCCATAAACATAAATAAGAATAGCAGTTGATACGAATATTATAATTAGCGTAGATGTGAAACCAAGCAAAACAAAAAATAACCGTTTCTTTTTATTGGGCATTGCGGCAAAAAACTCAATTTAACATCCCATTAACGTCCAGAAATATCCATCCGGTGCAATAAAAGAAAAACTTTTTTCTCCAAATTCATTACTCACAATATCTGTAATTTGTTCAGCCTGACTTGCTTTGATTCGTTCTACATATTGCTGCAACTCACCAACGCGATAGGTGTACAAACACATTCCCAAACAACCGGGATTTGCTGCTTGAAATTGCGAATTTAATTGCATACAATCTGGGAATCTAATTATATAAAGTCTGCCTGAACGTGCCGCCATAAAATCTGTAATTGAAGAACGGGGGTCGTCAAAAGCAGTGACAATAAACTTTTCTCCTGGTTCTAAATCAAAAAATTCTCTCCCAGCCAGCGAAGATTCATAACTAGTTTCGACATCATCACGAACCCGCAGTAGACCCAAAACTTCTTCATAAAATTTCAGAGTTTCTTTACTATCATCTTGAATTATCATCCCCATGTGGGTAAATTGGCTAGTTTTGAAAGTCGCACTTTGATTTATATTTCCGTAATCGGGTAGTGAATAGCCAAACCTTTGAAATAGAACCTGTCGGGTTAAAGGTTGCAGCAGCAACATTTCTCGTACTCCCACTGCGACATCAACAAAAGGGCGAGTTTTTCTATCTTTGTTGTAAATAACTTCCCAGTAAGGGTTACTGTATTTGATAGGTAAACCAGATGAAGAAGCCTCTTCAGCTTGATTTAAAATATTTAATATATCGGTAGTTAGAGTTGTAGCCCAACGACTTCCCTTGACTTTCATTGACCCAATTCCTAACCCTTCATTTGTAGGGTTTTGCCAAACCATCAGCCGAATTAAACCATGATCTGAATTTTGGTGGTAGAGACGAATTGAGTGTAAAGCTGAATTTACTCCATATAGTTCCTTGGCTATTTCTGCTGATAATTCACCCGTTTGACCAATGTGGTAGCCAAATTGCTCCCAATATTGAACCGCAGAAATTGGCTCTTGAACACCAATGCACACTTCATAAATACCTTCAATCATATGAATTTTAGATTTTCGGTCATCATCTAATATGATAAGTCCAATTTACCAACTCCACTAACCAATAACTATTCCTGAATTAGTTTCAAATCTTGGAGGACAGCAGCGGCTGATTGATAGCGATCGCTAAAATGATAGAGTACCATCTTGTCTAATATCGCCGCCAATTCTTCGCTAATTTCCGCCCATTGACGCCACATTATAGTACCAGTTTCTTCATTTGGCTGGAGTTGGTGGGGCATCACACCAGTTACTGCTTGAATTGCAATCATCCCTAGGGCGTAAATATCACTGGAGAGGCGAGGATGACCTGCAAATTGTTCTGGTGGTGCATAACCCCGCGTTCCGATGGCAACTGTGACTAGTTCGGTTTCTTTGCTTGTCGGTGGTTGCATCATTTTTACTGCACCAAAGTCAATCAATACCAGTCGATTATCTACACTGGATCTAATAATATTACCAGGTTTAATATCGCGGTGAATTACACGATGCTCGTGGACAAATGCTAGAACTTCTAATATTTGTTTGAGCATATCAATAACAAAGGATTCTTTCTGCACCTCAGAATGTGGCGGTAACTCCTCATTCAAAGTATGTCCTTCAATATATTCTTGAACTAAATAAAATTCTTGGTTATCTTCAAAATATGCCAACAATTCTGGAATTTGCCTATGTTTGCCTAAAACTTCTAAAATTTCTGCTTCTGTATTAAATAATCTTCTGGCAACTTGCAGAAATTTAGTGTCCCGACGAGCTGGCATTAGTTGTTTAACTACACAAATTGGATTGCCCGGTCGCTGAGTATCTTCTGCTAAATAAGTACAACCAAATCCACCGGAAGCCAGAACTTTATCAATTTTATAACGCCCACCCAAAAGTAGATCGCCCGTCAGTCTTGTTGGTGCATTCGTTATTGGGGAAAGATGATGATGTGAATCTTGAATGCCGGAATTTTCTTTTAAAAGTAGATTTAATTGTTCAATCGCCTCTTGTTGTTTTTCTACTTCTAAAAAAATATATTTAGTTCGCTGTTGGGTTCGATATACAGTGTAAACCATCACACCCAACCCAGTAATTACTAAGGAGAGAGCAGGCGGCACCACAGGTACCCACCCCCCTTTAAGAAAGATGAAAAAGCACAGTCCCACCAAACCACTGAGAGTCACACCGGACACCACCACCAACACTAAAGGATGTCGCAGTCGCAAAGCTAAAACACTCCCCACCATTGCCCAGCCCCACACCCATAGATATTCACCCCAATCAGACCAATACCAGATTATGGGGCGACCATCCAACACAGCACTGATGATTTGACTTGCGATGTGTGCATGAACAAATACAGCAGGCATTTTTGAAGGCTGATCTGATGCACTGCTGTAGGGGGTGTAGAAGCCACCCGGAGGAATAGTGGAAGCAGTAGTACCAATAATAACAAGACGGTCTTTGATTAATTTGGAGTCTACCTGACCGTTCAAAACTTCTACGAAAGTGAATGTTTGAGCAATGTTACGAGTATTGCGGTAATTTAAAAGTATTTGATAACCTCCGGTATCAATACCTTTGTAGCTGCCTGAATTTGGTGATAGAGCCGGGAAGATGGTTTTACCTAGTTTATAATTATTTGTATCTTTTAAATTAAATTCAATATTTTGTTTCTTAAAATAGTTCCATGCTAATACGGATGCAAAAGAATATTTTGTTGTACATTTTCCTTTCGCGGGGGTGGCAAATAACAAAGCGCGACGGAGAATTTGATTATCTTGGTCGTCAGGAATCACATTGCTAAAGCCTACATACTCTTCATCAAAATTTGGTGGTTGTAAAATGTCTTTTTTGCCTAGACTGTCCATCAAACAGATAGCAATAATATTTTTTTTATCTTTAACCCCAGCCGCTAAATTTTTCTGTTCGGGTCGATAAATATCTAACCCAATAACACGGGGTTGATAAGATTCTAGTTTCACTAATAACTTATTAACAGTCTCATCCGATAGAGGCCATTTGTCACCTTCATCGATAGTCACCAGCACAATCCGTTCATCAGGTTTTTCTTCTTGACGAGAAAGCAACATCTGGTCATAAGCTTTTAACTCCCACGACTGCAACCATTTCAGTTCCCGAACTCCCCAAATAAAAGTGGTGACTCCCAAACTGCTAAGAAGAATACTTAGCAGCCAGCTTTTGGATTTATTGTCGGCAATACCAGCACTATCGCTGCCAACAAGAGGCTGGTTAAATCTTGGTTGCAAGCGAGTGCCTTTGCCATCTGCGATAATTTGCCCTGGACTTTTCCGAATTGCCAACACGGTACGCAGTTTTTGAAATAGACCATTCATCATAGCTTTGCAGCAATAGCCTAACTTTGGTAGATGTTGCGGGATAAATAAATTACCCCTGGTGTTATTTAATGTAGCAATTTCGCAGCTTCAAGGAGACTGTTATTTTCACTACCAAAAGGAAAAGCTTGCTATGAATGCTATTCACGACCCTGAGTTATATCAAATCCCGGTAATCACTTATACCTCTCGCAGTCTCAACAAGCGCACCCTTCCTTGGTGCAAAATGTAAGTTAATTTGTCCCATTCCTCTGCTCCCGGTTGCTGTAATGGCTTCGAGAATTGGATAGCGTTCAGCGCCGACAATCACGGTTCGCATTATTCCCATATACTTAGCGTTCGAGCTTAAGGAAGCGTCATCAACAAAATTCATTGTTAGAATACGACCATACATCGAACGACACCCATCACCACAAAAATGTAACTTTCAGATTTAAAATGGACTTGAATCCATATGGTTTTAAAGTCATAATATTAAAGTATGGCGTGGAAAGTTTTATTTCATGAAGAATTTGAGCCTGAGTTCTATGAGCTTCCTCAAGGGGTTCAAGACGAATTACTTGCTTATGCAAAATTGCTTGAATGCCAAGGTCCGCATCTTAAAAGACCTCACGCTGATACACTTAATGGTTCCTGTTATGACAATATGAAGGAGCTTCGCTTTAAGGTGGCAAACGGGGTGTGGCGAGTAGCTTTTGCTTTTGATCCAAAACGGCAAGCAATATTACTTGTGGCTGGGGATAAAGCAGGAACAAGTCAAAAACGATTTTACAAACAACTTATAGCAAAAGCTGATAAACGATTTGGCGAGCATCTGAGTCGATTGCAAGAAGAAGGAGAAAAAGGTGATGGCGAAGAATCTCAATGAAATAATGCAAAAACTTCCACGCGATCGCAGAGCTAAAATTGAAGCACGAGCTGCAGAGCTAATCGCTGAACATATGACGCTTCGGGATGTAAGAAAAGCAAGGGAACTTACTCAAGAGCGGATGGCAGAGTTATTAGGGATTCGTCAGGATAGTATCTCAAAGCTTGAAAAACGTACCGACCTTCTCCTTTCAACTCTCCGCAGTTACTTAAATGCAATGGGAGGTGAACTTCAACTAATTGTAGAATTTCCCGATCGACCACCTGTTGTAATTACTGGACTTGCAGAACTCGATGAGAATGATGAGAATGATGAGAAAGAAGAGAAAGACTCCGCGTAACTCTGCGCTTACCTTCGCGTTCCTCTGCGTTTTAAAACGTTACGAATTAATGCTCTTCTGTACTTAGTTAACGCGATCGCTAATATTGCCAATCCGTTTATTAAGGAAAAACTTCAGCGCAACGAGCTTGTCATCAAGCTACTGCAACAATTTAATCTCGATCCCGAACATCCACCATTTTAGCGGTGTTTATGCTTGTGCCTTAGAATACGGTGTTGGCAAACCCAAGTCTTTATTGAAACTATTTCCCCACGAACAAATAAAAAAGGCTTTCCTTAAAGCGTTTGTTCCGTTTCTGAAAAATCCTTTTCAATTGTAGCTTTGTGGCTTGAAGACCTAAACTATTGTTCTATAAACAACAGACTCTCTTGAGCTTTTAACCGTAAGATTACTACTATCATCATTTAAACTGTTACTTTATATACTTATTCGAGCGTAATTACTGAAGAGGTAGTCACTTGGAAACTTTGAAACTGTATCTCTCACCTTTAGATACCAAGCAATTTAAGGTTATTGTCACGACACAAGGTGAAGTAGTAACATCTTTACCTTTCTTTGATGGTGAGATCGATCGGAGAACAACGCTAATCAAGGTTTTAGAGGCTAGTAGGTTCCAAGCGAATCTCTTCCAGGACAATGAGCAGGACTGGATGGTGAAATCTGGTATCTTGTCGCCAAATAAAAAGGCTTTTCACCAGGACTATCTCAAGAATATAGGAAAATCGCTTTATAAGTCTCTGTTTCCTCAGCAAGTCGAAAAATTATTATCTGTGGCTATCGAGAAGGCAGGAGACAAGACGCTACTGATTCGATTGACGTTTCCAGGTAATGTGGCAAAAACCCGATTGGCAGATTATCCTTGGGAACTGCTACATGACGATCAAAGATTTCTACTACACAGCAATATTAGTATTTATAGATACATTGCCTACCCATCGCCCCTTCCTAGCTTCACATGGGAGAGGCCAGTGAATGTTTTGTTAATATCACCAACGGCTAGCTATCAAACAGAGGAATCGAAGAAAGCCGAAGAGACAGAGGCACAGTCAGCAATTCGTAATGTCTTGAAAAAAGCCAAAGATAAAAAATATATTAACTTTGAGGAACTTAAGCCTGCTACTCACAAACAATTAATTGATTACTTAAATCAGCATCAAGGTGAAAATGCTCCCCATGTACTGCATTTTAATGGGCATGGGCTATTTGGTCGAGTGTGTCTAAATCCAAAATGCCGCAAAACTTATACTGGTTCAGAAGTTAGTAGGGAGCAATGCCGTAAGTGTGGGCAGCAATTACCTAACCCCCAAGGATATTTGGTTTTTCAGGATGAAGAGGAAAAACCAGATTATATCAGCGCAGAACAATTTGGTGCTGCGCTGGAGCAAGTTGGGTTGGCAGATGGCAGCAACAAACCAGGAAGAATTGCTTTAGTCGTACTCACTGCTTGCCAGTCGGCAATGGCAGTGACTGGTGATTCCGTATTTAATGGTACAGCGCAAAACCTGATCGGCCACAGGATTCCCGCAGTTGTGGCGATGCAATACTCTGTAGAAATCCCGTCTGCAACAAAATTTACCGAGGACTTTTATCGCTCTTTAGTACCGAAAAATTCCCTAATAGTTGCTACTAATCAAGCACGAGTGGCAATGGGAGTTGGGGGTAATCAGTGGTATCGTCCAGTACTTTACATGCGTGTAAACACTATAGAGCCAGGATTACCTCCACAGCAAAAAATAGAAAATGCAGAAGCTTATCTAGCAGAGAAGGAACTACTAGATAGATATTTACATTGGTTAATTGAGCAGAACTGTGAGTTAGAGTTACCAGGTTTGCCCGGAGGAAAATATCATCCTGTAGAGCTAGAAACTGTATATGTAGCATTGAGAGGTGACTTATCCAATCCCTACGAACGGGAACAAAGTCAAGCAATACTGGAACAACAAGCGCGGCAGAAAAATTTATTTGCAGACAAAGAATTAACAAAAGAACAGGAGTACCAAATATTTAAAGACATAATTCGTTCGCTTGCCCTTGCTCCTATTCCAGTGTCTATTGAAGAGCGCGATCGTCCGCACCTATTTAACAAGCCAAATGAGCGAACCATAACTTTAGGCGAAGCTGTCCAACAAGAGCGTAGATTAGTAATTCTAGGCGATCCGGGTAGTGGCAAAACTACTTTATGCCGCTGGCTTGTTCTAAAGCTTGCTCGGGCTTATTTATTGAAAAAGCCAGAAGTATTGGTTCCAATCCATCATGTTAATCCAGCAGCCGATGAGACAGACGAGTTAGTTAGCTTAGGATCAACGCGGATACCTATTTTCGTTAGAGTTGCTTCTTTTGCGAATGCTAGAAACGCAAAGCCACAACTTCGCTTGGCGCAATTTTTAGGTCATCATCTCGGTTCTGATTATGAAAATATAGTAGCAGACAGCCGTGGTAGAAAGATCGATTCTCATACGTTGAATAAAGTATTTTTGAACTTGTTTGAAACTGGTCGGGTTATCCTTCTACTTGATGGACTTGATGAAATTGCGAACCCAACAATTCGCAGTGAAATTGTGAAAGAAATTGATCTTTTTATTAAGGCTCTAATTCCGGATAATGTTGGTTCTCCCTGTGATGGAGGAAACCAGGTTATTATCACTAGTCGTATTGTGGGTTACCAAATGGCTCCTTTGAGCAACCAATCGGCTCACTTGACTATTGAACCAATGAGTGAACGGGCAATCAATCGGTTTTGCGATGTTTGGATGAAAGCAATCCACAAGGTATCTATTCCACCTGAGCGGTGGAATACACAAGCAGAAACTGCCGCTATACAAGAAGCAACTGAGTTAAAAGGGGCAATTGCTGATTTACAACAGCGGGGTGCAGGAGACTTAGCTAGCAACCCCCTTTTAATAACTATTTTGGCTCTTATATTTAGAAATGGACAGAAACAACAAGGTAAAGCTAGTTTTCCTCAACAACGAGTTAAGCTTTATGAAACTGCTGTAAATATTTTGATTGATAAGTGGCGCGAACGAGCAATTCGGAAGGGGGAACGAGAGTTTGGTCAGGAGGAGGTTATTAAGATCCTTGTGCCCTTAGCTGCCCATATCCATGAAACATCAAATATCGGTGTAGTAAATGATGATGATCTGGAACAAATTTTGAAACAGCATCTATCAAACTTAGATGCGGCTCAATTTCAACAAGTTGTGCGAGAGGAAGTTGGTCTTCTTGCAGCTCGTGGTGAAGGAGTTTATGGGTTTTTACATTTAACTTTCCAAGAATATCTTGCAGGTTACTGGTTAATTGAGCAAAGAGAGGGAATTAGTGAGCGGCTTCTAGAAAAGTTGAGTTCTCCACGCTGGCGCGAACCAATTTTGATGGCACTAGGGCAATTGAGTGTTGAATTAAATGAAACAACACTTCAAACTCTATTGTTAGAAATGCTCAATAAGCCAGATACTCTTGGTCATCTAGTACCTCGTACAATTTTATTGTTTGTAGCTGCTTTGCCAGAGATGGTTAAAGTTCCCGATCGTGTAGTAGAGGAATTAACATTTCAGCTATTACGTGCTTATGCTCAAAGGACAACACTTGAACGCTTTCCACTTCTACGAGAGCAGCTTGAACAAGCCTTTTGCCAACTAACCAAAGAAAAACACTTCAATATAGTTGAACGTGTGCTTCGCAAAGTGTTAGCTCATAAAATTTCTGAGCATAGTGAGCAGATTTTTGCATCGGTTACACTTATGCGTATTTCTCGCTGCTATACTATCCGTCTAGCTAGAGCATTAGCTGATATTTGGATACATGATTCTGAAGAATGGAACTGGCCTATTGATAATGCATTAAGGGATATTGCTGTCAATTTTCCTGATTTGTTGCCTGATAAACCAGGGTCGTTGCGAAGCAAATTGCTGACTAAACCAAAACTAGCCGAAAAATTTCTAGCTAATCCAATGTGGGTTCGATTAGGCATCGCTATTTACGGAGGATTCGATACCAGTATCAGTAAACGTATTACTGAAACAAAGGACAAAATTGCACAAATTAATTATGAACAGCAACAGATATTAAATATTCCCCAGTCAAGCCAATCAAAAGAAACAATCGAGCGTTTGAATAAAGACCTCGCAGAATGGAATGCAACCTTAGAAAATCTCAAGAACAATGGTCATCAATTTTCTATAAAAAGGATACATCGTGATTCTTCACTGACTCCTTTGCTTCTTGAAGCACTTCAAAATGAGCGCTCACCAGATTCCTTGATTCCTAAACTGTGGGAAAAATGGAAAAGTGAAAATAGCTTGATTGTTAAAATTGATATTTGCCTTGCTTTAGCAGCATTAGGGGAGCCGATTGCACCAATTCTACAAAAAGATATCTTTCTAACTCAACAAGTAATTTCTCACATTTTGAGATTGATTCGGTTTCTAGAAAATGTAGTTCAATCGGCAAGTTCTGCTACTATTAAGTCTTTGAAAGAATTAGGTGGATGTACATGGGAACATTGGACTGACTTGGTTGTAGCCACATTGAATGTAAGGTTGGCATTTCAACAAGAGCCATACAACCTGCTGGAACTAGAGGAATTGGCACATGAGTTATATAAGCCTCTTATACTAGCAGAAACCCTACAGTACTTTTTTTCTGGAGCAAATGACGATCCGGTTTACAATCTAGCCGTTGTAATAGATACGGATGGCAATCAGCTTTCAAATCCTCCAATTAAGCTTGCTCAAGCATTAGCAAATACGTATCTCAGCACCAATAGTCAATGGAATAAGCGTATTGGTTGGTCATTAGAAAAGATCCCACCTCGTGCAGTTGAGCAGCTTGATATTTTAGCTGCTGCTCTTGATGCCTTGGTAACAATACCCAAAGATTTTGATTTTTTTAGAGGGTGGTTATTAGTTCAACTTGCTCCATTGTTGCAAGAAAATGGTTTGGTAATTGAAGCTATTATTATAGCTGTAAGCTTATCAGATAAATTTCAAGCTCGAAGCGAAACGATTGAAGTACTTATTAAATTTCAAGAGAATCTGAGCGACTTACTTGCAGATCCCTATCCAGAAATTAGTTTACTGCAAGCATTACAAACAATTGACGATCCATATTTGCGTTTTCGTGGATATTTGAGGCTAATGGAAAATAATCCATTTTTTCAAATTCCATTTGTAGTTAAGTCAAGTGACTTCTCTGAATTTAATTTTTTGATAGTCAATGCTCAAGAAGCTGCTTATGCTATTAAAGATTTCAGTCGAAAGGAATGGGCCTTTGAGCAACTTGCATGGATCGGTCATTCAACTAAGAAATTACGATGGCTTCAACAAGCAGTTCAAGTGGCAGAAAAAGTTTCTGATTTTGAAAATCGTGCGAGAGCTTATGCTCGATTAGCGAGCTACTTTTCTCTTGAACAAGGATTAAAGCTATTTTTATCTGCTTTAGATAATGTGAAGAAAATTCCCGATATTAGAAAAAAAACAGAAACTCTTGTACTTTTTCGTGAATCTCTGAATCGATATCCCCAAGCATATTCTTGTTTTCAAGAAGCCGTTTCTTCTCTTGACACATGGAATCAAGCTAAAGCTCTTGGATTTAATGCACCATTATTTCAAAAATATGTAACTGAGCTAGGAGAAATCAATAATGAAACGACATCTTTAGTATTAGGAGCAATTTTCAACGATCTTCAATTGCAGTTTTCCCTACCCCATGATTTAGGACGATTATGGTCGGCATTACTATCTACCCAAAAACTATTTGCTCTTGAAGCTTTATGTCAAAGAGCAAAAAAGAAAACATTGCTTTTAACACAAGAAGCAACAGCAGCCTTAAATCAATTAATCAAAGAAGGAGATGTAGAAACAGTCAGTAGGTTAATTCCTTTAGTACAGAGTCCAGATTCTAGAAGTATACCAATTCTGGAAGATTGGCTTGTTCATTTAGATCCACTGATTAAACAGTATATTTATTTACTTATTGCTGAAGCTGGGAAAATTTCAGAACAAACGGTTCCAACCTTGATAGAGTTATTAACTTGCTCAGAAGATCGAACTCGCTATCGTGCAGCATTGGCTTTACATGGTAATAGATTTAATTCAATACTCCTAAAAACTTCTACTTTAGGAGTAAACACACTTTTGGAGTTGGCACAAAAGAGCATTGAACTTTTAGAAGACAATTCTCCTCAATTTTCTCTAGTTATAGCATGGGCTTTTGAACGTATATATCATAATAATGGTCAAATTATAGAAACTCTAGTTCAAATATCAAAATCTCATACAGTAGACTCTGAAAAAGCCTTATTAGTTTTGAGACATATAAAACTCATTAGTGCGAATGTTTGGTTAATATTTCTAAAAGAATTAAGAGAGGGAACTTCCGAGATACAAGGAGCATTTCTCCACAGTCTTTGTATGCTATTGGCAAGAAATTGTATTACTGAGAGGATGTGGCAAGAAGCATTACTTATTTTAAGGAATGTGAATAGTGAAGTATTAGAAGCTTATGAATTTATCCTCGATCAACCAGCTAAATTAGTTGAATCAGCTAGCTTGGCTTGGGAGACGTTAAAAGATAATTCTAAAGTCGTTTCCAATATCATTTTAGAAGCTGAAAATATATTTACAAAACATAAGCAAAACTTATTAGAAGTTTTGCAAAATGAGGATTCTAGTATTCTCAAAAATTTACTGGCTTCTGTGGGCAATCTTTATCTTGCTAATCAATCATTTACCGATCGTATTAATTCTGCATCTGCATCTGTAGAACAAAAACCTCAGCTTCTAGAAATCCTAATTACTTGGCTAGAGATAAAACTACAAGAGAACCCATTTGAACAAGACTTTAAGCGTTTTATGATTGGCGATCTTCTGTGTGTTGTCGCAGCTTGTGCAGAACGCTTACCTAATACTTTCTATAATAAAGTTTCCAGTTCTTCTACGCTGCAAACAAGACTCTTGGAGGTAGTCGAATATCATAATACCTTTCCTGGCAGGCAAGCTGCTTTAGTTTTATTGAGTTATTTTTATTCTGTAACGGAAGAAACTATTGCTGCGTTCAAAGTAGCTTTACGGGATGTTATCGAGGTGCAAGATGTAGCTATTCAGACTATAGATCGCTACCGTGAGATTGATCCAAATGAATTGCCGCAATTATTTGAAGATTTGCTTGACCTAAGTCCTGCTGTTGGGTTCGCAACAGCACAAATGCTAGCAGTCATTGCTAGGAATGTTTATCTTAAGCCTTACTTACGAGAAGAAATTATCAGGGCATTTGTAAAAGCTATTGATGATGATTTTTCAAAACGGGATGTTTATCTTTTTGTTAAAGAAGAAGTTCCCTACCAAAATCACGTTTATCGGATTAAATATAAAGGTCAGCTTGATGAAATATTTTATAAAATTGTGACTCAACTGAGTGGTATTACGGATATAGGTAAACGCAAAGGATTAGTTAGTGAGGATAATACAATATGAAAAGATTTACATTCCCATGTGATTTTGGTGGCAAAAAAGCTCCATTTCACGCTTATATTGGCAACCCAGTACCAGGTAGTCACCCTCTTAAATACCAGGCTGCATGGTTACAAGAAGAACGAGGTGGTATAATTCCCGCTGATGTTATGGATAGTTTCCAAAAACTATATGAAATTGCGAAAGAGAATGGGGTGTCGTTTGAAGAATTATGTGTTCATGCATTAGGAACACGGCAGGAATAGCTTACTTATTTGTTGCAACCAGGGTAACTGTAATGCGAGCATCTTGCTCGCTTACCATATAAAGCGAGCTTTTATACTAGCACTACCATCAAAATTAATGACATGGATCGCTACAGCCCTTAGAGAACAAACTATATAACCCACATTCCGCACTTCATAGTGTAATACGTAATGATTACAAAACTTGCGTAGCTTAACAAACGCTTAAATTGAAAAAATCAAGTATTTATATCTAAATTAAACCCAAATCTAGCCAATATTTTCGTACTACGAGGCATACTACAAATTGACGTGCGGAATGTGGGATATAAGCTATCCTCAGATAAAAAGATATAATTCACACTTCATTTTTATCGCCTCTATTATCAATAGCAGGATGGTGGAAACTTTTTTTGTGGTTTTAGAGAATGTATAATCAGCTACTATCTTTTTTCAGGTCATAATACTAAAATACCTCGTACTTCTGCCTTATTAAAGGGTGCTTGTCAACCCCTCAGGAGTTACGCATATGTCCAGTTACAAATCAAGCTTCGAGATTTTTTTAGAATTATATAAAGAAAATTCCGATTTATTCTCTAATTGTGAAGATGAAGTAAAAATACTCATTAATGAACTTGATGAGCTAAACAAGAGCGAACCAGAAACCGTAGTAGAAGATCGTATTCTTGATTGGCTTGAATTACCAGAACATGCTGATATTTTGAGAGCTTTTCAAACTCGATTATCTCCTGATTCTCCCGATACATGGGGACCTAATAATAGCGAAAGTCCTACTCCTCCTAATAAGCCTAGTCCAGTTGCTCATGAAATGTTAGAAAATTCCATTCAACCAAACTCCGAAGCTCCAAAGGGTTCAGGTGGTTCCACAAGTTCTAATGCGAATGGAATTGATGGTATATTTAAGGGTTAAACTCAAATGAAGTTTTTATTTTATAAATAGAATAACGATTCTCAAACACATAAGTAGTAAGCATGTCAGCCTAAGAGTTTTCCACATAAAAAAAATATCCAATCACTCTTGTGGGTTTGTGGGATGGGCTTCCAGCCCGTCCATATTAACCAGGGTGGACGGCACTCAGCGCAACTACAAACCTTTACATAATTAGGTTCGGGCATCCGTTGCCAAATCGTCTTTACACCAACTATTCATTATATCGACCTACTTATGAAAAATTTCACCCTGAGTCTCTATGCCTTTCATCTACGCCACAAACTTACAGATGCTCCCGATAAAGTTACTGAAAATGCTCAAAATTTATGGGATAATCTTATTAATCTTTACAATAAATCTCTGAATTTTCCGAAATTAAAAGATTTACGTTCTTATTTAATTTGTTACGACAAAATTAAAGACAAAAACGAATACGAATATAACCCAGAACAGGAAAAAGGTAGACAAACTTACTGGTTGAGTAAAGGCATCTTAGATTTAGGTAATATTAACACAACAGAAGGTTTTGCAATCAAAGCCAATCTTCAACCTTTCTTAATTCACGATACCTATGCAGTTGACCTTACTCTTTCCCCAAAATCCGAAGAGATTCCCATTGATGTAAACCAACTGAAATTATTTCATCCTGAATCTTTACTACCTAAATCGATCGATGCATCTTTGGGACAAACAGTCTGGATTTATGGAGAGGTGGAAAAAAGTGATGAAGAGTGTGCGGTGCTTGCTGAGGGCTATGCTACTGCGTTGCTAGCAGGAAGTAACTTAGAATTTGGGGAAGTGCGTCAGGAAAAACTTCTGGGATGTCTCCTGTTTGAGTATCAAGCAACTGACCTAAATAACCCCGACAATCCTGCTAAACAATATCATATTCTTATATCTATAAATAATACCAAAGCAGAGGCAGCAAAATTCAGCGAAGCCTACGACTTGTTAATATATTTACTTGCTTATCGTCATAAAATACTTTATATCTACCAAGAAGCTTGCCACTGTAATCCTAAAGCACGGAAGTATTACAGCAAACTAAATGACGATATGCTGAAATTTCCTGAGCAAATTGTCAGTCGTGAGAAGCGGTTAGACAACTTTAGGCATTCCTTAGAAAAAATGCCACTACAGGAAATTCATTATAGTCTCTGTCTGCGAGACTTAAAGGCTCACTACACTTCTATTGCCACTAATATAGTCAATTATCGTAATTGCTTAGATAAAATCGCTACTATCGGTGAATATCCCGAATCATGGGATAATTTTGTTGATTTAAAATGCAACCAGTGGAAGCAGCAAATTCAAATCGATATCGACTTCCTTTCCCCAGGACAAGAGCTTTTCGGGCAGATGATTCAGACTATTCGCGGTATAGTTGCAATTGACCAAGCCGAGAGCGATCGCACCAAAGCAAGAGTTGAAAAAGACCGCAACCGCATCTTCGGAATTCTTGGTTTTGGTTTTGCTCCTACATCGCTAATTCTTTCGGCTCTGTCATTACCCCATATAGAAGTGGTAGAAGCGATTGAAGAAATCCCACCACTGAAAGGATGGTTGCAGCCGTTGAACCCGCAACTAGGGAAAAAAGATTTGGCTGATTCGGTAGTTGCCCTCAGCTTTGGCATTTTGTTAGCAGTGTTTTTTGGGGGAGTCGCTGCTTTAATTTACAAAATCAGCGATTCTTGGCAGCCAAAAGAGGAAGCAGGTTCTAAAAACAATCCGTCTTAATACTGCGAAGGTTCTGCCCAAAAACCCGCCCTGAAATAAATTT
This sequence comes from Cyanomargarita calcarea GSE-NOS-MK-12-04C, assembly GCA_019359595.1. GTDB lineage: Bacteria > Cyanobacteriota > Cyanobacteriia > Cyanobacteriales > Nostocaceae > Cyanomargarita > Cyanomargarita calcarea. The sequence goes on from JAHHGZ010000025.1 coordinate 109,280, forward strand.
CGGGCTAATAGCTTAAGTAAGCGGTCATCTTACTGAATAAGCCTTTAAACCCATTTTAACTCCTAACTAACACATTCCACAATCCATATATAGCAAGGGTTACAAAAAAATGTGTTATTTTCATATTTTACGCTCCGCGTTTGCTGCGCCCGTTAGAGGCTGACCGGAATGCACCATTCTCAATAAGCCCAAAATCCAGCCCGGAAATAAATTTCACAGCTTAAAGCTAAAGTAAGCGGTCATCTTACTGAATAAGCTTTTCAACCCATTTTAATGGGTTTAAGCTATTAGCCCGAAATTTATTTCAGGGAGCAATTTCGGGCTTCCTGACATTGGTGCATTCCGGTCAGCCTCTGACGGGCGCGGCGAACGCGGAGCGTAAAATATGAAAAAAACACATTTTTTTCGCAACCCTTGCTAAATAAGCATTATAGAATGTGTTTCTTGAAAGTTTTAATGGGTTTAAGCTTCTTGCTATGTAGCCGAAGGCATCCCGAAGGGTAATTTATTTCACGGCTCAAAACCTTCGCAGTATTGGAATCCGTCTTAATATTGCTTCTACTGAAGAGGTGCAAATAGGGGAGTCCCATTGTCATCGTTTTTGGAAAACTCACCAAAGAGTTCAAAGCAAAAAAAAATGGCTCTGCAAAACGCAGAACCACTCAAACTTACCTTAAAAACTTAGAACCTACCGTATTGAACCTTGTGCAGTTGCAGCATCAATAGGTTTCATGAAATACAACCGCAATAACTGCCAACCGTGGGAAAGATAAATCGGCAACTTTTGGAAGAATTGCAAGAATTTCGGAGTATTGGAGTTAGAAATTGCGCTCAACTTCTCGTTATTTTTTACACAAACATCCAAGCGTTGATAAAACTCAGGATTCTCTACATCCAACATCACCGGGAACACCCGTCCTGCGGTTTCATTGGTCTTCTTAATTACATGGATGTCGTATTCCCGTGCATCCAGTCCCAAAGAAGCGTAAAAATCCTTGCGCTGGATATCGTTGAGATACATCGTCGCAAATACTGACAACAAGAAGAAACGACTCCACAGCCGAGCCTTCCAATCGTTCAACATTTGCGGCTGGGATTTCATAATCGCATCAAAGAAATCACCATGACGGTTTTCATCCTGACACCAGTTATCAAACCAGCGGAAAATCGGATAAATCCGGTCTTCTGGATGAGCTTCCAAGTGGCGGAAAATCGTGATATAACGCCAATAGCCAATCTTTTCCGAAAGGTAAGTAGCGTAGAAGATAAACTTAGGTTTAAAGAAGGTATAACTGCGGCTCTTGGTCAAAAACCCTAAATCTAGGGACATATTAAAGTCAGACAGCGCTTTGTTCAAGAAGCCAGCATGACGAGCCTCATCTCTGGACATCAAGTTAAAGCACTCAGCTAAAACCGGGCTTTTATGCTTCAAGCGACGACCCAATTCCTTATACAACAAAAAGCCAGAAAACTCAGCCGTACAAGAACGCTCTAAAAATTCCACGAACAACTTGCGAGTTTCCCCGTCAATATGATCCCAGGATTGTTCAAAATTGGCATCCCGAACAAAGTGATGCCGATTGTAGTCAGCCCGAAACTCTTCAAGAATGGCTAACAACTCGTCTTCGTTGACGGAGATGTCCATCTGCGCCATTTCGTCAAAGTCGGTGGTGTAGAACCGGGGTGTCAGCAGGGTTTCTTTTGCGGGGATTTTAACCCCTGGACGCATCTCTTCAAACCCTGGTTTTTTAAGGGAATCTACCATGTCTTGATTGCTCTTAGGAGTTTTTTATCTTGAATGCCTGAGAAAGCCGCAAGTGATGCTCTCACAAGGCTTAACAGACGACAATAATCCGTTTGAATATAGATTAGTCTACCAAGCCTCAGGGTAACAATACTCAGGTTTTTCGTTAAGAGTTGCAACAATAGCTCAATTTTTCGGGAATGGGCGATCGCCTGTAGGTAGTACTTATTAGACTCATATCCATTTTGGATTGTAAAACCCTTACAAAATTTAAATCACCCTAAAAGGTAAACCGATTGGAGGAAGTGCGGTAAGAGACGTATATATTAGCTTATAAATATATGACAAGATCGAATAAGTTTTTTGTTACATTCTTACCAGTAATCATCATTCTGCCTAGCAATTTAAGACTTTTAAGCACTTAGAGAAGAAATAGAACAGAGTAATAAAACTATACAAATAAAAATAAGAAGGCTAAAAAATATGACTCTTGAAAATAACGCAAAAAAAGACCGTCTTCTAGTCTCCTACATCCTGGGTGCAGCTTGGTTTCTTGGTTTGGGAGGACTACACCGTTTATACAACGGTAAGATTGGGACAGGTGTATTGTGGTTGTTGACTGGTGGAGTGTTTGGTATCGGGCAGCTAGTAGATGTGTTTCTGATGCCTGGGATGGTAGATGAACACGAAATGAGGCTGAGGGCAAAAGCAGGTTTGTCTCCCTTAGGTGTACCTGTAAATCAACAAGTGGTTGCCTCTCAAGTCTACCGTTCACCTACAGAACAACTCATGGTGAACCTCATCGAAGCCGCTGAAAACAACGGTGGTACACTCACTGTAACTCAAGGTGTAAAAGCAACCGCAGCGAGCTTTACAGAAGTTGAAACTGTTCTCAAGGATATGTATAAATCAGGTTATGTCAAAATAGATAACGACCCCGATACAGGAGCCGTCACTTATCATTTCCACGAAATCTAAAAATGTTAGTTGATAGTTGATAGTGGTTATTTGTTCACTATCAACCACTACCTACTAACTCCTAACTAATTTCTACCCAACCATTTCTGTCCGTTTAAGCGATATACCAATCTAGACACCAACATATCTAGTGTGATTTTGCGCTCATCGATTAAAAATGATTCTAGAGTGCTAGGTCTTTTCCCTTCATTACAAGAAAATCCCTTTCTGCCTTGAATATCTTCGTCAGGGAAATACACGTTAAATTGGCGCAAACCGTTGAGCCAACTGCCCATAACTTGCCAACATTCCTGTTGTTCTAAGCCCACAATCGGAAATTTTTGCTTGGCAAAACTCAACTGTAAACCTTGCACTCCTTCCGAAGCGATCGCCTTCTGTAAAGCTGGTACATATTCCTGCTCCATAAACTCCACAAAAGGCTTATCTTCAACAGCAGGGGCTTTTTCCTTTTTAGCTGCCGCTTTCGCTGCTGCGGGTTTATCGGAATCTGCCTTAGCCGATGCACGAGCTTTCTCAGGTTTTGCCGCTTTCGGATCGGGTGCGTTGGCAGTCGGAATATCTGTCGCTTCTGGTACTGATGTACTCTTGAGATTCTCGACGACTACATCCGGTGCCTTTTCGGCAACGCTGATATTTTCTTCGACAATCGAAGGCTCTTCCTGACTGGTTTTTGGAGCTTTTTCTTCTGCCATTGCTCAGGTCAATCCTTTATATAAGATGTGAATAAAGAGCGAAAAGACCTATCGCTCACTTTAGATTATCCCTTCTTTCATTTTTACATGGGACAACTTCCTCGTTTGAATAAAGAAGCCCGATTTCTTGATGAAATTGGGTTTCTGACTGAAATTTAGTATATTTACGAATCCTGCAATACAGTTTTTGAAACAATCCGCGTTTTTTTGCGATCGCTTTCTGATAATTCTTCCCCAGCTTGCAATCTGGTAGCCGAAGTTTGCAAAACCGTTGCCGCTCCTGTATCTCCCATTTGCAGGGCAGTTTTGGCGGCTGTTTGCAGCATAGTGGCAGCACCAGCGCGATCGCCTTGTTGCAATTTCGCTTCTGCTAGCTGAGTTTGGCGATACTTAGCTAATGCCAAAATAGATTGTTGCACCCCTGGATCGTTCGCAGCTTGATAAAGTCCAACTACATTTGCCTCCACAGGGACATTCTCTGAGAGTAACCCGGTCAGATTTTTGGCTGGATCGTCATAGCGGACTTGCAATCTAGCGATTGGATGTCTACCTTCGGAAAATTGTCCTAAATAAATATTCGCCAAAACTTTCCGTTCTGAATCCGTCATCAAGTCACCCAAACGCACAGAAAAGCGTCCATCAGCTTCTTGTTGCACTGGTAACTCGATTGTGTCTGGAGCAACTTGAGCAATTGGTTTGAGTTCTGCCAATCGCACCTTGGGCATGAGAGAGAATAACAGATAAGCGTTAGTCAATCCCACAGTTTGAATGCGGGTGAATAAACGGCTGAATTCCTCTACAGCTTGGTCTGGTTGTTGGATGTAAGATAAACTACCAAGACCGGCATCAGCAATTTTTTCCAAGATATCCTGGTTCCAATTGTCCCCAAAGCCCAAAGTATTTAAAGTCAAATTGTAGCCCGCAGCTAGTTGAGCAAATTTGAGACAGCGGTTGTTGTCACCATGCTCATTTTCGCCATCCGTTAACAAAAAAGCCTGGGAAATAGTTTCTTTTTTTCCTTTTGCCAATTCTTCAATTCCCAAACGTAAACCTTCATCAATCGCAGTCCCACCATCAGCAGTCAGACGATTGATATCTCGTTTAATTCGCTCGGGGTCTTCGATAATTTGATTGGGTACTAAGACCTTAGCCCGGTGATCGAAAACTACAATACTCAGACGATCGCCTACCTTGAGCCTGTCAACCAAACGGATAGCCGCTTTTTTGACAGTTTCCAGCGATCGTCCACTCATCGAACCACTATGATCGAGAATTAAGCATAAATTGAGTGGTATATCGCGATCCATAAGTTCTGCGATCGCAGAAATCGAAATAGCTAACTGACGCTGACTGTTCTGTTGAGTCGCGTCCATGTTGCCATCATTCAGAGTCGGCTGCAAGCTCACCTTCATAAACCAAGGTTCCCTAACTTTGAATATACATATTTAAACAACTTCAAAGGCTAATATCAGCGCTACGGAAAACTTATCCAAGAAAGATACACGTTAATTAAGATTGATAACATTCAGAATATCTTAGTTGCCGGGTAATACCACACCGAAAGACCCTGGGCTAGATAGCGAGAAATCCACACCTCCAGAAGACCTACCATCGCGCTAGGATGTATTACATACAGCAAGTATTCCCAACAGTTAACAAACAATGGCGGCTTGTCGTTGCGTGTTTTTGACTTCTGGTCTGGGACAAAGGGCGTTATAGTTCGTCCAGTAGGTGTCATAGCCTACGAATAGATTGTGTAGGTATTGCTCTATCGAATCTGAAACTATTATAGTTAACGGCATTAATTCTCAGGCAACAGTAGCTATGGATAATTCCCCCATCAAGGCTGTTCAAGCCCCTTACTACGGCGATAACTCGTACCGCACACCGCCGCCAGATTTACCTTCTCTACTGTTGAAGGAGCGAATTGTCTATCTGGGTATGCCACTTGTGCCTGCTGTCACGGAACTTATCGTTGCTCAACTGCTGTTTTTGCAGTCTGATGACCCAGACAAACCGATTAAAATCTATATCAACTCTACAGGAACCTCCGGCTATAGCGGCGACCCCATTGGCTTTGAAACTGAAGCCTTCGCTATCTATGACACAATGAAATACATCAAGCCACCCATCCACACCATCTGCATCGGTTCAGCGATGGGTATGGCAGCGATGCTTCTCGGTGCTGGTACCAAAGGTTGCCGCGCCAGTTTGCCCAATGCCTCAATTATCCTGCACCAGCCCAAGAGCTACGCCCAAGGTCAAGCAACGGACATCCAAATCCGGGTGAGGGAAGTTCTGGCAAATAAGGCATCAATGGTTGATATTATTTCTCGCACTACCGGCCAACCCGTAGAAAAAATTATCAAGGATATGGATAGGTTGTTGTATATGACACCTTATCAAGCGAAAGAATACGGTCTAATTGACAGAGTTTTTGAGAAAGAAGAACTCGCGCACCCCCCGCTACCTGCTAGCGTTCTTTGAAAGGAGTTAGGAGTTATGAATATTGAGTTATGGCAAGTTTCTAACTCCTAACTCCTAACTCCTAACTCCTAACTCCTAACTTTTAACTCCCCCACTACTAAATTATTTATAAACGGAGTCAATTATGCCTATAGGCGTTCCTAAAGTTCCCTACCGGATGCCCGGAGGACAATACACAGATTGGATTAGCATTTACGATCGCCTTTACCGGGAACGGGTTATTTTCCTAGGTAAAGACATTGACGATGAAATTGCCAATCAAATCATCGCTGTATTGCTCTATCTGGATTCGGAAGACCCTGGTAAGGATATTTCTCTATATATTAATTCTCCAGGTGGGATGGTCACTGCTGGCTTGGCAATTTATGACACCATGCAGCACATCAAGTCAGATGTGGTGACGATTTGCGTGGGTTTAGCAGCCTCAATGGGGTCTTTCTTGCTAGCAGCCGGTGCTAAAGGCAAACGTGTTGCATTACCTCACTCGCGGATTATGATCCACCAACCTTCTGGTGGTACTCGCGGACAAGCCAGCGATATCGAGATTGAAGCTAGAGAGATTCTGCGGATTCGTCACCAGCTTAATGATATCTACGCGAAAAACACAAATCAGCCGATAGCGAAGATTGAAAAAGATATGGATCGCGACTTTTTCATGTCTGCTGCTGAAGCTTTAGAATACGGCTTGATTGACCGCGTAATTGAAGAGCGGTTGTAAAAAAGTAGTCGATAGCTCTTTTGCAAAAAGAGTGTTTTCTGATACCCTATTGACTCAGGGACGTAATACCCCCCTTTTATCCTCCGTTTACGGCAGATGGAAGGGGGGTTCTTGTGAAGTTTGGAGTTAGAAGTTTGGAGTTTGGAGTTAGAAGTTTGGAGTTAGGAGTTAGGAATTGGGAGTTAAAACTCATAACTCAAATACTGCTCGATTAAGCCCAAAAATCCGTCCTCAACTAAAGGTCGGGCTAATAGCTAAAGTAAGTTTACTAGGCATTTTAACCCATTTTAATGGGTTTAAGCTTTCAGCCGGTACGCCCTTGGCGTTCCGAAAGTAATTTATTTCACAGATATTAACCGAGCAGTATTGACTCATAACTCCTAACTCCTAACTCCTAACTCTTCGTCTCCCCCAAATTTTCCGGGCGATCGCTGATTCGTTTGGAAAAAAGTGTATAGTTTGAACTTTAAATGACAAATTTACTCTTTATCATTACTAATTCAAGCTTTAAGCTGATTGCTGATAGTTGATACAAAGCGCCGGTTGATAGCTCAAGATGGAACTTGGAGATTGCTACCGTTTATTGGGTTTAAGGTCAGGAGCCTCGTTTGCTGACATCAAATCGTCCTACCGACGACTGGCTCAACAATATCATCCCGATACCAACCCAGATGACAGAAAAGCTCAAGACAAGTTTATTGCCTTAACTGAGGCTTACAAGCTCCTGCTGCAAGTAGTACCGCCAGAGGAGGCAGTTTCACAGCCGAGTCAGTCACAATCGACACCACCAGATGCGACAGTCAAGAGGGTGGTGGTGGAGGAATCTCAACCTATACCCCCCCATGTGGCGGAAATAGAAAAGCGGCTGAAGTGGAAGACTTACGAGCAACTACAGCGGTTTTTGAGAGAGAGAAGATTTCCCCAGGCGATCGCTTTGGCGGAAGCTTTGGCTGAACGTTTGCCAGAAGATCCTGAAGTGCGTCAGTGGCAAGCGATATCCTATCAACTGTGGGGACGAGCGCTAATTGCTCAAAAGCAAATGCTCAAGGCAAGAATTTATCTGAAAAAAGCCCTAAAAACAGACCCTAACAATAAGTCATTGTGTTCTGAAGTGGAGCGCGATTTCCAGAAATTAGAGCAAGTATTTTAAATTTTTACCTAAATTAAACCAAAATTAACTATTTTGACGCAATTTTATGTGCTTTTTGCTTGTTGAGAATTGTCACTTTAGATTTAATCAGTGGCTTGGTACTTGCAACCATAATGCTTGTAGATAAAGCCGCACTCACTCAAACACTAAACGTTCCTTTTAGTGAAACAGTTCCATATCAGGCGTTGGAGTTTATTATTTAGAACTCCTACAAAACGATACATATAATTTATTAATTAACGGTAAAGTTTAATCGTTTGTTTCTAGAGCAATGGACTAGGGTTGAGTCGATGGGGAGTATTATCTCCCGCACCTCTCATTTAGAACCGGACGTGCGGTAGGGTAGGTAGCCAGCGAGTTACCATTGCTGGTACTTTTCCAACCACCCCCCTCCAAACTACGCATGACCGTTTCCGTATCACGTAGCTTTCCGGTAATTTTTACGTTTATTCACGTATGATGTTCAGTATCGTTTCGGCTGTTCGCATCTCGCGTACCTCTCGATTTCTGTTTCATCTTTATTACCTGTTCTACTTCGCCCTGTAAACGGCTCTCCCGTTTGCCCTGGTGGGGCGTTACTCCCACGACTACTATTAGAACTCCGTTACCATAGGACTCGCGTCCCGTAGGCAATCCCGTGTTTCGTCACTGATGAACGTATATAGAACGACTTAGGTTCAAAACGAGTATCCTTGAATGAGTTCATTACTCATTGCTTGTTGGTCAGGGTGTACCATTAACAAAAGTCGAATTAATGGCTACCAACAACATCGGTGTACAAACGTGTTACCGAAGGATGTGCGGTTCCACCTCTGGATATTAGGGTTCAGGCAGTTTTGCTTTAACCATATCGTTCAGGCGTTGCAGAGCCATAACATACACGTTTTCTGTTATTCTCCGCTTTACGAACATGCTCTTGTCCCCTCGCCCTTTCAGGTCTAGGTAAGTTGTTCGCCTTGGAGTCGATTACCCCGAACTCCAGCCAATTTAATTAGCAATTCAATCAGTGCGTACCACGGCGCACACTTTCACCTCACACGGCTCCTCAATGATTTGGCTATTGTCATTAGTACCTCTAACAGCTTTATCATCATTTGCTGTTTTTGTATCGTGGCAATGTCTATGAAGTAATTGGAGATTATCTTGTGTATTTTTCCCGCCCTTTGAACGCGGTTTTTTGTGGTCTATCTCCAGTAAATCTCCATTTTTAAAGAACAATTCGCAGTGAGCGCATTTCCCTTTTTGCTTTTTCAAGAGTTTTGATACCCTTGCCGCCGCTTCTGGGTGCATTCCCATTCTGGCACTCCAATATATCCAATCTCCGTCGTAAGGGCTGCAATCTCCTCGCACTTTTATGTGTCTAACAATTGGCGTTTCTGAATGCTTAATAAGACGCATCTTTTTATTACCCTCTTTCCTACTAGCAAAGACCCATCCTTCACCCTGGTCAATAAGCCAGTAGCGCTTGGCTATCCAATGGGAGTCTTTTTGTGGATGACGGAAACTTGACCAAGCTTTTAATTGTTGATAGATAAGTTTGTCCATTCCTGAGAGAATTTCTTTACTTACCACTGTGCTGTAGTAGTTAGCCCATCCCCGAATAATGGGGTTTAATCGGCTTATTAGTGCCTCTTGAGGCGCAGCCTTATGGGTTTTGATGACACTACGTAGTGACTCAACATAGAGTTTTATCTTTTTCTTGCTTGGTTTAATGAGGGTTTTAAAACCAAGTAGAGTTCCGTTGTTTTTCCCAGACTGGTATTTTCCAACTGGGTATTGTCTAACGTTGAACCCCAAAAAATCAAATCCCGGTTTTTGTCCTTCATGCTCATTGAAAGTATGAGCTAGACGGGTTTTGCTTGGTTTCAATTCCAATCCCATGCCTTTTAACCATTCGGCAATAATTTCTTGGCATCTTTCGACTACCGATAAATTTTCGTGTAAAATTACGAAATCATCGGCGTATCGAATCAGAAAGGCATTTTTGGACACCTGCTTTATCCGATTTTCCATACCATGCAAGGCGATGTTAGCAAGTAATGGCGAAAATAGAGTAGGGACGGAGCGCACCTTCAAACCTTTCGATTTGCGTGTTTCTCTATCCCTCTCTCCAAACGAAGCGTGACAGTTTCCCGTCACTTCGCTTTCCATCATTGCAACCGACTATGGTCGCC
>JAHHGZ010000026.1 GCA_019359595.1 Cyanomargarita calcarea GSE-NOS-MK-12-04C
TTAGCTTGTTTGTAGAGCTGCTCTAATTCAGAAATATTTGAATGCTCCACTATACTGATCCGTTTTGGCATAAATCATATTTTTACTCTCTGCTTTTATCGTAAGCGATTATGCGGACATGATATGATGCGTAACTTATAATGTTGTATCAATTTATTTTTTAGTTAATTTTTTGAATTTCACTTCTGATTATTTTGATTAACTCAAGTCTTTCTTCAGGAGTACCGTCAATCTCAGGTAGTTGCTTTTCTTCCTTTCTTGGTGGAAAATGTCCAAAAGCAGGATCAGTAAATTGAAACTGGGCAATTTTAATAGGATTTCTAATTCTTGCCTTAAAGTGCCAATGCACCTGTGGCTTTGGGGGATATTCTTTGTAAGCATCGTTCATCATACAAAACCAGTTTGCTACAAAGTCTTCTTTTACATCTCCAGCAAATAATTGTAAAAACGCAGGTTCGATTTTTTTGATTACATTATTTTGAAAATCAATTATCACCTCTATTGGCATTTGAGAAAGGTTTTCATAAAAAATTCCACTGATATTTGGTTTAGCAAAAACTACAAGACGAGGAAAAATTTGCTTCCAAGCTAGAAGTACAACCCAAAATTTTGTTTCGTAGATATAATCTGAATTTTCTTTTGTTAAAATAGGCATTAGACAATAACCTTATTTATACTTAATTTTGCAACAAGAAACTGCTGACAAGATTCAATTGTTTCTGAATAGTTAAATAAAAGTTTCAGGCATTTTTGGTAAGTAAGTTTTTGGATAATGAAACGCACAAATCTATAGGTATTCTACTATGCCGCGATTGCAAAAAGAAATACCTAAATACAGAGATTTTACTTTTCGTTACATAGCTTGGTTTTTTCTCGCCGACTTACTTACTAATTAAAGAAATATCCCACCAGTGGCTTCAATTTTTTGATTCACCCTTACCCGTTACACTAATTTCGCCACAAAGCGATTCCACCCAGCAACCCACTGATATTGGGAATAATTTTCACATTTCCAGGTAACTCTATCTTCACCCTTGCAGCTTCCCCACCACCAATATAGAGATAATCGTAATTAAATAGATTTTCTAAAGAAGCGATCGCCTTGGATAAACGCCCATTCCATTTTTTATCACCTATTATATCCAAGGTGGCCCGCCCTAACTGCTGTTCGTATGTCTCGCCTTTTCTAAAGCGATGATGTCCCATTTCCAAGTTTGGCACTAACTTGCCATCCACAAACAACGCGGAACCAAAGCCGGTACCCAGAGTAATCGTCAATTCCACACCTTTCGCAGAAATTGCCCCGTAACCTTGCATATCTGCATCATTGATTACCCGTACAGGTTTATTTAAACGTTTGGATAGCGATGTTGCTAAATCAAACCCGATCCAATCTGGATCTAAATTGACTGCAGTTTCCGTCACCCCACCTCTGACAACACCAGGGAAACCAACGGAAACACGATCAAACTCACCTTGAATATCTGCTAAAGAGTTAATTACATTAATCACAATCTCCGGCTTTGCAGGTTGTGGTGTATCTAAACGCGCTCTTTCGGTTAAGGGATTTCCCTTAATATCCAATAGCATAGCCTTAACGCCACTTCCCCCAATATCAACTGACAGGGTGCGAATCGATCCATTTTCCTCAACCATTGGGTTTTATCCTCATCGCTTGCAAGGTGCGAAATATCTGTAAAATGCCTTTGAAGGCTAAATGAACTAGATGGATTAATTAACTCTCAAAACACGATATTACTCGTGTTTATAATCACCACCATGAGTTTATAGCATTTTTAATTGTCTTGAAATTTAGAAATTTGGATTGCTTATGCATAGCTTTATTCCGCCAAAACGCTTTTTTCCTTACCTCAGTTGGACAGAAATCCAGTCCATACCTAACAAAGAAAATGTAGTCATAATTCAACCTGTAGCAGCAATTGAACAACATGGACCTCATCTACCGCTGATTGTTGATGCTGCAATTGGTATGGGTGTATTAGGAAAAGCGCTCTTAAAGCTGGACGCTAGCATTCTTGCCTATGCTATGCCTTGCCTTTATTATGGTAAATCAAACGAACACTGCCACTTCCCCGGTACAATTACCCTGAGTACGGAAACCCTGACGGCAACAATTATGGAAGTTGCTGACAGCATTTACCGTGCAGGCTTCCGCAAACTCGTGTTGATGAACTCCCACGGGGGACAACCGCAAATCATGCAAATGGCGGCACGGGATTTACATGTGAAGTATGGTGACTTTATGGTGTTCCCCCTTTTTACCTGGCGTGTGCCTCATATTACCAAGGAGTTGCTCACACCAAAAGAAGCACAGTTAGGGATGCACGCTGGAGATGCCGAAACTAGTATTATGCTGGCGCTTTTGCCTGACCTGGTGAAGATGGATAAAGCAGTTGCCGAGTATCCACCAGAACAACCAGAAGGGAGCTTGCTGAGTCCAGAAGGTAAATTACCCTTTGCTTGGGTCACACGGGATATTAGTAAAAGTGGGGTAATCGGAGACCCGACGACAGCAACCAAAGAAAAAGGCGATCGCATCCTCGAATCTGTTTCTGACGGTTGGGTACAAGCGATTAAAGAAATCTATACTTTTGAGCAACCCCAGCCTGTGAGAGTCAACAAAATGGGCTTTTAAGCCAGTCTGCCAGGGACTATAAGTCCCTGGCGGATTACGGTATAATATTTTTGCGCTTCCATTGTCCTGAGTCAAGACAGACGGTAATTTGTAATCAAGAATGCGGAAAACCCACCAAGCATAACACAATATAGATTTGCTAGTCTAAAGATAATCGAGATAGGACTGCTGTTATCAAACAGTAATTCTATATTTAAAGTTATATAAGAGAATGCAATTATTTGATCTTCCACTCATAACTCAGGATCTTAAAATTATGACGTCGGAACCCAAACCCATACGTTCTTATAGCCAAGAAGATGTACAGCAAATTTTACATCTAGCGATCGCTCGTCAAGCGGACGACCAAGATAAAGAATTTTCCTATCAGGAAATATTAGAAATTGCCTCTGAGTTAGAAATAGCACCAGAATGTCTCCAACTTGCCGAACGTGATTGGCTGTCAAAAGAGGGAGAAATCCAACAACGACAAGCTTTTAACTCTTTTCGTCGCACAAGATTCAAAAAGCGTTTTGGAAATTATGCAATAGTTAATACCGTCTTGGTGATGCTCGATTTGATCACTGGTGGGGGGATTACTTGGTCATTGTATATTTTGACACTTTGGGGCTTAGGAGTCGGTCTTAACGGTTGGAATAGTTTTCAAACTGAGGGAGAAGACTACGAAATAGCCTTCCAAAAGTGGAGTCGCAATCATCAGGTGAAGAAATTATTTAACTCTGTTTGGAGTAAATGGTTGAAAGCGTGGCAGATTTAATCGGTTTTAAGGTTGTTAACGGTTAACGGTTAACCGTTAACAATTCCCGAATAATGCAAAAGTAAAAAGTATAAAGAAGAAATAAAAGGATTTAAAGCCATTAAATTTATGGAAAAAAGTGAGTAAAAAGATTTTTTCTAGACCTACACCGCAAGAAAAAATGCGTCCGTTACCGACAGGGAGCACTTCCCTTACAAATCTCCATAAATAAAGAGTATTTTCTTTTTACTTTTATCTTTTTACTTTTTACTTTTTAAGATTACCTTAATAAGGATTTCCGACTCTATCTACAAAAACATTACTAGAAGTAGGCAAACGACCGGGATTTTTGCGGGGTTCTGCGGCATATCCTACAGGCACCAAAATAGCGATCGCTAAATCTGGATCTTCACTAGCACCAATCACTTCTTTTACTTTATCTTCCATCCAGCCGTTCATAAAGCAGGTGGATAGACCTAAACTTTCTGCAGCCAATACCATATGTGTTGCGGCAATCATCGCATCCTTAATCGCATATTCCCGACGTTTGTCTCCAAGTGCAGCTTGGAATTGTGGTACAGCAGTTTTGAAATAATTTACTGTTCCTTCACTGAAAGCACCTGTAGCTAAACCCTGTTCTAAGATTGGGGTTAAATCTTTTTCTCCTGCCATTGCATCAGCCGCAAAAACGAAGGTACATGGTGCTTCTATAATTTGCTTTTGATTCCAAGATGCTACAGACAAAGCGGCTTTTTGTGCTTCATCTTGAACTAAAATAATTCGCCAAGATTGAACGTTATAGCTACTGGGTGCAGCAACAGTTAATTCTACCAGTTGCTTCAGCAATTCTGCGGATATGGGTTCTGGTTTGAAAGTTTTGATCGAACGACGCTGGAGAATAGCATTCGGTACATCCAAAGGTTTAATTTGGGTGATTGGATTCATAAAATTCCTGCGGGTGTTGTTTAACGTTTAGTGCTGAATGGCTGAGTAAAATAAATTTATACTATTTACTTAGGTCTCAGGACTCAGGACTGCTTACAGCCAACTTGCATATTGTACGGGCAATGTAGCTGTATTTTTCTTGCGCAGTTCTTGTGCAGCGTGATAGGGCCAATAAGGGTCGCGTAACAGTTCACGCGCTAATAATACAATATCTGCACGATTGTTGCGAATGATTTCGTCCGCTTGCATGGCGTTTGTGACAAACCCGACAGATGCCGTGGCAATGTTGGCTTCTTTCCGTATCCTCTCAGAAAGCGGTACTTGCCAACTAGCACCAAAAGGATATTGCTTGTAATCGGGTGTATTAAAACCAGAACTACAATCGATTAAATCCACACCTTCATTTTTCAGTTTTTTCGATAATTCTACCGAATCTTCAATTGTCCAACCGCCTTCTACCCAGTCAGAACATGATAGTCTAGCGGTTAAAGGCAAGCGTTCGGGCCAAACTTCCCTGACTGCACGGGTCGTTTCTAATACAAAGCGAATGCGGTTTTCAAAACTACCGCCATACTCATCTGTGCGCTTGTTAGATAGGGGTGAGTAGAAGCTGTGTGCCAAATAACCGTGAGCAAAGTGTAATTCCAACCAATCATATCCAGATTCCAGCGATCGCACAGTTGCAGATCGAAATGCATCCTGCACTTGCTGGATATCTTCTCGTGTCATCTCATTGGGAACCCGCCATAATACCTCGGGATCAAAGGCGATCGCACTCGGTGCAATTGTCTCCCAACCACCTTCTTCATCTTTCAAAGAATTATCGCCTTCCCAAGGACGTGCTGCACTTGCTTTCCTGCCAGCGTGCGCTATTTGAATTCCTGCTACTGCCCCATGTTCTTTGATAAACTTATTGATGCGCTGTAATGGTTCAATATGTTGGTCTGACCAAATTCCCGCATCGCCTGGAGTGATGCGTCCTCGTGCTTCCACCGCTGTTGCTTCAGCGATAACTAATCCTGCACCACCTACCGCACGGGAACCCAAATGTACCAAATGAAAGTCAGTTGCTAGCCCATCGTTGGAACTGTATTGACACATCGGCGAAACCCCGATGCGGTTGCGCAAAGTAACATCTTTAAGCTGATAAGAATCAAATAAACTTGGCATGATTTCCCCCTAATATTTTTCGTGTCCGAAAACTATTGCGACATCGCAAGAGTTTTTTCGTGGTTAAGCGATGCCTACTGCGGTTAATTATTTTTTTTGGCATCTAATTTTAGTAATGCCAACCCTTATAGGGTGTTGCAGCTTGGTGCAAGATAATCAAGATATGAACATCAAGGTTCAATTGTGTTCGCGGATTGATTGAATAACACTGCTCTTGATTTTTCAATATCTAACGCTTGATTTTTGAAAGCCTCTGCTTTCTCATAAGCGCGAACTGTAGCCGGACGTGCTTTAATCGTCTCAAACCACCGCTTCAGATTGGGAAAATTCTCTAGATTTTGGCTTTGGATATTGTGGGCTACAATCCAGGGATAGGAAGCAATATCGGCAATCGAATAATCACCAGCCACAAATTCTCTATTTTCCAACCGCTTATTCAAGACTGCATACAAGCGTCCTGTCTCATTCACATAGCGGTTAATCGCATAGTCAATCTTTTCGGGAGCATATTGGCTGAAGTGGTGATTTTGACCGGCCATTGGACCTAAACCTGCCATTTGCCAGAATAACCATTCCATCACTTGAACGCGATCGCGTGTATTATTTGGAATCAGTTTCCCGGTTTTTTCCGCCAAATATAATAATATTGCACCAGACTCAAAAACTGAAATCTCAGCACCACCACCAGCGGGTTGTTTGTCAATAATTGCTGGGATGCGATTGTTAGGGGCAATCTTGAGAAAGTCTGGTTGGAACTGCTCCCCAGCAGCAATATTCACAGGCACAATGGTATAGGGCAATCCGGCTTCCTCAAGGAACATCGTGATTTTATGACCGTTTGGCGTCGTCCAATAGTAAAGTTCAATCATGGGATTTTGGATTTTTAAGCGCAGCTAGTAGATTGCGTTAAGGCTTTGCGTAGCTTGCTTGCAAACTGACTCCTACAAGCTACGCACTTGATTCAAGTCTAGGTAGTTGACATGGACTAATAGTCAAAAATACCGAGTTTAATAAAACAGAGATTCCTTTACCTCTATCTTTGGGGTGGAATCTTGCCCACCCCATTTTGTTATTGGATTACAGATACTGTGCTAAAGTTTTAGCCAGAGTTGTTTTTGGTACTGCACCCACGACCGTATCAACTTGCCGACCAGCTTTGAAAACCATCATCGTGGGTATGCTACGAATCCCATAGTGACTTGCAACAGTAGGATTTTGATCTGTGTTCAGCTTTACTACTTTTATCTGTCCTGTGTATTCATTAGCAACCTCATCTACCACGGGAGCCAACATCCGACAAGGACCGCACCAAGGTGCCCAAAAGTCCACCAAAACAGGCATTTCACTTTCTAGCACTTCTTGTTTGAATGTGGCTTCCGTCACATCTGTAATGGATGACATATTCGCCCTCGCTATATAATTCGTTTGTTCGATATAATCGAATAACTAAACTATAGTATTTTTTCTTAGAAGTTGCAAGTATGAGATTTCTCTATCACCCAGACCGAAAACACATGACCTTAGCAGGAGTACTGTATGCTTTAGGCGATCCAGTGCGGCTAGAGATTGTGCGACGGTTGGCGACAGTTGGGGAACAATGCTGTGCTGACTTTGATTTTGCGATCGCCAAGTCAACCATGTCAAATCATTTTAAGATTTTGCGGGAATCGGGGGTGATGTTGACGCGCAAAGAGGGGACGCAACATATAAACAGTTTAAGGCAAGATGATCTAGAAGCGTTATTTCCGGGTTTGCTGGATGTGGTATTACGTTCAGCCCAGCCAATGGTGTGTCAGTTGTGATTCATTGGTGGGAACTCTAATACTGTGAAGAAAACTAATAATCAACAACTAACAAATATCTAAACGCATTTCATTACTATCACAGAAGCCGAGTTGAGGATATACTGGTTTGCCTTGAGGTGAGGCATGAAGAATGACTCGGGTGCAATTAATACTTTTTAAGTAAGCGATCGCCATGTTTGTAAGTTGCTTTGCGATGCCTTGTCTTCTATAGTTCGGGTAAACATAGACACCCCAAACATAACCATATTTACGGTAATTTTCTGTAAGAATATTCGGGTAAAGACCAGCAAAAAGCTGACAACCAACAGAAGCAACTAATTTACCATCAACTTCAGCAATAAAAGCTTTGTAACATAAATCTTGGCGAGCCTTAGTAATAAACTGGAGATTAATATCAAGCCAGTCAGGTTGAATAGACTCAGAAGAAACGTTATTATCCAACCACATCTGATAAAAATGCTCTGCAATCAAAGAATCTTCTTGCAGAGTTGCTTCCCGAAAATTTATAGTTGTTTTGGCTGACATTCTCTAAGTACCAAATTGAATAAATTTATAGTAAAAACTCTGCGTACCTCAGCGTGTACTCAGCGAACCTCTGCGTTTAAAAGCAAAGTATTAAAACTTCTTTGCAAAAGGTAACATTAAAAGAGATAAACTATTAAATTTTTGATAAGATTCATGCAATCCTAATTTAATTTTATCTGGGTATTGAGGATAATAGTAAGAATTGAATAACCTATCCCAAATACTCAGAAAGCTTGCATAATTAGATTGGCTTTCTTTGAGAGATTCCGAATGGTGAACACGATGACAATTTGGTGTCACAATAATATAGCTGAGAAATTTATCTATTTGCCGAGGTATTGCCCAGTTACTGTGATGAAAGATTAACTCAATTGCCAACAGAGTTTCATAAAATAGCAAATATCTCGGAGTAATCCCAAATAGCAAGACTAAAAATAATTTCGGGATATTAGAGGCAATAGCTTCAACTGGATGAAAGCGGTAAGCAGTAGATGTATTCATTGACACTTCCGTGTGGTGTACTTTATGAAAATGCCATGCTATGGGGATAGTATGCATCCACCTATGCCAGATATACATATAAGCATCCAGCAACAAAAAAGATAAAGCTATTCCCAGCAAGGGTGATTTTATCCAATGGAAAAAACCTTGCCAAATACTTTGCTGCCAAACCCAATTTAAAAGTAAAGCTGTTGTCAGACTGCTGGCAGTTAAATTGACGATTCCCAAAATTAAATTAGTATCAGTTTTACTCTGAAAACTTTGCTTAAAGTTAAAGAAGGGAAACAAATTTTCCAAAAATCCAAATAAAAAAACACTGCTTATCACAGCTAGTGATTCCCAGTCCATTTTGAAATTCCTACTTTCTTTCTAAGATGAGTGACAAAACCTAATTGAAGAATCTTCTAACTATTCAAATTATCCTTTTCCAATGTAAACTAACCCCATAAATTGCGAAAAATTTCTAGAAGATTTGTGACTAATATAACCTTACTCCCTGATATAAATTTCAACAGCGATCAATTTTACTCTGGTGTCACCTAAAATCACAAGGACTTTTGTGCATTTTATTATCTAAAAAATAATTCTCTTAAGTATTTTGCCTGACGCAATAGTGTATTTTTTATGCATATCCTAGGGACTTGCATTATAACGCCTAAATTCTATATTCTTTGAAGAAGAGAAAGAGTTTGAGCGCATAGTACTCTGTCAAGCTAGTTTTGATGGGCTGTGAGATCCCCGACTTCTCAAAGAAGTAGAAGTCGGGGATCTGACCCTCACAATACGGCAAAATTAATGACACAGACCACTAATTGACAAGGTGATTGAACAGGTACGACCCAAAATACAGCAGCCAATCAAGTCATACCAAAGGCAGATTTCAACGGAAACTAAAGGTAGCAATTCTGGTTCTCTTGTATTAACTTGAGAGAGGAGCGAGTTCTCACACTTAAAGAGGATTGCTCTATTGTCATTGAATAAGTACAGTTATAGCTGAGTATCAAAAAAAATGCTATGTATCGCCAAAGACAATAAAATTACTGGTACACTCATCAACGGTACTGCTTTTGGTTGTACTGAAGCAACATCAGGTATTGAGAAAGCTTTAGGAAATGTAGAAAATCAAGAACTGTTACTAGAGTATTACGAAGACGAAGAAAACGAGACTGGAACAGAAAATCAGTCACTTAAACAAAAGTAAAAGGAAGGTTGATAATGCTGGGCAATTTTGATGTCAAGATTCTTCTACTCGTTAACTTTTTGGTAATATTTGCAATAGTTGTGTCTATGTATCTGATTCAAGTTGCAATTGACCAAACTTTAACTCTCCAAAGTGATGCCTTGTTGTTAAAGTTAATGCAGCGAGTTGGTATTCCCAACTGGAAAGCATTAAAAGTAAAATCAGGTTTAAATAAAACTGCCTTTTTACAACTTAGGGATAATGAAGCCGCAAAGTTAAAATTCACAGAAATCACTAACTTGGCAACAGTATTTAATTTGTCGGTTTTTGAATTGTTGGAAAAGTTAAATATAGTACAGCCAAATCCAGAGTTAGAGTTAAGCCGTCAAGAATGCTCCAAATTGCAGCAGCAGTTACAACAAATTGCGACTGAGAAAAAAACATTACGTCAAGAAGAATTGCAGCAACAGCGTGTGGAACTCACCAATGACTTTCGGAATTCTACCATTTGCTGGATGCTGACAAACTATCCCAGCATCCTTCAAATGGTAGAGGTGAATCCAGAACTCCCCGCTAAAAATCTCCTATCAATGTTTACTCCCCTGGATAACCTACTTTCTGAATCGGGTTACGAAACAATAGGAAAAGCTTGCGAACAGGTTGCATACAATCCTCAAATACATGAACCAGATGCTACAGATATTTCTGAAGGGGAATTAGTATACATCCGATTTGTCGGTTATCAGCATCAAGATAAAATTATTTGCCCAGCCAAAGTTAGTCGCACATTACCGGAAAACGCTGGGTGAGATAGGAGTTAGGAGTTAGGAGTTAGGAGTTAGGAGTATTGCGATTTTTTACTTCACTTCCAGCGATACATTACGCCCAGGATAATTGCCGTCAGAATCGATTGGTTTGTAAGGGGCTTAGAATAGTGGTAGTAGAGAAGAATATACTTATGAGCATTATTGTCCCTGACGAAATTTTAACCGTAACCCGCATGACTGAAGCTGAGATGCGTCAGGAAATAGCTATCATGCTTTTTCAGAAGGAAAAGTTAACCCTACAGACGAGCTAGAGTTTTGTCATCGCTATCTTTAAACTTAAAAGCTCGAACACCGAGTTAGCTTTACGACTATTGAATTCTCAACGCCATAACACCAATAAGCACACCCAGACCTAGCGCTCTGCGAAAATAATTAACCCCTTGAAATAATTCCTCCCACGCCCAAGTAAACAAGGAGCCAAAAGCCAGTGCATCTAATCCTGTACTAATTTTGCCTGTTGTCAAAACTAGTTGGAGTAAACTAGCTACAATCCAGACGATAAGCGGCAGGTTTGGCATCTGAGCTATAACAATTTTGCCATCGCTGTCACGGAAGATTTTATCAAATAATGTGTTGTTAATTTCTAATGTATTTTTCATGACTTAGTGCAATATGCATTGTAATAATTACTAGTTATTCTAGGCAATTGATGCTTAAATCAGCCGCCCAGGTTTTAACCATTCACTTGCGTGGTTAATACTTCTTAATTTAGTTAAAGAAGCCCAATATCCTCTCTACCTTTTTGAAGATTAAGTAAAACTTATATAACTCCTGCCAGTCTGAAACTAATTTGAGCAGATGTTAACCTCTATGACAAAAAATGTATTATTTAATACATTTTTTTTAAACTTGCTTGTGCTGATTTTATGAGTAAAAGTAATGAATCAACCGAATAATCAATGCTATGATTTAAACTCTGGATAATTTAGGTTCAGATTGCCAACCAGTTTTCTATTTTTAGGTTTTGAAAATCGGCATAATCAGCAACATTGTTTGTTACCAAAGTCAGATTATTGACTTGAGCAATCGCTGCAATTTGCCCATCTGCATAAGTCGGAGTTTTGCCGATTGCGGTCAGTCTTGCTCTTTCTCTGGCGAACCACTCGGCTGCTGCAACATCATAGGGGAGTAGGGGAATTTTTTGTTTAACTTCTCTGTGTAAATATACTTCAATAATTAGGCGCTTATTTGACTCGACTGGTAGTCGATAACAGCCAAATAATAATTCGTGAAAAACGACAGTAGCAGTGGCGATCTCTTTTGAGTGTTGCTGTAGGAGACTCACTGTAACTGGGTTTGGTCGAGGGCGCAATGGTTCTGAAAGGATGTTAGTATCTAACAGGAAGCGCATAAAATCAAAAATTTACCTCACGTCCAGATGATTTGTCTCGTACAAGTGCAAAAACTTCATCGGGATTGATTTCTGCTGACTCTACATTATATTCCTGACGAAATCGTTCTACCGATTCCCAAAAATTCGTTGTTTTATTTTGCAATCTTTCATATTCTGCGGTGGAAATGATTACAGCAATCTGTTTACCTTGTCTTTTAATTTCGATTTTTTCACCTTCCTCTACTTGCTGAATAATTTGGTTCAAGTTGACAGGAATTTGTTCGATTGAATATTGCTGAGACATAACTACTCACTGCAAAATTTTCATTCTTCTAAAATTATAACCCGATTCCATCCCATGAAAACAGTTGCAGGTTATACCATCTCTTTATGAAGATGCGCCTATGTACCCCTCCGAGGAAGCAAGCAACGTATAGCCACACCCTAGAAGGGTGTGCGTGAATAAAGCACAACCTCATACAGAATTGGTATTAGCTATTTTTTTGTTGCAGTAATTCAATCAATAGCCGGTGTTCGTGGGTAACAGTTAAACTAGAACACGAGTCTGGCAATTAGAGGAATATCATGATGAGCGATCGCGACTACACATTAATCATTGACAAAAGCGGCAGTATGTCCACTCCAGACCAAGCGGGTGGTAGAAGTCGATGGGAAATAGCCCAAGAATCAACTCTGGCTTTGGCAAGAAAATGCGAACAGTATGACCCTGATGGCATTACAGTTTACGTATTTGCCGGTAAATTTAAACGCTACGATGATGTGACCTCAGCTAAGGTGACACAAATATTCCAAGAAAATGACCCCGCAGGGACAACAAACTTGGCTGCTGTACTCCAAGATGCCACCAATAATTATTTTCAACGCAAATCTGCAGGTAAAGGCAAACCAAATGGGGAAACAATATTAGTTATCACCGATGGCGAACCAGACGATCGCAAAGCCGTGTTTGAGGTGATAATTAGTGCTACAAGGCAAATGGACAGCGATGAAGAATTGGCTATTTCCATGATTCAAGTAGGCTCAGATGCTCAAGCAACTAAATTTCTCAAAGCTTTGGATGACCAATTGCAAGGTGTCGGTGCGAAATTCGATATTTGCGACACAATTACCCTAGATGATATGGAGGATATGAGTTTGGCTGATATATTAATGAACGCCATAACTGACTAATTCGCACAGAAGTCTTATGCGTATCCCTCATCTGTCTCTGTGTCATTTGTAATAAAGCGGTTATAAATGACTCAGGTATGGAGGATCACAATAAATGCTGGAAAATCGCGATTACACTCTGATTATTGACAAAAGTGGCAGTATGGCAAAGCCAACTGTAGAGGGTGGTAGAAGTAAATGGGAAATTTTACAAGAATCTACCTTTGCTTTGGCTTGTAAATGCGAACAATTTGACCCTGATGGTATAACTGTTTACTTATTTTCCGGAAACTTTCAACGCTACGATTATGTGACATCAGCGAAAGTTGCCCAGATTTTTGAAGAAAATCAACCTTCTGGGACGACAAACCTAGTTGGTGTACTTCAGGACGCAATCAATAGCTATTTTAAACGTAGAGCAGTCGGTAAGACCAAGCCAAACGGTGAAATAATCTTAGTTATCACCGATGGTGAACCAGGGGACCGCCAAGCTGTCTTTGAGGTGATTATCAATGCTACGCAACGTGTGGAAAGCAATCGTGAATTGGCTATTTCTATGATTCAAGTCGGTTCCGATCCCCTGGTAACTAAGTTTCTCCACGCATTGGATGACCAGTTGCAAAGTATTGGTGCTAAATATGATATATGCAGCACCATGACTTTAGAAGACTTAGAAGAAATGAGCCTTGTAGATGTATTGATGGACGCAGTAACTGATTAATTTATCTATCCGCTTCCTCAGGGGGAATACCCCGACCTCTACAGGTCGTCCCTTTTGAGTTGGGGCCTGAATCCCTCCCTATCTCAAAACTTCTTCCTTCTTCCTTCTTCCTTCTTGCTTCTTCCTTCTTCAATAGTAGTTGGTTGTGGGTCGTTGATTATCAACTACTAACTACTAGCCAATAACCAAATGAAAGGAAAATTTACAAATGTTAGAAAATCGTGATTATACTCTAATTATCGACAAAAGCGGCAGCATGGCAACCCCAGACCAAAAGGGTGGCAGAAACAGATGGCAAACCGCACAAGAATCTACTTTAGCTTTAGCGAGTAAATGCGAACAGTTTGACCCGGATGGTATCACTGTTTATGTATTTTCAGGCAGATTTAAACGCTATGAAAATGTAACATCAAGTAAAGTTTTGCAAATATTTCGCGAAAATGACCCTTCTGGTACCACAGACTTAGCTTCTGTATTAAAACATGCAACAGATAATTACTTTGAACGCAAAGGCTCGGGTCAAAGTAAGGCAAATGGTGAGACAATTCTAGTTGTTACCGATGGTGAACCTGACGATCGCAAGGCGGTAATGAAGGTGATTATCGAAGCTTCTCGTCGCATGGAACGCGATGAAGAACTGGCTATTTCTTTCATTCAAGTTGGTACAGATGCCCAAGCTACTCGCTTTCTCAAAGTTTTGGATGATGAGTTAGAAGGAGCTGGTGCTAAATTTGATATTTGTGACACCATTACAATGGAAGATATGGAAGATTTGAGCTTATCGGAAGTGCTACTCAATGCCATTAATGATTAGCTATCCCATTTACACCAATTAAAAACAATGGATTCGATTGACAAGCTGTTAGCCGAACTAAAATCTGAATACGAGCAACCACTCAAACCCCAACAGCAATCAAAACCCAGCCTAAGCAAACTACATATCCAACCAGAAATCAAATCAGCATCATCATTAATAGATAACATTCTAGCTGATGTGAAATCTGATTTTGAGGAACGCGATCAAGTTCTTGAATTGCAAAAACGACAAGAATTAGAACAGGAGAGAATTAGACAAGAACAACTTCAAGCCAAGCAACTAGAAACTTTAAATAAATATGCTCAAGATTGGCTGGATAAATTAGATCCACTCTCGGCAGAAGGAATTTGGTTTGAAAGTTTTGCTGAAGGATATCCATCAAAATTAGAGGCCGCAATTGAATATTTACAAAGTTGTTAGTTGTTAATTGTTGGTTGTTGGTTATTTTGCCATTCCCCATTCGCTATTCCTAATTCCGGATTATTAACTTGATGGAAATTTTTTACTGCCCATTCATGCATTGCATACAGGATTGGTTGCAAACTTTCTCCCAACAAAGTGAGTGAATATTCGACTTTTGGGGGAATTTGTGCATAAATTTCTCGATGAATTATACCGTCTTCTTCCAATTCTCGCAGCTGCTGGGTCAACATTTTTTGCGTAATACCATCTAAAGCACGTTGCAATTCACCAAACCGTTTTACGCCTTCCATTAATTCTCTAATAATTAAAACCTTCCAGCGTCCGCCAATTACCTTTAGCGTGGTTTCCACTTCACAAGTCAGCCTGCTATGGCTTTCTGCTTCAGCTTTCATAGTTTCTTTTTGGTCAGTATCTTACTTTTAAGTGCCTACTTCTTATATTAGCTTTACATCGTTTAATGTTGAGTAGTTGGCTTTGGCAAAATAATTTATGACAAATATTCTGCATATTGATTCTAGCCCTCGTGGCGATCGCTCTCATTCGCGAACCCTATCCCATGAATTCATTGAATCATGGAAAGCTTCTCACCCGGGTGATACCGTCACCTACAGAGATTTAGGACACAACCCCGTCCCCCATGTAGACGAGAACTGGATCGCTGCAGCTTTTTCACCACCACAAGCACGCACACCAGAACTAAAAAATGCGATCGCTATTTCTGATAGTCTAGTTGATGAATTCCTAGCCGCTGACCGTTACGTCTTCGGCATACCGATGTATAATTTTAACGTACCATCCACTTTCAAGGCTTACATTGACCAAGTGATCCGTGTAGGTCGAACCTTTGCCGTGAGTGAAAATGGCGCTTTTCAGGGCTTAGTGGAAAGCAAAAAAATGCTAGTAATTACCGCACGAGGTGGTAGCTTTTCCGCAGGAACCCCTGCCGCTGCTTACGATTTTCAAGAACCCTTCCTGAGGACAGCTTTTGGCTTTTTAGGCATTACAGATATTACCTTCATCAATGTAGAAAATTTAGCGACTGGTGATGAAGTCCGCGAACAGTCTTTAACCAAAGCAAAACAGGCGATCGCTCAGTCTGTAGCTAATTGGTAATAGAATAGATAGAAACCCGGAAAGACCGAAAGTAACCGGGTTTCTTTACCAGTATTTAAATATGATTGCTCAAATTTTCAACATTGCGAATCTCTTTGTCATACCTTTTTGGGCTTTGATGATTATCTTACCAAATTGGAAAGTGACGCGACGGACAATGGAATCTTATTTGGTTTTTGTGCCTTTAGCCATAACCTATTTATATCTATTTGTTACGAGCATTACCCCTGAAAATGCCCAAGCATTATCGAATCCCCAACTAGCAGATATTGCCAGATTTTTTGCTAATGAAAATGCTGCTGCTACTGGTTGGATTCATTTTTTAGTGATGGATTTATTTGTTGGTAGATATATTTATTTAGAAGGGCAAAAAACAGGTGTTTGGACGATTCACTCCCTGATTCTATGTTTATTTGCTGGGCCAATGGGATTACTTTCTCACATCTTCACCTCCTGGATTAGTAAGGCTTTTTTCCCCGGTGTTCAAGGTGAAAGTATAGCGGAACCAGAAAGTCCATAAAATCGATTATACCGTGATTACTCACTAAGTAGAGATCCCCGACAACTTTTACGAAGTCGGGGATCTGAGATGACTGGACATGAAGCCAAATCCAAAATCCCAAATTGTATAAAGTTACCAAAAGCTGCTATCCTACAACCTGTAGCCAAAAATGTTATGACTCTGTTGAAATTGAACATGGCTCAAAACTACTGCCGTGCGAAGCTCAGAGGTAAATCCTTCAAAGGGCAAGATTTAACTGGTGCAGATTTCTCCTATTCAGATATCCGAGGTGCAGACTTTACTGGTGCCACCCTCAAAGGTGCAAACTTCAGTCATGCGAAAGCAGGGCTGCAACGCCGTTGGGCAATTACCTTAGTAATATTTGCATTACTTGTATCATCTGTATCCGGATTGCTCAGTGCTGTTGGCGGTTCTCTATTGGGGTTTATCTTAATTGATAACAACCGTGAAAATATTTATGTCGGTGTAATCAGCTTAATTGTCTTGTTAGCGTTTTTTGCGATTACTATGCGCCGAGGAGTCGCTGCAGGTGGTGGATTTTTGGCAGTGGCTGTGACATGGGCTGGAATTGGGGGAGTGCTATGGGCTGGTGTAGTGGCATTAGCTTGGGCTGGGGCCGCCACGACTGGAGCGATGGAACTAGCTGAAGTCGTTGCTGTAATAGTCACAGGGGCTGTAGGTGTCGTTGTTGTTGCGATTTCGGCGGTGATAATTGCTGGGACAGCGGCACTAGTTGGGGCTATTGCGGGGCTATTGGCAGTGGTTACTACTGTGACATGGGCTGGGATAATTGCCGGAGCAGTAGCAGTAGCAGCATCCAAGGTAGGTTTATTAGCTGGGGCGATCGCAGGAATTGTGGCAGTATTAGTAGTATTACTATCTACTTGTGTCGGTTGCCGTGCCTTGTTTGGCGATGAGAAGCAAAACTTTGTTCGCAAGATTGCTCTTTCTTTGGTGACGAGATATGGAACGAGGTTTCAAGAAAGCGATTTAACAGATGCTGACTTTACTCAAGCAAAGCTGAAAAATAGCAATTTTATCGGCGCAAATCTAACACGTACTTGCTGGTTTCGAGTCCAAAAGTTGTATCTTGCTGCTTTTGAAGAAAGCTATCTAGAAAACTTAGAGATTCGACAATTGCTAATTACTAAAGAGTTGCAAAACAAAAATTTAGATGGATGGGACTTGCAAGGAATGAATTTGCAAGGGGCAAATTTAAAAGACGCGAGTTTGATTGCGGCTAATTTGAGTAATTCTAATTTGCAAAATGCTGATTTTTCGAGAGCAACCCTTGTACAAACGCAATTAGATAAAACAGATTTGAGAGGTGCAAATCTTACAGGTGCATATATCGAAGATTGGGGTGTAACTGTGGAAACAAAGCTTTCAAGAGTGAAATGCGACTATATATTTATGCGTATACCCTCAAAAGAAAACCCCAATCCCTATCGTCTACCCGCTGACTGGGATGAGATGTTTTATGTGGGTGAATTTTCTCAATTGTTTAGTCCATTAACAAAATTATCGAAAATTTAGATTCATCCAAACCCCCCAACTTTGAATTTTCTTCACCCCCAGAATTGAGGGCAGGGGGGCTTAAAAGTTGGTGTGCCGACCTAAGACGCTTTGATTGAAAATAAAAAATAGAATTTTAAAAACCCCCGAATAATTTCGAGGGTTGAAAAACTGCATCAATTACAATTCGATATTGGTGGCTTAAGAAAAATATTTTTGTTTTAATGGTTGAAACTATGCACATTCTGGCATATTTTCCCAATGGGGCAATTTTTGCGTTCCTATCCACCCATGTATCATTTCACGCGAATTGACGGAAATGTTGGTATTGACTTTTTTAGCTTTTTGAAGTCTTCGAGGTAATTCGCTGATAAGAAGTTCGTCTGAAAGATTGTTCTTCAAGCAAGTAAATACTGGCATTTCTTGCCAACAATGGCGGCAAAACCAGTAAACTTGATTGCTGTGTATCTGACGTAAAAGAATATCGGAACAACAAGGACAAGTATTCATCATTTTCTTAAACTCTTGTAATAAAGACAGACAATATCTCATCCGAAATAAATCGAAAAACATATTGCTGGTAGTGCTTGTAGATTCAGAATAGGATAAAAATGTGAGGAAGTTGTGAGGAAAATTTAATTTTCACAAAGTTTTAGTTAATATATCTCTACAATTCTTATTGACAATAATCAAACATATTTAACTAAATCCTCACAAGTTCCTCAAATTATCTCTTTATAACAAGGAGTGTGTGGGACAAGCTATTGTATTTGTCAAAGGACTAAATTTATGTTTCACAAAATGTTGGTTGCGATAGATGATACTGACATCGGTCGTCATGTTTTTGATGAAGCTTTATATGTAGCAAAAAAAACTGGTGCGGTTATGATGTTGTTACACGTTGTATCGCCATTTGATGACAAGTATCCAAATCCTGTGTATATAGAGCCTTATAGCTTCTACCCAACTTTGCACACTGAAGCTGTCAAAAACTACATGGGACAGTGGGAACTACTAAAACAAGAGGGAATTGAGTTTTTGAGATTACTTTGCGATCGGGCGGTCTCAGAAGGTGTGACAATTGAATTTACTCAAAATTCTGGCGATCCGGGTCGGATGATTTGTGATGTTGCTCGCAACTGGGAAGCTGATTTAATTATGCTGGGTCGTCGCGGTCGTCGCGGGCTTTCTGAATTTTTCTTGGGTAGCGTTAGCAATTACGTACTACACCATGCACCTTGTTCAGTTCTGACCGTACAAGGAGCAATTGATGTTATAACAGAAACTCCACAAGAAGCGGAAGTAACAGTAACTTGAGGTCTAGTTCTGAGTTTTGAATTACAGCGATTTTGTTTCCGATTAGCCGTATGCTGACCAACTCGGTAAGTGCAGCTTTATGAGCGCAATTTTACCTTGACGGACTAGTAGTTTGCCACATTAATTTCGCTCTTCCTGCAAAATCCCCGACAACCTTTACGAAGTCGGGGATCTGACCCTCACGACATAGTAGAGGAGTGGGATTGAGTTAAACTGATACCCAGATACTTCCTTCTTCTAAGCGAGTAGGAAAAACGGATAGAGCCTTTTCTTTGGAAATCATCCCCATCAACTTACCTACACCAGGAGGGAAGGTACTCCATTCTTTGACATTACCAGTAGCAAGGTCAAAAGCACTGCGGTGGAAAGGACAAACAATCGCCCCATCATCGGTGATTTTGCCCTTTTTCATGGGTAGCTTCATGTGAGGACAGGAATTTTCAACTGCGTATATTTGGTTGTCGTGGTGAAGCAGTAGGATGGCGCGTTGTTCTACTTTTACCACTTTTCGCTCATTAGGCGGTAGTTCATCTTGGGAAAGCACCTTGATCCAATTCATACAATACCTCGCGTGATTTTTAGAAGAGTGTGGCAGGGCTTATAATTTTTGTGTAGCTCCTTTTCAAAAATCTTGTCTAGTTTGGATTTTACGATATTCGCTACACTAAAAGATAATCGAGTTGCCAGAGAGAGGAAAAGGCGCGAATTTTTTTATCCACACTCACGAAGTGTACCCCTTAATCCCCTCCCCATGCTTCAAAGGAAGGGAGGTTTTTGCGTTATCACTGTTCAAGATGGGGTGAAGCGAGACGATGGTTAAACGTAAAATTTTGAATCCCTATTCTGGGGTGAGAATTCTGTGCAAACTCTTCAATAATTCTTTGGCAGTGAAGGGCTTTGATAAAACTCCTTGGACGTTTATCCCCACTACTTCTGCAATTGTTGCCCCAGATGATGTCAAACCGCTCATAGTAATAACCACAACATCAGGATTAATTTTTTGCAAGGTTCGGATAGCTGTCAAACCATCCAATGATGGCATCATCATATCCATAAGAACAACGGCAATCTCATGTTTTTGTTGGGCGTAAATAGAAATAGCCTCTATTCCATCATTGGCAATTAGTATTCTATAATTGTGAGTTTCTAAGGTGGCTTTGGTAATCTCTGCAATTGCAATTTCGTCATCCACTACCAAAATTAATTCTCCGTTTCCTATTAGAAGTTCTAAATCTTCTGTAGATTGGATTTGCTGCTCAAGAGAGCTTGGTAAATATATTTTAAATTGGCTACCTTTCCCAACTTGACTCAATACCTCAACAAAGCCACCGTGACTTTTAATAATACCAATTACAGTTGATAAACCCAGCCCCGTACCTTTGCCAACTTCCTTAGTGGTGAAAAAGGGGTCAAAAATGCGATCGATGATTTCTTCTGGAATGCCAATTCCACTATCAGCAATGTTAACTACAATATAAGAGCCAATTTTTGCCTCAATGTTCATCCCGGCATAGTGAGCATCAATAAAGAAATTAGCAGCAGAAATAGTTAAAGTCCCACCATTGGGCATCGCATCCCGTGCATTTACGCAGAGATTCATCAATACTTGATGTAGTTGGGTTGCATCGGCAGCTACTGTCATTAAATTTGGCTGTATATCTTTGTGAATTTCGATGGTTTTAGGGAATGTGCCTTTAACAATCTGTTCAATATCTAAAAGCAGATGTTTAACTTGGACTGGAATGCGTTTACCTTCAGTCCCACGGGCAAAAGAGAGAATTTGCTTGACTAAATCTGCTCCCCGTTTCACATTGGTTTCTAGCATATCCAACATAGAAAGGTTTCGCTCATCAAGATTGGGAATTGTCAGGGGCAAAAGTTGAGCAACTGCTAGAATGGGTGTCAGAATATTGTTGAGGTCATGGGCAATACCACTTGCTAATGTACCCAGACTCTCCATGCGCTGGGTACGCAAAAATTGGGTTTCGAGTTGTTTTTTTTCGGTAATGTCTGTATCAACTGTAAGAATAGATTTGGCTTGCCGAGCTTCATCTCGGATTAGTGTCCAACGGCTGGCAACGATAATTTCTTTACCCGTTTTATTGACTTTATGCAACTCCCCTTGCCAAGAGCCAGATTCCATCACAGTGAAGAGTGCTGTTTCTAGTTGCGGTGATAGTTGTTTGTATAAAAGTTGGCTTGCGTTTTGATTCAGAGCTTCTCCTGCTGTCCAACCATATAACCTTTCAGCGCCTTGGTTCCAGTATAAAATTTTTCTATCCAAACCGCGAACTAAAATTGCATCTGTGGCGACATCAAGTAATGCTGCTTGTTCGGAAATTTTTTGTTCTGCTTCGATGCGATCGCTAATATCTTTCATAAAGCAATGATGCCCGGTAAAGCGTCCCTGTTCGTCAAAAGCAGAGATCATCACCAATTGCTTATAAAATATAGAACCATCTTTACGGACACCTCTAACTTCAGCTTCCACTTTGCCTATCTTGCACATATGTTGATAGGCTGCAATCATCTTTTCTCTGTCTTCTGGATGAACGGTTCCGAACCATTCCATCCCAATCATTTCTTCAGGGATGTAGCCAATGGTACTAGCGTAAGCACGGTTAACTGCAACGTAACGACCTTGAGTGTCTATCCGGGAAATACCTTCCACAGCATTACTCAAAGCTTCACTCATTTCTTTGAGTTCATCTTCCGTGCGTTTGCGATCGCTGATATCAATACAAGAACCGATGTAACCAACAAAACTTCCATCAGCATTAAATCTTGGGGTGCCTCGATCCAAAATCCAGCGATATACCCCATCAAAACGTCGCAGCCGATATTCCATCAAGAAAGATTGTCGGGCATCAAAAGCAGTAAAGTAGGTATCTACACAACGTTGGTAATCTTCAGGATGAATGTTTTGGGTCCAGCCGTTACCAATTTCTTGTTCTACAGAGCATCCAGTGAAATCCAGCCAGCCTTTATTAAAATAATTACAAAGTTTATCAGTTCCCGCCAGCCAAATCATCACCGGAGCCGTATCTGCCATTGTCCGAAACCGTTCTTCGCTTTCCTGTAGGGCTGCGAAAGCTTGTCTATGTTGGGTAATATCCATAACAGTGCCAATCATCCGCACTGGTACGCCATTAGAGTTGTAAAATCCTTTACCTTGCCCCGCTATCCAGTGGATACTACCATCGTCCCAGACAGTACGAAACTCGATAGAGTGTTCTATTCCAGCATCAAGAGAAAAAGTCATCGCTTGGGCAACTAGTTCTCTGTCTTCAGGATGAACGGAATTCAGGAAAGCTTCATAAGTTCTGCCAAAAGTACCTGGAACTAAACCAAATAAGCGTGAAGCACTTTCAGATATAATAAAGCTGTCGGTCAGGATATTCCAGTCCCAAAGACCCATTTTGGAAGCATCAAGCGCCAAACGCAGCCATTCTTCAGTGTATAGAAGTTCTTCATCTGTATGTTGGCGATCGCCAGGAGCCTGTTGCAAAATCTGGGGCTGAACAATGTCAGAGAATTGTTCCAATTGTCTTTTTTCTTGAATAGTGTATGCTATTAACCGAGCATCTCTTAATTGGGTTGTTCGTGCTTCTAACTGTTCCTGTAAAGCGCCGATGATGTTAGCCATTAAGCTAGTCTCAGTCACAATGCCTAGTAATTCTTCGCCTTCGCCTAAAATCGGTAGATGTTGTATCTTATGTTGCCGCAGAAAAGACAACACAGTAAATATATCCTGAACTTGAGATTGCTTCAAAGTGATAATTTGGGATGTCATCACCTCAGTAATAGGCATTTTGGATAAATTAATTCCATTCACCGAAAGCCTGAATGCATCAGTCAGCGTGAATATTCCCACTAGCTGCGACTCCTTCACAACTAAAACACAGCCGTGATTGCTGTTACCTGGTGGTTGACTTAGCAAAGTAATAACATCAACTACCGTTGTATCAGGCGCAACTATCAAAGGAGAGTAATCTATAACCTGTTCGAGAGCAGGTAAATCTATCTGTTGATTGCTCAGGGGTAAGGAGTTCATAGGAATTTCTGTCATTATTTTTAAGTTCCGACAATCACCCCAAATAGCTGTTTATATTTAGCTTAACTGAATTCCAGTTGGAGAAAATTTCTGAATAGCTGTAAATTTAGGAATTCAGACCCGGATTCAGCAACGCCTAACTTTTCGTAGTTACAATTCATGTGGCTTGCCTCCCGAACGATATTACGGTTAATTGACCGAACATGATATTACATACCGATGAATTTGGATTTTAACTAAGTCGGCAACGGATGTTTTAACGGATATAACGGATGATGGTTGGAAAAAGATAAATTATCCGTTATACCCGTGATAAAAGACTACAGGGGCTTTACCTGGGGTAAATTCGGGTCTTGTTCTATGGTACTCATGTTACTGGAGTCAAGTTCACTAGTCGTCAAGAAACGGAAGGTTTCCTGATATAGACTCTGCCAAAAGCGATTGGTCATTCCTTGACTGACGGTGTTCGGTTCTGCCATCGGGTGTGGCACCATGTCGCTTTTTGGATATATATAAAAGCGATGTCCGGAAGCGTTACCGCCAATACCCTTGAAAAATGCTTGGTTTGTGGGGATATGTGCCGCATCTTCATTTTCCGTCAAAACCATCATAGTTGCAACCTTCTTAAGAGATTTGATGTTTCGAGGTTGGCGGACAAAAGCCCCAAAATGAGATGTCGCTGTCAAGGCACCGACTGGAAAACTTTCGGCTGGGTCCCAACTCTTTTCGGAAATATCAAGAGGTCCAGCAAGGTTAATATATCGTTCCCGCTCAGGATCGTAAATTTTCAGCAATGGTGCGTAAGCAACGGCTTTTTGAATCCGCTTTGGTTGGTCTGCTGCCAACCCTAATGCTACGGCTGCACCAACTGATAGCCCAATAGTATAAATTGGTCCCGGCATCGCTTCTAAATCTAACAGACGTTGACGAGCATCTGTTAAATAATCCATATGGGAGGAGATAAAATAGCGCTGAAAATCTGGGTCATTCTCTTTCTCAACTGCTTTTGCAATATCTAATAAACGCGGTTCAATCAACAGCAGTCGAGCAACTAAGGCAATTTGCTGCCGATAACCAGGGCTTTGAAATTTACCTGGGTCCTTCGGCAAACTAGCCATATAATTTTGTAAAATAGGATCTTTTTGCACTTTCTCCCGCAGAGGATTGAGAATCTCTGGTTTAAGATCGACTTGAGGCCAGAATTGAGCCGCTGGCTGCAACGTATGACCTGCCATATTTGCCTGATAGAAATTAAACCCATTCTCGAATAAATAATCTGTCAGACGGGACATCTGGTGAGGTTTGGCGGCAAAACCGTGGAAAATTAAGACTGTCCCATGTACTGATTTCCCTGCATCATGGAATCCATAGTATGGCTCGGAATTTGAACGATAATGTGGATTCCCTTTTATACTTTCGATATAAGCGTCTATTCTCTGCTGAGTTTGAGTAATTTGCTCTTGGGTAGGAGTCGGATAAGTCTCTAGGTTGGTAGTCATAATGAAGGAAGAAGGAAGAAGGAAGAAGGAAGAAGGAGGTTTATACAGCACTTTGCAAGTAAATGAAGTACACCCCCTCCCCAAGGCATACGGGGAGGGTTGGGGAGGGGTATTTCTGTACCTCACAAAGTTGAAATTTGCTGTATGTGGGGATTGGAAACCCAACTCAAAACGAAACACCTGCGTTCTTGTCGGGGTATTAAAAAGAGCAGCGAGGATAAACTCTATAGACATAATTCGGGCTGGAGAAGCTTGCCTCACAGGAGTTACATGAATTTTAAATATGCAAACTAGATGTGGTGAGTGCTTATACACTTATAAAAACTACCACGCTTCAATTATGAATTTCGGAAAATTATTCCTGTTTCTTTAAAAATTTGCGCTTTCCGATTTCCTTTTGCCCAGTCCTCTATAGGTGGTGTAGATCCTCAACACCCTAGAAGGGTGTCGCTATACGTACAAAGCCCACCTGCGTGGGCTACTATACGGGAACGCCAAGGGCGTATGTATCATTAGATTTATCGTTATGGGGTAGTAGTCTGTCAATAAATAATTGATGGGTGAATTTTAGGGTTTCCTGTAGTTACAATTTATGAATTGTAACTACAATAGTCATCAAAATTAATGAGACAGACCACGAGTAGATCCAAGATATAAGCATAGCAGTCCTCTTCAGAGGACTTTAGCTATTAGACAGGGACTTTTAGTCCCTGGCTCTGGCCCTTAACCTCACAAGTTCCTCAAATTTTTTGCATAACTTAAGAATAGAGCCGTCATGCTCGTGCGGTACTATTTCCTGGCGATTCCCAGGAGGGAGGTATGATGAATTACCTAACAAACTGCTTGCCAAAAACGTCAAAAGCTGTAGGAACCAGTCTACTTCTTCCCCTACATCATGTCGTATTATTGCCAGGAATTACAATACCTGTAATAGTAAGAAAAGCGAATAATATTGGAGTAGCTGAGGCAACACTACTTTCACCGCAGAAACAATTAGTAATTACTACGGTTCGACCTGATGTCAGCGAAAATGTTGATATTCAAAGCTTGGAAGAAATATATCCGATCGCCACTTTAGCAGTGCTACAACGGATAATTCGGTTACCAACGGGAATGGAACTGGTTGTCCAAGGGTTAAAGCGAGTTTGTATTGAGCAATTGCGGATAGTTGACCAAATCTGCGAAGTCAAGTTTTCTCAATTACCTGAAATTGCTTCTTCAGCTACGATAATAGCACTAACTGCCGCAATTCAATCTCTCTGGGGAAAAACTGCAATTTTAACTGCCAACTTTCCTCAAGAAATTCTCACTGTTTTATTGAACACCGACGATCCTGCATTGCTCGCTTACCAAAGCTTGATGTTACTGCCCCATGATGTTGCCAAGTTGCAAGCAGTGCTAGAAGAGGAAAATTTAGAAGAGCTTTTGCGACAAACCTTGACAGACTTAAGCCAGGAGTTAGAAGTTCAACGCTTGCAAAGTGAAGTTTTAGGACAAACGAAAAAGGAACTCGAAAAGACAACAACGAGAGTTCTTTTTGCGAGAGCAGTTAAAGAAAATTCAAGAGTAGTTCGGGGGAAACGAACCAGAAAGCAGAGAAATTGAGGAATTGCGATCGCGTATAGTATCTCTGCAATTACCCGTAGATGTCCACAAGCAAGCAAAACGGGAAATCTCTCGTCTGGAAAGGGTTGGCAGCAGTTCATCTGAGGGTGGTGTAATTCGCACCTATCTTGATTGGTTTAGAAATCATTCAACTTTCAGGTTATTCCGAAGAAGAAAAATTAGCGATCGCCTCTCTACTCATGAAACGAGCAGTACGCAATGATACAGAACGCCAAGGGCGTACGGGCTGAAAGCTTAAACCCGTTAAAACTAAAATCTTGCAGCATTCTCAATTAGCCGCTTCCTGACATTGGTGCAAGATGTCAGCCTTTAACTAGCGGGCGCGGCGATTGCGGAGCGTAAAATATGAAAAAAACACATTTTTTTTTCGCAACCCTTGCTATATATGGATTGTTGAATGTGTTAGTTAGGAGCGGCGAACTCAATGCACCGCATTGCGTTACTGATGTAGAGAAACTTTTATAATGGAAAGTACCCTGACAGCTAAAGCCGAATTATCAATAGTGTTCTTAAGCCTGCTATTGAGCTTGGTTCTGGACTCTTATGGTTACTATATTGGTGAAGTAACGATGTTACTATCCCGGTCAGAAGATTATCTTAATAAAACCAGTCCAGGTCAGGGAATTATCATTGCTGCGGGGTTTGGAATCAAAATTCCCGGTGCGATTTTGAGCAAATATTTGTGTCTTTGCCTCTGTTATTTTCAATCCCCAAGTTCTGACATCCCGAAACGCACCGTGATGTTTTACGAGTTGTTGCAATTCATTGATAGTTTGTTTCCAAATCGCAGTCGAACTCGTTTGTTCAACCACCAACGCTAACTCTAACCATCTTTGAGGGGCTGGTTTGAGAATAAGCATCCAAACTTCTTCATCTGCAATTCGTCGAACAGTTGCTTCCTCATCCAGGATCTTTTCTGTAGGTGATGGGACTTTTCGCATCAAAGGACGAAGCGATCGCCCTAAATCGAGAGAATTTCGCAATGCTACTGCAGCAGGAACTTTGATGGGAATTGCTTCTCGGCTTTCTGTGGCTGTTGTTAAAGACTTTACAGAGGAAGGGAGATAAATGTCGGCGCTGTTCTCTGGTGGTTGGTGGTTGGTAGTTGGTTGGTGGTTGGTAGTTGGTTGTTAGTGGTTGGTGGTTGGTTGTGGCTGCGGTTGTTCGGACGCATCAAGATGAACCGCCAACCAGATAATTTCCGCTAATTCGCGGGCGGTGAGGTCAAATCCTGCTTGTTGTAAAATAGCAATGGTTTGCTCAATCATATGTAGTATTTTACATCCACAGGACTGCACCTCTTATATCAAGTTCGGTAAATCACTCATAATTCCCAAAGAACCCCACCCCCAACCCCCTCCTCGCTTGCGAGGCTACGGTGTACACACAAATCCTATCGCCCTCACCCTGGAAGGGTGGGGCTACATCAACAAAGCCCACCTGCGTGGGCTAAAATCTTTTTAGCCCACGCAGGTGGGCTTGGCCCGTATAGCCCCACCCCTTCTAGGGTGAGGGGCTTTGAGGGACAAATTAAGGTTTTTTCAACTTGTGTGTACACGGGAGGCATGCGAGGAGGGGGCTATAATGTACCTCAAGTGATTAGGAAACGCTATAACAGGCTCACTATTCCTTTGTTTTCCCGTGCATCGTAAATTTAGGTAGTCACGCGATCGCCAATTGTTAAATATTCATGCTCTGGAACCCGTCTTGAACCTTTAATCAAATCGGCTGCTTTTTCTCCAATCATAATTGTGGGCGCATTCGTATTTCCCGTAGTGATAATTGGCATAATTGATGCATCGACAACGCGCAAGCCATCCACCCCACGGACTCGCAGTTGTGGGTCTACCACTGCGAATAAATCAGTTCCCATTTTGCAAGTGCCGACAGGATGCCATATACTCTCGCAGACTTCTTGGACATAAGCTTGGAGGGCTTCATCGCTCTTTTTGTCAGCCCCAGGAGCAACTTCTTCACCTCGGAACTCATCAAATGCATCTGTTTGGCTCAACTGACGGATAATTTTGACCCCTGCAACCAGCTTTTGCAAATCAGACTCACTCTGGAGATAGTTCATCTGAATTAAGGGTGAGTCTTGGGGAGAAGCAGAACGCAAACTAACACTGCCACGACTTTGAGGATGGTTTAAACAGACTGTACTGCTGAATCCCGAACCAGAGCGAGCATAGGCAGGAGGAGCCCACAAAACAGGACCTGAGAAAAACTGCAAATCTGGCGCAGTTTCTAAATTGCTCTCGCTATGTAAAAATAATCCAGCTTCTGCAATATTGCTAGTCGGTGCGAGTTCCAAAGGCTGAGTTGACTGATGTGCTACTGGAACACTAAGGTGATCTTGGAGGTTCTTACCAACACCCGGTAAATCAACAACTACGGGAATGCCTAGCGATCGCAAGTGTTCTGCTGGTCCAATCCCTGAAAGCATGAGCAGTTTGGGTGAATCGAACGCACCTGCACAGAGGATGATTTCCTGGTTTACTCTGACTTGGTGTATTATCCCATTGTGCTGATACTCCACTCCAACGGTGCGTGTCCCCTCGAATAGTAAGCGGGTGACTAATGCTTCTGTGGTGACTGTTAAATTGGGGCGATTTAGAATTGGCAGTAAGAAAGCCGACGCTGTACTTTGTCGCTTACCGTCTTTGATTGTTAACTGATAAAGTCCTGCACCATGCTGTTGTGCGCCATTGAAGTCAGGATTCTGCTCGTAACCCAGTGCGATCGCAGCTTCCACAAATTTTTGTGATGTTACCGCAGGAGCCAGTGGATTGGTCACGTTCAGCAGTCCATCAACTCCATGAAATTGGGATGCACCTCGCTGCTGGTTTTCAGATTTCTTGAAGTAAGGCAAAACATCTTGGTAGCTCCAACCCAGATTACCTAAATCTTGCCAGCGATCGTAATCGTGAGGGTTGCCACGGATATAAATCATGGCGTTAATCGAACTGGTTCCACCTAAAACCTTACCACGCGCACAATAGATTTTGCGTCCATTCAAGTGGGGTTCGGCTTCAGTGAAATATGCCCAGTCTACCTCAGTACCCCATAGTTTAGTCCAGTCTAAGGGCAGGTGAATTTCTGGTTTGGTATCCGGGCCACCCGCTTCCAGCAGCAGCACGGTCGTTTCAGGGTCTTCCGTCAGACGATTAGCGACTACACAGCCCGCCGAACCTGCACCAATGACAACATAATCGTATTGAGTCATGATATCTTCACCTATCTTCTGGGAGGAACTATATTTCCACTTTAAAACCAACTTAATTTGTCACTTGTCTCTATAGTTTTTAAATAGTTTTCAGAAAATTAACTTATGCACTTTGTGATATCATGTTCGGATGATTAGTTGTAATACCCGCAGTCACACCAAGCCCACCTCCTTTTAGCTGTGCAATAGTCCCCTCCGCGCATGCGCTCTAGGGACAAAGGGGTGGGGTTCTTGGGGAAATATAAGTGATTTACCGAACATGATATGATTCGTGACTTCACCAATTGTATCAGCTATCCTTGCTAACTCAGTAATCTCAAATTCTCCCTCTTCAAAAATATTTAATAAATCATTAGGTAAATCAATATCGCTTTTATCGATTTCGTCTATTAATAACACCCTGGGTTTTTCTGAAGGAAGTGAGGATCTTCCCATAAGAGGGAGAGATTATGTCCGATATGTGCATTTTTATCCTCTATAGGAAAAGCCTCTAAGCGTTTTTTTCGCACTTGTTCAGGGAGTTCGAAGAGAGAACAATTGAGTAGTGTATCTAGTTCGGCTTGAAAATTAATGTTTTCTTGCTTGCAGCGTTGCGTTGCGTCTCGTAGAGAGGAACGTTCCTCCACCCTACGGGAAACTACGCAACGCAATGACACCTTATATTTAATTACATCTACCTACTTATATATTAGTGTAATACACGAAAACCCTTAAACCTTGCATATACCCAATTCCCGCCCGGAAATAAATTTCGGGCTAATAGTTTAAGTCAGATAAATCTGACTGGGTAAAATTTTAACCCGTTTTAACGGGTTTAGGCTATTAGCCCGAAATTTATTTCAGGGCAAGTTTCTCATATCTCTCATCAAGGACATATAAGCCCCCTCCCTGCTTGCGGGGAGGGGGTTGGGGGTGGGGTTCCGAGCTACATTTGTTTGTCATCCAACAACCCAGCCAATAAACCCCGCTTCTCTTTTAGAGGGCAAATAGCATTGAAGGAAGTCCCAGCATTGTAATTGGTGTAACCGCTATGATGTAGAGCCACTAAATTCCAATTAATGTCAAAACAAGGAGAACCGGAGGAACCAGGCTCAGTATTAGTTTCATATTTAACGATTATGTCATTCACATCAATAATCGCATCAATTGCCAACTTTAATGGCTTACCTTTTGGATGTTGGAGAATGAAAAGTGGAGTATTAAGCGAAAACTCGTAAGGTTTAGTCGGTAAATTAATCCATCCTCGTTGTGGAGAATCTCTTTCCCCAACAGATATCTTGCCGGGATTTCCACTTACCCGAAGCAATGCGTAATCTAGTTCATCGGGATTTTGCTTTTCTAGTACACACGGACGACTTTCATCAATCAAATCGAAAGCCAATTCTTTTAAATCGTCAGCAATTGTAATATCATAAAGGTTCTTATTAAATCGAAATTTGACAAATTCAGTAAATCTTTGGGGACTCCTAAAGGCTTCACGCAAAGCATCTGATAGTTGTTCGTGTTGCTGGCCATTTAGTGTCATAAGATATTCTCCTGGAAGTTATTAAAAATATATTACCAACGGCAACACTTGATATAGCAATCCTATATGATTTGTTAAACACCGTGTTGTCCAAATCCCCGACTTCTTAAAGGATACCGCTGGCGAATCAAGGGTAAGACCCCCTCTAAAACCCGCAATCCCACCGTCACCATAGAATGGTGCGGCTAATTGAACAAAGCCCACCTGCGTGGGCTAGATTTCTTTAGCCCACGCAGGTGGGCTTCGTATAGATAGCCCCAGGCTTCTAGCCTGCGGGCGTTATTACCCGACCTTAACAGTGGCATCCATGCGATCGCTCACAAGTTTGCCATCTTCCATATAAACAATGCGATCGGCTATATCCAAAATACGGTTATCATGGGTAACAAGCAAAATCGTACAACCTTGTTCTTTCGCCAATTTCTGCATCAACTCCACTACATCCCGACCAGATTTTTTATCAAGTGCGGCAGTGGGTTCGTCTGCCAATACAATTTTAGGATGACTCACCAACGCACGAGCGATCGCAACTCTTTGTCTTTGTCCCCCCGATAAGCTCTCTGGATAGTAATCTACGCGATTTCCCAAGCCAACTGTTTCCAATATATCAATAACTTTTGCATCCATATCTTGATTGAGAAATTTATCGTGCAATTCCAGAGACATCCTGACATTTTCTTTAGCTGTTAAAAATGTCATCAAGTTATGTGCCTGAAAAATATAGCCAATATTACACCGCAGTCGTGTTAATTGTTTTTTGTTTGCACCGCAGATTTCTTGCCCCAAGATTTTTAAACTTCCTTCTTGGGCAGAACGCAAACCACCCATCAGGGTTAATAGCGTGGTTTTTCCCGAACCAGAAGGACCAGTCATGATGATAATTTCGCCTTGATTAATATCTAAATTAATATCGAATAAGGCTTGTTTTTTGAGTTCAGCATTTCCAAAGTAATGGTTTAGGTTGTTGATAGTAATAACTGGTTGAGTATTCATAAGTATTAAATCAAGTTCAGTCAATTAACCGTAGTAATTGTAGTTACAATACCCTACGGGAGGCAAGCCACATGAATTGTAACTACGTTGTATTTTATACTATCCATTAATTATCTTTATTCAGACCGTATTTAACAGCTTTGCGTTCCGATGCTGTCAGATTGGGAAGTTGATATTCTGTAAAATTAAATTCTTTTTCAAATTTTAAACCAACTTTCTCCATGACTCGAATCGATGCTTTATTATCTGCTAATGCCCATGATGTAACTCGTTGAACATCCCATTCATTAAAGCCTTTAGATACGAGCATATGTGAGCCTTCTGTGGCATATCCTTTACCTCTACTTGCACTCAGTAAGCGATAACCAAGGGCAATTTCACCATCATTCACTATATTTAATTCAGTGCCAAATTTATTTTCTATTGCTGGATAAAAATGAAACCAGCCAATAAAATCATGACTAGATTTCTCTACTGCAGCCCAGATTCCATAATTTTCATATTGTTCATAATATTTAATCCATTTGGGCAAACCTTCATTTTTGAGATGTTCAAAACTTGGATGATTGCCACCACTACCAAAACGGATAACTACTGGGTCACTATCTAATCTAAATACATTATCAACATCATCGATAGTAAACTGCCGTAAAATCAATCTTTCTGTTTTTAAAAAAACTTTCATTTGGAACCTACCTTTTAACAGATTAGAAAATGTCCGCAGGGTCAGCCGAACGCAGTTTTCGCATGGCGATCGCACCGGAAAAGCTGCACATAATTACTGTCAAAATGAACACATTCAATGCCCGTTCTACAGTCATAAATATAGGTAGCATTGTGGCAGCAGACGCAACATAATATAACCCAATTGATAAAAAGAAGCTAGGGAGATAACCGAGTACTGCCAACAGTAATGCTTCTTGCAGCAAAACTCCTAACAAGTAGCCATCACTGTATCCCATTGCTTTGAGAGTAGCGTATTCGGGTAAGTGTTCGGACACGTCAGAATACAGAATCTGATACACAATTACTATTCCCACAATAAATCCGACACCGACACCCAACCCAAAAATAAAACCAATTGCCGTACCACTTGCCCAGTAGGCTTTCTCGATTTGAGCAAAACCTTCTGTAGTCAGGACTTTTACATCTTTGGGTAATGCTGCTTCCA
Source organism: Cyanomargarita calcarea GSE-NOS-MK-12-04C (assembly GCA_019359595.1). Classification (GTDB taxonomy): domain Bacteria; phylum Cyanobacteriota; class Cyanobacteriia; order Cyanobacteriales; family Nostocaceae; genus Cyanomargarita; species Cyanomargarita calcarea. Next base: position 33,369 of record JAHHGZ010000026.1, read on the forward strand.
GTTGCGATCGCACTTTTTCAACATTTGCACCAGGTTTGAGGTTAATCAATCCAACTTCAATCCGTTCGGGTTTGCGGTCACTAAATAGTTGTAGAAATGTTGAGTCACTGGTGATGACATTACCATCAGCAGCAAAAGAGGCACCATTAACAAATAAATCGCTCACATAAACAGTTTTACTATTCAACTCTGTTTCAAAAGTGCCTGTTTTTTTGAAGTTATTCGCAGTAACTCCATATTCAGGACGACCGGCAATGTCAAACAACACTTGATTCAACTGCTTAATTTTATCAAGATTTTTGTTAACTTCAGGCATCTTAAAAGTCGGCTTTGTCGGGTCAACTCCCCACACCAAAATAGCCCGTTCCAAGCGAGTTTCTGGATTGCGCCATTGTCCGGTGGCAATGTATATAGGAGTAACTGATGCAACGGTCTCAGATGCCAAAGTTTGATATAAACGTTCCCGAGCAAAGCTTTTGACTGAAAATAAACTTTGCATTTGCGGGTCAATCAAGACCAAATCCGCTTGTAATTGACGATGGGGTTGAATAGATGCATCATACAAAGCATTTTCAAATCCCATTTGAATCAGCATCAACACATCTGCAAAAGCAATTCCCGCTACCGCAACTATAAGGCGGGTTTTTTCTTTCATTAACTGTCGCCATGCTAGCGGCGTTTTCTTGAACAATTTAGGAAGCATAATCTTATTTTAATCCAGTTTACTAACTCTCATTATTTCTTTCTCTGCGTCTACCCTCCACATAAGGCGAAGCGCCTATGGCGGTTAGTTCAAAAAAACTATAATTATTACCAACCGCCAAGACGCCAAATACGCCAAGAGAGAAAGAAAAATTTGCACATAAAATTAACGCGCTTCTCTCTTCATTGTCCACATAGGTGGTACATTTTGCGGCAACTCAGGTATCCTCAAAATTTCAAACCCTTGTCTTTGGTAAAATCTCACAGCGCTATTTGTAGAAGTCTCCAAATAACAAGGCAACCTCTCACTATCAGCCCGTTGAAGCACGGGTTGCAGTAGTGAAGCACCGATACCTTGACCCTGATAAGCTGGTGCAACACCAAGATTAGCTAAGTACCAGTGCGGACGCTGCATATCCTGTTTGTGGTATTTTTCTATGATGTTAAATAGTGATAAAGCTCGTCCTAGTGCAGGCAAACCCAGTTTAAAAGGCATTAGTAATCCCAATTGTAGTGACCCCAAAAACGATAAGGCAGAACGTCCTGGTGGTACCCAAACTGCAATCCCTTTTAACTCCGGGGTAGTTGTATAAATATGTTGACAATGTTGGTTTTCCCGTAATATGATGCCAAAAATTAATTTCGTGGCATTCCTTCTAGCTTCTTCGGAAGGCATCATGTAGCGAAATATTGGGTCGCTATCAAACGCATTACTGAGAATTTCACTTGCCTGAGCGATTTGCGCTCGATCGAGATTTATCACATTAGCAGTCATGTAAATTCCCTCATGGATTAGCTTATATCGAACATTCGTTATCTTTTTAGAGACACAAACTTACAACTCAATAGCTGTCTGCACCTGCAAATTTGTAAAACCTGCAACCCGCTTGCTAGCTTCGGGATCGAGGTGAATTTTCACTTCAATTACCCTCCTATCCATGTTTTCTCCTGGTTGACTGGCAAAAACATTTTGACGGTTTACCTGCAACCCAACTTGAGAAACAGTTCCCCGCACTTCTCCCTCAAATGCTTGACTGGTAACTACTGCTTGTTGTCCAAGTTTCACTTTGCTGATGTCTGTTTGATAAACTTCTGCAACTGCTACCATTTGGTCGTTTTGTGCCAAGTCTGCAATTCCATTATCACTAATTTTCTCTCCTACTCTGGTGTGAATCTTGATAATTTGCCCCGCCATCGGTGCTTTAATATAGGCTTGGTCTAAGTCAGTTTGTGCCCGTTTCATCGCTGCAACAGCATTCTCTACTTCCATTTGCGCTGCTTGCACATCTACGCCACGCACTTCCGCAATACTACTGAGAGTCCCCTGTGCCTCAGTTACCTGTTTGCTACCAGTGCTGTTAATCCGGCTAAGGGCAATTTTTGCTTCCCTAACTTGACGAATAGCGGTGGCGTTGATGCGGTTGAGAACGGCTTTTGCTTCCCCCAGTTGCTGTCTGGCAGTATCCAAACTCAGCCGCTTACTATCATATAAAGACTTAGAAATAGCACCTTCTTGATTTAATTGCTGATAGCGTCGAAATTCAGCTTCAGCGTTGCTGAGTTCTGCTGCAAGTTTGTTAATAGTTGCCTCTTGCGCTATCCGATCGCCAAACCATTGTGCCTCCAAACGGGCGATCGCCTCTTGTCGTTCAGTCTTATCCCCTAGCGTCTGTGCCTCCAAGGTAGCAATTTTTGCTTTTTGTGCTTGAATATCTCCAGTTTTGGCACCCGCTTGCACTTGCTTTAGTTTAGCCTTCGCAACGCCAACTTGTTTTTCTGCTTGTCTATGTGCATCAAGAAGGCGATCGCGTGAATCCAGAATGACTATAACTTGCCCAGCTTTAACGCGATCGCCTTCTTTGACTAGTGTTTGAGAAATTCTGTCTCCATCCAAAGCTAGAGGTGCTGATAATTTAATCACCTGTGAAGAAGGTTCCAGTCGTCCTAAAGCAGTCACTTTTTTGACAATAGGTGCAGCTTCCACAGTTTGCGATGAAGGAGTTTTAGCAACAAATCCAAACTGAGAAACCCCATAAAATATAACTCCACCTGTGATTGCAGTTGCACCAACTAGCAATCCAATCAACCACGGATTTTTTGGTTTAAGTAACAGTTTGAAAGTCATAAATTTTCCTCTTAATATTTTATATTTTAAATTTGAGATTTTGGATTTTTATTTATCTTGCTTCCTCTGAAGATTGCGGGAAGAATTAGGCCCGGACTCTCTTATTTTTTATCCTCGCTCTTCTTTTTAATACCCCGACCTCGCTCATGTCGCCAATTTTGAGTTTGAGTCCCAATCCCTATTTAAAAACCTCCTTCTTCCTTCATTCAACCAAATAAGCTGTTAACATTTTGCCTAATAAAGTACATTGCTCGGGTATAGACACCATTCTATTGCCGCATAATCGCTCATAAATTAAACCATCAATAAATGTTAGAATAAAAGCAATCAACACTCGATCTTGAATACCAAACAAATCATAAGCTGCTTGTTTATATATTTCAGTTACCCATTCAAATCCGCCATTTTCTTGCACTTCTTTTGCATCTTTATGCTGAAAAAAATCTACTAAAATATAAACCCATTTAATTTGATAATCTTCATTTTTAACTAGATATTTTCCTAAAGCTTCCGCTCGTTCTTGCAGGGTCTGCGCTCCTTCTAATTCTGCTGTTGCCATTAGCACTTCCTGCTTGCTAGCCTCTTCCACGAATTGCTCAAATAAAGCTTTTTTACTCGGAAAATAATGATAAAGTGTCCCCGTAGAAACTTTTAAGCCTTCTGCAATTTGGCGCATGGTTATGGCTGCGTATCCTTTTTCTGCAAATAAGTCAAAACACTTAGCTAGCAGTTCTTTCCGATACTGCTCGTGGTCAACAATCTTCGGCATCCTCTTTTTATATCGAATATTTGTTATAAATTAATATAGCTTAGTAAAATCCTACTTGTCAACCTTTTTTATAACGAACATTTGTTATAAAAAATAAAATCATCCTCTAGGATAGGTGAGACGCCTATCCTACAAGTTTTTTTTGATATTTTTTTTAATTGGAATACTCTTATAGGATTTAATATAACTTATTTTAAGTATTCAAAGGAACATCTAACATGATAGTTTTCTTTGCGGGTTAAATGTAATACATGGTATTTTCCTGTCTGTAAATATCTCGCTGTTGGCACAAAGATTGAATAGTGTAGCCTTTGAAAATATTTTGAGATGCTTGGTTGGCTTGTGACCAGATTTCATAAATTACACCCTTGGACACTGTTGAAGACTCAGAACCTTCAACTTCTCTAGGCTTATCATCTCCATCAATGATTGCGATTACTTCGTACAAAGTAATCTGCCAGGGTTCTTTTACTAACACATATCCTCCCTTAGCTCCACGCAAACTTAAGTGTAGCCGCACCCAAAGGTAAGGGTGCCGGCGACAAAATTGGGATGCTCCCTAAAATTTCGGGCTTTTCAAACCAACTGGTTTACCAAATTGCCTTGTCATTGTTATCCCAAATTTCTAATGCCAAACTCTGGAGATAAGAGAGGGCGTTTTCAATTTGGTTGGTTGTTCCTTGTAAATCTAAATCAAACCAACCATCGCCAATGGCATTTGCTCCCAGAATAGCAGCCCTAATATTGATAACTAGACCATAATCAGAAACCAGACGAGAAATTACAGGTTCCTCATGATAATTTTTGGGGATTCTAACTCGAATTTGTTTGTGTACGAGTGTGTCATTAGAAGCCATATCGAAATCAACCTCTTAGTTCTAAGAAACTTTTTTAGTAGAATGACCTGTTTTATTTTCGAGAATCTCCTTCAACACCAGCGTCACCAGTGCCAAGAGTGCCAAGATGACCGCAGCAGAGAATGCAGCTTCAGTTTGATACTGTTTGTAAGCATCTTCAATAAACAGAGGCAAACTTTGAGTTTCGCCGGCGATATTTCCAGATACTACCGAAACCGCCCCAAATTCGCCCATTGCTCTGGCATTAGTCAGAAGTATGCCGTACAGTAAACCCCAACGGATATTTGGCAGGGTGACACGCCAAAAAATTTGCAAGCCATTTGCACCGAGAGTTTTCGCAGCTTCTTCTTGGTCTTTACCGATTTCATCTAATACCGGAATTACTTCCCGCGCTACAAAGGGCATACTGACAAATGCCGTTGCTAGAAGCATGGCTGGGAAAGCAAAGACAATCTTGATGTCATGGTCTAGCAACCAGCCACCAAACCAGCCGTTGCGTCCGTACAACAATACAATCATTAACCCCGCGACTACTGGCGAGATCGAGAAAGGTAGGTCAAGAACACTCAAAATAAAAGCGCGACCGGGAATTTTGTCTCGGGTGAGTGCCCAGGCCGCGCACAAACCAAATACAGTATTCAAAGGTACAGCAATCAGCGCTAGTAACACTGTGAGCCAAGCTGCGTGGAGAAAGTTCGGTTCAGTCAGGTTAGACATAAACGGCCCAAACCCTTTTTTGAAAGCTTGGGCAAATACATTCGCAGTTGGAATGTAAATAACCAGAGCTAAATAAATCAGTGCGACTCCAATCAAAATTGTTGGAACCCAGCTTTTCTTTTGATTTCGCTCGAAATTATTTCTTGTCATATCTTCGGCCCCATGCTTGTAAGAGGTTAATTGCCAGTAACAACACCAACGAAATTAGCAGCATCACAATACCAATCACCGTTGCACCAGAGTAGTCATACTGCTCCAAACGCTGGAAAATGAGTATGGGCGCAATCAAATCTTGGAATGGAGTATTGGAAGAGATAATCACCGTTGAACCAAACTCCCCTACCGCACGAGAGAATCCCAGTGCCACGCCAGTCAAAATTGCGGGAAATAAAGGTGGTAAAATAACTCGCGTGAAAGTTTGCCATTCAGAAGCACCAAGACTCCAAGCCGCTTCTTCAACTTCCTTCTCGAGTTCCATAAGTACGGGTTGCACCGTTCGGACAATAAACGACAGCGAAATAAACGTCATCGCCACCCCTACACCCACACGGGTGAAGGATATTTTAATTCCGAAAGGTGCGAACAGCGAACCAATCCAGCCATTTTCGCTGTAAACAGTAGCTAGAGTCAAACCTGCTACTGCTGTTGGTAAAGCAAACGGTAAATCTACGGAAGCATCAACAAGCTTTTTTAACGGAAAGTCATACCGCACAAGCACCCAGGCAAGAAGAGTGCCAAATAGCCCATTGATGAGTGCAGCAATTAATGCTGTAGTAAAAGTTACATCGTAAGCTGACAGCGCTATTGGGCTAGTAGCAATTTTCCAAAAATTAGCAGGAGATTCGGTAGTAGATTTCAGCAACATAGCGGCAATCGGCACCAACAACATTACTGTCAGATATCCGAAACTAATTCGCCATGCCCAGCTACTTCCGATGAATATGTTCAAAAATTTCTTCCAAGCAGGCGTTTGAGTCTGAAATCGTTGCCCAGGTGATGATACTGTCATAAAAAAATAAAAGAAACGACTGGAAATCACTTGGCTGTCTTACATAGGACTTACGTAACTGGCACATTAATAATCTTCGTAACTCCTAACTCTACGGCTGTTGCTGTAAAATAGTTTTTTCTTCGTTACTTCGTTACTTCGCGGTTCAAAAAAAAAGATATATTTAACCGCGATAGGCGCTTCGCCTTCTTGGAGGGTAGTAACGAAGGACGCGAAGGTAAGAGTTAAGATTAGGTATTTTGCAGTACGAATTGAGTCACCTTAACAGCCGTACTCCTAACTCCCAACTCCTAACTCCTAACTCCTAACTCCTTCTTTTTGGCTTGAATTTGGTCAAAAATAGCTCCGTCCTCGAAGAATTTCTTCTGTGCTGCATCCCATCCCCCGAAGTCCTGAACAGTGCCCAGAGTTTTTACTGTGGGATACTTGTCTTTAACTGTTTTCGTATCTTTTTACTCTCTTTTTACTATCTAGATTATAGTTATTATGCTACCATGAATCTACTCAAATTCGATAGAGATGCAGTTGATTTTATCAACATACAGAAACTTGTAAGCAAAAAAAAGTACATTAGTAATAAAATCTACGAAAAATCTACCGACTTAACGGTGATTATACAGGTATTACAGGGTCGTTGGCTGTCAATTTTTTACTAAAGGAGACTAGAGGTAATGGGGATTTCAGTCGAAAGCGTAACCAAGCAGTTTGGTAGTTTTCTTGCTCTTGACGACATCAATTTAGAAGTAAAGGCTGGTTCGCTTGTTGCGTTGTTGGGTCCTTCAGGTTCCGGAAAGTCTACCTTATTGCGATCGCGGGTTTGGAAAGAGGGAGATGGCAGTATTTTAGAATTTGCAGAAGCTAATGATATTAATCCTCCCTTTAGTTGCCGCGCAGGAATTTGCGGTACTTGTATGTGTCAAATTCATGCAGGTGAGGTTAATTATCAGAAAGAGGCAAGTGCAGAAATTGATCAAGGTTCGGTGTTGATTTGTATTTTTCAACCGGGGAGTTCAAGAGTAGTGCTGGATGTTTAGTTATGCAGCTACTCACATGAAAAGTCGAACAACACCTGTAATATTCTCCTTGCCATATCCAAGTGCGATGGCATTCAAGTAAATATCGCGAATGGCATTAGATGCTGGAGTTGGAGCATCAACTGCTTCGGCTGTTTGAGCCATATAGCGGAAATCTTTCTCCACTAAATCGATGGGGAACATTGGTGAATGATTGTCCATCAGCATCAGCTTTCCTGCGTTCTTGGCAGCTGGACTGATAACAGGCAAGTCACCGAGACATTCCATCGCTTTTGCTGCGTTAATCCCGTTCTTGTTTAGCATACCGATGATTTCTGCCAATGCTGCTACTTGAATGCCAAAAAGTGCATTGACTGCTAGTTTCATCGCCATTCCCTGACCAATGTCTCCGACATGATGGATTGTGGAAGCACCTGCGGACAATAAGATATTTTGGGCTTGCGTCAAGGTTTCTCCTTTGCCTCCAACCAGATAGATGAGCTTACCGGCATCTGCTTGCGGACGAGAACCAACAATCGGTGCATCAAGAAAGGCTACCCCACGGTTTAATATTTCTACTCCCAATCCTTTTACCCAATCAACTGTCAGCGTACTTGACTCGATTGCAATCGCATCTTCCTTAAGTCCCATTACTGCACCCGTTTCTTGGTCGAGCCAAATTCCTCGTGATGCATTGCTATCTGTAACCATACTAATAACTATTTCGGCTTGCTCGGCAGCTTCTTTTGGTGTTGCGGCATAAGCAGCGCCTTGGTTTACTAAAGCCATTACCTTATCTGCCGTACGGTTGTACACAACGACTTGATGATTGGCGTGTATGAGGTTCTGCGCGACGCGAAATCCCATTGCCCCAGTTCCCAATACTGCGATTCGACTCATAACCTACCTCCAAGTAAACTATTGAATATGAACATGGCACTACTATACTTGCTGCGAAAAAAGCAATAAATATCAATATATGAATTAATCTCGTGTATTATCTGCATGAATTGAGATGTATTGGTGCAAAATGACTAGTAATAAGTAGTTTTTAAGGCAGATTAGTGTTTATAGTTGAGGAATGGAATTATCTGTACTGCAAATTTTTGTTGAGGTGATGAGGCAGGGCAGTTTTGCCTCTGTGGCACGCGATCGCAATATTGACCCGTCTTCTGTTTCACGGACGATTGCGGGTTTGGAGTCAGAACTTGGTACCAGGCTATTCCAGCGAACGACACGCCAATTGTCACCAACCGAGGCTGGTACTGTTTATTTTGAGCGCATTGAGCCACTGGTCGAGGAGATGCAGCAGGCGATCGCTATTGCAACGGACATTTCTGGGCAACCAAAGGGAAAACTTCGCGTCACAGCTTCTGTCTCTTTCGGACTCAAGTGCATTGTTCCGCTATTGCCGAACTTTAGCACGATGTATCCAGAACTCACGGTCGAACTGTTACTGAAAGATGCCGTCGTCGATTTGTTTGCTGAAAGAATTGACGTTGCAGTTCGTCTCGGACGACTCGCAGACTCGACCCTAATTGCCCAACAACTGATGCAAACTCGCTATTCGGTCTGTGCTAGCCCAGATTATCTGAAGCAATGGGGACATCCGCAAACACCGAGCGATGTAGAGCAACATAACTGTCTTCTTTTCCCACTAGCAGGTTTCAGAACAAGATGGATATTCAGGGATAGGGATGGGAAAAAGAGCGAAATTCCCGTCCGTGGACGCACCATCATCTCAAACGCGATCGCCCTTCAACAGTGTGCGATCACCGGAATGGGTTTGGCACTGCTCCCACACTGGCTGATTGACGAAGATTTACGTGCAAGCACGCTCCTCAACGTGTTTCCTGATTATGATGTGACGGCAACAGATTTCAGCACCGCAGCTTGGCTTGTCTATCCTTCTCGTGCTTATGTTCCTCTGAAAGTTCGGGTGTTCATTGACTTGCTTAAGTCATATACAGCAGATTTCAAGTGAGTGAAGTACAATAGGGCGGTTCGGGATGCCCACCCCACAAGAGTTTTAAAGGACGCAAACCTACAAGCGGCAAACTTGGAGGGTGCGAATTTGCAAAAGGCAGACTTAGAGAGAGCCAACTTACAGGAAACAAATTTGCTAGGGGCAAACTTGCAGGGAGCAGATTTGGGTAAGGCAAACATGGTGGGAGCGAATCTGGAGAGAGCAAACTTATTTGATGCAGATTTAGAAAAGGCAAATCTGTTGGGTGCAAACCTGGTGGGGACCAATTTACAGGGAGCAGACTTGGAAAAGACAAATCTAATATTCGGGAATATTGACGTTGAAACTGGCTTATTATCTCCGGCAAGCAGTAGTTACCGCTGGTTGAGTAACATATAGTGCTTCAGCCGCACGGGTAAAATGCAGGTGTTCGGCAACTGCCAAAAAGATTCGCAACTGTTCCAGCGTCATTCTTGCCATTCAACGCATCCTCTGAATTTTATGTACAGAAGTGAATAAAAGCCACATTTCACACCTTTAACTAGCACAATAACAACTTCAGAATAAACACGTAGATATAAATGTATTGTTTAATTTTTAGATTGTCATCATGAACTAGTAAAGGCAAAAGCAGCACTGGAAGAATCGGGATATACACTAGAACAAATTGAACAGAAAAGTGGCGAGCTAAATCTGCAAAAATACATTCTCGAAACAGCTTCAGAATGGGGTCAATGTCGCAATGAAACAGGCAAAACAATAGCTGTTTACGGTCCCAAACCAAAAAAACCTGAAACCCCATATGATAATGCCTTGTATTTTCTAGGTTCTGGTCAAGCAACAACAACAGGATGGAATTGTGAGGGGATTTATATACCCAACGATACTAAAATTGCTGGTTTAAACAGCGACCAAAATCAACAACTAGAAGGTGCCACAGCTATCAAAATATTGAAAGGAACGCAATTGATAGTTAAGAGCAATCCCCAAACAGGTGCATTGGAATTAAACATCACTCCCAATAAAGTTTTCAAAACAGGTGATATTAACTGGTATATCCCCAATGTATCAGAAACAAATATCGCTGCAAGAGTTCCTGATGTTCCTACAGGTACTGAAGAAGAAGAAGCCGATTAGAAGATAGAATAAAAAATTCTAGAGACGTTTCATAAAACGTCTCTAGAGATAGAATATTTCTAAAAGGATATAAAATGTGAATATTCTGGAATTTTCATTATTAGTTTGGGTTGGTTCATTCACCGCAGGTTTGTTAGGTGCATTAACTGGCTTAGGAGGTGGAGTTGTAATTGTCCCCTTATTAACTTCAGTATTTGGTGTTGATATCCGCTATGCAGTTGGTGCTTCTCTAGTATCTGTAATAGCAACTTCCTTGGGTGCAGCTTCTACATATATAAAGGAAGGCTACACCAACTTACGATTGGGAATGTTTTTAGAAGTAGCGACAACAACAGGAGCCATACTTGGAGCTATAATTGCTACAAGAGTTTCAGTTAAATCACTAACAATAGTGCTAGCAGTTGTCCTACTCTATTCTGCCTACCTCTCACAACAACCCAAACGTGAAGAACCAGAGAATGAATCACAAGATGCCTTAGCAAGTTATTTAGAGCTAAATGGTGCTTACCCAACGGCAGATGGATTGATTCCCTATCAAGTTCACGCTGTTCCAGGTGGGTTTGCTGTCATGTTTGTATCTGGAATAATCTCTGGGTTACTTGGTATAGGTTCGGGTGCATTCAAGGTTTTGGCAATGGATAACGTAATGCGTATTCCGTTCAAAGTCTCTACAACCACAAGTAATTTCATGATTGGTGTGACAGCAGCAGCATCAGCCGGGGTTTATTTAGCACGGGGTTATATTGACCCAGGACTGTCAATGCCTGTAATGTTGGGAGTACTACCTGGTGCTTTCTTGGGGGCAAAGATTTTAGTAGGAGCAAAGACACAAGTTTTAAGAATTATCTTCAGTTTTGTATTAGTAGCAATGGCGCTGAAGATGGTGTACAACAGTTTGACTGGAGTGTAATAAATGGCTAATTTTGATTTATTTTTGCTTCCGTTTTCCTTGATATCACCTAAGAGTGAAGTTAATGTACAATCCTTACAGCTAGAAGAACCAGATAGCGAGATTAAAGCATTAAAACAGCTTGCTAAAAATGCTAATAATAATACTAAAACCGAAAGCGAGCAGCAACTAGAAAATTTGCTCAGTAACTTGTTAAAATTTGGAGTTTTGATTGCCAGTGCTGTAGTCCTATTTGGCGGCATAATTTACTTAGTCCACTATGGTAATCAACCCGCAAGATATCAATTTTTTAAAGGAGAGCCATCTCAGTTCCTTTCTCTAGAGGGTGTTACGAAAGCGGTTTTAGCCGGCAGTGACAGAGCAATTATTCAATTAGGATTATTACTACTCATTGCTATTCCAATTATACGTGTAGTAATTTCACTACTCGCTTTCTTAAGAATGCGTAACTGGAGCTTTGTCATTATCACCTTGTTAGTTCTAACTAGCTTGATTTATAGCCTTATAGGTGGCTACTGCTAAGGAGAGAATTTGGATAAAATTTTTAGTTGTATTGAGCTATGGATAAGGTAAATTTATTTAAATCTTATCCCTATTAATCATTATTTACTTAAGACATAACTTCATAATGAAAAATCATGCCTATAAATTGCGAAATATACTTTGTCAAGTAACTTCTCACTAAATCTGGTGTTTCTGCTGGAAATAGCATGAACGTAGCCGCCAATGTGAGGCTAAAAATGGCAATAATTAAAGCCAGCAGCCTGCCAAAAAAACCTGGATTAATTTCACCAAAAAATAGCTTTGCTTGCCCAATAATAGCAATCATTAAGCAAACTATTCCGAAAATTAATAATAAATTTGTAATTGATAAGCTCATCATTTTTTATTTTTCAACTCTATTAATTATTATGATACAAATTTTGGTTTATATTTTCTAAACTATGTAAAGAAGCTTAAAATAACTTTTCCACGAAAAATTATCAGTATTTTAGGTAAAGACATAATTTTGATGAAAGGATAATGAACAATGTTTAAATGGAATTTATCAAAATCTAATTTTTTGCAGACTATCCAATCATTTATCAAAATTTTCCGTTCTTTTTTGATTTCTAATTGGGGATCGCTCTTACTGCTTTTGATGGGAGTATATTTACCCCTACAGGTTTTTGAAATCATGGCTGCAAAAGTGTCGCAAAGTGAAAGCGCTTTTCCGTGGGATGTACCTATTTTGCTAGCGATTCATCAAACAGCGCAACCGCAACTTTATACTTTAGCCGTCATCCTAGCCAAAATCGGTTCGCCTAAAACTCTAATACCGCTTTTGTTGGTAATCGCTTTAGGATTAATCCTGAAAAAAAGATGGCGACTTTCTGTTTATTTGCTCACCACTGCGATAGGTAGCGCTACGATCAACTTTGCACTCAAACAATTTATGCATCGTGTGCGTCCTCACCTTTGGGAGTCAACATATCACAAGCTTAGTTTTTCGTTTCCTAGCGGTCACGCGATGGCTAGTATGACGTTCGTTGCAATTTTGATTGTATTAAGTTGGGAGACACGTTGGCGTTTACCAGTTTTGATTTTTGGTAGCTTCTTCGTACCCATAATTGCCTGGACGCGGCTATATTTAGGAGTTCATTTTCCCAGCGATATCTTAGCTGGATGGTTGCTTTCGTTAGCTTGGACAGTGGGTGTTTATATGATAATTAGACCACATTCTAGTACAGTCAATTTAGTTAATGAAGAAAATAATATTACTAACTAGGTTGACTTAGTAAAATGCACCCGGCAAAAGATAGATCAAAATAATTAGAGTCCGTCTGCGACTAATAATGTGGAGCTTCTAAATTTTCAATTTTAAAATTTACTGACATCAAATTTCAGTTTTCCATTCGTCACAATCTTTGGTAACTGTAGGTATAATTAAATGCAGTCCTTCTCCTAATATTTGGTCTTGCACCTCACCAAACTTCATTAATACGCCTCTTTGTCCAGCCTCGACTACCACAAAAGGGAAAAAAATGATAGTTATTAGAGCAATACTCAAACCAAGTTTTATAAAATAGTTACGCTTTTTCTTATCTATCATGACTTAGCTAAAAATAGCTTTCCAATTATTTTTTTAACTATACTTCTCAAAAGACAAGAAACTAAAGGAGGTTTTAATTTCCCTTAGTTTCATTTTCGCAGTATTATGCACCTTCTAGAGAAATACTTGAAATGTTTTTAGCGTCTGCCAGTTTGGATCTGGTCAAAGATTGCACCATCGGCGAAGAATTTCTTCTGTGCCGCATCCCAACCACCGAAATCCTTGATTGTGTACAGTTTAGTAATTTTGGGGAATTTATTTGCTACGATGGTTACAGAATCAATGCTCGTTCTTATGGAAGCTTGTAAAGAAGTCTGCATAGAATCCCAAACAACTTGCATGGAAACTTTGAATTATTGCAAGTCCAAAGGCAATACAGATATGACCCTAATGTGTATGATGCGCGACTGTGCCGAGATGTGCCACAGAACTGCGATCGCTTAGGTGGGCTGAATGCATGGAGATTCCATCCGAAAATATTTTAATCGGCAGCAAGTAAAATTGATATAACCGAATTTGGCTTTAAACAATCATGACTACGGTAGCCAAACCTATCACATTAGACGAATTCCTCCAATTGCCCGAAACCGAACCTGCGTCTGAGTACATTGACGGACAAATTAACCAAAAACCGATGCCGCAAGGAGAGCACAGCCTACTACAAGTTGAACTTTGTGGATCTATTAACCGTGTCGCCAAACCTCAAAAAATTGCCCTAGCATTACCCGAACTGCGCTGTACATTTGGCGGTGCGACTATAGTTCCCGATGTTACTGTATTTCGTTGGGAGCGCATACCCCGCACAGAATCAGGGAGAATCAAAAACCGCTTTGAAAGTCATCCCGACTGGGCAATAGAAATTCTCTCACCGGATCAAAGCCAAACCAAAGTCCTTCGTAACTTATTGCACTGCTGTAAAAATGGCACAGAGCTAGGGTGGTTAATTCTTCCAGATGAAGCTGGCATTTTTGCTGTACATCCCAACCAACGCATTGAACTGCTAGAAGCGACAGACACACTTCCCATCCTCAGTAGTATTGACTTATCTCTAACCGTCGAGCAAGTCTTTAGCTGGCTGAATATATGAACATTTTACCAACAATACCGCGAACAGCGTAGGAGACTAGTAATTTTTCTCAACTCGAAATGTAGCTTTAAACGCACTACTATTAAATCCTAAAATCAGTAAATACAAGCAGCTGATAACTAGAGTGAGTACAGTTAAACCAGAATTTTCAAGGGTGTGACTATCCGTTAAAATCATAATTCCCAGTCCAATCAAGACAAAGGGAACCAAATAATTACCATAGCAGGTTAAGGTGTCGGCAACTACAGGCACAGATATTAATCGATAAGCACTGTAACACAACACGCCTACCATTGAGAAGAATACACCAAGAATTACTAGCAGACTCTCACTCGAACAATTGGCAAACAAGGGTATATAAATTCCTAGATTGTCTCCACCGTTAGCGAATGTTACAGATGCTACACCATAGGTTTGGGGAGATAGAAAACTAATCCAAGTCGAGTTGCTATTTTGGTTTATTTGTTGAATATCTTCCCCATCATTTTCTCGATTTAGCAATTGATTGATTCCAATAGCGATGGGTGCAATTCCCAGCATTCCAATCCAATCTTGAGGAAGCATCAAACCAGTAAAGAAACCAAAGAGACTAAGGGATACTAGCGTGAATACCTTGCGCAGCTATTACCGATTTTTAGTTTCTGACCTTGTTTCTTTGATTATTGGTGCAGAGATGATCGTTGATGGCGGACAATCCCCTGGTGTTTAAGCTGCGACAAAAAAGTGGTACGATTGCTCATGCCGCTAAAAACTGACAAGAATGAGTACAGTAAATGACCCTGCTGTTGTGGCTGAAGTGACCCAATTGTATCTCAAGTACGAAGAAGCCTTGTGTAAGAACAATCTGGAGGTGATGGATTCCTTGTTTTGGGATGCATCAGAGGTGGTGCGCTTCGGTATAACGGAAAACCTATACGGTAGCGAGGAAATTCGTAACTTTCGCACCTCCCGACCGAACCCAAAAATAGAGCGACAAATCTCAAATCTCAAGGTTGTTACTTTCAAGAAGGATGCGGCAACAGTGACTTTAGAGTTTCGCCGTATCATCAATGATGTAGAGCGTTTCGGGCGACAAAGCCAGACTTGGTACAGGTTTCCTGAAGGATGGAAAGTTGTTTCGGCCCATGTCTCGTTTTTGCCGATATAAATTTCACTCTTTTGCTATTGTTGCGGAATAGCCAATGCTGCTCTGAAGGTAACATTTATTATTTGAGAAAAGAAAAACAGGTATGCTTATAATTACAAAAATCTAGTAAATTTTTGAGTATATTTTACTGTTGACAGTATTTTTACCAGAGAACTGCATTGGTAACTGTGTGATTATAAAGGTAGTTCAGAGGTAAATTATATGAACATTGAAACAGCCACCAAGTATTACATTGCCAATAAACCAGTACGGCATAAAACCTTGGGAGTGCTGGTCATCGTAAATTTATATCCATCTAGACTTGACAGCGTGCGAGTAAAGCTTCCCAACGGGGTAGAGATGGATTGCCAGATGGAGTTTCTTGAACCCATTTAGCAGTATTGCTGTGCTTATCCAAATCTGATGTCTGGTTAACTACTTATTATATAAGCCCACCCTGCACAAGAAAGGGAGCTACACCCCGTTAAGCGTAGACACCCCTTTTATCGAACTTGGCACCAGAAGGAGTAAGGGCTAATTATCATAACTATTCAAACGGACTTCAGATCGTACGATAGCCCAAGGGTGCAAGTAGTCAGTTCACCAAAAAAGTTTATTGTTACTCTGGCTCAACCTGTGAGTAACGTAGATGCAACCTTAATAGACGTAGCCAACGCAACCAAACTTTAGCAGGTTGGTCAAAAAATGTGAAAATGTCGCCATAGCCCGCATTAGTTTTTTGATGATGGAGCCAGTGTTGCTCAGGAGTTGTGATGAATAAAATCTGACACAAAAAAGTTACAAACTTCGGGGTTTGCCAATTCATGACATTGGTATGTCTCCACCACACGTGAAACTGACCAAAAAGTAGTCCTGAAAAAACACCAACGGGGGAAAAAGACCACAACAGTACTGCCACCAGCAGATACGGTGCAGCACCCAATAAACCATCTAAAAGAACCTGGTGATTGAGCATTAAAATAGCGTAGTGACGGAATTCCTTCTTTGAGGAATGGTGCGTTTTCAAGTGGAGACTACCAAAAATATGCTCGGGTACGTGGTATATAAAAGTAGAAAGGAAGTCGCCAATAAACAGTAATAACCAAGCCACAGCTATAATCTTAAGCATTTACAGTCCTCACGTAAACCAAGAAAAATTCACGGTATGCACTCTTTCGCTTACTGTTCTTCAGAATCTTTTCCCCGAAGAGTAAGGTAGGGTAGCGGCTTGTTATCAGACATCACCCTCAATGCATATATCTGTATTTCGATAGATATAGCGTAGTTTACACTTGTGACTTAACAATTTTCTGACTTAGGCAATACACTAATAGCAAAGGTTAAGTTAAAACTTGGACAAATTTAGGTTAAGATTTTTTATTGAGCATTGAAATTGATGCTGGCACTAAGTGGCGCACTCAATAATAATACATTAGACAATGCTGTATTTATTAGTACATCTAATCAGCTAGTGGATCTTGGCTAAAATAACTACCCAGCTTTTAACCTCTGGTATTACTCGTCCAATATCACCAGAAGCAATTTCTGTGACTGCTTGGACACCAATATCCCACTGAAAGCCTTTGCGTTTAAATTCTTGGGTGAAACCACCGACAAATGAAATGCTGTTCCAAAATCAGCACTTTTTTGTGGTTTAACTTGGAGAGAATGGTCGCAGTTGTTAATCCGCCGATCCCAGAACCGATAATTATGGCATCGTATTGATTTGAGTCAGACATTTTCACGTTCCTAAAATCAGTACCTTTCTGCTAAAGACAAATAAGTTGAACTCAAACGCGATCGCAGACCCCTTGGAAAGTGTCTACTTTGCTTTCTTCGTACTGCTAACTACTTTGTTTGAGTTCAACTAAAAGCTACAACAACCAAACGCAAAGACTAGTACAGGTCTTTTGGAAATAAAGCTACTATCTAAAATGGCTGAAAAGCCTACAAAATCATCTTTTTTTATGAGTGCCTTCTTACAAAGTTAGGCGGGACGGAAACCGACTAAGCAACACTTTGCGCTTTTTACTTTTTAATGAGTGCCTTGTTGTACTAGTTAATTTCTACACTTTTCCCATCTCAAGTAAAGAATCGTCTTCAGCTTGTTGCTAAGGGAGTCAACTGTCAGCGCATTATAGCCCGTGGGGTTGCCAGTCAGACGAATTCGCGTATTCACCGTCATTGGAACGGCTGCGCTACATTGCGTCCGGGCTGTGGAAATCTCATCATGGACGATTGTATAATCCTGCACCATTTTCGGTGTGAAGTCGAAAACACGCAGTTCATCAAAACCACCGGCTCCTGGAATGTAGTAACGTGCCCGTAGTTGTCCCCGAGCATTTCCAGACGTGTCAGCAAAACCCCGGTGTTCAACTCTGTGCCAAGTAACCGACCAACCTGCCGGGACGTTCATTTTAATGGAAACCGCACAGTTTGCTTGGGGCGGATAATTCGTTTGCCCCATTTTCGATGGCTGTAGGTTGACTTGGAACTTATCAAAGAGCAGTTCTAAAATACGTCTATCCTGCGACAACAGATAACCAACCGACTTAGATGGACAACCGCTTCCACCGTAAGTGAAGTCTTGGATAGATACTTGCTCTAATGACTCTGCTGGTAATTGCTTCGTTTGGCTTTGGCTAAAGCTTAACGTTCCAGCATTCGCAGGTCGAGCCAAACCGAAGAATACTACTAGTATAGTCAGTGATGCTGCACCTATTAAGTAAGGTCTTTTTGTATTTTTCATAACCCCTACCTCCTTATTTTTCCTAAGAAGGAGGCATTTGTTTTATATTTATGCCTATCTTAATTCTGGCTTATTTGATGTATATGTATATGATATAGCAGCTAAAATTTACATATTGTGATATGTAAAATTTTCGCTTTGGGTTGTTGCTAACTGACAAGTCAGCCATGAGCGCTATTGCATGATTGGGTATGGAAATAAGATGTATTTTAGTTTACTATTTTGATTTCAATCAAATGTACTCGGACTCGGAATCGTTAACTATCGTGAGTTTTTGAGGTTGGCAACGCTTTATATTGACAGCAATTTCTTCAGGTGATTCCTGCTCTAAGTCCTCAATATATCCCGATTGAGCAAGTAGAGCTGTATTAGCATTTGGGAACGGTCCAAAGTAGTAAATACAACTAGGTGATTTCGTAATAATTTCTACCCACCAGGCTCTACCCATCTTCTCTAAAACATCTGTCCAAATCTCTGCCGAATTTTCTAGCAAATTCATGACGATTTATCCTACATTTAACTTGTTTAAACTATTGGTACTCTCAGAGGAATTTGAGTAGCAAACTTGCAAAAAACACACCACCCACTTCTAAAATGGCTGTAATAACCGAAAGAAAAGCTTTCCAGCTTTTTATCTTAATGAATTTAGTTCGCTAGTCAGCACGGCGGACTAATGCAACAAGAGCAAAAATAACTGACCAGTCATAAAGTTGACACTTCATTCTCAGAACCCAGAAGTAGCTGTCTTATTTACAACTAGTTAGTTACTTGTACCAGCTTGCACAAGTTCAGCTTGATCTTAAAGTTAAACAAAAAATGTGAGGAACTTGTGAAGAATAAATATAAATTCAATTTACACATATAACTTCTATAATAATGAGTGGGTAGACAGCTTCTCTCTCTCTCGGCGCAGTGAACCTGTGCAACTTAAATGTAGGACAGCTTATCAGACCGATTTCGTTCGATATTCATCCTCACAAGTTCCTCAAATTCTTTTCCTATCTTAATAGTGGAGTCGGAACTAGCCTTTATTGGAAGTCCGTCAATAAAAATTCCTCGCATCGTAGTCTGAGGAGGTCAGTATGAAAACTAAATATACAACTCCAATTCAGAGAGATATCTTAATCATTTATACGTTTATTCTGCTGGCTGTGGGAGGAGTCGCTTGGTGGGCTTGGAACCACCCAAATTCCAAACTTGATAGTCAGCAATCAGTTTCTTCAAAGATCGAAAATTTACCAATTACAATCCCTCAGAAGTTAAAAGCAAAAGCAAAAGCAGATAGTTCACCACTTCCACAAGTTTCCAGTCGAGTAATTCCTACACGAGTAGAAAAATTAACTCCGAAAGTTAACACAGCGATCGCGCAATTAGAACCACAAGCTTATTGGTTACAAACTGAAGGCGAAAATATTCATTTAGTAGCGCGAAAGGTTGTTGTAAAACAGGGAGTATCAAAGAAAATAGCCTTAACAGAAGCCCTCAGTAATATCCTTGCTACTCCACAAGGCAGCGAACTAACCACAACGATTCCTAGAGGTACCAAGTTATTGAATTTGGAAGTTAACAAAAACGAAGTTCATGTGAATCTCTCGAAAGATTTTACGGAGGGAGGTGGTAGTACCTCAATGATTTATCGGGTCGCTCAGGTGCTTTACACAGCTTCTAGTCTAGATAACAATGTGAAAGTTTACTTGTTAGTTGAAGGAAAATTAATTGACGAGAATAATCCACTTGGAGGAGAAGGAGTAATTTTAACCGAGCCACTAACTAGATCGCAGTTTGCTGAAGATTTCTCGGTTTCATGATGTATTCACTTTATATCGTAGGTGGTTAATATGACTCAACGTAACAAGATTAAAATTAGATTTCCATTGTGGAAATATTTAAACCAACCATTATTTGACCGTACAACGGTTATCAATCCATTATGTTTTTGGCATAACTACAAAATCCAACTATTAGATTCTTGCTGGGAACTTGACACAATCGAGCTTTTGGAAAAATGCTGGGATTTTGAGTTGAAGTAAGAACCATAATAATTTTTCAGAAAACAGAGGATAAAAACATGACTAAAACTACACAATTACAAACAATACTTCAAGCCATTAAAGAAGCTCCACAAAAAGTCATAAACTTTATTTTAGTGCCAGTCTCCAGGATTTTTTCGCCTAGAGATGATGACTATCCGGAAAGCGGAGTCCAACCATTTGAAGGTAAAACAGACAAGAAAAAACATCATTAGCAGTTAAATAGTCGATTTTGACTTGGGTGATAGATAACTAAATATTCTCCCAATAATAGAGGCGTTATATATAACGTCTCTATAAAGATTTAGGAAACGAGAAAAATTCTCATCCCTCCTCTAAAGAACGAAGGTTTTCGGCATTTTGCTTATAAAAAAACTTTTGGCTTGTCTTGTAATTCTCGAAAGTCTATTTGCGCCCGAAGTCTAACTTTTTTGGACTTGGCTCCTAAATGACAGGGAACGCAAGGACTGCCCACACAAGCAATAGTAACAAAACCAGCACACTAATTTTAAGGATTATGTATGCGATGATGTTAGGTATTGATGTATCGAACATCATATTCCACCTACCTTGCAACTCTCAAGCAAATGATTTCATCTGTTTTGCGACTCATAGAGGCAGATGTCAGATTTTTGTCTAGCCTCTGTTTCGCTATATCTCTATTATCCAACAAAGAGATATTGACCAGGAATTAAGTAACATTTTTTAGCCTTTCTAGCTCGATTGAGTTTGTTTAGAGCTTTTTAAGTTTTTCTCCCTGTCAGGGAGATGTTTCGCAGAGGGTCAGAGCCACTTGCGTAAAACTCACATTATTGTTAATTAATTTTGCTGATTTTAGTTAGTCAGTTGTAACTGTAATAGTATTAAATGTATAAAAATTTCTGATTAAGCTGCACAAAGAGAAAAGAGGTAGCCGCATGAAACCTGTACCTGTGGAAACAACAGATGGCGTGAAGGTTGAAATCAATCCTGATGCAATTTCTGAAATAGTAGAAGTGGAAAAAGAAAAACCTGGATTTTTATGGTTTGGCGGAAAAGAAGCAGAGTATGAAATCCATATGGTTGATGGAACAACCTTCCGAGTTGAGCAAAATGAGCATGACAAATTGAAGGAAACAGACTAGTACAGCGGGCGCGTAAATACGCCTACCATTTTCAAAGAGTGCAAATGGTGGGTTTATTTCTGGCATACTGTACTAGTTCAGGGTTTACGAAAAGAAGGCTCGATATTTGATAAACAAGTGGTGTTAGTCAAAGCCTACAAGCTAACTCTGGAATTCATCGGGTATTATTGCTTCATGAAAGACATTAGCGATCGCCAATGGTTAAAATTAGGTCTAATTCTATTTCTCACTAAAGGACACATTACCCCTGAGGGAACTTGAACAGCGAGTAATTAACTTACTCAACCGGATGATTCACGGCAAGGAAATTTAATTATGAGTTATGAATTTAAATCAACTGCTCGCTTATCAAAACTTAACACTTTATCTTCATATCTTTGCATATATAATTTCAAGCTTGAATAAATCGACTTAACTATCTTCACAAGTTCCTCAAATTTTTTTTCTATCCTCAGAGTAAAGGAAACAAACAGGCTCAGTTGAGTCTAAACTGCTTGGTTATTTTATGAATCAGCAGTTTTTGAGTTACCAGTAGCACTACTAATTCACGAAGAAAGAAGGAAGAAGAAAGAAGGAAGAAGTACCCACATGAGTACTCATGTGGGATTGAAACAAGGACACTGTTTTTCTTCTCTGCGAGACACTACGTGAACGCGCTACAAAGGACTCGAAAAACATCTTTTTTTTTACTGAAGCTTTCAACTTACGAACGCGCATTTTTATTAGCTATTCCTTCTTCCAACTTCGGTCCTTACTTCAACATCATTTGTAAATCCAATGATTTACAAGTGGGAGATTGGGCGATCGCTTTGTAATCCCGATTATTCAGCAACTGCGCATGGCAAAACCATCTCGCACCCATATTGGCATTGAGGAATTTTGGTTGAGTCCAACTGCGGTATAAAAAAGGTAAAGTAATTACAATGTATAAAAAACAAACATTTGACGTTGAAGAGCAAATTATTTCTGTTCCGGTCGGTGCAGTAAGGCTAGAAGGAGAGTTGGTAATTCCTGAACAAGCAGAGGGAATAGTTGTAATTCCCGGCATTGAAAGTAACATTAAGCACGGATATAGCCTTCGTTATCTTGCCCATTTATTACGCCAAGCTGGTTTGGCAACAATATTAATTCCTTTGCTAACCGAAGAGGAAGAAATTCTCGACCAACGCAGTAAATATTTCCGTTGTAATATCCGACACCTAGCAACGCGACTTGTAGTAATAACCGATTGGCTGACGGAAAATCCAATAACTTGCAATCTCAAAATTGGTTACTTTGGCGCAAGTGCTGGTGGAGGTGCAGCTCTACTTGCAGCAGCCGAACGTCCAACAAAAGTTCGTGCAGTCGTTTCACGTAGCGGATACACCGACTTAATCGGTTCTGCGCTTTCTTGTTTGCAAGTCCCAACATTATTAATTGTCGGTAGGGAAGATTACCCAATTATCGCCATGAATGAAGATGCGATCGCCCAAATTCCAGCCCATGACAAACAGCTTGAGGTTATTTCCGGTGCATCCCACAAGTTCCAAGAACCGGGAATGTTAGAAGAAGCCGCACGGTTAGCTAATCAATGGTTTAATCGGTACTTTAAATTAGCAAAGTTAACGGCAATGTGCTTGTAAATTACGTATTTTTTTGGAAGAATCCATAATTATGAGATGTCCGATTCTACTGGTGTTAACGTAACTGGCTTTTTATCTTTTGTCGCTGACACATTTTGTTGTACAACCAGTACCGAACAGTAAGCGTGATGGAGAAGATAATTGCTAACGCTACCAAGCAAAATTTCTGCGATTCCTTTGTGTCCTCTGCGACCTAATATAATTAAATCCGCATCCCACGACTTTGCCAAACTACAAATCTGTTTGCCAGGATTTCCAAATCCGTGTGTAAATTCTGCAGGAATTTTTCTTATATTCGCTTGTTGGCTGCAATTCTCCAACCAACCTCGGACTTGTTCTATCTCTTTTTGTAAACTTTGTTTGTGCTGAAGAAGAAGACTGCCATACATATCCACATCAGCAATGGTACCAATAGATGGAATTGGCTCATCCTTGAAATGACTACTCATGCAATGAAATAACATTAACCTGCTACCACATTGATGAGCCATTTCCAGTGCTTCTTCAAAAACGATTGAAGTTTGTTGGGATTTATCCAGCGCAACCAAAATTTTGTTGTAAAGCATAATAGTTCCTTAGCAATGCAATCTAAATTTAACTAACATACGATAAATATTTACATGGAGAGGAGTTCCCGCTAAACGAAACATCCTTTTAAGGCGCTTTGGGTAAAGCTTGAGCCACTAACATAAAGACAGTTCACTGATTTAATTAGTCTTTCCTCTACTTCAATACTAGAAATAAATTGTGAGGAAAATGTGAGCAAAGAACGGATAATATCTTTACAAATATAAATAAAATTTAAAAATGTCCTGGTTCAAACTAAATTTAGTTTGCAGGACATTTAAATAAGTTCACTATTGAAAACTCAAAAATCATTAATTAACTCACTACCCCAATTGTTAACACTTTCTTCTCTCATTGCCTCTGGAAAATCATCGCAAAATTCTTCAAATGCAGTTTTTTCTACCCTTTCTACGCGATAGTGAGCAAGTTCTGATTGCAACTCATCAACTAGATCCCAGGCTGCGGCACATTCTTCAGAATATGGAGAAGTTTTTGCACAGGCTTCATGTGCTTTTTTAATCGCATCTTGCAATTCTTGCTCAAGTACAATTGTTCGAGGAAGCTCGACAAATTTACTTTCAGCGATAATGTCAGATATCGAAATAATTCCTAACAGTTTGCCTTGAATGACAGGTGCGCGTTGTAAGTTGTTTTGTGCAAATAACCGTGCGACGTATTCCACACCCAAGTCAGGATTAACAACAACACACGGTTTGGTCATAATTTCGTATACGCGCACCGAGTAAGGGTCTTTACCGTGGGCAATTACCTTGTAAACAATATCCGACTCGGTGATAATGCCATAAGCATCTTGTGGGTGACGGCGGTCTACAATTAGTGCCTTCCAGTCTCTTGCCTTCATTAATGTCACAGCTTGAACCACAGTCGCCGAGCCCCGAATTGTCGCAACATCTTTGGTCATGATGTCTGCTGCTGTTAGCATTCTGAACCTCCCTCATGATAGTCAGTGAAACTGCTTTCTACGTGGTTTGAATAGCCAAACTAGAACAATTCCTGTAATTCCCCCAACTACGGTACCCATTGCTGTTCCCGTTGCTGCAGTTATTAGAGCCGCTTGAATAGTTAAACCGGATGGCACCATACCCACACCAACAAACGCCACCAGCAAACCAAGCGCCCAAGCTAAGGCATTTGCCAATATCCACCACATTGAAAAGCGAATTTCTGATTTGAGAACCAGCCATTGGCAAAAGCCCAACATTGCACCCAACCCACCACCTAACAAAACCACTCCTTTGATCAATGCCGCAGTTGTTCCATCACCGGAAGCACCTGCATAGACAAACGCCATCAAAGTAATAATTGTTAACCCAGTAAACCATGCAAATAGCGATCCAATCGCTGTTGCAAATATCCATCGGCGGGAATGTCGGATATACTGTCTGAGAACCAGCCATTGAGCAAATCCCAGAACTATTCCAAATATAGTGCCGATTAATGTCAGTACACCCCGTACATAGCCGAAGGGACTAACTGCAACACTCAGCACACAAATAACTGCTAAACCGACAACTTCAGCGACAGTTGTTGCTAACACCCATCGCTCCCATAAGCCCCAGCTACTCCATTGACTGAGTTTATGTTGCTTCATAAGCTTGTGTCCTTCGCAGAATCGGTGATCAGTGTCTGGCTTTTGCTTATTGCAGTGCTTCTTTGTTGCCTTACACTTTTGGTTATAAACAAATAAGTTGAGAAACTTGTGAGGAAATTTGATTTGTTACAGCAATTTTCTAATAAATAGACCACACGCACTCCCTTTGCCCCCCTTTTTGAACTCACGGGAATCAAAGCTTCTCTCCTTATAGGGGAGATATATGGAGAGAGGTCACCGAATGTGGTTTATTTAACCGAAAATCGCTCTTACATAAAACCACAAATAATCAACCAAGTCTTCACTCGCTACATCCTCAATATTTTCCTCACAAGTTCCTCATCTTATTTCCATAAAACAGATAAATAAATCAACCAACATTCTCCCTGCTTGTAGATTATGGTTGTAACTAAAGATAACAAACCAGCAAATTCGGCATTTTTACAGCCAGCAAAGATTCCCAAACAAAGGAGCGGTAAAACACTTGTTTATTCGCTCGCTGGCGTAGCTTTTATCACTTTTCTTGGTACGATCGCAGTTGATTTAATCTCCCAAACTCATACACAAAAATTTACACCTACTCCGACTACAACCATTGCCCCTGTAACTAAAATTACTGCCTTGGGGCGACTGCAACCGCAAGGCGAAGTAATTAAATTATCGGTTGCGTATGCCCAAGATAGTCGAGTTGATAAATTACTTGTGGATGAAGGTGACAAGGTAAAAGCTGGTCAAGCGATCGCGACTTTGCAAGGGATGGATAAAAAGCAGGTGGAACTGGCTGAAGCAGAAAAAAGTTTAGCAGTTGAACGGGCAAAACTCGCCCAAATCAAAGCGGGGGAAGCAAAATTGGCAGAAATTACCGCCCAAGAAGCGATAATCGAGCGATCGCAAGCGCAGTTAACTACTGAAACTGTTGAGAAACAATCAACAATAGCTCCTAACTAACACATTCCACAATCCATATATAGCAAGGGTTACAAAAAAATGTGTTATTTTCATATTTTACGCTCCGCGATGGCCGCGCCCGTTAGAGGCTGACATCTTGCACCAATGTCAGGAAGCCCAGAATCCAGCCCAGAAATAAATTATCCCTAAGGGATAATTTATTTCAGGGCATTATTTCTGGGCTTATTGAGAATGGTGCAAGATATCAGTTTGTACAGTGCGTAAGTCCTATATATAATCGTGAAATATATTTGCTAAACTGACAGCAAGCCCATATCTAAAATTACCCCATGACAACCACTATCTCTGTTGTCAAACCTGTAAGCGAAATACGCCTAGAGCCTGGTAGCCTAGCAACTATTCCTCATGTCACTCGTGGGTAGTAGGAAATCTTCAAGCATTGGAAGAAATTGAGTCATCGCTTTGAGGGTTAACAAGACTTCAAAGTGTCTCAATCCAGACCCTTCTCATTTATGGAATCTTATTGACATTAAGCTACCAATTTATTATTTTATATAAAAGTAGTATTTGCTTGCAACTCCATGCTTAATCAGCAGATTAATACAGATTGTTGAACTACCAAGACCAAACTACGTTATGGTTTTGGAGTCTGAAGAAATTGTAAACTCCCGAATCCAACGTAAGTTATCGATAGATAAATACTAATTCACTTCCTGGTAATACTAGTAGTATTTTTATATACACCTCACACAATCCTCACATTTATTACTTACATTGAAGATGTTAAGCAAGCTACCAGGTTATATACTTGAACTTTAATCTATAGTTTTTTTTTCGCTATCAAAGTTTAAGGTAACACTTGTGAGAGGTTGAATTATGCAAGCAAAAATTCAAGCTAACATAAACAAACAAATTACTGATGATATGCCAATTTTGCAGATTGGTGCTAGCGGGAAAGCTGTACGATTTCTTCAGATGCTCTTAATGGCTTATGGCTTTTTTAGTCGTGATTTGTTGACTGATGAATTTAATGGCAGAACTGAGCTATCAGTGAAAAACTTTCAGACTGTTTATCGCTTGAGAGCCGATGGTATTGTCGGTGAAGAAACATGGAAAAAGTTAGCTGAGGTTGCTGCTGTAACAACAAACGTGAATTAATAGTTTATATCAAATTATGATGTCCCCCGACAAATCCTGGGAAGTCGAGGGTCTTGTGTTTTCTTAACTCAATACTAGTCCTTTCTCAACTCCTATTTTTGAATTGCCGTTAAGTATTGTTGGTATTAATAACTTATCTTCAAGACACTCTCCTTTGCTTAACCATTCATCGCTTGCTGGTAAAGTTTGAACCTGGATGAGATGCGATCGCAATTCTTCTCCTTCCAAAACTTCTTTTTCTAGCAGGATTTTGGCTGTATTCACCAGTAGCTCTCGATTATTGTTGAGAATCAATAACGCTAGATAGTGTGCCGCATCAATGATTTCCTTGACCTCTTGGTCAATTTGTTCGGTGATTTTCTGGCTAACTGCACGACGAGGATTGCTAAACCCATCCAAAAACGTTTGTTGAGCCTTCTCAAAAGCCACAGGCCCAAGTTTACTACTCATCCCGTAAAGCGTGACAAATCGCTCTGCTATATCTGTAGCTTTTTGGATATCATCGCTCGCACCAGTCGAAACCCTACCAAAAATTAACTCTTCTGCCGCTCGTCCACCCAGCAGCGTGACAATACGTCCGCGAATTTCATTTTCTGTCATCAAAAAGCGGTCTTCTTCGGGTAGTTGCAGTGTGTAGCCCAAAGCGGCAATTCCACGGGGGACTATTGAGATTTTTTCAACACTTCCGGCACCAGGCATTACCGCAGCAATTAATGCATGGCCGACTTCATGATAAGCAACAGTCTTCTTCTCCATCTCGTTCAAAACGCGAGATTTTTTCTCTAACCCCGTTAAAATTCGCTCAATTGCTTCGTTAAAATCAGCCATTGTCACAGTTTCATGGTTCTTTCGTGCTGCGAGCAGTGCGGCTTCATTTACAAGGTTTGCTAAATCTGCACCTGCAAACCCCGGTGTCCGAATTGCCAGCTTTGATAAATCGACATCTTCTGACAGATGCACATTTTTGGCGTGGATTTTGAGAATTGCTTCTCGACCAATTTTATCAGGACGGTCTACGACAATTTGACGGTCAAACCGACCGGGACGGCGCAATGCAGGGTCTAAAACTTCAGGCCGGTTGGTTGCAGCGAGAAGAATTACACCTGTATTGGGGTCAAAACCATCCATCTCAGAAAGTAGTTGGTTGAGGGTCTGTTCGCGCTCATCGTTACTACCTCGCATTGAACTAACCCCATCCCGCGATTTTCCTAAAGCATCTAATTCATCAATGAAAACAATACACGGTGCTTGGCGCTTTGCTTGCTCAAATAAATCGCGCACCCGTGCTGCACCAATACCGACAAATAGCTCGATAAACTCAGAACCGGAAATACTAAAGAAAGGAACTCCAGCTTCACCAGCGATCGCTTTTGCTAATAGTGTCTTACCTGTCCCCGGTGGTCCTACCAGCAAAACTCCTTTGGGAATTTTTGCTCCTAGGCGAGTATATTTGCTTTTGTGTTGGAGAAAATCGACAATTTCCTGTAGTTCTGCCTTTGCTTCATCAACGCCTGCAACATCATCAAACTTAACACCTGTAATGCCTTCGGAGTAAATCCGCGCTTTGCTTTTGCCAATTGTGAGTGCCGCTGGACCATCCATCTGATTGCGGTTCATCAAAGAGCTTAAAATAATAAAGAAAATTAAGGGAGGCAACACCCAACCAAACAAACTCGAAATCCATCCTGTACGATTGGGAGGTGGTGCAGAAAACTCCACTTGATGTTGGCGGAGAATCTTCGGCAGTTCTAAATCTATAACCACAGGTGTAGTTACAAATTTCTTTTGGGGTGCAGTTCCAGGTTGGTTTGTATTTGTTTCTGGTTTGAGTTCATATTCAATATTGTCGGAACTTACAACCGCACGGGCAACTTTACCAGCTTCCACTTGCGATACAAAGGTACTGTAAGCTACTCGTTTTTGGGGTGTTTCTGCCCAAAACATCAAGTTGATAAATATGAGTAATGTTAGCCAGAGCAATAAACTACTACCAATATGTCTCGGTTCGGGTGTTTTGATTGGGTTGTTGCCATCAGTGTCAACTGGCATAGTTAAATGCTCCTTTGGATCTTAAAAATTCAGCATTGCTAAAAGCTGCTTGCTAATTGCTGAATAAGGTATGAATTTTGTAGAAGGAATACTTTGCAGGAGCGCAAGCCACATGAATTGCTTCTTATTCAGTGCATCCTAAATGTCAGATCACCATTTTCATACTTTCAATTAGCAACGACCATTTTTCAAGTAAATTACTTACTTGTCACACCCCACACCTGTTGCAGCCAAAGAAAACCAAACTGCTTATTTATGCGAACTAGAGCAAGTTAAGGTTTGCTCTACTTAAGAATAGAAAAAAAATTTGAGGAACTTGTGAAGATAAGCTGAAACTGCACTCGTGGCTCCCACTCTACCCTCTACTCCGAGAGCTTGGTATAGGAGATATCACGCCATAATTTGTGGTTGCGTTTTGCCAAGCTTCCACGCCAAAATTGCGCCAAGCCCCAAAATGTTTACTACTAGTAAAAACAGACCTCCCAAGAACGGAATCAGACCAATTAAAGTCAGGATGAGCAAACCGATAAGGAATTGTTGTATTGCTGTTTGTCTTTTGTTTATTAAAGCTTTCTGTCCAATTAAAAGAGCAACTCCTAGAGAACCCAGCAATGTGGTGATAAATGCGACTAAAGTAACCAATGGAATCAGTGGAATTCCCAGCAGGCTAACTGCAAGGAAGATGTTTAGCGCAATCACAACGATACTACCTCCTAAGCCCCACAACCCTGTTTTACCTGGATATTGATTGATTGTTGCTGCAAGCAATGGGAGGAAATTTGGCAGCCAAAGCAAAAGCACAACACCGAGAATTGCGCTTACAAGTGCTGTCAAAATGCGAAAGAAGGCATTGAAAAAATACATAGGAGATAAGATACCGCCAACACCCCACCTTCTGCGACCATATATTCCTCTGTGACCATCTCCTGGGAGTGTACCGGATGCGCCACCAATTGTCGCTCCTTCCTCTTGAATAATTCTTCCGCCCACCGCGTAGGCATCCCCGTCAATACGGGCACCCTTTTTGAGAAACACATTTCCACCAACAGCGATCGCAGTTTCGGTGACTCTTGCTCCCGGCTGTACTGTGACTGAACCGCCGATTGCTTGAGCATTCTCCACAACCTGTTTTTCGGGGACAGTCACATCACCCCCGAGCCGAATGATATTACTATTGTTAATGTTAATGTCGGTTTGTGCCAGAACTGTTGTTGATAAAAAAATCGTGATTAGGCCTGATATCAAGACCAAAATCAATCGTTTTCTGAGATGACCCTTCATACCTCATCCCTCACTTTGTTGTATAACGAAACTCTCCCTATACCACGCACGAAAAGCACCAAGTTCTCTTAACAGGCTACTATTAGCCACAAATCACTCTGTTCCTAGTCTTGACTTATAGCCGACAAATTTGAGGAACTTGTGAGGAAATAGTCATTTTGATTTTGGATTTAATCGAGTCGCGATCGCAAATTTGATATTTTTCTTGATATTGACCTTAACATATTGTTATCTTTTCACTAATTTTTCTTTTCTTAAAGTTTTAAAATCTCATTTTTATTTCCTAAGAAATCACCTGAATGGGTGAGATAAATACATTTATAAAAACTATTGTATTATCAAATATCAGACTATAATATTAGTAGAAACCATACATAGCTTCCACTTAACTTAAAAAAGGAGGGACTATGAAACTTGCAACTTTAACAACCTCTGCACTTGTCGTTGCTTCTATTATTCTTTCAAGTGAAATTGCTGTCGCACAAACAGGCATGACAGCTAACTATATTGGTGCTGGAGTGTCTGCTGGTTTAACGCATGGGATACACAACAACGATGATACTGTTTTTGGCGGTAACGTTCAAGGACGATTTGCAGTTCCTCAAACACCTATTTCAGCTCGTGGTGCAGTTCTATTCGGTGGTGATGCAGTATCAATAGTACCAACCATAACTTATGATCTGCCTATTGCCAAAAAAACTAACCTTTATATTGGTGGTGGTTATTCATTCAATACCTCGGAAGGTCGCAACACTCAACTTGGTACCCGTGACGCGACAGTATTGACCCTTGGTGCTGAATCTGAAGTGAGTAAAAACATAGTTGCCTATGGCGATGCGAAATGGGCGATTGATGCCTACAAGAATAGTTCTGGTGATGCCGTCAGCTTGCAAGCTGGTGTTGGCTTGCGCTTCTAAGCTGTCATTGTTTTAGACAATTTTGGTAACTGTGTTTAGGACTTGCGCAACTGCCAAGGGTGCGAAAAGCAAAACACGCTCCTGCTTTACGGAGCCAAGGATTGATTTCATAGTTAAAAATAGGGGCTTCTACCAAAAAAATCTCAAATTGGTATGGTTAAATGTCATGGGAATTAATTTGGTTTTTTGAGAATAAATATTCCTTGATTAACAGCAGAGTTTTCCTCTGCCCAAAGGAGGGTTATGAAAATAATTTTGAAAAATCTAGTTTTTAGTCTGGCTCTAACTAAAATATTCGCACTTGCATTTGTTTTAATATTTGAAGCACCAGTAGCTGCTAGCCAGAATCAACAGATACTGAATGGCTTACTTCATCCTACAGAAGATAACTTTTTTAAAGAGGGAAGGGAGCAGTTTGAGAGAGAAATTCAAATGCTGCTTCATCAACCTCCTTCTTCTTTCGATCGTCTTCTGAAAATTAGTCCAAAATTGCTACAGATACAAGAAGAGCGATCGCCGGATGCAAGTACCACAATATCCCCTCGCACCACTGAGCGACCTGCAAAGTCCAACCAGTCCAACCCTTAAGGGAATCCCCCGAAAAATGAACTTGTTAACTCATATCTTGCCATTTACGTATAAAATCTTATTCACAGGTTTTGCAGTAACTAATTAAACATCCAACGATGATATTCAAATAGTCCTCTTTCAGAGGACTTTGGCTATTATACAGGGACTTCTAGTCTAAGAGCGGATAGGAGCGCAGTCGATCAATTTATAAATACTTAGTTACTTTTGTATTGACCATATCCTTGGTCAAGATGTGAGTTAAGAATTGTATTTTATCTATTTCCTCACAAGTTCATCACATTTTTACTTTAGATTAAAAATAGAGTTACTCGGGATAATATCTTGTTTACCCCGAAGCAACTGAGCATCGACTATTGAAAACCTTGAATAATAAGGTGTTGACTATGCAAGCCGACTTCAAACCAACAACAACCGAAGCTACTGCGGCTAAAACTATTGCTCTGCCACTTATCCGTCGTGGTGACCAAGGTCAAACAGTAAAAATTGCACAAAAAATTCTCATCGTCAATGGCTATCTTGGCAATGAATCCTATGATGCCAACTTTGGTCAAAAAACAGAACAAGCAGTGAAAAACTACCAAAATAACCACAATTTAGCAGCTGATGGTGTTGTTGGTATGAAAACCTGGGAAGAATTGATTAAAGATATCCGTCGTTCTTAATTGAACAATGGGGCTCTATCTATTTGGCAAAGGCATTGAGGACAGTTAGATACACGTCCATATCAATCCATAGAAAAATGTGACCATAAGTGACGGTGGGGTTTTGTAGATATCTGCGAAACCCTATCTGCTTAGAGGAGCATCTCAATGAGTGCAAAAATAGCAGTTTAGTTGCTTTGTGGTTGTTGACGCTTGTATTGATAGGGATATAACTTTAACTATGAATGAAGCATATAGTTTAATTCTGCATCAAGCCATTCTTTAAATATCTTATTTAAAATCTCTTGATATCTTACGTTCGTTAATTCTGCGGGAATAAATTCTTCAACCATCAATAAATGACTAGTTTGGTCAATGGTAAATGGCCCAATCACATCTCCCGTTCTAGCGCTAAATACAATTGCTGCAATGTCTGGCTTTAAATTCCAGCGATAAACTTTACCCTCACAACCGCAGTGATAGCGACGTCGTTCGTCAATGTCGTAGAGGTGAGCAGCTTGATAGAAACTAATTTCACCTTCTTGAATTTGATAGCAAATTTCTTGAGCTAGCTGTGCGTAAGGTACAATAATTCGATAGAGTAAAACTTGGTCAAAGTCCAACTGCTTTTCCACAAAAAATTTTGCGACTTCTTTCGCAAATAATAATTCCGATAATTTTTTGGAGAGTAAGCGATCGCGTATTCCTGCCTCCCACTCATCTGGTGTAATTAGTTGGTCTGTCAGCCATGCGAGTGTATCGCTTGCCTTGACTAAGTTCTGTTCATATCGCAGTTTATCTGCCTCAGTTTGGACTTCCTCGGCTGTAATGCTTATACCTCGTTCTTGAGCCGCTTGTTGGATAATTCTTTGACGTAAAATCTCTTGACATACTTCTTTTAGCTGTATGCTTTTTTTGAGCGAAGTAATAATTTCATCATCTTGAATCATCGTACTTTTAAAGTTAATCATTTTTGTTTCACCTTGAATTTTTTAAATAATTAACCGCAGTAGCCGCTGTAGGCGCTGAGTCGCAAGCGTCCCTTCAGGGATACGCCTTCCATCGGTACGGCTTCTGTGTAGGATAGGACGCAGATGAATAAGACTTTGGCAAAAAGTTACAGCATTTTGCATTGAAAGCTCAAAGTCTTGTGGGATGGGCATCCTTGCCCGTCCAATTGTACTTCACCAAGATGAAATATGCTGTAAAAGTAAAATAAGCAAAGCAATCTCTACTGCTTTGCTTATCAATCGAACTACTTTTGTATGCTTTAGATTCTGAATAAACTATCCCCATTTCTGCATAAAATATTTACTTATTAATCTGAATCAAATGCAGGTAGAGAGATGATAAATGGCTAATTGCTAATTACTGAAATCAAATATATTAGCGATTAGCCATTTTTTCTTCATGAGTTTAATCATGCATTCATTTATGAAAGCTTAAAAGCAATTTGGCTTTCACTTGATGATATGCTACGCTTCATTGTTAATACGAAGAAGCCGCAGCAACTGCAAGACCACTAGATGATGAATATCCATATCCAACATATGCTTCTTGCTGAGTCAGCGTGAAAGTATTTTTACCATATGCTATAGCATTACTTTCTGATTTGGCAACATTTCCTTTGATAAATGGGTTGGAACAAATATCAACAGAAAAGCTTTCATGGCTTGGGAAACTGCCGCCTTCAACGCTATTTTCGTCAGAAGCTAATTCAAAATGTTCTAAGTCAGAGATAATCATTTTTTTTGTCCTTTAAGTTGTTTGTTGAACAACTATCTTGTAGTTGTTACTTATAATATAGCTAACACTTTAATGAATGTGCGGCCATTATGGCAGGAAAGTTTCAAGAATAAAGGAGTTTTTTGATGTTCACTAAAAATAAGAATAGCTATGTTTATAAAGATGCATTTTTATTTTTCAATGCATCTTTATAAACAAAAATATTAAAAACATTCTTGAAAAATAGCGTTATTTAGATAAGTGCGAATCTCTAATTATTGATTATCATTAATCGTATTTAGAGATAGGTAAAGGTAGATAGCCACCATTAATATTAGCTTCTGTTTTCGCGCATGGTTCTAAATAATCTAAGTTTTTGATTTGCTTTGAAGATAGTGAGGAATTTATCGGCGATTGAGTCCTTGATTGCATTTGCTTTTTGTTAGCAAGCAATGGGTTAGAGACTAGGCTGTTTTCTTTAAGCAAACGGCTGTATGTTCGATATGGAATAAAATGGAGTGGATTATAACCCGCGAAGCGCAAAATTAATACGCAAGCCCAAGAATATCGACCAGCAGATATTGCTTCAACGACCTGATTGAACTGTTCAGTAGTCATGACTTTATCCATATTTTGATTGGAAGAAGAAAATTGATAGTTCATAATGCACACTCACTTTTATGCTTGAATTAAATTGAGTTTTATAAATTGACTCCGCCTACTTGCATTTGTCGAATTGGATCGAGCAATATGTCGGCAATGCGGCGGTGACGGATGATAATTTCAGCAGAGGCTGTTTGACCTGCTTTAAATTTGATTGTTTGTTGATTGGCAGTGATGTAGTTTCGATCCAAACCAATCTCTACATGGTAAACAGCACCCAATCGTTCATCAGGTTTGGTATCGGGAGAAATTGATAGAACTTTGCCTCTTACAATGCCGTAATCTTGATAGGGGAATGCGTCGAATTTCACTTGTGCAGTCTTACCTACTTTGACAAACCCTGCTTCCCGGTTTGGTAGAATCGCTTGCAAAACCAATGGGGCATTCTGAGGAGCCATTTCTGCAATTGTCTGTCCTGATTGAACGACTTCACCAGCGTTGCGAATGTTAAGGGACAAAATCATCCCATCAACGGGAGAGGTTAGTAAAAGCTGCTTTAACTCGGTTTTTGCTTTTTCTAGTTGCTTTTGTGTTTCCTGAACTTTGGCTGCCACTTGAGTTTTTTGGACTTGCAGTTGTTGAATTTTCTGCTGTGCTTGCAGACGAGTGGTGCTAGCTTCCGCTTGCTTTTGGACTAACTCGGCTTGAAGACGTTTGATTTCTGTAACAGCCTGCTGAATTTCGCCTTGGTTTTGGGTAATTGTACGCGCTGTCTGTGCCTCAGCTTGCGAAGCTTCAAACAAGCGATCGCGTACAATCGGCGTTTCTTCCAACTGATTTTTGATAATTGCTGTCTCATGTTCGCGTAATCCTTGCTCGGCTTGAAATACCAAATCCCGCGAAATTGCACCTTCTGCCAATAATGGTTTGAGTCGTTCAAGTCTTTCCTTATAAGCTAACGACTCTTGTTGACGTTGCTTGAGCAGTTCTTTCGACTTTGCCAAGAGTGGTTTAAGTTGTTGGTGACGTTCCCTATTCGCCGCTTGTTGAGCTTGT
This sequence comes from Cyanomargarita calcarea GSE-NOS-MK-12-04C, assembly GCA_019359595.1. Taxonomy (GTDB): domain Bacteria; phylum Cyanobacteriota; class Cyanobacteriia; order Cyanobacteriales; family Nostocaceae; genus Cyanomargarita; species Cyanomargarita calcarea. The sequence continues at coordinate 69,513 of JAHHGZ010000026.1, forward strand.
AATTGATTCATCAGTTGTTGGTTTGCAGCTAACCTTGCTTGTGCCGAGGCGATCGCACTTTCTTGGGCTTTTTGTTCGGAAGAAGCAATCTCTACACGGGTTTCCAATTCCAGATTTGTCTTGTCAACCAAGGCATCAGTTTGAATCAATTCCGTCTGTAACGCCATGCGTTCTTGCTGCAACCGTTCCACTTGATTCTGTGCAATTTTGTTGTCAATCTCTGCAATTACCTGTCCAGCTTTGACAAGCTCACCTTCTTTAACATAAACGTGAGCAACTTTACCTGAAACAACTGGGTGGATTTTATACAATTCACCTTGGGGAGCAAGTCTTCCAGAAGCTTTACCTACCTCGTCAATATTTCCAAACGTTGCCCACACTGCGAACGTCATGCAGAAGACGATTCCACCTACAACCAGATGATTGGGAAAAGTTGCAGGTGGGTAATCCAGAACCGTTTGCAATGATGCAGACCAATTTTCAGGTGTTTTTGGAACTTGCTGAAATGCCGATGTTGTTAATTTTTTTGACTCTTGGGCTTGTGTATTGGGAATTACTGCAACCGTTGCTGCGGTACCTCCGTAAAGCGTTTCTGCATCCTTTAATAGCGGTGCGGTTGACAAATTTTCTTCTAACGGAAGCGATTCGATGATAATTGCCATATTAGTTACCTATAATGAGAAACTCCAGCCCTGTTAAATTTTTTTCCTTTGCCCTTCTGTCTGGCCTTGCCCAAGGGTCATACTGCAAGAATAAAGAAGCCGAATAAATACGTGGTTTTAAACCATTTATTAACCACACCTCATCCCCTTACCCTTCATGGCAGGAAGAGCCTACGGGAGGTAAACCAAGGGCGAAAAAGAAGCCGTAAGCGTACCCCTAGAGAAAGCAAGGGCGGAGTCGAGCCAACGGGAATCTTAGTTAAGTAATGAGAATTAAATAACTTGCTCCCGTTTGGTTTTGACTTTGGCTAAAATCAACCTATAGAGCAAATTTTTATTAGTTATTTAATTCATGTCCCTAAGTAATAGATGCACTTTATATTTGCTTTTGTGACAGTTATTATTCGCAAAGTTGCTTCCTTTAAAATAGAAGCTGTATGCCTTGTCATGCTTGAAGGCTTGGCAAGTCGTAAATTATAGTTGAGATATCAAATAGGACTTTCAAAAAAAGTGTCTACAAAACCTATTTTTTTAGAGATAATTGATTAATTACCAAATTCTCGTATGGGTAATTTATGAATTACCCATACATCAGATTTTTTCCTATTTACATCCTAATCATTCTGTGCGACTAATTCTGCCAAATTGGCATTTTTTTACTTTTAATTCCTATCTCCAAACTCCTAACTCATAACTACTAATTTCTAAGTACTAATTCCTAATTAATAACTCCTAATTTCTAACTATTTTTAGACATCAATTTGTTGCTGTGCCAATTGGTAGTAAAGACCGTGTAACATCATTAGTTGGTCGTGGGTACCGTTTTCAACAATAAGGCCTCGGTCTAATACAAGAATGCAGTCAGCATTCCGCACGGTGGAGAGCCGATGAGCAATGATAAAGGTTGTGCGTTCAAGACTAATCCGGCGTAGGTTCTGCTGAAAACGGCGTTCGGATTCGGTATCGAGCGAACTAGTGGCTTCATCAAGAATCAAAATGCGGGGGTTTGTCAGGAGTGCCCGTGCGATCGCAATCCGTTGTCGCTGTCCCCCAGAAAGACTCGAACCTCTCTCACCCACCTTGGTGTTATAACCCAATGGCAAGTTTTGAATAAAAGCGTGAGCTTCTGCTAACTTGGCAACTTCGATGGCGTCCTCAAGACTATATTCTGGTCTATACAGTGTAATATTCTCTAAAATCGTTCCAGAAAACAAAAAACACTCTTGCGGCACTACCCCCAACTGACAGCGCAATGAATGGGGTGAAGTATGACGGATATCGTGTCCATCCATCAGAATTCGACCGCTCGTAGGATGATATAACCCTTGGAGTAGATTCACCAAAGTCGTCTTACCCGAACCGCTACGACCGACAATAGCGATGGTTTTGCTATTGTGCGCTTCAAACGAAATATTTTGCAAAGTATTCCGTTCTTCATCGGCTGTGTAACGAAATGTAACGTTTTCAAACTTGACTTCACCCCGGAGTGGTGGCAAATTTAGCAGAGGTTTATCAGCGCTTTCTTCTGGTTGAGCCGAAAAAATATCATCTAAGCGTTCAACTGAAACCATCACTTCTTGCAATTCATCCCACAGTCCTACTAGCGATAGAACTGGATTAATCACATTGCCAATGAGCATATTGAACGCCACAAATTGCCCGATACTCAACTGGTCTTGAATTACCAATGTTGCTCCATACCAGAGCAATGCCGTACTGCCCAAGGTATTAATCAATGCACCTGCAATTTGTAACCCATTCGCTAGCTTCTGACCGCGAAATTTGGCATTGAACATACTAGTCAGGTGGTCTTCCCACAACCAACGTAACTCGCGTTCTGCTGCTGATGTTTTGACGGTAGCAACTCCCGTCAGGATTTCTACCAAGGAAGAGTTTTGCTTGGCTGCTTCGTTGAAGATTTCCCGTGATACCCGTCGTAGAAATGGACTTGCCACCACGGTCAAAATAATGATGGGAGGCAACAAAGCCAGTACTAATAAGGTTAAATGCCAGTTGTAATATGCCATTAACCCGATATAGACTACTGCCATCAGAGCATCTAACCAAGCTGTGAAAGCTCGACGGGTGAGGAACAACTGAATTTTTTCGTTTTCTTGCACCCTAGTAATAATATCACCGACATGTCGCGATGCGAAGAATTGCAACGGTAAATTCAGCGCATGACTGATAAACGCACTAATGAGAGTCAGGTCTACTCGGTTGGAGAAATAATCTAGTAAATACTGCCGAATCCCCACCAACCCGATGCGCCAAATGCTAAACAGCAATAAACCTAGAATAAAGACATTCAATGTCGGCAAACTTTTGTGTACTACCACTTGGTCAAGGATAATCTGTGTAAACAGCGGAGTCATCAGACCAAAAACTTGTAGTAACAGGGAAGCAAGGAAAATTGGTAACAGTAGCGAACGGTAGGGTAAAAATGCACCCCAAAACTTACCCAGTGCGGGTTTGGCTGATGGTGTTTTTTGTAATATATCTGTGGGGTCGAGTAGCAACGCATACCCTGTCCAACCTGCTTGAAATTCGCGGATAGAGAGCGATCGCTTTCCCATTCCTGGATCGGCAATCAAAACCGATTTTTTGTTCTTGCGATAGACAACTATATAATGGTCGCCCTGCCAATGAGCAATCCAAGGGTTAGTCTGATTCACAAGACGGTTAAAACTTGCGCGTACAGGTCGGGCTTGAAACCCAATATTTTCTGCTGCCGCAGCTAAACTTTTTAGGGAGGCTCCCGAACGTCCTACCAAGGCTATATTCCGCAGCATATTCATGTTCAACCGTTTGCCCCAGTATTGAGCCACCATTGCCAAGCAGGCAGCACCACAATCTGCCGTACTTTGTTGTTGAATGAATGGATAGCGCTGTCCAAACCCTAGCTTGCGTCCCTTCGTCGGTTGGGGAAAAGGAATGACCTTGGATGTAGCAGGAGAAGACTTGACAGGAGAGGGAGTGGCAGAAGCAGGAGAGAATTTCAATTGATACTCTCCTCTGCTCTTCTGCCCTTGTCCCAACACCGGAGCAATAACTTGGGCCGATTCCCAATGTACGTTTGATAGTTGGTAAACCCACAAATCAGTTTCGGCAATCCAATCTGCGGATACCGGATTGCTGCCGTCCCAACTATCACCAATACCGGGGGATGCTTGGGAAGAACTGGCTTTGTTGTGAATTTGACCCCTGCGAAGCCAAAAGCGACCGTTTGCTTCGAGTGTTTTGCCTTTTTGAATGTGAGTTTCCGTTAAATAGGGCAAGAGTCGTTTCAGTGCATGACTTGAAAGCGATCGCAACTCAGTTAGTGTTTTGAAAAAAATCAGACTTTGCCGTTTTTGGGTAGCCCGTTGTAGGTAGTCTTGCAATTCAGGGAGCTTATTTAACCAAGGCTCTAACTTGGTACTGGAGATAGAAGCAATTACACCTGCACTTGCTGCGATCGCACGGTAAGGTAGGGGTTGATTGTATAACAGTTCATCAGCCCCATAAGTTTCTTTAGTTTCCAACAACAATGTCGGAACTTCCTTTTGCAAAACAGCATCCAGTGCCAACAGTCGTGCTTGACCCTGGCAAACGATATGCAAACTGCTATAGTTTCCTGGAGTGTCAACCGAGTTTTTTACTATAGGAAATCCATCATATTTAAGAAGTTCATTTCCTAATTGAAACTCTCGAATTTCAAACCCCCGGCTCAATTCATCAACTAAATTACTTTTATCGGGAAATAGGTTCAAAAGGATTTCAGCAAGGAGCTTGCGAGGATTGCCGACTCGTTCAGGAAGAGCATCACCCTCGACTCCTAATATTTGTTTCATAAGTTTGCATTAAAAAAATATAGTTTATTTCTGTCCTAACATTTGATATAAAAATCAAAACAAGCTATAACAGCAGAAACTATGTACTCGTAGCTCCATCGCGAGCTAATTAATTTCCTGAAATTTAAACAAAGACTTCCTGATATACCGCACCCTTTAATTTGTCCAAAAAATAAAATTTACACGCGTGACTTATAAAATCTCGCGTCTATTAATTTAGCAATTTTGCTATTTATATTATTATTTACGCGCTAGTTATTCTAAATTATGCAATCTCTAAAAAAATGTTTACAAAAAAATTTCAATCAGCTAGGACTTACGCAATACTCTTTTAAACTAGGAGCGAAAGAAGGCGTACTACCTGCGTAAAAGGAAGAACGTGCGTGCCAAGCGGCAGAATAGCCCCACAAACCAAGTTTTGTCAATTTTAAATAAGACTTACGCAGAAATTGCCAGAAACCTTTATTTATCCAACCGTCAAGACGCACTCTTGCGCTCTCGTCCCAAGCTGAGAGTCAGGGATACGCCTTCCGTTTCGCTAGGAATAAGAGTTTAGGAAAGTTTTTGCGTAAGTCCTATCCAAGTAGAACCTAATATATCTCCAATTTCAACCCTACGAAAACAATGTGAGGAAGTTGTGAGGAAAATATGCGTCAAGTGGTATTAAATGCTTTATAACTTTTCCACATATAGGAATGCACATTCGGACGGCACTAAGAAGCCCACCCCACTCATTGTTAGAGAAATTCAGATTATGCAGTTTAAATGTGTTTTAGCTTATAACTTTTCCTCTAACTATGAATTTAGTTTATAATTAGAGAATAAGGGTAAATTAATAACCCTAGCTAATTAATTAGTCATAAAAACCTAGTTCAAACCTACCTGAAATAACGAGGGATCAAAAAAAAATCATAGTCTTTAGTAGATTAGATAAGCGAAGGAGGCAATTATGATATCAGAATTGTTAAAAACCCAAAACTTCAATTGTGCTACTGATTATGCTTTAGAAACTATCAATTCTGTCAATTTAGAGAGACTTAAGAGTTATTTTGATAATCTTCCTGTCGATCCATATCTAGAAGATAACTATCGTTTTCGACGGTTATCTCACTTTCAAGTCGATTTCCACCGCTTAATCAAGCTGCCTCACAGCCACTTATTTCAAAGTCAAGAATATAACCCGTTGCTGGGTGATGTCGTTAGAGAGTATCCCGAACTGGATAATGAACTAATAAAACTAGAAGATTTTCAGAAAATAGTCTTGGCGTTTTTCGAGTTCTGTCAGCTTTGCTCGACCTATAATGAGATTGGCGTTCATCAGATTAGAACCACTACTTCTCTAGGGGTAATTGGCAATCCAGCACCTGAAGGTATCCATAGAGATGGAGTAGATTTGGTAGGGATATTCTGTGTGAATAGAGAACATATTGCCGGAGGAGAAACCTTTCTATACAAATCTCAGGATGAAAACCCAGTGTTTACCAAAGTTCTTAACCCTGGTGACTTTTTAGTCTTTAACGACCGCCAATTTTTCCACTTTACTTCTCCGATTCGGGTAATAGCTTCTGAGAATGGAAACAGAGATGTTTTTGTTTTCACTTGTCCAGGATTACTTGTTGCAAATCATCATAAAATACCGAATTAACTTAACTTTTCACTGTGGCTCAACAGATAGGTGGTCTTTGTGATTAATTTTGGAGGGTTGCTAGATCCCCTACTTCTCCTGGGAAGTCGGGGATCTAACCCTCATGACTTGTCAAAATTAATAAAATAAACTATTAGTACTCGACCACATTACAGCGATTTTCAGGTATTTGTAACCACAATCCCAAACCTAACTCCCTAACCCCCTTCCTGATGTTCGGGAAGGGGGGAATATCAAAGCCTTCCATTTCGGTAGAAGGCGAAGAAAGAAGAAAAGCAGAGAAATTGGAATGTTGATTTACTCATTAAAATTAATGTGATAGAACACTAGGAGTTTGTTATGGAGCCTCTTGAGCTTTCATGGATACGCGCTCATTTTCCTGCATTCACACAAACAATCAACGGTCAACCCGTTATTTTCTGTGATGGACCAGGTGGTACCCAGTTGCCTGGATCGGTTCTAGATGCGATGAGCGACTATCTGGTAGGGTCAAACGCCAATGCCCACGGGGCTTTTGCCACAAGTCTGCGTACAGATGCGCTCATTGCTTCGGCTCGCGCTGCGATCGCTGATTTTTTGGGGTGTAGCAGGGATGAGGTGGTGTTTGGTGCCAACATGACCACCCTCACCTTTGCTTTGAGCCGAGCTATCGGTCGGGAACTACAGCCAGGTGATGAAATTATTGTCACGCGGCTCGACCATTATGCTAACGTTAGCCCTTGGTATGCCTTGGAAGAACGGGGGGTGGTCATCCGCACGGTTGATATCAATGTTGAAGATTGCACGCTAAACATGAGCGATCTCAAGCAACAAATTAATCACCGGACGCGGTTAGTGGCAATTGGATATGCATCCAACGCTGTGGGGACAATCAACGATATCGCAGAAGTGGTGCGTTTGTCTCATGCTGCTAATGCTTTGGTTTTCGTCGATGCAGTCCACTACGCTCCTCATGCTCCCATTGATGTGGGCACGCTAGATTGCGACTTTCTCATCTGTTCTGCTTACAAATTCTTCGGGCCTCATGTTGGTATTTTGTACGGCAAGCGGGAGCATCTTACCCGTTTAAATCCTTACAAGGTGCAACCAGCCTCAGAAGAAGTTCCATCACGATGGGAAACAGGAACCCTAAATTACGAGGGCTTGGCTGGGTTGGTTGCGACAATTAATTATTTAGCAAAACTAGGTTGCCATGTCTCACCTTCAGTTGACAGTGAGTTACTTTCATCTCTGATTAAGGCTGATAAAGAAATATTGAAAACTTTTCAGTGTCCCCGCTTCAGTAACTCACCTTATCAACCTGGGTTAGGCTATCCAAGTCGTCGTGCTGCCTTAGTCGCAGCAATGTCAGCAATCTGGCTATACGAAAAACAACTGAGCCAAAAACTGATTTCTGGACTGTTGGAGATTCCTGGTTTAAGCTTTTATGGCATCACCGACCCGGATCAGTTTGCTTGGCGGACACCAACAGTTGCTGTCCGACTTGTGGGGCAAACTCCTTACAGCATAGCTAAAGCCTTAGGCGATCGCGGCATTTTCACTTGGCATGGGAATTTCTATGCACTCGGTCTGACTGAAAAGTTAGGAGTGGAAGCCAGTGGCGGCTTCCTGCGGATTGGACTGGTACACTACAACACAGTCCAAGAGATTGATCGTCTGTTAGAAGTAGTGGACGAGATTTCTGTACTTGTTGCCGCTTGAAAGTGGGATGCAATCGCTCCAAAAGGGCAATTTTTCGGGAGAAATACCCTTAATTCCTAATGGCTTGACAGATAAAAAACTTAATGATTAATTGGTGAATAGTTTGCCTATTATTTGCAATTAATTGTGTTAATATGCAAGTGGGATCGGAGTTAACCTCTTGCATAGAATAAGCGGCTAGACTCTTTGCGTGAAGCTATTAAGAGTAATGTCAAACCAGGATCTTAGGAAGATGCGACTATGGGAGGTTTGGTTAAAAACTGCGAAACCTGCAAAACAAAGTTGGTTGTGGAGGAACATTGTCTGGAATAAACTGTGAGTATTGACGGGTCTGGTTGATATGAACTAGACCCGCCAATTTATGGGTAGCAATTTAACATTTACCTTTAACAATAGCAACAAAAAGTCATAAGCTACCTGGTAAATTATTCCGTTTAAATTTGACAATCTTAAGGTTGTGCTGCTTGACCCTAGCGTTTCCACTGAAGATGAAGATAGTTTAAAACTGCTAGCAGAATTTAGCGATCGCAAACCTCCTGTACCAGTGCTAGTTTTTTCCGAGCGAACCAACCTCAGCGATCGCTTGCAAATTGCTCGCAGTGGAGGTACAACCTTTTTCCAAAAGCCAATACCACCCGCACAAGCCCTAGAAGCAGTTACCTTATATCTTGCACCTGGAAATTATAATGTCAATTCCTTGACTAAGTGCCAGTTCTTTCAAACGTTTTCAACTAAACTCAGCCTGCTCAATTGTGGCACGGAAAAATTCTGAGTAACGCTCTGTCCCAAACCACCACCCCAAACTCATCTGGGAGGGAATCGTAAATCCTGCAAATGTGTGTTCTTCCTGGAATTCTCCGCCAAAGGGTATGTAAGTGAAACTACTATCATCCGTGTGTTCTCCCCAACGTGGATAAGACAGTTTCAGCAGCTTTCCCTGAGAGTCTATAAACAGTGTAAGGATTACAGGCTCACCATATCCTATATGATTTGTAAAAAACCGTGGTGTCCAGATCCCGGCTTCGTAAAAGTTGTCGAGGATCTAAATTCTCACTTGGGATTTGGGATTGCTATATAAGGATGCTGAAGCAATAGATTGGGGCTTTTAGTTCTCAAAAATCATCTTCACAAGTTCCTCAACTTCTTGCCCTAACTTAAAAGTGGAGTCGATAGCAAAGGTAATTTCTCCTCGATCTACCTAACGGCTATCTATTAAAAACAGTTAAGAATGATTGGAGGAATATCAATATGTCTTTAATCCCTTGGCAACCACTTAAAGAACTCGATACACTCCGCCAACAAATGAATCATTTGTTTGACGAATTCACTCATGGCACTGGTACCTACAGCCTATTTCGCAAACTTGGTAATGTAACTAATCTACCCGCAATTGAACTGAAAGAAACAGATAACGACCTGATTTTACAAGCGCAAGTTCCAGGAATGGAAGCGAAAGATTTAGACATTCAAGTAAGCGAAAATACGGTTTCGATTGTGGGAGAGTATAAAGAAGAAAAGACTGGTGAAAGTCAAGGTGTTTTTCATTCCGAATTTAGCTACGGTGAATTTAAACGCATCGTCCCGCTACCAGTAAATATTAAACAGGAACAAGTCAAAGCCAAATTCAAAGATGGTGTCATCACGCTAACTTTACCAAAAGCTGATACTATTAAACGCAATGCTGTAAAAGTTGATTTGACAGTACAGGAACAAGCGCGTGAGGCTATGACGAAAGAACGTCTGCATATCGAACACATACGAGAAACAATGCACCAACGTGCAGCAGAAGAGTTAGACACGCACAATGATACAGAGGTTTCAGAAGAAGCAAGAGTTACAATGATTGATTGCTAATTTATTTGCCTAACAATAATCCTAGATGGGCTGGGAACAAACCAAAGATAGTAAAGACGTGCGTATAAGTCTCTACTATCTTTGGATAGATAGGATTGTGAGGTTCTTAAAATTATCAGAGTGCTGTCATGAATTCACATTATGCAATTTAGGCGATCGCACCACAAGAAGTCTATGTTTTTCTATTAACTAAATTGTTGGTAGGAATGGGACTTAAAGAAAGCTTTATCTTTGCCATTGGTATTATTGTTGCATTTGTGCATTACTTGAATCTTGAGAATATCCACATTCTTTACAGTGCGGCAAATGCTTGTATGTAAGACTGTGGCAGTTTGGGCATTCAACATATTGATAGTAACCACAGTGAGGACAGTAGGTATCATGATGTTGAATTTTCTTAGCACATTTGATACAGCGTAATTTTTGAATTCTGTTAGCTGCCTGGATTTTAGGATTAAAGACAATTTTTTGAAGAAATTTGATAATTCCAAAACCAATAAGTGGAATCAACAAGATATAAACATAACTGACCAGGAAAAGTAACCCACCAAAAAGGGCACGAATAACATCAAAAATAAATTTAAAGATTGCGCCAACTTGAAGAAATTCAAAAATTTTCAGTATTAATGGTATGAAAAATATGACCAACAAATGCCAGCTAATTAGCGAGATGAGTCCATATCCCCTTCGTTGAGTAAAGTTATGGACTAATAGGGCAATAGTAATTAGCGGTAAAAGAAAGAGTGATTGAAAAGTAAGTTGGATACTTGGATACCAAAACAAGGCTTGCTTATAGCCTTTTTCAACTAATGTAAATTTATTATCATCTTTAATAAATGTGAGAAAATTCACGCTTTCTGGCTTCGCAAGCAATTGATTTTTAGAATTAGAAATTTCTTGGCGAAGTGTAGCAATATTCCGATTATTTTTATCTAACTCAATTTTTGCCTTTTCAGCACCAACTGAATTAATTGATTGCTCGCGAGGTTGTCCTGCAATTCTTTCTAAAAGTGTAGAGTCATACTGAGAACGAATGTTGCGATTCGTTTGTTCCAAGATATTAATTTTTGCTTGTTTCTGGTCAATACTTTTTATGGTTTGCTGATTTTCCAAATTGGAAATCTTGTCTTTGGATTCAGCATAGTTAAAACAAGTTTCTGAACCCTTACCCAAATGTCCGACTTGAGCTTCTTGATAGTTTTGCTGAAAAAATTGCGGCTTGTTTGTGTTATATGGCAATGAAAGCTTGATAATTTCATAGTCTTTATCTTTGGTTGTCTGTGTGCGGTAATTTTGCCATTCGGAATAACAAGGATAAGCTTGGGAAGGACTAATATACCATCGACTAATATCATCCAGTCCCGAAAAAACATTGATTAAGATAAAAATATCAATCAAAATAATGACAATCAAACTCACTCTATTCAGTGGTTCGTTGTTGATTGTCCTTGAATTACGAAAAAATTGGCTTGATAAACGTCTTATTCTGGCAAGCATATTAGCTGTTCTATAGGTGTTATTCAATCTGAGTTGATTTTAATTCTTTTAATCTAATCACAAATAATTTACCCTGTATATCATTTTTTAGTTAACAAAACTTTAACCTTGGTTAAATAAGTTTAAATTATCAATTTATTATATTTAAGAATCATAGGCGCGATTAATCTTTCGCTAGGGAATTTTCTTCACAAGTTCCTCATACTTTTATTAAAGAATAAAGCAGTATTACCAGAGATAAGGAAAATATTTTGAATGGGAAATCAAAAAAGAAAGTTGAATTTGTAAATCAAGAAATCTTTTAAAACTGGTTTAATTGTATGGTGAAGACCATAATACAGCTAGCAAGCGAAAATCCACTACATTCTGAGCCTGTTGATAAACAATTGTGGACTGTTGGTGAGTATGCCCATTATGCTGATTGGCAAGCAATACCATCACATGGTTAAACAACAGGACGGAGTTTTAACGGACAGCGATCGCGCAATGGCGAATTGGGAAGCCGTGCGACATAAGTATCTTGCGGCTGATTTGCGCCATCATTTGCACCAACAGGACTTACGCAAAACATAACGAATGAGTGGTAATACCTACGGAGGCGTATCCCTCCCGGGACGCTTGCGACTTAGCGCTTACAAATGATGTTGAAGTAAGGACCGAAGTTGGAAGAAGGAATAGCTAATAAAAATGCGCGTTCGTAAGTTTAGAGCTTCAGTAAAAAAAAAGATGTTTGTCGAGTCCTTTGTAGCGCGTTCACGTAGTGTCTCGCAGAGAAGAAAAACAGTGTCCTTGTTTCAATCCCACATGAGTACTCATGTGGGTACTTCTTCCTTCTTTCTTCGTGAAATGAATTACCATTACGGCAACTCGGGCTTTTCAGACAATTTTGCGTAAGTCCTAACCAAATGATTCTACACCCCAAAAGACCATAAGTTACTCATGACAGTACAAAACAAGAAACAAATTACTTGGAAGTTTCAGAGGTGAATTATAATGATTCCGACTTTAGAGAGAAATGAACATTTTGTCTTTGATTACTCTTGTTTGGATTTATCAGAACCCGAAACTTTGCTTTTGGCCTTACAACAGTTGCGTCAGTTGGTGATTCAGGAAGGACAGGAAATTTTTAACCATTGGCGATCGTGCATCCAACGTCCAGCTTTTGTACAAAGCAGTCAAAACCTTTCTTATTACTTAGCATTACGGAGGCATGATTTGCGCCTCCTCCAAGCAGCTTTGATGCCTTGGGGTTTGTCTTCACTAGGGCGGATTGAAGCACGAGTTTTGCCGAATTTAGATGCTGCAATCGCAACTTTGGCCGCAATCTGTCGTGCTTGTACGGATTCCCTGCCTAACCATCCTTCTTTGGAGTCATTTTTTGAGGGCGATCGCCTCCTCAAAGAACACACCGAAGATTTATTGGGTAAGACACTCAATCACCGTCGAGTTAGAATTATGGTGACATTGCCTACTCTTGCAGCCAGCAATTATGAGTTTGTGCGAGATTTGATCCAACGTGGCACCAACTGCGTGCGGATTAATTGTGCCCATGATACTTCTGTAGAATGGTCAGCAATGATTGCAAATGTGCGTATGGCAGAGGTAGAAACAGGAAACTGTTGCAAGGTTTTGATGGATTTAGGTGGACCAAAGCCTCGGATTGGAGTAGCGAGATACGCTCCCAATGCCAACCAGCGAATATTCCGAGGTGAGTGTCTCCTGTTAACCCGCGATCTGCCCACTATGGATGAATCTAACTGTTTCCAAGCAAATTGCACCATACCTGAAATACTGGATCAATTAGAGGTTGGCGCAAATGTTTGGATTGATGATGGTCATATAGGTGCTAGGGTTGAGTCGATAACTGAGGAGGGGGTGCTGTTGCGAATCACCCACGCAGGCTTTAAAGGTGAAAAAATTGGCGCAGATAAGGGTTTGAATTTTCCCGATACAACTTTGCGCTTTAGCCCTTTAACCGAAAAAGACCGACAGGATTTAGACTTTGTTGCTACCCATGCCGATATTGTGGGCTATTCCTTTGTCCAGGAACCTGCTGATATAGAGCTTTTGCAGCGAGAATTACAAGCCAGATTACCTGCAAATGCATCGATACCTGGAATTATTGCCAAAATTGAAACTCCATTGGCTGTTCGTAACCTCCCCGAATTAATTGTGCAGGCAGCAGGTAGACAGCCATTTGGCATCATGATTGCTAGAGGTGATTTAGCAGTCGAAATTGGCTACCAACGTCTTGCAGAAATTCAAGAAGAAATTCTCTGGTTGTGCGAAGCTGCCCATGTACCGGTGATTTGGGCAACTCAGGTAATGGAAAATCTTGTCAAAAATGGAATTCCCTCACGCGCAGAGATAACTGATGCTGCGATGGCGGAACGGGCTGAGTGTGTCATGTTGAATAAAGGGCCCTATGTTGCTGAAGCAGTAACAATTTTGGATGATGTACTAACTCGAATGCAGGCGCATCAGGTGAAAAAAACTCCTCAGTTGCGAGCGTTGCGTTCCTGGTAATTTTACGGGGAGATTCGCAAAAATAGGTGACAAATTACTCTTTGGTTACAATTTGGGCAACAGGGTAGCTCTTACTTCCCAAAGCAATAGCGTCAGCTTTCTCTTTAAAATATCAGTAATTATTCAATAATCCCGTTTCCAGGATTCACAAAGTTTCAAGCCACTCCTCCAACTGGTTACGCACCCGGCTTTTCTATGTTTCAATCCCGTTTCCAGGATTCGCAAAGTTTCAAGCCCGTGGTAATCATAGACTGCCCAGATAGCGAGATAGCGGTTTCAATCCCGTTTCCAGGATTCGCAAAGTTTCAAGAATAATGTGTTGAATTTTTCCAGACATATATCGATGTTTCAATCCCGTTTCCAGGATTCGCAAAGTTTCAAGAGAAAAAATCGTGGAAAAAGAAGTGGTTATCGAAAAGTTTCAATCCCGTTTCCAGGATTCGCAAAGTTTCAAGCTCGCCCAATCTCGAATGTCCAACAGGCTTTGATTGTTTCAATCCCGTTTCCAGGATTCGCAAAGTTTCAAGTCCTCGCAAAGAACCATTTTTAAAAGTATTATAACTGCGTTTCAATCCCGTTTCCAGGATTCGCAAAGTTTCAAGTACAAAGAAAAATTCTGGGAAGAAAGTAAGGTTTTTAGTTTCAATCCCGTTTCCAGGATTCGCAAAGTTTCAAGGCAGTCCTAGAGAATGCCATGCAACTTATCCTGTTGTTTCAATCCCGTTTCCAGGATTCGCAAAGTTTCAAGGAGGGAAGCTCAGATTTTTTCGATGGCATGGTATTAGGTTTCAATCCCGTTTCCAGGATTCGCAAAGTTTCAAGGATAAAACACATAAAGGTTGGAAATGTATTTTAATAAGTTTCAATCCCGTTTCCAGGATTCGCAAAGTTTCAAGGGATCGAATTAAATCAAATTTGTTCGAGTAAAAAAGAGTTTCAATCCCGTTTCCAGGATTCGCAAAGTTTCAAGAAGAGAGATGAATATTTATCTCCCTTTGTAATTAATTGTTTCAATCCCGTTTCCAGGATTCGCAAAGTTTCAAGTCTCTAAATTATTGCCCTAATTATCTCCTATTATGATAGTTTCAATCCCGTTTCCAGGATTCGCAAAGTTTCAAGAAAAATGACACGCCAAGAATTATTTGCGAGAGCAAAATGTTTCAATCCCGTTTCCAGGATTCGCAAAGTTTCAAGCATTTGGAGATACTTATGAGTAGCAAAATTTATAAAATGTTTCAATCCCGTTTCCAGGATTCGCAAAGTTTCAAGAAATGTCGCCAAATTTGCTAATCAACCTGTTCAAAAGTTTCAATCCCGTTTCCAGGATTCGCAAAGTTTCAAGTCCGCACCTTGAAACCCTTACAGAGCAAGGATTCCACAATAGGTTTTGGCAGACCTCAAAAACAGCTTCATTTCAGCCCCGCTTATTGAAACAAATTATCATTTATCCCAAATACTCAAACGCTGTAACTATTAACTTGTCTAGGTTCTGGCGATTTTGGCAGAACCCCCTAGGTTTTAGTCCCCGCTTCGGTCTGCCAAACATCAGGTTAATAACCCAACTATAAAACAATTACCTGCTCTTGTCGAGGTTTTTCCGAACCATAAGTAATTGTTCGCTTAACTGAGCCCGCATCCATTACATAAACCCGCACTGAATCTTCCTCTGGTTTGATTAATTTTTCGACCTTGATTTGCAGTTGAGTAAATTGTATCGTACTTAAAAAACATTCAAACACGCTATATTGCGTCCAAGTTCCATAGCCCGAAAGCATCTTATGTAACCGAGTGCGTCGCTTATTCGCAGCTTTATTATCGGGTAAATCATAAATAATTAGATAAAACAGTGTAGTCATGGAATAAAAAGTTAAGAGTGCTGAGAAATGTAGCTTGTAGTTTTTTGCGTAATACCAACTAGTATGAAGATGCAATTAATACTTCGTTTCTAGGAACAGTGGCTTTTAGTAGTCTGTCAAATTAATTTTGATTGATGGGTAGTGCTTACGTCCCCGCTCGCTAGGGACAAAAGCAAGCGGGGACGTAAGCGGAAACGGCACGCTTTGCGAACGCACTACCTATTTATTTAAACCTCTCAATTATTTATTGACAGACTACTAGTACTCCATGTCATTAATTTTGATGGATGTAGAGACGCAAAATTTCGGCTCTCTATAAGGTTTTCAACACCCAACCAACCCCTCAGAACTAATGACATGAAGTACTAGCTGAGGGGGGCTTTATACAGAATCGGTATAAGTCCTGATTTAGTGCGATCGCGAAGCTGTAGTTACAAGACCCTACGCTCCGGCAAGCCACATGAATTGTAACTACGATCGGACTAAAATTTTCACCCATCAAAGTTGGTGCGTGTGACTACTCCGTCTTACCGCAAAGCGAGAGGTTTATAAGGAACCCCTTCTTGCAAATGCCGACTTAGCAACCGTGCTTGCAATTGGATCGCACGTCGATAGGTGCAGCGATAATCAAAGACTGGGTGCGTAAATTCATCGTTCATTTTGCGCTCAAATGCTTCTAAAAAACATTTTCTTCCCGACTCAGAAAGCCGATAAGCACCCAAACTTTCGGTAAAATCTTGGGGTTGAATTTCCCGCTTACTCAACACTCCCAACACCACGTTATCAGCAACCAAAGCGCGGAATTCTTCCATCAAATCCAACACCATTGCAGGCTGTCCGTGATGGACTTCGTGTAAATAGCCAATATAGGGGTCAAGTCCCGCAAGGTGAACCGCAGTTGTCACTTGGGTTTTGAGCAAAGCGTAGGAAAAACTTAATAATGCATTCACCGGGTCGGTGGGTGGGTTGCGATTTCGACCGTTGAAAGTCCATTGTTTGCCAACCATTCTCTGCCAGCAAGCAAAATATTCCCGTGCTGCTAATCCTTCAATCCCTCGCACCTGGTCTATAGTTTGTTGATTTTTGACTAGGCTTTTACGTTGTTTGAGGGGATTGTCGCGTTCGTTGTGGCGATAAAGTACGTTGTATTGGTTGTGAATTTTGGTAGTAACTATTGCTTTGACTAATTCCAAGCGGCGTGCAGCATCGTTGTAAACTGCATACTGTGCCAATCGCAGTTGACCGTTACGCGAGTATCCAGGAAGTGCAGAGCCTAAGTATTTTCCGAAGAAAGAAAGATAATGAACGGGCATCCCCAATTCCAAGGCATAGACTAGAGCATCTCCGGTAACTTGGGGATTGCCCATGAGAACGACTTGTTCCACGGTTTGCGCGGGTATACTTTTTTTCTTCCAAGTACCATCTTCTTGCTTGAGAGAAACGGTAAATGCTTCATAGACTTTGCTTAAAACAGCTTCGGGTTGGGTAACGTAGATAATAGTCATTGTGATTTTGGATTTGTAGAAAGGGGTGTTGCTCAATTGAGGAATAATTTTGGAATATTGCCAAACTGTTGACCCTCACCCTAACCCTCTCCCTCCTGGGAGAGGGAACTTGAATCTAACTCCCTTCTCCCAGGAGGGAGAAGGGTTGGGGATGAGGGCAATTTATACTTGTATTCAGCAACGCCTAAAAAGGGGTTAATAAATCGGGTTTCTCACCTACGCGAAAGATATGGGTTTCGGTTATGTCATTTCTTTTCGGAGTGCTTTAACTTCAAAAGGTAAGCAAATCCCTTGCAGGCTGCATGACTGGCATTTTTTGCTATGGCTGATTGGGGCTGGCATTTCCCTATTTGCAGTAAGTTGAGCAAGCGCGATGGCATTTTCTGTTGCTTGTCGTAGTTCTGGGGTAAAAGCTACAGTTTGTCGTCTGCGGTTAGCATGGTAGAAAATTTCTCCGCAAGCAATGGTGCGTCCGGTGCGTTCTTCTAGACATAAAGCTGCACCGCAGAGTTGAAAATGGTCGTTGAGGTGTTGTGCCATTTTCCCTTTTTTATATTCAACTGGGGTAAGTTGCCCTTCAGACTCTTCCACAGCATCAATAATACCTGCTATTTTCAGGCGATCGCTCCATACCCACTGTTGTTGACGAATCACCGTATCACCTTCGGTTATCACTAATTCTTCATTAATATTGCGGTGTAAATGACGACCAAGAATAATATGCTCATTGTCTTCCATTTCCCCCAGCACATATTCAAGGTAAAATCGGCGCGGGCAATATTCCCAAGCGTTAAGATACGCAAGGGGTAAGTAATTTTCTATCATTTGTTATTTGTTATTTGTTGGTTGTTATTTGTTGGTTGTTATTTGTTGGTTGTTATTTGTTGGTTGTCATTTGTTGGTTGTTATTTGTTGGTTGTCATTTGTTATTTGTTATTTGTTGGTTGTTGGTTGTTGGTTGTTATTTGTTGGTTGTTGGTTGGAGCGTTCAAACTAATAACCACTAACCACTATCCACTATCCACTAACCACTAACCACTAACCACTAACCACTAACCACTAACTTTTCATGCAAACTTGCCCCATCCCCATTGTAGTTTTTCGACCAATTCCAGCAAAGCAGGCAAAATTGGCTAGTATCGTAGCGATTTTTGCTTGTTCGGCATCAGCAAATCGATATCTAACTAATCCTTCGGCCCCAATTTCTGCACCACCTTCCATTTTCATAGCATAGGTTTTGAGTTCGTAAGCAGAAACTACACCACTCCATTCGACATTGGGAAAGTGCAATTTTTCTGGTGCAAATAGATTCCAACGACGTAATAACCCATTAAAAACTAATTCGGGTAAGGGAAAAGGTTGAATATTTTTACCTTGTTTAAAACTGGTGGGTGAGAGAAATTGCAAATTGATGAGGTTTTGGGTTGGTACTTGCACCATTTTCTCGAAGCTGCTTGCTTGGCTAATATCTATCCAACTACCCAATTGACAGGGGATTCCTGCTAGGGTAATTTCGTTACCTAAATCTGCGTTCATTCCCCACAGTAATGGTGCAAGCAATTCCTTCTGTAATAAACTAATCTTTAACAGCATTTTCTTGGGGGAACAGTATTCTAACCCCAAAGCCATTGGTAAATTTTCCTGTTGGTGCAAACTTTCGGCTAGTTGTGGGCTTGTATTCGCAAACCAGCGAAAACATAATCCATGAATAGCACGTCCTAAAGTTGGGGGAAGAGGTTTGACTGCGGAAATGGTAGCTTGGATTGTATGCAGGGAATGGGAATCTACTTCTACACCCGCGATTTCGTAGGGTTTTTGTTGCCACTCAATTAAGCTATCTTGACCTATTTGCTGACAAATTGCCTGCATCAAGCTGGGATAAAGTTGCGGTTCTGGTAGTACGGGCATAACTTTAACTACACCATCTACTCTGCGTAGGGGTATCCAGATGGGTGTTGTGTCACTTTCCAATGAAGAATCTGCCAGCCATTCGGTTAAGGGAATCGGGGTTGAAGATGTTTCTGTTGGGTGTAAAACAACACTCAAGCCTGCAAATTTAGTTTCTGTTTTTGGATGATTTTCCGAGAGATTCGCAGTATTTTTGGTATCAGTCTCTTTGGTATAAGTCATAACGGGCACTAGTAGAGCGGAGTTGTAAGGGTAAAAATCCTGGTTCTATTATCCGGTCTTTACCGATTTGGGCTTTATCGTTGGAGAATGGATTTATGCGGTTAAAGGTGGTTTTTTTGCCAAAATCATCCATTGGTTGGACGGTGAAACTGTTGCTGGGGTCGGGTATAAATGTGGGTGCGATCGCTTGTTGAGTGGCATCGGGGAGAAATTGAAAAAAGCAACCTTTTTTACCAAAGTAATTGATTTGGGCGAATAATTGGGTTAATTCTTCTAACCTATCTGACTCTCCCGCACAAATTTGTAATTCTCCTTGTAAATGTATCCATTCCCGAAATACAAACCCGTCTTGCATCGGAATAGTTGAGCGGTTTTTGTCAGCTTTATCTGCGGTTTGGTCGTAATAGCGCAGTTTGTAACCGTTGCGATTGACGACTAGTTTTTCTGGTGGTAGCAGGTATATCTGTAAATCTCGAATCCAGGCAAATTCCTGTTTAATCCAGGTATCAAAGTCATGTTGGTGGTCTTTACCCTGACTTTCCAGCAATACTTTTAACAACGCCATTTTAATAGCGTAGGGTGTCGGTACAAGGTTGGAACGAGCGGCCATGCTGGTAGCATCGGAGCGTTTGAGGGTGAATAAACTCACAGGTTGGTAGCTAACGGTGAGCCATTTATTCAACTGATAAAGCATTTTCGCTCTCCCAGGGTTGTCCTTGTGCAATAATTGTTTGGATTTGTTCGGCGAATTTTGCCATTGAATCAAATTCAAAACAGTGAATTGTACCTTCTCCGTTGAGTTTGTTTAAAGTATCTTTCAAGCTGTGAATTTGACGGTTATAGCTTTCCTCCAAGGGACTCAACATCGGTGCCGGACAGCGACGGGTGCTGACGGTGATTACTCCTTCAAAATAGTCGGGGTGGGGTAAATGGGTGTTGCGTTTGGCTCCGTTGGGTTGCATATATGTGTAGAGTACGCTTTTGAGTAATGCGTCTAAGCGTTGTTTGCGTTCGGTTATATCAATGCTGTAGCTGAAATTGTGGGGGTTGTAACCGATGCGGAAGGCTTCGATATTGAGGACGGTTGCGTATAAACCAGAACTTACTTGCACGTTGTAAGGTGTAGGATTGTCAACACCGTATTTGGCGTGAAAGTAGCTTTGGGTTTTGACAAATGTGGGTAAACCGACAACTGCACCAAATTCAATTACAGATTCACGTTTGAGGGTTTGTCCTCCTTTGACTGTCACCATAAACCCTTCTAAATCGCTGATGCTACAAAGTTGTAAGGCTTTGGTGGTTTTTGCGGCTAAATCGGTATCTTTTTCGCTAAAAATGGGTAAGTTTTTATCAATATCGTAGCCGATTCTATCTGGGTTAAATTGTTTCCCACCTGCGGATAAATTCAAGTTAGATTCGATGGCAATGCGGTGTAAATGTTCGGCTTGAATATGTTTGAGCATATCACCAGAAACCCCGTTTACATATTCGGGTTCGCTCATACCTTTTTGGATGATATAGTAACGCCGAGTTAATGATTGATTACCTTCGTTACCTTCGTTGTTTAATGCGTGAAGTTGCCAGGAAACTAAACCACTGACGGAAAGTGAATAGATGGAAAGTTTTGCGTTTGACATTTGATGCTATGAGTCTTTTTTTTTACGTGTTGAATATACACTTGAGAATTGCAAAAATCAAATAATATGATGTTCGCTCTATTAACCGTAATCCCTGTAGTTACAATAGCTGCGCTCTTGGCGTTGCGCCTACATGTGGCTTGCCTTCCGTAGGGTATTGTAACTACGTTATATTACGATCGTTGAAGCTAAGTAAGTCGGCACAATAAAACCAAACTGTGTGAAGAAAAGTAAACAAGGCTCAAACCCTTTTTCTCCCTGCCCCCTGCCTTATCCCAATGAGAATTATTTACATTCATACCTACTTATGCGGCTTCTATTTCATTGTCGATATTTTCTGATTCACCTGATTTGCTGCTTTCTGGTTCTTTATCTGCTTCATTTATCTCTTTCCCTTTGCCCCAACCTTTTGCATATCCATAGGCAATTAATAGATTTGCAACTAAGCTGGAGCCATATTTATCAATCAAATTAATCAACCTATCTAAGTCATCTTTGCTTGTCCAGATGCGGCGAGGTTTTTTCTGTTTTCTTAAATCCTCATCAATACGTAAATTTTCATTCTCGTAGCTAGCTAAAAAAGAACTTATTTCAATGATAAAATCTTTTTTTGAACCCGATTGAGATGTTAAGCGCTGTGCTAAACCATAGATTCGTTCCCATCCAGTTTCTTTAGTTTTGCCCTCTTTATCCCGGATAGTGCCAGCGTAAACTGTAGCGCTATTTATGGCTTTCGCAATATTCAAAAAACCTGGGTCTTCGGTTATTTCGGTTAATTTCCAATCTTGGTCATTTTGACGCAATTTATTATTAAAGTTTCTTGACATCAGGTCGATTCCCTGTTTTGAAAATAATACAACTCTAGAATTAACCTCTGCTAGCTTTTTTGTCACATAATCGGCATAGCTGACTTGGAAGCGAAAAAATTGGTATAAATCATTGCCCGTGATAAAATCCCGATAGGCTGCCAATAATTCGCTGTTTCCTTCATCAATGGAAAGCGATCGCACTACTTTGAGATGCTCGTCTAAGATATTCTGGTAGTCGTGCAATTCCGTGCGATCGCGTGGATGTATCCAACTAGGAAGTCCCAAGCTAAAGATTTCTTTGACTCCATAAACCTGTCCTTTGGAACCGAAATGAGTTCCAGCAAAGTTGCTGACAAAATGGTTTACAGGTTTGTCCCAAATCTCAAAATCTTCTTCTTGTTCTTCTGTTGCTTCGGTGTCGCTATTTGCTAAAGCTTGGTTATGGTTGAGCAATTCTTGACAAAATCGTAACACCAATTCTGCATCAAATCGGGCAATTCCATGACTTCCTCCGGGTGGATTATGTACTAATAGTCTCTTAATAACATCGCGATATTTACTTAAGTTAATATTTTGCGGTTGCAACGCTAAAACTCGCCAATCAAAGACTCTATCAGCAATTTTTACCCGTTCGGCAATACCAAAATGAAAGAACCCAGTAGCAATTAACCACAAACTCAACCAATCTGCTTTTTGTGAGTCTACCTTATTGCTATCTGCTTTGACTCGATTCACACCCTGAACGCAGGTAGGCAAATAAACCTTAACAGCACTAGCAACATCCGGTAATTTGCAACCCGTCGCTTTGTGGAATAACTCTGCAACTAACTCGGTTACCAGCTTACCTTGGTTGACAATATCTTCGTCAAAGCCTTGAAATAATGCTGCAATTAAAGCACCGTAGTTATCTTTGAGTTCCCTACTACCCAACCACAAATCATTATGATTGCGATCGTGTCGCATAGAGGTGAGAATAACGCCATTTTGGGTTCTAGAATCCGGTGGTTTCGGTGTTTCCTCCGCATTTTCGATTTTTCCCCGCTGTTGGAAGATAAAATCTCGGTAAACTCTACGGGTTTTAGTTTCTTCCTCCGTGTCGAAGAATTGAATTTCTGCCGGGATTTTACTGGTATCAGTTTTTTGTCCTTTGACTGGTGGAAAAGGGCTAGAGTAAGTAAGTTTGGTAATTGGGGTTAGGTTTACAGGCTTTTTAAATTCAAGGCTGTAGGCTGTACCTTTGTCAATTAGATAGATTTCGCTTTTTTGCTTTGTGGCTTTCAGGGCATATTCGGCAAGCTGCGCTAAACCCAACATCAAAAATGTGTCAGCATAATTATTGTACGTTTTAGTGATGAATAATCGCTCTGTCATTTGGCCTTATGCCATGTGTTGTTTGTTGAAATATTTATAGCATGGGGTTGGATAAGGGGTATTCCAAATCTGAATTATCCGTCTCCCAAAAAAGATGAAGAAGTACAAAAAGCCTTGTCGGTTAGGAGATTCGGCTAGAAACAGACTTCAGGCTAACCGGAGAACAAATTACATCCCATCGCCAAAATCTACCCGATTTTCCCTTGTACGATGGAACTATACGCAGTATTCCATATGAATAGCGCAATTGAAGTCCACCTTTTTCAGCATATTGATGAATATCTTTAGTTGTGATTTGCTTGTTTGCAATTATCTGAATTAGTTCTCGGACTGCTTTTGTAAACAAACCTTCGACTAGAAAATACTCAAAGCCTTTGAAATTTAGGCTCAATTGTTGGTGTTTTAAGTTAGAATGTCCATGCATACGTACCTGCCTCAAAAAGGTAAGGGAATATTAAGCGGGTTGAGATACAAGTTCAATCGCTTATGAAATAAATCTGGTAGCGTCTCCGAACTTGCACTTCGGAGACGCTTTTAGTGTAAGCAAAATATATCACAATTTTTTGTGTCTTTTCAATCCATACGAATATACTTTATTTTTGCGGAAACTTTCCTGAATTTCTCACTATATTTCTCAAAGCCTTATAAAAGCTGAATTTATACATTTCATACTGTACCAAAATTCTTACCCACCAAAAATGCTCGAAATCTCATCTGGGTAAAGATTACGATGACTGCGAACCCTGAACTTATAAAAAATGTGGGCTTTCCACTCACGCCATTAGTGTTGTACTCTGATTGATGACAGGCAGATAACCAATAAAAGCTTGGACGGTAACGAATCCTGGCAACGGGACTGAAACTATTCGTATGGGTTGAAGTCCTCCATGCAGTTTATCTGTTTGTCTCCTATATGCAAACAAAGTTGTACTTTGGTAAGCGTGCCATCGTGGAATTAACATAAAATATAGCTATACTTCATATAAATTTTAGTTAGGTAAGCTTGAGATGGGAGCGAAAGACCTCTTCCACAACGCTGTTAAAGTCGCTCTTGAAAAGGAGCAGTGGGTTATCACTAGCGACCCGTTAAAGTTGGAAGTGGGTGGTACAAAGCTGGAAATTGACCTTGGGGCTGAACGCTTGCTTGCTGCTGAACGTCAAGGCAAAAAAATTGCTGTCGAGGTAAAATCCTTCCTGGGGGACTCACCCCTAACCGACTACCATGCAGCTCTTGGACAGTTCTTGAACTATCGGCTTGCTTTGGAAATTAACGAACCCGATCGCGATCTCTATCTAGCTATTCCCCTTATTGCATATGAAGCTTTTTTCCAACGTGAGTTTGCTCAACTATCAGTAGAACGCTATCAAATTAAGCGCATTGTTTACGATCCGATCAACGAGGTGATTACTCAATGGATAAATTAGAGCAATATCGAGTAGCAATTAAAAAACTTTTGACCGAGTATGCTAGTGTTCCGATTGCTAATGGCGAAATTGATTCCCCACTTATCTTTGATACAGAACGCGATCGCTATCAAATTATGAGCGTCGGTTGGGCTGGACATCGCCGCGTACATGGCTGTGTTTTACATCTAGACATCATCAATGGTAAAATCTGGGTGCAACACAATACTACCGAAATACAAATCGCTCAGGAATTAGTTGCAATGGGAATTCCTAAAGAAGACATTATTCTTGGTTTTCAAGCTCCCTATATGCGTCAATACACAAGCTTTGGTGTTGCGTAATGCTTGTGTATAAAACTACCTAACGCTTGAAGTTTTATTAAAAAATGGTGTTTAAGGAAATCTCAAAAATATATCAAAAGCACAGCGAACAGATAAATTAATACACAGTGGTCGATGGAAAATTTTTCATTGACCACTGATACTTTTATTTACCCTTGTGCGCTTCTTCCAAAGCTCGTAAAGTTTGCTGAATTTGACCTTCTTTAATCAAACTCCGCGACCTTCTACCAGCTTCAACAGCTTGGCGCATCAAAGAGTGTCCCTCAACATATTTTCCTTGTCGAATCAACTCAATTCCTCTAGTACTAAAGTCTTTAACTTCAGAGGCAACAGCTAGTAAACGTTCTCTATCCATTTGTTTGCTCTCGAATAACTAAGTAGGTGGGCGTTAAAAAAACATAACTATACTTTTGTCATTGCGAGGAGGAACGACGTTAGCGGAGCGTTCCCGAAGGGTAGCAATCGCAAGGGTTTCGAGCGTTTTACATTTCGTTACATAGTTAGGTTTATTTGTGCTGACCTACTTACGACTGTTGTTTGTTCCACAAAAAAATCGCCTTTACTCTCTATTTTATATCGAGTTTCAATCCCGTTTCCAGGATTCGTAGAATTTCAAGCATTTAAAACTTCGGCATCATTCGTAGGCTGCGAATGTTTCAATCCCGTTTCCAGGATTCGTAGAATTTCAAGAAGAAATTATTTTAAAGTCAATCAAACAACGAAAAAGTTTCAATCCCGTTTCCAGGATTCGTAGAATTTCAAGTTATTGCTACAATGAGTCCTTTGAAGATTTGTATGAAGTTTCAATCCCGTTTCCAGGATTCGTAGAATTTCAAGAACCAACGATGCGTCCAGTAAAAATTGCCGATGGAGTTTCAATCCCGTTTCCAGGATTCGTAGAATTTCAAGTTAGTGCTTGATAGCGAAGGCAACCCCCAAATATTGTTTCAATCCCGTTTCCAGGATTCGTAGAATTTCAAGTTAGTTATGGCTTGGAAACAGCCTTGGTAATTGGCGTTTCAATCCCGTTTCCAGGATTCGTAGAATTTCAAGTTCAACAGTCTTTGGAATGGTTAGATACTTCTAAAAATGTTTCAATCCCGTTTCCAGGATTCGTAGAATTTCAAGAAGTGCTGTTCCTGGTACTCCCGAGCCAACTCCAGAACCGTTTCAATCCCGTTTCCAGGATTCGTAGAATTTCAAGCATTTCAATTCTTCCTATGTCTGCAATAGCTCAAAGTTTCAATCCCGTTTCCAGGATTCGTAGAATTTCAAGAATGTTGTGGCAACTTTCGATGATGAGAGAAAGGAAGTTTCAATCCCGTTTCCAGGATTCGTAGAATTTCAAGAAATATAGTAAAGGATTCAGCAGAAGCTCCATATAAGTTTCAATCCCGTTTCCAGGATTCGTAGAATTTCAAGTCCGCCCCCTGAAACCCTTACAGAGCAAGGATTCCACAATAGGTTTTGGCAGACCTCAAAAACAGACCCATTTCAGCCTCGCTTATTGAAAGTAATTATCATTTACCCCAATTAGCCAAACGCTGTAACTATTAACTTGTCTAGGTTCTGGCGATTTTGGCAGAACCCCCCAGGTTTTAGTCTCCGCTTCGGTTTGCCAAACATCAGGCTAATAACATAATTATAAAGCGATTATCAACGAATGTCCAGATTATCGTACAGGGGAGATTGCCAAGAAACTCAGATATAGCGATCGCCCACCTACATCAATTGTACAGACCTTTGGTCGCACAGGCGTAAAGCGCGAACCACCAATGAATAAAGCTGCAAAAACTCAACCTCATCGCTACCAAGCCCATCCAAATCCAACTCCTTAAGCTTGTAAATATTTTTACTCAAGTTAGCCTCCGATAAAGGCAAAACATCAGGTAAAAATCGTGTCATGCACCGCCAACTATCTGCAATGACTTTTTGCGATTCTGCACATAATTCAATTTGGTTTAACTTCGCCACATCACTACTTACAAATCCCCTAGCCCAAGCGGAGTGGTGACGACCTGCTGCTGCTCTGACGACATAACACAAGTACTTAATTTGCTCAGTATCATCTGTAAAATGCTCCCGGAGTAATGGTATCAAAGATTGCTGGAGAATCTCTCGTGCTAAAAAAGCACTTTCAACTGCATGATTGGGACGCTTATTTTTCTTTTCAAAAGCTTTCAAAGCGACTTTTTGTTCCATATCTTCGGGATTGTAATCGGTATGCGCTAGTAAATATTTTCGAGGATTCTTGCCTTGAAAATCTCGATGGGCAATTTCCTGCCAGCCTCGCATTACATCTTGCCATTTAACTTGTAATTTACCTAGATCGTGGGTAAAAATTGCTAAAAAAACTAGAATTTCAAACAAAGCTTCTGTTTGATTTACTTCTGCTTCGGGGAAAATTTTGGTTTTAATAAATTTACCACCAGCTACTAATAACTCATCTCGAACGCTGCGATAAATAATATTTACACACTCACCATTTTTTAAAATTTTTGTAGTAAAATAATCTCGCCAGCAAGTCCACATACAGGCTAGATGAGCAACGTATGTATCCATCTTATAGGAGTACTGACTAGGAATTACTCTATCTTCTTTTTGTGGTGATTGAAACTTATTTCCCTGTATATTCACCCCTATCTGTAAACCAATATGCTCATCGTAGGAAAGATAACGGAAATTTACAAAAATTCGATAACAACCTATCAAAAAATCGCGGGAAGTAATCGGACTAAGCACGGGTTCACTGTAAGTTTCTGACTTATTTTTTGGTGTTTCAATACGCTTGAAAATCCAATCATCACCGAAAGCTAAACTATCTTTAAAATCTCGCCAAACTTTACACAAAGTCGAAACGGGAATCGAAAAAGGTAATAATTTTTGAATATCGATTGTTTCATCATCAAAATCAAATACACTCGATTGTTCCCAAGTAAAAATACTGCGACTATCCACATTACGAATCAAATCCCGTGCGGCAGATTCATCACCTCGAAAAACAGCAGCCTCAAATTTATTTTCAAACTCCATCTGACTGTTATCCCGACGTTTTAGAGTTAGCAAATCTTCCGGGGAGTGAACTTGATTAATCCATACTTCCTCAATTCTAAAACCAACATGGTGATTTACGTTTTGCCATTCTGTATGTACTTGTAATACCTGCCAAGTCAATTCGCAAATTTCTTTTTTATAGGGCAAAAAACTTTCTTTTTTCTTGGCTGTATTCTCGGAATCTAAAGCCTTATCCTTCTGAGGAGTGAGGTTTTCCATTTCATCCTCAAACAAATCAGTTTCAGCGAATTCTCGATTTTCTTGATTAACCTCTACAGAACGATAGACAAAAACCTCTCCCATTTCTCCGGGAAATCTAGCACAACGTCCAGCACGTTGTAATAGCGAGTTCATCGGACAAAGTTGAGAATGCAATACTTCACAAGTAATATTAATTCCCGCTTCAATGACTTGAGTAGAAATTAAAACTTGACAAGTAGCATCATTCGTATTATGCCAATTTTGAGCAAATATATCTTTCAAATTATTCTCTTTTACTGCACGATGTTCCGGTAGAAATCTCGCATGAAGAAGAGTAATATTTAACTCCCAATCTTGATTCAATCTTTCCAAATCACGATAAAGTCCCTGCGCTTGAGAGACAGTATTACAAATAATAATGACTCGCTGCCGTTGCTGTGCGTAAATATCATCCCAGATAACTTGTGCGCTAAGAGATTGCGACATAGCACGAAAAGTTCGACAGCGATTACCTTCAATTACTTTTAGATCGGAGTCGTCAACTCGAATAATTTCCATCAGGTGATTTGAGATTTACTCTTCAATTATCTTTTTAATTTGGGTCGCAAGTTCATCTGTTAGCGTTGCAGTCATTAACAAAAATGGTGAAATTCTTTTAACTTGCTGCAATACTTTTAGGACAGTAGTAAAAGACCTATCCGGGTCGAGTAAATGCAATTCATCAAACACCAAATAGGACGCAAAAAATGCCCCAGCATTCACATTTGCAGAACCGCGACCGACCGAATAAGGTATATTTAAAAAGCTGCTCAACATTTGGTCAATAGTACAGAAAATAATATCACCCTCAAAACGTGGGTCTTCTGGGTTTTCCCCTGTTTGCAAAGTGACGACTACAGGACAAGGTAATTGATGAACCTGCGACCATCGTTCAATTAAAATTTCTGCCCTTTGACGCAAACTGTTGGCAAGAGTACGCAGGGGTACAACGTAGATCAGCTTGTTGGGAAAGTCAAGATTGAGAGTTTTGGCAAAAAGAAAAGGTGCGATCGCGGTTTCAGTTTTCCCCGAACCAGTAGGTGCGCGAAGGATGGTATCTTGATGGTTGAGGATGTGGGTGATGGTTTGGGTTTGGAAGTTGTGGGGATGGTGAGTGGTGAGGGTGTGGAAATATTCAGGGATGACGGATTGGAGCTTATCTGTCATGGGAATGTTAAGTATTAAGAAAATTGATTATATTATGTATGAGAAGAATGAGCGTTTATAGATTTATCGACTGCGCTCTCATCCGACAGGGACTGTAAGTCCCTGTCTAATGGTTAAAGTCCTCTGAAAGAGGACTGTCAGAGAATTTATACTAAAAGAGCGTTAATCCATTTTTAATGGATTTATGATATTAGACAGGGATTTATAATCTCTGTCGGCAATAAAGCGAGTCGAATAATCGCTGGGAAAAAGTGCAAGATATCAATCATGATATTTTACATACTTTATGCTGCCATCATCTTTCAAAGCAGTAATTTTCACTTTGATAGTTTGCCCTTCTTCCAAAAAATTCGCTTTTTTATGCTCTTTTATCGTTTTTTTAACTCCATCCGGTAATTCATAGGTAACTTCAACCCCCTTTATGTTGAGAACTTTTGCATCCAAAATCTGACCTTCTAGAAATTTTGGGGATATTTTCACTGCATCACGCTTTTTGGGTTTTGGAACATTTCCATTAATATTCCCAAACCTTCGTTTATCCTGTTCTGGAACACCCATAACTTGAAATGGTGTTGGTAAAACAGGTCTATCTTTATATTCATTCGGTTCAATAGTCATGTAACGAGTATCATCTGCTGATAGTTGGTTATCGCACTGCAACATCAATAACAGCATTTGGATGCGAGGTATTTCGTCTAACTTGATAGCATTCTCCCCTTCTGGATGGTCATCTGGATGAATATTGTCAGTAATATATTTTTCAAAAGCCTCAATACAAGCTTCAGATTTCGATATAGTATCGCTCTGGTTCTCTTCTCCCGTCAACCACTTACTTTCATTAAATAATTGGGAATAACGGTTATCACGAGTATTTAATAAGAGTTCATGTTCAATTTTAACAGCACCCATCCCCAAAGGCTTACCCATACCCAATGATAGACAATATTTAGGGTTTGCTGCTATCTTCAATATCCACAGTATTGCACCTAATTCAATATCGCTGAGATTTTCCAAATGGATCTTAAATGTAAATGAAACACCTGCTTTAATAGGTTTGATTTTAGTTATTTGAGTTCCTGTAGCATTATCACCATCTGGGTGTTCAATATCTGGATTACTCCCCTTATGCCAATATAATTTGTGGCCTCTTATTATTGTTTTATCAATCGGTTGGCTAGCGTAGTGCTTTAGCTGAGATTTATCAGCTTTCGTCTCAGCTGGTTGAACTAGATAATGTTGAAAGCAAGTTGGTTTTGGTTCACTAAGAATTTTAGGAATTATCGTATCATTTGAATTGCCTGTATACCAAATATCATTTTCAGCAGATATATAATTTGCGTCAGAAATAAATACTCGGCTTCCACGTTGTCGCAAATCTGTAGGAATATTTTCATCTTTAATCCAACCAAAAATTGCATCAGCTAAATCGATAACTAAAGCATTTTTTAAATCTTCTGGTATAAAATCTACAACAGTAGTAGCTTGTCCATTACCTTGAGGAGAATAAGGAATACGAAAATTAGGACTTTGCCCAAAAAATCCAACCGTATTGCTACCCTCCGGAAGATAGTAAAATACAGGTCGTTTTTCCTGCAATATTCCCCAATCTTTATCGAATGGAGTTTGCTGTTGAAAATCAGTAAGACTATTACGGTAATGTTCGAGTGCTATATTATCGATTCTCAATTTTGCAGATTCAGGATTAGCTTCAAAGACTAAACACTCAAAAATAAGACAGTGGTTTCGACGGGGTGAAGCTTGCCTTTGATTCTCTTGCTTCATATTTCCACTTGTAACCAGCATTCCTTTTTTCTGATGAGTACCTGGTAAATCAATATTTACTTTTGTGTAACTAACATCGATATACTGAGGGCAGTAATTAGCATCATCAAATTTTTTCAATTCTGCCAAATTCAAATCAGTTTCTCTGACCCAAGCAAAAGTACTGCCGTTATGACTTATCGCAGGTTGAATATACCATCCTTGACTATCTTTTTTTAGATAACCAGCTTGAATTATTCTTGGCTCAACATATTTTTTGTATGCTTGTCCTAAAGAATCTTTACTTGGATTTGCTGCTACTGCACGAAAAAATAATCTTTGTTTATCAGATACACGATCTATTTTACTGAAAGTGATAATTTCAACTAAAGTTCGTAGCATTCCACGTAAGCTACTACCAGGAATAACTGGTTTTAAATTCTTGATTTCTGGCTGTGTATAGAAAAAATCAAGTAAATCTTTTGATTCTGCACCACATTCAAATTCTTCTTTAGTGAAGCCACAACGAATATATAAAGGTGATTCAGTTGTAAGCGTACATTCAATTTTACCTGTATATCTATTTCCAGATTGAGGATAGTAAGTATTCTGCTGAGGTAAAGAATCAGGCTCAAGCTTAATTATATCATTTGGCAATTCTACGAAATTATAAGGTGCTTTTGCTTTTTTATTATCAGGTACATTATTTAAATGTCTAGGCAACATTCCCTAACTCCTTCTTTATACTAAGATTAACTAATCGACTTAAATAAATACGAGCTAAACCAGTATCGTCATAATGAATATAATGACGAACGCTCAAACGTAACGGACGATATAATTTTTGATTTCCATCAAATTTGATATCAACTAAAGGTACAGCATGATGTAAACCTTGCGAACCATCCGATACTAAAGTAAAGCCACCGCTAATTTTTTCTGCTTGCGTACCCCAAAGAATTTGATTTTCGGGAATAAATTCTGTATCTTTTTCATCTTCAATAATACGTGCTTGAAACCCCTCATCAGTTTGCCACACCATTACTTCTGCATTTGCACCAAAAGCACGGCATTGCTGTAGTGTGGAAGGATGTAATTTAGGTAAATAATCAAACGCACTATCTGCCGTTACTAACTGATTGTTTCTAAATTCTCCCCAAATTACTCCATCTTCAGCATGTGCTAATAAAAATCGTAATTTATATTTATTAGCTTGTTCTTGCAACCATATTTTCAGATGAAATTTATCTGGAATATCCAAAGGTTCGCATTTTGGCTTATTCAAATAGTTACCTCCTTATGTAAATCAGCAACAAATTTTTCTAAATCTTCAGGGTTATCCGCAATCAAAAGTTCATCTACTGACTTTTGGACAATTGTCCAGGTTTCCTTCCCAAACTTAATAGTTGCTTCTTTTCCCTGCAATCTTCCTCTTCCAACACTGCTAGTTCCACCAACAGGTAAATCACCAGTCCACAAATCTTTGAGCAATAAAAGTAGTAACCCAATTTCAAAAGGCTTTGGTTGACGCAATTCAAGTTTAATTACTAAACTTGTTTCATCATTACCAAAAATAGGTTGCTCGTTGAATAATGCTCCATGCAAAGCACCACCTGTAAATCTATCAATAGCAATCCGATTTTGAACTAAATCAGTTGTATTGTTAATTTCAACTTCATCAACAGTTAAACGACTCGCTTTTGGTTTCTTCGTTGTATCGTTACTAAAATCAACACCAAATATTTCATCAATAATATTTGTGTTTTTCTTGAGAGTGTTAACTATTCTTTCTGCACGGTGACGCAACACACCCGCTAAACTTGTACCTGATAATATTGATTTCAACTCACCGTTACGTCGAGATTTCAGGTGTACAACATCAGGTGCTTTGTCTGTAGAAGCTTGTCCGGAACGAATTAGCAGGGGACTTGCAAGGGAAAATGTAGCTTGGATGGTAATGCGATCGCGTTTATCTTCTCCATCCACAGATACACCTAAAGCATCAGCAATTGAGTCATATATAGAATATTCGGGCAATAAACCTGTTGTCCAATGAGGGAAGGTTAACCATTTGATGCGTTGTTCGTTTTCTCGTAAATCAAATTGCCATACTTGCCATTTTTCTACATGACAGCGACCAAACCCCCGTCGCTTTTTCATTCCAATGGAAATTTCACCTTTTTCTAATCCTTGAAGAACAATTACTAATTCTCTGATTAATTGGTCTTTATTATTTTCTATCAATAATTCACAGCAAATGTCAAATGTTGTCCCAGCTTCTAGTAACTCCAAATCATATTTTGCTCCATCTTCAGCAGTTCTGGTAATACTGTTGATTTTGACTCCATCTCGCAATTCAACTTTCATTTGTTCGCAACTGAGAGCATCGTTAACAATTAATGGACTTTGCTCACCTTCTTCCTCAGTCCGCTGTCCCCCAAATAACAACGATGATTCTATCGAAGAATATCCACTTTGATAATCTCGTAAATAATTCCGTAACGCACCAGCAATTGATGAACCCATTAGTAAAGCTTTTTCTTCAATGCTGTCTCGCAAAATAATTAAATCAGCATCTCCATCAGTATCACCACTTCCTAAACAAGTAGGAGTATCTAAAATCAAACGCCCTCTAACTATAATTCGTTCGCGAATACAGCGTTGATTGCGGGTTCTTATGCGCTCGCATTTCATTTTTTGTCCTCTTTAATTGCTTTTTTTGCAAGTGCCATAATTAGCCGTAAAGTAGATTTTTCTGCTAATTTATTTTGAATTGCAAACTCATCATTAATACTTCGCTCCACATTAGCAACTGTAACTGTCAAGTCTTGCTTGTTACTCACCCAAGACCATGAATTTGAGTTACGCAACCATTCAGAAAGTTTTCGATTTAAAGATATATCGCCTATCTTAGCTTTTTCAAATTGACTGTTTGCATTACCAGTGAGATTATTCAAAAGCGATAAAACTAATTCACAATCACCTGTTGGTAGAGCTTGTCTTACAACCAATTGTAAGCGAGAAAGTTGGCTATTACTAATATCACCTTTTATAGCTGTGCGCCCAAGATATCTTTGTAATGTTTGTTCAACTTTTTGATGTAACAATCTATCAGCCATTTGTTTAGCTAAAGTTTGTGAAGTATCTATTTTTAATTCTGGTTTATCGCTAGAGATTTTCTTAGGCAGTCTAACCTCAAAATCAGCATTTTTTAACCAGTTCACAGCTACTCTACCAAAACCCTCGGTTCGTCTCTCTCCAATCCCTTTGGCTTCTATTTCTTTAATTTGCTCTGATGTTATGGAAACACTATCAAAAACAAAGATACTACCTGCTGCTAGTGCTGGAACTTGAGGTAGAGGTAATCCCCATTTACGATTAAATCCTCCAACTAATGTACTGCTGGCATAGCTAATTTGTGGGTTGAGTTTTGCATCTAGAATTTTTTCGATTTCTTTTGTCAGGGGTGCAGGTACTTTATCTTTTGACGATGGAGGAATGATGGCATATTGTCCGCACTTATCGCGTAAAATCAAGTCACTAAGAAGTGTAATTGTCAAAATATCTCTATGAGTTCTATCATCAACAGAAATATTTACTTCATCCCAACTTTCACAAGAGTTAATATTACTAATTTTAGTATGTCCATAGCCAGCAGTTTGTGAACCACCAAGCCAAATATCCTGTGATTTATCGAGTAAATCTATTAGTAATTGAGCATCATCACTACTAGATAAAATTACAGCTTGAAAAGTTTGTCCGCTATCAATAGCTTCATAACGAAAAATTTCTCCTTCTCCTTTGAACTGATTAGTTGTAGAATCGCGTTTGATTTGAGTGGAGCGTCCCTGCTTGCGATCGCGTCGGTTATGGATATTAATCCGTCGCTTTTCTTTATAAAAGTTTACATAACGTAGTCCCTTTGTCCAAAAACCTTCTCCAATAAATTTAGGACTTTCCAGTTCATGTTCTCTATGAATACCAAAATCGTAAACTGGCATAGGTGATTCATCGCTGAGTTCTGCATCCTTTTCTTTAAACCAAGAACGTAGAACAGGTAGTGTTCGCTTACCTTCATTACTTTGCAAATAACCATTTAAATATAGTGTATTATTCGCATCAAAAAACAAGCGTTTCACTTCATCATTCTCTAAATCTAACTCTGACAAGTTATTATGCCTTATATATCTGCCAATAACCGCACCACGAATCATACTACCTGGAATATAAGAATAAGAAACATCACTATTTGGGTCTCCTTGAAATGAAGTTGCAAGTAGCGGTTGTTGAGTCTGTAATGAAAAAGTAATTATCTTCATTTAAGTTTCTCCTAGGCTTTACCAAAAAAAAATATATAGCGGTGTGTAATGTCTTCTCCCTCAGCGTTATGAAGCGTACATTTAGTATGACCTTTACCTCGATTTCGTCCACTTCCAATTCGTCGTAAAGCTAACGTACTTACAGATAAAAGTGAGAGAATTTTCTCATTTGGTTGAGTTTCAAAAAGTAAATCCGCTTTGAACTCAAGGTTACGAAAAATTACTCGAAAAGAACGCAAACTTTTTTCTTCAGCTACACCAGTTTGAGCATTAATAGCAGTTTGACGACGGATAGTAGTCAACGAATCAAGAATATCTTTGTCGGTTAACTCTTCATTTTTGATTTGCCAAGCAACAACCTCTTGTAAATCTTCTGGTAAGCAAGCATCACCAATGTGCATTGTTCCCATTGTTGTTAAAGTGCTGCCAGATATGCCAAATAAATTGCAAGCTATATTTTCCCAGTCAGAGCGAATATTTTCTTCTGGTAAAACTGCAATTAAATTATCGCATTCTTCACTTAATAAACCCTTTAAAGTCCTTCCACGCAAGTAAGGAAATCCAGAGGAATCATGCTCTACTTCTTGGTCAATTAAACCAGCGACACCATCACCTCTACCAAAGGTTGTATCACTTAAAAGTTTTATTTTTAGTTGATATTTAGTCACCTAATCCCCCAATCCAATATAAAAATCCATAGCTTCGATTGCATCAAAATATCCACACATTCTATCTTTCCATCCCTTTTTCATTAACTGTTCATTTTGACCGGATGATTCGGGAAATAAGGGTAAATTTGGTAATTTGTAAGCTAGCAAAAATTCTTCAATAGCTTCAATCGAAGCTTTCCGCAATACTTCCCGTAGAGCCATAATTTTGTTGTGACGTTCTTTCCAGTCCTTTCCTTCCTGAAATTCTTTAACAACTTGAGTGAAACCTTCCCAAGTACGCCAATCGCTCCGATTATTTTGCAAACGAATAGGACGCATTGCTAAATTCCAAGTATTCTTATCAACAGGAATTTTATATTCACGTTTGCGAATTTCTGATATTGAACCGACTAAACCACTAGCTGCTAGATGCCAATCAAGAGATGAAAAATAATCTTCTCCATATTCTTTTCGTTTTTCATTGACAAATTTCTTTGCTTCCTTACATAAATCTTCACTAATTTCATAAGCTCGTGCAAAAGGATAGTGAGTTTTTACAACACAAACACCAGCACAAGCTGTTAAAAGTTCATCATCAGTTACAGATTGCTTTTCAAATTCTCGTAGAAATAATGCAGCTAAATCTAAACCTAGTCTTCCTTCACAAATAAATGTAATATCATCACCACCATAAACCAACGGACGGAAAGGTAAATAATATTTAGCATTTAAATTGAATTCTCCCAACTTACCTACAACCTTTCCTTCTTGAATTGATTTTATGAGAGCTTTTGCCACAGCTTTTAGTGCATTGATTCCTGCCTGGTCAACACTATAAGAAAATTTTCGCATTCTTTCGATATAATCTCGATTATGTTTAGCATCCTTACCATGCTTTTTAAATCTATTTCCCATACCATTACCATCAGCATGAATAATTGCTACATAGCTAGATTCTCCTTTAGAACGACCTAAATGGTCAGTCCGGTAGGGAAACTGATAAATATTCGGGTCAACTACATCTTTGAAAATTTCTTGTAGTTTTCTATTAGCTTGAGGAACTGCTTTTAATTTTCGCATTGTTTCAGTAGATACTAAATAGCTATCAGCTTCTTCCTCATCGTCATAATTTACATATTTATCGCTTGTATCAACAGCAGGAAGTAGAGTTGAATTACAGCTAGCAGTTATACCCAATCCGAGTAGTGGAACAGAAGAGACTCGCTCATATTTTCTGCGTTCTATATCATGTTTTTTTAAATTTCCTACTATTTCATATAACTGATTACTATCACTTTCCCAATCAAAGTTAGCATGAGCAACTAATAAATTAACCCCTGGTGCTTCTGCTAAAACTTTTCTACTCAACATTTGCGTAAATCTAAGAGCAATGTCACTTGATTTAAACATGATAAGTGCATTACCACCCGCAGCATATATTAGTTCTGCGTCAAGTTTGCTATTTTCAATTGCTTCTTCTTGACTATTTTTAGGAACACCTAATTTTACTAATGTTTCCTCAATCCATTCTTTCGTAGATTGCGATAGTAAAAAAGATGCTCCTATATTTTCGCGGAGACGATTGCTGTTGAAGATATAATTTTGTTTGCCAGTTGTATCAACCACAGTTATAGTAAATTGCGTCATTTCTACTTTGCCTCATTATTACGAATCCATTCAGCAATTCCCTCGGTGAGTTCTCCTAAGTCTTCTCTGCCAAACACAACTAATTTATAGTTTTTATTACTACTATCTGGTGTTGGGTTTAAAACATTAGTTATTTCCGTTTCCAATGCACTAACATCAGTTGGGCTAGCACAACAAACTAAAGCTACTCTTGCTTCAGTACCGCCTAATTGTTGCGCTCTTATATAAGCTTCAAATAATTTTGATTTACAATCAGATTTGCGTTCAATAGTTGTGCAGGATATCACAAATAGTTGATATCCCCTCATGAAAGCTACATCAAATTGAAATTTAGTATTTTTAGGATTCCTAGGATTCTTAATCCAAAAAGAAGTTGCAGAATCATGAATATATAGATTTTGAGGAATACTTTGCACTTGATGTAAAACGTAATGTTCTAGCCATTCCCCATCTAACCATTTACAGACAGACTCTAAACTTTTTAATCCTTGTTTTTGCACAGTGGTCAGTGATAATTTGTCTGCTGTAATTCCTAAAGTAATTAGGGCTTGATTAATAGCTTGATATTCTTTCAGTTGAATGACTTCTTTTTCTACTTTAACCTGCAAAGGCAAATTAGATAATTCTTCTTTTTCTCTGAGTTGTTTTTCTGATAACCAATTATTCTTATTACTGGGATTTTTTGCATACTCACGCAAAACATTATTGCACCAAGTACGCCAAAGCTTTATTAATTTTTCATCCTCATGGAGTTTAGCAAAGGCTTTTGCAGCATTAGGTAATTCTGGTGTATATATAGGAGGTGATTGTTCTTGCCAAGTCCATCCATGTATTTGAAAAACTTTTTCTAGTTTTACCGATAGCAGCTTTGCTGTAACTGGAATATGAACACGCTCGTTATCCTCTCTGTCAATGCACATTTCCAATCTACGAGGATCGAGATAGCTAAAAAAAATACTTTCACGTCGCTTGTAAATTTTATTGGTTTTATCTTCTATTTCTTCGTAAAACAACGCTCGGTAAGAATGCGCGGACATTGCTTTCGTACCACCTGTATAATTTAAGCCGATCTGTCCGCTTTCAATGCTTTCCAGCTTTAATTTTATCTCTTCTTGGATGTAGTAAGCATCCGACTCAAAATCACCGAGCGATCGCAACTCTACATCCTTAAACCCATTTAACTCGCTTTTCAGAATCGTTTGCAGTCGTTTCGCTGATTTTTCGGTATCTGTCGTATGTACCAAGTATGCAGTTCCACCCTCATTCAGCAGCATTTTAGCCGCAACATAGTTAGGCAAAGGATTCTCACCAATCAGTAAAAACAAATGGTCTACTTTATAATCGTCAAACTCAGATGTACTCATGCGGTAGATGTATCACAAAATCGTCATGCCCATTATGGCACAGCATCGGAAATACCCTCTTCCGAATAACTGCTAATCTAGAAAATACAACTCAAACAGCCAAAACCACCGTGAATACGCTATTTAAAGATTACCCAGATTGTAAACTTTTGCAAAAACTGGCAAATGGCTCTCTCGACCAAAGTCAAAACCTTACCCGTGCCATCCGGTTATGGGTGTTGCTACGCTGGCTTTATAGCGAAAAAGGTTACACAAGTCTCGCAGACACCTTTACTTATACTGATTGGCGTAAAGCTTTTTTTACCGAAACCCACAAAGATGAAACCCAGGCAGACATCCTCAATCATCAAGATTCTAATTGTGATTGCCTCAAAACAACCAAAAAATGGTTATTAGAATTGGAAGTACCCATAGATAAATGGCAAAATTCTCTACAAACAGAAATACCTATAGCTAACTCAGAACTAGAGAAACTTTTAGAGGAAAAATTATTTGCTCAAGTTCGCAAATCACTGCAAAGCGATTTCGATTTATTAGTTAGCCGCAACTATTTGCAAAGGGTAAATCACACTACAGGTAGAAGTAAATATTATCACCGAGTTAAGAAATTACCAATTTTAACTAAATTAGAAAACATTGATGTTAAAACAAATTTAAGTATGAAAAACCAAGCTTATTTAGCCGAAACTTTAGGTATGTTTAGTTTTCTTGACCCTAATTTACCTGTACTAGCTGAAGAATTTTCAGAAGAGGAAGTTGATAAAGATACCCATCGCATTTTTTTGTACGTTGACTATGTAGTACCAGAATCAAGCCCAGTACAAGACGCAGTAGACCAAATCCAGAGTGAATTGCAAGAAATTTGGGATTCTGGGCAAATTCTTCCTTTACTGTTGACTTATCACAGTGCCCATCAAAATCAGATTAAAGAATGTGTTGTGTACCCTGTTTGTATTTATTTTATGGAGCGTGCTAAATACTTGTGTGCCTATGGTACTACTCCAAAAGGTGATATCAACTGGTATAAATATCGTCTCGACCGAATTATTTCTCAACGAATAGAATGTCTGGATTGGAAAGATACCCGCGTTCCTCAGTTATTAAGAGAAATGCACGAAACTAATCAACTACCAACACCAAAAAATATCAATGCGAAATTAAAAGAAGCTTGGGGACATGACTTTTATAAAGAAAAGGCACTAATGATATTGCGGTTTGAGCAAGATTTTCATCAGCGTTATATTGATGGCATTAGTATTCACGATACATTTACTAGAATTAGCTCCGAGCAAACAGCGAAATTAATTCAACAATACACCCTCAACCCCGAACATCGAAACGCTCTTTTAGAAATTCTCCAATCTCGTCCAACCACCGATGCTTACTACCAAGTATATTATCGAGTTACAGACTATTATGTTCTTAGATGGTTGCGAGCTTTGGGTTCTAAAGTCGAAGTTTTGCTACCTTTGAATTTACGTCAGCAAATAGCTCAGGAAATTCAAGATACTTTGAATTTATATAAATTTGGATGAGATTTTTTTAATCCTCCAAATCCTACATCTGCATCGTGATGCTCAGGTCGCGAATTTCATAGCTAACCAAACCTTTGAAGAAGGGGAACCACTCCTCACAGTTTTTTCGATACGTATTTGTTCCCCTGTATTCCAAGCCGTTCAAGTCTGGCATTTCGCTACTTCTTCCGCCAATAGTTCGTTGTCATGAACCCGTGCCACTTCCCATCATCATCCAACACATACGATGTCAGCACCCGGCGATCGTCACTCTTAAACTCGATTGCGTCGTTATACTTCGCCATCTTCTCCTCGCCAGTCATCGCTGGCCCACAATTTTGCCACCCAGACACTGCTCATAGAACTTAAATGCTGCCTCGCATTGACCGTTGAAACTGAGATAAGGGTTCAATTGCATGGTGCGCTCCTTTGGCTAATAAATGCTTGAGGAATCCGTTCCCGTAAAACGATGTGGCTGCCCAATACTATGAATATTATCGGGCATCTCTACAGCGTGAAGTACGCTCTGCTGTCCAACTCGCAGAAGTGCGTGACGAAAGGCTGGGGTTGTTTCTTGGAAAATTACTGGCATCTCGAATACATCGGTATAGAATTCGATAAAGCGATCAATATCTGCCGTGATAACTGCAACGTGGTGAATAAGTAGATGGACAAAAATATTTACAGTCATTGCGAGCAAAGCAAAGCAATCCCAGCCCTTGCGATTGCTACCAATTGCCCTTACGGGCTGGCTTTGCCTACGGGAACGATACTTTGAACATTCCGCTCTGCTCCATTCGCAATGACATTGTGTAATTAATTCTGTCTGACTACTTACCCGATACAAGGTTCATAATGCTACTCCTATTAAACTTTAGACTATGGTTCGTAATCAGGTGCGAGTTGCGCAGGTGGCAGCGCTTTGCGTATGTAGGGTTCGTCAAAATCAATTATCGGTCCCTTGGGCACAATTCGCTTGGGATTAATATCGGTCATACTCATGTAATAACCCCGTTTGATATGGTCGATATTGCAGGTTGCTTTGAACTCAGGACGTTGATACAGGTCTTTTAGATAATTCCAGAGGTTGGGATAGTCGAGAATTCGCCGCAAATTGGACTTAAAATGACTGTAATATACGGTGTCGAAGCGATACAGCGTTGCAAACATACAAATATCGGCTTCCGTTAGGCGATCCCCGCACAAATAGCGTTGCTTGTTGAGAATAATTTCCCATCGATCTAAACTCTCGAAAATTTCCGTCACCGCTTCTTCATAGGTCGTTTGCGAAGTTGCAAAGCCAGCGCGATACACACCTGCATTAATTGGTTTATAAATTGCATTTATCGTTTCATCAATTTGCTGTTGCAAGTCGCGTGGGTATAGGTCTATTTTCTGCGTTGCCAGTTCTGCAAACTCGACATCAAACATCCGCATGATTTCACAAGATTCGTTGTTGACGATGGTTTGAGCTTGCCTATCCCACAATACCGGAACCGTGACTCGTCCCGTATATTTGGGATTGGCTTTTAGGTAGATTTCTTGCAAATATTGGGCGTGATTTACTGAGTCAGGAATAGTCCCTGGTGCTTCGGAAAATATCCAGCCCTTATCGCTCATAATTGGATCGACAATCGAAATAGAGATGGCATCATGCAACCCTTTAATTTCGCGCATAATTAGGGTGCGATGTGCCCAGGGACAAGCCAAGGCAACGTAGAGGTGATAGCGTCCTGCTTCTGCTTTAAACCCACTCAAACCATCTGCCGTGATGTAATGGCGAAACGTTGTCGGTATGTCGTGAAACTCACCGTTTCGATTTTGCTCATTCCCATCGGTTATCCATTGACCTGCAACCATCATTCCTGATGCCATAGTTCTCTCCTGGGCCAGATGATGTCATTATTTTGCCTTTGCGGGTTTAGGAATACACCTGTCTCAAGGAATAGCGATCGCGAAGTGGTGGCTGACCCATTGCTTCAAGTCTGCTTAATAATTTAGATTGTGCAATTGGGTACCCCATAGGATACTTACTGAGCCTTGTGGAGTTCCCATTCTAAAACAGCTAGAGGTTCTTTAAGTGTGATAGCGGACAGTAAAGCCAGCCATGACCTACTTAAATCAGCCTGCTATTTGGTATATAACCAGTAGTTAAACTACTAAAAACCCCCAGAATGTTCTGAGGGCTCAGTCATTAGTCATCAGTTGTAGCCTTTAGTCCTTGTGTACATTTAGGAAATCAACTTTATATCTTAGATTAAAGTTACCCTTTGACTATCAGTTTGACTATCATTATCCCTGTTAAGCTGTTTTTTAGAAGTCTTAAAAGGCTGAAAGTCTTGTACATTCACTCATTATTTGTCAACTTAACAAAATACTGTCATAGATATTTAAAAGACTGAAACCCTGGCATCAAAAGGATTTGACCAGGATTTTTGCTTTTCAAGGCTGTCATACCATTTGAAGTCTAATTTAACAAATTGTATGTCAAATAAGCTAAAATTCACAATTTAATTGTCAATTACCAGAAGCCTGTAAAAATCATGATTTTGCATAAATTAACAAATTACTTGTCATTACAATAGTATAATACAACTATGTTTTGATAAAACACTGTATGCAGAATGCAGAATCTACCACAAGCGCAAGCTCCGCAGGTA
The DNA here is from genome assembly GCA_019359595.1 of Cyanomargarita calcarea GSE-NOS-MK-12-04C. Taxonomy (GTDB): domain Bacteria; phylum Cyanobacteriota; class Cyanobacteriia; order Cyanobacteriales; family Nostocaceae; genus Cyanomargarita; species Cyanomargarita calcarea. The sequence continues at coordinate 112,663 of JAHHGZ010000026.1, forward strand.
CTAATAATCTTGTTGAAGCAAACGTTATTGTTTCCGAACTTTCGGATGATGCTTTGCTGAAAATGGAGGTAATTCAAAGCCTCTTAAAAAATAGCGATTCGCAAAGCGATCCCTGCGGGAATCGCACTACATATACTCAGCGCCTTCAAGAAGCAGCAGAAACACTTGGCAAGTCGGTACGCACAATCAGGCGACTGGTTGACAGGTGGGAACAGGAGGGTTTAGCTGGGCTAGTGCAAAATCAACGCGCTGATAAAGGAAAGCATCGAGTTGATGAAAACTGGCAAGAGTTTGTTTTGAAAACTTATAAGGAGGGTAATAAGGGTGGTAAAAGAATGACTCGCCTTTCTGTTTTTATTAGAGCGAAGGCGAGAGCAGACGAACTAGGTGTTAAGCCTCCTTCCCACATGACGGTTTATCGGATTTTGCAACCGTTAATAGATAAGATTGAGCAAGCTAAAAGTATTCGCTCTCCGGGTTGGCATGGTTCGCGGTTATCAGTTAAAACCCGTGATGGGAAAGATTTACAAGTAGAACATAGCAACCAAGTTTGGCAGTGCGACCATACCCCTGCGGATATTTTGTTGGTAGATCAGCATGGCAAAATTCTCGGTCGTCCTTGGTTAACAACGGTTATTGATAGTTATTCACGCTGCATTATGGGGATTAACTTGGGCTACGATGCACCAAGTTCTCAAGTTGTAGCTTTGGCGTTACGTCATGCGATTTTACCCAAGCAATATGGTTCGGAATACGGACTTCATGAACAATGGGGTACTTCTGGTTTGCCGCAACACTTCTATACAGATGGGGGTAAGGATTTTCGTTCCAACCATTTGCAACAGATAGGAGTGCAGTTAGGGTTTGTTTGCCATCTTCGTGACAGACCATCTGAAGGGGGTAGTGTTGAGCGTCCGTTTAAAACTTTCAACACCGAGTTATTTTCAACTTTGCCTGGATATACAGGGTCAAATGTACAAGAACGCCCGGAAGAAGCGGAAAAAGAAGCGAGCTATACACTGCGGCAGTTAGAGCAAAATTTGGTACGTTACATTGTTGATAATTATAACCAGCGACTTGATGCGCGGATGGGCGACCAGACAAGGTTCCAACGCTGGGAATCTGGGTTAATAGCAGCACCTGATTTACTTTCCGAGCGGGATTTGGATATTTGTTTAATGAAGCAAACACGGCGACAAATCCAACGTGGGGGATATTTGCAATTTGAGAACCTCATGTACCGAGGTGAGTATCTAGCAGGGTATGCAGGAGAAAGTGTCGTATTGCGATATGACCCCAGAGACATTACAAAAATTTTGGTTTACCGCACAGAAGGAGATAAGGAAGTATTTCTTGCCCGTGCCTATGCTCAAGATTTGGAGACAGAGGAACTCTCGTATTATGAGGTAAAAGCTACCAGTCGAAAAGTACGGGAAACGGGTAAGGCTGTTAGTAATCGGTCAATTTTAGCTGAAGTTAGGGAACGCGAGACTTTCTCAACTGTGAAGAAAACTAAAAAAGAACGTCAGAAACTAGAACAAGCTGAAGTCAAAAAAGCCAAACAACCTATACCCATTGAGCCAGAGGAAGCAGTAGAGGTGGTATTTATTGATGCTGAACCTGAGCCAGAGATGCCAGAAGTATTTGATTACGAACAAATGCGTGAAGATTACGGGTGGTAAAAATGACTTTACAAGAAGCTCAAGCGATCGCCAAACAATTGGGCGATATTCCCGTTAATAGCGAGAAATTGCAAGTGGAGATTCAAAGATTAAATCGTAAGGGTTTTGTACCTCTTGAACAAGTGCAAATTCTTCATGACTGGTTGGAAGGAAAGCGCCAGTCGCGGCAATCTGGGCGTGTGGTTGGTGAGTCGAGAACTGGCAAAACTATGGGTTGCGATGCCTACAGACTGAGGAATAAACCTATTCAGTTACCTGGAAAACCTCCTACTGTACCTGTAGCTTATATCCAAATTCCCCAAGAGTGTGGTGCAAAGGAGTTATTTGGGGTCATTATGGAGCATTTGAAATATCAGGTAACTAAAGGAACAGTAGCGGAAATCCGAGATAGGACGCTGCGTGTACTTAAAGGTTGTGGAGTAGAGATGTTGATTATTGATGAAGCTGACCGTTTCAAACCGAAAACTTTTGCCGAAGTGCGTGATATTTTTGACAAATTGGAAATAGCGGTGATTTTGGTTGGTACTGACCGTTTAGACGCAGTAATTAAGCGGGATGAGCAGGTTTACAACCGTTTTAGGTCTTGTCACCGTTTTGGGAAAATGTCGGGTGAAGATTTTAAGCGGACGGTGGATATTTGGGAGAAGCAAATTTTAAAATTACCAGTTGCTTCTAATCTTTCGAGTAAGACGATGCTGAAGACTTTGGGGGAAGCGACGGGTGGTTATATTGGCTTGATGGATATGATTTTGCGAGAAACTGCGATTCGGGCTTTGAAAAAGGGATTGCAAAAAATTGATTTGGAAATTTTGAAGGAAGTAGCTGCTGAGTACAAGTAATGGAAGCGAAAGATATTAAACCCTGGTTGTTTCAGGTTGAACCGCTAGATGGAGAAAGCCTGAGTCATTTTCTAGGAAGGTTTAGACGGGCGAATGATTTAACTCCGTCTAGGTTGGGTAAAGCTGCGGGACTTGGGGGTGCTGTTGCACGTTGGGAGAAATTTAGATTTAATCCTCCTCCTAATAACCAGCGGTTGGAAAAGTTGGCTGCTGTAGTTGGGGTTAATGTTGATAGGTTAGTGAAGATGTTAGGTAGAAGGGTCTCTTCCTTGAAATAAATTTAACGTACCTGTAGAGCCACCGATAGTTCTTTTACGTGTTGTACTACCCTTATCTATGAGATAGATTTCGCAAAGTTCACCTGGATTTTGTTCCAAGTAATGTTGTACCTGTAGCATTAATCCTGTGAATCTTTGAGAATCGCTAGGATGTGTTGTACGAAGCTTAACGATAAGTTGTTCAAACGTCGATGATACTTAGCTTTGCAACTTAGTTCCTATAAACTGATGAATTATATCCAACCATAAGGGAATTACAGGTTGACCTACTTGTAAAGACGCGATCGCTTTCTTTAAATCAAACTCCACAAGCTCCAATTTTCCCTTATTCCCATCCCACCACAACATAAAACGCTGAGGCGCTTTCTCATCCCTGGTTAAAATCAACCCCTTATCTTTGAGTTGTTTAACCGTTGCAGCAGCCACCTCAAAATTTAAGCCTACTCCAAGACAATATTCCATCACCGCCAATTCCATAACTTCCGAGCGAGAGTAATAAACACTACGTCCCGTCCCCGTACTGCGAATCGTAGGTACAACTACCCCCTTCTCCCGCCAATACTGCAATTGACGGAGTGTACAACCTGTCATTTCAGCCGCTTGTTTGCTCGTAAAAAATGTATCTTGCATGATTTTGATTTTACACAAGCATTTTATTAGACAAATATGTTATTATTAAACATAATTATTTAATGGCTAATTTATGAGCCAAATTACGATTCAGTGCCGTTTAGTAGCCAGTGCATCTACCCGCCAAAAGTTATGGAAAATGATGGCTGAACTCAACACGCCACTGATAAATGAGTTATTGATGCAGATGCGTCAACACCCAGATTTTGAGACTTGGCGACAAAAAGGCAAGATTTCAACAGTAGTAGTCAAGCAATTATGCGAACCACTAAAAACTGACCCCCGCTTTACCGGACAACCAGCAAGGTTTTATACGAGTTCAGTTACCACAGTGAGCTACATTTATAAATCCTGGCTGGCATTAATGAAGCGATCGCAGTACCAATTAGAAGGCAAAATCCGGTGGTTGGAAATGCTCAATAGTGACGCTGAATTAGTAGAAGCCAGTGGTGTTAGCTTAGATAGTCTCCGTACCAAAGCTACTGAAATTTTGGCGCAACTTACTCCCATCGATACTACTGAAACTCAACCATTACAAGAGAAAAAAGTTAAAAAGGGTAAAAAATCTCAAAATTCAGAAAGCGAGCGTAATTTATCAAAAAACTTATTTGAGGCTTACGGGAATACAGAAGATAATTTGACTCGTTGTGCTATCAGGTATTTACTCAAAAATGGCTGTAAAATTAGCGATAAAGAAGAAAACCCCGAAAAATTTACCAAACGTCGGCGTAAATTAGAAATTCAGATTCAACGTCTCACAGAACAGTTACAGGCTAGAGTTCCCAAAGGTAGAGATTTAACCGATACCAAATGGCTAGAAATTCTATCACTAGCAAATACTAATGTTCCTCAAAATGAAGCCGAAGCTAAATCTTGGCAAGATGCCCTTCTTAGGAAATCAAGCTCTATTCCCTTCCCTGTAAGTTATGAAAGTAACGAAGATATGACCTGGTTTAAAAGTCAAAAAGGGCGGATTTGTGTCGGTGGAAGGATAATATTGCCGTTTTGGCAAGCTTATACTTCCAGTACATACTGGCAGATTTATGCTTCTAATCCTAAGCATCAGTTGTACTTAGTATATTTATGTGTTAATCGTAGCCAAGTG
>JAHHGZ010000027.1 GCA_019359595.1 Cyanomargarita calcarea GSE-NOS-MK-12-04C
AGTTGAAGCCCTCTAATTGGGGGAAAACGCCTGTGGACAAGAAGGAGCCGTCTCCCTTGGTTGAAACAGGAAGTAGACAACAACTATTACAACGATGTCAATAGTTGTCTAAGTTCTATAGAGCAGACATCTGCCCACTGTTTCAAAGAGGGTTATAATCATATAATCAGGCTTTTGTCAATAGTCAGACTAAATTAAGTTAAAATGGAAAATTCCATCTTCATTATTTTTATTGTCTTCGGAAGCCTTTGGGTATTAATGGGAGCTGCTGGTGTTATCGCACTCTTCAAATCTGACGGTCAAGAAATTCGGTTTGGGAAATGGGGACTTGTAGTTGCTCTCCCAATTATTATCCCAATCATCCTTACCCTGCTTATTGGCGCGTTTTACAATAAACTTTTTTGAGAACTCACCGGAACGCACTTTATCGATATTCTCAACAAAAAAATAACTAAGTATTTATAGATTCTCTGACTGCGTTCTTGTCCGCCAGGGATTATAAATCGAATGCCACTAAGTTAGGCTATTTTTAGCCCTGAAATAAATTACTCGCTCCGCGAGAAGCAAGCTACACAGCTTAAAGCTTAAACCCGTTAAAATTGACATCTTGCACCAATGTCAGGAAGCCCAGAAATAAATTATCCCTTCGGGACGCTGCGCGAACGGTTAAAATGTGTATCTTAGGAGTTAAAACGGGTTAAAACTCTTATTTTAGTAAGATGACCGCAAAATTTAGCTTTTAGCCCGAATTTTAATTCAGGGCTTAACAAGCGTGCCATTCGATTATAAATCCCTGTCTCATAGCCAAAGTCCTCTTTTCGCCCTTGGCGTTCCCGTAGGGTAGAGGACTATTCGATAGTATTTATTGATGTAAAAAATAGTTAGTTTTATTTTTTTGATTGGTGATTTATACGTATAGGTGGCCAGATGTCAAGAGTATCCTAAATTTAAAGTGGGTTTATGGGCACCAAATTTGCACAACCTTACCCGTTAACTGTTGTCCCAACCAAGGTGTATTGCTAGAAAGTGTATGAAGATTTTGCTTTTCTACTTTCCAACTTAGAGAAGGGTCAAACAAAGTCAATTCAGCCGCTTCCCCAGATGCGATCGCACTCGTTTTCTGCTTTAAACACTGTGCAGGACGACTACTCAAGGCTTGCCACAATTCCAATGCTGTAAATTCTCCGCTTTCTACCAAATGCTGCCACAACAAAGGCAATGCTAACTCTAAGCCAATTGCCCCAGTTGGTGATTCTGCAAAGGCTTGCACTTTTTCTTCGTATGTGTGCGCTTTGTGGTCAATAGCGATCGCATCCACTATTCCCGACCGCACTGCCAGACGCAATGCTGCCATATCGTTGGGATTTCCTAAAGGTGTTTGCAAATGCAGGCTCGTATTATAGCTTTTAATTGCTTTTGTGTCAAGCAAAAGATGCATCCAAGTGGTGCTGGCGGTGATGGGTAGACCTTGAGATTTGGCTGCGGCAATGAGTTCTACACTGCGGGCGGTAGAGACACGCATGATATGTACGGGGGTACCAGTTGCAGCGACTAATTCCAACAAAGAAGCGATCGCCGAAGTTTCTGCGACAGCGGGGATTGGCGGTAAGCCCAGACGCAGGGCATCGATACCTTCGCGCATAACACCATTAGACATAATTTGGCGATCGCAAGGGTTAAACGCTACAGGTTTTCCCAAAGGTTGGAGATATTCCAACACTCGCCGCACCAGCCCCAAATTTCCCTCTTGTTGACTATCAGTAAAACCAACCACCCCAACTGCAGCTAAATCTACCAACTCCGTCATCTGCTTCCCCGCCAAGTCGATGGTGATAGCACCCCAGATATTCAGCAGGGGAGAGGGGGAGAAATTTTTGCTGTGTCCTGCTTGTCTAGAAAGCAACTGCGCCACTACACCAGGGCTATCAATGGGTGGAGAGGTATCAGGTAGGACGGAAACTCTTGTAAAGCCACCTGCTGCTGCTGCTTGCAAGAGTGAGGTGAGGGTTTCCCGCTCTTCAAACCCAGGCTCGCCAGAGTGGCTGTATAAATCAATTAATCCGGAACCGAGAATCAATCCCCGACAGTCTTGTATTTGAGTTTCTGGTGGTACAGAAATGTGCGAGTCAACAGCGAGTATGCAACCATCAGCAATTAGCACATCAGCTACTTTGTCAGTTCCAGAAACAGGATCGATAACCCTTACTTGTTGCAGCAGTTCAGTCATAAAAATTCTTAGTTAGGAGTTATGAGTTATGAGTTATGAGTTATTGACTTCACTCATAGAAATACGCCGTCATCCGGGTGTATAAATTCTTCACTCCTTACTTTATTCCTCACTCTTAACTCCTAACTCCTAACTTTCCTATAAAGCTCCAGCGGCTGTTTTATCCAGTACACCTCCACTCAAATGAGTGGTAATATTCATCGCTTGCAGTACTGGCAAACCATTCGGGCCACCAGGGTAATCAATAACGCTAACTGCGCCATTGCCTTGACGGAAATTCCAGAAATTTTCTGGTGATAAACCTAGAATATGACAAAGTAAGGTCTTATTCGTGGCATCGTGAGCAACTATTAATCCTGTTTTGAGTTGATTCTTTGAAGCCGATTGCACAATTTTCTGCCAACAATAAGCGCTGCGTTCCCATACTTGCTGCAAATTCTCCCCTTCAGGCATTTGGACGGCCCCTGGTATTGTCCGCCAACGTTCCAACTCTCCTGGGAACTCTTGCTCTATTTCTTTCTCAAATTTTCCTTCCCAGAGTCCGTGACTAATTTCCCTTAAGTCATCAACTAATTCCAACTTGATACTCTGGTGGTGTTGCAAAATTATCTCTGCCGTTTCTTTGGGACGCAGCATGGAACTGCTAACAGCAAAATCAATTTCTACTTCTTGTAAAAATGTCCCAGAAGAAGTTGCTTGTTGCCTGCCATTATCGTTAAGGGGAACGTCAATTTGTCCCTGAAACCTGCCTTGACGGTTCCATTCGGTTTCTCCGTGCCGCACCAGTAACAATCGCACTCCTTGATGATTTGGTCGCAAGGAAGGCAGAGTTTCTCCCATGTGCTGTGTCTGATTCATCGACTCTAGTTGGACTGGTTCTCCCAATCCACCAGAGAAATTTAGCACGCTGATGCCGCAATTAGATTGTTGTAGCGAATGGTAGCGACTCGGGGGAATACCTAAGGCTGTGCTAATTAATGCCCGATTAATGCCGTTATGCCCAACGATCAGAATGGTTTTACCTTGATGCTGAGGTAAAATTTCTTGCCAAAACTGCTGCGACTGTGCGTATAAAGCTAGGACGGGGAAATGTTCTCTTGTTCCCCCTTCATCATTAACTAACATTCGCAATTCCTGGGGACGTTCTTTCCAAGTGCGATAGTCCTCGGAAAACTTCTGCTTCACTTCGTCAGTCGGCATTTTCTCCCACAGAGGAAGGTCAATTTCTATTAGCTTATCGTTTGCTTGGGGAACAACAGACTGAAGAGAGTTAACTGCCAACTCCCGGTGGATAATATCTGCTGTTTGTTTTGCTCGCTGTAAAGGACTACAGTAAATCGCACTAAAGAAAATATTACTGAGGGCTTTACCTACAATGCAGGCATCATTACTACCTTTTTCTGTCAATCTTGATGCATCTGAACGCCCTTGGATGCGCTTTTCGGTGTTATAAGTGCTTTGACCGTGGCGTACGATGATTACACGAGTCACGTTTTGCCCTCCTCTATCTAAAGGAATCATTTTACTGCAAAGTGGAAGGCAGAATAATCTTTCAACGAATGAAAAGTAGTTTTTGGTAAGGAAAGAAAAATTTTTGCTTAAATAGAAACCCGATTTCCCACAAGAAACCGGGCTTTTGAGAGATGTCGCACTGCTATAAACGCTTTAAATACATCAAATCATTGACCGATAAGCTGTAATTGCAAACCATCATTACCGTTAACAGATTGAGCCGGCTGCAAAAGAAGAGGTGTGTCTATGAGTGTTAAGGGTTGGTCAAGCTTGCGTAATTGAACTGACTCACCAAGCTGCCAAACTCCTGTATCGGATGTAATAGTTTCTCCTGTATTATTCCCCACAGTACTGGCCGGACTGCCCACTGTGAAAAATTTTCCGAAGTCATCCTGCGCTGTTCTGTTATCAATTCCAGTTAGAGAGCCACCAGTTATTGTGTATTGTCCGCTGTTTGGGGTTGCTGGTGCTGGTGACTGACCTCTCACAGGTGTATTTAAACCCGCGATCGCGCTTATCATTCCTAAAGCCGCAATTATTTTCAGTTTCATTGTTTTTACCCTAATTATCTTTTTTATTTTGCAAGCAAGTAAGATATTTTTTTTCATTTATTATAGGCTGCATCACCATAAATATGGTATCTTTCGATACGTACAATGTCAATGATTGCTAAAAGAAAAAGAATAAAAAAATTAGCTAATATGTCATTGGCTATTTATTATAGGTTAACTGTTAATAAAAACCACCTAAAGTGATGCATTAAGTTTAATTAATTTGACTTCGAGATACTGCAAGATCCCCGACAACTTTCACCAAGTTGGGGATCTCACCATTAGAAAATAGCTAATATTTGTAAATATTTCTTCCTCTATTAGAAGTACGTCTTCGGGTATATAAAGATATTTTAACCACACCTAGCGCGGAGAGCACAGAGGAAATATGATAAATGCGATCGCTAATTGTTTCTAATTCAATTAATGTTGAATTAAGCTGCATATCTGATAATTTCCACTTCTGCTCTTTCCAAGACTTGTTCAGTAATATCATCATTTAAATAATATTCCCCACAGTTATTACAAACTTCTGTCGGCACTTTTTTAATTGCAACAATAGATTCGTCTCTTTCTAAAAAGTCACAGTTACTAAACCTGGCTTAGTTTCTCCATGCTTGTAAATTACATATCTCATTATCTTTGCCTTCTAAATTTAAAATCATCTGACCAAATAATATATATTAATCCAGAATTGCTAACACTGCTTTCGGCAATAACTTATCTTTAAACCAAATAATTCTAGCCGGCACGTCATTCACCTTCACCCCTGCTTTTTCCAAATTCAATCTTTCAGAAATTGCCAAAATTAAATCATCACGTCCCGCACGTCGCACCTGAGAAAACTTCTTTTGTAAATATTCTGGTCGCCAATAACCGACAATTTCTAATAAGAAGGTACGACCATCAGGATGAACTAACCGAAAATCGGGAATCATCACACTACCCGGTATCGGAATTAAATCAACTTCTCTCTCTAACACCCACGGTGTTTTTAGTGCATCCCATCTATCGGCAAAAGATGCTTCCAACATACTATCGTAAGGCTTACCTTTAGAATAGTGAGACACCAAACCACACTCAGAATTGAGAGTAAAACGTCCAGTTCTCCAAGTATCAGTATAAGTGTCACGGGTTTGCAATATAGCAGCAAGACTCCATTTTGTTACATGAAGTAAAGCAGGAATCAATTTAGCGATCGCCAACCCATATCTTGTACTCGGATTAAACAAACTCGTGGGTCCATCAATCGTAATTGTAAATCCGTGGTCGGCATCGCCTTCAATATAAGCCATCAATTGAAATAACTTTAAATAGCGAAACAAAAGCTTATATTCACCCGGAACATTCCGGTGAGCATTTAAAGTAAGTTGACTGGCACGATAAAATATACCTTGCACCTGAGATAAATTATATCGATGCAATAAATCTGTCGTTGTCGGTGCATCAAAAGCAGTTAAAATTTTATTTTCATTTAGATCGGCATATAACCCGTCTCTAACTTGTGTAGCCAGAACTTCCCGTTCCAATTCATGACTTAAATCAGAAGCAATCTTGTTGAGAGTAGATTCTGTTGATTCCCGACAGGAAACAGAATTTGCCGCCAAAGCAAATACCCGTTCTCGTAACATTTGAGGTTCTAGCGGACTCACCACCTCAAAAGTACAAAAACTGCTCTTCAAAATATAAGCCAAACCCCGCTTCACCCGATAATCAGTCGTATCACCTTCCAACTCCAACAACTCATGTTCCAACACACCTTGAGACTTCCCTAAAGCCGCTTGAAAACGAGAAATAACCTCACTTGCTACCTCCAAATTCTGCTTATCAAGCTTCAACCTCTTAGGAATTATCTCCTCCCCATTTTGCCTATGACTCAATAAATCTGTAGGTAACATTGGAATTTGTTAGTTGTTAGCTGTTAGTTGTTAGTTGCGGTAAGAGGGGGCTAGTACTCCACCGCACTCGCTATGGTGGGTGACTCAACCAATGAATTTCTCTTATCTTCTCTTATCTTCTTTTCCTCTTCCTTGGCGTACTACCGAAACGGAAGCCGCTCCTTTGTCTATGGCGTACTTGGCGGTTAAATCCTTCCCCTGCGGCTGTTAAGGTGACTGAATTCGGAGTGCAAAACACTTAATCTTAACTCTTCCCTTCGCTTCTTCTCTTCTTCGCGGTTAAAAAAAGATATGTTTTAACCGCGATAGGCGCAAAGAACGCGAAGGAAAAATTATTTCACAGCTTACACCTTAACAGCCGTAATGCTTCCCCTCATAGCGAGTGCGGTACACTACTAAGAGTGTGGTTCTTAATTACTTATTATCTCCCGAATTTTTAGACTTACTTTTATCAACAGAATAATTAATCTCCATCTGTTCCGCAGCCCGTACACCCCTATCCTGACTCACGCCATAAATTGGCTGCACAACCCGCAAATCTCCTCTCCTTTCCTCCCCCCTCCTCCTAGCGGAAGTACCCTCCTCACTCGTATCCGCTGCCACCACCTCATACAAAATCGCTAGCTTATTCTCCTGATTTCCCTTCCTTAAAATCCTTCCCAACCGCTGAGTATACTCCCGCGCTGAACCAGTCCCCGATAAAATAATTGCTACGCTAGCTGCAGGCACATCAACACCCTCATTCAACACATGAGAAGCAACTAAACATTTATATTCCCCCTCCCGAAACTTCGTTAAAACCTCATGTCGCTCCTTCACGGGAGTTTGATGGGTAATCGCTGGAATTAACAAATCTTGAGAAATCCGGTAAACAGTCGCATTATCAGCAGTAAAAATCAAAACTCTTTCTGGGTAATGCTTCGCCAACAAATCAACTAAAATTCTTAACTTCCCATCAGTACCCAAAGCAATTTCCTTCGCTTCTCGGTGGGCTAACATGGCTCTGCGTCCAGCTTGGGATCTCGCACTCATTTGCACAAAATGTTGCCAACCTTGAATACTGCCCAAAGAAATCTTGGAATCCCTTAAAAAGTCATTCCTAGTCTGAATTAATTCGTTATACCTTTCCCGTTCTTTCTGCGATAAATCCACCTTAATTTGGACAATTTCATGCTCTGCCAACGCCTTACCAGCTAAATCCTCAGCGCGTTTGCGATATACTTCCTTACCGATCAGAATATTCAAATCAACGTGTTTGCCGTCGGTGCGTTCCGGTGTTGCCGAAAGCCCAAGTCGATAAGGGGCGATCGCATATTCGGCAATCACCCGATTAAAATCTGTCGGCAAATGATGACATTCATCAAAAATTATCAATGCATACTGATTTCCCAGGGTTTCTGCATGAATTGCCGCACTGTCGTAAGTCGCAACCAGAATCGCCGTTTTATCCCGCGAACCACCCCCCAGTAACCCTACAGGAGCATCAGGGAACGCCGCCACCAAGTGTGCATACCACTGATGCATCAAATCCAAAGTTGGCACCACAATCAGCGTACTACGCGGTGTCGCCTGCATCGCCATTTGTGCCAAATAAGTCTTTCCCGCTGCCGTCGGAAGCACTACCACACCTTGCCTTCCCGACAACTTCCAAGCTGCTAACGCTTCATTTTGATGCTGGTAAGGTTCCATCGACAGACTGGGAACCAAATCTACAGGATAAAATCCTTTGGCTTCATCAATAAAATAAGTCTCCTCCGCTTGTAGCGCTTCCACCAAAGGACGGTATTTAATCGCCGGAATACGGAACTTTTCCACGCGGTCGTCCCATAGAGCGTACTCCATCCAACCTTTACCCCGTGGTGGTGGATGTAAAATTAACGTGCCACGATCGAAAGTTAATGTGGGGCTGCGAGCCATTAGACGCTTTTTCCCAACTTTTCATCCTTAATTATTCATAGCCCAAAACGTGCATAATTAAACTGAATAATTCTCAAAAACCACAACTAGATACATCCGTCAACCGATTTTTGATTTACACTTCATCAGCGATAATTTCATCCTAAAAAATTGGTTTATTAGTATAACTTTTGCCTTTTATTTGTTTTTTTTTATGTAATAGGACTTACGCTAAAACTGCCTGAAACTCTTATTTCTACCGAAACGGAAGGCGTACAGCGCCTATAGCGCCTAAGCCGAGACGGCTGGCTTCGCCTACGCGGTTCTATAAATCAAAGTTTCTGGCAATTTTTAGGTAAGTCCGATATAAAACACAACCATCACCTTTATTCTTCTCCAGAGAATATTTTTTCAAGTCGCAAAATATACGTCTGTGTCAAGATCGCCTCTGCGCTTTGCCGTAAAAATACCGTTTTTGCTGATTCGGCGCAAATCCTAGAGTTATGAATAATAAATTTTTAGTTATAATACATACTATTACTCCTCACTCCTAACTCCTAACTCCTAACTAATCATAAGTTGTTAAAGTGTCAGAATCACTGTCATTACGCGATCGCTATATCGCCCTCATTGATGAAATTGTCCAAACTACCCTCCAGGGCAAAATTAGCTCTGTAGAAATGGTGTATCAAAAATTGCTCAAAGATGTGGCTCCCGGTACTGGGGAAGTATTTGAGGTAGCTTTGAGCGATCGCCTTTTGGTAGTAGGTTCGCAAGTAGACAGCGAGAAAGACGAACTCAAAAAAGCAAAAGCTAGTCGCAGTTTAAGAGCAATTAAGACAATCCAAAATCAGTGGCAACGTTGGCAAGAACACAATCGAGCAACCGATGCCATCTTGAGTGCTAGCAAAGAGATTACCACAGCCGAAGATAACCAATATCTCGCGGCATTTTTACGTGTAACCGATGCCAATCGAAAGCATCCATTGAATTTGCAGCAACTCCAACAGTTGTCAAAATCTTTACAACAACCAACAGATAATGTAGAGACGACGTTACATATAACGCCTCTACAAGAATTGGGTAATGGCATCAGTCGTGGTGTAGCATCAGTGCAACGACTGCAAGACCACTTAATCAGTTGGATGTACGAGCGTAAAGAAACAATCGGTTTTGGTGCCGTACCGGGAGAAAATGGACCTTGGGCAACTTGGGCAAAACAAGTTTTGAGCGCTTTTCCCCGTGATTTACTTCGCACTTTGGCAATGGAACAATCGGTAATTGAATTTGTTCAACAACAACGCAATATCACCCTCAGCGACTGGGTGGAAATGGCGATGATTTTGCAATTTTTGCAGCGGGGGTTAGTCAACTGGTTTGACCAACAAGCTTATAACATCCAAGCCGGCTCAAAGTTATCGATTTCAACTTACTTAACTTTTGCAGTCGTTTGGAGTCAACTCGCTAACGGTTTTAGTGACACGGCTGCGTTGTACAGTAATGGATGTTCGCAAATACTCCTGCAAACTCTGCGTACCTTTGCCCTGCGTCCATATTTTCCCCTATATGGCGGAATTTTTGCTTCTTTTACCGGCACTTATTTACGGGATGCCTTGTATTATCTGGATGAACCGCTGAGTAAGGTCGAAGGAACTCAAGAAAAAGCGCGGATTTTGACACTTTTGGGCTATTCACAGCGAGCAATGGGGCAATCTCGTCGCTCAATTACCTTTCACGAGCAAGCGATTAAAATAGCCCGGAAAGAAAGCGATCGCCCTTGTGAAATAGCAAATCTCAATCATCTTAGCCGCACCTACGTAGAAGAGAAAAATTATTCTGAAGCGATCAATTACAGTCAACGGGCATTAATCCTCAGTAGACAAGTAGGAGAAAAAATTGGTGAAGCAAACGCGCTGGTAAACTTAGGTTACAGCGAAGTTATGCAAGCCCAGCAACTCCAAGAAATAGAACCAGAAATCTATGAAATGGCAATTAATTATTTGCAGCAAGGCTTAAAGCTATCAGAACAATTAGGGGATGTGCAAAGTAAAGCTTTGTGTTTTAGCAGTTTAGGCATTGCTTTCTTAGTAATTGGAGAAGCACAAACAGCCATTAAATATTTAGAGGATGGCTTTAACACCGCGCAAATCTCTGGTGATTTGTATCTCCAAGGCTTGAATTTAGCTAATTTAGCCCAAGCTAATTATAATCTGCAAAATTTGGAAAGAGCCATTTACACTGGTTGTTTGGGAACGTATTTATTGAATCAAATTGCCTCTTTAGAATGGCGCAAAGGAGCCGGGTTACTGCTAATTTTGCAAGGACAAATTGGTTTAGAAGCATTTGGAAACGCATTGCAGCAAAATCGTCCGAAAATCATTTCTGTAATTGGTGTGGATGGTTACGACCATATTCCTCAACTGTTAGAAGAATATAAGGAAAGTATGTAGGTTGTTAACTGTTAACAGTTGACGGTTAACAGCAGCCCTGTCAAGGTGGATAAAAATTGGTCTAAAATTGCTAATTTTTTTCTTTCCTTTGCGTTCTTTGCGTCCTTCGTGGTTCAAAAAATCTTCATGTTGAACCACATAAGCGGAGCGCTCCTTTGAGGGTAGGACGCAAAGGGCACGAAGAAGAAGCCTATTTTAGTTACACCAAGACGTGGGCTACCACAGTCAACAACTTAGTCTTCATCCAGGGCTGGAAAAGCTTCTTCAAACACCCACAAATAATCTTTATTGTCAATGAACCAAAGACGAGTTGTTGGTGTCAATTGACTCCAAATATTCTCGATCGATGTGTAAGGGGACGCATATCGATACTTTTCACCGAGTAATTTCAGATTCTCGACCACATCTAAGGGAACACCAAACGCTTCCCAGTCAACTTCTATATATCTCCCCGAAACTCCCCCTGTAGGGTCAAAAATTAATTGTGCGGCTCTCATTAAGTCGGCAAAATGGTTTGGTTGGAGTTCGCTTATTTGCTGAATTTCTTGAGATTCTTCATTTTGTTTAGACATTTTCACTGTAGTAATCAATATTTGGTTGATTGAACTTACAGCCAGAGATTTTTTCCCCAATGCTTTATATTTTAACGCAACAGCCCTAAAGGATGTCTGACAAATGTGGGCAAGTAATTTTGATTGCGCCAATTGTTACAAATCATTGCACTATAAACTGTAAAGTCTCCCATCATCCAAGAAAGAATTACCACTATTACCGAGCGATTATTAGGAGCGCAATTGAAGCAAGTTTTTTATTGCCAACCTTGTTTGCCTCGGTTGTGGCTGCTTGGTCGTCAATACTTTAGGTAACTAAGTAGATCAGCACATAAAAACCAAACTATATGAATTTAGAGTCGAAGCAAGGAACGTAGGGAACGGGGCTAGGCTTGCTCCTGAAATTTTTCAGGTTTCATTTGGTAAAATTGAATTGGTTCTTTCAATAAACAAAAATGGCGTACAGCGATTTTACTCTTTCCAAGGTGCAAAAAAGCTTTAATTTAACACTTGATGAAACTGGTGATTTATTTGCTGATGTTAGCCCAGTTTCACCATCAGAGACGTTAAAAATAATCTTGAGTGACTATATTCCTTTAGCAACTTCGATTGGAACGGAAAAAGCTCGATCCGAGTTTTTGATTGCACCAATTTTAGCGGATGTCAGAAAGTTATTAAACAATAAAATATCGTTATTTTCTGGTAATGAATTTAATGTCGAACCCACAAAAGGTTTACAAGGCTTTTGCGATTTTATCTTCAGCAAGTCTAGAGAACAGTTATTTATTTCAGCACCTGTAATGTTTATTTTTGAGGCAAAAAAAGAAGATATTAATGGGGGTTTTGGTCAATGTGTTGCGGCAATGATAGCAGCACAATTATTCAATCAAGCTCAAGGTAGTGAGAAAGAGCGAATTTATGGCTCTGTTACTACCGGAACTAATTGGAAGTTTTTATTTATAGAAGAAACGACTGTCTATATAGATTCTGTTGAATACTATATTAAAGAAGTTGATAAAATTTTAGGGATTTTATTGCAGGCATTTCAACCTATTACCTCTACAATTTGAACTGGAGAATGAGAAAAGGAGGAACTATGTGTGCTTTTTTCAATGCAGCTATAAGTGAATATCGCACGCACTACGAGAGATATTGCGAGTTTTGAAGGCGATTGAATAATTGTAAAGGATGGGAGCGATCGCCTTAAAAAGAAATCTCGCTACTTCTCAACATCACCCCGGATAAGAAATTCTGATTAACCAAGCCAATAAATGCCTCAACTATTCAATATCCACCCAAACCGTCACCGCCGCAACCGCAATTAACATTTCGTCATTTTTATCGTTGAGTTCAGGAATTGCCCGTCCTTGAACCACCATACCCCCAGACTCAACGGTGAGACTTTTCTTCCCAAAAGGCAACACCGCCAAAACTTCAGCTTCTCGTACTTGCTCCGGATAAGGTACTGATACCTGCACTTCCACAATCATTTCCGAAGGATCGCTCAATCCAGCGACTTCCCAAACTCCCGGTAACGCATTGTGAGCGATCGCATTCCTCACAGCCCGAGATGCTGCTACCGTCGGTTCTTGTCCATGCTGGTCAATTCCCATCCCCATCTCAATTATCAAACGTTTCCGCGCCATAAGCACCCCTAACAAATTTATTGTTTACCAACCAATTATCCCCTACATCCGATACAACAAAAGTTGCCGCTAAAGTTAAAAATATTAACTATTAATATCCAAGGCATGATTCAGAAATTGTAAGATAGCTAAATCTTGCTCTATATACTGAATCGTTTCCCGTTCGCATTCAATTAAATCAACATCTATTTTGGGAGCAATATAATATTGCCCGTCAGCCCACATTTTATTTTCTTCGGGATTTATATATTGATTATTTTTAATATCATAATGCTTCCAATACGCTTCGTCATTAAGCTTTGCAAAATCATATATTCTAAATAGTTCATTGCATTTTGTAAACTCCAGCCAATTTTGTAGTGTATTTTCCATTTGTCTAACCGTACCATCTGCAAAATAAAAAGAAATATAATCCTTATTTGTTTGATAATCAGTTGAAAGTCTTGTAATTACGCATTCTTTTTGGCTTTCTATAATCCGATAAAAAAATGTTAAAAACTTGCTTTGTAATTTTGGGTCTTCACAAGATGGAAGTACCCTCCATTCATATGTTGGTAGAGATAAATCTTTTAAAAATGGAGTAATATTTATAGAACTATATCGAGGATTTCTCACAACCATTGAAGCTCTCCGAGAAAATTCTTGTGCAGATTTTGTCGATATTTCTAATATTTTTTTATAATTATATTCGTGTTGTATAGGTGCAATACCATAAGTGATGCCTAAAATAAACTCGTACATTGCGGCATCTTTGTCAGCTAGTAAATCAGAGTCTGAATTGACTGCCTGCTTCATCATATCAATTTTTTTCTGAATATATTCTAACTTGCTAATCTGTCTTTGATAATGAGCAATATGTTCATCAACATTGTCTCCAAAAGGCATAGCATAAATATTATTTTGCCGTGTTGATGGCAAAATATCATTAATTACTTGTGATGCGGCAGATGTGGCGGCTGTAACATTAGCTAAATGGTCAATAATTTCTTCGGTTGTTGCATCCTCTCTTTTTATCCCAACATGTAAATGTACACCGGATGTCGTAGTAAAATGTACCCCATTTTTCTTGAGGGTAGACACAACAAAATCATATAACTTGATTATCTCTTCTATAGAATCACATACCGGAAAATTTATTTCTTGACCGCTATATACTCGAAATCTAAAGCGATTGTCTCTGTTGGTATTATAGAGATTTTCATAATAGTTAATATTCTCTTTATTTGTGCCATGAACAGAGCCGTCATTACCTACATTTAAAATATTATCTTCATTTGACTGAATTAAATTTAACATTTCAAGTCTGTCAAAAATCGCCAATACTGTACTTTCTAACGTCTGGTGTGGTTGTTCTATTTTGGGCGAAAAAAAACGATTATATTTAATGAAATAGCTAATTTTGAATATTATTAGATTATTGGCTAATTTATTAATTAATGAAAATAATTTATTTTTATAATTTATTTTTTTTTCTTGGGAAGCAATTAAATCTGGATTAGAATCATATTTTTGAGCAGTTTTAAGCATTGAAACTTTTATTTTTTCACAATCAGATTTATTTAATTTAGCAGTATACTTAAGATTTCCCGGATGTTCTTTATTTGCATAGTAATTAATTAAGCCTACTGTTACTAACATTTGGACAAACCGCCCAAAATGCGGCTGTCTATAAATCATTTCGCCTTCTAATTTACTCAATTGGTAAATTGGATTTAATGCTTCTAGAACTTTTTTTGATAAACGGTTGAGAGGAAAATCAGTTAGCGGCAAAAATTCGAGTTCTGCTCCACTTGTTATAGTGTCATTCGCATTATTAGAAGTTGATTCAAGTCCGAGATTATTACTTAAATCATGGCAGTTAGATAGCATTATGTCCATATTTATTATAAAAATAACATTTTAAAACTGAGGATATTAAAGAAAAGGCAATTAGCGATACAAAATCTATAATTTAAAATCCTATTAATAATGTATAGAAAATACTTGTTTTTTATCAGATTCAAAACTGTCTATACAAGCCGAGTATGACGGGACTCACCGGATAGCGGGAATGAATAAAAACAAGTTAGAAGTACATCTCCTTTCCCCCCCCCAATCCGGTGAGTCCCGAGGTGCAATATGAGTGAAGAATGCTACCATATCTTCCATCATGACTATCAACCGTCGCCAATTTCTGACAACCGTTGGACTCAGTGCCCTTGCCACCTCATTCCAACCCCTTACCGCCCAAGCTAAGGTATCCCCAAATACCATCCTCAAACCACCCCGCTTGCAAGTGGGCGATACTGTAGGATTGATTAGCCCTGCGGGTGTTGTTGATGCTAAAGATATTGAAGATGCAAAGAAAAGCTTCGGCTTGCTGGGTTTAAAAGTAAAATTGGGAACTCATATTTTAGACCGCTACGGTTATTTGGCAGGTAGAGATCGCGATCGCGCTGCTGATATCAATGCCATGTTTGCCGATAATTCTGTAAAGGCCATTATCGCCATGCGGGGTGGGTGGGGCTGCAACCGGATTTTACCCCTAATCAACTATCCCCTGATTCGAGAGCGTCCCAAAATCCTCATGGGGTACAGCGATATTACTTCTTTGTTACTAGCAATTAATGCCCGCAGTCGAATTGTCACATTTCATGGTGCTGTCGCTACTTCTACTTGGAATGAGTTTACGGTCGATTACCTCAAACGCATTCTATTTAATTGTGAAGCTGTGACAATGCAAAATCTAACCACTGAGGGGAGAGAGGTTATTACAACGGGAAAAGCTAGAGGTAAGCTTGTGGGCGGAAATTTGTCAGTATTAGCCGCAATGTTGGGGTCACCTTATTTACCTTCATGGAATAAAAATATCTTGTTTGTAGAAGACATTGGTGAGGATGTTTACAAAATAGATCGGATGCTGACTCAGTTAAAAAATGCCGGTATTCTCAACCGAATTGCTGGCTTTATTTTTGGTCAATGTACAAATTGCAAACTAGGAGACGAACCTTCCTTTACTTTAACGCAAGTATTGCAAGACCATATCCAACATTTAGGTATTCCTGCTTGGTATGGTTCCATGATTGGTCACATTAAAGATAAATTTACTGTGCCAATTGGTGTGGAAGTTGAAATTGATGCGAACATCGGGACATTGCGGATGTTAGAGTCGGCTGTCAGCTAATTTGAGAGCTTATATTGTTTCCTAATCTGCTGAAGTACAAATTTATCTGTATCCATCCTATAACGAAGCCTTTAATTCAATATGCTGTAAGTAGGTGGACAAGAAAATTTATAACTATGTAATGAAAACTTAACCAGAGATATTAGAATCAAATTTAATACGTTCTGTACTAAAGACACACTCGGTCGCGATTGCCCCAATCCCCTGACCAAATCTTCAACAATTTCTCGGCTGAATCTAACGAATAGGTTTTACACGGTGCTGTTGTAGCTTTGAACGTTACAGGATAAAATATGACAGGAGCAGAGTTATTTGCACAGTTTGCCCCGACATCAGAAAACTAATAACTTTAAGGTTCAAAAAGTTGCGATCGCGTAGCGGTTCCTGGGAAGTATCGCCTACATCGCTCTATGAACTTGCATAATAAAATTAAATCGCAATAAGTAGGCGGGAATCGCTATATTAGAATTGGTATAATTCCTTGACTGCTCCTCCTTCCCGTCGCTATGCTGGATTATAGTCTGATGGAGAAGCGATATCTTCCACACAAGAAATGTACATTACTTCTATTTCCGACTATCCCATTCATCAAATACCATTTATTACCGCAGCATCCAAAAATGGTGATGTGGTTCATGAAATTCTACCGATTTTAATCGCAGAAGTTGACTTTCTACCAGATGGGTTAGATGCCATAATCGCTACCAGCGACTTACAGGGAATTGACCAATCAAATCAACGTCTTCTCGGTTATTTAGTAGCTGAAGAATTAGAGAAATTAGCTTATATGGGGATAATCCCACCGCCAGAAAAAACAGGTATCATTTTGGCTGGGGACTTTTATGCACAAGCAGATAAGCGTGGTGGTATGGGTGATGTGCGTGAAGTTTGGCAAGCGTTTAATCGCAGTTTTCGTTTTTGTGTTGGAGTTGGAGGAAACCACGATCATTTTGGTAACACATTAGAGGAAATTAAAGTTTTTAAAAACCTGCAAGATATATACTATTTAGATGGTGATATTACTTCTATTGATGGACTTTCTATTGCAGGAATTTCAGGTATTATCGGTAATAAAACTAAAACCTTCCGCCGTCAAGAAAATCAATTTCTCACAGTTATCCAGCAACTTCTGAAGGAATTACCAGATATTTTAATTTTGCATGAAGGCCCCAACAATCCAGAAGCAAAACTTAAAGGCAATGAATCTATCCGTGCTGAAGTTTTGACAGCAAACGATTTACTTGTTATTTGCGGTCATTCTCATTGGGAAGTACCGATAACCGCTTTGTCTTCATGTGTCCAAGTGTTGAATGTTGACAAGCGGGTAGTAGTCCTCAAACGTTAACTAACCTGAGTTTGAATTCCTACTATCACACTTAATTAAAAGTAAAATATTTTGTAATTAGTTTTGAGCGATCGGGAAGATGATCTCGATGTATTATTAATTAACTACTCCAAATGATGCTAAATAATACAGATGTTAAATTATCCCAATTATCCCTTTTTTATCGATAAACCTGATAATTATTCTAACATTTTAGGATGTTTTGTTGTTAGTAATGCACCAATTAACGTAGAAAGTAAGAGAACGCAAGAAATAAGTCCTAAAAAGACATATGAAAGTATCCAGGAAATTGCTAACTTTTTCCAAAAATCTCAAGATAACACAGAGATTGTAATAAATATTCATGGATATAATACCAAAGAATCTGATGCGAAAGAATTGTATAAAAAGATTCTTAACCGCATAAGCTCCGATAATTATATCAGTGGCAAAAAATTAGTTTTTGTTGGTTATCGTTGGCCGTCAGAACATTTTTTGGGAAAAGGAGATAATGAATCTGAATCTTTTAAGCAGATATTTAAAGATGCAATTCAAGGTCTGCCAGTTTTATATAAAAGTATTTTAATTGTCTCTCTTGTCTCGATTATATTGTTTGCACTTCGAGTTATAAGTCTTATTTTTTTATTTACATCAATTCCGAAAATTTTTATATTTATTATTTCATTATTGCTGGCATTATCATTTTTTGGTTTAGGTTTTGTATTTAGTGCAATATTCATAAGAGTAACAGTTTACTTGCGAGATGCTTATCGAGCGACTAACTACGGAGTTCCAGATTTAGTAGAATTAATTCGGCAATTAGACTATGCAATCGTCAACAATTCACCCGGCAACAATCGAGAAGAAAAAAAAGAATACTGGAAACACAAGAAAATAAAATTATCATTCATGGGTCACAGTATGGGTACATTTGTTACCACCAACGTGATTCGCATCCTCTCTGATATTTTTGATGAAAATTCAATTGAACAGCCATATGAACATCAAAAACAACCATCTCCAAATATTGGTAACGTTTTTTCATTGGGTCGTTTAGTACTAGCAGCCCCTGACATCCCTATTGAAACCATTATGCCAGATAGAGCAAATTTCTTACGCTCTTCTTTGCGACGTTTTGAAGAGTCTTATGTTTTCAGTAATGAAGGGGATATAGTTTTGAGAGTCGCTTCTACTGCTACCAATTATTTAAGTTTTCCCGCAATTACCCACGATAGAGGCTTCAGATTGGGTAATGTGATAGTAGGTACTCGCCAAGATATAAATTCTGTTCCGGAACCAAAAAGATATGGAATCATTAATTTAAAAGAAGGTTATACAGATTACTTTAATGTTTATGGAATCATGAGTCATATTTTTATTGCTTCTGATGGTAGACAAAAGACATTAGAAGAAATTGCTGATTATAAAAAAGATTCAGAAAAAAAGCCGATTTCTGCATTATTCACTTACTTTGATTGCACAGATTATAAAGAGAAAGGAGAAGGAGTAGTCAGTAGAGCATTAAATAAACCAATACTGAATTATTGGGATTACATTGTTCTTATATTCGATTATTTGCTTCAGAAAAGGGATGTTCATTATGCATATTTCTATGGTGAGTTTAGTCAAACAATGCTCTATGGATTAGCTTTTCTGGGATTCAAAGATTTTTTAAAATCTTTACAGCATCAACTTGATGATAATCAGTTTGACCAATGTATGGTATCTACCCTAGAAAGCGAGAAGATTCGAGAATTTTTAATGAATCAAGGTGTAGAGAATGATGAGGAAAAAGAAACGATGATTCGCTTATATAGTGCGTTCTCTAAAATATGTGCTGATAAGGGTATCGGAGTTTTACTATCACCGGAACGATATCAGGTAGATTTTTTAGCAAACGAACGACAACAGGCAAGTCAGCGTTTACATGATGCTCCGCAGAAGCCGCTACACGATCGCACTACTTATTAAAGTTAAAGTTCATCACTTGCCCTCATCCCTCTGCCAGCATTCAAAAAAGGGCTGGCAGAGGGATGTATCTCAAACAACATTTTCAAAATCAATCATCGTCTGCCGATAAGCATCTGGTAAACCGATATCAAAGCACGTACCTTTAACAACATATCCTGTCATGCCTTCAGCTTGACGCAATTTATCCAAACAAGTTGTTAATTGAAACTCACCCTTAAACCGCAGATTATTTTTAATATCTTCTGCCAACAATTCAAAAATTTTCGACGTCAATGCATACAAACCAAATATAGATAAGAATTCATCCTCTGCTAAAC
Source organism: Cyanomargarita calcarea GSE-NOS-MK-12-04C (assembly GCA_019359595.1). Taxonomy (GTDB): domain Bacteria; phylum Cyanobacteriota; class Cyanobacteriia; order Cyanobacteriales; family Nostocaceae; genus Cyanomargarita; species Cyanomargarita calcarea. The sequence goes on from JAHHGZ010000027.1 coordinate 19,507, forward strand.
CTTTTACACGCAGATGTTCAAGTGCATATTCAAGTGTTGGCTTTTCTGATACTTGTGTAATTGAAAGGATTGAATTTAAAGACAGCCAATCACCAGTTACACACCCAACTTTGTGAAGTAATTCTGCTGAAACTGTTGTTAAACCAATAACACTTTGATTAACTTGTCCGTAAACATTTAAAACTTGGCTAGCACAGGATTTTCCCATATCAGATGAGTATACATGGTCGCCTAACATTAACAAAAAAGGCTCATCTTTTACCCATTCTCTAGCACAAAATACCGCATGACCGTAACCTTCTTGGTCATCTTGCGTCAAAATTGTAATCTTACTACCTAATTCTTGGAGATATTTACAATATTCCTGATTTTGCGGCGAAAGTTTTTGGAAAAGTTCTGATTTTGGCGGCATTTTAAAGAAATCGGTAAAAACTTCTCTGTCTTCTAATTGTACCACAATCCCAACTTCTTCTATCCCAGCGTTAATTGCTTCTTCCACAATTACCTGAATTACAGGTTTTGCTCTACCATCTTTATCAATAATTGGGAAAAGTTCTTTTTTCACAACTTTGGTGGCTGGGAATAAACGAGTACCAAAACCAGCGGCAGGAATTACAGCTTTTTTTATTTTATTGTTTTGCATAAATCGTCAATTTTAACCATTGCTATCGCACTAAATCCTAGCCTCTAGTAGTCTGTCAATAAATAATTGAGGGATAAAAAAAGCCCCATCCCTCAAGTTTGGGGGGACTTTGAATTTTATTTTTCCCCAGAATTGGCTGAGAGGGCTTCATTGTCGCAAACCATCAAAATTAATCTGACAGAGTACTAGCTATTTATGCTGTTGGGGTGAATAATAGTAATTCCTTCAATTTCTACAAAGTCTTTTGGGTTTAAAGTAAGAATATGGGTGATGTTATGAGCAAGCACTACTGCTTGTATACGTAAATCGTGGGTGCGTTTGCCTGAAATCTTGTGAGTTGTAGCGAGGTTAAACCAAAGGTGAAATATATCTGGTGTTTCTTCTAGCCACTCAAACTGATTTATTAACATTTCCACTGCTTGTTGAGTTTCTCCTGGTGTCCATCCCAATCCATTGACAGTTACAGGACGAGTGGCTACAACCCAAAATTCAATTAAAACTTGAGATGTAATAAAACACTGATGGTTGCTAGATATTAGATGCCTTATTGTCCGATCGACAAGATTGTACTCGGGTGAACCTATATCCCTTGAGCGTAACAGGATATTGGTATCTAATAGATAATGAGTCATGTTTTACAATACTTCATCATCATAGATATTTTCTCGACGCATAGCTTCATCAGAGAGGTTGGCATAACTTTTTGGTGCTGTATCTATCCACTCTTGCCAAAGTAGTAACCTCTCTTCTGATGTTAGAGGCTTAGTAGCTCGTAAAATTGAATGCTTATTACTAAGCTTTTCTTGAAAGAGTTTCTGGTCTTCAGGAGAGAGGTTTAGTACCACTTCTACGAGAGAGTTAACAAGTTGTACATTCATGACTGTGTGTATGCGATTTACTTTCTTCAGTCTATGCGATCGCCTTATTATAATATCCCACTCGATTATTTTCTTAGCGGACTACGCATCAAGCGACCATTCAACGACAGATACTTGCTTTTTTGTCAATTTAGACATTTAGGGTGCAAAATGGGTCTTGAAAAGATACCCCAACCAATTGGAGATGTTTCTTTTCCATTTTAGTAGCGATCGCATACCCTGTCCTAACCCCATGCAAGCATTACCCCAAATTCTTGATAGCGACCTTCAAAGCTAAACACGAGAAATTCATGCTACCACGTTCAGCTCGTTGTTAATACGCAAAAGTCACTCCCGAAATGATGAACTTTTTTATACTAGTATCCCATTTTTCCCTTCTGTCTCCTTTGTACCCCGTCCTTTGTAGTGAATCTTGCATTTTTCACTAGTGTCAGTTAAGAAACTGTCACTAACCAGATTCCCCGTTTAATTGCAGAAGAGATATTCTAAGTTAGTGCAAGGAGTGATACCACTTCACCACATGTTTGCCACAGGTTATCTTCGTAATGCCTTTATATCAAGGGTGTTGCGGAATTCAAATGTTGTATCAAGCAAGTGAGTTGGTATGAAACTTTACAACTAAGCGCTTGAGTGAGCAAAACTCTCAAGCGCTTTTACGTGTAAATAATGAGTCATTGGCTGCTGGTTGCTGGTTAGTGGTTAGTGGTTAGTCGTGAAAGAATTGCGACCAACAACCAACAACTAACAACTAACAACTTGTGTATTACGCAACTACAAAGTTTACCAACTTCCCCGGCACCACAATCACTTTTTTGATTTCCATACCCTCAAGGTAACGTTGGGCAGCTTCAGACTCGCGGGCGAATTTCTCCAACTCGGCTTTATCTGCTTGGGCTGGTACTTGCAACTCGCCGCGTTTTTTGCCATTAATTTGCACTACTAAGGTGATTTCGTCGGCAATCAACGCTTCCGGGTCAAATTTTAACCAACTTTGGATATGGACAGATTTAGTATTGCCCAACGAATGCCACAATTCATCAGTGATGTGGGGTGCAAAGGGTGCCAGTAACATCACTAAAGCTTGAATGCCTTCTGCATAAATTGGTGAATCTTTGCAGGTAGCATCACCAAGAGCGTTACTTAACTTCATCAACTCAGATATGGCTGTATTGAATTGATAATCACCTTCTAAATCTTCTGTGACTTTTTCGATCGCGATGTGAATTGCCCGTCGCAAATCCTTCTCTATCCTAGATTTGGGATTCTTGAGTTTGGATTGGTCTATTTTCGCAAAGGACTGGTTGGCAGTAAATTCAGTCACCAACCGCCAAACCCTGTTTAAGAAGCGGAATTGTCCTTCGACATCAGCTTCATCCCATTCCAAGTCCTTCTCTGGGGGTGCTTTGAACAAGATGAACATTCGCGCTGTATCCACACCGTATTTAGCAATTACATCTTCCGGCGCGACCCCATTCCCCTTAGACTTGGACATCGTGGCGTAAAGACGTTCCAAAACTTCCCCTGTTTGTGGGTCTTTCGGGTCGGCTGGATTTACTAAACTAGAGGGAATCCATTTATCTTTACCACCTTTGTTGGGATTCATGTAAGTCAAACCCTGTACCATCCCTTGAGTTAAGAGACGCTTGAAAGGTTCGTCAAAATTCAACAACCCGCGATCGCGCAATACTTTCGTAAAGAATCGCGAATATAACAAGTGCAAAATCGCGTGTTCAATGCCGCCGACATATTGGTCAACGGGCATGAAATCATTTACTTTAGTAGAGTCAAAAACTTGTTGTTCATTCTTGGCATCAGTAAACCGCAAGTAATACCACGAGGAATCAATAAAGGTTTCCATCGTGTCGGTTTCCCGCAAGGCTTGGGTGCCACAACTAGGACAAGGTACATTGACCCAGCTTTCTAAATTAGCTAAAGGCGAACCACCACGTCCAGTTAATTGCACATCTGTCGGCAACTGTACGGGTAAATCGGCCTCTGGGACTGGTACCACACCACAATTGGGACAGTGAATTACTGGTATCGGTGCGCCCCAGTAACGTTGTCGGGAAATCAACCAATCCCGCAAGCGATACTGGATTCGCGGCTTACCAAAACCTTGTTGTTCGGCATATTCTATAATTGCTTGCTTGGCATCACCTGAAGATATGCCGGTAAATTGCCCGGAATTTATCAAAACTCCTGGTTCAGTGTATGCCTCGTTCGAGTCTATTTGGAAAACAGCCGACTCTGGTTTGCTAAAATCAAAACCTGCAACCTTGTCTGGTTCGGCAATGACAAAATCTATCGGCAAATTATAGTTAGTCGCAAACTTGAAATCCCGGACATCATGTGCCGGCACACCCATCACCGCCCCTGTACCATACTCATACAGTACATAGTCAGCAATCCAGATGGGAACTTCTTCGCCTGTAAACGGATTAATTGTTTTACCACCAGTCGGAACACCCCGTTTGGCTTTATCTTCTGCAGTCCGTTCCAACTCCGTTTGATTGGCAACCTCTTTTATAAAGGCTTCTACCTGTGTTTGCTGCTCTTTGGTGGTGACTTGCTTGGTTAACGGATGTTCTGGCGCTAAGACCACGTAGCTAACACCATAAACTGTATCTGGGCGTGTCGTATACACGGCGATTTTTTTCGACATCCCCACTATGGGGAATTCCAAATACGCGCCTGTAGATTTCCCTATCCAGTTAGCTTGCATCAACTTGACACGCTCGGGCCAACCGGGCAACTTGTCAAGGTCGTTTAACAATTCTTCAGCATAGTCAGTAATTTTGAAAAACCACTGTCGCAAGAATTTTCGCTCAACAATCGCACCGCTACGCCAAGAACGCCCTTCATTATCAACTTGCTCGTTTGCTACCACAGTTTGGTCAATTGGGTCCCAATTCACCGCTGCTTCTTTTTGATAAGCTAAACCCGCTTGCAAAAATTGCAAGAAAATCCACTGCGTCCACTTGTAATAATCTGGGGAACAAGTGGCTAATTCAGTATCCCAGTCAATAAATAACCCCAGACGCTTTAACTGCTGCCGCATCTGGTCGATATTTTGATAAGTCCACTTTGCCGGGGGTACACCTCTATCAATGGCGGCATTTTCTGCTGGCAAACCAAAGGCATCCCATCCCATCGGATGCAGCACCCGATACCCTTGCATCCGTTTGAGGCGAGCAATCACATCAGTAATTGTATAATTACGGACGTGACCCATGTGCAGGCTCCCTGATGGATAGGGGAACATGGACAGGGCGTAGAATTTTGGCTTGTTATTGTCTGTATCAGCTTTATTCAAGCCTGATTCAGTCCATGCGCTTTGCCATTTTTCCTCAATTGCTGCTGGGTTGTATCGGGATTCCACTCAAAATACTCCTACTGGGACTCTAATCGTTTCTGCATCCATATTTTAGATGGTAAGCAGAGAAATCTGTTGGTTTAAAAAAACTATGCCAAAATTAAACACAAAAGTTCCTGGTTTGTTGCGGGTGTTCGTTTATGGAACACTCAAACCAGGTGAAGTTAATTATCAAAAATATTGTAATGGCAAGGTCGTAGAGCAAGAAAGAGCGTTAACACTAGGTCAACTTTTTGCTCTACAAGATGGGATATCCAGCGATGACCGTAGGAAATAGCCCCGTCCACGGTTATTTACTTTCGTTTACCGATTTTCAGGTCTTGGCTAAATTAGATGAACTAGAAGGTTATCAGCCCACTAGACAAATTTCACAAAACCTTTATAATCGACAAGAGATTGATATATTTAATTTACAAGGGGAACCGTTAGGTTTGGCTTGGGTTTACTTAATGGCAAAAGAACGAGTTTGCTTTCTTTCGAGGCGTTCACCAAACTGATGGTTGGTGGACTGATCGTGAATTATTAACTCCTAACTCCTAACTCCTAACTCCTAACTCCTAACTCCTAACTCCTAACTCCTAACTCCTAACTCCTAACTCCTAACCTAATTCACCTCGTTCTCAATCTTCCGGTCTAACTGGGAGCGGTCGCCTGAATTTTTCGGAGATGCCTGGTCGGTTTTAGGAATCGGGATAATCGGATTATTGATTGCGACCATCAATGGTGATGGGGAAGCATCTACAGGCTTTATCGGCTGTGTCTGTTCTATTGGTTTTTGAGCAAATTCAGGTGCGCCAGATTCACCTCCAGGAAATATTCCGCTTATTGCGCCGAGAACACAAGCGGCAATGGCAGCACCTCCACCAAGCACGAGGAATCTAGAACGACGACGCGCTCGCACCAAGACTTGCTTAACTGCTTCTTCCGCAGGTTGTGACTGTGGCACGGGAAGATTCCGCAAGCCTTGCCGGACTTTTAGCAGTCGCGCATACAAGCGCTTAACGGAGGCATCGTTTGACAACCATTCTTCAACTTGCCTGCGTTCGGCAGCTGTAAGTTCGCCATCAAGGTAAGCACTCAATAACTCGAAGCGTTCGCGGATCGGCTCACTTGGAGTATCGTGCTTCATCATGTCCATACCACCCGTTGATTCATTGGTTAGCTTATCTTTCTTGAATGGCAAGTCTTGATTTAGCTGCGAGGAAGAGTGAGAGCGGTCGGAATTAGAATCAGTAGTCATCTTAACATTATTACCAATTCATACACGGGTAAACACAGCTGACAAGCCTGAGTACTTAACAATTATTAGTTAACAGTTGACAGTTATCAGTTTAATAAAATTCGGGGAAACACCACGCCGATTAGACTCTTCTTTTCTTGGTGGTGAGCCTCCGTATCTTTTCTTCAAGTCGCCATTGAGTAAACCTTCAGCTTTCCCCTGATAACTTTTCACTGTTTTAAACAACTCTTAACAATTGGTAGAAGGACTCTACATTTACTTAAAGATTCTTAATGTAATATTTAAGTTCCGTCATTACCAGTTAACTATCTAGATAATTTTGCAGTTGTGCTTGCAATCTGGATCTAGCTCTCGCGATTCTAGATTTAACGGTTCCTAAGGAAACTCCAGTGATTTCCGCAATTTCTTCATAAGCCATGCCTTCGATTTCTCTTAGGACTATTGTAGTGCGGAATACTTCTGGTAGGTCGGCGATCGCTGAACGCAATTGCTCGTAAAACTCTCTAGTGGTGAGTTCTTCCTCAGGACCTGGAGTATCTCCAGCAATTTCCCAATCCATCTCGCCGTCTTCTAAAGCACGGGGAGCATCCAGCGACAGGGGAGTAACAACTCGCTTGCGTTTGCGCAATTCGTCGTAAAACAAGTTGGTAGCAATCCGGCTTAACCAGCCCCGAAACTTAGCCGGCTCTTGCAATCGGTTGACATTCCGATATACTCTGATCCAAACTTCTTGAGCCAAATCAGCTCTATCACCCCAGTCAGGAGCCAGATGGTACAAAACTCTATCGACTTGACTTTGATAACGGCGCAACAGTTCTGCAAACGCAGCAGTTTCTGGGCGCAGTCCTACTTGACAGCGCAAAATCAGATCGTGGTTGGAGAGTTTGTCAACTTGCACCGACGCTTCCGAAAGCCTGGTATCAACCGTTGACCAGGATACAGTAATCGATTGACTCATAGATCGTACTGGCTTTAAATGATCCCTATTCATTAGACCCGAAGACAGCTTGGAAGTTCCCCTGATGAGTGACGGATTTTTGACTGGAACAAGCAAGATTCTAGGTACCCAATGTTTTGCGGCAAAGTGAAAGATGCTCCCTGGCAAGACAAACTTGCGATTTTCGGTGTCAGCTATCCCGCACTAGTACCCAGGCAGACTGATGCTATCTTGTGCTACCAATCTTAAGTGACCATTTACGCTTGACAGATAAGGTTAGACATGGTAAGTCTACAAGCTGGATTTGAGATTGGGTCAAAAAAAAGAAGAAATTTCAGCGACAAGCCTTTTTAATTGGCTAAAGCCTAATTTCGGTATCAAGAAATGCAAAAAAATCCGAGACATGATGCTTATTTTTTCAACATTCTGACCAGAATCGTTGGCTGATGGTAACTGGCATGAGTATTAGTTTGATTTGGTCCGCGAATTTGTAAGAACAGATTAAGGGACAATGTAATTGTGACCGCTAGCAATAGTTTTTCAAACATAGTTTTTTTCCCACCCACACCATTAATGATTGATTGCTGCACTAATAAAGTTCCAGACAAAACTTTATTTTTTGGTTTCTTCCTTCGTTCTTTGTGTCAAATGACCACTTGTATCTAATATTTGCAAGTGCGTGCAGTGCCACAGTAGATATAGCCCTAGTGTGCCCCTAGGTATAGAAAGATTCATCAAGGAATAGATAAATTTTTATAAATTTTTGATGGTCGGGCAATAAGTCTATTTAATTGGGTGTTACTAAAAAATAATGAATTAAAATTTTCTTCTTCGGTTATGGTTCCAAAACCCTTGTTCTGGCATTTGGCACGTTAAAGATGTTAGTGGTAGGTAGTTTAAACTAGTATTGGGCAACGCCTTCGTTTATTTATCGATGATTGCCGTAAAACAGTAAGGCAGATGCTATCGGGGAGAAGGCATGAAAGATAGAATAGATTTTCCTTGCTCATGACTCAAAATTGCCATGTCACTGTCACAGGGAATGCGAACTTAGTATCATCTCGGGTTGAGGAGAAATAATAAGGCGATAATGATGGTAAGAAATGAATCTGTAGCGCGTGTAGTGATGTTGCTTTGTTTTGGCACAGCCATGCTATCTTTGACTGTGCATTGGTTCGTTGCGAATTCAGTGCCGCCTGATACCAAGTTTAAAACAACTGGCAAAATCGACAATGGGGCAGCTGTCGCACAGCAGCAACCACCGAAACAGTATAGAGATACGAAAAAACCGCCATCACAATGGAATCAGCCAACCGCTCCTGAAAAATCGAATAAAGCATTTTTTGGTACGCAGGTGGTGGTTGATTTAAGCGATCGCCGGGTGTATGTTTCCCGAAAAGATGTGGTAATCGCCAGCTACCCAACTGGTATAGGTAAAGATGGTTGGGAAACGCCTATCGGTACTTTTAGGGTGGAACACAAAGAACTCCATCCTTCTTGGGAACACCCTATTACTGGGAAAGTTTTTCCGGCCGGCGTTGATAGCCCTTTAGGAGAACGCTGGATTGGTTTTTGGACAGATGGACGCGACCATATTGGCTTCCACGGCACACCAGAGGTTCATTTGGTGGGAAGTGCTGTTTCTCACGGTTGCTTGCGGATGCGTAATTCTGACGTCAAAATGTTGTACAACCAAGTGAGCATGGGGACGCCAGTAGAGGTGCGACCTTGATTGTTAGTTGTTAGTTGTAAGTTGTTAGTTGTTAGTTGTAAGTTGTTAGTTGTTAGTTGTTAGTTGTTAGTTGTTAGTTGTTAGTTGTTAGTTGTTAGTTGCGATCAACGAACCAATAACCAATAACCACTAACCAATAACCACTAACCAATAACCAATAACAAATAGCTATTCAGAATGAGATTTGCGTTCAAAGTTGGGTGCGTATGCTTGGAGTAGAGTACTGACTTGCTTTAGGACTTCATTCCCAGTGTTTTTACTGATGGCTTCCCGTTCTGGGAAATAATTGGGCACTTCCAGGTAACGGGATATCGCTTCACCGACCTGTTGGGCTATTAATTCCTGAAGTTCTGCTTTGGCGCGTTTGCGCTGAAAATTAGCCCCTTCCTCTGTGGTTGCATATAGGGGTGGAAGACGGTTGAGGGCATAAGCAGCGATATCGCCAACATCTAGAGAAGATTCGCTGGTTGCTTCGATTTCTGCAACTCTGGCGATCGCTTCTGTCAGCACCATTTCTTCCATGACGTTAATAAATTGTTTGCGAGGTACCGCCACTACCTCACCAGTCAATAGTGCCCCCATCAGCCGATCCAGTGCCATGTACTCTTCTATTGGCAGTTCGCTGGTTGCACTATCGCAAATTCGCCCGACTTCTGCTTCCATTGCTGGTGTAAGATAACCATCTTGGAGAGCTTGTTCGACAATTTTTTCTATACTCATAACACTCATGATATTTAAGCTAGCCAAGCAAGGTAGGGACGGTACCAATACAAATTATATTTTGCCCTAGATTAAGGGCAAGTCAAACACAGTTTATACTATTCGACCCCAGTACTCCGCCAGGATGCCGGATCTACGGATTTGCCATTGACATATAATCCCCAGTGTAAATGAGGACCAGTGGAAGCGCCCGTTGCACCAATCCCACCTATTTTTTGACCGGGTGTGACAACATCACCTTCTTTAACGTCAATTCGACTTAGGTGCATAAAAATGCTCGTCACTCCTTGACCGTGGTCAATGCCAATTACGTTACCGTGAATGCGGAATCCTTGGGATACCCTTCCTACCAAAACCACCCGTCCACCGGCTGGGGCAACTACGGGCGAACCCTGCGCTCCAGCGAAGTCAACGCCGCGATGGTAATAGTCCTTTGCAAATTTACCATTATAGTAGCGACGTACACCATATCCTGTACTCCTTCTTGCCTTACTAGGTGCAATAAATGGTCCATTCCAGAGTTTTTCTGGTGTTCGCATTGCCTTGAATTCGGTTACCCGCTTGAGTTCGTACTCTGTTGCATTGACTCCGGCTTTACCGGGTGGTAGGTTAATTCGTTGGATGGGAAATTTGCGATCGCGCACTTGTACGGTCACATTTTGGGCTTCACCATCACCAGATACGTTGAATGTTCTTCTTCCTGCGGTTTCTAGTGGTGTTGTGGGAATCAAGACCCGATACTCATTTGGTTTAATTTCAAAGGCTTGATAAGTTTCTTTGCCACTGGTGACTGTGACTTTATTACCGTTGCCGGGGTTATCTAGATTAACCATTATCGAAATAGTATCGCCCAACTGAGGATTCGCAGGAGACACTTTTACTTGTAGAGCATCAGCGGGTACTGCAAATGCGACGGGAAGGGCAGCAAATATTCCCACTAACAGACTATTTCTAATTTTTTTTGGTATTAGGGTTTTAACGGTGGATGTTAGCAATTTTTTCTCTGAATCAATAGTCCGATTTTCAGTAATCATAGAGCCACAAAAAAAATACCTTGCCTAGTCGTGAAAAACTGACTCGCTTCTTGTGCGTGGTGTTTCCCAACCTAGCAGATATTTTTCTAACAGTATGCTTATATTCTGTTGTGGGTCACTTGTCAAGTCCTAATTTATCCGAACTTGATATACAGCGGTTAAGAAAGCATTACTCAACGCCTGACAGTGACTACTCAGTAAAAATTGCAGCTTACAACGTGACAAGGAGTCAGTTCGCTGCTGTTTCTCAGAGAAGGGCATACCTTTCTGATTAGTACTCCTAAAAAAAAGTATTAATTAATACTAAATGATAGCAGTATTAATCATAACCTTAGCTATTTGTCAGTGGACAGTTTTATATCTTTATGTGAAAAAATATGTATATTTGATTTCTTACCGATGTTTCTTACTATTGCTGAGAGGGGTAAATCTAAGCTTGATAGTGGGTGAACGATTCAGGGTTATTGTATCTAGCCAATGCTGATCAGACTACTTGCTCAGTTGAGGTTTAACTGAACACCAACAATCGTGCGATCGCGGATTAAAGAAATTAAAAGATTTCACTCCTCGATCTAAAATTAATTATTCTTTCCGTGGAATCCGAGTAATCCTTTCAAATCCGCGATCGGGCTTGTGTGCTGCGAAAACTTCGGTCAATGAACCTGCATCGGTGCATCTACACCATCACTGATGAGATGACCATCTTCCATATGGACAATGCGATCGGCAATATCCAAAATCCGATTATCATGAGTCACTAACAAGATGGTACAGCCTTGTTCCTTCGCCAACTGTTGCATGAGATTGACGACATCTCGACCCGACTTACTATCAAGTGCTGCTGTTGGTTCGTCTGCAAGGACAATTTTTGGATGACTAACTAAGGCTCGGGCGATCGCTACCCGTTGTTTTTGTCCCCCGGATAAATCATCGGGATAATAATTGACGCGATTTCCCAATCCTACCAATTCCAGCATCTCGGCTGACCGAGTTTTCATTTCTTGGAGAGAAATTCGGCTGTGGAGTTCTAAACCCATTTTGACGTTTTGGAGTGCCGTCAAGCTTGCGTGGAGGTTGTGTGCTTGAAAGATATAACCGTGCTGCCGGCGTGCTTGGGTAAGCTTTCTTTTACTAGCGCCACATAGTTCTTCTCCCAACACCTGCAAACTCCCAGACTGGGCAGAACGCAACCCCCCAACTAAGGTGAGAAGGGTCGTTTTTCCAGAACCTGATGGCCCGGTCATAATGATAATTTCACCGGCGTTAATTTCCAAGCTGATATCAAATAAAACTTGCTTTTTAAGTTGCCCGTGACCAAAGTAATGGTCGAGATTTTGTATAGAGATGACAGCATTTGTTGTTTGTTCTACCGACAAAGAAGCGGAGAAAGTCGTATCTATATCATTTATCATTTGTTAATTGTTGGTTGTTGGTTGTCTCCCCCACTCCCTGTTAGAACATATCAGCAGGGTCAGCAGATTGTAATTTGCGGGTGGCGATCGCGCCGGATATCATACACATAATTATAGTCATAATTAGCACTTGTAATGCTCGGGCTACGGTCATATAGACTGGTAAATTTGTGGCATTTCTGGTCATCCGATATAGCCCCAAAGGTACGACAAGTCCCGGTATAAACCCCAGTACCGCCAAGATGATTGCCTCTTCAAATACCACGCCCAATAAGTATAAATTGCGATAACCCATTGCTTTGAAGGTGGCGTATTCTTTGATGTGGGCATTGACATCGGTAGATAAAACTTGATAAACAATAATTATCCCGACCAAGAAGCCCATACCTACACCCAAGCTAAAAATAAAGCCGATGGAGGTGTTTGTTTTCCAATAATTTTCCTCAAACTTGATAAATTCTTCGCGAGTTAGCACTTTGACGTCATCTTGAAGATGAGATTTTAAAGAATTAGCTACTTGTTTGGGGTCAGCACCTGGTTTTAGGGTAATTAATCCTATACTGATGCTACTTGCTTCTCGCCGGGGAAATAACCGCAAAAAGTTATCACTGCTAGTTATCAAGTTGCCGTCAGCAGCAAAGGAAGCTCCGACTTTGAATAAACCGCTAATGGTGATGGTGCGTCGTTCAATTTCGGTAGTAACTTTTTGACCTTTCTCTATTTGGGCGATCGCTTTTTCATAATCGCCTCTAGCACCACGGTCAAACAGGAAGGTATCGGGTAACTTAATTGTATCCAGTTGTTGGTTGACTTCTGGTATATTAAATGTCGGCTGGTTGGGCAACCCCATTACCAAAACTGACGTTTCTTGACGTGTTTGCGGATTTTTCCAGCTGACGATATTGGCATACATGGCTTCCGCAGATTTTACCCCTGGTATATCCCCTGCTTGATAAAGTCGCCGTCGAGAAAAGGTAGACATACTTATCAGGTTACGCGCTTGGGGACTAATTAAAACTATGTCTGTCAGTAAATTCTGATGCAGTCGGGTGTTACTGTCATAAAGCGCTGTCTGAAAGCCTAACTGCATGAACATCAAAACATCGGCAAAGGCAATACCTGACAATGCTACTAATAAGCGACCTTTTTCATGACTCAGCTGCAGCCATCCTAAAGGTGTTCTCCGCCCTATTCCTTGAATAAATCCAACCATAATAATTTTAAATTTTGGATTTTAAATTTCTTCCCCATGCCCTTACAAATCAATTACTGTTTTGACTTGCAAATTAGTCAATCTGGCAGCTTTCTCACTTGATGCTTCATCCAGGCGCACATGGACTTCAACTACTCTGGAGTCAATGTTGGAACTGGGGTCACTATTAATAATATTTTGCCGCTGTACTTGCCAGCCGACCCAATCAACTGTCCCTCGCAATTCTCCCGGTATCGAATCCCCAGTCACCCGCACATTCTGCCCTGGTTTCACTCTACTGATATCGGTTTGGTATACTTCTGCAACCGCCATCATTTGCTTGATTTGCCCGATTTCAACGATGCCGTCAGTTGAGACTGTTTCGCCGGGACGGGTATGTACTTTAAATACAATGCCGTTTTGAAAAGCTCTGACGTAAGATTGGTCGAAATTTGCCCGTGCTTGCTTCTGGGCAGCTATGGCACGACCAATTTCTGCTTTTGCTGCTAACACATCTATGGGACGCACTTCCGCAATTCTATTCAGGTTGGCTGTAGCACCCGTTACTTGTTTGCTACCTGTGGCGTTGATGCGGTTCAGAACTACTCTGGCTTCGCTGATTTGCTTGCTACCTGTTTGAGTAATTCTTTCTAAATTGGTTTTGGCTTCACTGATTTGCTTTGCGCCGGTGCTATTTATCCGGTTGAGGACTGCCCTAGCTTCGCTGACTTGCTGGGTGATTGTGTCTACCAAAAGGCGTTTGCTATCATACAGAGATTGCGCGATCGCACCTTGTTTGTATAGCTGCTCATAGCGCTGAAATTCGGCTTGCGCATTATTAAGTTCTGCTTCTAATTTCTTGATTGTTGCTGCTTGGGCGGCTTTGTCCCCTAGCAACTGCGCTTCTAATCTCGCCAGTGTTGATTCTTGGGCAGCTTTATCCCCGAACCACTGCGCTTCTAGCCTTGCGAGTGATTCTCTTTGCGCCCCCTCATCGCCCAAAGATTGCGCCTGGACGCGGGCTATCTCGGCTTTCTGGGCATCGATTTCTCCCACTTTCGCCCCAGATTGCACTTTTGCTAAATTTATCTGGGCGACTTTTACAGCTTCCTGGGCTTCTTGTAAAGCCGCTTGTAGGCGATCGCGACTGTCGAGAATCGCAATTACCTGCCCCCCAATTACCGGATCTCCTTCTTTCACCAGCAGCTTTTCTACCCGACTCCCCTGATTGGAAGATGTGGGCGCAGAAAGTTTGATTACCTCTCCCTTTGGCTCCAACCTTCCTAAGGCTGTCACCGTTGTGATTGCTGGTGCAGCCACTGGCGCTTCTACCTTCTTTTGTGCGGCAGCCTGAAACCGCTTTACCGTGTAAATACTTATCGCCCCTACTATCAAAGATGCAATTATTGCTATAAATAGAGGTGAGCGAAAAATATTTTTGGAACCTGATTCCTGTGATTTGACGTTCTGCGCCATAGAATTCCCCTCTCATGGTTGGCACATTAGACTAAACGGTTTAGTCTAATAATGCTAAACTAAACTGGGTAGTTTAGTCAATCTAAGTATAACCCTACTTTGTAGAGGTAGGGAAGTTAAAAGCAAGTCGAAGAAGACAAAATGGTGAGAATAAGGGCGAATGAAGTGTCCAAGGAAATTGCCAGCGATAAGGTAGAGCAAATTCTCTCAGGAGCGATGCAAGAATTCTTGAAACATGGCTTCGCTGGGACAAGTATGGATCGAGTAGCACAAGCAGCAGGTGTTTCTAAAGCCACGGTATACAACCACTTTCAAGATAAAGAAGGGCTGTTTAAAACTCTAATAGAACAGCTAGCACAAGAAAAATTTCAGTCTGCCTTTGGTAGGCAACCGCTTCAAGGGGAACCGCGCATTGTACTGCGGCAATTGATTGCATCAGCGCTACAGGGGATGATCTGCGATGAGCAACATCAGGCATTTGTACGAGTGCTGATTGGGGAATCTGGTCGTTTTCCCGAGTTAGCCCAAACTTGGGTTCAACATATCATGAAACCGACGATCGCGATTCTTTGTAAATACATGACAGATCATCCCGAACTCGATATACCTGACCCAGAAGCAACAGCAAGGATTATGATTGGGGCGTTGGTGCATTTTATGATGACTCAGGAAATGCTGCATGGGAAAGAAATTATCCCAATGGAAAGCGATCGCATGATTGATGCTTTAACACATCTGATGCTTAGAGGTGCTCAGTTATGAACTAAGTCAAGCTGATGATTTAGCCCGCGCAGGCGGGCTATGTTCTCAACGGGCAAACAGTAACTATCAGGTATGTAGTTCACCCAATTGAGAATTATTATAGACAAAAAAGAACGGCCCATGCAATTGGCTTTTAGCTTCCCAATCGCGCCAGAAGAACGCCAATTGGTCGCCAATCCGGGCTACTAACTCCAAATCACCCACATGACCGTAATTACTTTGAATCATCGTTACAGCATCAATGTGACCAACTTCTTGGGCAAATAGAATTGGGCCTTGCCAAGGAAGCGTCTCTGAGTCATTATCGCGCCAGTAGAATGCTAAACCACCACCAAGAGCGGGAACTACCAACTCAAAGTTACCTTGGTGACCAAAACGACTTTGAATCAGTACGGGATTTCCAGACACTGCTACAGAGCCGAAAAAGAACGGTCCGTGCCATTGGCAATCAGCTTCCGAATCCCTAAAGAAGAATGCCAATTTGTCACCAATCCGGGCTACTAACTCCAAATTACCCATATGACCGTAGTTACTTTGGATCATCGTGACGGCATCTACCTGACCAACTTCTTGGGCAAACAGAATTGGGCCTTGCCAAGGAAGCGTCTCCGAGTCATTATCGCGCCAGTAGAATGCTAAACCACCTTCAATAGTGGGAACTACTAGTTCAAAATTACCTTGGTTGCCAAAGCGACTTTGAATCAGTACGGGATTTCCGGAAACTGCAACAGAACTGAAAAAGAACGGCCCGTTCCATTGCCTTTCAACTCCCAAATCGCACCAGAAGAATGCCAATTTGTCACCAATCCGGGCTACTAACTCCAAATTCCCCACATGGCCGTAGTTACTTTGGATCATCGTGACGGCATCTACCTGACCAACTTCTTGGCCAAACAGAATTGGACCTTGCCAGGGAAGCGTCTCGGAGTCATTATCGCGCCAATAGAATGCTAAACCACCTTCAAGAGCGGGAACAACCAACTCAAAATTCCCTTGGTTGCCGCTTCGGTTTTGAATCAGTACGGGATTACCAACAGGCTTCGATGAAATCAATTCTTTTTTCGTCATAATTCACTCTGCGAATAAAAATACTTCAGATAAAAAAATGCTTCATAGCATTACATAGAAACTTCCGAAAATAAATTCGTTGCTTTTGCTACCTAGCTTGAGTTTATCTTTAAGTAATAAGGTTTTGGCAATATCAAATCAATACAAAATTCGTAAAATTAATTATTTTTCTATTTCTTAATTTATTGACTATGAGTTCTTAACAAAACTTTTGTGGGTGGGCAGGAGCGAATCCTTCATGAATATTAACAAATTTAAATTTTGGTTTGTTTCAGCGCGATAAAATTCTGAGACTTAGCACGATTTCTTCAATGCGATCGCTTCCAAATTGCTAGGGAATTAAAAACATAAAATAAATCTTTTTTTGCTTTTTACTTTTGGCTTGTTCTATAAATATTACTCCTTATTGGTTTATTTGCTTCTATCTTGCGCCTTGCATATAAACCACATAATTCTAATTTAATAAATTATTAAAAATACTAGAAATAAAAGCATTATTTTTAGTCCATTTCAATGGATTTATGCTGTTAGACAGGGACTATAAGTCCCTGGCTTCTAAGGCTTTCGATTCTCACAACTCAAATAGGACTCCGAATTTCCTATTCTCCAATTTGTTAGGGATAAATTAAAATCTTGTAGGTTTGGGCACTTGGTTTAACAGCCTGTTCTACAGCTTGTGATAAATCTTGTAAGGCATAGCGATCGCTTATCAATTCCTTAACATCAATCCGGCGATTAAAGACAATATCAGCCGCCAAACTTTGCAGTTTGTAAGATGAACTGTAACTACCCATCAAGTCAATTTCTCTGCGGTAGAGAATATTTGGGTTAATCGGAATTTCCAATTCGTCAGGAAATTCAGCAAAAAATAGGATTTTGCCACCTTTGCGGGTACAATCTAAGCCTTGAAAGAACGCTTTTTCGCTGGGAACTGCCAGCAGAGTCACATCCACACCCATACCATCAGTGAGGGCATGAATTTTGGCAGGTAAGTCTGCATCACGGGCATCAAATGCAGCTTCTGCACCCAGATGCAACGCTTTTTCAATTCTAGAGGGAAGCAAATCGGTGGCGATCGCCTTACCACCAAAATATTTCACCAACATGATAAACATTAACCCAATAGGCCCTGCACCAGTAACCAAAACCGTCTGTCCAGGAGCAATTTGAGCTTTTTTCACGGCCTTCAAACAGCAGTTAGTCGGTTCCACAAAACTTGCTTCTTCAAAAGAAATTTGTTCTGGGATGGGAATTAACCCGCCATTTCTGACAATATGACCTGGAACCTTTACATACTCAGCAAAACCCCCTCCACTAGCGTTAAACCCCGCTGTGGTGGAGATATTTTTGTAAGTATCGCACATTGAATAATTCTCATTCAGGCAGTAACTACAACGCATACAAGGGATATGGTGCATCACCGCCACTCGTTGCCCAACTTGCCAATTTTTTACCTCAAGACCAACTGCTGAGATAGTTCCCGCAGTTTCATGTCCAAAGATACGGGGTGGTTCATACAGGGGGTAACGAATTTTTTTAATATCCGACTGACACAACCCCACGACCTGAACCTGTACCAATACTTCATCGGGTTCTAGTGTTGGAACTGGGATATCTTCGTAGGAAAGATTATTAACGCCTCTAAATACCTGTGCTTTCACGTTGATTTTTCACCATTCAACGTTATTAGGTGTAACACGCTTGTGCGTTCTTTTAGCGATCAGGCTTTTGGTAATTATTGTTTTGAGCTTTGAAAATCGACTCTTGTTGAACGCAATTAAGCAACTTTATAAACAGTTGGTTCTGGAAGCTGTTCACCTGTTGCTTCGTAAGCCATAATTAAAGACTCCAAGGCTTCAATTCCATTTGTTACAGCCTCCTCATAACTATCGCCATGAGTTCTCCAAAGCTGTCTTGGAAAATCAGGAAACCCCACTAAAAAACAATTGTCTTCTTCAGACCATTGAATTAACATTTGATACTTAAATTTGCCCATCTTCTGGCTTCTCCTGCTGTTGTTTTTCCTCTACTTCCTTTATAGCTTGCTGAACCTCTTTTTCTTGGTAAGGTTTAGCATCTGAAGCATCTTTACCTGAGACAGTTAATTTTCCATTGTATAAGGGATGTATCCAGTTGGTGTGACTACCTTTACCTGGGAGTTCAGTAAAATCTAATTGGCGTAGCATCTGTTTTAACTCCCTGATTTTTTTGGGCATTTTTCAGGTATTGACTATCAACCGCAGTATATTAACATGGGTAATATCAAAAACGAAATATCCGAAAACTTGATAGATTATCTTGTCTAATGCCAACCTATGTGGAGACAATATGTCGATACTCCACTTAGGTTAAGTAATGGTTAATGAAATATTAACGGCGGATGTCTTAGTTGTCGGTGGCGGAACTGGGGGAACTGCAGCAGCTATCCAATCGGCGCGTCGGGGTGCCAAAACTATTCTGGTGAGTGAATTTCCCATGCTGGGGGGAATGCTGACTTCTGCTGGGGTATCTGTCCCGGATGGCAATGAAGTGTTAGCGTTTCAAACTGGGTTGTGGGGTGCATTTTTGCGAGAATTGCAACAACGACAGCCTGGAGGATTAGATAATAGCTGGGTAAGCTTTTTTAGCTACGATCCGCGTATTGGAGCAGAAATTTTTGCAGATTGGGTGCGGGAATTGCCAAATCTGCGCTGGATTTCCGGACAAGTACCCAAAGAAGTATTATTAATCGGAAATTCTGTAACTGGTGTCCGGTTTGCAGATTTTACTGTCAAAGCCAAGATAATTCTTGATGGTACAGAACTGGGAGAAATACTTGAACAGGCTGATGTACCTTATCGCTGGGGCTGGGAATTACAGTCGGAGTGGGGAGAACCGAGCGCTCCAGTTGATTTTAATTTTCTTACCCAAAGATATCCAGTGCAAGCTCCCACCTGGGTAGCGATTATGCAAGATTTTGGGGAATCTATGGCAGCAGAGATTCCTCCTGCCCCTAACTATGACCCATCAAAGTTTGCGGGTGCTTGGGATGAATATGGCTCTCTGAAATTTCTGAATTACGGTCGTCTACCAGGGGGACTGTTTATGATCAATTGGCCGATTTGTGGCAATGACTACGGCGAAGGTGTAGGGCGCTTGCTAGAGTCAGAGCAAGCAAAATCTGACTTTCTTCGAGAATGCCGCTACCACAGTCAAAATTTTGCTCATTTTATCCAAAACCAACTTGGTCGCCGCTATGGCTTGGCAGAAAATGTTTTTCCTTCACTGCTGTATGGAGGGGGAAACTCCGTCCCTACAGGCTTTGCTTTGCATCCATACTATCGCGAAAGCCGTCGTCTAATAGGACTAACTACGGTGCGAGAACAAGATATTTTGCCAGTCGATGGAGGGACGGTGGCATCTTTGAACCTGGATGCGATCGCTGTTGGCAACTACGCCAACGACCACCATTATCCCGGTGTCAAATTTGATTTGCAACCCAAATCAATCCGCTGGGGGGGCCGTTGGACGGGAACTCCTTTCACTATTCCCTACCATTGTCTCATTCCCCGAGAAACAGATGGTTTATTGGTCTGTGAAAAAAATATCTCTGTGTCTCATATTGCCAATGGGGCGACTAGATTGCAACCTGTAGTCATGGGTATCGGTCAAGCTGCGGGAATGGCGGCTGCGATGTGCGTGGAATTGAACCTAGAGCCTCGGGATTTGCCTGTCAGAATGCTGCAATTGGCTTTGTTAGAAGATAAGTATTCACCACAAGCAATTGTTCCGTTATTCAATTTACTACCAAATCATACTGATTGGTTGCACTGGCAACTGTATTACTTGAATAATCCAGAAGCCTATCCAACAACTGGCAACTGTGATTATCACGCACGACCTAAACAGGATGATTACGTAGGAAAAAATACTCCCACTCTACGTAATTCCAACTTTTTTACAGGTATTTTTCAGCGAATCGCTCCGCAGGATTACAGATTTGCGATCCTCACACCACCCCAAAACCAGGGGCAGAAATGCGAGCTTGTAACTCTTGCTTCACATATCGATTCTCTCTTAGAAGCTTGTCTGCACGAACAGCCTCTGCAAGTTTGGGGTCGATTAAATCAACAAGGTAATTGGATACTAGTGGAACATCTAAGTGGACAAACTCAGTAGAATTTTTATAGTAAAAAAACATACTATCTTTCAAAATGTCCGGATGCAGTAATAAAAACTCAGTATCAGTGAAGTGGAGAGTCCTAAAATAGACATCTGCTATGCGTGTTACCATTTCACTTTTAGTTACAAGTCTGGTACTCGGCTCCTTAGCTTTTGAGGGTCAAGTAGTAGGCGAAAATTTTACGGATATGCTGCGTTCTTTCTCTGGTTCCGAATCATTGCTATCAGCTAGTCCCAAGCCTAATAAGCGTCGGCAGCCAGCGCCCCATAGGGGTAGCGGTCGCAGAGAGTTATTGGAATATGCGGGTATTACATATCCTCTTGTTTGACTGATAACTACAGCTTGTAGACAACTTATTGAAGCGGCAGTTGTGTTGTATCAAGGAAATCAATTGTACGTAACTACAGGATTTTATGCTTGACATAGTTTACACAGCAACCTTCGCAGCAATCTAAAAGTTAAGACACGATAAACTTCAACAAGGCTCAGTATTTGTTCCGTAAGCTCTGTATATAGAGTTGGTCATCAATGCTTGCAATGGTCACGCGAAGTAAACTAACTGTCTGTATAGTTAGCATCACCACTGCTCCTCATAAAACACGTTACTCTCGCTCACATCCCACCACGAAAGACCCGTTCTCAATCTTCTAGCTACAAAAGGATGTCGCTTCAGCTATCAGTATTAGCTAAAGTGTATTTTACCTGGGATAATTCGCTTATTTTGTTCAAGAAACTTGAAACTCAAGCTTCCCACGGGCAAACTGCTGGTTATTGAGCATCTCCATTCTGCATCAAACCGTCAATAACGCAACTGTGCAGCAAATATGAAGGTCTTGGTTTGTTCTTTTGGCGGTTTGTACTACATAAATATCGTAGAATAGCTAGCCCATCTTAATTTGATGGGCTACCACATTGTGTCAAACCCTTGACCAGATGCGAATTTTTTTGTATCTGGTCATTATTGATTTGAATTTAGCCCAAGCTGTGGAAAGGATTAAATTAAGTACAATTAAGAAAGCTTTACGTTGAATTGATATTCATATAAAATAATCTAATAAAAAAAATCCGATCAAAAGATTCGCCGCAGATATAAATGGATTGGACTACCCCACTGCGATCGCTGCAGTCTGACTTTATCAAAAGATTGACATCTGGTTGCCTGCTATTGAGTGAAGCAGATGGTCTATATAGTGAATTAACAATAATAAGAGGAGAGAGATTAAAAGCACTGCGAGAATTTTGCTGGCAGATGGCTGAAAAATATAAGCGAACTTCCCCAGTGCGTGAGGTTTTTATCAGCAATTTGAAGGGAAAATTGGGTGAGGAGGTAGTTAAGGAACGTTTAGCGGATTTGATTACTGAAGTAGATTATGAAAAACGCTTCGGCGGTGATGGTAAAGTTGATTTTACCCTGACTGCTAATGCTTCGATTGGTATTGATGTAAAATCTCGTCATGGCAGTTTTGATAAAGTTCGGTGGTCGGTGAGTGCAGAGGAAGTTGAAAAAAATGCAGTTGTAGTGTGCATTTTAATTCAAGAGGTAGTGAACGAAGCACAGTCCGAATATCACCTTTTTTTTGCTGGCTTTCTTCCCACCCAAATGATTAAGCTGAGAACTGGTAAAATTTCATTTGGGATAGAGCAATTGCTATATGGTGGTGGCTTAAAATGTTATTTAGAAGAGTTACAATCTGCTAGTAATGGCAATTATCACGGGGAGAAATATCAACGGGAAATACATAAACAGCGGAAATATCAGTTAATTCCCGAGAAGGTTGATAATTGGAACTTGCTTTATCTGAAACTGGGTGATGAATGCGTTAATAAAAAGCAGTATCAAGATGCAATTACTGCCTATAGTCATGCATTGCAAATTCAACCCAGAAATGCTGATATTTATTACAAACGCGGTAATGCTCGCTATTCTCTACGAGAATACGAAGGAGCAATTCCGGATTACATTCAGGCAATAAATATTAATCCTAATTATGCCAAAGCTTACAATCAAAGTGCTTCGGCTCGTTACGAATTAGGAGATTATCAAGGAGCGATTGAAGATTATACACAAGCGATAAAAATTAATCCGAACGATGCTCTTGCTTATAGAAACCGGGCAAATGTACGTTCTCAGATTGGAGATAACCAGGGAGCAATTGAGGATTTTACTCATGCTATCAAGATTAATCCTCACGATCGGGATACTTATAGAAGCCTTGATAAGGCTGGTTATCTACTAAAAGATAAACCACAATTTGCTCATGATGCAGATGCTTATAAAAAACGTGCAAATTCTCGTTATGAATTAGGGAATTACGAAGGGGCAATCGAAGATTACACTCAGATGATAGATATTAATCCGAACGATGCTTTTGCCTATAAAAATCGTGCTAATGTTCGTTCTTATTGCGGAGATTATCAGGGAGCAATTGATGATTATACTCAAACTATAAAAATTAATTTCAATGATGCCGATGCTTATTATCACCGTGGGAATATTCGTTGCGAGTTAGGAGATAAACTTTTGGCAATCGAGGATTTTCAAAAAGCGACAGATTTGTATCGCAAAGAAGGTAAACTGGTGGAACAGAAAAATGTCCAAGAAAGAATTTTAGAGTTAGAAATAGAGGATTCGTTAGATATTTTGAATTTCTAATCAAGATTTTACTATCTACAGCACCTGCCTCGCTACCTTGCTCCCGGACTAAAGTCCCTGGCTAATAGCAAAAGTCTACTAAAGGTAGACTACCTACGCTCTTGTCGTTATGCCTATGTCGCTTCTTTGTAAGTCTTGCTGTGTGACTTGCCCCTTCTTGGTACAAATACTCAACAATTTGTTCAGTCTGAGCTTTTTATATGTTCGCAACTTGATACAAATATTCTTAGCCTCCAAAGTTACATTCGGAGGCTAAATTTCTTTATTTTGCTAAATTGACATCTTGCACTTAATGAGGTAAGAGCAATATAATTCACCCTTAACTGCTTCAACATTACCACCCTGTCTCCACCCTGGAGTCAGAAAACAACTTATATATGCCAATAAAGCCTACAACCTTCCCGGAATCCACCTTACTGGACTTGGGTTATATATCAGTAGGCTTAGGTGCTAAATATAAAAGCAGTAAAAGTTACCACTTGGGATATGGGCATTTTGTCAAACAATTGTTATCTTTTTTAATACAGAGGAACAAAGCACGACAAAATCAAGTCCATATAACTACCACTTGGACTTTGGCGAACGATGTAACCTTAACGCGTTGTTTTTTGGAGTTTAAATATGAACCAACCTATCGAACTTTCTCTAGAACAGCAATTCAGCATTCACTCCTTCGCAAATCAAGTGCAAGGAATGAGCCACGACCAAGCTAAAGACTTTTTGGTCAAGCTGTACGAACAAATGGTAGTCCGCGAAGCGACCTATAAAGAACTTCTGAAGCACCAGTGGGGCTTAGATTCAGGTTCCGCTTTGGCATAGAGTAAGACTCATGTCGCAGTGGACGACCTCCTTCTCTTGCTCCGTTCCAAGGAGGAAAAGAGCTGGTGATGCCGGGGCGTCAACTTCAAAGAAACCACTAAATTTTTGCACCTTTACACTGATAACTAAACTTAATTCTCGCTATTTGGCTGCATACTACCTGTAGTGTCAGTTAGTAATTTTATGTCAAACTTAACTTAACTGCTTACAGAAAATTTTCTCCAGCACTTGTATTGGCTTGGGAGTTTTAAAAGCACGAACATAACACAATCAAATCGTACCATTAAACAATCTGCTCGGAGTAAAGCCAATAGCTAGCTTTTTGACCAAGTTTTACTTCTCTATCCATATTTTTATATCTGTTTCTGACGAGCAAAACATATTCTCTTAACAATAGTTAACATTGATGAGAGTGTCGCTACAAAGAAGGAAGAATCAATAGGAGCGATCGGCGTGAGGCCAAGGGCAACGGCGTTGCATTCGTATCGCTCTTAATATTTGGGATAAAAGAAACAAGACTGACTTCAGCCTGAAAGGTCGAATGGCGAATCTGTGTCAATTGATTCCAGTTTTGCCAAAATTTGGGGTTTAATTTTTTCGTACTCGTTTTTAAGTAAACTTTTACTCATTTGAGGATCTGCCGCTGAAACAAGAGTTTTGCTCATTGTCAACCACTGCTGTAGTCGTTCGCGTTGGGCCGGGGCGATGGTTGACAGTAGAATATGAGTACAGCGATTAGGTGCTTCCCGCGTAAAAAATAGCAGCCGATAGTAACCAGCTTGTCCTAGCAAACGAGCGATTTCCTGACCAGGATTTGTTTTGAGGTCAAGATAGTAAGGCAGCCATTTCGCACCATGCTTACGGTTATATATGATACTAATCCATAACAATACGGGGTGAGGGGAAGTGATAAATAAAAATTGATTGTAACGGGTACAAATAGAGCGTTTTTGAATTTCCTCAGACGGTAGCATTACCCATAAAGCTGGTAAAATTTCATTATTGCCACGGATGGGGTGAGAAAAAACAATATCAGCTATGGGTTTATTTTTCGGCCAGGTAACTTGCTGGATGATTTCATCATTTGATAGAAATGCAGGCGATAGTTGGTGAGTTTTCTGTTCAAATTTTGCGATCAGGGTAGGAGCTTCTGTTTCTTCCTTAATGTCTTGCCGAGTTTTGTTTGTACCGTACTCTTGTTCTAAAGATATTAAAACTTTGAGGATTTCACTCATACTTTGGGGACGCGAACTCGGTGTCTTGGCAAGACAACTCATCACCAAATTTTCTACTAATGAAGGTATTTGCAATTTGGGGGCAACTTCAGCAAAAGTCCGGGGTTGTTGATAGTGATGCGCCTTATACCATGCACCAAAAGAGTGAGTTGGTGCGACTATTGGCATTTTGCTTGTGAGCATCTCAAACATCATCACACCCAAACTATAGATATCCGCCCGGTTATCTAATTCCTTACCCTCCATTTGTTCGGGAGAAGAATAAGCCAGGGTACCCAAATAATAATTAGTGCGATCGCCATCTGACTGGAGTAACTTGGCAATCCCAAAATCAAGAATCTTAGCTAACTCCCCAAAACTGGGGTCTTGCATTACCAGCATATTACTGGGTTTAATATCGCGGTGGATAATTGGGCAGAGCGTGCCCTCAACTGGGATGCCATCATGAGCGCACTGTAAACCCATGCTGATTTGACGTAACATACTCAAGAATCTTGGTACAGTCAAATGTTGCTTGCGGATGACATAACTCAGACTTTTTCCTTGCAGGTACTCCATGACGTAGAACGGAGTATTATACTCGTCAACACCATAGTCCATGACTCGCACTATGTGGATGCTTCGTTGTCCTAGTAAGGCGCAGGTTTTCGCTTCTCGCTCAAAACGGTCTTGCAATCGCATCTTTTCATTTTGGATTGACAAAGCCAGAAACTTGATCGCAACGGGTACGCCTCCCAACAAAATATCTTTAGCACGATAAACCCGTCCCATTGCTCCGGTGCCAATTAATTCCTGAAGCTGGTAGCGTTTGGCGAGTAAGCGACCAATGTTGGGGTCTGACATGAGAAAATTCGACTCCAATGTTTAATAATAATGGGGATGAAACCTGTATGGGATACAAATTGCAGGATTTTTATTGTATTAATTAAAACTTACTTTACTAGTATATTCACTGGAGTGTTTGGCATTCTCTCGCACTTTGACTGTTAAATTTAGTTTGCCCAAATTTCATCAAGTTAATTAGCTTGGGGATGATGTTAGTTGTTCTTTTCCAACCACCAACCACTAATTACTTTGCCTGACGCTCTAAAGTGGCTTCAATTGTACTGCTTAGAAAATGACCAGCTAGGATGCTACTAGTGAGGTGGTAAGTGTCATCCGACATCCGGTATAGGGTTTCAAAACCACTGCGACGTTGGCGATTCTCCCCAGGAGTCGTTACTTTTACGCCTAGTCCCCAATAATGCTGGACAATGGTATCTGGACCAATCCAACCCTCGCCTTCTACTTGTCCCAAAAGATTATGCTGAAGTAAAAAAGAATACTGTCGCTCGCCGTCATCCAAACGCCCTTTATATACCAAAGCAATTTCCGGGCGATCGCTAAGAGGAAATTTTAGCTTTGTCGCCATTGTAAACCAGTTATCTCGATTCCAAGCCACCAAGGTCATACCCTTGACGCTGATTGGCATGGAGTTACGTTCTATCCAACTTCCTTGTAATGTCCAACGTCCTGGTTCCAATAAAAAAGTGTGCGCCACCTTGTGTGTTCCTTGCCCTATTCACGAGTACCGCCCTACTCATGTCAGGCGGGAAACAAGTCCAGTATAGCCTCCATCAGTGGTGATGAAGAGGAAGAGGGCAGGGGGCAGAGGGTACTTTTTGCGGACTTGCTAGAAAGCTGAGTAATGAGTCCTGAGCTTATATTTACTCAGGACTTAGGACTTATATCTGGTTCACTTCGCCCAGCAGTACTTCTTGATTGGCCCCGGTGGCGGTGGGTAAGTTGCCTGGAATACCCAGTTGTCGCCAGTAAGCTAAAACTGCGAAGGCGATCGCTTCTTTAAAATCGGCATTCAATCCGACTTCGGAAGTAGTCATAACTGGCACTTCATCCAATAAGTGCTGTATCCTTTGTTTTAAGTACAAATTGCGACCACCGCCGCCGCACAACAATACCCGTTGGGGCATTTGCGGTAAAAAACTGCGGTAGCTGTGAGCGATGGAGGCTGCTGTTAGTTCTGTGATGGTTGCCAGAAAGTCGGCTGGGCTGAGTTGGTAAGATCCGGCATCTTGCAAGCATTGATCCAGGTAAGCCACACCAAATAACTCTCGACCGGTGGATTTGGGTGGTGGTAGATGAAAGTAATCTTGCTTGAGCCATTGTTCTACCAATGGATGACAGGGAATACCGCTTGCGGCCCATGCACCATCTTTATCGTAAGTTTTAGTACCAGCACTTAAATGCTGTACGGCCAAATCCAACAGACTATTTCCCGGACCTGTATCCCAGCCGCGAATTTCTGTTAACCAGTTGCCTGTTCGGGCTGGTATATAAGTAACATTACCAATACCGCCGATATTTTGAATACAACGCGACTCTTGAGGATGGCTGAGAGTGTAGGCATCTATCCGAGGTACGAGAGGGGCACCTTGACCGCCGGCAGCGATGTCAGCAACTCGGAAGTTACTTACAGCAGTAATTCCTGTTTGCTTTGCAATCACAGCACCACGTCCGAGTTGGAGACTGTAGCCAAGTCCCCTTTCAGTTGCTGGTCGATGGAAAACTGTTTGACCGTGGGAACCAATTAGGGCGGCTTTTTCGTGACCTATTTGAATATTTTGTGCGGAAGCGGCAAAGTTGAGAGCGATCGCATCATCTAATTCTGCTAATTCTGCCATTGAAATTGCACCACCACCACAAACTGATAATATCTGTTCTCTGAGTTCGTTGGGGTAGGGATAGGTACAAGCTGCGACTAACTCAATTTTGAGATCCAAATCTGTGCCGGAAATGTCTACCAAAGCAGCATCTATCCCATCTACAGACGTGCCACTCATTAAACCGATTACACGAGTCATGAAATTTTGGATTTAGTTAAGTGTCAATAGTCAATAGTTATTGGTCAATAGTCAAGAGTCAAGAGTACTTTTTTGGTTGTTAGATCCCAACGGAGCAGGCAAAACCACGTTCCTTACGGATGGTTGCTGGTTTGCTTCCGATCGCGATCGCTTTATTTTATAAACACCCTCTAAGCTCGACTTGATCCAAAATTAACAACTTGGCTTTCTTTATCCGGCAAAAACCCTAGCTTTTTGACCAATACTTTTTCCATGTCACTGATACGACAATAAAGTCCAAAAACTAAAACTACCGCCCTACAAGGGTTTTAGGGCTAATATTTGGATTTCGTAAAAATGGATAAAGTCGAGCTTAGGACTCCTATTTGATTTTTAGAAAAACGACCTACTTCTGAAGAATGCTAAAATCAAGGCTAGTGTCTCAGATGAACCGATAAGCTCAAGCTGAGTATGAAAAGCAGTTATGGATATTAGAAAAGCTGACTGCTGTGAAAAGCAAGCAGAAAGGCTTTCAACTCAATGTTTGTGGGTCGCAGGTTACCCTCAAGATGCAATAAAATTTTTGAGACGTTGAATGTAGGAAGATGGTAATGAATTGGGTATTTGAAACTCAGAGGTTGCTCTTAAAGCCGATTTTAGAGAGTGATTTGAACGCATTACACTATATTTTTATTAATCCGTACGTTAGAAAGTATTTATGCGATGACAACATTTTTTCTTTGAAACAGGTTGAAGAAATGTTAGTAGAGAGCCAAAAGCTCTTTAATGAAAAGAAATTCGGTCTTTGGTTTATTCACACTAAAGATGAGAAGGAAATTATCGGGTTTGTTGGATTGTGGTATTTCTTTGATGAAACGCAACCCCAATTAGTTTATGCTTTGCTGCCTGAAGCGACTAAAAAAGGCTATGCTACCGAAGCTGCAGGCAAAATATTGGAGCATTGTTTTGACGAACTTGGCTATCAGTATCTTTTCGCAAGCTGCGATCAGCCCAACCTTGAGTCAAAGAAAGTAGCAGAAAGAATTGGAATGAGAGAAGTAGAGGAAAAGATTGTGGATGGCAAGCCGTTATTGTTTTTCAAGGTTGAGGGTTGTAGGAAAAGTACTGTCTAACAATTCGGTTGCAGCGGACTGCTGAAAGCTCAATACGGTTGATGTTAAAGGCAACGAAAAATCAGACGTAGAAGACTCTCGTGCCATAATCTTTCTCTAGCCGAAAGTAATGCGAACTAATATTCAGCTTGACGATGCGTTGGTTGAAGAAGCATTCCGGGCAAAGCGACGACGCAATGAAGTTAGAAATGGGCACTGTGCAACCGATTCCGGGAGAAGACGCTCTAGCTCAAGTAAGGCGACTGCTTGAGTATTTGTAGGCTAAAATTAAGGTTGTTGCATACCGTCAGGAGGTGAAAGCAATGAGCTACGGTGAGATTATCACAATCGAACCCGGCAAGCGTGGTGGTAAACCCTGTATTCGAGGGATGAGAATTACAGTATATGAGAGCATCTCAAAGCGGAGTAATCCGTAACGAGTGTGAACCAAACCACCCCGTCAGAGTTTTGACGTTCCACCCAAAATTATCTGGATTCGGCGGGGTAACTGTAAAACAGCAGATATCGAGACAATTTTACGAAGTCATTATCATGATATCGAACAGTTGAATAACGATGCAACAGTTGGTGTGCTGACATTATTTTAGGCAAGGACAAAAGTTGTGTAATTTAACAGCCAGAAATTGAGGCTCTAATTCTTTCGACGTTTTAAACTAGAACTACTATCACAACCCCATAACCAAACATTATGATATTTAAAGTCCAAGCATTTTGGGATGCTGAAGCGGAAGTTTGGGTCGCAACAAGCGAAGATGTGCTGGGATTGGTGACAGAAGCTTCTACAATTGAGTTACTTACACAAAAGCTTCGAGTCATAATCTTGGAACTTATCGTTCTAAATCAAATAGTGTCTCGTGATTATGTGGGTTCAATCAGCTTTGAATTAACTAGCCATCGTCAAGAGTTGATAGAGGTTGCTTAGTAGATGGGTGCTTCGTTTACTCCTGAATTGAAAAAGATTCTTTCTGAAGCCGATTGTTATTTTGAGCGACAAGGGAAAGGCGACCACGAAATTTGGTATAGTCCAATAGCAAACCGTCGCTTTGTCGTGGATGGTTCTATAAAGTCACGTCATACAGCTAATGGTGTATTGAAACAAGCAGGGTTGGATAAAGCATTTTAATTAAGATTTTATGATTTATGTAATACTCTTTCAAAACCATTCAGGAATCGTATTCCCCAAGAATTCTCCCGAAGTACGTTAAATTATCTCAACACCAGTATGTTAGACTTAAAAAGTAGGACATATAAAGCATTCCACCATGACTTTCAGTGATGTCGTAGAAGCAATTAAAAGTCTTTCTAATGACGAAAAGCAAGAGATTCAGTTGCTTGTCGCTCAGTATCTCAGAGAAGAACGTCGAGAAGAGATGCTAAATAATTTCAACGTTAGCAAAGATGAAGAACGAAGTGGGAAACTTAACTTTTCTTCAAATATTAGTGAGTTACGACAAATCCTTGAAGACGAGTAATGGAAATTAGTTTTAGTTCTTCATTTCGACGAACTTTCAAAAAAATAATTAAAGGAAATGCCGAATTAGAAGTTAGATTTTGGCAGAAAGTAGAGATTTTTACAATTGACCCTTTTGATGCAAGTTTAAAAACTCATAAATTATCTGGAAAGTTGAAGGATTTATGGAGTTTCAGTCTGGGGTATGACGAGAGAGTATTATTTTACTTTACAGATGATGGAAATACAGTATTTACAGATATTGGTAGTCACGATCAGGTTTATTAGTTAGGTAATATTCTCTCCAAAATCTCTAAAAAGCTCGATGCTTACTGGATGCTGAATACTTATCGTGAACAAAAAAGCATCCACGTTTAGATAGACTCAAATGTAATACCAATTCTGTATGAAGATGCACATAATCAAGACCCCCCTGTAGTCCCCCCTTGGCAAGGGGGGACGGCGTAGCCGGGGGGTAATATATGCAGCTTCACAAAGAAACGGTATAAGCCTCTAATTAGTAGCCACGCACAACACGAATCAATTTGCCTTGCTCCCGGTTCTTCATCTGCGATCGCCATGTGGATTCGGTTAACCAGTGCTTCCCAATCCCGATCGTTCGTACAAGCGATAATCCCAGCATGATCTGGCTGTATACGATGAAGCCGAAAGAAATCTTTACGATTCTGGGTAATGACGGCACGCTTCTGGCTTGTTGCAAAGTCTAGGACATCCGGATCGGGAATTTTCTGATTTGCTTTACCTGCTTGTTGAACAGTTAAAACATCATGACCTAAAGCCCGCAGAAATTCTACAACTGGTAATGGGTATTGCTCATCGGCATAAACACGTGCAATCTGTCATGGATACTCATACATTACTTCATCATTTTCCCGAATCTCTGTTTCGATTTCGTCAGGGAAGGCTTCGGCATATGCCCAGGCATTAGCGAGATCCGTTGCAGACAGAGATAGATAACTCGTAAGTAATACCGTTTCTTTGTGAAGCTGCATATATTACCCCCCGGCTACGCCGTCCCCCCTTGCCAAGGGGGGACTACAGGGGGGTCTTGATTATGTGCATCTTCATACAGAATTGGTATAAGTCGGCTTCACTATACCCAATTCGACGGGCCTCTACAAGTCCCCAAACGGTAATCCGAGTTCCAGTAATACAGGCACTGCCACCACAAACATCAGGTGTTTTCTCGATACCGCGTCCCAGTGTAATTTTACCCTGAGATAGGAGTTGAATTACTTGCGCTTTTTCGTCATCCGAGAGTGCCAGAAGTTGAGCCTCTAATTCTTTCAGCGTCATGGCAAACAAAGAAAAGGACTACTGACTATTCTACTGAATCAAAATAATTGCTTCTTGAACCTTGGTGGAAAGGGCTTGTTGCAACCCTAGTCCAACTTTTGCAATTAGTTGGTCAAAAGCCTCTTGATTCGCTGTCAGTTGCTCTCGAAGAACTTTCTCTACCTCAGGCTTTATTTGCTCGCATACATCCTCAATTTTTTGGTCGCTCAAAAAACTAGAACGCATCCAACTGGGGACATCCACGTTTGTTTTGATTGCCTCTTTGACAGTCTTGCGATTTAACTCCATTCCTGCTGCCATCACCGAAGCCCCATATACTAGTACAATCGGCCAAATGAAGTGTCCGGTTAGTATCAGAGTGGTAATGCTAGCAAGAGTGGCTCCACCAATTAATACATTGATGATAAATGCCACTGTGTCACCAAGGATAGCATCTCCAATTCGCAGTTCTGGGTTGACAAAAGCCGGGTCAATGGTATCCTCAAACCTTAAACTGCTTCTAGGTATCTGATACTTGCGGCATATTGGGTCAGTTTTTGCACCTAACTCCGGTTGGATTTTATTGTTAAACCAACTGATGCATTTCTGATTGATTATCTCTTGAGAGCGATCGCTTCTGAACCACTGCTCTGCTTGACCCTTCATAGCGACTTCTAAATCGGCTAAAGTTCGTATTTTGTTTTTTTGCCACTGTTCTAAACCAGGTTTGACTGCGTTTTCAATCAAATTCTCTGCTAAAGGCTGAGTTAATGATTCGATTAACTCCGGAATATGCTGAGAAATCAACTCTTTGAGAAACTTTTCATCAAACAGTTTGTTAACTTCTTCTTTGAAGGCAGTAGCACGCAAATCCCATCGACCGACTCGTGCCAAACCCAATGCAATACACCGTTCCGGTTCTGGATCTGGTCGAATTTGTGTTTCTGGTTCGCTAAAGATTTCCTCGCAAATAAAGCGTGTAAAGTTCATGCGGGATGCACCACCAGTCATCAGCAAAAGTTTCGGTACAATGCTCTGTTTGTCAAGCTTTTGTTTCGCCTCAATTATAGCTTCTCGAAATGATTTTATCCAACTATGAAGCCTCAGTTCGGGCAACTGTTGATTTAATATTTCCTCCATAATTAATTTGTTAACTTGAGGGATAAAATAAATTTGTTCGTTGATAGACTCGAAGCCACGGGCAAAGGATTGAGAATCGCTATATAGCTGCTCATTAGAAAAGTAATCTTCTTTCGCTTTGCGACAAGCAAGTTCACAACGAGCTTGATGATGTGGGTATTCTTGAAATACTTTTTTTAGTAAAGATGATTGCTCGTGTTCTGCGAGTGTGCGAGCAAAAATAGCTTTATCAATTAAAGATGCTCCTAGGGCATTACTCCCGAAATCTATCGGGATTTCATGTAAGCTCTTAACTAGGGTAAAATCTGTAGTTGAAGAGCCAATATCAATAATTAACACTTCAGATTTCAGTTGGTTATACTCCAGTTTGCCAGCTTCCTTCGCTTGCAGGAAAGCAGCCCGTGATTCCGGCACAACATTTAGTTTGGGAATGCCAGCTTCTTGAAGTAGCTTTTGATATTCCTCCCGTTCTAGGGTAGACCATCCGGAAGGACAACCAACATAAAAGTAGCTATTTTCCCCACCTTCAATCTGTCTGCTTTCCTTCAGTTGGCGGTAATATGTTGCCAAAAAAGTGCTAATTGTTTCTTTGTAATTTGGATCGTTATTTGGTTTTTGTTTAAAAGCTATTTTCAACTGCGTAACCCCAGCTTGAATTAATGCTTGTTCCCCGACAAGATAACCAAGTTTGGGATGCCAACCGAGAGCCGTAATTTGGTTCTTCTTATTATTAATCTCAAGCATTTGAGGGGGTTCAATGCTCTCCACTATCGCTTTAGCTACGGCTGTTTCACCATGCCCCAAATCGAAGCCGATTGTTTCTAAAATAGACATAATTTTACCGTTTTTTTTAATTCGGGACTTGGGGGTTTAATACCCCGACTTAAGAAGGGTCGTCCGTTTTGAGTTGGGGTCTGAATCCACACCTCAAAACCTCTTCCTTCTTCCTTCTTTCTTCTTCCTTCATTCATTCAATCTTTAGCTTCGGAATATGCAGGCTCAATTACCCGACCGCGTTTCAGCAAGCGATCGCCCTTTAATAATGCCGGAGTTATGGTAACGTAATCCTGGGTATCAGGGTCGATACTTGGCTCAAAGTCAAAATACTCGCGATAACTATCAGGGTTTTTCGGTTGGTAAATTTGAGTGCGAATCCCCTGCTCCATCAAAATCTGTGGCAGAAGTTTCACTAGTGCTTGAGCCATTTGGGGTTTATCCAGAAATGATGCCCCCATCAGCCTTTGCAGAAAATTTAATAGCTCTGGCTGTTCTTCTATACCAACATCATCTTTATGTTTGCTCCGTTCTTCAATCGCAACTGCGAGGTCGATAGTATTAAGAGCATCGGCAAGGTTATCTAGAAAAACTCTGCTATCAACCCCTAGAACTGGTTGAGGTGATTTTAATAACTCATGCTCAATAGGATTGTTTTCCTGTTCTTTGTCGAGTTTAAGCACTTCCAATCCGAAAAGCACAAGGGTTAGCAAGATACCCATCCATGCGCTTGGAGTCGTTTTAGTATATGAGAACAACGAAGCTAAAATACCTATACCTAGGAGTCCTTGGAGAAGTTTCAGGATTAACCTTTTAGGGAAATTTCGATCTTGGTGAGTAATTTGTTTTTTTTCTAGTTTTACTACTTCAGTCTGTTTAGCCGCAGCAAGAGTACCGATAGATTGCCGCAACGTATCCAGGAAAATCGAAGCCAAACGTATTTGACCCACATTTAGCTGGCCAATGTAAATTCTTTCAAGATTATCGAGTTTGGTCTGAACTAACTTGACTACCTGCTCAATGCTGGTTGTGTTATCAATCTCTGTCTGCAGATGGTTGCGTTCTTCGTTTAAAAGTGTAGATAGTGTTTTCACCACATTGACCAAGACTTTGACGTTACTAATTATAATTATTGATAACTTGCTGAAAATAAAAAACCACCTTAGGATGCAGTGCGATAAACCTTCGGTTCGGCGTTGCATCCGTATCGCTCTAAGGCAGGGTTAGAAGTAAAACTAAAGAGACATCCTTACGAAAATAATTGCGTTAACAATGTAGTTAAAGTCATCAGGTCTTTTAACTAGAAATTAGGAAGGTACAGATGACTAGTGACCATTCATTACTTATCGTTGCTCCAGATAGCAATGTCACTCCAACCGATAAGATTTTGGAATCGCTACTTGAGGAGTTGCTGGTTCCTCAAGATTTTCAGGGATGGGGTGGAAAACTAAAAGCAAGAGGCATTTCTATGCTTAATGCATACAATCCCCTCCATATGATAGATAAAATCCAGGGAAAAGAGCTAAAACCATCTGAAAGAGCTATATATTTAGACACTATGAAGCCTCTCTTGCTCTATTTGATGCGACGACTCTATCAGGTTGATTTACCGAGAATGATGCCTGAGGCTTTGGTAGTATCTCCAGATGATAAACGTTTGAGAGACTTCCAGTGTAGTGACGATCATTTCCTATCAAACGTAGTTTATGTCAGACATCCTGCTGCTTCCACCTATTTTCTGAGGGTCGCAGAGTTTCACGAAAAACTTCTGGATGAAAAAAGAAGTGAATTCCTTCAGCTACTAACCAGTCTAGGGGCAAAAAGAATCAACTTAATTGACAAAAATCAGCAGGGCAAGAGTGGTAGTACGAGTGCAAAAATCGACGATCCAACAAGTATAGCTGACGTTAAGGCTGAGGCTAAAATGGAGCATATTTTTTCTTCAGAGCTAAAAGTTGATGGAGAATTTGACCTTCCAACAATTCCTCCAAGGGTTCCAGATGGTTTGAAATGGCTGAAGAAGGAAAGTTCGTGGCAGACAATAGTACATGGAAGACAAAATGGAAATTGGATGAAAAAGTATAATGTCAGTTTTACCTATACTCAGAACTTTGGCATTACATCTAATGTTGTTGCTAAGTTAGAAGGTTTTGGAGTGAGTATAGGTGGTAATTTTTCTAATATGAAAACAATTGAGCAAGAGTACTTTGTGGAATTTTACTCACCCGAGGACTATGAAAATAAACGAAGATGGAAATAAGGATGAAGCTGACTCATGGGCATAGGAAAGCTGTAAACACCTCCACGTGCCGCAAGGTTATTGTCGTTTTGTTGCAAAATATAAACAGGGGAAGTCAGATTTTTATTGGGATAGTCCCCCTTATTCTTCACTAAGTCCTCCAGTTAAGACATTTTTCTTATCAGTAGAAATGATATGCAAATCGACATTTTTGAGCAACCTAACCAATTTTTGAGTTAAAGACCCTTTGAGGAGAATTTTCCAACGCGATCGCTGACTTTCACCAATGACTATCTGAGTAATCCGATATTTTTCTGCAACTTCTGCGATCGCCTTGGCTATATTATTGCTATTGACACGCATGAAAGTACCTTCAAATTCTTTGCAAAGTTTTTCACAGGTATCTATATGCAGGCTTTCTTCTTTGCTGAGGAAACGGTCTGGATCGGCGATAAATACGGTAAAAAGTGGAGCATTCATGTAACCAGCAATCCGTGCCCCCCGACGTAACAACTGGATTGAGTTGGGATAAGTTGATACACAAACCAAAACCCGTTCGCGAATATTACAGACTGCTCCGTTGGCAATGTCACCATTTGAAAAGGCTATACCTAGCCCTCTGGCATCTTCTTCTATATTGTCTGCTACTTCCCGCAGTGCCAATTCCCGCAAAGCAATCAAATTGCGACGTTGGAAAAAGTTAGATAGGGATTGATCAATTTTTTCTGGGGCGTAAATCTTACCTTCGCGCAATCTTTCTTGTAGGGTTTCTGGGGTAACATCGACTACTACCACTTCATCCGCTTCTTCTAGGATGCGGTCAGGAACTCGCTCCCGCACTACTACCCCTGTAATCCTGACTACCAAGTCGTTCAAGCTCTCCAAATGCTGAATATTCATTGTGGAGTAAACATCAATACCGTTCTCCAAAATGAATTCCACATCTTGGTAACGTTTTTCTCGTAGGGAGCCGGGGACATTGGTATGTGCCAATTCATCGATTAACGCCAACTGAGGCGATCGCGCAACAATTGCTAGAGTATCCATTTCCGTCAGAAGAAGACCAGCCCGAGGAATTTCCTTGCGGGGTATTATATCCAACCCTTCCGCTTTTTGTGCCGTTTCCTTGCGTCCGTGGGTTTCCAAAAGCCCAACAACAACATCAAGACCTTCCTCTTTGAGTCTGTGGGCTTCTTCCAACATTTTGTAGGTTTTACCCACCCCAGGAGACATACCGATAAAAATTTTGTGTTTACCCCGTCGTGCCGGACGAATTGAAGAGTTCACGTTAGTTGTTGGTTATTGGTTATTGGTTATTGGTTATTGGTTATTGGTTATTGGTTATTGGTTGTTTACTCCTAACTCCTAACTCCTAACTCCTAACCACTAACCATTCTATTGATTTTGTTTGCGATTCTGCTCTTTAAGGTCAAGAGCATAATTTAATCTCAGAACATTGACTCCAGGCTCACCAAAAATGCCTAGAAATCGACCATCAGTATACCTATCAATTAAAGGTTTAATTTCATCTGGCTGTACACTACGGGCACGAGCAACCCTGTCTAACTGTTCCTCTGCTGCTTCCACTGAAATATGGGGGTCTAAACCAGAACCAGAGGTATAGACTAAATCCGCTGGAGGTTTAATATTTTCATCTTTAAGGGTATTTGCCTGTTCAACAATTCTACTTAACAAATCTGGATTGCTGGGAGCAAGATTGCTGGCACCAGATATACCAGTTGGCTTGGCTTGTTTGCCTTGGCTGTAACGAATTGTACTGGGACGACCATGAAAATAACGGTCGGTTCTGAACTGTTGACCAATCAAAGTCGAACCAATTGGTTGTCCCTCAATATTTTGCATCATACTGCCCTTAGCCTGAAACGGAAACGCTACTTGACCCACTGCAAGTATTAGTAGTGGATAAACGATCGCCGTCAGCACCCAGAAAACCAGAGTCATGCGAATAGCTCTGGTTATGTTTCGCACAATAGACATTAGTAGCGTACCGTTTGAGAATCTTTGAAAATTTCTAAAAATCTTTAGCTAATTATAGTTATTTATTGACGCTTTTGCCCCCTGCCCCCAATTCAAAGGGGGAAGGACATTTAGCAACATAAGTCCTATTAATAACGCTCCGGTCGAAAAACAACATCAAACAAATAAACAACAAGCGCTAAAGTCACCAACCCCAAACCACCAAGCGCATAAGCATAACGGGGTTCCAAATTGGCACCAGTCGCTGCATACACACAAGGTGCAACCAAAACATTCAGACACAACCCTACAAAAATTACTAAAGGTAACCTTTGCCGACAGAATTCACCCCAAATAAAAGCTATCGCTTCCATTACATCCGCTAAAAACCCCACACTAACCATCCTTTGAAGAAAAGTCTTTTTCATCTGCGTCCCTCAGCGTCCTACCCTACACAGAATGCGTACAGCGCATACTGTGGTTTGTTCTTTTTAATACCCCGACCTAATCGGGGTTGCCCGTTTTG
The DNA here is from genome assembly GCA_019359595.1 of Cyanomargarita calcarea GSE-NOS-MK-12-04C. GTDB lineage: Bacteria > Cyanobacteriota > Cyanobacteriia > Cyanobacteriales > Nostocaceae > Cyanomargarita > Cyanomargarita calcarea. The sequence goes on from JAHHGZ010000027.1 coordinate 58,218, forward strand.
AGTTGGGGTCCCAATGCCGATCTCAAAACCTTCTTCCTTCTTCCTTCTTCCTTCTTCCTTCATTTTTTGACAATGAAGCAAGAACTCTAATCCAAAATCGTACTACGCCAAACCAACCGCCGTAATCAACAAATCAAGCAACTTAATCGCAATAAACGGTGCAACCACACCACCCAACCCATAAATCAAAATATTCCTTTGCAACAACTGATTCGCCGTCAACGGACGAAACTTTACACCAGTCAAAGCCAAAGGAATTAAAGCGGGAATAATCAAAGCATTGTAAATTAGAGCCGACAACACCGCCGAATTCGTACTAGTCAACTTCATAATATTCAGACTTTGCAAATTCGCCGAAGCAAAAATCACCGGAATAATCGCAAAATACTTAGCAATATCATTCGCAAGGGAAAACGTCGTCAATGCCCCCCGAGTAATCAACAACTGCTTACCAATCCCCACAATATCAATCAACTTCGTCGGGTCAGAATCCAAATCCACCATATTCGCAGCTTCTTTCGCCGCCTGAGTCCCTGTATTCATTGCTACCCCAACATTTGCTTGAGCCAACGCCGGCGCATCATTAGTACCATCCCCAGTCATTGCCACCAACTTACCTTCCGCCTGTTCCCGTTGAATCACCGCGATTTTATCTTCTGGTGTCGCTTCGGCAATAAAATCATCCACCCCAGCTTCTCTAGCAATTACAGAAGCAGTAATTCCGTTATCTCCAGTTAACATAATCGTCCGCACACCCATGCGCCGCAACTGCTCAAAACGCTCCTTGATTCCCGGTTTCACAATATCCTTGAGATAGATAATGCCGTATAGGTCGCTATCCAAACAAACCGCTAGGGGCGTACCTCCCAACTCAGAAACTCGCTCGTATGCAGCATCCAACTCTGGCGTATCATTACCATTTCTGGAACGCACAAATCCCTTAATCGCATTCACCGCACCTTTACGCGCCTCACGCCCACCTGGTAAATTAGTACCACTCATCCGAGTTTTTGCCGAGAATTCCACACCCTCCGCCTGACTGCGGTCAAAATCTGCCTTTGCCCCTAATTTTTCCGCCAGTCGGACAATCGATTTTCCCTCGGGTGTATCATCATACACACTTGCGACCAGAGCAACTTCGGCCATTTCTTCCATTGAGTGATTGTTAATCGGGATAAATTCCTCAGCCAAACGGTTACCCAAAGTAATCGTCCCGGTTTTATCTAATATTAGGGTGTTAACATCACCGCAGGCCTCTACTGCCCGTCCAGAAGTCGCAATCACGTTAAATTGGGCGACCCTATCCATTCCCGCAATCCCGATCGCACTCAACAATCCACCGATGGTTGTGGGAATTAGCGCCACCAACAAAGCAATCAAGACTGCTACACTCACCGGACTGTCTACATAGTAAGCCATTGAGGGCAACGTCACCACAACAAAGACAAACACCAAAGTCAGAACCGCTAACAACACAGTCAGAGCAATTTCATTCGGTGTTTTCGAGCGTTCTGCCCCTTCCACCAAGGCAATCATCCGGTCGATAAAGCCTTTGCCGGGGTCAGCAGTCACCCGGATAATTAATTCATCCGAGATAATACGAGTACCACCTGTCACCGAACTCGCAACATCTGAGCCTGTTTCCTTCAGTACAGGTGCAGATTCCCCAGTAATCGCCGATTCGTCCACGCTGGCGACCCCCATTGTGACTTCCCCATCGGCGGGGATGACATCGCCAGCAACCACATATATATTATCCCCACGTTTCAGGCTGGTAGATGGGACTTCACTAATTGACCCATCAAGTGCGAGTTTTTTGGCGGTTGTATCTGATTTGGTTGACCTTAGGGCATCAGCTTGCGCTTTACCTCGTCCTTCTGCTACGGCTTCGGCAAAGTTGGCAAACAGAACAGTAAAGAACAAAATTCCTGCAATCAAACCGTTGAATAGTCGCGGGTTTTTACCTGTGGCTGGGCCAAAAAAGTTGGGGTCAATTGTTACTACAAGAGTGATGAGAGTTCCAACCCAAACCAAAAACATCACTGGATTTTTGATTGCATTTTTGGGATTGAGCTTGACAAAAGCGTCTTTTATTGCTCTTTGGTAAAGTCCTTGGGTATTGACTTTAGTTTTATTGCCAGAACGGCGGCGATCGCCTGGACGAGAACGTCGGGGTTTTGGGGAGCTGTTATTTGCTGCTGAGTCCATATTTTTAAGAGTTAGGAATTAGGAGTTAAGAGTTAGGAGTTAGGAGTTGGAAGTTAGAAGTTTTGAACTCTTAACTCATCACTCCTAACTCCTAACTTTTGAACCTTACCCTCCTGCGGCTAGTTTAAAACCTTCGGCAATTGGGCCTAATGCGAGAACTGGGAAGAATGTCAGTACGCCTAATATCAAAATTACACCGGCGGTGACACCTGTAAACAGGGTAGTGTCAGTCCTAAGCGTGCCTCGGGTTTCGGGTACTGGTTGTTTGTGTGCCATGCTGTCGGCTAAAAGTAACATGGCAATAATCGGCACGTAGCGTCCCAGTAATATACTGAAAGCGGTGCTTAAGTTCCACCATAGAGTCCCATCGCCTAACCCTTCAAAACCGGACCCATTGTTAGCAGCGGCTGAGGTATATTCATAAACTACTTGGGAAATACCGTGAAATCCTGGATTGCTGATTCCTGATAGAGTTTGAGGATAAGCTAGAGCTAGAGCACTGGGAATTAAAACGGCGATCGGGTGAATCAAAAGGACGACGCTGGCAAGGACGATTTCTCGCTTTTCAATTTTGCGTCCCAAAAATTCTGGGGTGCGTCCCACCATCAATCCGGTCAAAAATACGGTCAGAATTAGGTAAATAAATAGGTAAGCTGTTCCAGTTCCTTGACCACCCCAGATAATCTGTAAAAACATATTTAATAGGGTGGAGAAACCTCCTGGTGCCATCAGAGAATCGTGCATTCCATTGACTGCACCACACATGGTTGCGGTAGTGGCGATCGCCCACAATGCTGTTTGTGCCCAGCCAAATCTGATTTCTTTGCCTTCTAAATTCGGCTGTTCGCTTCCCAATACCTTATTGATTAAGGGATTGCCTTGCATTTCACCAGCGGCTGTGACTCCAATTAAAACCACGAAAATTATAAACACCATCCAAAACAATAGCCAAGCTTGTTTGATGTTGTTGGCGAATAAGCCGTAGGTGTAAATCAACGATGCTGGAATCGAAATCATCGCAATGGTAGCGATTAAATTAGCCGCACTATTGGGATTCTCAAAAGGGTGAGCCGAGTTTGCACCAAAAAAACCGCCGCCATTTTCACCCAATTGTTTAATAATTTCAAAAGATGCAACTGGTCCTAAGGCTATGTATTGCGTCCCTCCTTCTAAAGTTTCTACTACCATCGTTCCGGCTAAAGTCTCGGGAACTCCCAACGCTAGTAAAACTATGGCACCAATAATTGAAATGGGTAGCAATATCCGCGTAATTCCACGGGTAATATCTACATAAAAATTACCTAAAGGTCTACCTGTCAACCCTCGAATAAAGGCAATCCCGACTGCCAAGCCTGTAGCCGCTGAGACAAACATCAAAAAGCCCAAAGCCGATGTTTGACTGAAATAGCTGAAGGTTGTCTCACCGGAATAGTGTTGTTGGTCGGTATTCGTGAGAAAGGATATTGTTGTATGCAGTACCGTATCCCAAGTGGGGGTACCTAATTTGTTAGGGTTAAATGGTAAAAGTCTCTGGAAAGATAGCAGTAAATATACAAAAACTCCCATGACTAGATTGCTAAACAGTATTGACCGGGCATACTGCCAACCCGTCATATCATCTTTGCTCCGCACCCCCCCTAGGGCGTAGATCAGTGCTTCTCCTCGATTTAATACGGGGTCAAGTAGTGTTTTTTCCCCCATAAAAACGCGGGCTATGTATTTTCCGAACAATGGGGCGATCGCTATTACGATAACCAGCGTTACCCCAATCTGAAAAAATCCTTGTCCCATATATTTTGTACTCAGTTATTATATATACTGTTGTGGTCTACTTGTATTGCATACCGTTGTCTTGTAGTCTTATTAATTCTATATAATTTTGACATTACAACTTTGCTGCAAATTTGCTGTTTAAAATTTCTCTAGTGTCGAAAAATACTTATCTATTTTTATCTTTCAAAAAGTACATTATATCTCTAAGAGTATTAATTTACACTTTTTCCTGGGCGAATTTCAACTATTAGAAAGAGAAAAGGAAATTTTTCATTGAGCATACAGCGATAGGAATTATGGCGTTGCTGAATCCGGGTATGAATTGCTAAATTGACCCTCACCCTAGCCCTCTGTGCCAAGGGAGAGGGGACAAGAATTAAAAGCTCCCCTCTCCCCAAGGGAGAGGGGCTAGGAAGTGTGAGGGCAATTCATACCTCAATTCACCAACGCCGAAATTATATTGCATATTTGACATTGTTGTCGCAGAGATAATTATTTCTAGTCTATATCAATACGTTTTTTTTATATTTTTAATAATGATTTTGTGCATTACGCACAATGGTTTCAAAATCATCACAAAGCTTGTTAACTAAATCTTCGGTTTCCTTGAAAAAATAATCCCCAATCTCCCTACGATTTAAGACTTTATACTTGCGATAGATTTTGGCAAAATCATCATATATCTCATCTTCTGAGACATTAGAGTTGATTTTTACAACCAATCGTTTACCGTCATCGGCAATGCCTTTAATTTCTTTATCTAAAAATAGGGTATGAAGTTTTTTCTCGTCAAAGCCTGTTTGGAGTTTAGCCACGACGATAATTAAGCCGTTTTTCTTGAGAGCAAAGTTTTCTAAGACTTTCTCTTCACTGAGTCCATCATTAAGACCCGTAGCGCTTTGTTCGTCTTGGTTGCTGGAATAGATAATATAAATGGGAGCGTCGGCATATTTGGCGTATTTAGGCTGTTTGACCAGTTCGTTAAACTGTTGGGTCACTGCTTGTTTGTAGGCGATCGCGGCTTTGATTGAATACACCGCTAGCATGGCTTTGCCTGTACCCCGGATTTGGCGATAAACATCTTTGACGAGCAGATCGGCAATGTATTGGGCAATTGCATAGATGCGATCGCGGTTTTCGTAAATTTGCTTTTTATCAGCATCTTTGTAGTTGGGTGCCTCAAAGCCCTCTAGTTCGTTGCTGGGGAGGTCAAACAGCATCTTGGAGGCAACGGGGACAATGTTTTTCAGGGGGTTGAGAATGAAGCCGTCTTTTATGGCTTCGTTCATGGTGTAAGAGTCGAAGGGTTTAAACTTCTCACTGGCATTAATCAACATTACCCGCTCTTGGCGATCGCCGGGTTTATTCTTATTCAATACCCAAAGATAAGTATAAATGCCTGTGTTAAAAAACTCATCCGTTGGTAATTGGATCACCGCTTCCAAAATGTCTGAATCCAGCATCCATTTCCGAATATTGCTTTCTGCCGAACCCGCATCCCCACTAAATAGCGTCGAGCCATTGTGAACCACAACTCCCATTCCGTTCGCATTCAGCTTCGATATCAAATGCTGCATAAACAACAACTGACCATCGGAAATTGACGGTATATACTTAAACCGCTGAGTCTTGTCGTTCGTGATGTCCTTTTGATAACCCGCAAGGAACGTAAAGCTTATGAGTCAGACCTTTGAAATGGATGATGACTTACGCCCCGAATACGACTTTACCCAACTCCCTGTTGTAGCCCGTGGTCAAGGACGTAAACGATCCATCCTAACTGTCCAGCTAGATCCTGATGTAGCAGAAATTTTCCCAGATTCTGGTGCAGTCAATGAAGGCTTGCGCCTATTGGTGAGACTGATTCAACAGGCACCATCTCAGCCAGGTACACAGTCTGTAATTGCATCAAAAGAGCAGTCTTAAGTATGTAGAAACGCCGCCCAATGCACCCGACCGCCGAAAATTTATCTGTGGGCGTTCGAGGTTCTCGGCGGCGTGTGGTTGGGAACCTTATCAATTTAAAACCATCCTTTGAAACTCACCCACAGTTACTGTGATAATGCTTGCTTGACTTCGTTTTCAGTCAGTTTATGCGAATTCCAAAATTCTCTAACATTAATTGCTAAAGCAACGAGTGATGTTGATGTACCTATTAAAAAAAATACCAGTGCTGTGAGTGCGATCGTTGCAGATTGGGTTTGATACGCAATCGCAATCATAAACATATTAATAACATACAACATCACTGCCAAGTACATAACCATAATTGCTTGATGTACTTGGATATAATGATTTAGGATTAGAGGTAATTCTGAGTCAATGTAATGCAGTCGCTCTTCCTTATAAGTCCATTCTTCGGCATTAGTAGTGACTAATTTTAGCCGTTCGCGTGACATATCCCGCAAGCGATTATTAAGACTGATATAACGCCCATGCATTCCATTCAAGATTAGCGCAGAAGCACTAATCATGACTACAGGAGCTAAGATATATTGCATCGCTCTGGCAGTAGTTTCGATACCCATGTTTATCGCATCAATAAATATTAAGTAATTTTTATGATGCTATATGCTGTAAAAAATTCTTTGTTGTCCCGAATACGAGTAACTAAAGTGTCATGACCAAGTTGCAGCATAAACAACAAAATTTATGTATGGGACGATTCCAGTTAGCTTCTTATCTGGCTTCTCAAAACTGTGTTGTCAGCCAAGATGCATTAACTTCAAAATTTTGGGCTTCCGGACATTGGTACAAGATGCCATTGAACCGCTCACATAATATTCATCGGGTCTACATCAATGGTTAAACTCACAGATGGATGACAAAGCGATCGCACTTCTTCCCAAGGGGGTAATTGTGGCAAAACATCAGGGGCAATCTTTAGCAATATCTGCCAGCGAAAACGATTTGCTACTCGTAAAATACTAGCTGGTGCTGGGCCTAATATGTCTAATCCCTCTTGTTGGGGAAATGCAGTAGCTATTATAGTCGCAGTATTCTGCACTTGAATGGCATCCAAACTACTCAACCGCAATAAAATCAACCGGCCATAAGGAGGATAATTCAGGGCTTGTCGTTGTTCTAACTCACTATTAGTAAACGACTCATAATCATACTTCTGTACAGCTTCAATTACTGGATGCTCGGTTGTGTAGGTTTGCATAATTACCCTCCCAGATTCTTCTCCTCTACCAGCACGTCCCGCTACCTGAGTTAGGGTTTGAAATGCCCTTTCGCTGGCACGATAGTCTGATAAATTTAGCAGTCCATCCGCAGCGACAACTCCTACCAATATCACCTGCGGTAAATCAAGTCCTTTGGTAAGCATTTGGGTTCCGACTAATAAATGTGCTTCACCCCTGGCAAACTCAGAAATTAATTTCCTATGTGCCCCTTTGGTGCGGGTGGTATCGCTATCAAAACGGATAAAACGCAAGTCGGGGAAATACTTTGCTAATTCCTCTGTCACCCGTTGAGTACCGCTACCGAAGAATTTGAGATAAGGAGAGCCGCAGTCAGGGCAGCTTTTGGGATGCGGTGCGACATAATTACAGTAATGACATCGCAACAGTTGAGGTCCTTTGTTTTCAGTCTGATGATAGGCTAGCGAGACATCGCAGTGCGGACACTCCATCACATATCCACAACTCCGACAAGACACAAAAGTACTGTGTCCCCGACGATGGATAAATAGAATTCCTTGCTGATTGCGTTCTTGTAACTGCTGCAAAGCCGATTGCAGGGAACGGCTAAATATTGTCCGGTTTCCCGATAGCAACTCTTGCCGCATATCCACCACTTCTACAGGTGGTAGAGGGCGGGAGTTGATGCGTTCGGGGAGCCCGAGGTAATGAGTCCTGAGTGGAGGCCGTGGGGGAGTGGGGGAGTGGGGGGAATTTTCACCGTCTCCCCCTTGTCCCACATCAGAGATACTCAACCAACTCTCCAAGGAAGGTGTGGCCGAACCCAATATCAGGGGACAATTTTCTAACTCTGCACGCCATTGAGCGACGGTACGGGCATGGTAGGTGGGGATGGGAAAGTCTTGTTTGAAGCTGCTATCGTGTTCTTCGTCTAAAATTATTAACCCCAGTTTCGGTAGGGGTGCAAATACGGCACTTCTGGTACCAATTACTACTTGAGGTTCGCCTGCGAGCATTTGCCGCCAGGTGTCGTATCGTTCCCCGTCAGAAAGGGCACTGTGATAAACGCTGACTTTGGTTCCAAAACGGGCGCTAAATCTATCAGTTAGTTGGGGTGTGAGTCCAATTTCTGGTACTAATACCAGAGCTGATTTTCCTTGACTGAGTATGGGCGCGATCGCTTGTAAGTATACTTCTGTTTTTCCCGAACCTGTGACGCCATGTAATAGCACAGTCGCAAGTTCGCTTATAGCTTGTATCCTCTCTAATGCCTTAGCTTGAGCAGTTGTTAAAGATTTGGGGCGATCGCTTTCGACCGTCGGATTTTGTTCGCTCCTTAATACTTCCCGATCTTCGATGACTATACAGCCCTTCTGCTGTAGCGTTTTCAAGCTAGAAATAGTTGTTTTACAAATAACCAGGAACTCCGAAACCCACAAATCACCGCCACGATCCCGTAACACTTTTAATATTTCCCGTTGGCGCTTGTTTAAGTCAATATAAAGTCCATCGTCTATGAGCGTTACTGCCTGTTTCGTCTGCGGTTTGGAATATCTCGGTACTTCCAAATAACTTTCAACCCACCCGCGTTTGAGCAATTGCTGGACTGCCCAGCGATATCCTTTTACCTGCCTGCTGAGGAATTTTAAGCTATAATCTCCAGATACTTGAGATTGGAGGATTTTTAAGATTTGAGCGGCAGAAGAAGGAAGAAATTCCTCAGCTCCATTCGGGATGCTTTCTGGCTTCAACCGAATCCGCCGTTGCGATCGCCCTAATAATCCTGGTGGTAGTGCAGTCCGTATAACTTGAATCAGTGGCGTGTAATAATACTGAGATACCTTTTCCATCAACGTCCAATAGCTATCTCGAAAAAAATCCTTTTGGATAACATCTTCCACTTCCTTGATTTTTTCCAATGCCAGATTCAGGGGAGGTTCCGCCAGCAAACGAATCGCAATTCCTCCTAATAATTGTGTACCAAAAGGCACACTCAAAATATCTCCTGGTTTTATTTCTAACCCAGTCGGCAATCGATAGGTATAGAGTTTTTCTTGTTTAACAGTTTCTGTCTCGCCCCCTGCAACTGGGATTTGAGAGTCTACCAGTACTTCCACCCAGCGATTTGGAATTGTGTTTGAATTATACTCTCCAACTGTGGATGCCACTATGATTTGCGGCAAACTGACATCGTTAATATACATAGTTTCTCGACTAGCCCAAATAAATATTTCTTTGGTTGTAGCGTTGCCTAATTAACTGGGGGTTTCTAACTCTAAGTAGATGCTTCCTTTAAGAGAAAATGTATTTCGCAATACTTTCATAAGACATAATACTTGATAACTTTTGTTTTATGTAACTCCCCAGACAATTTTCCAAAAAAAAAGGAGGCTGCGATCGCTATTGGAGCAAGGCTGGATCGAATTAAATCATAGTAGGTAAGACCTTCTTTATTGTAAGAGTCTGCTGAATCGGGTTAGCGCTTTTCCCCCTATTGGTAGATATTAATTCCTTTGGGTATATGAGATGCTTTTTACCAGCGAATACATTGCTCTAGTTTGCACCTGCATTTTGACATCCAAAGGAAAAGTTATCAAAGATGCAAAACACCAGTAGAAAGATTTAAATATCACAAATCTCAACTATGCATAGAAAGCAGGTAAAATTGCTAAAATACACTAAGATTTAAGAATTGAGAATTGATAGCTGAATCTTTTATATTTGTTAAGTTAAAGAAATTTTGATTGAGGGGGTTTGACATATTTTGCAATTGCAAAAAAAAATAGAAGGATATGTGTTGGGAGTGGGATAATAAATTTTTGGTAAATGCCAGCAAGCATTTGAAGTGGTAAGTCTGGTTCCTTAAAAAAAACTAACTTCCACATTCAGGAACCTCCGGGACTAACTTTTACAGAGTCCCCACGATTGATTATTGAAGAGCTAGCTCCCGAGACTCGACCCAAATCGCGGCTCGGAATACTTGCGTTGATGAGAAAAATTGAGCAAAAGATTGTATTTTTGCTGTTAAATGGGTGTATTTGTCCGTTAGAGAAAACTATCAAGCCAAAAGCTCCCATTTGCGACTAAATTATGTACCAAACAAAGCAACAGTCTCTAAAGGAAACTATGAATATTGCTGAATTGGGAACAATGGAAATTATGGAAAATGTTGTTGACATTGAAGACCAAGCACTTGAAAGTTTAGAGATAGTGCCTTATGACGATCCCGTAGTTGGAGAAACTCTGGATTCAGAGGAGCGCGACGGGGATGCAATGGCAGCAGCCCGACCTTCAGGATATAACAAAACCGAGCATGATGATGCTGTGGGCGCGTTTTTTAAAGAAATGGCACGTTATCCATTACTCAAACCAGATGAAGAGGTGGAGTTAGCGCGGCGAGTGCGGTTTGTCGAGGAAGTCAAGGAAGTACAAGAAAATTTACAAACCCCAGAGAAAAATGTTGTTAACAAAAGTGATGTCGCTTCTTCCTTAGGGATGACGGAAAAGCAATTAGAAAGTCGTCTATATCAAGGTAGGGTGGCGAAGCGCAAAATGATTCGCTCGAATTTGCGCCTTGTAGTGTCAATCGCCAAACGATATCTAAATCGGGGAGTCCCTTTCCTAGATTTGATCCAAGAAGGGGCAATGGGTTTAAATCGCGCTTCCGAGAAGTTCGATCCAGATAAAGGATATAAGTTTTCGACATACGCCTACTGGTGGATTAGACAGGCAATCACAAGAGCGATCGCTAACGATGCCCGGACAATTCGTTTACCGATACATATTGTTGAAAAACTTAACAAACTAAAAAAAGCCCAAAGAGAACTCAAGCAAAAATTATCTCGCAATCCTACAGAAGTAGAACTAGCCGAGGCTTTAGAAATTCCGCCGCAACAATTGCGCCAACTCCACCAGTTACGTCGGCAAGCACTTTCCCTCAACCACCGTGTCGGTAAAGAAGAAGATACGGAATTGATGGATTTGCTCGAAGATGAGGATAACCTCTCTCCAGAAGCGAAAATGAATGAAAGCATGATGCGTCAAGAGATTTGGGAAGTCTTGGGCGACGTGCTAACTCCTAGAGAGAAAGATGTGATTTCATTGCGGTACGGTTTGACAACCAGCGAACCCTGTACCTTAGAAGAAGTCGGGAATATGTTCAATCTTTCCCGCGAACGAGTCCGGCAAATTCAAAGCAAAGCCATGCGCAAACTGCGTCGTCCCCACATCGCCAAGCGTTTAAAAGGATGGCTGGTATGATTAATTTGTCATTGGTCATGGGTCATTAGTCATTGGAAACACAACCTAACACGATCCCCTCCGAGGTAGGATTATTAGAGTTCTTGCAAAAGTGCCAAAAAAGAAATAATTAACCGCAGCCTCGACACAGTAGGCGCTGTACGCCTTCTTGTACCCCTTTGGGGAAGCAAGCTATCGCGGAGCGTGCCGGAGGCAAGGGTAGGACGCAGATGAAAAAGACTTTTGCAAGAAGTCTATTGACTAATGACATAGCAAGATCCCACTAATGACTAATCGCGATTTGACTTTACGTTTTGCCGAACCAGATGATTGCTTTGTCCTATTTGACTTAATTAAAGGTTTAGCAGAGTACGAAAAATTGTCTCATGCCGTCACAGGTAATGCTCTAGCACTCAAAGAGCATCTATTTGGCTCTCCAAGATACGTCGAGGCGATTCTAGCTTTGTATCAAGGGCAAGCTGTCGGATTTGCCCTGTTTTTTTATAATTATTCAACATTCCTTACTAAGCCAGGAATCTACTTGGAGGATTTGTTTGTTTTACCAGAATATCGGCGACAAGGTATTGGTAAAGCTCTTTTAATTAAATTAGCCCAAATAGCACTGGAGCGCGATTGCGGGCGTTTAGAATGGAGTGTTTTGGATTGGAACGAATCAGCACAAGCATTCTATTGTCGGATGGGAGCATCAATCCTAGATGATTGGCGAATTTGTCGCGTTGCTGACGAGGCACTCTTGAAGTTGGGAAGTGGGGATTGAGGAGTCGGAATTTCTCCAAAAATGTCATCTATCCAATCTCTTCCTTTGGGTAGTTTTTCATTGAGATTGAAATGTATAAAAAAAGACATATAGTTTCTTTCTAAGAATAGATGACTGTTCCTTTGAAATATTCCTGAATCGCGAATTCAAAGTCCCAATCTCAACTGATTTCGGCGAAGTATGACAGCCTGTCTTTTGACGAAGGGAGCAGATAAACTGAGAATTATAAAGGATATTCCACTGAATATGTTTTTGTCGCAGAGAGAACACAAAATGAAAAGAATTGTTTCAGTATTACTGGTAGGCATCGCTATCTTCACCCTTGCCTTCAGTAGCCCAGCGTTTGCTGATACTGCTAGCGGAAAAAAAATCTTTAGCGCCAACTGTGCCTCTTGTCATGCAGGTGGCAAGAACTTGGTTCAAGCTAACAAAACTTTGAAGAAAGATGCTTTGGAAAAGTACGGGATGTACTCAGCAGAAGCAATTATCTACCAAGTTACGAAGGGTAAGAATGCTATGCCTGCTTTCAAAGGCCGTTTAAAACCCGCTCAAATAGAAGACGTAACCGCTTATGTGTTAGAGCAAGCGGATAAGGGCTGGCAGTAAAGCAAAATTTAACTCTATGTAGTCTGTCACACCAACTTTGATGGGTAAAGATAGTTCCTAAAATTCCCCAATTCTGGGGAACTTGGAATTTTATTTTCCCCCAGAATTGGGGCAAGGGGTAGGGTGTTGAGTCGCACCTAGCAATATTGAATTGACGGACTACTAATTTTTAACTTTTGTTAAGAATAGGTAGGGCAGTAGCTCTACCTATTGGTTTTCTTGCTTGCAATTTTATCTAGCGAGAATTGTTTATGAATCGCTACTATCGACTCATGGTCAGTTTTTGGATTGTCCTTCTTGCCCTTTCGTGTTTCGCGACACCTGCACAGAGCAGTTCTACAGTTACGAAAGTCCATGAATTTTTTAAGTTTGGTGTAGAGGAAATGCACCGGGGTAATTATTCGGCAGCTATTGATGATTTCCAAAAAGCTATACAGTTGAAAAGCGATTTTGCTGCAGCTTATAGCAATAGTTGTTTAGCCTATCTGCAATTACAAGATTATCAGAATGCGGTTGAGAATTGTACGATCGCGATAAATCTTGCGCCAAAAAATGCGGAGGCTTATCTAAACCGAGGACTTGCACGCTACAGATTGGGTGATAATTTAAGTGCTATTACTGATAACAATCAAGTTATAGCGCTCAAACCCAATGATTTCAGAGCTTACTATAACCGGGGTGTTGCTCGTGCAAACTTGAAGGATTATTCCGGAGCTACTGCTGATTACAATCTGGCTTTGACTCAGATTCCCCAGACATACAGCTTAGGAATAGCGGATATTTATAACGATCGCGGATTAGCTTATTTTAAGTTGGCGAATCTACAAGCTGCGATGCTGGATTTTAATAGAGCAATTCGCTTCAACACCGACGATTACAGAGCTTATTTTAACCGGGGCTGTGCTTGTGTTCGTCACGGGGATGCAAGGGGTGCAGTTCGCGATTTTAGTCAGGTCATAAGGCTAGAACCAAGTAACGGACAAGCTTATGTGAATCGGGGAATGGCTTATCATCAACTCGGCTACGAACAATACGCTCTAGCCGATTTGCAGAAAGCTGTTGAATATTTTCGACACCAAGAACAAAGAGTTGCATACGAAAAAACTCTGAATTTAATGGAGAATATGCAACAGCAAATCGCATCTAAATTAGAGTTGGGTTAATACTATTCCCAAGTCGAAATATCTCGCAGCACACTTGGAATTTCCCCCTGAGATAAGGGAAACTCCAGGATCGTTTCTCTCAAACCCAGATAGCCAGACTCTGCAAACGACAACAGCATTCGTGTCAGTGCAAACCATACTTCTTGTTCGTACTCCCAATCACGATACCGCGAAGCACGACCAGCAATTGATTTTAGCGCCCAAAAGTAAGAATTCCGCACCACTCCTCCACCTTTTTTAAACTCAGGTAAGTCCTCGTGGTGTAGGAATAATACTTCATTATCAATTCTGGCTCTCATAAAAGTTGGAGTTAGGAGTTAGGAGTTAGTGGTTAGTGGTTAGTGGTTAGTGGTTAGGAGTTGGGAGTTGGGAGTTATATGGTGTCATTTTATGTTTTAAACCCCCATCCTTAGTCCGTTTTAACGGACTTGAGCTATAAGAGAGGGACTTATATTCCCTGGCTGGCTGCAGGTTCTTAAAATGTGGAACTAATCCCAATACGATAAGTTAACCCTGGTTGATAAATGCGATTAACTTTCTCATAACTGACATCCGCTAAGTTTTCTAGAAAAAATGTCAAGCCCACATTTTTACTAATCGGAATTTTAGCACCAAGGTCTAAATTGAACCAAGAGGGTGAGAAATCTAGGGAACTACCAGTGCTGCTAATCAAAGCTCTACGGGAACCACCATTGTAACTCCCAATCAGATTAAGTTCCCAACCGTTGGCTGCATAACCGATACCCATTTGTGCCACTTCCAATGGAACTGTGCTTAACTGTAGTCCCTTCTCTCCACCGGATTCGATGCGGGCATCAGTATAAGTATAGTTGAGAAAAGTTGACCAATTACGAGAGACTTGCCAACGCAACGCGGCCTCTAAACCATTCGTGTTTACCAGTCCAATATTCGCCCATTTACCTGCCACAGTTGACAAGCGGTTATCTAAGCTACTGCCAAAATAAGTAAATTGCCCGGTCAAATTCTGAGTTAAATTAACATCAAATCCTGCAGTCCAAGATGAACCTGTTTCTGGTTTTAAGTCTGGGTTTGGTGCCCAGCCATGAACTGTGTCATAAACATATAGTTGGTCTAAACCAGGGTTGCGCTGTACTGAAGCCCAACTTCCACGAACTGCAATATTTTGACTAGCGGTATACTTTAAACCTACACTCGGGTTGAGGTAATTGCCAAAATCACTAGTAAAGTTTTGTCTTAGCCCCAAATCTGCTTGAATTTCCTTAGTAATATTCCAAGTATTTAAAGCAAAGATTGCCCCATCAAATCTATCTCGATTTTGAGAGCCATTAAAAGCAATCCTTCTGGGGTCATTACTTAAAACATCACCTTCGAGATAGTTATTTTTTGCATCAAATCCCCAACGGAGCAAATTATTATTATCGAATTGCCATCGATGTTCTACTCTCGCAGTTAGCGCTTGAGAATTTAATGTACCTTGGCGGTAAACTGTATTTCCACTAGGTCCATAAGTGTTAAAGTAATCTTGGTTGTAAGCGATGGTGGTGTTGAGGACAGAATCTTTGTTTCCACCAAGCAAACTTCTCCAAGATAAACCAACATTCAACACATCATGGTCTAATCTGTCTCTCTGGAGAGCTGGAAAGAAACCAAAATAAACTAAACCCCGACGACTGCTAATTTTGTAAGCATCCAAACTAACGCTATTGTTCGGATTTATATCGTATGTGACGCTACCTGAATAGTTAGTAGTTGCAGTGTCTCCATTAAAGAAACGTCCATCAGCACCACGATTTACAGAATCTTTGGGGACAGGATAATTGTTATCTGCATTGTATTTGTCAATACTAAGATTAAATTTGACTGGGCCACTAGCACCACCATAACTGGCTCGATAATTAGATTCACCATAAGAGCCAAATTCCACTCCAGCATTTAATTTTGGAGTACTATCACCCTGTTTGGTGATGATATTAACTACTCCTCCAAAAGCTTCGGAACCGTACAGGGTGGAACTTGTTCCGCTATATAATTCTACGCGCTCAATTGATTCTACAGGAATACTATTAAGGTCAGTACCACCATGATAGAGGTTGACATTGGTGCCAAGTGGTCTACCATTCAGCAAAAATACAGATTGATTGATTGATTGTCCCCGATAGTAAGTTCCTGTATGAATGTCTGCCCCAAATCCAACATTATTGATGGCAAATCCCGGTAAGCCTCTCAACACTTCTGCGACACTTTTAGCACCCTGTTTTTGAATTTCTTCTTTCTCGATGACGTAAGTAGGAGTAGATTCAGGTAGAGTGTCTTTTTCACCTGTTACGTCAATGAAAATATCCGCATCATCGGCAGAATTCGGTTTTGTATCTGTTGTTGGTGCTGGTTGTTGAGTTAATACTTGAGCATTAGTGCTGGATAGCTCAACTTCACTTAGATTCGGGATATTTGATGTTACCTGGGTTACATTGATATCGCTAGCAAATGCAGGAAAGGCGAACGTTAAACTCAATACGCTTAGAGGCAGCCAAAATAAATACTTAGTCACGGTTTCGCCCACAAAAAGTCAAAAATAATACCATTTTTTATTCTGCGTTTTTAATACTTACGTGTCAAAAGACACGATGTCAAACTAAAATTTAGATGTTATTGTGTATACAACTGCTTTGAAATCTTTAGAGTAATCTAAAAAATATTTGACAAAAATAGCTCATTTACCCATATCCTCAATAAGCGAGTCAATCGCAGTGAAAAATGCCCATTGAACTGCAAAATCTGACTGGTGGTTACACTGTAGTACCAATTATCGAAGATATTAACCTTTCCCTCTCAACTGGAGAATGGTTGAGTTTAGTTGGTGCCAATGGTTCTGGCAAATCTACATTACTTAAATTAATCAGTCGCATTCTTTCACCACAACAAGGGATGGTACTCCTTGACGGCAAAGCAATTCACTCGCAACCGACGAATATTGTTGCTCAGAAATTGGCGCTGTTACCGCAACAGCAAAGTATTCCCACCGGTTTAACTGTGCGGCAATTAGTCAGTTTAGGCCGCACACCTCATACCTCTTGGTGGCAATGGGAATTAAACTCAGAAGATAGAGACAAAGTTGAAATTGCTATTCAAAAAACCCGACTGGAAAAATTAAGCGATCGCGCTGTGGAAGAACTCTCCGGTGGGGAACGGCAACGTGCTTTTTTAGCTTTAGCACTAGCCCAAGAACCAAAGGTTTTGTTGTTAGATGAACCAACAACTTATTTAGATATTAACTATCAACTGCAATTACTTGACCTACTGAAAGATTTAAATCAACAGCAAGAATTAACCATCGTGACAGTATTGCATGAATTAAATTTAGCAGCACGCTACAGTTCCCGCATCGCCTTGTTAAAACAGGGTAAACTTTGGAGAATTGGTACACCATCCGAAGTCCTGACACCAGAAGCGATCGCTCAAGTTTTTGGTGTGGAGTCTGTAATTATTAATACCCCTGTTGGTTTACAGGTTTGTGCCATTTCATCTGTTTAACTTAAATACAAGCGAAAAGAAACACCACACCGATTGGTCTTATTTACGACAAACTCACTGTAAAGCGACTTCACCCCAATCGGTGTGGTGATTAGTTTAGATCGGGACTACACAAAGTCGGATTACAACCAAAGTCTGGAGTACAGGTGTGATTCGGATCGCAATCGTTAAGATCCGGGTCACAATCGTCGAGATCCGGATCGCAATGGTCAGGATTACACCCTGCTAAAATCTCCCAAGTTGAAGCATCGTACCTTTTAAACCTATTCGCAAGCTCTTTCCTGATTGCTACAGCTTGTTCAGAAAAGATAGCTTCTACTAAACTGGAGTCGTTTACATTCCCATAACTAATAAACCTTGCCATTGGGCAGGATGTGATGGTTCCATCGAATAAAATGGCGGCTGTTTTTCCGCAGTGATGACAAAGTTCATTCACTGTCGGTTGAGTGTTATCAGCACCCCGACCAAATTGTCTGATTCTGTCTATTTTTAGATTACGGCGAGAGACACCCAAATTTTCAAGAAAGCTGATAATATCTGATTCTTTCTCATCATTGGGAAATTTCACCATGCCAACCCTGAGAGCAAAACCAACTTCCAAAGCTTTTCTGATCTGAGCAACAGTCCGTTCCCAGGAACCAACCCCACCTGTGATTGCATCATGGATTGAGGCTTCACAGGAGTAAAAGCTTGTAGCAAGTTTTACCTTTTTGTCAAGACTGTCAAAACGCACAGGAACCGCTAAGTTTGAATAAATTTCAATTTCTAAACTAAGCGATCGCGCATAATCGACGAGATTGTAAAGCTGAGGATAAACAAAGGGTTCACCTCCGATAAACTGTACCCCCCTAAATCCTATCTGAGCCGCTTCTTGTATAATACTGCGCCAGTTTACAACGCTGTGAGGCATGGAAAACCCCGACTCGTTGTAACAGTGAGAACAAGACAACGGGCACTTTTTGGTAATTTCCAGATGTAGTACTTTATTTTGAAAGTTCTTGAAATCGCGGAACATTTATAGCCTTCACCGAACAATATCAAACCTGACTTTTATCTGCGGAGAACGCTAGCTCTAAATTTTTACAAATCGACGGCCACTGCCAAGATTGTACGTTTTTTTTATTTTGAATTGTATAATCCTTGCAGTAGCTACATAAACAAGAAAGTTAAGTTTAGCAGGTTTAAAGCTAAATTAAAACTTACAAAACATTGAATTTTTGTGACTTTCACTCATTAGTAAAAAGCAAGAAATGCGGCTGAAATTAACTTAATTCACTCAGATACAAGCAAATGTCTGTCTGAAACTCTGACTCATGAGATTAGGATATTTTATCCATCCGATCCCAAGGAAAGCATTGCACTACAAGATTACATACAAGTAAGTCGGCACAATAAAACCAAACTGTCTGAAGAAAAGTAAACAACGGCTCAAACCCTTTTTCCCCCTGCTAGAGTGCTAGAGTGCCTTATCCCTACTGTTCAAGAAGCCAACGGAGTGTCTATAGCGGTTAATTAAATAGGTATTCTTTAGATGAAAAAAGAGTAAAGATAAAAAAAAACGATAAAAAAATCCCTTCCCATAAGCGGGGAAGGGGGTTGGGGAACCACACGGAAAGAGTGCAAGGTTCCTCCCAGTTTTAGCAAGATCCCCGTAGGAATGCGACTTTGTGGCGTGGTACGATTCTAATACCCGCCTTCTTCTTCGTATTCTGGCTGTTTCTCTTTCACCTTCTTAGGAATATTCACCGGCTGTGGTGCATCTTCCCAAGCGTCACCGTCTACATCGTCGTCATAATCGTCATCATAGTCTTTCTTGGCTAAAGGTTTAGGCTCATACCTATCCTTACCCGTCGCTTCACTCCAGTTATCTTCTTCGTCTTCTTCCTCATAGCGAACCGACTCATAGGAACGGGCTTCCATCGTTTTAGGTACTACACGTTCTTCAACGTAGTCTTCATCCCATTCTTGCTCTACAGGCTCGGGTGCCCGAACTTTGGCTCTGGGTGGCTCTAATGGGATTCCACTTGGCAGTTGATTGGTTGGTGCGATTGTGCGAGGTTGATAACTGTAATCTTCATCGCTATCACGCTCCCACGGAGCTTTACCAATACCCAACCGTTCTAGTAAGCCGACTGTTAACTGGGTAGTTTTTTCTTCGGCTCCTTCGTATACAATCAATCTATTGGGGCCTGTACTGACGATTTCTTCTACCGAAAGTTCGTAGGTACTCAATACTTGGTCGGGAATTTGCGGCAGTCCAAAGGAAGCGATAACTATAGAATAAATCCTACCAGTTTCGCCGTTGAACTTGAAACCGCGCACCCTACCCAGTACTTCACCTGTTTCGGTGATGACTTCCCAGTTCATCAAGTTGCTGAACATTTCTGTATCTACATCTTCGATGACATCTTCGTTGTCAACTAAGATGACATCGCCAATTTTGGTGATGCTGTTGAGGTACATATAGCGCGGAACACCAGATACAGAGATCAGGCTGTCTCGCAAGCCAAGAGCCACAACCTCTCGTTGATCGATGTCCACCCATAGTTGGCTGACGATACCTAGCCGCTTGCCGTTATCGCTGGTAACCACCTGGGTATTTAATATATCGGAACGCCTAATTGCTTGTTCAGAGGTCATTCTATACCGAGTCCTGATCTCGAATCCGGTTAATCTATACTATTAGTAACAAAAAACTCAAGCCGATGTATTGGTGGATTGTAATTTGATTCCCAATACCTGAGTGTAAGCTCCCCGCGCTTGAGTAACGCCGATTGTGCGTTCGGCTGATTCTATCATCGGGCGACGCAAACTAACAACTATAAATTGTGCTTGCTGTGCTTGTTGCTTAATCATTTTAGCTAATCGTTCTACGTTTGCCCCGTCTAGGAACATATCTACTTCGTCAAATGCGTAGAATGGTGATGGGCGATAGCGTTGCAGGGCAAAGATAAAGCTTAAGGCTGTAAGGGATTTTTCTCCCCCTGACATGGATGCTAGACGCTGTACTGGTTTTCCTTTCGGGTGTGCGACTAAGTTCAGTCCGCTACTAAATGGATCTTCTGGGTCTTCTAATTGCAGGTAGCCGTCGCCATCTGAGAGGACAGCAAATATTGATTGAAAATTTTCATTTACCGCGTCGAAGGCTTCTTTAAAGGCTCTCTGGCGCAGGGTGGTAAAGTTTTCAATCCGCAATAGCAAATCAGTACGCTCCCCTTCTAACGTTTCGAGTTTTTGGGTGAGTTCGTTCAGGCGATTTTCAGTGCGTTCGTATTGTTCCAACGCCAGCATATTTACTGGCTCCATTGCCTGCAGGCGTTTGGTTAAAGAACGTAATTCTTTTTGCAATTCTTCTAAGTCTACCTGGTCGGGTACGAATGGTAAAGGGTTGGGTAATTCTGGTGCAACAATTTGTAAATTGGCTTGGACGGTTGCTAGTTCCTCCCGTCTGCTAATCTGAGACTCTTGCAGTTTTTGCAATTCCCATTCTAATTGTTGCTGGCGCAGTAAATTGGCACGCAATTCTTGTTCTAGGCGATCGCGTTTTTGTTTTTCTTCCCCCAGATTCGCTTCCATCTGGGTTAAGTTAATCCGGGTTTCTGCTATTTGTGTGCTGAGTGAGTCGTGAGTCGTGCTGAGTTTAGTTAGTTGTGATTGCTGATTTATCTGTTCTTGTTGGTATTCAACAATCCGCTCTTGTGCTTCCTGAATTTTCTCGCCGAAGCGCTGCTGTTGCGTCTCCAGGCTGTTCAATCTTTGCAATGCACCGCTCAGTGCAGTATCTTTTTGTTGTAATTGTTGCTCTTGAATTTTTATCGCAGCTTGAAATTGTTGCCATTCGCTGGGGGTTTGGGACGCTTCCAACTCATCAAGGGTGCTGCGGAGTTGTTGTAATTGTTGCTCTTGCTCTGGTAATTCCCGAGAGATTATTTCCAAGCGAGATTGAGCAGTGGCTAATTTTTCCCTGTTTTGAGAAACTTGCGATCGCGCTCCATTCAACTGCGTACTCAGAGTTTTGATTTCTTTTTGTAAAGCTTCTAACTGTAATTGTTGTTCCCGCTTTCCTTGACGTGCTTCGGTAAGTTCTGTGGAAAGTTGTTTGCTTTTGGTGGCAAGAGAATTGATTGCTTCACCGCAACGCTGTAAAATTCGGTCAATTTCTCCCAGACGATTTTGTAAAGATTTTATGGGTAAAGTCTCAGCATCAGATTCTGCCGTCCCAAAGCGCAATGTCGAACGCTGACCCATACTACCACCAGTCATTGCACCGCTACTTTCCAGTAATTCCCCTTCCAAGGTAACGATGCGATATTGTCCTAAATAATTCCGTGCTTGGTTGACGGTTTCAAACACCACCGTACTGCCAAAGACGTAAGAAAAAACACCATCATAACGCCTTTCACACTCAATCAAATTGACGGCAAAATCGATAAAACCGTTAGCATTGCGGAGATTTCCAGCTTGGGGGAGACGCTGGGATTGCATTTTATTTAATGGGAGAAAAGTTGCTCTACCGGCACGTCTTTGTTTGAGTAGTTCAATTCCGGCAGCAGCGATCGCATCATCTTCGACGACAATATGTCCCAAACGGGCACCGGCAGAAATTTCCAATGCAAGTTGATAGCGGGGTTCTACTAATCCCAACTGCACCACTAACCCACAAATACCAACCATCCCCGATTGTAAAATCACCTTGCTCGATTGGGTTCCTTGCACTTCCTGCTGTGCTTGGACTTGCGCTTCTAATTTATCTAACTGCCGTTGTTTCTCCCTCTGCTCTGCAAGTAGCCGTTTTTGGGTATCTTGTTGAATTTGTAACTCTTGTTCCGTTGCAGCGAGGGTTTGGGCTAAATTTTGGATGGGTTCGCTAGAAGTGTTAAATTCTGTTTCCAATCGGACACATTCAGCTTGTTTTTCTGCTAGCTGTGGTTCATCCCGTTCAATCAACTGAGTTTGTTCTTCAATTTGTTGCTGTAATTGGTTATTCCGTTCTCGCAATTGCGCTTGTTCGGTGCGTTGGGGTTCAGTGGTTAAAAGCAAAGCTTCAATTTGACGGTTGAGTGCGGTTTGTTGCTGTACCCACGCTTCCGAGGCTGAGGCAATTTCCGCTGCGGCTTGACGGGAATTTTCTAAAGCTTGTTGTGCGGCATCACGTTCGGTTTGTCTTGAAGCTAAATCTAACCTCAGAACATTCTGTTCTTCTTGTGCTTGTGTGAGGGATTGTTGATTTGCCAGAATTTCTTGCTGAGTTTGAGAAAGTCTTCTTGCAGTTTCTTGGATATGAGCTTGCAATTCCGTTTGTTGACGCTGAACTTGCTTGCGTTCTGCTTCTTGGGTAGCGAGGCTTGACTGTACCGCTAAAACTTCATCTTCCCCCAATGCTTTCACATGAGCATTTAACACGTCCAGTTCGGCAGTTTTCTGGGAAATTTCTGTATTGAGGGTTGTGAGTAGTTCCGTGAGTTCGGTGTTTCTTTGTTCCCCGGCTTGAATTTGCGTCGCCAACTTTTCCTGTTGAGCTTGAAGAGTCCGCCAAGATAGAACAGCTTCCCAAGATTGTTTCTGGAGGAATTCCACCCGGAGTTTTTGGTATTTCTCAGCCTTAGCCTTATCTTGAGACAAGCGATCGCGTTGTGTAGTTAACTCAGTTTCGACAATGCGACAGGTATCTTCCTTCTCCTTCACTTCGTCGAGAGTTTTTTTCGCTTGATTAATTTTCCGATCGAAAGCCGCTACCCCTGCCAACTCATCAATAATTTCTCGTCTCTCTCGTGAGTTCATCGAAATAATACTGGTAACGTCCCCTTGCAGCACGACGTTATAACCTTCAGGATATATCCGCAGTCTGTTGAGCGCTACATGCAAATCCGTGAGAGTTGCGGGAGAGCCGTTAATGTAATAGTTGGAAGTGTAAGTACCGCTTTGAGTAACTCGCAACCTGCGGGTGACACTCCACTCTTCATTCGGGTTAAGAGTTATGACTTTCTTGCTTTCAGTTGAAGATTCTACTTCCTTTGCATCTGCGCTTTCGAGTTCATCATTCTCAGTTTCGACAACAACAGGAGGTGGAGTGTATTCATCGTCAGGTAAATCTGACAAATCAAAAGTAACAGTAACGCTAGCTTCCACAGCAGCACGAGATTTGCCAGCTTGAGTAGTGTTAACCAAATCGGGTAGTCTCTCAGCCCTCATCCCCTTAGAACTCGAAAGTCCCAGGCAAAATAGCAATGAGTCGAGAATATTCGATTTACCCGAACCATTAGGGCCAGAAACGACAGTAAACCCCGACAGTAAAGGGACAGAAGTCGTACCGCCGAAGGATTTGAAGTTGGTAAGTTCCACCCGCTTTACATGAACCATAATCGGCGCTGGTTAACTCTTGCTCATGAAGTAAAAGTGTATCAATTAAACAACAAATCTCAACATCAAAATAAAAGAGATTTTATAATTATCGAAGCGCAAATCCGCTTTTGCCCCCTGCCCCCAGCCCCTTGCCCCCAAAAGGGGATTTAGTTCTGTTGTCTTTTTGCCCCCCAGCCCCCAATCATGGGGGAGCTTGAATTTTATTCCTCCTTTGAATTGGGGGCAAGGGGCTTATCATTCCTTTGGAAAATCAAATATTCATAGGTGCAAGCAGCTCGTTTGATGTTGGGTGTACTACACTTGATTAGAGGTGACTGGTTAAAGAGTGGAAACCTTATTTGCCACTGAATTTAACAAAAATATATCTGGGTAGAACAGTCGCTCAAGTTAGTTAACGTTATAAAATCAAACCCCCAAAGCCTTTACAAGGGGGATATTCACAGCCCCTAATTAGATAACACGCTCAAGTTGTAATATAGTTTGTGCAACCTCAAAAATCCGAAAAACTTGACCTAAATACGGAATATCCTTGTCCTTGTCGTCGTCGGGGACAGCTAGTTCCGATTATACTGACAGAAGCATTTGGTTGCGATCGCTGTCAACAAATTTTTGTCTCTGAAGATAACGGTTATGTCCTAGAGCAACTTTCCACCACCTATCCCTACAAACGAGCTTGGCGGTGGAATGGTTCTAGTTGGTTAGTTGTCCGTCCTCGTTTGGGAGAAAGTTATCTACCTATAGCGCTAGGGATTATTTTCGTGTTAGTGATTGTATGGTTGCCATTAGCGCTGAAATTGGCAAGTGGTTCGAGCATAATCGCTTGGGCATTGCTAGCAGTGCTGCTGGCTATCCTGCCGGCACTGATGGTCTGGCTTACCTACAGACGTTGACAAGGCGGCGCATAGTGGTGGATGCTTTTGATGATAGCCCCGAACCGATGAAGAGCGCAGCACGCGCTTATCTAGCTTCCCTGAAATTGGGAATGGCAAAAGGACAGACACGCAGTGACGCTGTGCTAGCAATGGCAGAAGCGTTACAGGGGTCATTTGACGACATTCTAGAAGCCAATACTTTGGATTTAGAAGCCAGTCGGGAAATGGCCGTGCCAGATTTGATTTTAGACTGGCTGAAGCTGACTCCAGAACGGCTGGAGACGACTGTTAAGATTTTGCAGCAGTTAGGGGAGTTATCAGACCCACTGCGACGGGTAAGGAGTGCTGACTATCAACGTTCAGACTCTCAAACTTACTCCCAGTTAATGCCTTTGGGTGTCATTGCGTTTATTTATGAAGCCTTTCCCGAATTAGCAGCGATCGCAGCCGGTTTGTGCATCAAGACTGGCAATAGTATCATTCTCAAGGGTGGTACAGAAGCGAGTAATTCAAATTTAGCGATCGCCGAAGCCCTCTCGAATGCGATCGCGGATGTGGGTTTACCATCTGGCTGCATAGAATTAATTACAGCAGAACATGGCGCTTCGATTCGAGATTTAGTCACCCAAGAACAATATTTAAATTTAGTCATTCCCTACGGACGTTCCAGCTTAGTACAGCAGGTAGTGCGACAATCTACAGCCCCAGTCTTAAAATCAGCGATGGGTAACTGTTACCTCTACTGGTCGCCGAATGCCAGCTTGGAGATGGTACGCTGGACGATTATGGATAGCCATCAGAGCGAACCAGACCCAGTAAATTCGATTGAAAAGGTGCTGATACATCGCCAAGCTTTGCCATCATCCCTAATGACATTGTGGAATAGTTTGCAGGAAAAAGGCTTTGAAATTAAAGCCGATGCAGAATTAGTAGAAGCCTTCCCTCAGTTGCAACTCGTAAAAGATGGGGAATGGGGAAGCGCTTATTTAACCAAGACTGTGGCTTTTAAACTGGTAGAAAGTTTAGAAGATGCGATCGCTTGGATTAATCAGTACAGTAGCGGTCATGCTGATTCTATTGTGACGGAATCATATCAAGAAAGTCGCCAGTTTGCTTTAGGGGTGAATAGCGCTACTACTTATATTAATGCTTCACCGCGTTTCATTCGCAACCCTTCCCGTGGAGATTCCGTATTTTTAGGCATGTCTAATCAAAAGGGTCATCGACGGGGGTTAATTAGTTTGGAAACCCTGACGACTGTTAAGCATATTGTCCAAGGAAATGGAAGATTTTAGGAGCTAGTTGTTATGGTTCTACCGATCCTCTTGTGAAAAAAAAGTTCGTGGTTTTTCTTTAGAGGCAGACACTTGGGTATAGGGGTTCCGACCCTTATTCCCTATAAAGACCCTGCTACTGCAAATGTTTTTTGTGCAAACGCAATTTTTTCTTGAATTCCCGACAGTTTAGGCAAGGTAGAATCAATTGCTTCAAGTCGTCCAATCAACCCCTCTCGATTGGCAATTTGAATTGCAAGTCCCGGACGAGCATTTATTTCTAGCAACAGTGGTCCAAATTCTTCATCTAGAACAATGTCAACGCCGAGATAGCCAAATTCTGTTTTGTCACCTAATTTGGCAGCCATTTCTAATATACTTTGCCAATGAGGAATTTGGCGATCGCGCAATGAATGCCCTGTTTCCGGATGGTTATCGATGTAGCGGTCATTTTGGATGCCAGCTAATGTGATGCCAGTTGAGAGGTCGATACCAACACCAACACCACCTCTATGTAAATTAGCTTTACCATCAGATGCCCGCGTCGGGAGGCGCAACATTGCCATTGCCGGAACTCCACGATAGATAATTACTCGGACATCGGGAACCCCTTGATAGGCAATTTCCGCAAATACCGGATCGAATTGTACTGTATATTCAATAATCGTATTATCACTTTGTCCTCCTAAGGAAAACATCCCACTGAGAATGTTGTAAATGTGATACTGTAAGTCTCCTGATTTAAGAATTGAACCGCTAGCTTTACGATAACCCTCATCGGTCACGTCACTAATCACGACAATGCCGTCACCACCGCTACCACGAGCAGGTTTAACAACAAAGGATTTGCGTTTTTTTATAATATTTTCTAAGTTCTTTACCTCACCTTGAAATGTAATAACTCCATAGGTTTCTGGAACCGGCACACCAATCGATTGAGCAATTTTTTTCGTCTCTATTTTATTGTCAGCATAGCGATAGAGATGACGGGGATTACTAGCAAATATATAGTCTAAGTTGCGAGCATTAATCCCTAGAATGCCGGAACGGCGAAGCGATGCAAACATAGTAGCTTACCCTTGTGTTTGATTTAACTGCCGCTGTAGTGATCTAAATCGGAAATATTCAATTAGCTTGTAGCCGTTGTAACGCCCTACAAGGATATTCAGCGCTAAAACTAACAGCAGTAATTCCGGGAAAGCAAACGCTAAATGCTGCACGTAGTCATTAATGATGCATAAATACCCAATTACAGCTGCGAGAAGACTACCAAGTCCGGCAATTATTGTTTCTTTTGCACCTTCTTCTTCCCAGGTTACGGCTGCACGCTCAATTGTCATTGCTAAGATTACAATTGGGAACAAAGAAATCGACAATCCGAGATTGATATTTAGATGTCCCATGATGATTGTTAGAAAAGCCATTATCAAAACAGTTGCTGTCAAAATTGCGGCGAGTCGCGGTACAATTAGAAGCTGCAATCGATTCAAGTAGGCACGAATTAAAAGCCCGATAATTATAACTAGAATAAATAGCGGGATGCCAACAATCAAACCAGTCTGCCGAAAGGAGAGAGCAATTAATATCGGTGTGAACGTACCAAAGGTTTTTAATCCAATTATTTGGTGCAAAATGGAGATAATCAAAGCACCGATCGGAACTAGGACAAGCACCTGAAATACTCGTTGATTTGCCAGTGGCAAGTTGAACAAGGAGTAATCTAGCAGTAAATTTGACGCTTTCTTACCTTCGCGGATGGAGTTTGTAAGTCCCTTGTCGGTATTGGGTTGAACAACGACTTCTAAAGCGATATTGCTAGCACCTTTTGCCTGTAGGACACGGTCGGAACCGTACCACCAAGTTAAATAACGGTCTTGCTCTCTAAAACTGAAGTCGATTGGATCGAAGGCTAACCAGCGATTTCCGCTCTGAATTTCCAGCCATTGAATAAAATCGGTTGAATATACTTCTTGACTTCGCAGTAAAATACCGTTACCAACCCTTGCTGTCACCTTAGCTTGGTTCAATAAAAACACCGCTAATTCTGGGGACGATTCCGGATTCCTCAAGTTTCTGCGAATAGCTTGAACCCGAATATCATCGGTACGCAAAGCTATTTGATAAATTTGTTTTACGAAAGATAAGCGATCGCTTGACTTGTTTTTAGCCTCGTTCAAAAGAGCGTTAATTTCCGCAGTTGGCAGATTCTCCTTAAGATTATCTTGAACTCTGGCGGTATTTTCGCCAAACTTAACAAGCTCTTGATCCACTAATCGTCGTCCGGAGATTGGAACTTCCTGGGTATTTGGTGTAGCGTCATCTCTTCTACGAACAATTGCTCGATAAAATATAAATTTGTTATCGGCATTATCTTGCCTAGTGAAAACAGCTACCCTATTTAATGAGTTTTCCAAAGTTTTGACTTGGCGATTAAATCTCCCATCAGTAAAATCTTCATCAACAATGTTGTAACGTTCAGATGCTTGAGGAAGATAAAGTTGAATGGTTGTTGAGTCTGCTTCCTCTTTTGAAAACAGTGATTGTTTTGAATTTACCGATAACTTTGCCTCAACATACCAACTTCTATAGGCTTGATTGGGAAAAAGTGGCACATCTGAGGCAGTCAGCTTATTAATAAAAACAGCCAACCCGATAGCTGTTAAAAATAAGGCTAGTAGCAAAGCGCGTAAAGTCCTATTCACTGTCCCTCCTGAACCGAGCATGATGGCTCTGTGGTAAAAGTCACAGAAGAATCAACAGCTAATTTGCCTTGCTTGAGCATATTGCGTCCGATTAAAACTGAATAGTTGAAATCCTCCCGATCCGCAAGGTTTACTTCCTCCTCAATCCACCGGCCTGCAACACAAAGTTTCATTCGTACTACCGGACGACGTATATCTTTCCCTTCACGACTTTTGATGCGAACCCACCGCACAATGGGACGCTCGAAAACTTCTGTGTTTTTCTTCCCATCGTTGAACTGGAATTTAATCATTCCGCCAGATTCTGACTCTTTATCTGGCTTTTCTAAAATTTTGGCATTAATAGAAGTTGTTGTTGCACCCGTATCAAGCTTTGCTTTAATCTCTTTCTCAACACCAGGAATCTTTGCTTTCTCTATCCAGCCAACGGTCTGAGTCTGTTGTTCTGACGAGTTCACAGCTTGAGTTTTTTGTAAACTACATCCTGTTGCAGATAACAAACTAATAAATATGAGAATTAAAATATTTCTATTTACACACAGCGTGTGTGAGCAAAATTTACTCTTCATGGTAACTAATTATTTATGCTGAAAAGGGCTTTCTAAAGCATAAGCAATTTTACTTAGTTATACCTGGAATAAAGATCGACCTTCAGGCGGATATTTTGTAAGATTTTGCACAAATATCGGAATTGGGGTTTGGAAGATATAAGTCAATAATTATAAGCATTTTTTTAACTGAGTAAGGGAATTTTACGTCTTAGGTAATAAACTAGCAATTTGATTGATAATTGCAGCATCTCTTCTGACTGAAAATAATAAAAGTCTTGATTTTAAGTTTTATCTAACTTGCTCTCAAAGCTTATTTACAGCTATTATCGGGTAAATAAACCACATTTTTGACCTCGTGAGCTCATATCAGGTGAAAAGTAAAGTGCGATAGTATTCGATATCATCCCTGTAGGACAAGGCTTTGAGCATAAAGACGGTTTATCAGGTCGAATTTACTCACTCCCCTATATACAAATAAACCCGGTCACTTCAGCGAAACCGGGCTTATCAAAAAATAAACTCCCTACCTCCTACACCTTCTCAGCAAGAGGCATATCTATATACCCCGGAGTTGGTGCAGTTCCCATCTGTTTCAAGAAGCGGAAATTAGAAAGTAACGCTTCCCTAAAAGTGGTATAAACATGATATTTAACCCCAAATTCTTCACAAACTTCCGCCAAAATCGGAGCGATTTTAGGATAATGAATGTGACAAATCTGAGGAAATAAATGATGAACAACTTGATAATTTAAACCGCCAACGTACCAGTTAACGAAAGCATTTTTGGGCGCAAAATCAACGGTAGTTTTAACTTGAGAAATTGCCCATTCATCATCAACTTGATTTGATTCCGGATTTGGCTCGACAAACTCTACTGGTTCCATCACATGAGCGAGCATGAAAATAATGCAAATCATTACCCCATAGGTCATATTCGTGATGCAAAATCCAGCGATCGCTTGCAGAGGAGTATACCCGACTAAAATTGGTGTTACTAGCAAAAGTCCCACCCAGATGGCTTTACCAGCGAAAAAGTAGAACATCTCTAACGGTTTCGGTGTTGGGACTACATGGTCGTGGTATTTACGTTTAAACAGAATGATATAAATATCAGCAATAGACCAATAGATCGGGATAATTGCGTATATAGGAAAAACTAGAATATGTTGAAATGAGTGGAACCATTTACGCTCCATATAGGGAGTCATTCGCACCAATCCATCACCATGAATTTCGACATCATGTCCTAATACATTAGTGAAAGTATGATGCAAATAATTATGGCGAAATCTCCACAAATAACTAGACAAACCAATGACATCGTAGGTTAAACCGACGGCAGTGTTGACCCATTTTCGACGAGAATAACCACCATGATTGGCATCATGTCCCACACTAAAGCCAACACCAGCAATCCCCAATCCCAAAACCATACAGCCGAGAGCTTTTAGCCACATAGACGGTGGACCGAACAGAGTAAATGCCCAAGCTCCAGCGACCCAAGCCAAAATCATTACCGTTTTTAAATACATTGCCGGATTATCTCGGGTGGCAATGTTTTCAGACTTAAAATAAGCGTCAACTCGTTTATTTAATTCTTTCCTAAAACCAAAATTCTTGGTATAGGTTACTCTGGATGCTGTCTGGGTCATAGAAAATATGTACGTGGATGAAATGTGAATTTGTTAGAAAAACAGTTACCAGTTATCAGTTTAATTATGAAGGTGGAATACCACACCGATTGAACCAGAATGGGTTGGTGCATGATTGCTAAACCTTTCGCTGATAACTGTTCGCTGTTCCCTGATTTAACCCTTAACTAATTTATTAGTAGGGGGTTGATAGTAAACCTTGCTCCCAGTATCAGGTACAAAATGACAGCTAACACAGGATTGCCAGAATGAAACCCATAATGGCTCCTTAGTTTTGCGGTAATATTCACCCAAAATCGGTTTAATTGCCTCAGTAGCCTTCTTTAAATTGTAGTGAGGCATATTCAAGAAAATATGGTGAGCTACATGAGTACCGATATCATGGTGGATGTGATTGATAAAACCGTAATCCCGGTCAACCGTAGAAAGGGCACCTTTTAAGAAAGTCCAATTTCCTTCACGATACCAAGGCACATCTGGCTCAGTATGGTGTAAGAATGTCACCAAATCAAGCCACATGACAAACACAATATAGGGTATGGCGTAATATTTTAACAACCACATCCAACCCCATTGATAGGTAAGGAAACCAAGCAAACCTACCATTGAAATCGTCATCACACTGCTGACGATCACATCCCATTTTTCCGATGATTTAAAAATCGGACTGTTCGGGTTAAAATGGGAGCCTTTCTTCCCCGGCGATCGCTGAAGTAAATACAGGGGGTAAGCCAGCAAAAAGGCATAATAACGCCCAATTTTCGTAACTGGGTCCATTTCTCTATAATCAGTCTCACTCACCGGATACCAACTTTCATCGTTGTCGAGATGTCCGGTATTCAGGTGATGGGTTCTGTGGCTAATTCTCCAACCGTGATAAGGAACCAGAATCGGTGTGTGGGAAAGATGCCCAATCAAATCATTCAGCCATTTTTGCTTAGAAAAAGATTGGTGTCCGCAGTCATGTCCGACCACAAACAAAGCCCAAAACATTGTTCCTTGCATTACCCAAAAAATCGGAAAGAAATACCAAGAATCGAGGTAATGCGCCACTGCATAAAGCAGCCCAATAATCAAGATATCTTGAAAAAAATAAAATAGTGACTTGCCAACATTCGGCTGAAAGCATTCAGCAGGGATGGCTGCTTTCAAATCACCAAGAGAGAAGGGAAGTTTAGTAGATTCCTCAGATGATTCTGTTTGAGGATTGTTGAAATTGATTGTATTCGATTGCACTTTATTCTGTTGCTGGATTTGGAACCGAAAAAAATTTTACAAGACAAGAGAATCTCGCAAGAGCGATGATTTTAACAATAGCTCCTGCTCCAAGTAAGCTGTTTAACAGTTATCAGTTATCAGTTCATACAAGCAGGTTGCGTATCCCCCACCATATGAAGAAGCAGACTGTTAGCTGTTTAAACTAAGTTACTTTTTAGCTTCAGCGCGATACTCGTTGAAAGACTTATAGCCACTATCAACTACATATAAGTGACATTGGTCAGTAATTTCCTTTACTAAAGACCAAGAAAAACGACACTCATCATGCAGATAACTACCCCAATTTTCTTTCAAACTGCGATAAGCCAACCGTAAATTATAAGAAGGGATGGCGGTAGAAATATGATGGGGAACGTGGACATTAATATCGTGGCAAAGGAACTCTACCCAACGGGGGTAATCACAATGAACTGTACCAGATAACTGCGCTATAACTGGATTCCATTTCGATTCTGCTATAAACGGAACGTCTGGAGCAGTATGGTGAACATAGGTAAAGGTACTCATCCAAAAATGGTAAACCAGCCAAGGGAGAAGCCAGAATTTGACGAATCCCCAAATACCAGTTGTCGCAATGAGAGTAGGAAAAACAACAGCAGCAAATATGACGACTACAGCAACAGACAACTTAACTGAGTCTCTGTCTTTTTCGCTGTATCTACGCAAGTCAAAATGCACAACTGCCCAATGTCCAATAGAACCTACCCACCATAACTTCTTTTGCATGAACTGCTCAAAACTCCACTTCCCGGTTGTTCCCCAACTTTCATACACTTCTGTTTTAATTGGGTGCCAAGCGTTGTCAGAGTCTAGCTTATTGGTGTGAGCGTGGTGATGATTGTGCCCAATCCGCCAAGGATGGAACGGGTAAATCAACGGCATGAAAAATATGTGCCCCACCAAATCATTTACCCAGCGACGTTTGGCAAATGAACGATGTCCGCAATCATGTCCGATGACAAAAAAGCCTGTTAAAGCTGTACCCGCAAAAATCCATGCTAAGGGCAAGAGAAACCAAGGGGCGATCGCTATAATCGCATAACCCAAAGCGACCATCAAGACGTTGAGTATAACGAGCGTCCAAGCTTTGCGACTGTCTTTTTCAAAACATTCCTTGGGCAAGCTTTTGATAATATCTTTCAGCTTCAGTTCGGAATTTCCAAGCTCCGATGCTGCTTTTTGGTAATTAATTGATGTAGTCATGAATACCTGAAAAACACACCTCACTTTCAAGTCACTCAAAATAAATGAGTTCCCGTAAAGTTTCGTAACATTTACCTATCGGATTATAGCAACATCAGCCACACTCCGCGACTACGACTATAGCTTTTGCAATAATTTTCGGAAATTGCGTTGGTATGAAGTAGTAGCTAAAACTCAGTAATTAGTTATTAGAACTTTGCCAACAATCGACAAAGGACTAATAACTTCTTGCTTACTGCTTTTTATCAGCCAGCTTTACATTCGTAGCTAGACCGAGAGTTTGCAACAATTGAATTGTCATCCAAGTCAAGTCAATTTCCCACCATTCCAACCCGTGACGAGCCGAGTATTGAAAAGCATGATGGTTATTGTGCCAGCCTTCACCGAAAACGAGTATCGCTACCCACCAACAGTTAGTAGAGCGATCGCCGGATTCGTGGCTGCGATAACCAAATTTATGGGTAGCGCTGTTAACCAACCAAGTGCAGTGCCATACCCAAACAATCCGAGCAAAAATGCCCCAAACTACAAACGACCAGCCACCCAGTAACAACAAAACCACACCCAGGGCAAACTGCATCGGAATGAAATACTTTTGCAAAAACTGATAAACTGGATCGTTCGCAATGTCCTTGGTGAGACGAGCAGCTTCAGAACTGTCTTCTGTCGGCTGATAAATCAACCAACCCATGTGACTCCACCACAATCCTTGATTGGAATCATGGGGGTCAGCTTGAGTATCGGAGTGCAAATGGTGAAGGCGGTGTGTACCAACCCACTCAATCGGACCACCTTGAACGGCAAGAGTGCCACAGATAACAAGGAAATACTCCAGCCATTTCGGAGCTTGAAAGCTGCGATGGGTGACAAGGCGGTGAAATCCCAGGGTAATACCTAAGCCGCCAGTCACCCAATAAAGTAATGCCGCAACGCCTACCGCTTTCCAGCTAAAGTTGCCAGGAAGCAGAACAAGCAAAGCTCCGATATGTACAGCAGCGAAAAACAGGGTATTTACCCAGTTAATTTTGTGTTTAGTCGAGGTAGCAATTGTCATGCAGTAACCTGAAATTGTATTATTCAGCCCAATCTACGTGATTTGATAATCCGCATATTTATTTCGTGAATGAGGAACTGATGAACAGCACCGAACAGCTGCGAGAAGCAGAACAGTCACTGTTACAGATTTTTTCTGGAATTGACGCTCAGGTCAAGCAAAATCTCAAACGAGTGCTGGATGCCTTTCGCCACCATCGTGTAGGCGCACATCATTTTACAGGTGTCACCGGCTACGGTCATGATGATTTAGGAAGAGAAACTTTAGATAAAGTCTTTGCCCTAGTAATGGGTGCTGGATCTGCTGTAGTACGGGTGCAATTCGTTTCCGGAACCCACGCGATCGCTTGTGCCTTATATGGTGTCCTCCGTCCGGGAGATGAAATGTTAGCGGTAGCAGGGGCACCCTACGACACTCTCGAAGAAGTGATTGGGATACGGGGTACAGGTCAAGGCTCCCTATCTGAGTTTAACATCAGCTATCGGCAATTGGACATGACCCCAGATGGTGCGATTGATTGGCAAACCTTATCCACTGCGGTCAAAGAAAAAACCCGTTTAGTCCTAATTCAGCGTTCCTGCGGTTACTCTTGGCGTCCGAGCCTATCGATTAGTGAAATTGAAAAAATCATTCAACTAGTCAAGCAACAAAACCCCAATACCGTTTGCTTCGTTGATAACTGCTATGGTGAATTCATCGAAACCCAAGAACCAACCCACGTGGGCGCTGACTTAATAGCAGGTTCTCTAATCAAAAACCCCGGAGGCACCATCGTCAACGCCGGGGGTTACATCGCCGGTCGTTCCGACTTAGTAGAAGCAGCCGCCTGTCGCCTCACCGCACCAGGTATCGGTAGTTACGGCGGTGCCACCTTTGACCAAAATCGTGTCCTCTTCCAAGGCTTGTTCTTAGCACCCCAAATGGTCGGCGAGGCAATGAAAGGCACTCACCTCACTGGTTACATATTTGACAAATTAGGGTACCCAGTCAACCCCGCCCCCCTAGCACCCCGCCGCGATGTTATCCAAGCAATCAAACTGGGTTCCGCCGAAAAACTCATCGCCTTCTGTAAAGCCATCCAACAGAATTCACCCATCGGCTCCTACCTCGACCCCGTTCCCGACGAAATGCCGGGATACGAGAGCCAAGTAGTTATGGCTGGGGGGACATTCATCGAAGGTAGTACCTCAGAATTTTCCGCCGATGGACCATTAAGGGAGCCATATGTAGTGTATTGCCAAGGAGGAACCCATTGGACCCATGTGGCGATCGCTTTGGAAGCCGCTATGGAGGCCGTGGGGTATGTGTAACCTTCATGGGCAGGGGGAAAGGGGAAGGGGGAAGGGGGCAGGGGGACTATTTTTCAGGTAATTTATACTGGCTAACAATCCGTTTGGCAAACTCCGGCACATGGGCTTCCAACTTGTGAGGATAATTCCGCTTCACATACAAATAATTTCGGGTGAAATGAGAATCAATCGAGAACCGTGCATACTCCAAACCCTTGGGACCAATTTTTTCAATTACCACCCCCATCAATTTTGCTGCCCACATCGGGAGGGTAACGCCTTTATCGTAGGCGGGTATACTTTGTTGCACGGCTTCTTTGCGATCGCCTTTGGACATCACAGGCTGGGTTTCTAGTTGGTCTTTGACTAATTCCAACATTTCTTTACCTGTATCATTTCTCACTACAATCCACTGCCAGCCGAAAGGTGCGCCCATGTAACCGACGACTAAATCAGCTAAGGAATTGACGTAATCAAAGCAACTCATGCAGGAAGGGGCAAACACATCTTTAAGTTGGTTAGTTTTTAGCCCAAAGAAAGGTACTGTTTCGGTTGACCCATCCTCATGTTTGAAGTGAACGCGGAAGTCTTGCATAAATTCATAATGCACGACTGTTTTAGGCGATCGGCTGGTGGTTTCTAAGAATTTTTGTAGTCCGGCGCGGTTAACATTATCTACACAGGGCGTACCCAGTACATACAGTTTTTCTAAACCTAGTTCTTTTTCTACAGCCCGTAAAGCCTGAATTTGGCAACCAACACCAATTACCAACAGCCGCTTCATCCCCGATTGTTCAATCTGTTCTAATACGGAAAGGTTTGGGGAAAGTGTAGGTTTATTTACTTTGGCTGCCAGTATTTCCTCTGGGGTACGGGCGATAATGGGCATCGGTTGAAAGCGGTCTTCTTTGGTATTTTGGACGCACACTACACCTTCAACCATGCCGCTACTAAGCATTTCAATGGCGATACTGCTGACAATGCCCGTCCATTGTGCCCCTTCAATCGGCTCAGTCTTCCGCGCTGCCATCATCTCTTGTTGAACGCCAAAATAGAGTTCATCGGGGTTATCAAGATTGCGCGATCGCGTGTGGGTTTGTTCTTCGAGTTCGCCTATCTGTTGATTAATAAAAGCGCAGGCTTCTTTGACATAATGAACATAATATGTATCGCACAGCCCGCATTCGCTACAGAGTTCCTTGGCAGGTCGGCGGCTGGTGGGTTTGAGGGCTTTGGCTTTTTTGTGTTTGGGAAAATCTACGGAAGTCATTAAAATTTCGTCTTTAAAAAAATTAGATGCCTCACTTCACAATATCTTAGATTTCTCCCTCATCTCTTCCTTGGCGTACTATCGAAACGGAAGCCGTTGCTTTGTCTATGGCATCTACCGAGACGGAAGGCGTATCCCTAACGGGACGCTTGCGACGAGAGCGCTCATCGTGCGGTTTATTCTTCCAAAATCTTCAATTAACATAAAACTGTATGTTAATGAACCGCGTAGGCGAAGCCAGCCGTCTCGGCTTAGACGCAAAGAGCGCAAAGGAAGAGGTGCTTTGCGGAATTTTTTAATAGTTGGGTTTCGATAGCTCAACCCAACCTACTTGATTTATTCAAGAAAAATAGAAACGCGATCGCCCGTTTCTCAGTTACCCTAAAATTACATATGATTGATATCGCCATTTAAAAAATGAGCAGAGAATTTAACGTAATTATAGAGCGGGATTCCGAAGGCTACTTTGTTGCTTCCGTGCCCAGTCTTGCCGGATGTCATACCCAAGCCAAGTCCCTAGACGAACTTATGGAGCGCATTCGAGAAGCTATTGAGCTTTGCTTAGAATTTGAAGACGACAAAGCCGAAACACTCGAATTTGTTGGTATGCAGAGAATTTCAGTTGAGGTATGAGAAAACTACCGAGTTTGACTGGACGAGAAGTAATTGCAAATAGCACAGATACTCCGGGATTGTCAAATAGACCGTGAGGAATTTCGGACTCTACTGTAAAACATTGAATGGATATGGGTGACACTAAATCCCAAACCTCAAGCGATCGCGTTCCTTCCAAAACACCTCACACATCCCCTGAGTATACGGCCGCAACATTACCTTCTGCTCCTGGGTAACCCGACTCTCCATTTCAAGGGCCAATACCTCACACCATTTTTGCGTCAACTCCCACTTAATACCCACACCCTCTACCACCATCACACACAAAGGCAGCAGTTCCTTTTCTAAGGGTTCAATACTCTGATTCAAAAAGCACAGCCAGATATAAGCCTGGAACATATTCAAATCCCGAAGGCAAGAGTGAGTAACGTTTGCTTCCTTCAACTCTCCCCGACGGCTGTGATGATTCGGCACCCATTCGAGCAGTTTATCGAAAACAGTCTTAGCTATCTCGCAAGATGCTGGCATCATCTGCTCCACAAGCTTTAATTCTGGTGAACCCAGTTCATAAGAAGCAGCAGTAACACAGACTCTTTGCCAAGGCATCGCTACTTGCTCTTCCACAAACTTTAAATAAGGTGCAAGCAATACTTTCTCGTCTGGGGTTAGTTTTTTTTCAATTAATCTGTTGCTAAAGTTTAACTGCGTTGTCATAAACCCAAGGGCACGCCAGTCCTTTGATGCTATATGCTGCTCTTGAAATACCATTAATATCGGTTCTAGGGCATACGCTAAATCGGCGATCGCTGGTATTCCCCACACTGTAGACGAAGCGTCAGATCCTGACTGAATAAGGTAAATTTGCAGCAGCTTCTTATAAACTCGGAAGGCAAATTGAGTAATTCGCCTTGCCTCATTCAAATCCAAAATGTTCGGAATGTAACTGTAGAGAGATTTCGCCTGTATCAATGCCATCTGACAATTACTATTTAATATACTATCCTTCAATTTAGTGGCGGTTAAGGCTCGACCCTGTGGCGATGAGGCTTCCAGCAACGAACCATAGGAGGACGAATTATTTAAGGATACTAAAGATAATTCAGGTACGTAACGCTGCGCCCATAAATTGAGCAAGCGTTCAACCGAGGGAGTTTTCACAACTTCAGAGGTTTTTAGCATCATTTTCCCTTTGTAATTTTTTGTTAAATCAATAATTAGACTTATTTAGATATGAAGTTGGAATTTATTGCAAATATAATACATAAAAATTAAGTAAAATCACTTACTTGTGTGAAATATCTATTGCTATTTATGGCTCAAATGGCTTGAAATACTATGTAAATATCGACATTTCGCCTACATTTAGTATTTTCGTGTCGGTTAACAATCTGACGTTGTATTACAAATAACATATGACATAACCGTAACTTGTATTAACTTTAACAGGAGTCGGGAATATAGCAACCCTAATTTATTCCCGAAATTCTGATGGATATTATGACGTCGGTCAAAAAAGTGTTCCCGGCTAACCGGATGAGATATTTAGCCAAAATACACTGTAAATACCTGACCCAGACTAGCTTATGAGAAAATCGCATAGGTATGAAGACAGATTTGCATGGATGATTGGCAATTTTTCTGTATCAAATGCTATTGCAGTCTAAATTGGTTTGAATTAAGAAAAAGCTACGGGATTGTTACTTTTACTTAAATTTATTTCATAAACTTTCGTTAATGTTTCCAAAATAAATTTATACCTTTCGGCTTATCTCTTGTTAGGATGAAATTTTGCTTAACTGCATGACACTCGCCGTTTTCAGCTATACCTCAAAGTAGACGTGCGGTAGGGATAACTGGAGCAAAATATACAGCTTTATAGAAGTGGTAATAGAGATTCTAAAAAAACATCTTGCATATTATGAAAAAAAGTTATAAATTATTATTATCCTCGCAAATAATTAAATTCGGAGTCCGAATGTTTTTTCCAAAGTTTAAGTATATATACTTAAACATTTATCGGCTTTACGTAAACCTTAAATACTGGCTGAAATATGTCTTTGTTTGATAAAGCAGAGATATGGGACTTTCAAACAGAACGGCGAAAAAGCTAAAAATATATTTTATGTGCCTGAACTAAGCGGTAATATTAGTACTTGAGGTGAAAAGGGACAGCAGTTTTAGTTCACCAGAAAGCTAATTGATTAAAAAGAAATTAACTGTTAATAAAGTAACAGTTATAAAAGTTATTGCCGCATTAAATTGTTATCTAAACTTATATTTGCTACTCAAATAATTGTCTTTGTTATGATGAGAATAGCGGAAATAGTAAGTTAAGGCGCATCTACCACAAATTCACAACCCAAATGGAGTTATTCTGGCGATGCAACTAGACGATTTGATATCAATTAATAATGTAGAAAGTCAAGCATGGGAAGCGCTGGAAAAATCGATTATTTATTATCAGGGACGTCCAATTGGAACAGTAGCAGCCTACGATAAATCGATAGAAGCGCTGAATTACGACCAGGTATTTATTCGAGACTTTGTATCTTCGGCATTACTTTTTTTAATTAAAGGTAAACCGGATATTGTCCGTAATTTCTTAGAAGAAACCTTAAAGTTACAGCCAAAAGATAGGCAATTGGATGCTTATAAACCAGGTCGTGGTTTGATCCCAGCGAGCTTCAAAGTTGTATGTCATGGGGAGCAAGAGTATTTAGAAGCCGATTTTGGCGAACACGCGATCGCCAGAGTGACACCAGTTGATTCTTGTCTATGGTGGATTCTTTTGTTGCGGGCATATGTAGTTTCGACCAAAGATTTTGCCCTGGTTCACAGACCGGAATTCCAAGAGGGAATCCGGTTGATTATGGAACTGTGTTTGGCAAATCGCTTTGATATGTATCCAACACTGTTGGTTCCCGATGGTGCTTGTATGATTGACCGTCGAATGGGTATATATGGGCATCCTTTGGAGCTTCAAGTTTTATTTTATGCGGCATTACGGGCGTCTCGTGAGTTGCTAATATGTAAAGGCAATCAAGATGTTGTAGCGGCAATTGATAATCGTTTACCTTTGTTATGCGCTCATATTCGTCAGCATTATTGGATAGACATAAATCGCTTGAACGCAATTTATCGCTTTAAGGGTGAAGAATATGGCACAAAAGCAGTAAATCTTTTCAATATATATGCCGATTCTCTTCCCTATTATGAATTAGATAAATGGTTGCCGAAAAAGGGTGGTTATCTAGCAGGTAATGTGGGGCCATCACAGATGGATACTCGCTTTTTTTCCTTAGGTAACTTGATGGCGATTATTTCAGACCTTGCGACTGAGGAACAGTCACAAGCGATTATGAATCTCATCGAAGAGCGATGGGATTATTTGGTAGCAGATATGCCGATGAAAATCTGTTTCCCGGCCTTAGAAAATGAAGAGTATAAAATTGTAACTGGATGTGACCCGAAGAATATTCCTTGGTCGTATCATAATGGTGGCAGTTGGCCTGTTTTAATGTGGATGTTGTCAGCTGCGGCAGTCAAAACTAACAAAACATATTTGGCAGAAAGAGCAATCGAAATTGCCGAAGCTCGTCTTCTTGATGATGAGTGGCCGGAGTACTACGATGGAAAGAAAGGGCGACTGATGGGCAAACAAGCCAGGAAAAATCAAACATGGACAATTACTGGGTTCTTGTTAGCAAAAGAATTGATGAGAAATCCGACTTATTTACCACTAATAAGTTTTGACGAATTACCTGCAGAGCTTGTTTCTCGGGCCTGCGAGTTTGAAATCGGCAGTGTAGACACCTATTCATCTCGCTAGGGTTGGATTTTATGAATCTCTACACTTAAATCATTAGACATCTGTGTCGAGGGTGCGTCGAGGGTGCGGTTAATTATTTATTTTTTGGCAATGAGTGTAAGAACTCTATTGATAAGCCCCCTCGTTATCGCAGGGGGTTTTTGCTTATTGTCGAAATAAGCTGTTCCACATTTATTTTGCACATTCGGGCGGGCAGGGATGCCCACCCCACAAGAGTTATAGCTTAATTACCCCTTCAGAAGGGAGCGACCGATGGATGCTTCTTCCAACAATGCTCTTAGCCCGTGATACCAATTCTGTATGAAGATGCACATAATCAAGACCCCCCTGTAGTCCCCCCTTGGCAAGCAGGGACGGCGTAGCCGGGGGGTAATATATGCAGCTTCACAAAGAAACGGTATGAGTAGGCAAATGCGCCCTTTATGAGACATTGAGGGGAAAATCGCTGCCAGACCTAATCTCTCCCCTTGAATTCGCTCTTGTTTATTAGATATTGTAAAAAGTTAGATTAAGAATTCAGGAGGTATTTTTATAATTTGATATAAGATATACCGGAACGAATAATTTATGGAATAGAGAAAGAAGAGGTATATCTACCGCGACAGGAATATTAGTTTCAGGAGTTATATTCTCGATGCCACAAGATGAATTAGTAACATCTCAAGAGATAGAAAAACAGGCATGGCAATTACTAGAAAACTCAATAGTTTATTATCAAGGTCGTCCTATTGGTACGATAGCGGCTTGCGATGATTCGCAAGCTGCTTTGAATTACGACCAGGTATTTGTGAGGGATTTTGTTTCTTCGGCATTACTTTTTCTGATCAAGGGTAGAACCGATATTGTTCGATATTTTCTGGAAGAAACCTTAAAGTTACAGTCAAAAGAAAGGCAATTGGATGCTTATAAGCCGGGTAAGGGTTTAATGCCAGCCAGCTTTAAAGTAGTAATTGAAAATGGTCAAGAAAGTTTGCAAGCTGATTTTGGCGAACATGCGATCGCTAGAGTGACACCAGTTGATTCTGGTTTGTGGTGGATTATTTTGTTGCACGCTTATGTGAAAGCGACAAAAGATATAAAATTTGCGCTGCAACCGGAATTCCAGAAAGGAATTTTGTTAATCATGGAACTGTGTTTGGCAACAAGGTTTGATATGTATCCGACGCTATTAGTTCCTGATGCTGCTTGTATGATTGACCGTCGCATGGGTATTTTTGGCTATCCCATAGAAATTCAAGCTCTATTTTATACGGCATTGCGTGCGGCAAGAGAATTGGGAGTTTGTGCCGGCGATACAGAAATTGTTTCCGCAATTGACGATCGCTTGCCTTTGTTAAAGCACCATATCCGGCACCATTATTGGATAGATATTAATCGTTTGAATGCAATTTATCACTTCAAAGGTGAAGAATATGGCACAAAAGCAGTTAATCAATTTAATATTTATGCAGATTCACTTCCTTATGATAAATTCGATATGTGGCTGCCTAGAAAAGGTGGTTATTTCGCAGGTAATGTGGGCCCATCCCAATTGGATACTCGCTTTTTTTCGTTAGGGAATTTGATGGCGATTATTTCTTCTTTGGCAACTGAAGAACAGTCGCAAGCAATTATAACTCTGATTGAGGAACGATGGGATAACTTGGTGGGACATATGCCGATGAAAATTTGTTTCCCCGCTTTGGAAGGTGAAGATTATAGAATTGTCACTGGTTCTGACCCCAAAAATCGCCCTTGGTCGTATCATAATGGTGGTAATTGGCCTGTCTTAATGTGGATGTTGGCAGCGGCTGCGATAAAAACAGGTAGAAATCATCTGGGGGAAAAAGCAATTGAGATTGCCGAAGCTCGCATCATGGAAGATGAATGGTCGGAATATTACGATGGTAGCAGAGGATTATTAATTGGTCGGGAGGCTCGGAGATATCAAACTTGG
The DNA here is from genome assembly GCA_019359595.1 of Cyanomargarita calcarea GSE-NOS-MK-12-04C. Classification (GTDB taxonomy): domain Bacteria; phylum Cyanobacteriota; class Cyanobacteriia; order Cyanobacteriales; family Nostocaceae; genus Cyanomargarita; species Cyanomargarita calcarea. The sequence goes on from JAHHGZ010000027.1 coordinate 101,532, forward strand.
ACAATTACTGGGTTTTTATTAGCAAAGGAATTGTTGCGAAATCCCGATGTTTTGGGATTGGTTAGTTTTGATGAATTCCACCCAGATACGGGTTCTACTAATGCATGTGAATTGTAATAGACCTACCTAAATAGGGTGTCTTGAAGAGTGATTTTTATTAATGAAGGAGGAAGTCTTAATTAATTCTTAGCATAAAGCAGCGCTAACTCCCAAGGGGAAACGCTCCTTTGAAGGTTTATAAGCTTCTTCCTTGTATGGGTGAAAAATCAGGAACACTACCAAATAACAATCAAATGTAAAATTTAGAAGAAACAAGTAAACTCTTGGAAACTTTGTCAGAATAAAGATGAAAGTTAACAAGCAAGAAAAAGAAGCATAATTTTTTGGATAAAGTCTTGAGGGAGAAATCCAAAAAACATTAAGATAATGATAATTACTAAAATAGTAACTGAATAACTAAAGACTGTATTGAAAAGTTTGATTAAAGTCTGAAAAATTAGCCATATAACAATTAGTTCGGCAATCAAGATGGTGAAACTCGTTGACATCATTTTGGTTAGTTGCAATATTAGTATAACTAGGAAAAAAATTACGCAGAGTCCACAGAGTTTGGGAGAGTTTTTGCTTCCGTCCTACTCTACAAACCCATTGAATATAAAATCAGACGGTCATACATTTTATCGGGCAAAATATGCTTGAGGAATGCTGCGATTTTGGCGTCTTGTCCAACCAAATAGCGAGTCCGAGGCTTTGCAGCAGTCAGCGCATGGACAACAGCAACTGCTACAGTATCTGCAGGAATTCCTGATAATGCCATAATTCCCGTTTTTTTTCGGACAATCTTCATCGCATCACCGTAGAGATTTTGTGCGGTCACAGGGAGATTACTGAGTGCGATATCGACAGATGCAAAGGACTTTTCCCAAATTGGGGTCGCGATCGCACCCGGTTCTATAATTGAAACCGAGATTCCCCAAGGTCGTAACTCCATCCGCAGCACGTCGGTGAGTCCTTCGAGGGCAAATTTTGAGATATTATAAGCTCCGAGAAACGGAGTCGCACTACGACCGCTAATCGAACCCATATTCACAATTCGACCCTTCGTAAGACGTAATAAACCAAGAAATGCTTGTGTCACTGCTAATTGTCCGGTGACATTCACTTGCATCTGCTGTTCAAATTCTGCAATTGGGATTAATTCTAACGGACTTGGGATGGAAATTCCGGCATTATTCACCAAACCAAAAAGTCCGCGATCGCCTACTGTCTGTGTCACTATTTCAACCGCAGATGCAATCGACTCCGTATCAGTGACATCTAAAAAAATAGGAGTGAGTCTTGGTGATGCTTTCTGTTTAAGTTTTTCAGCATCACTATCTTTCCGCACCCCAGCAAAGACTGTGAATCCCAATTTGTCTAAACGTAACGCAGATGCTTCACCAATTCCTGTTGATGCTCCTGTCACCACAACTGGACGTTGAGTTTGTGCAATCATGCATTTGAAGAACGAAAATTCTAATATTACTTAATGCTAGGAAAAATATTGTTATCTACAAGCAATATGTCTTTTCATATTTGCCAGTTGCTCCCGTGAACAGAAACTGCCTGAATCAGCAACAAGAGCGTATTTTGAGCGTTGCTGAATTGAGGTATGAATTACCCTCACCCCCAACCCCTCTCCCTTGGGGAGAGGGGAGCTTTTAATTCTTGTCCCCTCTCCCCAAGGGAGAGGGCTAGGGTGAGGGTAAATTTAGCAATTCATACCGGAATTCAACAAGAGCGTATTTTGTTTTATCCTGATTATTGCACGCATCCCAAATTTCCAATGGTTCAGCCCAATGCCCGTCAGCTAGCTTTTATCGCCTTACGAGAGGTTCACAAGGGGGCTTATGCTGATGTTGCTTTAGATAGAGTGTTCCAAAAAGTTGAGCCGAATACAGATAAGCTCCACTCAGACCCCCGGTATCGCCGTTTGGTGACAGAGTTAGTTTATGGCTGTACCAGAAGGCAGCGCACTCTCGACGCTCTGATCGACCAACTCGCGAAAAAGAAATCCCACCAACAACCAAAAGAATTACGCACCATCTTACATCTAGGCTTATACCAACTTTGCGCATCTGAAAGAATTCCCGCTTCAGCCGCTGTGAATACTACCGTCGAACTTGCGAAAGAAAACGGTTTTCCTGGACTCTCAAGTTTTGTTAACGGTTTGTTACGCCAGTATATTCGTAATTCAGAGAACTCCACCTCCCAAGTTGCCCTAAATTTGCCAGAAAACCCGGTGGAACGCTTGGGGATTTTACACAGTTTCCCCGACTGGATTGTTCAAGTTTGGTTGGAACAATTCGGTTTTCCAGAAACTGAACAACTGTGTGAATGGATGAATCAAACACCAACGATTGATTTACGAATCAACCCGCTAAACATTTCTCTTTGTGAAGTAGAAGCAGCCTTTGAATCGAATGGTGTTTTAGCCAGACGAATTCCTCACCTACCGCAAGCTTTACGTTTGATTGGTAGCAGTGGTGCAATTCAAAATTTACCTGGTTTTAATGAAGGTTGGTGGAGCGTACAAGATAGCAGTGCGCAACTAGTAGGCTATTTACTCGACCCCCAACCAGGTGAGGTGGTGATTGATGCTTGTGCTGCACCGGGGGGAAAAACAACCCATATTGCTGAATTAATGGGGGATAAAGGAACAATTTGGGCTTGCGATCGCACTGCTTCCCGTCTGCGCAAACTTCAGGAAAATTCTCGTCGCTTGCAACTAAAATCTATCCAAATTTGCACCGGAGACAGCCGCAGCCTTCCCCAGTTTATAAACTCCGCCGATAGCGTATTACTGGATGCACCATGTTCTGGCTTGGGAACTCTCCACCGTCATGCTGATGCTCGTTGGCGACAAACACCGGAGTCTGTCCAAGAATTATCGGTACTGCAACAAGAACTACTAGCACATACTTCGACTTTTGTCAAACCAAATGGAGTATTAGTTTACGCTACTTGTACGTTACATCCAGCAGAAAACGAAAATGCGATCGCGTCATTTTTAGCCAGTCATCCTCATTGGCAAATTGAGCCACCTAGTGCTAATTCACTATTAGCAGCGTATTCCAAGCCACAAGGATGGATTAAAGTATTGCCCCACCAACTAGACATGGATGGTTTTTTTATGGTGCGCTTAAGAAAAACTAACACTTAAGGGGGAATACTGTTTACGACTGTAAAATTAACTTTTAGTCATGAGTCAGTGGTCAACAGTCAATAGTCAACGTCTTTTTGGGAGGCTTCATAAGAATAAAATAGCTTGCTTCCCCAAAGGGTATGACAAATGACATCCGACATAGGGTAAAAAGATGGTTAATAACTCTAGCGTAAAAAGCTTAATTAAAATTTTGATTGGAGCGGCTTGGATTGATGGTGTAATTCAGCCTGAGGAGAGGCAATATCTGCGTCGAATAGCACAAGAGAATGGTATTGCTACCGACCCAGAGATTAAGCCTTGGTTGTATGAATTGATTCCCGTACAGCCAGCACAATGCTACGAATGGGTAAAAGAATATTTAGGTTCTAGCCCAAGTACTGAAGATTACCAAAACCTACTCCAAGCTATCAGTGGCTTAATTTACAGCGATGGAGATGTAGCGATTGAAGAAGCCAAACTCTTGACGAAATTACAACAAATTAGTACCAGTGAGTCAACCCAAGCTGGTTCTAATAACATTCTTAAACAAATTCAAAAGCTTTACCGTCGTTGGGTTGATGTTCAAGACTAATAGGAGTTAGGAGTTTGGAGTTAGGAGTTAGGAGTTTGGAGTTTGGAGTTAGGAGTTATACCAATTCTGTGTAAGGCTGGGCTAAATAAATGTAGTCTGGCTGAGGCTATAAACCTTGTGGAGACGTTATGTGTAACCTCTCTACAGTTGGAAAGTAAAGCGCATCTTCGTATGTAGTAGTCCTAAATCGTAAACTCGAAGGGCTGGCTTGACCGATGTGAAAATTTAGATCCCCAACTTCTTTTAAGAAGTCGGGGATCTAGATACCACGGTTTTATGCCAACACAAATGATTTAGAAACGCTATATAAATGTTATTAGAAGTTATGAGTTATTAATTTCAAACTCCTAACTCCTAACTCCTAACTTTTGACTTTTTAAATTCCTGGATTTTCTTCTTTCTCAACTTTGGGCACAATGTCAGGACGTTCTTTATTTTCCCAACCGGGTGGACGCTTGGAGTTGTACCAAGCGATTGAACCAATTGTTACAGCCGCAATAAAACCAACGACATATACCAAAACAAAAGCCAAAGGGAAATGAGGTTCTGCTGCTACGGCTTGCATCACTAAATGCATGAGTATATTCTCCTAATTTGGGCAACGTTAATTAAGACAGTAAAAAAAATAATGTACTGCCTGCATCCCCCAAAAGAAACAAGCAAGAGGAGGAGATTTTGAATTTGGGGGATAAGATAAGTTAGGAGTTAGGAGTTAAAAATTAATAACTCATAACTCATAACTAGAAGTTGGCCTTACTCCGAAGATGAATCCGGTCTAAGTCTCTCTCTCCAAGACGGTTGACTGGATGAATCGGAAGAAGTGGGGCTGTTATTGCTACCACTCCTACCACTGCTAGAAGGTTCAGAACGTCTGCGCGATCGCACAGTTGGAGATGAGGAATCATCGGTTCTTCTGGAACGTCGTCGTGGACGAGATGATTCACCTTCATTGCTGCTAGAATTTGATTCTTGACGGAGAGAACGACGACCAGAACGAATTGTGGATGTGTTGTTGTCGCTGTCTTGTTGTCGCGATCGCCGTCGGATTCTGCGTCTTGGAGTGTCCTCTTGTTGGGACGACGACGATTCTGATTGGAAGCTCCTTGTGCTTCTGCGTCTGCGAGATGGACGTTCATCGTTGTTATCGTCGGAATTTTCTTGCTGAGTGCGCCTTCTTCTGTTGTTAGAATTATTCTTTGAGTCTGAATCGTCTTTATCGGGAACAGCACGATTAATAATTCGTTTAGCTTTAACGGGTTTTGCTTTGATAGTTCCTTTTCGACCTTCTAATTTTGGTCGTTCCGGGAATTTTTCTACGGGCATCCCCTTAACAGCTTCTTCCATAAATTCATGCCAGGTATAAGCAGCGCTACCACTACTACCATCAGTGGGTTTGTTGTTGTCGTTACCTAACCATACACCGGCGACTACTTGAGGAATATAACCAATAAACCATAAATCGCGGGCTTCATCTGAAGTACCAGTTTTGCCAGCTACGGCTCTGTTATCTAATTGAGCGGGACGACCTGTACCCGACTCGACAACGTTACGCAGCATCCAGGTCATAATGCCTGCGCTGTCAGCATCAAGGGCACGTTTTGGCGTAAAAGTATCAGATGTCCAGACGACTTCTCCCCGACGGTTGAGGATGCGGCGGATACCATGTGCTTCGGTGTGCAAACCGGTCGTCGCAAAGCTGCCGTAAGCGCTGGTTAATTCTAGTAAATTCACCTCATTAGAACCCAGAGCCAAAGAATAAGTAGGTTTGAGTTCCGATTTTATCCCCATGGAGTGAGCAAGGTTAATGGTAGGGTCAAATCCCACTTTCATCAATACCTTCACCGCGACTATATTAATAGATTTGGTGAGGGCTTCTCGCATTGTCATGTAACCCCGGAAGCCTGAATCGTAGTTTTTCGGTTCGTAACCATCTACTATTAAGGGTGAATCCAAGTAGTTATCGTAAGGACTAAGACCGCTGGCGATCGCACTAGCGTAAACAAAGCCTTTAAATGTCGAACCTGGTTGACGCTGTGCTTGGGTAACCCGATTAAACTGGTACTTACCAAAATCTTTCCCTCCAACCATTGCCCGAATTTCACCAGTCCGGGGGTCAATGGCAACCAAAGCTGCTTGCTTAAAGTTCTCCCAGCGTCCTTGATTTCGTAAGGTTTTGGCAACTGCCTTTTCTGCGGCTTTTTGCCAGGTTGGGTTGAGAGTTGTTTCCACCGTTAGACCGCCGGCTTTTAGGACTTCGGGAGAAACAAGTTTGGGCAATTCCTTTTGGATGTAGGTTGTAAAGTAGGGAGCTTGTACTTCCAATCGCTTCGGTGAACTGGGTTTGAGCGTAAGTTCCTCAGAAGAAGCCTCTTGCCTTTGTTCGGCAGTAATTACTCCATCTTCCTGCATCCGCTGCAATACCAGATTGCGTCTAGACAGAGCCGATTTTAGGTCAACAATAGGCGAGTACTTACTCGGAGCGGGGGCTAATCCAGCGATCGTTGCCATTTGGGCTAAACTCAGTTGATCCACTGTTTTGCTGAAGTATACGTGAGCCGCATCGGCGACACCGTAAGCACCAGAACCCAAATAAACCAAATTCAGATAACGCTCTAAAATCTGGTCTTTGCTCAGTGCTACTTCCATTTTCTGCGCCAAACGAGCTTCTTTCACCTTGCGCCAGATTGTCTGCTCTTGCTTCAGAAAAAGGATTCGCGCTAATTGTTGAGTAATGGTGCTACCACCTTCCGCCACATTTTGCGATCGCAGGTTACTTAAAGCGGCTCGGACAATCCCCTGAACATCAACTCCGTTATGCTTATCAAACCTTCTATCTTCCGAGGCTATAAAAGCTTTTTTCAGATTATCGGGTATTTCCTCCAATTTCAACGGTTCCCTAGTAGCTTCTCCTTGCTGTTGCAAGATGGTATCATCGTTCGCTTTGATAGTCAGTGTTTGTTCGCGGATAATGCTGTTTATCTCAGCTTTATCTGGCAAAGTGCGGTCTATTGACGACACCCCATAGCTGACAGCAATTACACTACCAGTAAGACCCAAACCTGCCCAAAACCAATAACGACGATAAAGCGGTTTCCCAGCCCCAGGAAGTTTGCCTAATATCCCAAATGAGAGCCAACGCTTCACTTGGCTGGGCACAGGGTTTTCCTTGTTCGATATAATATGTTCGTTCTCGCTGAAGATGCCAGGTGGGGTTCCCGGCTCTTTCGCGTCAATGTTACTCTTCGTCGAGCGTTCCTTAAACCAGGAGGCAAACTTTGCCACGTCAGTTCCTCTTTTGCAAGTAGTTGCAACCTAACTACCATGAAAAATTTTTAGCATTACCAGACCACGTTTGTGATAGTATATCATCCTCTAAATTTTTAGATAAATCCACTGCAATACATTATTTTTTTTAATATTTTCTGATTTGCAATTGTGATTTTTTATACATATTTCTCACGTTCATTGGAGTCGTAACACGATTGAAAGCTGGTAGCAAAGTCAGAAGTGCGATCGCTCTTGGTAGTAACATGGGTGATTCTTTGGCGATTTTCTCTTCAGCGATCGCCTATGTCGTGGCAACACCAGGTATTACCCTCGAAGCTAAATCGAGTTGGTATAAAACCAAAGCTGTTGGACCGCCTCAACCAGATTATTTGAACGGTTGCATCCTCCTGCAAGTGGAGATGTTACCACAGTTGTTGCTAGAAACTTTATTAGAAATAGAAAATCTACTTGGACGGGTTCGCACCGAACGTTGGGGACCGCGATCGCTTGATTTGGATTTGTTGCTATATGATGACTTAATTCTAGATACGCCAACACTACAGATTCCCCATCCAAGAATGCGGGAACGGGCTTTTGTATTGGTTCCACTGTTTGAAATTGCCCCAGATTGGATAGAGCCAGTTTCCGGATATGCAATTAAAGAACTGGTTAAAGAGGTAGACTGTTCTGATGTACGCCCATTCATGGGAAATTAATTTTACCATCCATGCACATAGAACAAACATCTTGAAAAATCAAACTTGCGTGTTTATCTGTGTGTTTTTAGACATAAAAAATTGACTATGCCATTAGGTAGAGAATTACCACAGCTACTAAAACAACGCTTGTTCTACAAAGGACGCAAGTTTAATTTTGAAGTTAATCGCTTGCGTTTACCGAACAAAGCAGAAGGAGAATGGGAGTGTATTCGTCACCCTGGTGGCGCTCTGGCTGTACCCATAACAGAAGATGGAAAACTGATACTTGTGCGACAATATCGTTTCGCCGTTGGAGGACGGGTATTGGAGTTTCCCGCTGGAACTTTGGAACCAAACGAAGACGAACTAGAGACAATACAGCGCGAAATTCAGGAAGAAATTGGTTACCGTGCCCTTCATTGGCAAAAACTAGGAGAGTTTATCTTAGCTCCGGGCTATTCTGATGAAATTATCTATGCTTTCTTAGCACAAGGATTAGAAAAGCTGGAGATGCCACCAAAGCAAGATGATGATGAGGATATTGAAATCGTGTTTTTCTCTCCCGAGGAGTTGGAAAAAGCGATTTTAGAGGGTGAGCCGATTGATGCTAAGACAATTACTAGCTTTTTCCTAGCCCGTCCGTTTTTGGTTTAATGGTCAAGAGTTTGTAATACATGAATTATTCGTGGGGGGATGGGGTAACCCCATCCCCCCACCACATAAACGGATTTGCTAAAAAGACGCAAAAAACACCATCTCAAGAAATTGAATTGGCAGAAAAGCGAAAAAAAGATTATTTAAGTAAAAAGGTTGAAAAACAAAATGATGAGTGATATTGATAAATATATTGAGAAACGCAAGCAAAGAGATGCTGAATTTACAGAAGATTTTGAATCGGGGTATATCAGTTTTAAAATAGGAGTTATGCTCGTACAAGCAAGAAACAATGCCGGAATAGCATTAGAGGAATTGGCAAATCGGCTAAATCTAGATGAGTCTGTAATTCTTGGAATCGAAAATCATCCTGAAGATGTGGAAATTTTGACTCTGGAAAGATATGCAAAAGCATTGGGTAAAACACTTTTAGTAGAAATTAAGTAAATCCTTTCATATAGTTAGAAATCGGTAATATCCCGAATAAGTACAACCAAACAGTTCTCAACCAAGAAAAACCCGGTAAAATCAGAATAGATATAGTAAATCGAATGACCGATTGGCACTGTTGCAAAATCTTCAATGCTCATTCAATCGGCTAATTTAGGACTTGCGGGAATCTTTTCAACTCAACTCAATAAGTCTTGGCATTCACAGCTTGGCTGTTGGCTGCGAACAATCTATGAACCTGTTCGCATCTAGTTATTAAGCCAGAAGTATTGAAAGTAGCAGATGTGATAATATCCTGATTAATGTTCATTAACCACTAAAGCTCTATCGGATTATCGTAGATTATCTCTAGTAAATCCTAACTCCACTAACACATAATTCAAATATGCTGCTAAATGATTTACGAACAATCTATGAACGTGACCCTGCAGCCCGTAATTGGCTAGAAGTCTTATTCTGCTATCCTGGACTACAGGCAGTTGTATTCCATCGATTAGCCCACTGGCTGCATAAAATTGGGATTCCGTTTATACCTCGGTTCATTTCCCAGATAAGTAGGTTCCTGACTGGGATTGAAATCCATCCAGGAGCAAAAATTGGGAATAGTGTATTTATTGACCACGGAATGGGCGTAGTGATTGGAGAGACAGCGATTGTCGGTGATTATGCCCTAATTTATCAAGGTGTAACTCTTGGTGGTACAGGAAAAGAGACAGGCAAGCGCCATCCGACTTTAGGCAGTCATGTAGTTGTGGGCGCAGGAGCGAAGGTATTGGGTAATATTTTCATCGGCGATCGCGTCCGGATAGGGGCAGGTTCGGTAGTACTGCGTGATGCCCCCAGCGATACTACAGTAGTCGGAATTCCAGGACGAATCACCCGTCAGGAAAACAAAAGTTTGACTGCTGATGCTTTGGCTCATGGTAAACTACGCGATGTGGAAGCTGAGGCGATTCGTGCTTTATTTGAAAGAGTCAAAGCTTTAGAGAAGCAAGTGCAGGAGTTAGAGACTCAATCTAGTTCCCCTGCATCGCATTTAGATAGTGAAGAAGTTGAAAGCTGCAATACTGACTGGGTGATTGCAGAATTTCTTGATGGTGCCGGAATTTAATTAGGCAGTGGGGGAGAGTATGGATTTAAATTCTCCTCTGCTGTGCCGTATTCAATTACCAGCAGGTTCAGCTTTCTCGACCGAGTTATCTTGGACTCCCAAAGTCAATTCTAAGGGTGTGCGTGATGGATATGCTTTTACTACCTGTCTGTAGACTTCATAATTAGCAGGTAATGTCCTTTGTTCGGAGCCTACTTGATACGTCAGTTCGTACTTCACTGATTTTAACAATTCGGGCTGACTTGCTTGTTTCCCTTCTTTGCGTCGTTCTACGTCATCAACTGTTGGTCGCGGTGGCAGTGCAGCCCACCATAAACCTCGGTCATCGGGACCGGTAACCGCTCCATTCGGCTTCAAACCATTGCGGTTAAGTAGAGAAGTAGTAGCGAAGGTTTCAAAACGCGGGGATGGTTGCGAAGTTAAATCGTCGGCATATTTTACTTGCCACGTATAACTAGTAAGCGCTGTGGCTTCATACTCGTTGGTAGTTAGGGTACTGCAACCAGCGATCGCGGTCAAAAAAAGAAGCGAAAATAGTAGTTTTTGCATTATCCTTATAATCGCATTATCACTATTTACAAAAGCTATTACCTCCAGTAACTCCGGATAGCCCAAAAAATATTGTTTAGCTATTTTACCATGCAAACAAAGCCGACTTACTTAGTGGGTAAAATGCAGTACTGATTGAACAACCCCAAAGCGCAGGCGGACGGGGATATCTATTAAATTAAGCGAGGGAATGCGCTCAAGAGTGCCTTCCGTAGGCTGATCCAAAATCAAAAATTGGTGTTATCTATTGCTCAAGTTGGCAGCACCAAAGGTAGCATTAAACTTGCGGCACCAAATAACAGCAGATTTGTAATCAGCTAAATTGATATTTTTAGGAATGGCATAACTTTGGGCACCACTAAATTTTTTGAGGCGACCAAGCATGACGTAATCTCCCTTCTTTAAAGGATAGGATGGTGGCTTGGTTGAACCAATTACGTTATCTGAACGATGTAAAATTACAACCAAATCTGGTCCTAAATTGGAAGTCTTAAACGACTTATCAAGCTGTAGAAAGGATTGACCGCTTTTTGTAGTAATGCTAGCTGTACCTTGAATTGGATGTTCTCCAGAAACAAAAGGGCCCATTTTTGTAGCAGTTGACTGTTCAGATTTGGTTAACTGAACTACAGGATTAGTTTGTGTTCTCGCAGTAACAGGAGTTTCAGTCGAGTTAACTTCTTTTGCACAGCTAACCATTACTATAGATACTAGACTCAGTATTAAGAAACTTTTAAATTTCATGGCTTTAGATTCCGATTATGCAACTTCAATCAGTGATGTCAAATTTTGCCGTAGCTCGAATTAACTTGATTGTTGCTTGAGTAATCAGTCTTTAGATTATTAGACTCTAAGGATTTAAGGTTGTAATACTGAGATTTCGCCTGCTATAGTTCTTATGATTTTCTCACCAAATTCTCAGCTAGCTTGTCGCTAATTATACAGATAACTTGTATAGCTAATTTTCGCCACCTTACAAAATCGCGTGACTCCCACCCCTAGTGTTACTGTCGAAAGTCATTCACAGCAAGCTATTGAGCTTACACTAACACTACTAACACCAAAAGAAGAAAAACCATCTACAACGTTCAGACCGCAAAAGTTGGCTCAAGTAGGTTTGCGTTCATCATTTGCTATTTTGCCGCACTCGCATCATAGTAAAGGTGTTGATTAAATTCATTCAACATTCTTGTGAGTCAGTGATGTCAAATTCAAACTCTTTTAACGAAGCTCTAGACGCGCTGTATAAAGCCGCAAGGGCATCTGCCAATTTTGTCGAGGCGGCATTAACCTCAAAAGATACTAATTTTGACTCAGCTTATAAAGAGCGTTTAAAAGTGGCGCTTTCGGTATTGAAAATTACATGGTCGGATGAAGAGGGCGAAGACGACGAAGACGACGAATTACCCCACACACCAAGTAACAATTAGAGGAAAAATATCGAAATTGTCAGCGATCGCGTAAAGCTCTCCAGGCATACAAGAAAAGCGGAGCAGGGTTTTGAGGCACTATTTCATACAGCATATTTCATCTTGGTGAAGTACAATTGGACGGGCATTGAACTCGCAAAACAAATTATATTATGATGTTTCTGGGGAAGTAAATGCATCTGCGTGCCAACCCCTAAAGATAAGGGCATCGAACCCTTAAATATTGCCCATATTCCTCCTTACCCTGCAACGCTAGCAGCGGCTAAGGTATCCGTAGGAGTTTCGATGAACCCAGAGATATTAGCAAGATTAAAAGACTTGTGTCGAGATGAAGCATCATTTGAGCAGGTCAAGCAGATTCTGGCAAACGAAGTGCAACACTTGAAGCAAGAAACCAATCAGGCGTATTTCCGGGTAGAGCAGCAAAAGGCATTGTTCGGTGTAATTACTCGCTTGCGGGAAGCTTTGGATCTGGAAAAGATTTTTCAAGCTACAGCTAGGGAGGTTCGCCAACTTTTAGGAGCAGACCGAGTGGGGATGTTTCGCTTCTACCCAAACTCAGGCTCGGATGATGGGGAATTTGTTTCAGAGGATGTAGATCCAGCTTTTTCGTCAGCCATAGCGCAAAAAATCCACGACCATTGCTTTGGCGATCAATTTGCAGTTCATTATCAGCAGGGTCGGATTCAGGCGGTTGCAGATATTTATAATAATGGGTTGAGCGACTGTCATATCCAAGTTCTGTCTCAATTTCAGGTACGTGCTAACCTAGCGGTACCACTCTTACAGGGTCAAAACCTCTGGGGATTGCTTTGCATTCACCAATGCGACGCTCCCCGAGAGTGGCAGGTAACAGAAATCGAGTTTGTAAGTCAGATTGCCAGCCATCTGGGGGTAGCTCTTCAGCATACCGAATTCTTAGCTAACCTGCAAGCGGAAGTGGTAGAGCGGCAGCAAGCTGAACAAGCAGTTCAAGCCCTGAACCAGGGACTGCAACGAGCAATAATTGAGATGAAGGCAGTGAACAAAGAATTGGAAGCCTTTAGCTACTCTGTCTCCCATGACCTACGCGCTCCTTTACGGAGTATTGATGGCTTCAGTCAAGCTCTGCTGGAAGACTGCCACGACCTGCTGGACACAACCGGTCAAGACTACTTGCGGCGAATTCGGGCAGCCACTCAGCGGATGGGGCACTTGATTGATGACCTGCTTGACGTATCTCGGGTGACCCGCAGCGATATGGAGCTGCAATCTGTGGATTTGAGTCTGTTAGCTAGGGCAATCTGTACTGAGTTACAGCAAAGTCAACCAGAGCGGCAGGTAGAGTTTGCGATCCAAAAAGGATTGTTAGCTGACGGAGATACTCCTCTGCTGCGAGTGTTATTAGTGAACTTACTAAACAATGCCTGGAAATTTACCTCCAAACACACCCAGGCACGGATTGAGTTTGGCGTGATATCTGGCGAAAGGGATGTCCCAATCTACTTTGTGCGAGATGATGGTGCCGGCTTTGATATGTCCTACGTAGACAAGTTATTTGGACCTTTCCAGCGGTTGCACGGGATGCATGAATTTCCGGGTAACGGTATTGGACTCGCCACAGTGCAGCGGATTGTGCATCGACATGGCGGTCGGGTTTGGGCACAAGGGGCTGTGGAACGAGGGGCTACTTTTTACTTTACATTAGTAGCAGAGGACGGAGAAACATAGGGATCATTCTAAACCGTAGTAATACGGGGCGAGTGTGAACCAAACCACCCCCACGTAGGGTAAACGTTATCTGGGTCATGATACCTTGGGATTCGCTAGTTTCAAGCTCTATCGCTACTGATTAAA
>JAHHGZ010000030.1 GCA_019359595.1 Cyanomargarita calcarea GSE-NOS-MK-12-04C
TGGGAATATTGACGAAATTTTTTAAAAGGCATAGATTCCCATTATACGAAACTCCACTAAAGAAATCATAAACCAAATCGGTGTCCAATATACACATCAAACGCATCTAAATAAAAAAATCAAATAAAAAACAATTCCTCGTACCTTTTGCGGTTACCTATTTAATTAGTTTTAAATAATACATCTTTTGAAAGCAGCCGATTAATAGCAACCTCTTTAAGCCAATAATAGGTAAAATTAATCACAACGTCAACGAATAGGGGTAATTGAAAAAGTAAAATCGACGCATTTAAAAGTTTTATATATTTCGCGAATATTGGCCGCCGCTAGGCCGTATACTAATATAATGGGAATATTGACGAAATTTTTTAAAAGGCATAGATTCCCATTATACGAAACTCCACTAAAGAAATCATAAACCAAATCGGTGTCCAATATACACATCAAACGCATCTAAATAAAAAAATCAAATAATAAACTTTTCCTCTTAACTGGTTTCAAACAATACATTATTTTAACCAAATCTCTTAATAACAAGCCTTTTAGAGAAACAAAAGGCAAATTTAGTAACAGTATCTTCACGGATAGCCGAGAGTAGAGTAACGACTTAAAATCATAATATAAAAATATTTTTAAAAAATAGAGATGATAAAAGAACATAACATTGACGATGTTCAAGAGCCAATCATCAACGCTCCGATTGAAGTGCAGCAAATAATTGAGCGAGTATGGCAACTCGAAAAAAGCAGGTTAGATAAAAAACTTAACAGCCATATTAATGACGATATTTTAGCGATTGTCAAGGAAGCTGTGCAATGAAGTTAACTTCGATCAAGCTTTGTAACTTTCGCTCTTTTTATGGTAAAACACCAGAGATAGTGTTGGCAGGTACAGATGCTTGCAACACAACAATTATTCACGGTAACAACGGTACGGGGAAAACCAGTTTATCGAATGCATTTACCTGGGTGCTATACGAGAAATTTAGTGCCGCATTTGCTTTTTCTGAACAATTAGTGAATAAACGGGCGATCGCAGAGGCTAAACTAGGACAAGCAGTAGAGTGTTGGGTAGAAGTAGCGTGGGAACATGGGGGCAAACGCTACCGAGTCAAGCGTGAGTGTCGAGTTTATAAAAACGCAAGTGACTTCGATGCTGGCAAAACAAAATTATATATGCAGGTAGCTGGTGAGGATGGTAAATGGTATTTTCCACCACAGCAACCAGAAGACATCATCAATCAAATTTTACCTAGTAGCTTGCATCAGTATTTCTTCTTTGATGGAGAGAGAATTGAGCAGATAGTTCGCTCTGATAAAAAAGCAGAAATTGCCGAAGCAACAAAAATGCTTTTGGGTGTGGAAGTTATCAATCGTTCTATCAGACATTTAGGAGAAGCCAAGAAAACTTTAGAGAGCGAGTTAAAAGCGATAGGGAACTCCGAAATCAAGCAACTTTTAAAACAGCAGGAAAAAAATCAGCGGGAAGTTGAGCGGATAGAAAAGCGACAAGCTGAAATTAAACAAGAATTAGAATATCAACAAACATTTAAAAAAGAAGCTAGTAACCGCTTAAGAGAACTCAGTGCGACCAAGGAATTACAAGAAAAACGGCAAGAGTTGGAGGAACAGAAATCAGTAAATCAAGATAACCTCAGACAAACCAGAGAAACACTAAAAAAAGTGATTTCCACAAGGGGTTATACAGTACTGCTATCGGAAACTACAGCCCAATTTCGCGGAATCATCGAAGGTTTTAAACAGCGAGGAGAGTTAACTGCCGGAATTTCACGAGAATTTGTTGATGATTTACTCAACAAAAACCGCTGTATCTGTGGTGCAAAATTAAGCGAGGGAAGCCACTCCCACGAGAACGTGAAAAACTTATTGGAGAAAGCAGGTTCGTCAGCAGTAGAAGAAACAGCTATGCGCATGAGCGCTCAAGTCGATGAAATCGATAAACAAGCAGTAGGATTTTGGGAAGAAGTTGACAGAGAGCAAGCAAGAATTAATCAGCTAAGACAAAGCATATCTCAGATTGAGGATGAGTTAGAGAATATTCAAGGAATATTGCGAAAAGCACCGGATGAGGAAATCCGCAGTTTACAAAAACGGCTCGATGATATTGAAGGTAAAATTACAGAATTTGCCATAGAGATAGGTGCAAATCAACAGAAAATGGCTAATTATCAAACAGAAATTGAAGGGTTAAATAAACAAATAGCCAAACAGAAACTTAATCAAGATAGACAAACATTAGCACAACGCCGCATCAATGCAACTCAAGATGCTATTGAGAGATTAACTATAGTTAAAGAACGTCAAGAGGAACAATTTCGTTTGCAATTAGAAAAGCGAGTCCAAGAAATATTTAGTGAAATTTCAGTAACACCTTATGTTCCCAAAATTAATGATAAATATGAATTAAATCTCGTAGAAAATACCGCAGGAATAGAAATGCCTGTTGCTGCTTCTACAGGAGAAAATCAAATTCTTAGTTTATCTTTTATCGGTAGCATCATTGATAGGGTCAGGGAATGGAGTGAAAAGAAAATTTTGATGATGCCAGATAGTAACACATTCCCAATAATCATGGATTCAGCTTTTGGTAGTTTAGATGAAAATAATCGGCGACAAATTGCGAAGATAATTCCTAAACTAGCGAATCAGCTAATTATGTTGTTAAGTAAAACTCAATGGCGGGGTGAAGTTGAAGAAGAAATAGCAGGTAGAATTGGTAGAGAATATGTGCTGATTTACTATTCTTCAAAACCGGATTGCGAACAAGATTATATTGAGTTGGGTAGGGAACGCTATCCTTTAGTTAGGCAAAGTCCGAATGAATTTGATTACACCGAGATTGTTGAAGTAAATCGTGATGGTTAATTTAAGAAGAATGAACCATTAAAACACTACTTGCGAAGCAGTGCAAGATTACCCGTATTCCTCTGTTTTTTTTTACTTTCTTCCCGGAGGGTAGTACGCCAAGATTCAGGAGAGTTTCAGAGAGTTTTTGCGTAAGCCCTAAATTATACTACAAGCATCTTTGTATTACGAAGAAACTGAAGTTTAAGTGAAAATTATTAACTAATTATTTATCAAGATTATGGCTGAAACTGGAAGAATTCGGGTTGCAAAAGATAAGGCAGAATTAGTAAAAGCTTTAACAACTATAGATGGTGCAACAGGCCCTTTTCAGACATTTGCGGATGCCATTGTTTTTGCTGCTGCTCTGGGTGCTAAGTATAAAAAGCGTCTACCTTTGGGAGAGATTTCTAAAAAAGAACCTGCGCCAATTAGGTTAGAATATTTTGCATCAATGGGAAATGATTTGTTAATTAAGTTATTAGCAGTTAATGAAACAGAAGAAATAAAAATTTTATCTTTCACTGAGGAAGAATATGCTGTTAAACGCAACCATATTTTTGAAGAGTATGCAAATGGAGGCCTAGAAATATTACAAAATGAGTTACGTGGTTCAGTCGATTACTCAGAGCGTATTTTATTATTTCTTAGTTATGAAAGAACAAAGAATGAGCAACAAGAAGAGGAATTTGATTTAACCAAATTCCTCGCTTGATTTAATTATCTGTAGAGAGGCTACATATAACGTCTCTACAATGTTTGTAACCATTACAGAATATATTAAACATCTGGTGGAAAAGAATGATGGATTACCTGAAATACGAGCATAGAGAAAATACCCTACAGGAGGCAAGCCATATGTACCCAGTACTCATCGGCAAAAATAATATGACCATTTTTGTGACTCATTTTTTTCCATGATTTGTATTTTTTGATACTTCACTATCTCCGCCAAAGGCATAAAACACCCCTGACATCATCCCTCCACCCACAAGGTCGTCTCTGGTAGCTAATCTTGCTCCGTTAATATTTGGAGTATAATTACAGTATAAAATATATTTAAACTTACTTAAAGCTTTATAAAATACGAATACATTGATTGCTATGCTGTAGTTAATGTCACTACTCTAGGAAAGCGAATTAAGTATAATTTCTTATCCTTTTTTATGACATCCGATTGAATTGGAGTAGCAGCATCTCAAGAAAGACGAACTGAACTTGCACTGAAAACAAATGTTTGAGGACAAATTAGAACTTGCATATGCCGTGATTGATGGTGTTCAAGCCAGGGAAAAAAATGGAAACTATAGTACGCAACGTGTAAAATTTTACTCAAATGCTCCTGCTTATTTTTTGTTACATAGTTTCAAATTTCCTCACCGACTTACTTAATTTATTAGATCGTGACAGCAGTAATTCCTTCCGACATACAAGGTATATTTGCCAAAACTAATCTTTATTTCGCTAATAATTTTAACGAATGGGTTCCCTTGCCAACATGGGGAGCCTTTTTCATTAATATAGGGCGTTGGGTTGCACAAGCTGAAACTGGAAAAAATCGGTTAGTCTTAGCTCTTGCTATTCCTACCAGGAATTATGCCGCAGCTTTAGCAGCTTTAGGTGTTGTGCTAGCGAGAGCTAATATTCCCACTGGTCGGACTAACACTAAGAGGCATTTTGAACAACTGTGTAGATTAGCCAAGGGAACACCAGTTACTTTTCGCTATAACGGAAGTAGATTGAAGGGGATTTATCAGGGTACAGAGAAAGTTGACAGCGAAATGCGACTCCGAATCCAAACAGAAAATGATCGTAAGGGTGGTCTAACACATCTAGTTTCTATCAAGGAATGTCAGAATGTAGCAATTGCATTTACTCAAAATATAAGTCTTCCTAAAAAACAGGCAGGTCGTCGTATTGTTGCTAATAATGAATTTATTTATAGCTTAATTGGTAAAGTAGACCCGCGCAAATTTTCTACAAAAACTCGATTAGAATGCGCTGTTATTGGACGGTTTAGCATTCTCACTCAAGAAATTAAGGAAGTACCATTTGCCTGCTATTCCTCCAAATCGAAATTAAACACAGGCTATTTAAATGATGTTTTGCGAGTACGTAAATTTTTAAGTGAAGGTGAAGCTTATCGCTCAGAAGTATTGCCAGTGCATAGTGATAAGCCAGTGCAAACAGCAAATGGATTAGTACCCCATGTAGTCATATTCGATGGTGCAACTGGCTTTATTAAATGGCGCGATCGCTGGCGTAACTCCCATTGGATTATTTTAGTCGAGCGCACAGAGCCCCGTTTTCAAGAAGCAGTCACCGAAATCAACAACGAATATGGAAACCGTGTTGATGGGGAAAAAATACATAATATTCCCTCTGTTCCTTTTGGAGTTGAACTAGTTGTTTATCAAGAAGCGTGTCAATGACTTATATTGGTCTATCATCTGTGAATGAAATTTATTCCTGTAGCAGCACTGTTAAAATTACTCAACATGGGTTTGAACATCCTGAGTTCCGGAATTTTTGCTTGTCATTAACAAACTTTGAACGGTCGCTTGGTGAAAATGCATTAGACGATTACTGGCAAAGGTTTCTACTTCCCTTAAAACAATATCGATTTAGATTGTGTGCAGCACCACTACCTTTTAAACATCCCTCAGCTTGTCAAACAGAAACTATTGACTTACTAAACAAGCATTTAAAGAAATGTAAATCTATATATCCCGATTTTACGTTAGCGGCAGATGATATTTTCAATAGTCTAGTTAGTTTGTCGCAATCAGATGATAATCCACTGCTGGTTTTTATAGCGGAGCATTACTCAAATATAGCTTTGCTACTCAAAAACTCACGACTGATTCCTGCTGTGGAGGATGTATTAGCTGGAATTCCTAAACTACGCCAAATTCAATTGCTAGTGCCATCCCAGCTACGGGGAGACAATTGCTTGAAGAAATTAGTCGTTATTGGCGCAATACGCTGGTTTCCCGATTATGTATTCATTGCACCACGCGCACAGGAAATAGACATAATTCAATACAGTTTGATAACCGATAGATGGCAACCAGAACCAGTATTCATTAACTCTATAAACAATGCAAACCCATTAATTATCATCAAATCTCACGGTTCAAAACTAGATAAAATAGATAGTACACATACCAAGGAAGTAGTTGCAGAATATCTCAATGCAGATGAAATTCTGCCATCACTCATAAACTTGAGCCAAATTTCTAAACATTTCACCCGTTCTTCACCAGTTGTTTACGAGGAGGAATATGTAGAAACACGTTTATTTTTATTAGAGGGAGAAACAGCAGTATTTCTTGATGCTAACTTCCAGCAACATATAATTGATTTAGATGAGCATGGTGAAGAGCAGGTAAAAAAAATACCCGTCACCAATATAGAACTTGGTATGTTCATTGTTCTCCATACAAGTGGCGGTGGTGACTATATTATTCCCATAGCAAATATAATTTTAAAGGGAAAAGCTACACAATTCCGAGAATTGCAAAAAGAGTGGAAGACCCTTCTTAGGAATAAAGTGAGAGTCTATGGAACGCAAAATGTTAGTATGAATCTGATAAATTTAGGCTCACAAAAGGCTAAATCGGAGCAAAATATTCGCAATTGGATGTCAGAGAGAAGCATTAAACCCGATGATGATAAAGACTTTAATGCAGTCTTACGTTTTGTGGGTTTAGAAGATAGATTAGAGGAATTTCACCAAGCTGCAGGTTCAATTATTACTGCTCACATACAAGCTGGTAGACATATTCGTAAGCTACTTCTGCACCAAATTCGTCACTCTGACTTACAACAACTAGAGCGACTAGGTAAAATGGATTTTGAACTTGCCGAAGCAGATTGCGTTAGTATGACTGCATTTCGGGTAGTCGATATTAACACGGAAACCGTTAAAGTTCCTTATTCAAAAATTGCACATCCGTTTTCAGTAAATAGTGAGGTTGTCAATGCCTGAACATATAGAAAATAGAGAAAAAATTATTCAAGCGCTACGGGAAGAACTTCTGGGACCATCCCCCCAAGGAAAAATCATTAAATGTTCTGATGAAATTAGTTTCGAGTCTGATAAAGATTTCTATCAACCTTGGAGACAAGATAACGGCGAAGAAATTTTGCAAAGAGATCCACCGCTAGTCAGATACGGTGTTGGTGTACTTCACCCAATAAAAACACCAGCAGAAAATGAGGATTCACAACAAAATGTTGCAGATACAAATATTGTCCTAGATAATCAGCCACAAGAGATAGAAGCAAATGAAGAACTAATTACAGAAGAGGCGAAGCAGAACCTTAAAGACATAGAAGAAAAGATATTAGATATTAGTGAAACTGAATCAGACGATTTTGACTTATCAACAGCTAATGCTTCTCAACCCAGTAGTATGGGTGTAAGCTTTTTGGCAGAGTTTCCCGACGGTTCAGTCCTAGTAGTTAAAATAACCAATTGTGGATGCTATCGACAGAAAAAAGTTAAAGTTGCTGGCAGTGAACGCACTTGGTGGCTGCGTAAATCAGTTAATTCTACCGTAGAATTTACCGCTGAAGAACTTTGTTCTGCAAAAGAGAAAAAACTGACTAAAACTGAAGAAATAGACGGACTAAAGTTGAGTTTTGAAGTCTTTTCTCGTCCAGACAGAAAAAAACGTGAAGGTGTGCGGTTGTTAACTGTTTGTCTAATTAATCGTACAACTGCATCTGGTCGTCATGAAAATTGTTTATTTCAGGCAGGTTTTGCAGGAACTATTATTTCACCAAAGGGTGAGGCGCATATATTACCTTATCCTAAACCAGACTTTAATTCTGATTATGAAGAAGAGCAGTCCTTAGCGCTACTTTACCGGGAAATGGAAACCTATGCGGTGGGACATGGCTGTGCAGCTAATTGGGATAAAGAAGCCAGTACTGGCAAAGTGAAAGCTGTAATAGCAGAATGTTTTCCTACTTTTGAAACTCCTAGCATTACTCCTGATATTGGTATAGAAGTACCAATGGCTCCCTTAGCTGGGTTAATACTAGATGATGATGGTTTTGCAGCTTTGTCACAAGTTGTTAACAGTTATGAAGAGTGGATTAATCAGAAAAAATCTGAAATTTCCTTGCTTGCTAAAGAATATCAAGATGCTGCTTCTTTGCACATGGAGGAATGTACAAGAGCAGCCCAAAGGATGAAAAATGGGCTGATTTACTTACAGAGTGATCCCCAAGCTAAGAGAGCATTTCAGTTGGCGAACTATGCCATATTACTACAGCAGATTTGTAGTAACCGCGATCTTCGTAAAGCTAACTACGATACTGCGGTCAAACGATATACTTTCTCTACGACCTATCAAGCGCCTAACCCGATCCAAACTGATAAAAATCGCGGTAAGTGGCGTGCATTTCAAGTAGCATTTCTGCTGATGTCTATCCAGTCTACTGCTGAGGGGAATATTCCTGAACGCAATACTGTTGAATTAATTTGGTTTCCCACTGGTGGCGGGAAAACTGAGGCATATTTGGGTTTGTCAGCATTTGCTTTATTCATGCGACGCCTGAAAAATCCAGATGATTTAGGCGTTAATATTTTAATGCGATATACCTTGAGATTGCTAACGGCCCAGCAGTTTCAACGAGCTTCTGCACTTATTTGCGCGATGGAGCATCTCCGCCGCCAAAATGAAAATGAACTGGGTAAAGAACCGTTTTCTATTGGCATTTGGGTAGGTAGGGAAACTACTCCGAATACTCGCAAAGACGCAATATCTAAATTTAACAGACTGCAAAATGACTCATCGGCAGAAAATCCCTTTTTGATAAGTCGATGTCCTTGGTGCGCTGCCCAAATGGGACGTTATCAAGAAAGACTTCCTAAAGGTATACCAAATGTTCTTGGTTACAACCTAAGTCGTGGAACTGTAATTTTCAAATGTCCTGACAATGCGTGTGAATTTCACAAACATAATGGACTACCAGTTTATGTAATTGATGAGGATATTTACGAAAACTGCCCATCTTTAATCATCGGTACTGTGGATAAATTTGCACTGCTGGCTTGGAGTTACGCTCAAAAAGCACGGGCATTATTTGGAATTGGTGCAGATGGGGAAAGAGTAAATTCGCCACCAGGATTAATTATTCAAGATGAATTACACTTGATTTCTGGTCCTCTTGGTTCGGTTGTAGGACTGTATGAAACTGTTATAGAAGAACTTTGTACCGATAGACGCAATGGACAAGAAATTAAACCAAAAATTGTCTGTTCTACTGCAACAATACGCCGTTATGCCGACCAAGTAAAAGCACTTTATGGGCGTGAAGATGTAGTTTTGTTCCCCCCACCGGGCCTTGATGCTGAAGATTCATTTTTCTCGCGTTATGCTCGTAATTCAGCAGATGGAACATTGCAACGAGGTCGAGTCTATGTGGGTATCCACGCACCTGGTTTGAGGTCTTTGTTATCTGCCGAAGTTCGTACTGCTGCTGCTCTTTTACAAGCACCTGTTACCCTGACACCAGAGGAACGAGATCCGTGGTGGACATTCCTAGTATTTTTTAACAGTCTACGGGAATTAGGGTCAACTTTATCGCTGTTGCAGTCAGATATTCCCGGTTACTTAAAGGTAATCAGAAACAGATTAGGTTTAGACTGGCAACAGATGCGTTACCTTTCCCGGATTTTGGAACTGACTGGGCGTATACGCAGCGACCAAGTTCCGGAAGCTATTAGCAAGTTAGAAGTCAAATGCGACAATAGTAATAACCAACCATCGATTGATGTTTGTTTGGCTTCTAACATTATTGAAGTGGGAGTTGATATAGATAGACTATCGCTGATGGCGGTAGTTGCTCAACCAAAGACAACTTCTCAATATATCCAAGTAACTGGACGTGTTGGGCGTCGGTGGTGGGAGCGTCCCGGTTTAGTTGTCACAATATATAGTCCCACAAGACCACGTGATCGCTCCCACTTTGAAAAGTTTCGCAGTTATCACCAGCAACTTTATGCACAGGTTGAACCAACCAGCGTAACCCCATTTTCACCGCCAGTTTTAGATAGAGCGCTGCACGCTATCATGACAATTTATGTGCGGCAAACTGGTGATGAACAAATAATCAAAACGCCCGAACCTTACCCCGAAAATATCATCGAACATCTGCGAGAAATTCTTATTCCTCGCATTCAATTGATAGACCCAGATGAAGTGGGAAATTTCCATAAGGTGTTTAACAAACGTGCTTCAGAATGGCGACGTTGGCAACGCACAAATTGGGAGAGAAACGGCAGAGATAATACTGATATACCACTAATTAGGGTAGCCGGTGAATATGCTAGTCGAGAATGGCAACGTTTATCTTGGGCTACACCAATGTCTATGAGAAATGTAGACGCGGAATGTCAAGTTGAGATTACTAATCTTTATTTAAATGAAGGAGTGGAAGAAGATGCCTAAAGGTCCAATAAGACGCGCTCAGTTAATTGCACCTTTTGGCGTGGGTGCGATGGTCGTAGTTAGGGATGGTACATCTTTAATTACAGCTGGAATCGACCATTGGTACAAACGTGAAAATGGTAGCGAGGCCAATGACAAGTCCGAATTTAGAATAGAGGAATGGCGTTTAGCTGCTGTGTTGGGAGTAGATTATTTCCGTTTACCCCCGGACTTCAGAAAAGCTAATACAGGAGATGAGGTTCCTAATACTTATCTAACTGTGCCATTTTTACGCTTTCCTCAATGGCATTTTTGCTCTTCCTGCAATCTATTGAAAGACTTTCCCCTCACTGCGCGTGGTAAAGTCAAATGTCCCGAATGTCAAGGGAAGAAGAAAACAAAATATATGGTACAGGTTCCGATTATCGCTATGTGCGATCGCTGCCATATTCAAGACTTCCCTTGGTGTGAATGGGTGCATAAATCAGCGAATCCAACTTGCAAGAAACCGTTGCGCTTAGTTGGAACTGGAAGTGCAACTCTTGGTGGTTTAAGCGTCCGATGTGATTGTGGTGCTAAACGTTCCCTTGAGGGGATTACTGAAGCTGATGGTACAGAAACAAGACTAAGTAAAACTTTGGTTGATGATGGCGATTCTTTGTTTCTCTGCCAGGGTAAACGTCCTTGGCTGGGTAATGAAGATAGTGAACCCTGCTCTTGTCAACTACGGGGTACTTTGCGAAGTGCTACTAACGTTTACTACGCACAAACACGCAGTGCAATTTATTTGCAAAGGGGTAATAATAGCGAACTTGTTTCCCTTTTAGAAGAACCACCTCTTTCAACACTTATCCAACCACTGTCGCAAGCTGGTTTTCCGATTACACCTGAGTTTATTCGAGGGCAACATCCTGTACTGCTGCAAAATTTTTCAAATCAAGAAATCAAAGATAGTTTGAAATCTATCTTTTCACCAAAAGACACAAATGCTAATACAAATATTGTCGAAGGTGATGACCCAGATACAAGTTTTCGGCGCGAAGAATTCAATGTGCTTCGCACTGAGCGTAATGAAGAAAATCTCAAAATAAGAACAATAAATATTAACCAATATGACTCAGATATTGCACGTTATTTTTCCCGAATTTTGCTGGTTGATAAGCTGAAAGAAACCAGAGCTTTAACAGGATTTACCCGCATATTTCCGGAAACTGACCAACCTCTGTCAGTTCTACAATCTCTTTTATGGCGTCAGCCACCAGAACAAGATACATGGCTACCTGCCTACATTGTCTATGGTGAAGGTATATTTATTGAATTCAACGAAACTTGCTTGCGTGAGTGGTTAAAGATACACGGTGCAGAAATTTCCCGTCGAGTGCAGCCTTTGGTGAAACGTTTTGAAAGGATACAGGAGGAACGACATTTAAGGCAACGCCAAATAACGCCGCGATTCATTTTATTGCATACATTTGCTCACTTGTTGATGAATCGGTTAACGTTTGAGTGCGGGTACAGTTCAGCTGCGCTGCGAGAAAGGCTCTATGTCTCGGAAAACCCTGATCTTCCAATGGCAGGAGTCCTAATTTACACTGCCGCTGGTGATTCTGAAGGAACAATGGGGGGACTGGTGAGGATGGCCAAGCCTCGTTTGTTTGAGCCTGTGGTGCGCTCTTCGCTCTTAGCGGCTAGCTGGTGTTCTGCCGATCCGGTGTGCATGGAAGTCGGAGAAAGAGGGGGACAAGGGCCAGATTCATGCAATTTAGCGGCTTGCCACAGTTGCGCTTTAGTTCCTGAAACAGCTTGTGAAGAGTTCAATCGCTTTTTGGATCGGGGTGTGGTTATTGGTGATATTAATAACCACGCTCTTGGATTTTTCACTTAGAATGAGTCGCTATAACTAAATTGATCCTTTACATCCATCCAAGTTTTATCTGCACCATTTTAACTGCATCCACTGCAGCGGTTGTACCAGTAGAAAGTTTATAAGGCTTATCCGGATTTTTCGGTTTAGGATCTATCCTAACTACATTATCTTTCCAAAGAGGGTTTTGTCTTGACCAATCTAGCTGTGCAAGTTCTGTAATTCTTTCTTCATTAAAAGAATTGTCTCCTTGAATGTAAATAAAGTACAATAAGCGTCCTAAAATTTCCAACCCCACGCTAACACCTAGTAGACAGTCTTCTTTAAAATCAGTCACTTCATCAACTGTTAATTCCTCAGCCTCTGTATCAAAAACATACTCAGTGTTGTTGCATTCCGAAAAAAATTGATTCAAAGAAATAACTAAAGCATCCGATGTTTCATAAACATCATAATCTCGAAGCTGATTACTTGGATCGTTAGTAAAGACACAACTTACGAACCGAGCGATGTAATTAGTTGTGTAAATTAACTTTTGTTTACTAGCGGGAGTCAATTTTATTTTCTCTGTCTTACCTTGAAACATTGGTACTCGTTTGATTAATTCTTTAGTAATACCAACCCGACCGGAAAATTCGCCAAATGATACTAATAAGGATTTATCTAATTGTCTTGTTTGAGCCATGTCTCGAAAATCTGCCTGACATTGCTGAAAGTCTCCTTCTAAAACTAGTGTAATTGGGAAATCATCATCGCTAATTAAATTACTCTCAGCGCTCTCTATTAACTTATGTATTGCACTCTTGCGATGTTGTCCATCGGTAATATCCAACTTAATACCACGGGGAATGACAACTAAACAAATACCCCTACCAAATTCAAGAATCTTGATGTCTTTTGAGGCTACATTTGCAGTCAATGTCCCAACAATCCAAGGTTTTCCTTTTCGAACTCGGTCAACAATATATTCTTTAATTTCTTCTGCATGACCTTTAACTTCTGGACGGTTTTTACCAGAATCAGGGTCATTACCAGTGGATGGTTTGGCTTGAAGAAGACCAGAAAAGTCACTTGCAGGGACATTGATTTGCAGCATAACCCGCTTTCCTTGCTGAAAAATCAGCCCTGGATAACATCGTTCACGGTGATACTGCGAAAAAAACGGCTCAAGAAAAGTATTAAATTGAGATTTCGTTTCAGATGGAACGGTGTTAGCAGCATCTTCGTTTATTTGAGCCATAAAAAGACCTATACAAGTGGGCAAATGCTAACACATAGTACGATTCACTTGTATATTTTGCCATCAGTAAAAATGACCGTCTAGTTAAGAATAACTGGCAATCCTACTTGTTTTGGTTCGACAAATTTACCATCAAAACTGATTGTTCTATTTTCTACAGTTCTAGCAGCAGCCAAATTCTTGCGAAGTTCAGTCCGTTCCATCTGGTCTTGAACTCCACCCAAAATATACATTAATAATTTCGCTGCTAAATCCTTTCCAACAACCTGTATCCGTTTTTTATTTGGGTCATACAAAACTCCATACCAGAGAGATTGCGGGTACTCCATTCCACTAAAACCACTCTGTTGGTCAAATTTGTGAAGTTTCTTAAAGATGCTATTTAACGGCATTCCTTGCCTGTAAACCAATATTCCCAAAGCTTGAGCGATCGCCACTTGACCAACCGGACGAAAAAGCATATTTCCTTCACCTCCATCCTTCTCAAAGCTGAATCGTCGCAATGCGGGTGTATCAGAATCTTCCAAAATCCGGTAACTGGGAAGGTTTGCTAAATTATCAAATAGCTTCTGAAACTCTTGTATACCCTCCTCTAATTCCTCATCCTCTGGACGCATCGGAATTAGACCCTTATCCAAGGGTTTCCAATGAGGGTATTTTTGCCCCAAATAGCGCTCAGACATATCTTTGAGGGCTTGCAGGGTGGTTAAAACTGTGGATTTGGATGCAACTGTCGCACTATCCCAATTTACACGGGGTTTTCTATCTTCCTGAGTATTCAAAAGCGGATGAGTAGTGGCGATTTTCCTAGCTACAATCGAAAAACCATCATCTTCATTCAATTGTGCTAACTGACCTTTTGTCAAGGGTGCAGCCATCAAATTGACGTGAACAAAGATACTTCTTACCCGTCGTCTTGCTTGGAGTCTGGTTTCACCTTTCTCTACAGCACAGATGAACTCGATACCAATTTTTTCGCTTGGTAAATTTTCCAAGTATTCAAGTGAGCCTTGGAATTGTGAAATCAAGTCATCTACTGTGATGAAACTATTATCCGGAGTTTTATCTTTTTTATACCGTTGAAGTTTCCCCGTTTTCAGCAATTCCATCAACCCCTGCACCCCCATCAATCGGTGCTGACCATCCAATGCATAAATCGACACATTATCTTGAGAAACATTCAGCAGACCGACATTACCCTCCTTATCCAGTGGCATAAAATCTGTAGTCGCTTTTGTCGCTTGTTTGGAACTATCCCACTCAACGGCATTAGGATTATCCACCCAAGGCTGGTTTATCACCACAAGCACAGGTGGAAACTTATGATTTTTTCTCGCTGCTAAATACTGCGTCAGGGATATTTGACGTGACCAATCAAGAGGACGTTGCTTAATTTCTTCTATCGTCTGCGCATCAATCTCAACATTGTCAGTTTGGTTATTGTACTTTTGCTCAAATAGTGGTAGAGAAGAGGCAAAGCTAACTCGACCTGCAAACCACTCCAAAGTTACAGCACCGACATAGGCTTGAGTACCCCCCATTTCCGTTTTCTGAACGATAATTTGATCTTTCTTGCCAAGAAACTTCTCTAGCAGTAAAGTAAATTGCTGGATATCCTTATTTTGTCGTTCCCCGTATTTGTAGTCACCGCTTTGGTCAGATGCTTTGTTAGCCATGTGTTTTTTAATGAAGGAAGAAGGAAGAAGGAAGAAGGAAGAAGGAAGAGGTTTACAAGATGTGGATTGTGGCTCCAACTCAAAACGGACGACGTGAATAAGTCGGGGTATTAAACTCTAACTCCCGGATGATGAAAATAAAAAAAAGCAGTACAGATTAATTTTCTTGTTAAAATTGGTATCTGTTTCACGGTTTTTAAAAACCTTAAAGATTTACAATACAACAGTTAATATAATATGAGCTAGCGCATAGGAGTCAGAAGCTTAGTTGACTGACACCAATGATTATGCCCTCACCCCAATCCCTCTCCCTGAGGGAGAGGGGAGAAAATTCAGATTAGGACTTACGCAGAAACTATCTTAAACCTCAGAGAAGACGAAGCTACTATGACGTTTCGATAAATTAAGCTCAGTAACGATTTTGCGTAAGTCCTGTAGATAAAACTTTACCCGTATTTCAGTAGGCAAAGGAGAAATGGCTACAACAAGACAGCCAGAGAATAAAAATCAGCCAGCACGTACTGTGGAAGAGTTTGTGGAGGATATCCAAGCTCTCACCACTGAAATACAAGAATTATACTGCTTGGACGAAATACCTTGGGTAATTGGATACTCTGGTGGTAAAGACTCGACGGCAATTTTACAGTTAATTTGGAATGCGATCGCTTTACTTCCCCTCTCCAAACGGACTAAGAAAATCCACGTCATTACAACAGATACGCTGGTAGAAAATCCCTATGTATCTGCTTGGGTACGCAAATCTTTACAACAGATAAAGGTTGCAGCGAAAAACCAAGAAATGCCAATGGAACCTCATCTGTTAACTCCAGAATTAAAAGAGACATTCTGGGTAGGTTTAATCGGAAAAGGTTATCCAGCACCAGGACCAAAATTTCGCTGGTGTACACCAAGGCTGAAAATAGATCCATCGAATCGTTTTGTTCGAGATATTATCCGAAACAGTGGTGAAGCAATTCTGGTTTTAGGTATTCGCAAAGCCGAAAGTAGCAACCGTGCAGCTAGAATGAAAAAATGGGAAGACCGACGGGTTCGCGATCGCCTCAGTCCTAACATGAATTTGCCAAACTCCCTAGTTTACAGTCCGATCGAAGATTGGCGAAATGATGAAGTTTGGATGTATCTCATGCAATGGGAGAATCCTTGGGAATACAGCAACAAAGATTTATTCACCATGTATCGAGGTGCAACAGCGGATAATGAATGTCCTTTAGTTGTCGATACATCTACTCCTAGTTGTGGTAGCTCTCGGTTTGGTTGCTGGGTTTGTACCCTAGTGACTCAGGACAGTTCACTTGCTGCAATGGTTCAAAACGACGAAGAAAAAGAATGGTTGCAACCGATTCTTGATTTTCGCAAACAACTGGATGCAGAAGAAAACCGGAGTAAACGAGATTTTAGGCGGAGAAATGGTGATGTTCAACTATATGAACGCAATATAGAAAATGAAATATCTGTTGAACCAATTCCTGGTCCTTATTTGAAAGAAGCACGGGAAGATTGGCTGAGAAAACTCCTGAATCTTCAAGCTCAACTTCGTCGCACAGCACCAGAAAATATGCGCGACATCACCTTAATTACTCCAGAAGAACTTAGCGAAATTCGTCGCATTTGGTTAGAAGAAAGACACGAATTTGATGATAGTTTACCCCGCATATATATGGAAGTCACGGGTGAAGAATTTCAAGACTTGCGTCCTGGTGCTGAAAACAGTCTGTTAGGTACCGATGAGTGGACGGTACTAGAGGAAATCTGTGAAGGTGATGCAATGCACTTGGAACTAATTGCAAAACTGTTGGATACAGAACGTCAGTATCGCAAGAAAGGAAAGCGGATAGGAATTTACGACAGCTTAGAAAAATGCTTTGAAACAAGTTCGCGATCGCCTCAAGAAGCAATTCTGAATGCCCACCTAAAGCGGGATTTGAAAAATGCTGTCGGGGAAGGTGATGTTGAGAAGGTAAAACAGTTAACTTTAGGGGATGTTGTTGATAATAATTGGGAAAATTTGAAACCAAAAGCTTGGGCAAATAAGAAGTTTAAAAAAAATATTGGATAGTTTTTATTGGTTATTTGTTAGTGGATAGTGGTTAGGAGTAAAGAACCAACAACCAACAACTAACAACCAACAACTATCAATCAACAACTATCAACTAACAAAAATGAAATGATATTTCTTGAACTTGTATTACAAAATTTTGGTCCTTATTCAGGGAAACAAGTCATAAATCTCAACCCCAAATCTGAGGATAACTACCGTCCAATTATCCTCTTAGGTGGGATGAATGGTGGCGGAAAAACGACGTTAATGGATGCCATTCGTCTTGCTTTGTATGGACATCGCGCCCAATGTTCTAACCGTGGTAATTTAAGTTATAACGATTTTTTAACCCAATGCGTTAACAATCAGACCCCCGCATATCAAAAAACCCAGGTAGAATTAGTTTTTGAACATATAGAAAATGACCAACCATTACACTATCGCATAGTTCGCACTTGGGACAGAAATCCTAAAGACGGTAAAGATAGCTTGGGTATTTTTAATCTCAAAGATGATACATGGTCGATAGAAAGTTTAGTTAATACCTGGGATGATTATATAGAAAATCTTTTGCCGTTAGGAATTTCTAACTTGTTTCTCTTCGATGGAGAACAAGTTAAGGAACTAGCGGAACAGGAAGCACCTCCATCTATTGTCGTTGATGCAATTCGCGGACTTTTAGGTTTAGAGTTGGCGGAAAGGTTAGCAATTGATATCGAAATTTTAGTCAACCGCAAGCGGAAAGAATTTGCTGATACAAAAGATTTGGCAAATTTAGAAGAAATTGAACAAAAACTGAAACAATTAGAAACAGAATATAATGTAGAAGCAGAAAATTTTACATCTTTAGAAGAAGAATTGAAATTAGCAGAAAAAGAGCAGCAAGAAGCTTTTGATAAATTCGTTTCTGAAGGTGGTAAAATCGCGGCAGAGCGGAGTCATCTAGAACTACAGAAAAAACAAAAGGTGACGGAAGCAGAACAAGCACGTCAAGGAATGTGTGAATTAGCATCTGATGTTTTACCCTTGGCATTAATTGAACCTTTACTTAGTCAATTACAAATTCAAGGTGAAAAAGAATTTCGCATTCAACAAGCACAAATAGCACGGGATATTTTGTTTGAACGAGATAAACGTCTATTAAATTGGATTAATGGGGTAGGAATTTCAGAAGCACAAGTTGAAAAAATTAAAATATTTTTAGAACAAGATGAAGAAACTTTACGCGCAAATTTTATCCAAGCAGAGGAATCTTGGTTATTAGCTGACCCTGAAACTTTAAGTCAATTGGGTAATGTTTTCTACTATTTGCAAAATTCTAAAAACTTAGCTAAACAGCAAATAGATATTTTTAAAAATAAAGAAGAAGAAATTATTACCCTGGAAAGACAAGTACAAACCGCAGCAGAACCAGAAGCTTATAAAAAGCTGGTAAATAAACTAACAACAGCACAAAATAAAGTTGTTGAAGTCAAAGCTAATTGCGAAATTGTGAAAAGTAGCATTGATGAATTAGATAATGAAATTAAATTAACAAAGAGAGAATTACAAGAATTTACTACACAAACAATTGACCAAAAAAGTACACAACATATTATTGCGGTATCTGCAAAAGTTCAAGAAACACTCAAGCTATTCCGAGAAAAATTGACTCTCAGAAAACTCAACAAATTAGAGAATGAAGTCACCGAATGCTTCCGCTACCTCTTACACAAATCCGATCTAGTCCATCGCATTGCCATTGACACCAACACTTTCAAACTTTCCCTATATGATTTACAATCTGTAACCGTTCCCAAACATCGTCTCTCTGCGGGTGAAAAACAATTACTAGCGATCGCCTTCCTTTGGGGATTAGCCCGTGTCTCCGGACGAAAGTTACCAGTGGCAATTGATACACCTCTCGGTAGGTTAGATTCTTCCCACCGGAGTAACTTAGTTGAACGTTACTTTCCCTCAGCCAGCCATCAAGTAATTTTGCTTTCCACGGATACAGAAATAGGTAAAAAAGAAGTCGAGACATTGAGAGAATCAGAAGCGATCGCTCGTGAGTATGTCCTCAAGTACGACTCATCCACCCGTCAAACAACTGTACAATCAGGATATTTTTGGGAATGAGTTAGGAGTTAGGCTGTGTTTTGGTGTAAGGTGTGAAATCGTTTTACCTTCCTTCGCGTCCTTCGTTACTACCCTCCGGGAGCGCTTCGCTTACGCGGTTCAAAAAAAAGATATATTTAACCGCGTTCGCCCTTGGCGTTGCCGTTCGCGTAGCGTGCCCTTTGGGCAAGGCTAGGTACGAAGGACGCGAAGGTAAGAGTTAAGATTAAGTATTTTGCACTCTTGATTGAGTCACCAAAACAGAGGGGTAGAGTTAGGAATTAGGAATTAGAAGTATGGAAACACCAATCGAACGTATCCGCTTATCCCAAACAGCGAAAGAACAACTAACAAAACTTAAAAGAATTACAAAAATAGACCAATGGAATATATTATGCCGTTGGGCATTTTGTCGTTCCCTAGCAGAATCAACTATACCTTCACCTGTACCAATACCACAAGATAGCAACGTCGAAATGACTTGGCGTGTTTTTGGTGGGGAAATGTCGGATATTTTTTTACTAGCACTGAAACAACGTTGCTACAACGATAATTTAGGTACTGAGAAAGAAACCCTTGTCACACAATTCCGCTTGCATTTACATCGTGGTATTGGATACTTAGCAGGCGATCCAAATATTAAAAAGATTGAAGATTTAGTTGAATTGGCGACAAAAAATTGAAAGGATATTATCAGAAG
The DNA here is from genome assembly GCA_019359595.1 of Cyanomargarita calcarea GSE-NOS-MK-12-04C. Lineage (GTDB taxonomy): Bacteria > Cyanobacteriota > Cyanobacteriia > Cyanobacteriales > Nostocaceae > Cyanomargarita > Cyanomargarita calcarea. The sequence continues at coordinate 19,946 of JAHHGZ010000030.1, forward strand.
CTGTAGCCTCCCCGTAGCTATTCCCATGCACAACATGGGAAAAAAATACTTCTATGTCTGATAACTTTCTGGAAATTGAACGTCATAAAGCAGCGATCGCTCGCACCAATTTATCTCGCCCAGTCCGATTGGCAATTGAATGGGAAATTATAGCTCATACTACCGCATTTTTTGACTACGGATGTGGTTATGGTGGTGATATTGAGCGGGTGGCAAAGTTTGCTCGCAGTAGCGCCGGTTGGGACCCCTATTACCATCCAGACAACAACCGTATTACTGCTGATGTGGTCAATTTGGGCTATGTTCTGAATGTCATTGAAGAACCAATCGAACGTCGTGAAGCATTGCACAAAGCTTGGGAACTCGCTGGCAAGGTTTTAATTGTTGCAGCGCAAGTTGTAATTAATGCTCCCAACTCAGAACAAATTGCTTACGGTGATGGTATTGTCACTCGTCGCAATACCTTTCAGAAATATTACGAACAAGAAGAACTCAAAAAATACATCGATAACACGTTGGATGTCGATGCTGTACCTGTAGCTTTAGGTATCTATTTTGTCTTTCGAGATGATGCTGAAAAAGAAAGTTTCAAGGCAATACGCTTCTTTTCTTTCAATTCAACACCTAAAGTATGCATCTCTACAAAAACCTTTGAAGACTGCAAAGAAAAATTGCAGCCACTGATGGAATTTTATACTAAACGCGGTAGACTTCCGGTAAAAGGCGAGTTAGAAAATGGGTTAGAATTATTACAAGAATTTGGTAACTTTCGCCGAGCTTTTTCTGTAGTTTTGCAAGCAACCGACGAAGCCGAATGGGATGCGATCGCCTACCGTCGTTCTTTAGATATCCAAGTTTATATCGCTCTGACTCAGTTTGAAAACCACCCCAGTTTCTCCAAGCTTGCACCGGAAATCCGTCTGGATATCAAAGCTTTTTTTGGTAGCTATGAAGAAGCTTGCGAAGTTGCAGACGCAAAGTTATTTAGCTTGGGACAGCCCGGTGTGGTCCAAAAAGCTTGCGAAAAAAGTAAAATAGGCAAACACACCCCTAGCGCTTTATACGTCCATGCATCTGCATTACAAGAACTCGATCCGCTACTGCGAATGTATGAAGGTTGCGGCAGTAGAGCGATTGGACGGATGGATGGTGCTACTTTGATAAAATTTCATCTAGATAAGCCGCAGATATCTTACCTCTTCTACCCGGAATTTGATACAGAAGCGCATCCGGTGTTAAAGGAATCTATTAGTATTGACTTTACAACCAGGAAAGTCACTTATCGCGACTATCAAAAAAGAGAGAATCCACCAATCCTGCACCGCAAGGAAACTTTTGTGACTCCAAAGTATCCTCTGTACGAAAAATTTGCCAAACTTACGCAGAAAGAAGAAAAATTAGAACTGCTGGAACAAAAGAATGTAATTGGCACTCGTGATGGTTGGAATAAGTGCCTTGCCGAGCATCAGGTAGTAATCAGAGGGCATAAAATTTATAATCTGAATAAAAGTTAAGAAAACTGCGTTCTAACTGTAATCAAGCAAATACCACATCCTCATAAAGTGCGTTCATTTCCGCTTCAAAATTAATACTTTGCAGTTGAAAAATTTTTTCTTGCGAAGTATAAGACTGTAATAACCAAAGTCCTTCACTATTACGGCGAAAACACTCGACTCGCTGACGTTTTACATTAATTAAAACGTATTCTTGAAGAGTTTCTAATATTTGATAATCAGCAAATTTATCACCTCTATCAAATGCTTCTGTAGAATCAGATAAAACTTCTACAATTAAGGAAGGGAATTTTTTCTCCGTAGGATTTTCCTTATCTCGTTCATCACAAGTAACCATAACATCGGGGTAATAATATCGATTTAGTTTTTCAATACGTGCTTTCATATCCGAGATGAAAACCCGACAACCAGAACCCCGTACATGATTGCGAAGTAGTGTAAATAAGTTTCCGGAAACAGTAACGTGAGAATCGTTAGCACCAGCCATTGCATAAGCATAACCGTCGATGTATTCGTGTTTGACATCGCTTTTTAGCTCCAGTTGGAGGTATTTTTCTGGGGTGATGTAGTCTTTTTGTGGGGATGCGACCATTATTTTAAGTTTGGAGACAGTATTTTTATTTTAGCCATAAGAGTTGTAAGATTGTAAATAAAGATGTGACTAATGGATAACCTGCAAGGAGAGAGGCTTTGATTCCCCCTTTCCTAGTAGGGAAGGGGGGTAGGGGGGTTAGGTCTTTTGGTGGTTTATTCACTTAGACCTTACTTATATAATCAAGGTTTTCTGTAGCGTACAAAAAAGTTATGGGAACACACTTTATAATAAATAGTCATCAACAATTTTATTAAAATTGACACTAGTCAAATCAATATGTCCACCTAAAATGCCTTCGGTTTTGAACACTGTATCCTCGTTCCAATACGAAGGTATCCAAAAATTACTTTTAACCTCTAATTCTTTTAATTCCCAAGTGTTCGTCTGCTATCTTGCGTATCTGATAACTCTTACCAGTACCCGGACTACCAAAAATAATTTTTTGGATTGGTTTAGCTTGATTTACCATAATAATTCCAAATATTTTTCTGTGTTAATAAATTAACAGTATTAAATATGACTGTTTATTATAGACAATAATATTCTCGTACCTAGTCCAAAAACCTTCCACAAGGCACAATAGTATTAACTCTGCCATTATGGAATAATTTATCAGGGTCTGCAACTTTAGAAACATGACCAGAGAAATGGAATACCAGAGTTGCTAGTGGTGAACCAGAAAACAGCCCAGAAATAAATTATCCCTTCGGGACGGTGCGCGAACGGGCTGAAAGCTAAAACCCATTTTAATGGGTTAAAAAGCTTATTCAGTAAGATGACCGCTTACTTAAGCTATTAGCCCGAAATTTATTTCTGGGCGGGATTCAGGGCTTGACCGAACCCCTGTGTTGCTATTAGTACTTTGCTACTAACACAAAAGCTAAGTAATTAGTCTTAAAGCCGGAAAGAATATTATTACTAGTGCAGGCTGGCATAAGTGACTAAGCAGTTGTAAATAAGACATATCGCGAGGGTCAGATCCCCGACTTTTTGATACTGCTGGCAAATTGGGGGTCAGACCCCTCCTAAACCCTAAATCCCGCCGTCACCATAGAATGGTGGGCTTTGTATAAATAGCCCCAGGCTTCTAGCCTGCGGGCGTTATCGGGTATGCGAGAGGACTGTTTATATCAACATTGAGGGGTCTGATCCCTGATTCGCCAGCAGTATCAAAAAGTCGGGGATCTTGCGGCCCCATACAGTGCTTCCGCTGAAAATGAACTGTCAACTTTACGACTAGTTAGTTATTTTGCTGCAATACACTACTGTAAAAAAAAATTTCCGAACAGCGATCGCCTATTACTCAACAGATAACCGTATCCACATTGTCTCTAATTTGTCAATACTTAAGCTATTGGAAACTTCCCAAACCAAGAAACGTCATAGAGACGCAATCAATTAGATTTCACAGCAGTAGTCGGGAAAAAGGGTGGAATTTCTGAGGGGGCTTTTTCCGTTTTAAATCTTTCCCGTAAAAAGTATATTTTGCATATTGCCATCTTGGCGTGAAATTACACAGTGGATATGGCAATATAAATGACATTTATTGTAGGAAGAGAATTATTGAAACAATGGATACAAAACGTTCCTTGCTAGAAATTTACGGCACCCGCAAGATGGCGGCTATGCTATTACTGGGCTTTTCATCAGGTTTGCCACTATACCTCAGCAGTAAAGTACCACTCCAAGCTTGGCTAACAAGAGAAGGCATTGGCTTGACTGCGATCGGTGCTTTTGGTTTGGTCGGATTACCCTATTCTCTAAAATTTCTTTGGTCACCTTTACTAGATAGATTTGTCCCACCATTCTTAGGCCGGCGACGGGGTTGGCTGCTCATCACCCAATTAGCGCTGCTAATATGTATAGCTGCGATGTCCTTCCAAAATCCTTCTCAAGGATTGCAACCATTAGTAATTGCTGCAGTCGCAGTAGCTTTTTTTAGCGCTACTCAAGATATTGCAGTCGATGCCTACCGCACCGATGTATTAGAAGAGCAAGAAAGAGGACCAGGAGTGTCTCTTTTCCTACTGGGGTATCGCATCGCCCTTTTGATCGCTAGTTCCTTAACTTTATTTTTAGCAGGGATAATGCCCTGGCAAAAAGTTTACTTGTTGATGTCCTTGTTGATGTTATTGGGCGTAATCAGTTCAATTTTCGCACCAGAACCTATATTACGCGATCCCCCGCCTCAGACCTTACGTGCAGCCTTTACATTACCATTCATTGAATTTTTTCAGCGAAATGGTTCTGGACGCGGAATATCAATTCTCCTGTTTATCGTCGTTTACAAATTGGGTGACTCCTTACTCAAAAACGTCGCCACCCCATTTTTACTAGCAAAAGGCTTAAATTTCACCGAAATTGACTTAGCATTTCCCACCGGTTTAGGGATTTTCGCCGTCATCGTCGGCACCTTAGTAGGGGGAGCAATTATGACTAAAATAGGGGTCAATCGTGCCCTCTGGATTTTCGCTATACTGCAAGCAGTCGGCAACCTAGCCTATTTTACCCTAGCAGTAGTAGGTAAAAATTACCTTCTAATGGTTGCTGCGGTTAATATAGAAAACTTCTGTGGTGGTTTAGAATCAGCCGCCTTCGTGGCATTCATGATGAGTCTTTGCAACCAAGGATTTTCTGCAACTCAATATGCATTATTTGCCAGTTTGCAAGCTTTTAGTCGGGATATTATAACAGCCCCTGCGGGTGCATGGGCAGAATCAACTGGCTGGCCCTTATTCTTCCTAATAACGGCGATCGCGGCCTTACCAGGAGTACTTTTACTACCAGTATTTGCCCCTTGGAATCCAAAACCGATAGCAATACCCAGACCAGGACTCAAAGACGAATAACAAAGAATTATGGGTCAAGAAATAGTCATTTATATAGCAACATTCATCCTTTTTCTGACGGGTTTATTATTGGGCTACATTCTCTCCCAGTTAGTTCTAGGATTCCTACAGATGAATCTCCTAACTTTCCTGGGAACACTCAGCCTAATTATAATTTTTGGTACGCTGTATTACGTTTTATTTTGGGAATTCAGAAAACAGCAGTCTCGTACCTTCGCTGTAGATACAAGACGCTTGCAATCAGATGAATTAGTCGCTGATACAAACAAAAATCCCGATCCCAATCTCCAAACCAAACTCGTTAAAATGCTAGCTGGCGACACAGCCCAAGCCGAGAGGTTAATCGAACAGTCAAGACAAGACCATCCCGCAAAGCCAGAGAATTGGTACTGGGAAAGAGCGATCGCCGACTTAGAACGCGATCGGAGATAAGGATGTTGCACGGGGCATAATCGACGCTAAAATGATTCAGGAAAGCTTTACAAATCTTCGCTATTTCCTGCAAATGTCTATATTTCGTTCCTATATCGCCCCATTGCTGGCAGTCCTAATATTCTCCCTTGCCCTTGTTGCAGTCAGCGCCCGCATCTTTTTACCATCAGACATGGCTGCACCGGCACCTGTTGAAGAAAAACCAGAGGTGGGCATCGTAATAGATGGGGGGAATTTCTCCCTATCTTCCTTGTATGCGCCTTATTTTGCAAATGAGATATTTTGAATTCTGAATCACTGCCGTCTGGATACTATATTCGCCGTGGTTCGACATCAGATCGGGGACTGCTGGTAAAGTTCATGCAGCGGACTTACCAGGATATATTTCCATACCAGGATTTCTCCCATCTGACGCAAACAGTTGAACAGTACTTCTCGAATGATACACCCTTGTGGTGGCTCCACTTTGCTTCTTCTGAAGAAGGACAAGCAGAACAAGGAAGAAGCGTATCTTCATCTCCCCCCATCTCCCAATCCCCCCTCCCCACCTCCTCAATAGTCGGCTGCCTATGGGTGGGAAATGCTGTAGACCAAATAACAGGCGATCGCCACGCGCACGTTTTTTTACTGTACGTTATTCCAGAACATCGGCGGCGCGGACTGGGTAAAGCTTTGATGCGATATGTGGAAAATTGGGCGAGACAAAGAGGCGATCGCCAAATTGGACTGCAAGTCTTTAAGTCCAACACAACCGCATTAAATCTTTACAATCAGCTTGGTTATCAAACACAGTCACTGTGGATGATAAAATCTTTATTTGACAGTTAGCGAAATACATCAAATAACTTTCTTAATCCCCAATCCAAAATGGTGTGTGTGGTAAGTGGCTGTTGGTAATGGTACTTTTGAAATATGTATGACGAAGACGACCTAAGTCTACTTGATGTTGAAGTAGAGCTTATTAGCCCCCTAGATAAAATTGAGCCCCTGACCGAGGAGTCAGAGGTGCCAAGACCCGATCCAGATGAAATGTTAGTCCTGCTCAAAAACCCCCAGCCGCAGCAACGGATGCTAGCTGCGCGTGCTTTTTGCGACATAGAAGATGCCCGTGCGACGCCTCATTTAATTAGCCTGCTAACAGACACTTGCCCTTTAGTCAGGGTGAGTGCGGCATATGGTATTGGACGCAATCCGAATGCAGAAGCCGTGGAACCACTGATAGTCCAGTTAAATCGCGACTGGAACGGCTACGTAAGAAAAGGAGTCGTTTGGGCATTAGGGAACTGCCGCGATCGCCGTTCACTAGCACCTTTGGCAGACGCATTGAGAACCGATATTTCTGCAGTGCGTTTGTGGGCAGCTAGCGCACTCGCCCAAATGGCAGAAGTCGGTTATGAAACAGTCATCGGGGCAATGCCACCATTAATTGAAGCCTTAGTGCAAGACCCTGTAGCCGCAGTGCGGAGTAACTGTGCTTGGACAATTGGGCGGCTCTGTCGGGAATTACCTTCTAATGTCGTCTATGCCACAGCCATTGATGCCTTAATTCAAGCTTTTGCCGAAGACCAAGATTTAGGAGTGCGTGAAGATGCTAAATCCTCACTCTTGGGTGTAGGTGACCCCCGTGGCTTGCAGTTGATTGAAACCCTAGAACAAGAGGGATGGTTTTGAAAAAGTTAGGAATTAAGAGTTAAGAGTTATGAATTTTATGAACTATGAGTTTAAAACCGCAGATGGACGCAGATAAACCTCCTAACTCCTAACTCCTAACTCCTAACTCCTAACTCCTAACTCCTCCCTCCTACCCCCCCTTATACTGAATTCGATAAATTCGATTATTAGCCTCTTCTGTTACTAGCAAACTGCCGTCGGTTAGGACGAGTAAACCTACAGGTCGCCCCCAAGTTGTTGGTCCGGAGGGATTTGTCAAGAAGCCTGTGAGAAAATCTTCATAGTATCCTTGCGGTCGTCCTTGAGTATTGAAAGGAACAAATACTACTTTGTAGCCCGTGCCGCGATCGCGATTCCAAGAACCACGAAAAGTGACGAAAGCACCGTTACGATATTTTTCTGGGAAAGTTTGGCCGTCATAAAACTGTAACCCCAGGGCTGCAGAATGGGCTTGGAACAATACATCCGGCGTTAGAGTTTGGGCTGCTAGGTCTGGACGTTTGCTGCGATCGCTCGTTTTTTGACGCGGGTCGAGATTATTTGGTGTCAAATATGCATAGGGCCAACCGTAAAATTCCCCCTGTCTGATGCGTGTCAAATAGTCGGGAACTAAGTCATCACCTATACCATCCCGCTCGTTGACAGTGGTGTAAGCTTCCTTCGTTACTGGGTGAAAGTCCAAACCCACCGGATTTCGCAAACCAGAGGCGAAAGTCTGCTGTTGGGTACCATCTAAATTCATCACCTGCACGCTGGCCCGTGGTAATTCTTCTTCATCGGCATTAGAACGGGAACCGACAGTCACGTATAACTTATTACTATCTGGTGCTGCGACTACATTCCGCGTCCAGTGTTGGTTGTAACCACCGCCGGGAAGGTCAGCAATTTTTGTCCCAGTACCAGAGAGTTGCTGCTGACCTTTGGTGTAGGGAAAGCGAAAAACAGCATCGGTATTGCCTAGAAAGAAAGAATTACCTGCAAAAGCCATACCAAAGGGGATATTTAGCCCGTTAGACGCACTCGCGAAGGTTTTTTTGACATCTGCCACACCATCGCCATTAGTATCCTGTAGCAAGCGAATACGATTTTGTTTGGTTTCCGTTACCAACACATCACCATTGGAGGTTAAAGCCAGCCAACGAGGCGCATCTAGACCTTCAGCGAACACATTCACTGTAAAACCAGGTGGTAGCTGTAGCACTGGATTAGGGGGAATTTGTACAACATCTGGCGGCTTTGAGGCGCTTTGTGTGGCGAAGGGTGGTGGTAAATTTTTCAGGTTGATGCGGATAGGTGTAGGCTTCTTAGATTCAGTGCGAATGACCTTTTTTGTCCCAATAGATCGGGATCTGGGAGAGTCTTCATCGGCGCGGGTCTGACTGCAGGCTACTCCTGTAGTCAATAAAAGAAGTAGCAGCAATAAACGCCCAGGGGATTTCATAGTAGAAATTTAAATTTACATATTTAATATTGTGAATTTAGACTTTATGGTTCATAAGTGTCACCAATCTAAAGCAATAGTAACGGACGAATGCCCAAATAGGGACTTGCTTACAATTTCGCCCCTTAACGCTAATTCTTAACCTCTAACTCCTCTCTCATGGATACATCCTTTTCCAGAAAGTTATTAGCCAGAAGAATCTCATACAGATTAATATCTTTCTCCAACAAGCAGGCATGTCCGCTATTGGGTAACACCACCATCTTGGCATTCGGTAAGATATTCACTAACCTTCTTACTTCTGCTAAAGAAGGTAAAAGCCGGTCGTCGGCGCTAGCAATCAACAAAACAAGCTGAGTCAAGCGCTGTAACTCTTGCTCATAAACATGAAACTCCCTTAATAAATCTAACCGCCAAAGAACTGTCTTTGACGGTACCGTACGCATAGTTTTTAATAATTCTTGGCGATCGCTTCTGGTAATCCGCGATAATGCAGCTAAAAATGGCAACAAGCCCAATGCACCGACATCATAAAAGTATTCTGGCACTAAATTCGTAAATTGCGATGCCCAGCCATACCAAGGACGCAATTGAAAGCTAGAAGCTGGGTTAATCAAAATCACACGTTTAAATAATCCCGGTGCTTTAACCGCAACTTTTTGCGCTAAACAACCACCAAAAGATTCACCACATAAATAAACAGTTTTATTTTGATTTGCATCTAATTCGATGCGAATCAAATTTAATACACTTGAAGAAAGCATATCCCAGTCTGTCAGGTCATTTCGGGGAATTGCCAAAGCACGGACATCAAAGGCAACTTCTAAGCCGTCAGTTTGCGATCGCAATAGTTCACCAGTACCGTCCATCCCTGGTAAATATATAAACAGCGGAGACTGCGGCTGCATTCTTTTCGGCGTGAGAAAACAGGGCTGGAGTTTAACTTCTGGCATTGTTAAAAGGAAGGGAGACTCTCTAGTTCTATTAAAACAAGTTACTTAATACATAAACTGTATCAAACACTCTTATAACGAATTTGGCAAAAAGCGAACAGCAATAATGTTAAGTCAGACACAATAACCTTGTCCCAAATGCGCCACACCCCTTAATAGCAGCCAGTACTGAGCAAATTAGCAATTTCTGAGTGACAGTGTTCCGTTACTTGGGTCACAACGATGAAGCCATTTTTACCTTGATATTTTTTTTGATGTTGCTTTGTAATCCAGTAAGGATGACCGATTAATACAGCGACACGAGTATATATTACCAGAGGATGCCAACCTTGAGAGTTAAATAACGGTTCTTGCGGGGTCAAATAAACTAAGTAGCTTTAAGGGCACAGCAGATGTGTTAACTTCTTCTAAAGAAGCGATCGCAATCGGCAAAATGGCCAAATCGGTAACATCGGCTCGCAATGCTATTCGGGGCAAATCCCCGCTGAAATTCACCCACTACGTTGAAAGGGTAAATTTCACCATCGGTTGGGTTCCTTCGGGAAAGACTCCCACCGCTTGCTTTGAAACCAATAGTTTTTGTGACTGGTGAAAAAAACTAGAAGGGCCTTGTTCGTTAACTTGTAACGGAAAACAACCTAATTGCCCTGTGACAATCTCCCGCATGATTGGCACTTGTCCCATATAGTGATGGCAAGCAAAACGAATTGAATTCGATAATGCGCTCATCAAAACAGGTGCATCCATAAAGCTGCGGTGATTGCTCACCACTAACAAACTCGCAGGAAGCGGAGGAATACGATCTTCGTAATAAGCAAATACTCTTGTTGATAATGCCAAAAGCAACAAGCGAGAAGTCTCTAGGGGGCTATTTACACTCATGCCTTTTAAATATAAGTTTTCAAAGCAAACAAGCCTCAATCTTGATTTCAGTTTTACATTTCTTCACCACCATAAAGACTCTCTTAAGGTAGAAATATTTTAGGTATAGAGGAAATTAAATTCTTTGCATCAAATAATTGTGTGTAGTGCGTAACAATAAATTCGAGCAAAAAAGTTCAACCGCGATTAATAGCAGCTATTCTACGTCTTTTTGGCAAAAATTAGTCGATTTTATACTTAATTGCAAAATAATCTTGAGTGGGGATTTTGTTAGTATTATGGTGTCACTTGAAAATCTGCGAACAATATTATATAATGGCGAGGTTTTGCTGAGAAAAATACCATAGAAAACGTTTTTAACAACTTATTTTTTATTCTGCATGAATCTAGTGGAGAAAACAGAAAAAACATTTGCACTGACAACACCGTTATATTATGTGAACGACCTACCACACATAGGCAGTGCTTATACAACGATGGCAGCAGACGTGGTAGTACGCTTTCAAAGACTTCAAGGACGTCCGGCACTGCTAATTACGGGAACAGATGAGCATGGACAGAAAATTCAGCGGACAGCAGAAAGTAAAGGCCAAAAACCTCAAGAGTTTGCTGATGAAATATCTACCGCTTTTGTCTCTTTGTGGGAATTGTTGAATATTCAATATAATCGTTTTATTCGGACTTCCGATCCTCGACATGAAGCGATTGTCAAAGAATTCTTCTACAAAGTCTGGGATAAAGGTGACATTTACCTCGGGCAACAAAAAGGCTGGTATTGTGTATCCTGTGAAGAATTCAAAGAAGAACGAGACTTATTAGATGGACATCGATGTCCAATTCACACTAATAAAGAAGTTGAGTGGCGAGATGAAGAAAATTACTTCTTCCGCTTATCTAACTATCAAAATCAATTAGAAGCATTCTACCAATCCCAACCAGATTTCATTCAACCAGAAAGTCGTCGCAATGAAGTTCTAAAGTTTGTCAGCCAGGGTTTGCAAGACTTTTCCATTTCTCGGGTGAATCTGGAGTTGGGTTTTCCCATACCCGTTAACCCCAAACACACCTTTTATGTTTGGTTTGATGCACTGCTCGGTTATGTCACCGCATTACTAGAACCAGATGCAGAACCGACTTTAGAAAATGCCCTTGGTAAATGGTGGCCGATAAACTTGCATTTAATCGGTAAAGATATTCTGCGTTTTCATGCAGTATATTGGCCCGCTATGTTAATGTCAGCAAGTTTACCCGTACCCCAGCACGTATTCGGACATGGCTTTTTGACGAAAGATGGCACAAAAATGGGGAAAACCTTGGGTAATACCCTCGATCCTATAGCTCTAATTGACCGCTATGGTGCAGATGCCGTTCGTTATTACTTCCTTAAGGAAATCGAATTTGGCAAGGATGGCGACTTTAATGAAGTTAGGTTCATCAATGTTGTAAATGCAGATTTAGCGAATGATTTGGGGAATTTGCTCAATCGTAATTTGAACATGGTGAAAAAGTACTGTGCTGGAGATGTGCCATCGATTGTTTCGGAAGATATTACTGTTAACAATCCTTTAAAAGCCATTGGTTTACCTCTGGGGGAAAAAGTAAAAGAGGCATACGAAGCGCTATCTTTCAGTCAAGGCTGCGAGGCTGTCCTGTCGTTGGTGCGAGCCAGCAACAAGTATATTGATGACCAAGCTCCTTGGTCATTGTATAAACAAGGACAACAGCAGTCTGTAGAAGAAGTTTTGTATGCAGTTTTAGAATCAGTCAGGTTAGCAGCTTATCTTCTGTCCCCAATAATTCCAAATATCAGTAGCGACATTTACCAGCAACTGGGCTTTGGAATCGACTTCAACGACCAAAAACAACTTTCTGTCTTAGCTCCTTTCAAGACACACGCGAAATGGGGGCTGTTAACAAACAAACAAACCTTGGGTACACCACGACCCATATTTCAACGAATAGAACCGCTCCGGCAGTTGTGAGCCTTGTTTTGCAAGCTTATAGTTGACCTTCGCCTTCGCCTGATATCTTAAAAATTAGAGGTGGAGGTCTGTTAACCCCTGCTTCTCAAATACGATTAGTTCTTTCAATTTCTGATTATTTCTAATTTATCGGGGCTGAATTGCAACCGCCCTGAATGATTATCATAATCCGCTCGAAACTTCAGTGTAAATCTTGACATAACTAACAAATATTACAAAGGTAAAAAATTGAGGTATGACAACAATGTTGAATAATCTGGAAAACGACTCGATATTCACGCCAGAGCAAGTTTTGGAAAATCGGGGTCGGGTTGCAATATTTATCGATGGCTCGAACTTATTTTATGCAGCCCTGCAACTAGGAATCGAAATTGATTACACAAAACTTTTGTATCGATTGACGGGTGGATCGAGATTGCTGCGAGCTTTCTTTTACACAGGTGTAGACCGGACAAACGAAAAACAACAAGGCTTTCTGTTGTGGATGCGTCGTAACGGCTACCGAGTAATTGCCAAAGATTTGGTGCAATTGCCGGACGGTTCAAAGAAAGCCAACTTGGATGTCGAAATTGCCGTTGATATGATGGCACTCGTGGATTCTTATGATACTGCAGTTTTGGTTAGTGGTGACGGCGATTTGGCATATGCCGTGAATTCGGTTAGTTATCGCGGGGTGCGGGTTGAAGTGGTGAGCTTGCGTTCCATGACTAGCGATAGTTTGATTAATGTCAGCGATCGCTATATCGACCTAGAAGCCATTAAAGAAGATATCCAAAAAACCCCACGTCAAAGCTATCCTTATCGGCACTTGAGCAGCATGGGCTTTTTGGAAGAGACCAGAGAAATTGACGGTCGCTTGGAAATTACTGAATGAAGCTGCACATGAGCAGACAAGGGGGACAAGAAGGAAATTTGTCTCCCTTGTCTCCCCCCTCTCCCTTGTCTTCTTGTATTTCACCGATTATCTGCTTTCTCCTAATCGGGCTGGTTGGCTGTGGGGGTCAAAATCCCAATGCCAACAAACCCACTCCTTCTTCAAGATCCGGACAGGATTCACAGACTAATTTAACTTTATTTGGCGGCATCTTAGAACAGGCGGATGAAGAGGGAAAACAGCTTTGGAAAGTCAGTGCAAAACAGGTGAAATACAACAAAGAAACGCAAGCGGGTCAAGTTGAAAGCCCATACGGCGAGTTGTACCAAGATGGCAAAATAGTTTATCAAGTTACAGCACAGCAAGCTGATATCAAACAAGATGGCAAGCAACTCTTTCTCAAAGGTAAAATTGTTGCCACAGACCCGCTTAACGGAGTAGTGTTGCAAGGCAATGAATTAGAATGGCGTCCGAAAGAAGATTTGTTGATTGTCCGCAATCAACTTAACGGAACGCACAAACAACTCAAAGCAGTAGCCCAGGAAGCACGGGTGAAAACCAGGGAACAGCGGATGGAATTTTCTGGTGGAGTAGTCGCAAATTCGGTCGATCCCCCATTGCAAATGCGAACCGAGCATTTAATTTGGCAAATTAAAGATGAAAAATTAATCGCCGATCGTCCGGTGCAAATGGATCGCTATAAAAATAATCAAATCACTGACCGTGGGAGAGGAGAGACAGCGACGGTTAACTTAAAAACCAAAATCGCCACAGTTAACAAGAATGCCCAAATAGAAATACTAGAACCGCCGATGCAAATAGCTAGTAATTCTATGACTTGGAACTTTCAGTCAGAAATCGTCACCACAAACGCACCAGTACGAGTATTCCATCGTGCCGAAAATGTTACAGTCACCGCCAATCAAGCTTCCATGAAGATTCCGCAAAAAACCGTTTATTTAACAGGCAATGTCAACGGAATTGGACAGCGGGGTCAGAGTTTGAAATCTCAAACCTTAACTTGGTTTCTCGATAAAAAGTTAGTGGAGGCCTTGGGTGATGTAGTTTATCGCCAAGTTGAACCGCCATTAACTTTTACAGGTGAAAAAGCCGTTGGTAATATCGAGGCAGAAAACCTTGTCGTCAGCGGTGGTAAGAACAGCGGTCGGGTAGTGACAGATATTATTCCGCAATAGTTAGTGGTTATACCGTTTCTTTGTGAAGCTGCATATATTAACCCCCGGCTACGCCGTCCCCCCTTGCCAAGGGGGGACTACAGGGGGGTCTTGATTATGTGCATCTTCATACAAAATTGGTATTAGTTGTTATTGGTTATTGGTTATTGGTTATTGGTTAACAACTAACAACGAACAACTAACAACTAACAATTAACAACCAACAGCTAACAACTAACAACTAGCCTTTAAATATAACTTCATTCCGACTAGCTGCACCCAGTTCGGGTAAAGCATTAATCCCAGAGTGGGGAGTAAGAGCCGCAGGTACGATCGCGGATACTTGGAGTTGCTTGACAAGGGCTTGCAGTAACTTATCTTGTTCTTGGCGGAAAGCTGAGACTTGTGACCCACGATTAATAATACTAAACCAAACCAAACCGCGATCGCGTGTGGGCACAACCCCCGCTAAAGCACTAACATCGCGCAGAGTACCAGTCTTCATCACAGTCGCATTCGGTAAGTGTCTGGCGTGCATTGTTCCTCGATAGTCGAAACCTGTAGTGGGGAACAAGTCAGCTAGGGTTAGGTTATGGGCGAATGCTTCCCGTTGCATTGCCATGAACATAGCACAGACAGCCCTGGGGGAAATGCGATTTTCAGGTCCAAGTCCCGAACCATTAATTAACTGGATTTCTGATTCCGGTACTCTGGCAAGCCGAGCAGTAGTTGCCTGCACTACAGTATGACCACCCACAGCATCTGCCAACGCTTGGGCAATCTCGTTATTGCTGTAAACGTTCATTTCCTTGATGATTTGCTTCAATGGCAAAGAACGGTGACGCACCAGCAAAGTTGTTGGTAGTGTTACCTGAGGTTGTAGTTTTACTTGTCCAGCAATGACAACTTGAGGTTTGGGAGTGCCCTTAGGCATTAAAGAGTATGTGAAAGTAGCTGGACGAGTCCAAGTGGCGGAATTTAGCGCTTGTTTGAGGGTTTGACCTGCAACTTGGGGATTGGGCTGAAAATTCATCATAAAATTTCCAGCAATTATTAAATTCCCCTTAACCTGCTTGATACCCATTTTGTTGAGAGTATTGCCTAAAGCGATCGCTTCCTCCCAAACAAACATTGGATCGCCATTAGAAGCAATCACTAAATCTCCCTGCAACACTCCATTTTGTATCGGTCCTGTGGCACTGATAGTTGTTTCAAATTGGTGTTCGGGTCCCAAAGTTGTAAAAGCTGCTAAGGAAGTAGCAACCTTGGTTAGGGAAGCTGCCGGGAGAGGGGTTGTACCTTGGTGATTAGCCATCAGCATCGGTCCCGACTGCATCCAAATCCCCTGACTCTCCGTCAGATTCTGTGCTACCAATTTCGATGTTGTCAGTAGCTTGAGATATTCTTGCACTACGCTAGCCCCTGCTGGATTTGGATCGGTGGCAATAACTAAACCAGGGCTACTTTGTAAAGCCAATGCTTCTAAGGCTTCCATTGGCTTGACTTGTACCCCAGCCATAGAAAGCCAGAGCGAAAACAAACCTGAACCAAATATCTCCAGCATTCTTTAATTCCTCTTTCCGGATGTGCTACGTTGTTTTCCTGTGATATTATGCCGAGTTTTTGTGCTAGCAAGCATTGAGTAATAATAGCTGGTCTGTTTCACCATAAGAAGACGGGCAGATCACAAAAGTGGGCATTGTCCGTAAGGGTAGAGGGAAAGGGGTAAAGGGTAAAGGGTAGGATTTACGCATGAGTACCAGAAAAATGTACCATCAGGGCTACAGACACGGAGGGCAGTAGAAACAATTGGAGAGAGTTTTTGCTTCTGTCCTAGAGGTAAAGAATTGATTCTCTTCCCCTTTAACCTTTACACCATCAGATCACTCCCATTCCCGAAGAAATCCCTAGTCTATAGTTTCTAGATATCAGCCGCCCATCAGGCTAATTTTTGGAGGCATAAAATTTGGTTTATTGACTATCGCGGGGCGACAGTAGAAAATCGCAAGGTATATAGCGCCATAGCACTCTGAACAAAAATTGAGAGTGAGGGGAAATTAAAAGCCTTCCCCTAGAATTCCAGAAGTTATCCATATCTTCTGAAAAGTCAGAACTCGAAACCGCTATATTCGTGTTATTTTGGGCGTGCCAAAACTAAAGTTTCCTCTTGCTTACGCAATAAAAGCGTTGGCAAGCCGCGATTTTTCAGTGGAGGCATCTGGTAAAATTTGTAAGGTTTCTAGAAGCTCACAAGCAATGGAATCGACTGGCGTACGGATCGCAATTGACGCAATGGGAGGGGATCGCGCACCTGGTGAAATCGTCGCTGGCGCACTGCGGGCACGGGAAGAATTAGGTGTAAAAGTATTGTTGGTGGGCGATCCCCAGCAAATTGAAGCTGTATTGCCGCCAAAAACTAATTTGGGGCAGGTGGAAATCGTTCCTGCGGAGGAAACGATCGAAATGGATGAGGAGCCTTTAAGCGCCATCAGACGCAAACCAAAGTCCTCAATCAATGTGGCAATGAATTTGGTCAAGCAAAAGCAAGCTGACGCTGTAATTAGTGCTGGTCACTCTGGGGCCGCAATGGCCGCAGCTTTACTTCGCTTGGGACGACTGCCGGGAATTGACCGTCCGGCAATTGGTGCGGTATTCCCCACGATGGTTGCCAGCAAGCCAGTACTGATACTTGATGTTGGCGCAAATGTAGACTGCCGTCCGAAGTTTTTGGAGCAGTTTGCTGTCATGGGGTCGATTTACAGTCAATACGTATTGGGTACACAGCAACCCAAGGTAGGTTTATTAAATATCGGTGAGGAAGACTGTAAAGGTAATGATTTAGCCCTTCGCGTCCATCAACTACTAAAAGAAAATACCCAAATTTGTTTTAGTGGCAATGCCGAAGGACGTGATGTACTTTCAGGCAACTTTGATGTGATTGTATGTGATGGCTTCGCCGGAAATGTGCTGTTAAAATTTGCTGAGGCCGTCGGAGAATTTATCCTGCAAATTTTGCGGGAAGAGTTACCCCAAGGATTGCGCGGTCAAATTGGTACAGCAGTTTTAAAACCAAATCTGAGGCGTATCAAGCAGCGAATTGACCACGCTGAACACGGCGGTGGATTGTTGTTAGGTGTTGCCGGCATTTGCATTATCGGTCATGGTAGCTCCCAAGCACCTTCGATTTTTAATGCTATTCGCATGGCAAAAGAAGCGGTAGATAATCAGGTACTGGAACGTATTCAGTCCCAATATCAAAGCTTACAGCGCGAAAGTAGTTAATTGTCATTAGTTAGTGGTTAGTAGTTAGTAGTTAGTAGTTAGTGGTTAGTAGTTAGTGGTTAGTGGTTAGTGGTTATAACTAACAACCAACAAATAACAACTAACAAATAACAACTAACAACCAACAACTAACAACCAACAACTAACAACCAACAATGGGAGATGCCAGAGTGCAGAATTTCGGAATAAAAATTACAGGAAGTGGCTCGGCTGTACCAGCAACTTGCCTGGATAATCAGGTGCTAACTCAGTTGGTTGAAACATCTGATGAATGGATTACCACAAGAACGGGAATTCGTCAACGGCGTTTGGCTTCTTTCGATGAGTCTTTAACGACCCTGGCAACTGTTGCCAGTCGTCAGGCGATCGCAGCCTCTGGAATTACACCAGGGGATCTAGATTTGATTGTGCTGACAACCTCCACTCCTGATGACTTATTTGGCACGGCTTGTCAAATTCAAGCCCAGTTGGGAGCCACCAAAGCAGTAGCCTTTGATATGACAGCGGCTTGCTCCGGTTTTGTATTTGGCATGGTGACAGCGGCACAATTCATCAGAGGTGGAGTTTACCAAAACGTATTGGTAATTGGTGCCGATATTCTCTCTCGCTGGGTAGATTGGCAAGACCGGGGCACTTGCATTTTATTCGGTGATGGTGCGGGAGCGGTGGTGATGCAAAAAAGCGAAACGAGCGATCGCTTACTCGGTTTTGAACTCAAAAGCGACGGCACACAAAACCACTACCTCAACTTGCCATACAAAGGTGAATCGCAACAGTTAGCTGCTGACATCAATGTAACCAAAGGCACTTACCAACCCATCACCATGAATGGCAAAGAAGTTTACCGCTTTGCCGTCTTGCGAGTCCCAGAAGTCATCGACAAAGCTTTATTTCACGCCAACCTCAGTGTTGAGAAAATAGACTGGTTATTATTGCATCAAGCTAATCAGCGGATTCTGGATGCCGTTGCCCAGCGTCTGAATATTCCAGATAGTAAAGTTATCAGTAATCTTGCTCAGTATGGCAACACCTCCGCCGCTTCCATCCCCTTAGCACTAGATGAAGCCGTACGCTCTGGTAAAATCAAACCTGGTGATATCATCGCCGCCTCCGGGTTTGGTGCCGGTCTTTCTTGGGGAGCGGTAATTTTTCAATGGGGAAGGGAAAAAGAGTGAGGAATTATGAGTTACGAGTTATGAATTAAATTTAATTTCTAACTCCTCACTCGCAACTCCAAACTTCAAACTCCTAACTCCTAACTCCTCACTCCTCACTCTTAACTTTTGGAATCAATGAGTAAAACCGCATGGGTGTTTCCCGGACAAGGTTCACAAGCCTTGGGTATGGGAATGGATTTATTAAATCTACCGTTTGCTAAAGACAAATTTATTCAGGCCGAAGAAATTTTGGGTTGGTCTGTAATCGAAATTTGTCAAAACGAAGAAAAATTATCACGTACGCTCTACACACAGCCTTGTCTGTATGTTGTAGAAAGCATTCTTGCCGATTTATTCAGAAGCAAAGAACAACCAGATTTATTAGCCGGTCACAGCTTGGGAGAATACATTGCCCTTTACGTCGCTGGTGTGTTTGAATGGTCTGCTGGATTGCGCTTGGTAAAACGTCGTGCTGAACTCATGGAGAGTAGCTCAGGTGGGATGATGGCTGCATTAATGAACTTTGAGCGAGAACAACTGGAAAAAGTTCTTGCTCTCACTCCCGACGCAGTTTTAGCAAATGATAATAGTCCCGGACAGGTAGTAATTTCTGGAACTCCAGAAGCTGTGCAAACAGTAATATCCCAAGTTAAGGCAAAACGTGCTACTCCTTTGAAAGTTTCTGGAGCATTTCACTCTCCCTTAATGTCAGCCGCAGCCACTGAGTTTAAAGAAATTTTAGAAACTGTGCAATTTCAAAAAGCGACTGTGCCAGTATTATCAAATGTGGAACCATCCCCAACTGTGGATGAGGAGCAACTAAAACAGCGTTTAATACAACAGATGACAGGGAATGTGCGCTGGCGAGAAATTTCTTTAAAATTATCAGAAAATGGTATTGAGCGAGTAGTGGAAATCGGCCCCGGTAATGTCCTGACTGGTTTGATTAAACGCACTTGCACCGATTTGAAGTTGGAAAATATCCGCAGTGTGCCAGAATTAGCAATTTAACTTCTGATACCGTTTCTTTGTGAAGCTGCATATATTACCCCCCGGCTACGCCGTCCCCCCTTGGCAAGGGGGGACTACAGGGGGGTCTTGATTATGTGCATCTTCATACAGAATTGGTATGAGAAACTTTTCTCTCCACCTTTGAAACTCCCCACGGATAAATCCGGGGGATTCTTAAGGAGTCCAAAAATGAACCCTTAAAGGCTGGAAACACCGAAAAAGGTGAGAAGTCTGCCACATGGAATACTCTACGTGGCGAGCTTCGACACATCGCTGCTGAAGTATCGGTGTTAGTAACGAATGTTTTCAATCTGCGAGGCGACCAACCGTTCTGCTTTGGTTTCCTCAAATACTTTGAGGTAAAGGTATCCTGCCGCTACCGCTCCTAGGATGGGGGCAACCCAGAACAGCCAGACCTGTGCGAGTGGTGTTCCGCCTACATACAGAGCGGGTCCGAGAGTACGGGCGGGGTTCACAGAAGTATTGGTGACAGGAATGCCGATCAGGTGAATCAGAGTCAGAGCCAGACCAATGGGAACTGGAGCAAATCCTACTGGGGCGCGGCGATCAGTTGCACCCAAAATCACAAATAAGAAGATAAAGGTCAGGACAAACTCCGCCACCAAGCAGGCAAGTAGACTATAGCCACCGGGGGAAAAGTCACCATAACCATTGGTCGCAAAAACGCCCGACTTGGTTGCATCAATGGCAAATCCAGCCTTGCCACTGGCGATCAGATAGAGGACTCCACTTGCGGCGATCGCACCCAGAACCTGAGCAATAATGTAAGGCAATAATTCAGACCCTGGAAACCGTTTACCCGCCCATAAGCCAAAGGAAACAGCGGGGTTAAAGTGTCCACCGGAGATGTGACCGACGGCATACGCCATTGTTAAAACCGTCAAACCGAAGGCAAGGGAAACTCCTACAAAACCGATTCCCAAAGGGAAGCTAACCATTGATGGAACAGGAGTATTTGGAGCGGAGAGAGTGGCACCTGTGAAGGCTGCTGCCAGTACAGCGCTACCACACCCTCCAAAAACCAACCAAAAAGTTCCGATGAACTCTGCAATGCATTTTTTTACAAGTGACATATTTAGAGGCTCCCTAAGATAAACAAGATAAGACAACTTGGCTTTATAAAGTCAGAAGCAATTGCCTCTGCACGTCTTCAGTACAAAAACCAGGAACACTCACAAGCATGAATAAAATAACTCCAGCCTTTAGAGGAATGTCAGACAATGATTGGACTGCCGATACCACAGCACTCCTACATCGAACACTAATCATACAAGCCCATATTCACTTACCGAAGATGTAGCCAACTTAAAAATCCAGACTGCAACCATTGGAACGAACAACATCTAAACAATTTTGAGGAGCATCAAAGGACTACCAATGGTGCTTTACAAAGCCTCGAACCAATACTTTTGTAGCTAATCAGATTTTTCCCTCAAACACAAGTATAGGAAATAGCATAATTAACGTATTTGTGCTGAGACCACAGGAAAAATTAATATGACTCAAAGTGCCATTCGGCTATAACCCCTGATGAGAAAAAACTACGGGTTTCAACGTAGACGAGGTTTAGAACCCAATCGCTAATTTTATTGTTTGCTTAATTTGCATAAATGATTATGGAAGAGGTGTGTTTACGATAGAGCCGTATTTGGGATAGAACCGTATTGTGTTTAACAGACACATTACCAGGAAAGCGGTATATCCACCCTGCTTACCTGTAATTGTAAAAGGTGGGTTTATCAAAATAATGAGAAAAGCTATTTACTGGTTGATGGGTGAAAAAGCAGGACGAACCATAGTCGGGACTTGGAATTGGCTGTGGGGAATGCCGATTGAGTCCGGTGGGAAGCTAGCTGTGGCAGTAGCTGAAGATTCTCTACAGTCGATGCAGGAGGCAGTGCAAAAGCTGGCGCATGCAGTCGCTATGCAAGAAGGTTCCTACAAAACTGCCAAATCTAAATATGAGTCAAAGGTAAAAGAATTACAAACCTTCGAGCAGCAGGCGAAAATTGCTCAAAACGGTGGCAATCCAGAAGCAGCGAAGATGGCGATGATGAGGGTAATTCAGACAGAGCAAATCTTGCCAAAACTGGAGGAGATGGTTCTTCAGGCAGAACAGGCTGTGAAAGCTTCTAAGGACAAGCTAAACCGGGAGCGGATGAAGCTAGAAACCTACAAGTCTGATATGCAGAATATGAAAGATATGTCGGAGGTGAACGCAGCACTTGAACAGATAGCCAAAGTCAATAACGAATTTGACATTGGTTCGGCGAAAAATGACTTTGAAAAGGCTAAAAGTGCTGTCGAACGTCGCAATCTTGGTGCCCAAGCTATAGCAGAAATGTCTGAAAATCCTCAAGAAAAGCTCCAAGCAGAAATGGAAAACATGACGATGGATGATGAGGTTTCTCGTCGCTTGCAGATGTTAAACGATTCTGGTCCAAAGCAATTACCACAATAAATTAACCCCAAATAAACGAATATGAGTCAAAGAAGCGGCCCACCTCCAATTGTTTTTATCCTTCCGTTACTGCTGCTCTTGGGTGGTGGCATTTGGTGGTTTTTCGGCAGGCAACCATCGGAAGTTGGCACACAGTCTAATACTCCTGTGAATAACCCTGTAGATCCAGTAGTCCCAGTAACTAACTCTGGTAATTCTGCATGGACGGCACCAACTACTGTCGCTAGCGGTACTGCTGTGAGAATTGACGGTTCTACAAGTATGGTGACAGTTAACCAAAATCTCAAAAGTGCTTTCGAGGGGCAGTTTCCTGGTACAACTGTAACTACAAGTGCAGGTGGAACAGATAAGGGAATTCAGGACTTGGTAGCAGGTAGAGTTGATATTGCAGCAGTATCTCGTCCTCTGACTGCTCAAGAGCTAAGTCAGGGATTAACAGCAGTACCGATCGCAAGGGATGCGATCGCTGTCATTGTTAAGAAAAATAATCCTTTCGCACAGGGATTAACCAGTGCTCAATTAGCAGATATATTTGCAGGAAAAATTAACAATTGGTCCGCAGTCGGTGGATCTACAGGCAACTTGAGAGTAATTAATCGTCCTGCTATCAGCGGTACCAATAGGACTTTCCAAGAACTAGTGCTTAAAAAGGCAAATTTTGGCACAACGCCAAACATTACAACATTGCCAACGGATGGTACAACTGTTCTGATTCAAGCTTTGGGCACTGATGGCATCGGCTATGCTACTTCTGCTCAGGCTAATCGTCAGCAAACAGTGCGCATTGTCCCGATTGATGGCTTGACTCCGGATGTTCCTGCTTATCCCTACCAACGTCAACTGTATTACGTTTACAAAACTACAACACCTGGAGTGCAAGCTTTCTTAGGTTATGCGACTTCATCCCAAGGACAACAAGCCATTATTGGTACTAACTAATAGTTAATAGTTAACAGTTCAATACAACTGGTCAGCTGTCCCCCAGCAATTAGGCAGGTTCAGGACTGTTCGCTATTTTAAGATTTGTATCTTAAAGTTGTTCGGCAACCCGCTTTCTACGAGAAAGCGGGTTGCCGCTGTATTTCTATTTGTTCTAGTGGTTGCCTTTTCGCTTATGCTTATACTCAGTTTTATGTGAGTTAACTTCTGTGAGCAGAAGCCGCGAACCGTTCATCAGTCTGGCACTCTATCACGCTTTGAAGTGGTCGGTAGTTAGCCCTATGCTACACACTTATTTCCGGGGTCGAATTTATGGTGTTGAAAATGTGCCCCAAAAAGGAAGATTAGTGATAGTCAGCAACCATGCAAGTTATTTCGACCCGCCAATTGTTTCTAATTGCGTCCGTCGTCCGGTGGCTTATATGGCTAAACAAGAATTGTTTGAAATCCCGGTTTTGGCGCAAGTGATTAAATTATACGGTGGTTATCCAGTAAGTCGGGGAACAAGCGATCGCACTGCTATCCGTTCAGCCCTTGAGTATCTCGAAAAAGACTGGGCTGTGGGCGTTTTCTTGGAAGGAACTCGTACACCCGATGGACGGATTGCAGACCCCAAACGCGGTGCGGCACTCTTAGCCGCAAAGGGTAAAGCACCCATATTACCTGTATGTTTGTGGGGTTCTGAGGAGATTTTAAAGAAAGGTTCGCCGATCCCACGGGCTGTTCCACTCACCGTCAGAATTGGTAAGTTGATTGACGCACCCACCTCCACCAATAAACAGGAATTAGAAGCACTGACGCAGCAATGTGCAACAGCTATCAATGAAATGCACGATTTAGGACGATAAGGAAGAAAATTGTTGATATTATGTTGATTAATGACGAATGACTCTTGACTAATGACTAATCAAGATATTAGAGCCGAACTAACACAGAATTTGGACGAGGCAGAGTGGGAATGGCTAATTCCCCACATCAAGAGGGATGCAGTGATTTTAGTCTCGGTGGACTTAGATTTACTGGATGCGGGAGAAGCGATCGCCAGCGATAATATTCCTACTGTAGAACGCTGGATTAATGAAGCATTGTTTACCAAACCATCAACAGACCAACTCAGTGAATGGAATGGCGATCCCACTAAGCGGTTTAAGACTCTGATTGTACAGCCTTACGTACTTGTGCAAGAAAAAGCACAAAATATCTAAGATAGTAATTCTTTATTTGGGCATATTTTTCCGTTTTGCCAATCCAGATCGCAAATTGTTCTGGTACGATGAAGCATTTACATCCATCCTAGCTCCAGCTTATACCGAAGAAGAGCATATTTGTCAAGACTGGGGTTTTCAACTCTTCATTACCTGCATGGGTAGCGATCGCCGTTTCCCCATTTCAAATATTAAATGCCCAAGGCAAATTTACTTTTTACTTTTGCCTTGTTCGGTAAACTTTAAAATCTTACCTACTTTTTGCTGCATTAGCACCAGTATAACCAGTCGTTACCCACATTAAGGCTCTAGCGCCATCGCGGACAGATTTTTCAATAGGTTCGGAAGATTTCTCCGATGGTACTGCGACTGTCTTAAAAGCAATACCCCGACTACCAAAAACAATCTCACCAATTACGCTGGCACGACGCATATGATAATCTGAAGTAATCAAATAAACGCTCTTGATCCCCCGAGATTCTAACTCATCCACCATCGTTGTGAAGTTAGTCACTGTGTCTACTGCTTCATCATCCAAATGTAAACGTTTGGTATCAACCCCAGCTTTCGCAAACACTTTTTTCGTCGGCTGTTCTGGACTACCCCCACTAATCCAAATTGGTATATTTGGATGGTTATGGGCAAAATTGGCTGTAAATTTCTCTCGTTCCAAACGTGACGTTGAACCACCCAAAACTAAGACCGCTTGAGGTTCTAAAAATGTATTTTTAGCTTCCTTGTATCCCCACCACAAGAATAGCGGCAACATTAGGAGCATAAACCGAATAGATTTACTGGAGTGTGATTTATTCAAGGTTCTAATCACTACGTCTGATTCGATTGGGAAATTTTCTCTCAAAAAATAATTTAATTATTACAGATGTTGGAACTTTGAAAATATATACCTTCATACAAAACTGGAGTTTTTTTTTAGCACAGACTATTTAATGGTGTCCGTAGGCTATTACCCCCCAATGTGTCAATAAAATTCTACCTTGTATCGAATGCTCGATAAAGGATTCACAGTTACTTTATTTAATATTTGGCGAACAACGGGACTAGCCGGGTTCGAACCGGCGACCTAGCGCTTCAGATTTGTGTGAGTTTCCCCACTCTCCGGACTATACCTTCACCGTAGGCTTTAAACCCTTAGGCGGTGGCTTACTAGTCTCTACACCTTCCCTCTATTTTGGATTTGAGACTTACAGATTGAAGATAAATCCAAAATCTCAAATTTCAAATCTCAGGGCTTGGCTCGGTATTCCCATAAAGTCTTTAACTTTTTAGGGTTCACCGAATTTAACCACATTCACTCATAAAGTTTCCTTTAAGGTGCCCGATTATTCAGGAGGCGCTCGCTCTATCCAGCTGAGCTACAGCCCCAAAAAAAGTGCTACGTAGAATTATAGCAGTTTTAGTGAGATTGCCAGGAGTTGTCCCAAAATTTGCCACCTGTTTCTAATCCACACAGATAACTGCTTGCTTTCAGGACGATTTTTGATTTTCCGAAAGTTTTTTCTCGTAATTCTAAATCAACCTTGCCTTGCATAGTATCCCGACAGCAGAATATCAAACCATCGGCAGTAGGCGCACGCAAAGGAGTACCGATATTTTCGGTAGTTCCAGTCAATTCAATTTCATACTTTCCATTGTCAGCTTGAATTTGCCATCTACCCCAAGGTAGAATATTCCAAGTAACTTTTGAATTCCAGGGTACAAACTCGTAAAATTTATCTTGGTAGTGCAAGCCAACCATCGCGACAGATTCCATCCACCAGAGGACACCACGCCTACCGCCACCTGCAGTGAGTGCTAAATCTGGCTCATTCTCGAAGCTATTGCAATTGAGCCAAAACCATTTTTGAGGAAAAGCACCACCCCAATTTTTTTCGCCGTAGGATGGGGCTTTGGTGAATTCATATATTTTGCCGTTCCAGTCAATCCAACCAGAAGCCAAACCGTGGGCCATTAAAATTTGCCATCCCGGCTCAAATATTTGGGACTCAGACAGCCAGCCTGCGGTTGATTGCTGAATACTTCCTTTATCCCCCCAGCCGTAGATAGGTTCAATTTGATACTCCCATCGGCAATAATTACCCGTAGCGGGATCGCGGATTATTCCTTGATTTAATGTCGCTGTGGCTTGATAGCCAGATTCGATGTGAGTTGCAAAATCTCGTGGTAGCAAGTAACCAGGTTGTTCAAGTTCGAGGTTCGTTTTGCCCCAATGTCCCAAAGCCAGAACATCCCGGCTAGCCCAGAATTTGTTGACATCGGGAAAAGTTCGCCACAAATATTCATCATTAGCACCCAGGATCTGTGCTGCACCACCGCTGTGGAGTTTACCACCGATTGGGTCTTCGATGGAGTACATAAAGGCGAAAGTTTGACCGTTTTCCGGCAAAGTTACACGGTAATACCAACCTTCAAAAAAGCGACGACTGCTGCGATCCCAGTGGTAGCCAGAGTGAGGAGTTTGAGTGGACTGGAGAGGTTTTCTGAAAGAAGTTAACATGGATTTACATTGCTGTCCTTGTACCCAGTATGAGTGATGTCTAACGACAATCCGCATTCGCGTCTACGCTTTGAGATCGATCGTGCTTATAACATTCTTGGTTTGGAACCCGGTGCTTCTCAAGACGAAGTGAAGCAAGCTTACCGCAAGCTGGTTAAGATTTGGCATCCTGACCGTTTTGCTTTATCACAGCAAAAACAGGAAGCTGAGGAAAAAATTAAGAAAATCAACGAAGCTTACGACAGGCTTAAGTTTATAGAACCAAGTCCTGTAAATCAATCTACTCCAAGAAATACAACTCCAAAAAAGACAAACAAAGTTTACCCCAATCGTTACGGTGCGGAAACATTTTATAACTTGGGAGTAGAAAATGCCATTGCAGGTAGATATGAAAAAGCGATCGCTGATTTTTCTTCTTCCATACGTCTCAATCCTAATTACATAGAAGCATACACATATCGTGGATTTGTCTGTTCGCAACTAGGATACGAAAATCGAGCTTCTGCGGATTTAACCAAAGCCGCACAATTGCAATGGGAATTAAAAAATCCAGGAGTTAAACCCATATCACCACCTTCTAATTGGTGGTCTACACCAAAACGAAAATCAAAACTGAGAAGATTTATAGACAGATTTTTAATGAAAGTCAAGAGGTTCCTAGGGATTAAACCGCGCTATTTTAGAAGATAACTCCGCCAAGCCTCGGAGCTAGAGTTATCAGGAAGCAGCAACCGCCAAGTTTTACCTTGTTGTTGAATTTGGAGGTAAAGGTCAAAGGGTTTATGAGATTGAGTCAACTCTCGTTTCGGTAGTTTGAGAGTGAGATCGTAGGTTCCCCGCACGCGGTAAGATGGTAGATTTTGAATAGTCAGAGATTCTTGCTTGCTAATTGATAGACGATCGATTTCAAAGCCTCGAAAATGTAAATCTAGCTTTTGGGTGAGTTTGTCTTGAGTTTGTTCTATCTGTAATGCGATCGCTTTTCGCACTAGTTGCTTATTCGGTATATACCCACCACCACAACCAGTCAACAACACCAGCATTATCCCGATTAACACCAGTCGCACCATATTTTTTCGTCTTTATTGCTCTCCAGGGATAGTATAACTTTGATTCCACTTACATACTATATATATTTCATCTAAATAGACCAGGTGTAGAGACATTATATGTAATGCCAAAGTAAAAGAGATGA
The DNA here is from genome assembly GCA_019359595.1 of Cyanomargarita calcarea GSE-NOS-MK-12-04C. Taxonomy (GTDB): domain Bacteria; phylum Cyanobacteriota; class Cyanobacteriia; order Cyanobacteriales; family Nostocaceae; genus Cyanomargarita; species Cyanomargarita calcarea. The sequence continues at coordinate 48,100 of JAHHGZ010000030.1, forward strand.
AGAAGGCATAATCAGGGTTAATTTCGTATCTTATTGCTGTTTCTATTTGTGATGATGGAAAAACTTACAGCAGTGCAGAATAAAATGATTAAAAAGCCAAACGCTGGGTGAAGAAACCGTATTTTTAAATCCGTCGAATTCATATGAAAATTCCTGTAAGTGCATAAGTTGATTCTTGTTAAACCTATTTAACAAAAAGGCATTGAATTGCTCAATTCGCTAAAAACTTATGGCTAACAAAATTTACGCACTACTTGTTGGTATCGACTGCTACCACCCTCAATCAAGAGGAGTGGGTAACTTAAAGGGTTGTGTCAACGATATCGAAGCAATAGAAATATATTTACGTAAACGAATTGCTACCGATGCGAAATGGGAATTAGTTGAAAATTCGGTGAGTCCTTGGAAACTAAGAAATGATTTAGCAACACGTCAGGCAATTATTAATGGTTTTCAGCAACATTTATGCAAGGCTGATAGTGAAGATGTAGTATTGTTCTATTATGCTGGTCATGGTTCCTCTGAAGGGTCACCAGAAGTGTTTTGGGCTGAAAAGCCAGACCGTAAAATTGAAACTTTAGTTTGTTATGATAGTCGGACTGAGAAAGGTCAAGACTTAGCAGATAAGGAGTTAAACTACTTAATAGAGCAGGTAGCTATCTTAAATCCACATATCTTGACTATTTTGGATTGTTGCCACTCTGGTACAGCGACGAGAGACCCGGATGTTATCGAACGTCAAACATCTGGGGATCTAAACGTAAGAGAATTAAAAGATTTTATTTTTCCAGCAGAATGGTTAGATCGCCGCCTAAGCAGTAATTATAAGTTACCCAGACATATAGCGATCGCTGCTTGTCGTTCGCATCAAACTGCAAAAGAGTATATCGGCTCGGATGGTAAACAGCGTGGTGCTTTTTCTTACTTTCTAACTGAAGCATTACAACGCACTAATGGTAGTTTATCTTATACAGATTTAGTTCAGGATATTAATGCGTTGATTACTGGTAAAGTTAGGGATCAGTCACCGCAAATAGAAGCGCAACCAGAGGATATAAGACAAACTTTCTTAGGGGGTGCAACTGGCGAGCGTGCGAATTACTTTACTCTAAGTTATGATAAGCAAATATATCATAATTGGGTGATTAACGGTGGTGTTCTACATGGTGTTCTTCCATCATCTAACGGAGAGACTTTATTAGCTATTTTCCCTCAAGGAAGCACTACAGAACAGTTACGTCAAATTTCTAATGCCATTTGCCCTGCCAAAGTTAGCGAGGTAATGACAGAAGCGAGCAAAGTAGAACTTTTGGACGGTAGCACGTATTTATCCCAAGAAGAGCCTTATTGGGCTGTTGTTACTGATGTGCCACTACCGCAGTTGAAAGTATATTTTCTAGGTGACGATGCAGGTGTAGTATTAGCTCGTCAAGCACTTTTATCGGCAGATGAGAATAAACCTTCTTTGTTTGTCACTGAAGCAGAATCAGATGTGCTTCCAAATTATTATTTAGAAGCTACTAAAGGTCAATATTGGATTAAACAAGTTTCTGATAAACATCCAATAGTTGCACCTATCCCAGAAATACTAGATACCCAAGGATACACTCGGCAAGGTGCAGATAAGATAATCAAACGTTTAGAACATATCGCACGTTGGCAAAATATTCTAGAATTAAAAACCCCAGCCACGAGTCAAGTGAAAGCTGATGATGTGGAAATGGAGGTTATTGTTACTTCTGGGGATAATCAGTCTGATTCGTCGCTGGTAAATTCCGAGATGTGCGCGTTATATACTTTTAAAGAGAATAATTGGTCTCCGCCACGGGTAAAAATCAAAATAACGAATAATAGCGAACAAGACCTATATTTTCAGATAGTAGAATTAGCGGGAAGTTATGCAATAGAGATTCCTCAGTTTTTTGTAGAAAGGAGTAGTTTACGTTTACCGAAAAAATCTAGTATTGGTTCAACTATTGAGGGAAAAAAATTAAAATATGTCATCCCTAAAATATATTTAGATAGCGGAATTACCGAATACAGTAGTATTTTCAAGTTAATTATCAGTACTAGAGAATTCAATGCGAGTTTGCTTGAGCAACCAGGACTTGATTCTCCCCCTACTAGAAATCTTTCGAGAGGATTATCAGGCGCTCTTAACCGTTTGATGAATAAAGTATATAGTCGTGAAACTGAGCCAGATGAAGAGGAATATATCGCCAACTGGATAAGCAAATCTGTTAAAGTTACTGTGATAAAACCACCAGGTGGAGTGGGGATAAAAGAATCTGAACCTACTAATATATATTTTGGCATCCAACTGCAACCTCATAAAACTTTCAAAGGAAAATTTAGCCTCAGCCCCTTACCTCCAAGCAGTCGTGATGTAAACAGTAACTTAAATCCACCTATTTTACTACAAGACCCAAATTTAGTTCAGCCATTCCAATTTAATAGCGATCGCGGTGGTAATAGTGTGTTAAGCGTCTTAGAAATACTGGATGTGCAAAATCATGAAAGTGTTACACCAGAAAATCCCATCACACTAATTGTTAACAATTCATTGTCACCAAACGAACATCTCTTACCAATTGCTCACGATGGAGAATTTTTCTTACCCTTGGGTAGAGGTAAAACTATAAATGGTCGGACAGAAATTACATTAGAACGCTTACCTGAACCAATAATTGATAGCCGCAGCCTACAAGGTTCGATTAAGATACTATTCCAAAAAATACTGGATCAAAACTTGGGTAAAAATTTCGACTACCCATTAGTGAGGATTCCAAAAATTTACCCTGATGGGTACGTATCTTATCAAGCCAATAAGGAAAATATCAAAACAGAAGTCGCTAAAGCCAAGAAGATTCTGCTGTATATTCACGGAATTCTTGGCGACACAAGGCTTTTTGCTACTAGCCTCCAAAAGGCAAAATTTACAGAAAATGGACAAGATAAAACATTGCGAGATCAATATGACTTAGTTCTCACCTGCGATTACGAAAATCTGCACACGACAATTGAAGAAAACGCTAAACTGCTCAAACAAAGATTAGAAGAAATTGGTCTAGGAGCAAATCACGGGAAACAATTACATATTGTTTCCCATTCGATGGGTGGTTTAATATCACGTACCTTTATTGAAAAACAAGGTGGAAATCAAGTTGTCCAACACTTAGTTATGCTAGGTACGCCCAACGCTGGTTCTCCTTGGCCTACTATTCAAGATTGGGCTTTTACCGCTCTTGGTATTGGATTAAACCAATTGTCTATGGTTGCTTGGCCTGTAACAATTATTGCTGGATTAGTCGTATTCCTAGAAGCCAATGATAATAGTTTGCAACAGATAAATCCAAAAAGTTCTTTTATCCAAAACATCTCTACAAATCGTGACCCTAACGTGCAATATACAATCATCGCTGGAAATCATACGATTCGACCTGAAGTATTACAAACAAACCCTGGAAAACAAGCGAGTCAGATACAACGACTCATGCAGAAATTATTTGGTTCATCTGTAGATGGCATTGTAGATATGGTGTTTTTCCAACAACCCAATGATATCGCGGTAACAGTAGAAAGTATTAAAAGCATCAGTACAGACCGGATACCTCAACCGATTATCATATCACCAGACACCGCTTGCGACCATTTAACTTACTTCACAAGTGAAGCTGGTTTAAATGCATTAGTACAAGCGCTTTGTAAAAAGGCCTAAGTAGATCAATCCCCGTCCGCAGTGAGGAACGAAGCAATCCTTAAATGTGGAATAGCTTATCTTGCAGCTTGCGTATAAACCACAAAATTCTTAATTCGTTAGTTACGAAAAATACGATAATAACAAAAATCATTTTTAGTCCATTTTAATGGACTTATGCTATTAGACAGGGACTTATAGTCCAATACGGTTCAGTTAAGACTGTAAATCAACATTAACCTAATTTAGAGACGCAAAATTTGCCGAAGCGGCAAGCGGGGAGGGGTTTTTATACCGAATTTAAATCTTAATCAATATGTAAATAAACGCCATTTCTCAAGGTGCAAAGTGCATAAGTAAATTTTCGTAGCACTAATTAAGAGTATAGCAAAGTTAGCTTACCAACTTAACTTTCATTTTATCGGTACTGACATCTTACACCAATGTCAGGAAGACCAGAAATAATATGGATATGTCAGTTGATAAAAGCTGATAGCTAAACGCTGAGAAATAAGCAAACTCTTCAGAAAGAAACAAACATAAACAATATGCTGTTATTTTTTACAATGCCACTAGATGAAACCTCACAACTCAATAGAGGTAGATTATTCCTAGTAGATGAAACGAAAGGAATTGTTGGTAGATGGATTGCTACAAGTAGCACTGCGGACAAACAAGGGGTAAAAGATTGGAATATTCGTGGTGGTGTAATTCCTGCTACTCATGAATTAAGTCCGCCATTGCCTTTTTACTCCGTTACAGTTAACCCTGTAGACCTCAGAAACGTTAAAGGAGTAGATGGCAATGGTTACCCCATCACACCATTTGAAGTCAAAACACTTGACGGAGGAACCCGTTCTGACCTGCTAATTCATAAAGATGCAAATGTGCCAGGAAGTATGGGCTGCATTGTGCTACCTGAATCAGAATTCACAGATTTCGAGAAAGTTTTCCAAGAACATTGCAAAGAGCAGAACACGGTCAAACTTCTCGTTGGCTATACTTACTAGGAGAAAATAAACATGAAACTCCAAGATATTATAAAGCTTGACAAATCTCTTGAGTTTGACTATTTGCGCCAAGACCAAGAGTTAGCAAAGCAAGTTCAAATCCGCCTTATTGACCTAAAATTACTTTCAGGAGTTGCTGATGGCGCTTATGGACCTCGTACTAAAGCTTCTCTAGAAAACTTTGCCCGCGCTTTTGATTTACTCGGTATTTTGAACGTAGAATTTGCTCTTAGGTTGATTGAAGCTAAGAAGGTTCCTAATCTCTTAGTTCAGATTCCTGCAAAACTACCTCAATGCGGAATTGATTTGATTAAACACTTTGAAAGCTGTTTTCTTCAAGCATACCCCGACCCTTACACCAAACGCGAACCGATTACAATTGGGTGGGGGTCAACCAAGAAACGCGATGGCAGCCCGTGGTTTCTTGGGGAGAGTATTTCTCAACAAGAATCTGATGAGCTTTTAATTTATCAGTTGGAAAATAATTACTTACCTGATTTAGAAAAAATACCTTGTTGGCATGAACTAAATACTAACCAACAAGGAGCATTACTGAGCTTTGGCTACAACTTAGGAAGTAAATTCTTTGGTGCCCCTGGCTTCAATTCCATTACCAGAGTTTTAGAGAGTCGCAATTGGTCTGAAATCAAAGAGACTTTCATCAAATACCGTAACCCTGGAACGAATGTTGAGGAAGGACTTTTGGCACGAAGGCAGGCTGAGGCTGAACTATTTCTAACACCTGTTGACTAAGGCTAATTGACTGGGTTGAATTAAACCTTTCTTTACGCCCAATGCCCTATTTTCAATACAGAAAAATCTCACTTGAACGGAAAACTTTGTTATGTCTCAATTTCTTGGTATTGCTTTTCAGCCCTATGTTGGGCACTGGACTGGAAGTCCTCCGAATGCTACGACTCCGTGGTGGAATTCATACAGCCAGCAGGATATTGTTCGTATGCTTGAGGTAATTGCCTCCAAGTTCAATAAAATCTGCACATATGGGATGGGTTATGCAGGCTATCACCAGCCTACAACACCTTGGAACCAAGTTGATTCTAACTGCCGTGTTGCTCTTGCTGCTGCCGAGTTGAATCAGCGCAAAGGTAAAGTTGCTATTGAGGTGGCTCAAGGAATTTATCAGCAACTACCGAATGCGGCACTACAACAGGCAGAAATTGAAGCAGCTTTTTCTGCGGCCGAAGCGGCAAACGCTGTTTACCCCAATACAGTAACTTCTCTTGTATTCACAAATGAGTATGTGGTTGATGCCCAGACAGCCAATACTGTCAACGCAATGATTGTGGCTAATAAACACAGAGCCCACAACCTCAATATTAAAGTGGGTGTGCGATCGCATACTTTTGGAAATATTGCCAACCCAAACAGTTCGTTTTACAACGAGTTGAAGACACTGATCCAAAACTGCGATTTTATCCTTTGCAATCTGTATCCGGCTGCGAATACAGCCACTCCTATTGAAGGTGTAAATGGTGTTGCTCAAGCCTTCAATACCATCAAAACAGCCGTTACCGCAATCAAGCCGCAGTGCGAGGTTGCAATCGGCGAGACTGGATGGGCTTCGCAAGGTATTAGTTTTAACAACACAGTTAACAACACCCAGAATCTTCTTGCTTACTACCAGGCGATTGATAAGTGGGCGTTTGAGCAGAAAGTAACAACTTACCTTTTTGAGGCATTTGATGAACCTTGGAAAAGCAACCAAAATGCTCAAGTTCCTCCAGCAAACTCTTGGCAAGGGCCAAACGGCGCTGAGGGGCATTACGGTCTGTGGTATCTCGATGGGCAAGGAAACTATACCGAGAAAAGAGCGTAGCTTAATTCTTGAAAGGAGCCAAGCAGTTCACGAGCGTAGGTGATGACTTTAACGATCTCGCTTCCTCGTTTGAGATCCAAGTTATTGAACAATTAGAAATTGCTGATGAGAATGTAGAGACCGTAAATTTACGGTCTCTACATTTTGGAATTTTTTACCATTTATCTAAGGCTGCTACACATTTACAACCAATTTCCAAGTAAAATATAAGGTGCCCAATATCTGGGATGTTCACGGGGATTGCAAAGTTAAGTATGCACGTTGATACATTTCCCGCGCGGCGCTCAAATTTTTATTTTGAAGATTTTCTTGCTCTATTGCTTTTGTTTGCGCGTGCGTGGTGGAAGTTGAGATTTGTAAAAACACCTGTTTTGTAGTGCGAGTTAGCCTTGCCTACGTACTACTTTTGCAAAACTGAGATGCTCCCAAAATATGTAGTGAAATTCAGTGCCATGTAGGGTGTTTTGCACTTTTTTACTCCCCTTCTTTTTCATCAAATCTGACTTGTCGATATAATTTATCTACCGGAATAGAAAACCCCACGCTTTCCAAAGTCAAAATATCCCCAGCCCCATAAGAATGCAAAACCCATAAACCTTCATCATTGCGGCGAAAACATTCCACGCCAATTTCATCGGATTGAATCAAAACATATTCTTTTAAAGTGCTTAATTGTCGATATTTCATAAATTTTTTACCTCTGTCAAATGCTTCGGTTGATGGGGAAAGAACTTCCGCAATTAAACAGGGATATTGCACTAAATCAATTGATTCTCTATCTCTGGCATCGCAAGTTACTACCACATCCGGGTAATGATAGGGTCCCGATGGAGATAACTCCACTTTCACATCGTTGATGTAGACATCACAACCTTTTTCTGCTACAAAACCATCTAAAGCTGTAGCTAAGTTTAAAGCAATGCGATTGTGGGGTTTTGTTCCCCCTGTCATGGCAAATACTTCTCCATTGATGTATTCGTGGCGTAATTGCTGGTTTTTTTCCCATGCCAGGAACTCTTGGGGTGTCATGTATTCAAATTGGGAATTGGCAACCATAAGATTAGTTTTAGCTGGTGGTGTTTTGGAGATAGGTTTATTTTAAGAGATTTGGAAAATACAAATCATTGATAACTAATACCGTTTCTTTATAAAGATGCGCCTAATTAGCCCACCTTACTGTGGGCTACCCTCCGGGAACGCCAAGGGCGAATGTTTGTATAGCCTTTGCCAGTGCGTTGGGCGGCTTGGCCGACTTGTTCGCGTAGCGTCTCCGTGGCGTCCAGGCTTGCTGCCTGTGGGTGAATAAAGCGCAACCTCATAGAGAATTGGTTGCGCTTCCTTGGCCTTCCGTCTCGGTAGACACCGAGTACGGGAAGAATAAGAGTTTAAGAGAGTTTTTGCGTAAGTCCTATGGATTTTAGATTTTAGCTGGTACAGTCATTAAACTTGAGTATAGAAAACTTCTGTAATTAATTAAGTATGAATAGTATAATTTCCGATGCTCATATTCAGGTTTTAAAATTTATTATTCCTATATTGCAAAAACATGATATTGACTATCATGTTACAGGTGGTTTGGCAGGAAATCTTTATGGTTCACAGTGGTTTCTGCGTGATATCGATATTGAAGTTGCTCAAAAAGACATGGAGAAAGTTGCTGAATTATTCAGAGAATATATTACAATTCAGCCAACAATATTAGTAGATGAAGAGTTTGAACTACTGATGATGACATTAACAATTAACGATATTGATGTGGAAATTAACCAAGCAGAAGATGTGTTTGTTTGTCATCAAGGTATGAAAGTTAGGTTAGATACAGATTTATCAAAAGCAAATATAATTATCTTTGAGAATTTAGAGATGAAAGTACAACCTTTAATTGATATAATTAAATACAAAGAAATTTTAGGCAGAGAAGAGGATTTAATTGATTTAAGAAAGCTCGCTTAAAGCAATAAAAATTTTAATCTAAAACTTCATATCTCCGACTTCCAGCGATTTTCACTCCCTTTGTACCACAATCCCAAACCTAAGTCCCTAATACCAATTCTGTATGAAGATGCACATAATCAAGACCCCCCTGTAGTCCCCCCTTGCCAAGGGGGGACGGCGTAGCCGGGGGGTAATATATGCAGCTTCACAAAGAAACGGTATAACCCCCTTCCGAACATCGGGAAGGAGGGAATATCAAAGCCTCTCTCCTAAGACGAGAGAGGTCAAAAATGTGGTTTATTTACCCGAAAACAGCTGTATTTAAAAACTTGGGGATCTGAGCAGCCCTTAAATCAATCGCTGCCGCAACCAAAAAGCTAACAGTGGTAGTGCCAGTTGATACCCTTGCTCGGGGCCATAAATCAAACCTTTGTGCAGCAGCCCTGTAATTGCGCCCTGCAAGCTCCCACCACGAGAAAGACCGTGTTTTTGTATATACTCGCGGCTTTGTGGCTTTTCTGTTGGGTCAATTGCCAAACATTCCAAAAGATGCACCTGATTCGCTGGAAGTATCATCAGCAAAGATTCAAAGGTAATCGACAAATCTTTCAGCAGCCCCTCAATTGCTTGCTCAACTTGTTTTTCGGTAATTAATCCATCGGCACGACGCAAAGATTGCAACCGACGAATTAATGTCATCGCATCGCCAATGTGTCCCTCTACAGCTTCTAAAAATAGTTGCAATGCTTTGGAACGGACATCAAATGTGAGTTTCTCTATATGTAAAATTTCTCTTGCCCAAACTCCTAAAACTTCATTGGCTAAGGGCAAAATTTCTACTGTTTCTAACGGATAATTAGTATCTTCTGAATGATTGTTAATTTCGGCAATGGTTGCAACCAAAACGTAACTCACATGAGTTTGAATTTTTATCTCTCGTCTCAAGGTTGTTTCCCACAAACCATTGCGATCCCAAGAACGAATGTGCGGAAAACTCTGCAAAATTAATATTACCCGCTTTCCTAAATCCTGGGCTAATAATTGCGGTAGGTAAATCAATTTTTCAAATGCTTGCCATATCTGCTTTTGATTCAGAGACCACAATAATTTCAGTTTGCCACCACTTCCTTCTGGGTGAAAGGCAAAAAATTCTCCTGCACTTTTTGCCAACCATTCGCGAATTATTACCGCTTCAAAACTTTGGCTGATACTTTCTCCCAGCAGTTGCAAAAATCTCTCCCCATCTGTAGCCCGGATACAATCCACCTCCAAGATAATCGCTCCTACCTCCTGGGCTGCGACTCGCACCAAAGTACGTCTCCCACTCCCCGGTACTCCCGTAATCAGCAAATCACCGTCATGGGCCAGGACTTCCACAATTCGCTGAAATTCCACAGAACGCCCAATTAATTGTAATGGAGTAGACAAATCCAAATTCACACGTTTTTTACCTTTCGTTTTTTAGCCTAATCGTAAGGGGAAGCATACTGACTTTGATTCTTATTGGCAACCATCAAGCAAATCTATAGTTTACATAAAAATTTAATAGTGCCAATTGCTATCTTAGCACTATTAAATAGTGTTAAATCATATTTAACACTGCAAAGAGGAAAGGGAATTATGGTTCAGGCTGTATCTACAACAGCGCTAGGCGGGCAGAATGGAGTTGTTTGGCATTCGTTAGATGTTTCTGATGCGATCGCTCAATTGGACGTAAACCCAGAAAAAGGTTTAAGCAGTCCTGGAGTCAAACAGAGAGCGGAACGTTATGGAGCCAACGAACTCACTGGAAAGAAAGGTAAACCTTGGTGGATAAAATTCTTATTGCAATTTAACCAGCCACTGCTAATTATTTTGTTATGTGCAGGTTTAGTGAAAGCGCTAACTGGTAGCTATGTAAATGCAGGGGTAATTTGGGGTGTAACCACCACTAACGCTATTATTGGATTTATTCAGGAATCGAAAGCCGAAGGGGCGATCGCGGCATTAGCGAAAGCAATTACTACGGAAACTGTAGTCCTCCGCGATGGTCAAAAAATACGCATTCCTTCACGGGATTTGGTGCCTGGAGATATTGTACTGCTGACTTCTGGTGATAAAGTCCCCGCAGATTTACGGTTAATTCAAGTTAGAAATTTACAAGTTGATGAATCGGGATTAACTGGTGAATCTGTAGCGGTAGAAAAAAATACCAAAACCCAGAAGGTTGATGCTCCATTAGGCGATCGCAGAAACATGGCTTATGCGGGTGGTTTCGTCACCTTTGGACAAGGCACAGGTGTTGTTGTTTCTACAGGGAATGCCACGGAGACTGGGAAGATATCCCAGTTGATGGGTCAACATACAGATATTTCCACACCCTTAACCCGGAAATTCAACAAATTCAGTCAGAATTGGCTGTATATGGTGCTAGGGCTGGCAACCCTAACTTTTGTAGTTGGGTTGAGTTTCAAAGGCTTTAATCAAGCTCTAGAAGCAGCCGTTGCTTTGACTGTGAGTGCCATCCCTGAAGGTCTACCAGCAGTAGTAACAGTGACGCTGGCAATAGGTGTTTCCCGCATGGCGAAGCGGAATGCAATTATCAGGAAACTCCCAGCAGTGGAGACTTTAGGTAGTGCGACTGTCATCTGTTCCGATAAAACCGGCACATTGACAGAAAACCAGATGACAGTGCAAGCAATTTATGCAGGCGGTCATCAGTATACAATTTCTGGCGTAGGTTATGCACCGGAAGGAGAAATTCTGGTGGACGAGAAACCCGTTAATTTGAACTTGGATAAGGGTTTGCAGGAATGTTTGATTGCAGGTTTGCTGTGTAACGACTCCCATCTAGAGAAGAAAAACGGTAAGTGGGAAGTAATGGGAGATCCTACAGAGGGAGCATTAATTGCGTCTGCCAATAAAGCCGGCTTCAATCAATCCAGTTTAGCCAAACAGATGCCCAAGGTAGATGGAATACCCTTCGAGTCTGATTTTCAATACATGGCGACATTGCACGAAACGCCTAGGGGTAAGACAATTTACGTTAAGGGTTCAGTAGAGTCAATCGTCAAACGCTGTACTGGGATGTTGAATGCCTCTGGACAACAACGACCAATGGATTGTGTAGATACATTAAAGGAAACAACCATCGATCGCGAAGTTAATATTATGGCACGGCAGGGCTTGCGGGTGCTAGCTCTGGCGAAAAAGTCCGTCCCCAACCAGCAAAACTCGGTGGATCATCCAGATATTGAAAGTGGATTAGTTTTCCTGGGTTTGCAGGGGATGATCGATCCTCCCCGTGAGAGTGCAATTAAAGCCGTACATGCTTGTCAACAAGCAGGTATTCAGGTGAAGATGATTACAGGTGACCATGCAGTTACAGCACAGGCGATCGCTCGTCGCATGGGAATCAACAAAAATGGGTCAGTTCTGGCATTTACTGGTACAGAATTGGCACGGATGGATAGTCAAGAACTCGCCAACGTTGCCGAAGAAGGTGTAGTATTTGCCCGTGTAGCACCAGAACAAAAACTGCGATTGGTAGAAGCTTTGCAATCAAAAGGTGAAGTTGTTGCAATGACGGGGGATGGTGTCAACGACGCACCCGCATTAAAACAAGCAGATATCGGGATTGCGATGGGTGGTGCCGGTACGGAAGTTGCCAAAGAAGCCTCAGATATGCTTCTTACTGATGATAATTTTGCCTCGATTGAAGCAGCAGTGGAAGAAGGAAGAGCAGTTTATAAAAATCTTTTGAAAGCGATTTGTTTTATTCTCCCGGTGAATGGTGGAGAATCAATGACAATTTTGTTAAGCACATTATTGGCTCGGGATTTACCGATTTTATCTTTACAAGTTCTCTGGTTGAATATGTTGAATTCCATCACAATGACTGTGCCGTTGGCGTTTGAACCAAAGGCACAAAATGTGATGCAGCAAACACCGAGAGATCCGAAAGAACCTTTGCTTTCAAGTAGTCGGATGAAGCGGATTTTAGTAATTTCTTTGTTTAACTGGATTGTGATATTTGGTGTTTTTGAATATATCCGTTACACGACAGGTAATATAGATTTAGCGCGGACGATGGCGATTAATGCGCTGATTGCCGGACGGATTTTTTATATGCTGAGTATTAGCCAATTAGTACCGAATTTAATTGCGAAGATGGATGGTACGATTGAAGATAATGTGGATGTTCCTGCGATTGGTTTTGGGATTATTGGAGCGATTCTTTTACAAATTGTCTTTTCTCATGTGCCTTTGATTAATAATGTGTTTGAGACTGCACCGTTGAGTTTCCAACAGTGGTTGTTCTGCTTGGGTGTTGGTTCTCCAATGATTCTTTGGGCCTGGTTTGCGAATAAAATCGATCCGCCGAATTAATTTTACCAACCATAGGCCGAGTCGTCGCAAGCGTTCCCTCAGAAATACGCTTTCCCTGAGGTTGGGTTGAGCGGATAAGCGTTACCCAAAAAATGACGATAGATTTTGGGTTTCGTACCTCAACCCAACCTACATGAATGTAAGTTTTTGCTTAACCGAACCGTATTGAAGGTGCAGGGTAAAGAGAAAAGCGCTAAAGATTAATCGCAACTATGCCGACAGTACATTTGATTTTGCCACTTTTCAGAAGTAAGTCGCTTTTTGAAAAATTAAAGAGGAATTATATAGTGTAAAAAGTTCGCTTAAACCTGCTGGTTGAAAAATCTAGAAGCACGTAATCTCAACATCAGCATTGTACCAGCTATAAATAATATGCCCATTAACAAGTTTTCTATGCTGATACTCTTACCACTATAAATTACCAAGACTATTTCCAAGATTAAAGAAGGTAATACTATTCCACTAAAAAGTAGTAATCTATAAAAAATTAATCTTTTTTTTGCCAGAAGAGTTAGAAACCCTAAAAAAATCCCTAGGGGTATAAAAGTTAGTCCATAGTAGAATACTTTTTTATTTTTTGGAATTAGTTCCAGTAAATTAAAAAGGTAAGAATTATTTAATTTGTCTATATAAACTTGGATTGCAGCTTTTGAATAAGTAATTACTATATTATGAGGATTAGTATCTGTAAAGATATCAGGAGCATTAAGTTTTATATCTGCACCGTTTTCTCCAGTAATTGATGTTCGTATCCGCAAGTCTAAGTTACTTTCCTGCTGCCCTAAAGTGAAATTGCGGCTTAACCCATTTCTCGAAACTGAGATTATACGTGCAGGGCCAGTTTGGTTTGTATCAGCGGTAGCGACAGTAGTGAATATTGTGAATTCCGAAGTTTGACGTATTCTTTTATTTAAGAAAGTGGCTGGAGTTTTTGTTTTTAACCAATGACTAGAACTTAAAGCAACACCTTTCTCGTTTCTAATATTTGATGAATGTCCCTGCAATAAAAGTTCGGGCATTTGGCCAGTATTATCTTGATACCTTTTGTTATCAGTTAACTCATAGTCAGCTATCAGAGATTGTTTGGTAGTATTTAAAGAAGTTTTGCTATCTAATAAGTGTGAAACCTCACTTTGAGAAAATGCTCTATCAGCAATTTGAACTTTTGAAATATATCCATACCAAGGTCTATCACCTGTATTCTCATTACCAAGTACCAACGGATAATTTAAATTCCAATTAGTTAGATTCGTTGTACTCTGACATAATATTGAAATTAAGAACGCAATAAAGATATATCCAATAAATAATAATGTTATTTGTTTAATAGAGTTATTCAATCTACTGTTCTCTATCAGTGACAAGATATATATGAAGCTTTTTGAATGCCACATATAAAAGCAAATCATACCAACAATTCCACCGATGGTATTGTTAACGATGTCGTCAGGTGTTGGTGTTCTTGAAGATAGAAATATTTGTAAAATTTCAACTAGCGATGACAATCCAGTGCTAATAAATGTTACTATTAAAAAGTTTCTGAGGAATCGCATCTTCTTTCTCTGCAAGACAGCAGTAGAACTGAAACCTAAAGGCATAAACAATAAAATGTTGTTTACCACGTCTTCAAAAGAACTACTGTTGTCGAAACTAGTGATAATCAATTTCAGAGAAAAAGTATCTGGAAAATAAAAATTGAATGGAGAAAGTGTAGCTATTAACACTACTAAAACACTAGCAATTACTAAAGTAAAATTTTTCATGAATATTGTATTTAAAAGAAAGATACTTGAGTAATAATTTTCTTTTGATTCATAATTACTGAATGGGTATTTGTGAGATAATATACTTTATCCCCCAGTTTCATCAAATAAAAGTTGTTGAGATTTCTGATAAGCCAATAAAAGCAATCACAAACTACCTGAAAATTACTTTAAATCAAGCAGACCTTTGACTAATCTGCTCAATTTATTAGCTAACAGGCATTCTATAGTAAATACATACACGCGATACTTCCTTGATAATATATAACAATCTTCATTAACAATATCAGTCAGCAAAATCAAAATAATATTTGCAGTACGAGGATTACCAAAGAAGCAATTTCAAAAAACTACCAACGTCTATTCTTAATGCCTGGATATTAAAAATCAGTAAGTTGGGAATCGTGTTTTGGGCTATCTCTAAACCCATTTGATCGTTGACTTCAAAAATAATATCGAATTCATTCAATAGTGACTCTTTAATTAAAATCTGATATTTAGGATTATCTTCAAGAATTAAAATTTTTTCTGGAGTCGTTTTCAGGTTTTTTTGTTCTTCTTTCGTATACATATCAAATAACTACTTGTTTAAGTTTGTTGCTCGTTCATATCTTTTCCTAGCTAAAAAATTTACACAATTGCTTTTTGAGCTACATCATTAGATGTGATATTCAGATTGATATCGCCAAACACATGATTGCCACCAAAAATCCTTAAATTATCTGCTATAAAACAATTTCTATCAATTTTGATATTTCGTGGTTCGATTATAAAAACACCACGAACAACGAATGTACGTTCACCAATATCAACACTAGAATATGTATCAAGCTGTATTTAGCAAGTTTTTATCGCAGTAAACAGTCTACACTTTTGCTTTCTAATTTATAGAAGGTTATATGTTTACTATTTAGCCTACAGTATCACAATTATTGTAAAGCAAGCGTAAATCTATGAAAAAAAATATGAGGTTTTTGTTAAGATATCGAGCTTCCATTATTCGTGAAAACAGTTCAAGAAAGTAAAGTCGCACGCTAGTTTAATCGGCACTTTCCATTACCTCGTTATATCCCCCTTGTCCTAGTTTTTTAACATTTAGCATGAATGTGTTTAATAATTAAGTTTGTACAATTAACAGAGAATACAAAAGCGAACTTGGATAATTCTACCTTTGCGCCTAGAAGTGAGATAATTTCCTAAATCTCGACCACCGAGACAACACCCATTGACTCCAGCACAGCAGCCACCCGCAAAATCAACGCTTCATTATAAGGTGCAGCTATCAACTGAACACCTAAAGGTAAGGCATTTGGACGCTGAATTGGTACAGATAAAACAGGCAAACCAATAAAAGATAACGGTTGTGTAAATAATCCTAAATGGGGACGCACAAGAATCTCTTCTCCATCTAAAATCATCGTATCTTGCCCAATTAATGGCGCAGAAATCGGAGTAGTCGGGGCAATGATGACATCAACGTTTTGAAAAACCTCCCTGACTCTATCTCGATACCATTTTCTAAATCTTTGGGCTTGAATATACCAATCACTAGGAATTAACGCACCAGCGAGAAATCTATCTCTTGTCGCTGGATCGAAATCTTGAGGACGTTGGCGCAATTTGTCTAAATGCAGATTCGCACCTTCGCTAGCTGTAATTACAAAGGCTGCGGCACGAGCGCGATGTGCTTCAGGTATGGTAACATAATCTTTCACATTCAAAGCATCAGCGACTTTTTGCACTGCTTCCAATACTTCCGGAGCCGCTTTTTGGGTAAAATAATCAGAAGCGATCGCTATCCTAATTCCATTATCTAAAGACCCTAAATTTCGCGTCTCTACAATAGGACGTTTTGTACAAACTGGATCGCGTTCATCTGGGCCTTGCAATACATCAAACACAGTCGCAATATCCCGTACAGTTCGTGCAAAGGGGCCAATATGGTCAAAACTGCTGGAAAATAGAGCTACCCCAGCCCGTGACAACCTGCCATAAGTCGGTTTCAAGCCAAAAACACCACACAACGCAGCCGGAACCCGAATCGAACCATTCGTATCAGAACCCAACGTCAACGGCACCATACCCGCAGACACAGCCGCTGCCGAACCTCCCGACGAACCACCAGCCACCCGCGTGATATCATGAGGATTGCGAGTAGCCCCATAATGTGAATTTTCGGTAACAAAACCGTAGGCATACTCATCCATATTCAAAGCACCTACAAGTATCGCACCCGCTTGCTTCAACCTAGAGACAGCCGTTGCATCTTGGATCGCAACAGGATTCTCTGCATTGATTTTCGCACCCGCAAGCGTCGTCAAACCTCCAATATCAAAGAGATTTTTCACAGCAAAAGGAACACCAGCAAGCAAACCCGGATTCTTCCCGCAAGCAACATCCCGATCAACTCTCGCTGCATCCAATAAAGCCGTTTCCGCAATCACCGCCGTAAAACAGTTTAACTCATCATTCCGTGCAGCAATCCGTTCCAGTGCCGATTGAGTCACATCCACCGCACTTATTTGGCGATCGCGCACAGACTTGGCAATTGAGACAGCATCAATCATGGCTCAAACACAGGTGCAACTTCAACATCCTCAGGTAACGCAAATGTATTCACTAAATTAGCGATCGCCTTAATTCTCTCAAAATTTGCCACCACTCCATCACGATACTCATCCCTCAATCTCAAATCCACCATCACAGCCATCAAATCTACAAACTCACCCACATTTAACTCTTTACTCATCAGATCACCTCCTTTTGATCGCGGATTTTAGACGGATTACACGGATGACACGGATTAGATGGATGTTTAAAATTCTGGCAATTCAAACAACCCATTATCACCGCTTTCAAAGTCAACAACTTTGAATACAGCATCAAGATTCAAAACACCATAAATATGAGGAAATAAATTATCCCTCTCTACACCTTCATAGCGAATTTGCGCATTAACTTTAGCCGAATCTATGCAAAGAATAACCAACTCCTTTTGATTCGGAAAAAACCTATTTGCTGTTTTCACAGTTTGTGTTTGGGTAGAACAATGGATAAAACCTTCAGTTTCGAGGGAATCAGCACGATAACTGCCGAGAAATTTTGCTTCTTCCCATTTTTGGCGTTGTGTGATGTGGAGAATAGTGTTCATAAATATAGTTTGTAAAGTGCATTAGGCGCAGTGGAAGAGGAAGAATTGTAAAGAGAATTTAACTTACTTTAACAAAAGAATATCAACTCCCAAAAAAAAAATGAGCTTTTGAGACCAAAGCCGCATCCGCCATTATCAACCTAATATTATTATGAGATGCAACAGCCAAATGCGGTGATGAGATTTTCGCCCATACCATTTCCGTGTATCATCTAGAATCTCTTAATCAATCTGTGCCATCCGTGTCATCCATCTAATCCGCGATCGCTAAATTAACCCTCCAAAGGCCGACTGCAAATCTTTCGTTAAATCTGCAACCGATTGTCTGGCACCTACACGACTCTCCTTATATACCGAATATCTTTCAGAAACCGATATTGGTTCACCGATAGTAATTCTTGCTTCTTGCTTACCCAAATTAGGGCGTTTTGAACTATTACCACCGATAATTTTTGTTACCATTGCCCATAAAATTATTGTTGTCTCAGCAAACCTTTCTACCGTGGGCTTTTCTTGAATATAAGTACCTGTAACTGCCACAAAAGTTTCTACCAAACGCATATGCCACATTCTTAAATTAGCTTCTTCCGCAATCCGCGAACCTAGAGCTTTTTCTATAGTAGATAATGCTTTTAAATCCTTAAATTCTTCTCTAAATATATAATTCCAACCGGCTTGTTCTACACGGCGACAACGGTCATTAAAATTACCTTTAGGTTGCAAGTCAAAATATTCCTCAGCGACTTGCAACACTACATTTAACATCGTTTTCAACCGATTGGCGATCGCGGCATTCCGATCGCCTCCTTCTTGTGAAATTACATTCTCTGGCAGCTTCTGATGATAGAAGCGAGTATAAAACGTTTCCATTAACGTCAGTAATTTTTCTGCCAAAGTTAACAACCGAGGATAAAGAGATTCCTGAGTGATGAGTTCTGAATTATCAGTAGGTAAGCCGCTAATAATTTCTAGTTCAGTTAAAAGTTTGGCGATCGCATTCCAAGGCGCTTCGACATAATTATATTGTATCCCGACTGGTAAAATAAAAACCTGCTCGTCTCTCCCGGCTTTGTGCAAGTCTTCTGCACACCAAAAGCCTAATTGAGCGATACCTGGTTCCAAAGGGTTGATAATCTCGCTTAAACCATTAGTAGCACCTTCTGGCGCTGCGGCGATTGGGTAGTCTCCATTCGCAAACAAATCACGGGCAGAACGCAAACCCGTCCAATCGGCTTTTCCCCGTTGGATGGGAGTAGCACCCAAGTGAGATGCAATCCAACCAATGTGAGAACCAGCCCATAGAGGAATACCGCGATCGTAGATAAAATGAGCGTGAACCGGAGGCTGTAGCGCTATACCCTTAGCTCGTGCTACCCTTGGCACCAGTTGCGACAGCAGGTAGCCCAAACAAAGTGGATCTTCCACCTTGGGATGGCGAAATGCGAGCAAAAAGCGAATCTTATTTTGCCCAAACTGCTGATAAAGATTTGCTAAAGTCTCTACATTGTCTGCTTCAATTTTGGTAATCGCTGTTGATGAGCGTATCCATGTGGGTAACAACAGGTAGGTGAGTTTTACAAACCAGGGACTAAGGGCTGGTGGGATAAATTCCAATGGGGGTTGTGCTTGATACATTACATCTGGCAAGGTGATTTTCTCCTCAAGTAGCGATTAAACCAAAAAAAGAAGGAAGATGAAAGCTGCTTTCTTCTATATTTCATATTTAACCGACATATAGATTAATAAATTTGGAAAGGGGACAAAGAATGCGACTGTCACAAATGTTATTCGTAACTCTACGGGACGATCCAGCAGATGCTGAGATTCCCAGTCATAAATTATTACTCCGTGCTGGTTATATTCGTCGCATTGGTAGCGGTATTTATGCTTACCTTCCGCTGATGTGGCGAGTATTGCAAAAAGTCTCCCAAATTGTCAGGGAAGAAATGAACGCTACTGGGGCACAAGAGACTCTCCTCCCCCAAATGCAACCGGCTGAGTTATGGAAAGAGTCTGGACGTTGGGACACCTACACGAAAGCTGAGGGGATCATGTTTGCCCTCACAGACCGTCGCGAACAACAGGTAGCATTAGGTCCAACTCACGAGGAAGTTATTACTTACATCGCTCGTGACATGATTAGATCGTACCGTCAGCTACCGCAACATCTCTACCAAATTCAAACCAAATTCCGCGATGAAATTCGCCCCCGTTTTGGTTTAATGCGCGGACGGGAATTTATTATGAAGGATGGCTATTCCTTCCATGTCGATGAAGAAAGCCTGAAAAAAACTTATCAGGATATGGATAAAGCCTACAGCAATATGTTCACGCGGTTTGGTTTGGCATTTCGCGCTGTTCAAGCAGACTCTGGTGCTATTGGCGGTTCCGGTTCCCAAGAATTTATGGTATTGGCGGAAGCTGGGGAGGATGAAGTTCTCTACACTGAAGATGGACAGTACGCCGCTAATGTCGAAAAAGCGGTTTCTCTACCTGCTGATGCTGTCTCTTCAACCTTTACAACCTATGAAAAGCGGGAAACTCCAGGAACAGACACCATTGAAAAACTCTCTCAATTCCTGAAATGTTCTCCCACCCAAATAGTCAAGAATGTCCTTTATCAAGCAGTTTACGATAATGGTACAATTGTATTGGTATTGGTGAGTATTCGCGGCGATCAAGAAGTAAATGAAGTTAAGTTACAGAATGAATTAGTCAAGTTAGTAGATAATTACAAAGCCAAAACCGTTATCAAGCTAACTGTACCCGATGGAGAAGCTCAGGAAAAATGGACAGCGAAAACCTTACCTTTGGGTTATATTGCGCCAGATATTGCCGATGATTATATTGCATCCCAACCGCAGTCCAAGATTGAAGGGGGTTCTGTACATCCCAAATTCCTCCGCTTGGTAGATAAAACTGCGGCTGAATTGAAGAACTTCGTCACAGGCGCAAATGAATCTGGCTATCATAGCATTGGCGCTAACTGGGGCGAGCAATTTAAATTACCTGATACCACCGTAGATGTGCGTAAGTCGCGACCAGGCGATCGCGCGATTCACAATCTTGAACAAACCCTACAAACTGCCCGTGGAATCGAAGTTGGCCATATCTTCCAACTCGGTACCGAATATTCCCAGCCAATGGGCGCAACCTATACCAACGAACAGGGTGAAGAAAAGCTCTTATTCATGGGTTGTTATGGTCTGGGGGTTTCGCGCCTCGCTCAAGCTGCTGTCGAGCAATCCTACGATAAAGATGGCATAATTTGGCCTGTCGCGATCGCACCCTATCACGCCATTGTTACGATTCCTAACATCAAGGATGCCCAACAGGTAGAAATTGCCGAAAAACTCTACACAGAACTTAATCAAGCCGGAATTGAAACCCTACTTGATGACCGCAACGAACGGGCAGGAGTTAAATTCAAAGATGCCGATCTGATTGGCATACCTTACAGAATTGTCACCGGGAGAGCGATCGCCAACGGAAAAGTCGAAGTTGTTCAAAGATTGACCCGGAATTCTCAGGAAATAGGCATAGAAGAAGTTGTATCTACACTCAAGGGTTGGATTGAGGAGGCTAAGGGTTAGGAGAAAAGGGGCAGGGGGAATGTCTGTTTTGTCATGCCGTGGAGCGAAGCAGGACAGGGATTAGAATCCCTCCTCTCACGAATCCCTCAATCCAAAATCTTGCTTGCCAATAACCTTAAAGAAAGATTGGATCTAGTTAATTTAGAGCGTGACGGATTTTTATGCGGATTCTAAAATTGAATTATGAAACCAGGGGAATTAGAAAACGCATCGATATGGAAACTCCCCACTCTTGTGCATCGTCGTGAAGCAGGCCTCTATTAACATAAATACTAACTCAAGTCAATCAGGAAGGTTTTATCGCATGGCAGAGCAACAAAAATCTAACCGAATCTCTTCAGGTGTTGTAGCAGTCGTATCTGCTGCGGTTGTGGCGGTCAGCGGTGGTGTAGCTTGGTTCACTTTAAATTCTCCCCCAGCCCAGACCCCAACATCAACTGTGCCACGACCAGGAGAAAAGGTTGCGCCAATTGAGCAAACGGCTGAAATCTATTGGCTAAAGGATAACGGCAAAAATTTGGAGTTAGTTCCCCAAAAAATTAAGCTCACAGGGGGGGACAAGCCCAACCAAGTTTTAGAAGCAGCCTTCCAAAACCTGTTAACAGGGCCGACAGAAGGGACAGGCTCTACCACTATCCCCCAAGGAACAAAGCTTTTGGGTCTAAAGGTGGAGAATAATGATATTCACATCAATTTATCTGAAGAATTCACCAGTGGGGGTGGTAGTGCCTCGATGAACGGTAGAGTCGGACAAGTTGTTTACACAGCAACAAGTTTAGACCGCAATGCCAAGGTGTACATTGAGGTCAACGGCCAAAAGTTGGAAGTTTTAGGCGGTGAAGGTTTAGAGTTGGAACAGCCACTGACCAGAGACAGTTTCAATAAAAACTATTCACTTTAGTGCTCGGTTAGTGGTTAGTAGTTAGTGGTTACAACCAACAACTAACGACTAACAACTAACTACTTAGTATTCAAAACACGAAAGTTACTGGCTTGTTGTTCCAATCGGGCGGCAAGGCGATCGCACACGCGATTGCACAAGTCAAAAATCATTTGGTCTTCCACCCTGTAGTAGGCGCAAGTTCCTTCACTACGGCGGCTGAGAATTCCAGCTTGCCACATTACCTTGAGATGTTTCGATACATTTGCCTGAGAAGTCTGTGTTGCATCGACTAATTCTTGGACGCACTTTTCTTCATCCCGCAGTAAATGCAAGAGCCGCAGACGCATCGGTTCACTCAGGAGGCTGAAGTATTCAGCTACTTGTTGTACAACTTCTGGCGGTACAGGCAAAGCTTGTTTCATCAGGATTGACCGGGAAGGACTGAACACAATGTTTTATCAATTACACATTCGATATATAGATTAATACTTAATCAGGGTTTATTCGCATCAAAGGCTGACCATATTCCACAGGTTCGCCATTTTGCAAGAGAATTTCCATCACTTGTCCGGAAACTTCGGCTTCGATTTCATTCATCAGCTTCATGGCTTCGATAATACAGACAGTCTGACCGCTGCGGATGCGATCGCCGACCTCTACAAATGCGGCTTCTCCCGGAGCCGGAGCGCGATAAAATGTCCCTACCATCGGCGAAGGCACCTCTACTAACCTTTGCTCTCTAGTCGGCGGATTCTGCTGCTGCGACTGCACACCCCCACCTGCTGGCGTTTCTGAACCGCGATTGGGAGCATCCGTTGTTGACGGTATTGAGACCGGGTTAACAGGGGGTGAACCCGGTGTCAACATCGAACCACCCGCACCGCTCCAAGTGCCCTGACTTGCTGGCAACATTTGATTGCTAAAACTCACAGCCTTACGGACTGTGATTTCAAAGTCGTCGCTTTTGAGCGTCACTTCTGCAATATCTGTTTGAGCGATCGTTGCCAATAGTTGGCGAATTTCATTAAAATCCAAAGGCACAGCTTTTTTTACCTCATGCAATTAGGTAGTCAATAGTTTGGTGTGCGGGAGTTACATCTAGTTGTTAGTTATTAGTTATTGGTTGTTGGTTGTTGGTTGTTAGTTAGATATCTACTAACTACTAACTACTAACTACTAACTACGAACTACGAACCAAATGAGTGTGTTATTGTTCTCTACCTACGTATTTATCATCGCGGGTATCAATTTTGATACGTTCACCTTGGGTGATAAATAAAGGCACCATTACTGTAGCACCTGTTTCGACAGTAGCCGGCTTAGTACCACCTGTTGCCGTATCACCTTTGACTCCAGGGTCTGTTTGAGTAACTTCCAAAACCACGGTGTTTGGTAGTTCCACTTCCATCACTTGCTCATCCCAACGGACAACGTTAACTTCCATACCTTCTTTAAGATATTTTACGCGATCGCCAATTTGTGACGCGCTCAACCTACCTTCTTCATAGGTTTCCATATCCATGAAGACGAATTCATCGCCTTCTTTATAGGTATGCTGCATTGTACTTTTTTCTAGATTAGCTTGGGGCACTGTCTCCCCAGCCCGGAAGGTTTTTTCAACTACGCTCCCACTTTGGGCATTTTTCAGTTTTGTTCGCACGAAGGCAGAACCTTTACCTGGCTTAACGTGGAGGAATTCCACAACCCGCCATACAGACCCATCTAAGACAATCGAAACACCAGGGCGAAAATCGTTACTGGAGATCATGAAGCTTTCAAATATTGGAAGACAATCGGCATTTATTGTACCCCTCAAGGGTCGTAATTTGTAATTAGTCCTTAGTTATTTAGTCATTAGTATCCATAAGAATAGAGTATTTATCGCGCTTTGTGGATGTAAGACTGCTATAAGGGCAAACATCCAACCTTATGAACAACAAACACGGGTAAAGGGGAAAGGAATAAATCTGTGTTTTTATCATTCGTAACGGGTGTTGCTGTGTCAAGCCCTTTGATTGGGGGGAGGGGGGGCAAAATCGTCACACCCGTCAAAACTTTTGACATGAACTACTAGGCACTACTTTCCAGGGGTATATACTGCGTTTAGCTTAAAGTTTCCAGTATTCTTTGGTTCTTGTACTGCCAAACTGCCAAGGAATATTTAGTGAATGTCCATGAGGAAAATCTATTTATTGTTCTCCCTTGTCCCCCTTGTCCCCCCTACTCCCCAATCACTTAATGTTAAATGAATCAAGAAAAGCCGTTGTTTGCACAAAATCCAAATCCCCATCTTGGGCTGTAACAACTGCTTGATAGAGGGTTGGGCCTTTAGAGTCGATGAAGATTCTCACCTTAAAAGCAACGCTGCTTTGAGTCCGCAAGGTAATTTCTCTACCTGGATAGCCATTGTAGCTAATGTTTCTTTCGCCAGTAACACTACCGTTGTAGGTTTGAGCTATACGATCGCGAGCGCCAGTCAAGCCCCTTTCAATATCAAAATTACTTGATTCTACAGGATATTTATTGCTTTGTATTAGGTAAGCTCGACCGCTAGTTTTATCTTCAGAAAAAACTAATGCCACGTTAAGTTTACCTATGGGTGAGTCAGTAGACTGATTGAACTCTTGTGGATGAGCGGGGAACTTGGCACTATAGCTATCATCCTTAGAGATATAACCGTACCAGTTACTAGTAATAGATTTAGCGGGTTCTGGATCTACAACTTGAATTGCCGTAGGAGATGGAAAAATAGCATCAATCTTTTTGCTACAACCTGACACGAAAGCAATTAAAGCCAATAGGACAGTTCGTGAGTATAATTTCATGAGTGTTGTTTCAGAATAAGTTCTACTGGCCTTCGGAACTCGAAACTTACACCCTCGGATTTCAACTAAAGTTATAGTAATTTTTTTGACTTTAATAAAAAATACATAGCAATACCATCGCTCCCAATCTGCAAGAGAATAAGGCAAGAATTACACAAAAAGGTTCTGCTGTAGTGGAAATACCTACGGATTGACTATGCGAATCGGATGAAAGGGAACATTTTTGCTTAAGTCTTGATTACTTGCTGCGACTGAAAAAAACAGCAGCGAGGATAATTAGACCCAAAAGCACTAAAGGTACCCACAAATTAGGCAAATCCGACAAATTCATAAAAACTTTTGTTGTAACGTTTAACTTTCAGTAGGAAACAGCGAACAATCATCAGGGATAATTTTTTAATAAAGCAGCCTGTTTTTTTGGAGAACGCAAAATGAAATCTCCAGAGATAGTAATTTGGTTACAAGAACGCACAGCTTTAGGAATCTTATCCCCTGAGGTGTTGAATGCGATCGCTCAAGTAATAGAAGAACAAGTTGTACCGTCAGGAACTACCCTAGTCACTGAAGGTACAGCCCCAGAAGCACTTTATATTCTTGCTGAAGGTAAACTAGAAAGCAGCAGTAACAATCAAAGCAACCCAGCATTATGTTGTGGGGTTCTCCCTGGAACAGTGATTCACCTGCAAGAATTGGTGTTAGATCGGCTAGCAGAATCTACACTAATCACCTTGACAGAATGCCATTTTTGGGTAGTGTCTGCTCCTGAATTTCAGACGTTAATCACTCAATACCCGGAAATTTCTTCTTCTGTTACCCGCCAACTAGCGACTACAGTGGCAGAATTAACATCGGCACTCACCTACGAACAAGAACGGGCGATAGCGCAAGCGCTGACTTGTCAGTTCGCCTTACGACCATATTTAGTCACCAAAGCACAACGGGGAATTGTGGGTACAAGTCGCTATGCGGTGCGTCTGCGGGAGCAAATCCGCGAAGCTGCGGCTGTTAAATCATCTGTGTTAATTTTCGGCGAACCTGGGTTAGAAAAGGACAATATCGCCGCTCTAATTCACTTTAGTTCCAAACAGCGACGGAAACCGATTGTTAAAGTCAACTGCGGTATTCTCCAAACCAGTGGTGCAGATTTATTCGGCAGGGCTGGAGGTAAACCAGGACTTTTAGAATGGCTGGGTGAAGGTACCTTAGTGCTAAATAATATCCAAGAACTGCCCCCAGAGTTATTACCATCCTTAGCAAATTTGCTGCGAACAGGTAATTACAGCCCTGCCACTCGTCCGGGAGAAGCCAGTGTCGAACCGCGCCTCAGTAATGCCCGTATTCTCATGGTTGCAGAAAAAACACAGCCTGCAATCGAACGCTGTATTGGTCAAACTATAAAAGTCCCACCATTACGGGTGCGAAAAGAAGATATCAAAGCCCAGGTGGAATTCTACACCAGCCTGTATATTCGGGCTAGGGGTATTCCCAAACCTAAAGTCACACCCGAAGCTTTGCGGGGCTTGCAGGCGTATGATTTTCCTGGTAATTTGAAAGAATTAGAAAGTTTGGTAGAAAGGGCGATCGTTCAAGCTGGGGAAGCAAAAGAACTCACAGAAGAAATTTTTTGGTCAGCCCAAACCAAGAAAAAGCAATTTCGGGTGAATTTGTTGAATGTTTACCCCAGTTTGCGGAAATTTCTGCGTGGCCCGTGGTGGACTGACCGGATAAACTATGGTTTTACTGCGATCGCTTTTCCCTTGATGGTCGCAGTGTTATTTATTGGTCCACAAACACGCGATCGCAATTTTGTTTTAAATTTCTTCTGGGATTGGTGGTGGGCTGGATTTCTCTTTCTTTTCCCCTTCCTCGGTCGCATTTGGTGTGCTGTTTGCCCATTCATGATTTACGGTGAAATTACGCAAAAATTATCACTGTGGTTGTTTCCCAGACAACTCAAAAAGTGGCAGAGACAGCAAGCGGAAAAATGGGGTGGATGGTTTTTATTTGGGCTATTTACCCTAATTTTCTTATGGGAAGAACTCTGGAATTTAGAGAATACAGCTTACCTTTCTGGTTGTTTGCTGTTACTAATCACCAGTGGGGCAATGATTTTCTCTGCTATTTTTGAACGTCGATATTGGTGCCGCTATTTATGCCCTATTGGCGGAATGAACGGTTTATTTGCCAAACTTTCAATGACAGAACTAAGGGCACAACAAGGCATTTGTTCTGCGACTTGCACTACCTATCAATGTTATAAAGGTGGCCCGGAAAAAGGCGAAGGTATGGAAACCCTTGGCTGTCCTTTGTACTCTCACCCAGCGCAGTTGGAAGATAACAGAGACTGTGTACTATGCATGACTTGTCTGAAAGCCTGTCCCCATCGCTCTGTTGAATTAAATTTGCGTCCCCCTGGGATCGAATTGTGGACAACTCATGTTCCTCAGTATTATGAAGTAGCACTGTTATTTTTACTTTTGGGCGGAATCTTTCTCCATCGCTTACCAGAATTACAAACTTGGTTAGGTTTTCAATTAGATTTAACTAACTTTTGGCAACATTTGGGACTATCTGTATTGGCTTTAATTATTCCTGTTGCTATCCCTTTCGTTGCTCATGCTATATTCAATTTTAGGAGCAATTTACCCGTCCTGAAACAAGACAAAAATAATCAAGAAATCTCAAATCGTAAATCAAGACCATTTATCGAGTTAGCTTATGGCTATTTACCATTAGTACTGGGTGGTAATTTGGCTCATTATTTACGTTTGGCTTTGGGTGAAGGTGGGCGAATTTTACCCGTCACTTTTGCAACTTTTGGACTCAATGGCGAGCAATTGCCTATATTAGTAGCACATCCAGCAGTGATTGCCTTTTTGCAGGGAACTACCTTAATTTTTTCAGTTCTTTTAAGCATAGTATTAACGCAAAAAATTGCTCGCCAACCGATAAAAATGCTGGTTTGGCAACACTTAGCTGCAATTGGGCTGGGGGTAAGTTTGTGGGCTATTATCGTAGTTTAAGTGGGGCGATAGGTAATTGACAATATTGCAGCATTGTGATACTAAAGACTAAATGATTAAAGCTAAGACCTACGCGAATAGAGTAGGTGCATTCCGGTGAGTTATCAAATTACCTATAACCTTCAATACACTTACTACCTGTTGTAGTTCATTTTCTTTTTCTATTGATAAGGCATCAGAACGAACATATTTTGGCTTTTCTTGCTGAACCAGTTTTAGAAATACAAACTCTCTACCGTTGACAATTAATCCAAAAGTCGGCTGTTCAACATTAGGAGTATCAAGCATATAAGCAAGTGCTTGGGGTAGTGCAGTTATTACATCAAATTTAGTGCTTTTTGATTCGATGACCATTACCCAAAGCCGCTTATTTATTACCAAAACATCAATATTGCCTTTAACTATAATGCTTTCATCCTCAGCAGAGATTTCGATAGATTTTTCAGTTTCTATCTCATAAGGAGATTGATAAAAGCCAGCTAAATCTAGTATTGGAGACAGTACAACCATTTTAACTGCCTCTTCTGACATTTGACGACGTTTGCTTAGGTTAAAATAATTACTTCTGACTCTTTCTAAAGCCTGCTTTTCTGCATCAGTCAGTGATGGTAAATTCTCCCTCCATTCTGTGAAAAATTTACTATCTGTTACTAGTTGCAAACCAAATTTTTCTTCTAATTCGTAGAGACTAATTTCTCTAGCTTGGATTGTTTGTACCATAATTACAAATGATGTTGAAGTAAGGACCGAAGTTGGAAGAAGGAATAGCTAATAAAAATGCGCGTTCGTAAGTTGAAAGCTTCAGTAAAAAAAAAGATGTTTTTCGAGTCCTTTGTAGCGCGTTCACGTAGTGTCTCGCAGAGAAGAAAAACAGTGTCCTTGTTTCAATCCCACATGAGTGCTCATGTGGGTACTTCTTCCTTCTTTCTTCTTCCTTCTTTCTTCGTGAATAGAACTAAACCTATGGGCGATACTGGATTTCAACCAGTGACCTTCTCCGTGTGAAGGAGACGCGCTACCCCTGTGAAGAACGCCCGCGTTTTTCAAGGATAGCATATCTCCAAGTAGAGTAGAAGCCTTTATTCTCCCTGCGGATACTCATCCCACAAACTCGTAATTTCCCGCAGACTTTGATAATTACCGTCACCCAAAATTATATGGTCGAGTAGTGGAATAGCTAAATATTGCGCCCCTGCTAGCAACTGCTTTGTCAAGTCAATATCTGCCTGACTGGGTTCGACATTGCCGGAAGGATGATTGTGTGCAACTATCACCCGTGTTGCATTCTGACGAATCACCTCCCGAAAAATCTCCCTTGGTGGTGCCAGGGTTTCAGTAGCAGTACCAATGGTAATCACTTGTGTCCCGAGCAAACAATTCTTCACATCCAAAAGTAATACTGCAAAACGCTCCTGTGGCTGCCACATCAGGTCTTGACTGAGTGCCGCAGCAGCAGCAGCAGGACTATCAACTGGTGTGCGATCGCTAATACGTGATTGAAATACACGTTTGCCTAATTCTATCGCTGCTAAGATGGTTGTTGCTTTCGCCGGACCAATTCCAGGAATTTGGATCAATTGTGAAGGGGAAACATCCCGCAATACTGCTAAAGGGTCGCGATCGCATTTACCCAATTCATGCAAGATATATTGTCCCAAACCAATCGCAGAAAGTTTTCCAGGCCCTTGACCGGTGCCTAATAAAATTGCAATTAACTCCGCTGTGGCTAAAGTTTTTGAACCATATGTCATTAACCGCTCTCGTGGGCGCTCATTTTGCGCCATATCGGCAATTCGCAGGCAGTAGGTCATAGACAAACTCGGGGATAGTCATGATAAATGTACCTATTTTTAGTTATCCCCTGTTTGCTCTCAAAACCCTCCTATTTGACAAAATCTTTAATCTTTGAAGATTTTCGTTAGTATTTAGTTAACAACTAACATTTTGTTAATGGTTAGTTGTTATTGGTTATTGGTTAGTAGAGAACCAACAACTAACAACTAACAACTAACAACTAACAACCAACACTATTGATGAATTTGTATTGCCTTGAGCATATGGTAAGTAATTAATAACTGAGTAAGTGCTAACGGATAACTTTGCAGTGTCTCGCCAGTGGTACCAGAAATTTTGCCCAACTCAGGATTACTTTCGCGGTCGCATATATTCCGTAAGTAGGGCATATCCGAACAAATAATCTGCTCTATTTTATTCACCTGTTCTAGGGTGGCATGACCATCTACTTCTAAAACATCTACAGGTTTACCCATATCCCGATCCAATCCTAAGCGAATCGCTGATGTGGAACTGCCATTCGTGACACCGATAATATCCGTCAAATCTGGGTGGGGGATTGTCGGACGCAATACCAAACGCACATTTAAATTTCCATTAATTTGATCCACATCATCACTAGGAGTATAAAAACTCACTACAATATCAGACCATTGCCGTTGTGGGCGGATATACTGCTCAGAGTCTGGTTCGCGCTTTTGCATCTCGGCAAGTACCTGCTCTTCACTATAGCCCCGCTTTTGTGTATCCCGTTTAACTTTCCACTTGGCGCGTATTGCTTCAGGAGGTGCAAGGTAAACTTTCACGTCGTAGCAATCGCGGGCGATACGGGTAGAATAACCTAATAATCCTTCAATAATCACGAATTTACTCGGCTTGACATATACTGGCGGTTCAAAAGAGCCAGTAGAGTGGCTGTAAACAGGTTTGAGGATTGGGTGTCCCATCCGTAACAAGGATAAGTGCTGCTCCATGATATCTAAATAGTTGCAGTCGGGGTGCAGCGCAGTTATACCAAGTTGCGCACGTTGTTTGCGATCGTAACGATGATAATCATCTGTACAGATAATTGTAACGTTTTCGGGTCCCAGTACCTGTGCAATCCCCTTAGTCAGTGTCGTCTTACCAGCAGCGCTGTCACCTACAATCCCAAGAATTATTGGACGGCTCATGATACCCCTGAAGGAAAAAATGAATTGTATGCAAGTTTACCAATTTTAGGAAGAAATCCCAATCAACTCAATATAAAAATCTCTATTATTCACTCAAATAGTCATCAAATTGTGACAATTTTACTTACATAGCAAGTTATCTTTCAAGTTGCTACAAATTGTGTCATTTTGTATAATTTTATGCGGCTTGGTGTTTCGCCAAGCCACAAAACTAATTAAATTATTTTGCCTGCACTTATGAACTTTAGGTTACGGAACGTATCTCGCACACCTAACCTATATTTAAGATTCATGAGTGCGGACAAGATGGTAAAGACTTCTTGGCGTAATTACAATCGAAATATTCTAATGCTTCACGACTAGAGCTAAATCGATAACTAGTATGTGAAGGCTCACTATTTGGGGGTGCTTTCCTGTCCCAAATTTTCAGATAATAATGAGTGTTATCAGTGCTTTGCCAGAGTTCATAGTTGTAATCCCCACCTCCACCACTAGATGTTCGGGAATCAGCTAGAGCTACTGTTGATGCAGTCATCACAGTTGAATAAGTTAAAAGCAAGAATGCAATTTTTTTTAACATTTTATTTATCGAGTGATAGATACTACTTCCACTGTTGTAGCTTTAATAGCCGATAAAAAAGTTAATTTCTCTTGAATAAATAATGAAAATATGATTAGTTTATTCGTGAATTTTTGATTCAATCATACAAGCTATTACTGAAGTTGTTATATTAGCTCCGTAAAACTACGCTGTCTAATTTAGAAACCCAACTTCTTCGAGAAGTCGGGTTTCTGGACAAAGTTAATTTAACTGCACGCTACACGAACAGAAATAATATAGCCAACCTATATTATTTAACGTTTCTACGCAGACGAACCACATTAAGCTATGATTTTCCAGCTAGACAAGAATTTTTTAAACAGATCGTTATTGCAGAATCACAAACTGCATGGGTTCTAAATCAAGCTGTACAAACAAAGATGGATTACTAGAATTTGGATGTTTTTGCACGGTAGCGCTTCCCTCTTTACCGTAAATAAACTTCATTGAACCGCCAGATTTTTGGATGTTACTATCTACCATGACAAAATCTTGTTTTCGTTCAGTAGTAGAAGTATTGTATGCAACCAAAATTTCTTCCCCAGCCATTATGCGCGAAAAAGCTAGAGTACAAGGTTGATTTTGAGGTAAACCAAAATCTCGTCCGTTACCAGAGATTTCTCGGAAGTACATACGTCCAAAACGCAATGGTTCTCTTGTTCTAAAAATTTCGGCAATTTTACCTATTTCTTGGTAAATCTTGCAGTTTTGATTGAGAAGATTTTCATTTGGATCTTCAAGGGAAAACATTGCCTCTCGGATGAATTCATCTCCATTACCTTTACCAGAAAACCCTTGTTCTGTCCCGTAATAAATACACGGAGTTCCGATGGCACAAAGTAAATATCCAATACCGGCGATTGCTTGTTCATCAGGAGTATCTGCGGCAAATCTCCGCTTATAATCTTGCCCGATTTGGTCGTGGTTGTCAACAAATGTAACTAGATAACGTCCCAATTCCCCACGACTTAAAGCCCGACCTCTTAGCGCTTCGTAGCGGTCAATTAAATTTCCTGGGGAATTCATCCCTTTAATCGCACCAGGTAAACTCCAATAAAGAGGAAAATCTAATACTGAATTCAGCCCAAAATAGACTGTTTTGTTATTAACTTCAGTTGGAGTATTTGCGCCTGTATAGCGGTTAATAGCATCATCACCACCAACTAATTCACCAAATAAGAAAAACCAGCGTTTTCCTAATCGGTAAGCATATTCGCGAATTTCGGAACAAAAGCGAGAAACTGCTAACTCTCCCATGTGTTTCACTGCATCCAATCTGAAGCCATCAATATCAGCTTCTCGCATCCAGTAACAATGGGCTTTAATAAGAACATCTTGAAGTTTCAAACCATCTTCATCTTCTTCATTATTGAAACCCTTCAGCGAGAAAAAATCACCCCGCTGAGTTTCTGGATAACTATCCCAATTTTTAATTTCTCCCCGACGGTGATAATAATTTGGGTTTCGTAATTCTGTAGGAATTGGTCTATCTTCTTTTCTCCATCGACTAAAAGGAAATTGTTGGTCATTGCTGTAATAGTATGGATTTTTATCTGGGTAGTACCAATTATCTCCTGAATGATTGACAACAACATCCAAAAATACTCGCATTTCCCTATCGTGGGCTGTTTTTACTAACTCAATAAGGTCTTGTTTTGTACCGAAACGAGGGTCAATATCTAAGTAATTTTGAATTGAGTAACCGTGGTATTTATCTTGTTCTCCATTGTTCTCAAAGATTGGACTTAACCATAAAGCGGTACAGCCCAAGCTTTGAATGTAGTCCAAATTATTTTGAATACCTTTGATAGTACCACCGCAGAATTGTTTGAGTTGAGCTTGGTTCCCTCTACCCATACTGCGATTTGGTGTTTTAACTGGTGTGCGGTTTTTGTCATCGTGAAAGCGATCCACCATCAAGAAATATATGAACTCTTCTCGCCATTCGCGATCGCAGTTCCAATATTTTTTGCCGGGAATCGGTTTCAAATCAATCTCTGCTACTGATTTTGGGTTATTCATGAACAACTCGCTGATTTATATAATTTTCGCTTTCCGATGCAAGGCTCAATCGAGAATTATGTTTGATTCTTTATAGAATCACTGATACAGAGCTTATGCCGTGTCTGACCATTTTGGATTTTAGATTACCCTGCAAGAAGCCGCATTAGTTGCGTACACGTATCGTAAGGGTTGCGAAGGTAAAGTGGCGTGTATCAAGATTGGCTACTAAAACATAACTTCCCCCTTACCTATCAAGACTTTCATCAATTTAAAATTTCATCCTGCAAGCAAAATGATGTCATCTGCCTCGATTATTTATACTTCTATCTCAGGAATTCTGCCATAGCCTACCTGTGGAAATTAAGTTGTAAACTATAGCTGGTGCAAACAATAGACTTTCATCGCAGGTAACCGCAGATGACCACAAAGCAGACCATCGGACTCGAAAAACAGCTTTATGACTACTTCCAGTCAATATCTTTGCGGGAACCAGAAATTTTAGCCAAACTGCGGGAAGAAACAGCCCAGCATCCAATGGCTATCATGCAGATTTCACCCGAACAAGGACAGTTTATGGCTTTGTTAGTACGGTTGATGGGTGCGAAAAAAACTCTCGAAATAGGAGTGTTTACAGGTTACAGTTCGTTAGTAGTCGCGTTAGCGTTACCCGCAGATGGAAAAATTGTAGCCTGTGATGTTAGTGAAGAATATACAGCGATCGCTCGTCGTTATTGGCAAGCAGCAGGTGTAGCCAATAAAATCAACCTTCACATCGCTCCAGCATTGGAAACTCTGGATAGGTTGTTAGCAGATGGAGAGACAGATTTTGATTTTGCCTTCATTGATGCCGATAAAAGCAGCTACGACAGTTATTATGAACAAACATTACAATTAGTCCGTCCTGGTGGGTTGATTGCGATTGATAATGTCCTGTGGTCGGGTAGAGTCGCAGATCCCGAAGTCCAGGATAATAGAACCAATACAATTCGAGCATTTAATCAAAAGCTACATCAAGATACCCGAATTACCCTTAGTTTGGTGCCAATAGCTGATGGGTTAACACTAGCGCTGAAAAATTAATGTTGAAAATCGGAAATAGGGAGTACGGTTACGAAATATTTTCACCCTAGTACATTTTTGAAAATGGTTCAAGCATAGCCTTTTAGATCCCCGACTTCTTAAAGAAGTCGGGGATCTGTACTAGTTAGGCTTTTATCTGATTAAAGAGATTATGAACATTTTTTTTCCGAGGGCTTCCGAAAGTTTTCCGAGGATAAAGAGAATGTGAAGGTGATATTATATACTAAAAAGGCAAGATTGCTGAGTTAACTTGGAAGTAATCAGAGACAATCGATAATTTGTGCGTCTAATCTTGTCTCGGTAGTTGCTTTGCTCGTGTTTGCGGTAATTAGGGCGTAGAACCGCAAAAATACTGTCAAAGCTGAGGGTGCAAGTGAAAACTTTGACAAAACAAATGCTTGTTTTTTTCATAAAAACGTCTCGTCCTTCTGATAAGTAAATAGGGATTAGTTGTTGAGATTCAACAATCAAATTAGTGAAGGTGCTTTACAAAAATAATCGTTTCTTGAAGACAGATGTTCACACATATTTTCTGATTTGAGATATGAGTGGGCAATTGAAAAACAGAAGCGGCTATATCTGTATGTCTGCAACCAATAAAGCATAAGGTGCGCTGATTGCGATCGCTTGACACCTGTATTTACTGAGTTTCGGTTCGCACTTATAGCGACATAAAACCGTTGCAATGCAAGCATTAGCAGCAATAGATATCTGCGGCTAGATCGTTAGTACGGCAGTCCTCCAAATTTTGTGTAGGGGGACTGTCCAAATCTTCATGTTCTAAGTCAATACTTTATAAGGAGAAGCCATGACGACAGTTTTTGGTACAAATGGATCTGATAACTTGTTTGGTACACAACTGAACGACGAAATCTTTGGTTTAGAAGGTAATGATGTCCTAACTGGCAGCAGAGGGAATGACCTTTTAGATGGTGGTAGTGGCTCTGATACTGTTAATTACAACAACTTGGGACAAGCTGTTACACTCTTACCTCAAGGTGTAGTTACAAAAGGCAGTTTGGGTACTGACCAAATATTGAATGTTGAAAGAATTATTGGTGCTACAGGTCAAGCCAATATTATCGATGCTTCTAGTGCTACAGGTGGCACATCCTTGAATATTGACTTAGGAGCAAACAAACTCATAGTTAATAATATTCCCACACTTGGTTCAAGAACCTTTGAAGTTCAGAATTTTGTTAATGTGTTGGGAACTACTAATGCAGATACCATTACGGGTAATAATGCCAATAACCGGATTGATGGTTTAGGTGGTAACGACCTGATAATTGGTTCTAGAGGAAATGACCGTTTTGATGGCGGTACTGGTTTTGATACTGTTGATTACAGCAACTTCGGACAGGCTGTTACCCTTCTACCTCAAGGTGTAATCAGTAAAGGTAATTTTGGTACTGACCAGATATTTAATATTGAAAAAATCATCGGTGCTAAAGGTCAAGCCAACACAATTGATGGTTCTAGTGGTACAGGAGGAACATCTTTCAATATTGACTTGGGAGCAAACAGACTTACAGTTAACAATATTCCCACACTTGGTTCTGTGACTTTTGAAGTTCAGAATTTTGTCAATGTCTTGGGAACTGCTAATGCAGATACCATTACAGGTAATGATGCCAATAACCGGATTAATGCTTTGGGTGGTAACGACATTATCTTTGGTAGTGGTGGTAATGACGTTATCTTTGGTGGAGATGGCAACGATTCTGTCTTCGGATCTGCCAACAGTGAATTCATAGATGGGGGCAATGATAATGATACCCTTTATGGCAACGGTGGCAAAGATACTCTCATCGGCGGTGCAGGCAACGACCTGATTTACGGTGCTTCCGATGCAAATATCATCCTGGGGGGCCAGGGCAACGACATTATTTATGGCAATGGTGGCAAGGATACGATCAATGGTAATAATGGCGACGACCTGATTTATGGCGGTTCCGAAGCAGACACCATCTTTGGTGGTGCTGGCAATGACACCATCTATGCCAATGGCGGTGGTGACTTTATTAACGGTGGTAATGGCTTCAACACCATTTGGTTGGGTGGTGGAGAAGCTAAGGTGGTACTCTCCCGTGACCAAGGCTTCGACACTATTAACAACTTCCAGCTAGGGTCAACTCAGTTTATGGTGGGTAACCTGCGGAATGACTTAAGCTTTGCTGACAGTGCTAACGGTGTGCGTATTTCTGCTGGTAATGACTTGCTAGCAGTGGTAGCTAACCAGACAGCTAATACCTTCAGCAGCAACATAAGCGGAATTTTTGTGTGATGATAATGCTGTAATGAAGCAATAAAAATCCTCCCCTAGGCGTTTTATATCATGTCCGTCTAATTACTTATAAATCCCCAAGAACCCCACCTCTACCCCTCCCCCTCCCCGCATGCGGGGAGGGGATGTAAAGCACAGCGTATACAGGGGTGTGGTTGAGTGACTAAGGGAATTATAACTGATTAACCGGACATGATATTAGGTCGTACTGGCGGGAGAATTTTTTATGGTTATAAGCAGTCACCCATCTAGCTTGCATATTTAAATTTCATCTAACCTTTGTGGGAAGAAGCTCTCTCAGTGCCCGACTATCTTATATTTAATTACTTACTCACAGTATATCTATCCATTATGTATACTAACAGTGATGAGTGTTAATTTGAACATAGCCTTATACCAATTTTTGGCGAACTGCTTACCAACTATTTAAACCAGAGGAACCCCTAGCATCCCCTGAAGACCTAAAAAAATTTTACGTCCAGAGAGATAATAGTCCTGTCGATCGGCTGGTCAGTTTGCTGGAAATGGAGGATGACCCAGCAAAATTTTTACTCTCAGGTCATCGGGGTGGGGGAAAAACCACCGAACTGCGACGACTGGAACAAAAATTAGCCAATACATACACTGTTATTTGGATTGATACCCAAACCGCTTTAGATAGATATAATATTGGCTATGCGGAAGTGGTGGTTTTAATTGGTTTACAAATCGCACGTCAGGCTATTCAATCTAATTGGTTATTTAACAAAGATAAATTATTAAATGCTCTACAAGATAGTTTACAAACGGTAGTATATCAAGATAAAGGGAGTGAGACTGAAGGTTTGGGAATGCCGGAATTTATTGAGAAGGCCGGGGTAATTCTCAAACGTGGTTTAACTAGAGAAGTCACAAAAACCGTCAATGTCCGTCCTTTATTGAGTGAAATTATTACTAGGGTTAATAATATTATCGAAGCTGCGGAAAAAGAACAAAAACAAAGGTTATTGATTATTGTTGATGGGTTGGATAGGCATGACCAAGTAACAGCTTTAGAGATGTTTGCTAGTCCACTGTTGATAGAACTAAATTGTCATATTATCTATTCTATTCCTATTTCCTTGCGATATTCTCCAAGTTTCCGTCAGCCGATGGAAAGTTTTCAAAAATGTCTGGATTTAAATAATCCTCCTGTTTTTGAATCTAATGATAATTTATGTCCAACAAGTATTCCCAATCGAATTGGTCGAGAGATTCTGATTAATGTCATTCACAAACGTCTTGTGAGTTTAGGTGATAGCTACAAGGGTTTATTTAATCATGATGCACTGGAATTAATTTGTGAGAAAAGTGGCGGTGTAATGCGAGATTTAGTGAGATTAGCACGTACTGCCTGTGAAATTGGGTTACGGAATAAGTTTAATTTAATAGATTTAGAAACTGCACAGGAGGCAGTACGAGAAGTCCGCAGGGAATATAATTTAAGCGATTACCACTATCTTGAACTTGATTTAATCCACCGGACTGGTAAACTAACGACGAAGGCACATAGTTTACCTGGTAAGGGTGAGTTTATTATTTGTGATGAACTTTTACAAAATAAATTAGTCTTAGGTTACTACAATACAAGGCAAGAGTCTTGGTTTGATATTAATCCTATTTTGATAGAGGATTTAGAACGCTGGCAAGCTGCGAATAATACTCTGTAAAAGGCGTTGCTGAATGAGGTATGAATTACCCTCACCCCCAGCCCCTCTCCCTTGGGGAGAGGGGAGCCAAGATTCTTATCCCCTCTCCCTTGGGGAGAGGGCTAGGGTGAGGGTAAATTTAACAATTCATACCCGGATTCAGCAACGCCATATAAAATTATGATTTCCATCAACAATTACCAATTACACGCTGGTATTGCATATGCTTTCTCACGACTCCACCTACTCTTTGAGCGAAACTGACGAAGCAGAATTAAAGAAATTAGTCAGCGTATTGGAGATTTCTAGCGGTACGACAATTATCTTTGCCATTGCACCGGAGAGTAGTCCCCAGCATCCAGTTGTGAGGCAACTAAAAGAATCTTTAGCAACCAGCGATGAAAAGTTTGAATTTAATACCTTTTTTTATAGTGAAAACTCTTTCCATAATTTTCTGTATAGTTTAGATGATAGTAAACAGGTAAATTCTGAAACTGGGCGCAAATTGGTAATGGCATTTGGGATTGACCAATTACCAACACCCCGCTTAGTAAAAGAAATGAAACAATTAAATTTGGGAAGGGAAGAGCTATTTGGAAGAAATTTAGTAATGCTTTTATGGCTGAATAAAGTAGATTTTGTAGACGAGTTTCGCCAGCGTGCGCCAGATTTTTGGGATTGGCGAGAGAAGATGGTGCAATTTGAGACTAGAAATCATTTAATTTACCCCTATTTAGATTGGCTAATTGCTGAAAACTCCTATCTAAAAATGAGTGGGGTAATGCAGGTAAATCGCCAAGTTGATATTTTCCTTGACCAAATTTATATTTCCCTACAAGCACAATGGCGACAACAAGTTTCAGATAAGAACGAACGCAGCCAACACGACCTTGAGGTCGCGATTGTAGGGCAAGCTAGGGGCAGTAGTAAGTTTAAGGAGATTGGTTCTAGCCTTGATGATTGGGATGAGCCCTGCTATTATGAACCACTGCGCGAAGAACCAATATCAGTATCAATTTCCAGCACTAAAACGGTTACGCAAAAAGTAGATTTATCCGAGGCAGTGCGGGACAACTCTTGTAGCGTGATTTTAGGCGCTCCTGGTGCTGGTAAAACGACCCTGCTGCGTTATTTAGCATTGCATTTTGCGACTGCGAAAAGAGACAATCTGGAAACAGTTATTGTTAATGACGATGGTGCTGATAATTATATAGATGGGGAGAAGAAGCAGAAAGAGTTAGGTAAAACTCTGTTACCTATTTTCTTCCGCATTGCTGATTATGCAGAGAAATTAAAACAACAACCCGAATTAACTTTACTTGAATATCTGCGTCAGTTTTACCGCCAATGGGAAGCTCATTTTCAAGCAGAGCCAGAAATAGGAACCGAAGTGGTCGCGTTGCTATTGGATGCAATGCGTCAAGGACAGTGTTTGATGCTGCTGGATGGGTTGGATGAGGTATTCGACCAAGAAAGCCGCAAACTGATTGTCGAGCGTATTAATCAGCTTGTTGATGAGTTTCCTCGCAACAAATTTGTCATTACTAGTCGCATTGCTGGCTACCGAGATGTGCAACTCAGCAGTCGGTTTGCAGAGTTTACCGTTGAAGATATGGACACCGAACAGGTAGAGCGTTTCTTGTATCGCTGGTGTCGAACAGTAGAAAAAGCCCAACAGCCAGATGCTAGCGAGGATCAGTGGTTAAAAAGGGGTACGGAGCAAGCACAGGATATTTTACTAGCTGTTAAAGACAATTCCGGTGTGCAACGATTGACGGCTAACCCCTTGCTATTAACTATTCTCGCACTAATTCACCGCAATGGCGATCGCCTACCTAATCGTCGGGTGAAGCTGTACGAGTTAGCGGTGCAAACTTTGACGGAAGATTGGCAACTCAGTAAGAAATTACCCGATGCACCAGGGGTGGTGTTAAAGGAAACTGAGGTTGTAGAACTTTTAGCACCTCTGGCATACTGGATGCATGAGGAGAAGCCTTTCGGTTTAGTAACTCAAAGGGAAGTGGAAGATAAATTAGCAGAAAAGCTGGCGGAATTAAATGATACCGAACCAGAATCAGACTCCGTGCGTCAAGCTGTAGGGGAGTTTTTGCGAAAGGTGCGGGAAACCACAGGTCTGTTTGTGGAACGAATGCCTGGGTTTTATGGCTTTATGCACCTGACATTTGAAGAGTATTTTGCCGCACGTTATATTGCAGATAATGACCAAAGTGAGATTCTGGGACTAATTCAAAAACATCTTTACGAGCCACGTTGGAATGAACCGCTTTTACTAGCTTTGGGGTATTACGGGAGTCATTTTTCGGGACAATTTAAGAAACTAGCGGAGAAATTGTTTGTTAATTTAGAAGATTATCAACCCATGCTGCAACATGGGGAGATAAAAATTAAAAGTCCTGCATCTGATGATATAATTATTCTCTATTTGAAGCAGGATGAATCAGCAAGCAATTTGAAAAAAGTGGAATTCAATCTGAGAGATTTGCTGTTTGCTGGACAGGTGATTGCTGAAATGGAAATTAATAGCATTGTTATTCGGAAAAAACCAATCCAAAAGTTAATTGTTACCTATCTTGGGATAGATATCGGATTTGAAGATAATATAACTAAGCAATTACTAAGACTGCTACGTAAAATTGAACTCTTTTATCAAAAAGGTGAAGTCATAGATTTATTGAAACAAGCAGCTAATGACTCAACGCTTTCTGAAGAAATTCGGGTTAAGGCTAAAACTGCTATTCTTTATGTTGCTTGTAGTGAATCGACAGGATTGGTTGATTGTGTCACAGAAATTATCAACGAATTAGAGCCTTTATTATTTTCCAATATTGGGGATTTGTTTAGTGAATTAGGTGATGAAATGACACCTGCTCTTGAAAACAGCCGTCAGCATTATAGCACTGATGAAGGTTGTCAAAGAGCATTAACTTTTTTCACGGCAATGTCTTATTTGCGGAAAGATAAATATGATAAAGCTATTGAAATTTTTAAACAGATAAATGAGGAATCTGATAGTAATCTCAAACCATTTATTTGTTGGGCATTAGCCAAATGCTATGAGGAGAAGGAAGATTACGAAAAGTCTAATAACTACTATAGTCAGTCACAATTAGCTGATTTTCATCAACAGAATTCTCTATTAATTTTCTGGAGTCATTGGGGCTGGTGTCAAAGATTAAATAAAAAGTATGAACAGTCACTACACTATTACCAAAAAGCATTGGATGCTGCAAAAGAACTAAAAAACAATGAGTATAAAGCTAATATTTTTTATCACATTGCTAGAGTTTATCAAGATTGGGGTAAATACGAACAGGCTGTTAATTACTATCAACAAAGTCGCGAACTTTATCAACAATTAGGTAAAGATAAGAATGTAGCTAATCAGTGGTCCTGGTTGAGTGATTGTTATCGAGAATGGGGTAAATACGAGCAAGCTATTGAGTGTGAGAATCAAGATTTAGGCATTCGTCAGCAGTTAAATGATCAAGTTAATATTGCATTAGCATACTGGCGATTAGGAATAATTTATCAAAATTGGGGTGAATACGAACAGGCTGTTAATTATTACCAACAAAGTCACAAACTTTACAAACAATTAGGTAAAGATAAGGATGTAGTTGACCTGTGGTATTGGCTGGGTGATTGCTATAGAAAATGGGGTAAATACGGGCAAGCTATTGAGTGTGAGAATCAAGACTTAGCTATTCGTCAGCAGTTAGGTGCTCAAGTTAATATTGCTGATGCCTACTTTCAATTAGGAAGGATTTATCAAGATTGGGGTAAATACGAACAGGCTGTTAATTACTATCAACAAAGTCGCGAACTTTATCAACAATTAGGTAAAGATAAGAATGTAGCTAATCAGTGGTCCTGGGTGATTGTTATCGAGAATGGGGTAAATACGGGCAAGCTAGTGAGTGTGCAAATCA
Source organism: Cyanomargarita calcarea GSE-NOS-MK-12-04C (assembly GCA_019359595.1). Classification (GTDB taxonomy): domain Bacteria; phylum Cyanobacteriota; class Cyanobacteriia; order Cyanobacteriales; family Nostocaceae; genus Cyanomargarita; species Cyanomargarita calcarea. Next base: position 90,740 of record JAHHGZ010000030.1, read on the forward strand.
AAATTTAGCGATTCGTCAGCAGTTAGATGACCAAGTTAATATTGCTGATGCTTACTTTCAATTAGGATGGATTTATCAAAGTTGGGCTAAATACGAACAGGCTGTTAATTACTATCAACAAAGTCGCGAACTTTATCAACAATTAGGCAAAGATAAAGATGTAGCTAATCAGTGGTCCTGGTTGGGTGATTGTTATCGAGAATGGGGTAAATACGGGCAAGCTAGTGAGTGTGCAAATCAAAATTTAGCGATTCGTCAGCAGTTAGATGACCAAGTTAATATTGCTGATGCTTACTTTCAATTAGGATGGATTTATCAAAGTTGGGGTAAATACGGACAGGCTGTTAATTACCATCAACAAAGCCGCGAACTTTATCAGCAATTAGGCAAAGATAATAATGTAGCCAATATATGGGACAGGTTAGCCTATTGTTATCTTAAGTGGGAAAAATATGATCAGGCAATGGAGTGTCAGCAAGAATGTTTGAGGATACGCAAAATTCTTAATAATCAACCAGAAATAGCCGATGCTTATTTCTGGATAGGATGTATCTATCAAGATAGCAAAAGTTATCAGTTAGCTATCAATGCTTACCAAGAAAGCCTTACTTTCCACCAACAGCTAGGTCAGGATAAAAGCATAGCTAAACGTTATCGACAACTTGCTTATTGTCAATGCTTATTAGCAAAAAATACCCCAAATTCAACAGAAATCTCTAATTTACTTGCACAAGCTGAGGAAAATATCCGCCAAGCTATAGAAATAAATACCACAGGTGAATATAAAGAAAACCTTGCCTACGACTACACCACTATCGCCTTGCTCTACTCAGAAAATCTACACCTATTACCTAACGAAGACACATCAATTCGAGAGAATATTGCCTTATTTGAAGAATATTATCACAAAGGTTTCACCTATCTTGATGAACTAGGGCAAACAGTAAATAAAGCTGACGAAGCTCTTGATATAGCTCGTGCTTACCTAGAAATAGAACCTCTCGAAAATCTTAACCGTAGCGAAGAAATTGCCCAAGAATGTCTACAAGTTTTTCGAGAGTACAACCGTCGAAAACTGGAAGCATCGGCATGCAAGTTGTTGGGCCAAATTTACCTCAAACGTACCCAGCAAAATCAGCCAGGTATGGAAACAATTGCCAACCAGTTTTTAGGTGATAGTTTGCAAATTTATCGAGATTTAGATTTAGAAGAAAAAGCTGTGGAGGTAGAGCAGCTAATAAAGATATTGAGCCAGGATGAACGCAAAAACCTGTAGTAAGTGACATTTTACACCAGTCTCAATTAGCCTAAAATCCCGCCCAGAAATAAATTTCGGGCTAATAGCTTAAGTAAGTTAAAGCTAACTGTATAAACCTTTTAACCCATTTTAATGGGTTTTAGCTTTAAGCCCGAAATTTATTTCAGGGTTTTCTGACATTAGTACAAAATGTGACTTTCAATGGGTTTCAGTTATTATGTCAAGTTCGGAAATTAGTTGTAATACCCCCAGCCACTCAACCCCACCCTAACCCTCCCCTTGCTAAGGGGAGGGAAAAAGGTTTCTAATTTCCCCCCTTTACAAGGGGGGATTAAGGGGGGTAATTATCATGATTAGTAGATCCGCAGAACCCCACCCTAACCCCTCTTCTTTGCCAAATCCAACTGCCGCTGTTTTTCTTCCTGACGGGCCTTTTTTTCCTCAGTCAAACTATCAAAACAGTAACCACAGGATATCCCTTCTTCATAATAAGGGGAAAGTTTATCATCCTCAGATATAGGATGTCCGCAACTGCGACACATTTCATAACTTCCAGGTTCTAAAGAATGACGAACCGCAATCCGTTCATCAAAAACAAAACACTCACCTTCCCACAAACTTTCTTCCGTCGGCACTTCTTCGAGATACTTGAGAATGCCTCCTTTCAGGTGATATACCTCTGTAAATCCTTGAGAAATCATCAACGATGAGGCTTTTTCACAGCGAATACCCCCAGTACAAAACATTGCCACTTTTTTATGTTTCCTGGGATCTAAATGCCTTTGAACATACTCAGGAAATTCGCGGAATGATTCTGTCTCCGGATTATCCGCACCTTTAAAAGTACCAATCTTGACTTCATAATCATTGCGGGTGTCAATGACGATAACTTCTGGATCGGATATCAAATCATTCCAATCCTTAGCATTCACATAATTACCAACCCTCTGACTCGGGTCAATTTCCGGCAATCCGAGTGTAACAATCTCTTTCTTGAGACGCACCTTCATCCGCTCAAAGGGTGCTTCCTCAGCAGAAGACTCCTTATGTTCCAAATCGGCAAAGCGAGAATCAGAACGTAGAAAAGATAATACTGAGTCAATCTTCTCACTCCCACCAGCGATCGTACCATTGATGCCTTCTTTTGCCAGCAGAATTGTCCCCTTGACACCTTGTGCTTGACAGTAATCGAGGAGAGGTTGTTGTTTCTCGGCAAAGTCTGGCAGGCTGACAAATTTATAGAATGCTGCAACAACTAGGGACATTCGATTTTGGATTTTGATAAACGGGCTTTTTGGCGTTACTGATTATAATAGAACTTACGCAAAAACTCTCTTAAACTCTTATTTCCTTCGCGTACTTCGCGTCTTCGCGGTTCATTATTCCGTATCTTGTGCGTAAGTCCTATAAAAACTTTGATTTATATAACCGCCAAGTACGCAAAGGAAAGATTGTTTGAGAGAATTTTTACGTAAGGCATAATAAAAACTCTTGCCCTGTATGCCTTTGCGGCTCTGCGTGAAGTAAAATCATACCCTAATCCAACAAGACCAATTTTCGACCTAGGTATTTTTTTCCTTTACCCCTTTCGCAATTTTAAAATATAGGTTAATATAGCGAAAGCAAATAAATTTTGTTGTTTCGGGGGTTTAGCTCAGTTGGTAGAGCGCCTGCTTTGCAAGCAGGATGTCAGCGGTTCGAGTCCGCTAACCTCCATACACAGAACCCGCCCAAACTATAAGTTTGGCGGGTTTTATATTTGGAACCCAAAATAAAACCTTTGATAATCACTGAAAATCACTGATAATTACTGAATAAGTTTAGCTCAGATTTAGCGCATTGAAACTGACAATCAACGCCATTAACGAGCGTCTCAAAACAGCAAAGGTTGGCGTAAAAGTTGAGCAACGTGGCGACAGGCTAACGCTACGGGCTACGCTACCGCCGAAACCGGGAAGTGCGAAAACCAAGCCACACCAGCAGTATTTATCCCTCAAAATATATGCCAATCCAGCGGGACTAAGGCAGGCTGAAGCTGAAGCGAAAGTGGTAGGAGGGTTGTTAGCGTGCGGTCGATTTGATTGGGGCAAATACTTGGACGAGGAAACTTCCCCCGGTGCGAGGAAGAAATTTCCCAATTGTGCAGAACTTGTGGAGAAATTCAAAGCCGAGTATTTCTCTCAAAGGGGTGACACTCCACAAACACAACTCACCTGGAAGAATGATTACGAATCAGCTTTTAAGCGCCTAGACGGCGATGGCGAATGTACATCTGAAGCGCTGATTGCTGCTGCTACTTCAACAGTTGCCAATACCCGCACGCGGAAGCGAAATGTCGAGAAGTTGCAGGCATTGGCTAAGTTTGCGGGCGTTGAAGTTGACCTCGCGCCATATAAGGGTAATTATGGCTTATTCAGCCTAAAGACGCGAAATATCCCCTCTGATACAGAAATTGAGATAACGCTCAAGCAACTCGCTTTCAACCCCGCATGGCAGTGGGTGTTTGGGGTGATGGCCTGCTACGGACTCCGGGATCACGAAGTATTTTTCTGTGAAGTTTCCCCTATTCCTCCACACACTTGTCGAATTATTGAGGGGAAAACAGGTGGGCGGATTTGCTACCCACTACACCCGCACTGGGCTACAGAATGGAAGCTTTGGACAAGTGAAAAACCTGCCTGTACAGGGAAAACCTACCGAGATTACGGGCAGCGGGTAGGACAGCACTTCCACCGACACAAACTACCCTTCACCCCTTACGATTTACGCCACGCCTACGCAATTAGGGGCAGTATCCAATACAAAATCCCAGTAGTGGCAATGGCGGCGTGGATGGGCCACAAGCCAAGCGTACACTGGGATACTTACAATAGATGGATTAAGAGTGCAGAACACGAGCGGGTGTTCCTGGAGGCAATGCCACCAATTCATGCGGCAATTGGATCATCAACATATCCCACTCAGACTTTGTAAGTTCATCAAATGGTTTATCAAGCAAGTCGCTGATGTTGCCACAACTCGGATTCTCAGGAACAACATGAACATCAATGGTTGCTGTAATGGAAGCTTCCAAGTTTTGCCGCTGAATAAAATTCTCCACTGCAATTTGGTGTTTGCATTTGACCCCTCGGTAGTGACAATCTGGACACTCGCAGCGCTCATGGGGGTCACTGAGTTTAGGACGCACCACATAATAGTGGTCATTTTCGCAGTTGTGAACTACAAACTCCGAGCCGTGTTGCTCAAGTACGTCAATCGAAGAAGCTCTCTGGGCAAGAGTTACAGCCATTACCAGCACGTCGTAACTTTCCGGATTGGGTAGGGTTCCATCTGCGTACTGTGCTTTCACCCAATCAGTCACTTCGGAATAAAGAGTGGACCGATAAACTTCCATCCCTGAAACTGAAACAAACCAAGATTGAACTTCGTTAAAAGCATCGTGAGAAATTTCAGCAACCACCTTACCGTTTACCGTTGCCTCAAAGTTGTAAAAACCGTCAATGTCAATGAAGTTAATTTCTGTCTCTGAGGGTTGAGAATTGTGAGTTAGAGGTTGTGACTCAATTTCTTCCGTTTGGATTTTTTGAGGCTGATTGTTAAGTATTGCTTCCACGCAATCTGCTGATTTTGGATAGCACTTTAGTCCGTGCTGCTTGCAGATTGCCCACAGTTGGGTGCGGTTGAAAGATTGTAGTTGTTCTGCTGTATATTGTGTAATCATGGTTCTTAGGATTCCTTCGTATGGGATTTTAAAAGGCGATCGCGAACTTTGAACGAGGGCGATCGTCTTTTGTTTTGATATCCCCAGTATAGGCAAAGGGATATGATGTGTCAAGTTTTTGTACAGGTAAAATACAGGCATATTTTATGTAAGCCGCTTCACTTATAGGCAAAGCCTAGTTAAGGAACTAGAATTAGGTATAGGCTAAGAAAAATCCTGAAAAGTGAGGTAAATATGCCAAGAAATATGGGGGAAGGGGAAACCCAAATGAATTTTCGAGTCCCAGAAGACAAAAAAGATGCATTCATAAAAAAAGCGAAGGAGAATGGCACATCTGCCAGTCGTCTACTGCTGGAATTTATCGATAGCTATCTAGGGATTTCGCTCAAAAAAGATGATGATATTGAAAACATCAGAAAAAAAGTGGCTGAACTAGAAGACTTTAGAGAACGTACTGAAAAAATACTGGGGGAATTAGCCGCCTGAGAAGCGCTAGCCAACAACTCAGGCAGTCGCAAGAAATTATTCGCCAATCCTTAAAGCCCCCAAAAAAGACCCCTAAGCAATAGCTCAGGGGTTTTGCAGTTATTGGTACTTTTGTGTGGCGAAGGGGTTGCATGGTCATAGGCTAGTGTGCTGGACTAGCCTATAAAAATTATAGGCTAATAATTGACTTTGTGATTTCCTTTGTGTAGGCTAATAACTAGCGAATCGCATTTTGGTCACAACACAAACTGCGATGCCCTTGGCGACATAAAGTATCGCCTCCACCACAACAAACGTAGCCGTCGGGACAAGTAGCCGATATCGTTAAGCCCTAGAGGGAGCCGTGAAGCCTACGAGTGTAGCGGTGAGAATAGATATTTTACACACCTCAAACAAACGTGGTCATTGAAAAATTTTTCAATGACCACTGATGCTTTTATTTACTCGCGTTCACCGCGTTCGAGATGGTCGAGGATGCGACGATTTTCGGTTTGCAGTCCGCGAATCTCGGACTGCATTTCCCGCGTGTCGGCTCGTATTTCTCTAATCTCTTGTATGACAGCTTCAAAGTTTTGTTGATGCTGGGCAACGATTCCCGCGATGGAAGTGACAGAAGTCATCAGCACGTTAGCAGCATCCGTTAATTGGGCTGTTGTTTGTCGCAATTCCGCGTTGACAACAACCTGGTTATCAAGTTGCTGTGACACGCGCTCTAAAGTTGCTTCAATCCGGTCTAATCGGTCGGGTTGACTGTTTGTCATAATGGTTTTACCTTGGTAATTTTATTATCACAACCACGAGGGCTGTAGAGAGGATAAAAACGCGAAATTGCCGTCTAGCCTACAGCTACCACGCTGCTCACCTGTCCGCCGTAGCGTACATTCTCTAGCTTGTCGAGCCAGCTTTCTGGTCAAACCGTTTTTATCCTCTGTGCAACCGTCTGGTTGTTATTCAGTTTTCTTGGTTCAGGTGGGCTTTTTGTTTGGCTTGAATCTAATGTATTTCAATTGCGTCGCATTGTCAAGATATTGCGTCGCATTTTCTCTCCTGCATCCCTTGCATATTGGGGAAAGACTATAATTTAGGTAAAATAATGCAACGCATTACAGGAGAGAAATGGGACTTGACGCTCAGATAAACTTCCGCACATCGTCGGAAACTAAAAATAAAATAGTAGAGCTTGCACAGCTACGAGGGCTTAAACCCTCGCAGATGTTGAACGAGATAGTAGAGTTTTTCTTGGACAGCATGGAAACTAAAGACTCAAACACAATCGACCTCAATAGCCTTTATGAAATCGTTAATTTACAGGCCAAGAAGCTAGAAGCGCATGAGCAGCAAATAGCGTCGCTAGCAAAAAAATAACTAGCCTGAGAGCCGAAAACGAATCTCTCAGGCTACAACGCGATCGCATTCTAAAAATGCTCAAAGAAGACCCGCCCTCGTCACAAGACAGGGCGGGTTGATTTTTATTAGGGTTAAGCGTTGCAATTGCGACGCTTTGTATTACAATATCATTTAAGGCGAAACGAAAGTTAGCCAAAAACCATTCGGACAGATGTTGGCGCATGGGAAGTCGGCATCTGTCCGAATGGTTTTACACCCAAAAGCGAACTGACTCCTAGGAGCACGCTTTGAAGCAGCCCAATGTTCGGACTTGGAAAACCAGACTCCGAACATTACCCGAATTGATTCCCACCACAACCTACCAGCCGTCGGGACAAGCAGCCGATATCGTTAAGCCCTAGAGGGAGCCGTGAAGCCTACGAGTGTAGCGGTGAGAATAGATATTTTACACACCTCAAACAAACGTGGTCATTGAAAAATTTTTCAATGACCACGGATGCTTTTATTTACTCGGAAACTGAAAAACAAAGTGTGTTAACTTTGGTGCATTTTTTCCAAAATTTCCAGCCCTTTGTCTATCTTGGGTTGGCTAATAAGCAGCCTGCATTTACGACCGGCTTCGACAGCTTGGCGCATAAAATTGTGTCCCTCTCTGTACTTACCTTGACCAATAAGCTCATTGGCTTGCTTACTTAAATCCCTAGCTTGCCGTGACAATGTTTTTATCTCAGTTCTATCCATTTTCCTGCTCCGAAATTACAGAACTTATCGCTTCCGCTCGCTCGAATACTTTTTCGGCTTGCGCTTCAAGTAAACCAGCGTCGGCATCTTCTCCATTTTCTATCGCTTTATCAGATGCAAGGTACAAATCTTCGACTATTTTCTGAAGATTTACATACGCTTCGAGTAATGCGTTTTTCGTAGTTTGATTCATCGGCACTCCTGATTAATTAACACCTATGTTTACTCTGGGACTAGCTACTGCCAGCAAGTGATGGGTTTTTGTTTGGGTTTAGTAACCCAATGAATGCTTGGGGAATCGCACCCCATGAACCGCTACCGGACATTCTCGCTTTTCCTGTGTTGTAAAGCGTAACTTCTACGTTCGGCTTGGCTAGGTTTTCACTAACCGCTATCTCCGAAAGAACCCCGCGATTTTTGTTGCATATGGGGAGTGGCATCCGAATCGTTTTAGGTCGTCTGGACTGCCGACCGGGCTTTTTGTTTGGCTTGAATCTAATGTATCCCACCACCATCCCATTTGTCAACCCATTTGGGATAACAAGATATTAAGAATGGGTGTACACTTGTTATCACTGGGTTTTACCGATATTTTGGAGATAGTCATAGGAGGCAATATGGAAGAGACAAGGTTGAACATCAGAATTTCGCCTGACAAAAAAGATGCGCTTCAAGCAAAAGTCAAGCAGGAGGGCAAGACCATCACAGAAGTAATAAGCAATCTGATTGACCAGTACTTAGGGGTAAATCCCTTACCAAGTGGGGAAATTGTAGAATTAAAACAAAGACTTGAAAGGCTTGAAAAGGAGGTACGCGGAAGCATGGGGGAAACCGCAGCCTGAGAGCAGAAAATGAAACTCTCAGGCAACAACATGATTTAATTCTCAAAGCACTAAAGGAAGGCCCGCCCCAGTCTCACGACAGGGCGGGTTGATTTTTATGTATTCATCGTGATAATAACGTGTTAATGTATGGGATAACAAGGAAGATTTGTTATCCCATCGTTTTGCTTGCCCAACGCGATCGCCCAATGTTCGGACTTGGAAAACCAGACTCCGAACATTACCCGAATTGATTCCCACCACAACCTACCAGCCGTCGGGACAAGCAGCCGATATCGTTAAGCCCCAGAGGGAGCCGTGAAGCCTACGAGTGTAGCGGTGAGAATAGATATTTTACACACCTCAAACAAACGTGGTCATTGAAAAATTTTTCAATGACCACGGATGCTTTTATTTACTCGCGTACTAGGATTGTTGACGAATTATTTCTTTTAAAAGAACTCGGCAGCGCTTCCCGGCTTCGTTGGCTTGTTTCATTAAGTTATGTCCCTTTTCTCTGTCACCAGCCCTAATTAAATCGACCCCTTGGCGACTATAATCGGCGGCTTGTTTTGATAGCTCTTTGGCTCTAACTTTCAGGTCTGTCATTGTCCCTCCATTCGGAAACTAATGTATTTATATTCTCCGCTTCTTCAAAGATTTTGTCTGCCATTGCTTCTAGCAAACTAGCACCCAAATGGTCTTCAGATTCTGCGGCTTCCTGCATTGCCTCGTACAAAAATGCTGCTGTTGCCTGCAATTGGTCGTAGGCTTCTAGCAGCTTCTGCCTTGTTTTTGGGGTCATCAGCACTCCTGATTAATTAACACCTATGTTTACTCTGGGACTGGCTACTGCCAGCAAGTGATGGGTTGTTTGAGAATCGAACGTTTTTCTTGGTTTAGTTGGGCTTTTTGTTTGGCTTGAATACACGTTAGCCAGAAGCAGGTAGACTTTTACTGCACTGCCGGAATGGCTTAAATTGGCAGCAACATTCAACCAATCGCTTTGGTTTTTCTACACCAAATCCACGCTCTTTGTGCTTATACGGCAGCCCTAATATCAACTATCAATACGGGAGCGTGACCTTATATGCCGAAAAATGGACAAGCGAATTATATGACCTCGCATCCCGCATCACCGAACACGTTGGACACAGCTTCCAGTATGTAATTGGCAACTTGTACCGCAGCGGTGACGATTCTATCGGCTGGCACGCTGACAACGATTCTTCAATGCGTAGACATCCAGCGATCGCCAGCATTTCACTTGGGCAAATGCGCTTATTCCAAATCAAAAAAGTTGGCAGTGAAGGCAAACCCGAGTCAATCTGGCTCGAACACGGCAGCCTCTTACTAATGCAGCCAGGAATGCAGGAAACTCATGTTCACCGCGTGCCCAAAGTAACGAAGGGGTGGTGCGGTGAGCGAATTAATTTGACCTTTCGTCCTTACAAACATGATTAATAACAAAATTCTTTTTGAACTCACATCTGGCATCAAAACAGCTGAACATCTGAGAGTCGCTTGTAAATGTGACTACGATAATCTGTTTAACGAATTAACTCGCCTACTGAAGAATGGATGTATCGAATTTTGTTACGGTGAATTTGAAATAATTCACTACCGCCTAGTAGAGATATCAAATTGCATAGTAATGCCGGCTTCAAATTGGGTGGAATTACCAGAAAATTATACCTTCTTCAGATTTGGAAAATTATCAGAGCGTAAAAATGCAAATCACATCGATGCGATCGTATTAATCACATCGAAGGAGTCATTACGATCGCTTCTTATCATAGATTCCACTTCAAAGAATTCTCCTCATTCTTTTTGCGGCAGCGCAGGATGATTGCTTACCACGATTGTTCGGAGGACAAGGTAATAAAGAAAGAAGGAATTGCGGTAGCCCGAAATGCAATCTTCACTGAAAAACAGCGCATTTCAGATTTGATTTATTCTCAAATCCCCTTGGAACGACGATTATTCTTTGAGCAGTCACGGCGAAAATTGGGGTTGCGGCAGGCCTTAAAGTTAACCGTTGATGTCCCAACCAGCCTTGAGTTTGAGCCACAATACCAGGAGGTCAAAGGTATTGAGGTGGACGATACAAAAGACCTGAACAAACCATATTTGAAAAAAAATGTTGAAACTCGTATTAATTCAACTTACTGCCCTCAAGACAAAAAGCCGAAATGGTACAAATTGACTAACTCCAACGGTTGGTCTTTCTACGAGTGCAAGGGCTGTTCTGTACGTTGTGGGGAAAGCGTGGGAGTGGGCAATGTGGAGCCTGTTAACTGAAAATCAAATCCAGAATCAGTCAGCTTTTGATTGATACTGGCAATTTCCTCGGCACTAAAATCACCCAGCCCGGAGATACTGCTCATTGCTTCTCGAAGTTTGGCTAGAGCGAACTGCAGCGTTTCCACTTTTCGTAAAGTCGTAAGCGAAGATAACAACGTTGTGAAGGCAGTATTTGCCTTTAAAGTGCGTTCGGCCGCAGTGTAGGCATGTGCCCACTCTGGAGAGCTTTGCAATAAAGAGATAAGTTTATCCCAATTCTCCTCCAGATTAATTAGAGGAACGACGGCTGGTTTGGTAGCCTCCCAAGCATTAGTCGTGCTATCCCAATAATGTTCGTTTGATGGCTGTTCTGGTCTAGGGAGTACGTTTTCTCCATCCCAGTAAACTTCATGTACAAGTAAATTTGGTCCCTCAATGCATTTGTATCCGCTTGGAAGGCCCGCTTCCAAGCAGGAATCTGTAATACCCGCAATCTCATCATTGCAAATAAAAAAAATCATATTGGTAAAAAAGACTGTAGTATTAACTGGCCGCTGCCGCCGTTGCCACCATTGCTATCTGTCGCAGTTCCGGATTGCCCCCCAAATGTTCCGCCCAGTGATGCGGATACGCCCGGTGGTGTCCCGCTTGCTGTCCCACCCGTTCCTCCTGTGAGGTTAATAGTTGCTCCGGTAGTGTTTGTATTTGGTGATTGCAGCACCACATAGCCACCGCCTCCACCCGCTCCGCCTCCGCTACCGCTGGAAAAATTTTGCCTCACTCCATTGGCTCCATTGCCACCTTTGGCGGAAAGCACAGCAGCGGCAGTGACTGTAATCGATACCAAAGATTTAAGCCAAATCAATCCTCCACTACCTCCACCTGCCCCAGGCAATACGATAGACGCTTCCGACTCCGCGACAAGAACCGAACCGATAACTGCATTTCCGCTGTTGCAATTGATTGCTCCTGTCACTGCAATGCCAAGAGCTGCGTCAACAATAAATACACCACCGCCTGCGCCTCCTTTGGAGGTAATGAACTGGGAACTGCCTAAAGAATTAGTAATAATCCCCAAGCCCGCAGCTCCACCTGAGCCTGTATTGGCTGCACCTGAGAAACTGTAGGAATAAACAGGTGCAGGAGACGAATTGTGTCCGCCACCACCTCCAGGGCCTAATCCGGAATCTGCCAGGATTAAAGAAGTTGCTGGCGGGCTACCGGCAAAGCCTCTACCTCCCGGAACTATGGGTGCGACATTGATGCTGCCGTCAATAGTTACTGTGCCGGAAGCGATTATGTGCAAAAAGCCCGAAACAGTAAGGTTTACACCAGTGTTAAGTGTAAAGTTTCGCACATATTTTGTGCCGCTTAGGCTCTGGTTGGAGCTAATTGTCAAGTCGCCTTCATAGCCGCCTGAGCCAAAGCTAGCTACTGTATTAGCTCTGGGCTGAATTTGAAAGCGTGGGCGCAAATCCACAACAGAGCTAATACTGCCAGCGCTTGTTATTACCTTGGCTAGTGGCGTACACCGTACCGGCAACAAGCTACCTACTGCCACTGTGCCTACTTCGCTGACATACACATAGTTAGTGGCGTTGTTGGTAACTGATAAATTGGCGGGTGATATGGTAGCGATCGCGCTATCCGCTAGGATGACGCTGCCACCTTGATAACCAACAGTTAATCCTGTAGCTGCTTGCACTTTGAGCGTGTCTCTAAAAGTCGTCCACTCCGGCTTAATTTGTCCTGCCGTATCACTCAAGTCGCTGTTAGTAATTTTTGCAAAATGTCCATCAAAATCTAGTCCATCGAATACTGGATTGTTGATGGAATTAAGGAAATCTGGATTTACCGGTGTGCCATTTACAAAGGTTGTTTTTGTCATTAATAATTACCAAAATAATCTTTTGCCAGAGCAGCGAGTGAAATAAGTATTGCTTCCAGAATTGTCATTAGAAATAGTGCCATCGCTGGAGACTCGAACTTTAAATTGTGCTGTTTGAGCAGCCGATAAATAAAGTTGGTCGGGAGTTGTGGACGTGTCAATCATTGGAGCGTCAAGGGTGACAATCAATTCCCCAGTAATTGGCACCCCACCGGAATCTACAATTTTGCCTACGATTTGGGTCATGGGGCTACAATTCCCCACAAGGCTCTAATTTTCTACACCAATATCAAAACAGGGGTCTCCAGCGCAAGAAAATCCACAATAGAATTGAGAATAACACACTGTCGATTTTACGTATACTGGTCCATACAGGCGATTAAATTTACTTGCTAATCGCCACTGATACGAAGTTCGCAAATATGCAAGTGGCAGCAGTAAGAAGTATTCCAGCGCTTCCCCGCCCAGCGCTTCACCTGCTTTATTCCGTCCGGCTAAAAATTCACCCAAAAGATAAATTTTGCCTTGGATGTCAAAAGTCTCCAGCAAGAATTCTAGTACAGCCCTAGTGCCTTTTGATTCCCAAATAAAGATAAAGGCATTGGCGATGAGCGCCCGTTTTTGGGCCTCAGTCCATGAAGTTTCCCAATGTTCACCGGTAAAGCCACACAGTTGCGCTAACCAGTCTAGATTGTCAGGTGCCGCTGTAACTGGGTCAAGATAGTCTCTGTAAAAGTTTTGAGTCGCCTGAAGAATTGAAATCAGTAATTCGTCAATGGGTGCTGTTAACCAATCTGCAACTGGTTCCAATTCTCGGTCATCGCTACTTATCTGGTACTTTTCTTCAGCAATTGGCAGCATGAAGTAAATTGGCCGCCCTTGCTCCCACGCGCTAGTCAAGGTCGCCCCCTTCACCGTAGCTAAAAGTGAAAGTTTGCCCATCAAGTACCAGATCGAGCGTCAGGTCAAAAAGATGTGCTGCGCTATAGGCGTTGGGCAATGGAATATCAGCATAACTTACATTCAGGGCTGTGTGTGTTGACACAGATTGTACGTAGTTTACGCCTGCCAACTTCACCTGAAATTCCAACTCTTTGAGAATTATTGTTTGCCCTAAAGGAAGATTGCCCGGTTGTAAATAATCTTGCAGTTTTTGATAGATACTTAAGGCGATCGCTTCTGGGTTGGAGCCAGGTAGCAATGATGCAATCGCATAAACTTCTAGTGGTACTAATTCAATGCTGGAAGCATATACCCTCACTCCTATTGGTGCTTTTCCCCCACTTGAAAGTGAGAAACGCAAATTATTAATTTGAGCTTGATTTAACTGCGTGCCATCAGGGTTTAGCCCGAAAATATGCACCGCACCTTTTTCAAAAGTGATTTTATCAGCTGCTAGCAACCCTACTGCTCTTGCCACACTTCCCTCACCCAGTTGCAGTTTTGCCTCCTGTTCGTAATCATCGGCACTAGTTAACCCTCGCCGCCGCAGCGTGATAAACCCCCGTGCCCTAGCCTCGTCCACTGTCTCTTCATCAATGCCCCCGGTGGACGGCTCAGTATTAACCACTGACTGAAGAAATGCCCTAGATTCTGAAAGATTCTTAATTGTGTAGCTGGGTAAATTGTAAGTTCTGCCTAAATTTTCGGCTGTGGCACTGACAATCCCAGATATTGCCCCACTAGGAATAACCAAGTCCTCGTCAGTGAAGAAATTGTAAGAATTACTGCTGTCGCTTACCAAATAGCCTGCGCTTAAGTAAAAGGGATTTCCCAAAGGTGCGGATAAAGTAAACGTTAAATTAACTTGCGCGGCTTTACCTAATCGCCTTTGTATTCCCGCTATTTTCAGAAATTCCAATGCCATCGCGGCAGGTAACTTGTTTGTGTAGTAAAGATGTTCTAGTACGGCAAATAAATGCCCTTCGTACAATGCTGAGATGGGCGAAGCAGCAGAGAAGTCGTTAAGAGTGCGATCGCTTGCAATGTAGCAGCGGTCGAGCATTGCCTGTAGCAGTAGTTTGGGGTCTGCCGGGTAAAGCGGTTCCGCTTCTAGGGGGGTAAATTGGGTCGGATTTGGCATAATATTTTTATAGTTCCCATTTCTCTTCTCATACAAAAAATGCTTTACGAAGATTTAAGGCAATGGCGTGATATTTGTGAATTTTTTAATCAAATAAAATATAAGTTTATTTATTCACATGCTCTAATAACTCGCCGATACATCTTATTACAGCCAGAAAGGAAGTTTCGCCGAGAAGAATTATGGTCAAAATATATGATTCAAATCTGCAGGTTTGGGCCTCATCCCTCCGCTTTTTACTGTTATCAAGGTAGTCGTAAAAATAAAGATTGGGGCTGGCAATTATTACCTGATTGGGAAGAAAAGATTAATTTTTTAGAGCAGATTGTTCTTTTTGATTATAACCCTGACGACTTGCCACAGCCTTGGAGACGGCGAATTTGGGAAGCTTTTTTTTCAGAAGAGAGAAAAAGAATTAGAGTATGAACGTTTAGAGAGAGAGCAAAAGTTGAGAAACCAAGAGGAAGTAAATGCTTTCACTCTCGTCAAGAAGAAAAAAGACAAAAAATGTTATCTGGAGATTGTCCTGTTAATTTTCATTGCCAGTCCATGACAGGGGCATTTGTAGCTGGCGAATGTCTAAATTTTGAAGCATGTAAGCAATTTATGCAGTTGCTTTAATTTCTTAAGTTTAAGCTTATTGGTGGTTGCGGTATTTCATCAATTGACCACTCAATCCGTACGTTGAAAACTCCACTTTCCTCGACATTGCCGGTCACTTCAAACTCGACATCTGGAATTTGTTCCTCCAACGCTACTTTGATACGGCTCAGTACCGCTTGGGGATGCTGCACTGCATCGAATACAAAGTCAGGGCAACCGAATTGTTGGCGCATTACCAATTCGCCTGGACGAACTTCGAGTACAGTGAAGATCGCGTCTCTTATGCAATCAAGATCCTCAGATAATTTCAGAGATCCATTAGAAATTTGTAGAGGATATGCTAATCCTCTAAGAATCGTTTTCCTTTGAGAGTTAATCACTTGCTTTACCTAAAGATTAATATCCCCGTTGGTTATTGGTGTCGTTGTCTGAGTCTTTGCTTCCCACAACGATGATGCTTTTGCCATTGATTGTCACATCACTAGCACCTACGATCGCGATTGCAGCCCCGCCAGCGTTCCAAGTCCACTCACTCCCCGAACTTCCCCCCATCACCCATTCTTGCCCTGCAGCGTTCCCGAAGCGTAATGCACCACCACTCATCACTACATATCCACCGCTCCCGTCTTCTAGTCGCACCTGGGTTTGACCTTTGATAGTTACCTGCGAACCCTCTGCAGTCAGTGTGATTTCTCCAATTTGAGTGTTTAGGGTGAAATTGTCCTCCACTTTTACTGCGTGACTTTTGTCAATTTCGTCAATGCGATCGCCCGTGGTTTGGTGTATCGAATCACCCACTACAGTCCGGCGGTCATTGCCTGGAACTTCTACTGCACAATCATTCACTGGGTCTGATTGCGTTGGGTCAGGGGGGTTCGTGTCGTTGTGTGTCACACCAAGCCACACTCCATCGTGGGGGTCACCATCAAGAAATTGGAAATATATGGTGCTGCCAACTGTGGGAATGGGCGCATCCATCGCAGGGGCTGGGTTGCAGTGTGATTGCCCCACCCTCCACCACAGCGTTTATCACCCACGCGGCAATGACCAACAACATCTTCAACTACTCCGTCATTCATTGCCACGATAGGGGTGTTGAGGTTGTTAGCAATATCTAAGATACGATGCATATAACCTGGGCTTCTCCCAGGTCTTGAGCCGTAACCATCACCGGTTCTGCCCGCACACGGCATGATCCAGCCACCTGGCATTTGAGAACCTGGTTGTACTGGACTAGAGTCGGTAGTTGCCGTGTTTGCAACAGTTACAGTAGCCTGGGGTGGTGCTGCTTGGGGGGTGTAAAACTGAATTTCTGTTACTCCCCCAGGGAATTTGTGACGTACACTCGATACACGCCACTCCCTGTCAAATGGTGGGGGTACGAGATTCCCAGAAATGCCAATAATGCTTCCCGGTGCAAGGGTTAAAATTTGCGGGGTAGTAATGACGGAGGCGTTGGACTCATACCCCTTGATTCGCTTGGCTTCGTCGGCGACCGCTATTCCTTCGGCTCGTCCATCAGCCAAGTCAATGGCTCCAATTGGTTGTCTGGGAAGTCCGGAAGCGTCTGTGGGTGTTCCGGAATTGGCGCTTTGTGCTACAGAAGGGGGATTGAAGTATTCGTCCGTTAATTTCAAGGAGTCCAAAGCTTCCTTGGAAACCTTGCTGCTAGCACTACTGATTTTACTTACAACACCGTTAGTTGCGGTACTTTCAGTTTCGACTGTTGTTCCCTTGGTAGTTTCAGTTGTTGTAACAACTTTGTTAGTTGTGGTAACAACAGTCCCTTTTGTCACCTTGGTTTGAGTTTCTACCTTGGTGGTGATTGTTCCCCGCTCAATGGTTTTGTTGGTGATAGTCGTAATTTCGGTAGTCGAACCGTCAGCGTTTTTGGTAGTTTTGACATCTCTTTTTTCTTTTTCAACTTTCTTGAGGCTTTCTGCTGCTTTTGGCTCCTTTGAAGGTGAAGTTTTGGTGGGTTTGACATTGCCAGTTACGGGGTGTGAGTATCAATGGAACAGAAAACCGGGATAAGAAAAATATCGTTTGAAATTAGCTGTCCAGCCATGTATATACATAGAAATACAGGCAGTATTCGGGTGGTAGGTAATTGTTGATGATTTG
>JAHHGZ010000028.1 GCA_019359595.1 Cyanomargarita calcarea GSE-NOS-MK-12-04C
CTGGGAGTGGGATAGAGCGGATATTCAGCAATCCAATAGCGCGTGAGGAGTCGGAACCTGTGAGGGTAGACGAAACTTGCGATCGCCTCTTGGAACCCCCGCCCTTCAGGGCTGGGGTGAGTTCAGTATCAAAGTACCTTACTCAGGACTATTTTCATAAAGACCTGAGTGTGTCGGCAAAACCATAGAGGCTGATAATGAGCAATAGCAGTGCTGTGAATTGGGTAATTTTCCTTTGGTGTGACGGAGCGATCGCTTCCCGAATCAAGATGGAAATAGACGCTCCAACCACAAAGCTTAAACCCAGCACTATATATGGTAGGTCTGGCACGAAAGTGGAAATAAAAAGCATGGCGATCGCCAGAGTTAACATTACTAGTTCTACAAACCTAGGCGGGTTATATTGGCTAGATAAAATCAAGCTGTTTAACCAAAAATGCCAATATCTCATACTAAGTCCTGAGTTATGAATTATGGGTTATGAGTTATGAGTTATGAATTAAAAGTTACGAGCGATGAGTTATTTTTACTGATAACTCATAACTCCTAACTTCTAACTCCTAACTCCCAACTTTGATTCCCGCACCATTAGTTTGTACTGCATCTTCTGTTAATTCGATACCAAATACCCGACCAAAGACTTTTCCGACTTTATAGCCAGAATCAATTGATTCTAAGGGGTCTTTCCGCAGTCTATGGCGCAGACATAGTGTAATCACGCGCTTGATGTCATCAATTGTTACTTCTGTTCGTCCTTCATAAGCAGTTAAAGCTTTGGCGGCGCGGTTGGTAACTATATCTCCCCGCAAACCATCTACATCAAGTTCCGAACAAACTTCGGAAATTTTCACCCGCAAGTCATAATCAAGTTTGACTTCAGGTAAAAGAGTTTGAGCATTGACAATTTTCTGCTGTAGTGTTTCTTGCTCGTGCCTGCAATTTTCTAGAAATGGGTGGGGATTTTGGTCAAATTCTGACCTTTGCTCAACAATTTGCACTCGCAAAGCTGGTTCTTTGACTGTACGAATTTCGGCGTGCATCCCAAAACGGTCTAAAAGTTGGGGACGCAGTTCGCCTTCTTCAGGGTTACCCGAACCAACCAGCACAAAACGCGCTGGATGGCGAATAGAAATACCTTCACGTTCAACAGTGTTCCAACCACTGGCAGCGGAGTCGAGTAGCACGTCTACGAGGTGGTCATCTAACAGGTTGACTTCATCCACATAGAGAATACCCCGGTTAGCTTTTGCCAACAGTCCTGGTTCAAAAGCTTTCACGCCTTCAGATAGAGCCTTTTCGATATCGATAGTGCCGCAAACCCGATCTTCTGTAGCACCCAACGGTAAGTCTACCATTATGACTTTTTTCTGGACTACAGGAATATCCACCCCATCAATTAGTTGTTGGCGGACTTCATCACTCATCAAGTCTGGGTCATTGGGGTCACTGTTGAAGGGGTCATTGGCAACTACGGGGATTTCTGGTAGAAGGTCAGCCAGTGCCCGGATAGTGGTAGATTTGCCAGTACCGCGATCGCCCATGATCATTACACCACCAATTTTCGGGTCAATGACGTTTAATATCAACGCCAGCTTCATTTCTTCTTGACCCACAATTGCTGTAAATGGAAACACCACACGACGCGCACTTGCAGCGGTTTGAGCAGTTGGACTCACTCTTCTTACCTTTAAATATATTTTCTTATCACCGTTTTTTATTGTGCCATAGCTGGGGGAGGCGCGATAAAGAATTAGATTATGATATGTTTTCTGGAAATCACAAATTACTTTACCAAAATGGTAAACGACTTGTATTTAAACCTTCGGACGACCCCATCCCTCTTACAGAGGATGGAAGCATTGATTGGTCTTAGCAGAACGTATCGGTATTCATCCCGCTATTGTTGTAGGGCGACTTCAACATGATAATTTAATTCCTCTTTCTTGGATGAATAGTTTCAAGGAGAGTTTTTGTTTTCAAGGGTTATTTTCTCTATCTGTAATTAAAGCTCTTAATATTCCCTCACACAAAATAAGGTGTAGACAATTTGTCTGATGTTAAAGCATTTCAGTAGTAACACTGAACTTTGCTTTATGTATTTTTTGTCACTACACAAAACCTTAATAAAAAATATACCATCGTATAATCTGAGCCGCAAATACTTTTGGAATGAGTATTATTGCCAATTTTATTCTCTAACCTGCCAGTAAATCTATCTTGATTATCAGGTATATAAAAACTATCGAGGAAGGAATATGACGATAGATTTACGTAATTTTTTCCAGGCAACGAACCCCAGCAAAACTCTAATTGTAGAAAATTTTGCAGACCAAAAATATTACATAGATTTTTCCTCGGTGCGTGGTGGCAAAATTATTGAGGAATTGAAAGAGAACATCACGTTTTTCTCCCCAGATGAACCTACCTGTATGTTATTTACCGGCCATATTGGTTGTGGCAAATCTACAGAATTACTGCGATTGAAGCGGGAATTGGAGATAGAAGGTTTTTATGTAGTGTATTTTGAGTCCAGCGAAGACCTGGAAATGACCGATGTAGATATTAGTGACGTGCTGTTGGCGATCGCTCGTCGTGTGAGTCAGAGTTTGGAAAAAGTCACCTTGGAGGAACCTAGTAAACTCAAGGAGTTGCTACAAGGTGCCCTACGGGTTTTGAATGCGGAAGTTACGGGGGTGAAACTCAAGGTTCCGGGTATTGGGGATGTGGGTGTCACCAACGAAAAAGAAAAATTTTCCCTGGCTTTTGGGATTGGGGAAATCACCACCAAGACTAAAGACGATGCAACCTTGCGCGATCGCCTAAATAAGTATCTCGGTCCTCAAAAATCCCAGTTGTTGGAAGCGATTAATCAAGAACTTTTAGAACCAGCGATCGCAAAACTGAAGCAGATAGGCAAAAAGGGATTGGTGGTAATTGTCGATAATCTCGACCGTATCAATAGCAATCCGAAATCTTGGGGACGTCCGCAACCAGAATATCTGTTTATTGACCAAAGTGAGTATTTAACCAAACTACGTTGTCATGTCGTCTACACCATGCCATTGGATTTAAAATTTTCCAGTGACTATGCCAACCTGACGCAACGATTTCCCCATGATCCGAAAGTTTTGCCAATGGTACCAGTACAGTTACAAGATGGTAGCAACTGTGAAGCAGGGATGGTACTCCTAAGACAAATGGTGCTGGCAAGAGCTTTCCCTTACCTAGATGCTAGACAGCGTATAAGTAAACTTACGCAAATATTTGATAGTCCTCAAACCCTAGACAGGTTGTGTCGTGTTAGTGGCGGTCATGTGCGAGACTTGCTGCGGTTGCTGAATAACTGGATTCAAAAAGAGAGAAAACTGCCACTTTCTCGTGAAATCTTGGAAGCACTGATTCGCACCCGTCGCAATGAGATGATTATGCAAATTTCTGATGATGAGTGGGAATTGCTGCGCCAAGTGAAGATCAGAAAAAAAGTCAGCGGTGACCAAGAATACCAAATGCTCATCCGCAGTCGATTGGTATTTGAATATCGCGATCGCCACGGTGAATCTTGGTTTGATATTAATCCGATTTTGGCTGAAGCGAAGGAGATGGAAGTTGGGAGTTAGGAGGAGCGGAGTTGGGAGTTGGGAATTAGGAGTTAGGAGTTAAAAATTGAAAGATTATCGCAACGACGAGGCCCTAGAAGAATTAGCATGGTCGCTGGAAGCTTCTGTGGGTGAGTTTAAATTAATTTTGGCGCGTTGCAATTATATTAGATTGCGATCGCATATTTTTAACCGTCTGCAAAGCTTTACCAAAATTGACATCCATGTTCTCAACCTGAAGAAAACAGACAAGACTCTTTACACCAAAATTCAAGGGGAAGTGGCGAATAAACAACCTGCTGCTTTGATGGTGTTTTACTTAGAATCTGTGAAAGATTTAGAACAGATGCTGAGTGCAACCAATCAAGTGCGGGAGGAATTTAGAAAAAACTTCCATTTCCCTGTGGTTTTGTGGGTAACAGATGAAGTTTTACTGCAATTAGTGCGTTTAGCTAGCGATTTTGAGAGTTGGGCCACAACTACAGAATTTGCGATCGCTACTGATGAATTAATCAAGTCCCTGCAAGAAGATAGCAATGCTCTATTTTCCACAGCACTCACATCTGATACTTATTCCATCGGTTGGCAAATGGGATACCTGCGCCGTCGGGAAATTACTACTGCTCTCCTAGACTTGCTTTCTCGTGGACAAGTATTAGAGCCAGCCCTGAAAGCCAGCGTCGAATTTGTACGCGGTCAAGATGCTTATTTAAGTAATCAAATTGACAAAGCTTTAATTCATTATCAAGAAAGCTTGACATTTTGGCAGGGAGAGGAGAAACAAGGGGGACAAAAAAGAAGCGCAGCTTCTTCTCCCCTCTCCCCCCCCCTTCTCCGAGCAGGTGTCATCCTCTTCTACATCGGGTTGTGCTATTTTCAACAAGCTGAAAGATATGGTCTCAAATGCCGTAATTACTTAGAAAAATCAAGAGGTTATTTTCAGCAGTGCCTCAATATATTTACTGAGACTAACCATCA
The DNA here is from genome assembly GCA_019359595.1 of Cyanomargarita calcarea GSE-NOS-MK-12-04C. Taxonomy (GTDB): domain Bacteria; phylum Cyanobacteriota; class Cyanobacteriia; order Cyanobacteriales; family Nostocaceae; genus Cyanomargarita; species Cyanomargarita calcarea. The sequence continues at coordinate 4,575 of JAHHGZ010000028.1, forward strand.
AAATTTAGTTGCGAAGTTTATCAATCCCTTGGGTGAAGTGCTGCAACGTTTAGAAGTTTGGGATGACCTGCAAACCTTAGCGCAAAAGTCTTTGAATTTACAGCAACTTTACGGCAATCCGGTACGGGTGGCACAAGCTTATGGATTTTTGGCGGAAGTTGCTTCTAGTAAGCAGCGTTGGGGACAAGCAAAGCAATATGCCTACAAAGCGCTGCATAGTATTGCTAAGAATAAAGTAAATCAACAACAGCGCCAAGGCTTATATCTGTTATTACTAGCCCAAGCGGAACAAAATCTAGGACAGTTATCGCGATCGCTCAAGCATCTGCAAATGGCGAAGGATATTGGTAGCCAAGATAACCCACATCAATATATCCGAATCTTGCAAGCCTTGCGATCGCTCTATTGGCAACAAAAACATTATCTGGAAGCTTTTCGGACTAAGTTTGAACAACGTTCTGTCGAACAACAGTATGGTTTCCGGGCCTTTATCGGTGCAGGGAGAATACAGCCACAAAAACAGATGAAACCAGCTTTCACGCAAGTTGTAGAGACGTTTGCAGATACATTTATCCAAGAAACTGTAGCCCCAGAAATTACTGCATCTGGTAGAGGAAGGGATGTTGAACATTTATTAGAAAGGATTGCACGCCCTGATTATAAACTAATAGTAATTCATGGTTATTCTGGTGTTGGGAAAAGTTCTTTGGTAGAGGCGGGATTGGTACCAGCGTTGAAACAGAAAACCATTGGTTTTCAAGATGTTTTGCCTATAGCAATGGGAGTTTATACTAACTGGGAGAGGGAATTAGCAAGTTTACTGACAGTAGCGCTTGAGGAAAAAGGCATCCTTAACAATTCCAAATACCACTTTGTAGAAGCAAACTACAAAATTCAAAATTCAAAATTAATAACTCCCAATTATCCAGAATATATCTTAGGGATGTTGCGTCAAGCTGAAGCAATTAATCTGCGGATAGTATTGATTTTTGACCAATTTGAAGAATTATTTTTTGTTTATAAATCAGCAAGCCAAAGAAGGGAATTTTTTAAATTTTTAGGAGATTGTCTGAACATTCTTGGTGTGAAGATAATTTTATCATTGCGGCAAGATTACTTACATTACTTACTAGAGTGCAATCATCTGCCTAGCATGAATATTATCAACCACGATATCCTCAGCAAAAATGTTTTGTATCAACTTGGTAACTTTACAAATGCGGATGCTAAATCACTAATTAAAAGCTTAACAGAACATTCTAATTTTTACTTAGAGCCTGCTTTGATAGAGCAATTAGTGCAAGATTTAGCAGAAAAATTCGGGGAAGTACGTCCCATTGAATTACAAGTAGTAGGCGCACAACTACAAACAGAAAATATTTCCACACTCCTTAGCTATCAAGAACGTGGACCTAAGGAGGAATTAGTCAAGCGTTACTTGCAAGAAGTTGTAGAAGATTGCGGCGCTGAAAATAAACAACTAGCAGAATTAGTACTGTATTTACTCACCGATGATAAAGGGACTCGACCTTTAAAAACCCGCACTCAAATAGAACGAGATTTGCAATCATTAGCAGTAGATTTGGCCGCAGAAACAAGCCAATTAGATTTAGTATTGCGGATTTTTGTCGAATCCAGCATTGTGGTTATATTACCGGAAAATCCTGCTGACCGTTATCAATTAGTACACGATTATTTAGCGGCATTTATTCAAAAGCAACAAAAGCCGAAATTAAATGAGTTAATTATTGAACTTTCAAGAGAGCGCAACCAAAGAAAACTCAGTGAAGACAAATTAAATCTGATTTACAAATGGGCATTATATGCTTTTATCCTCACCATTTTCGCAGTAGCAATAATAGCAGTAAAAATTGCATGGCAATAATCACAAATCTCTCAGCGTCCCTCTGCGTTAAAAAAAGAACTTATCCTAATTCGACTTTCCATCACTACCGAAATACTCTCGATAACCGCAAATTCGATCTCCCCTGACATCAAAAGCAACTACTACACGATTTTTATAAGGTTGTCCCAGCAAAAGCCCTTCATCACGAAACTCAAAAACAACCGTTGTCTCATTACTAGTAACACTGTCCAAAGAAGTGAGGGTTAGTCCTGGACTAAATAGTTCCGAAACGTATTGAAAAAACTCTTGAGCACGCTGTTTGCCTACATTCAAACCGTAGTATTTTCCCATGGGAAACCAAAAGGTGAAATCTTCTGCTAGCATATCTAAAAAAGCATTCCACTCACCTGAAGCTAAACCATGTGTGAAATGTTTAAATGCTTTTTGAGCAACTTCTAAGGTATTTTCTGAAGCTTCTGTCATAAAATTTCATATTTCCAACTAAAACCTAACAACTACCTTGCCACAATTCTGACCGCTAAGTAAATACTCGACAGCATCAGAAATTGATTCTATACCGTTAAATTTCCTTGGGTCAACGGCAACTCTAAGCCGATTGTTGTAAAACAAATTTAATAGGCGATCGCGTGCCGATGCAGCATATTCTTGATAATGAGGCATGAGAAAACCCCGCACAGAAGCTGCTTTCCAAAATAACTGGTGATAAATGCGCTGTTGTGTAATTTGTTCTATATTTGTAGCATACTCGGAAATGAAACCAACCACTACTAAACGTCCCCGAATAGCCAGGTTTTCCACGCAGGTGTCGAAAACTTGTTTGCCCACACAATCAAAAATCAGATTAATGCCCTTAGAATATTCTTGTTTGAGGACTTGATTGAGGTCTTCTGTACGATAATTGATAACGCGATCGCAGCCCAATTCTGTCAACAAATCGGTCTTGGCTTTCGTACTGCAAGTACCAATTACATGATTACCTGCGAGCTTGGCCAATTGCACCGCAATATGACCGATTCCCCCTGCTGCTGCTGTCACTAAAACAACTTCATTATTTTTCATTTTCCCCACTTGTTCCAATGCAACCAAAGCTGATACACCTGTTAGCATAAGGGTTAAAATTTCTGGTGTTGCTTCTTGCACCTTCACCGAATTGTTTGCATCGACAACCTGATATTGTCGATAACCACCACCACGGGTTGTAGTTATCACAGCATCACCCATTTGAAAATCTTCGACATCTTCCCCCATAGCGACAACTTTGCCCACTGCTTCCACACCCAAATCAAAGGGAGGGGTTAAGTTAATATAGGGAACATCACCACGACAAAGCAAGGTGTCAAAGCCACCATTAATGCCAGCGAATTTGTTTTTAATTAAGAGTTGATTAGCTGTAGGTTTGGGAATAGGAATTTCGACAATTTCAACTGCAGATTTAAAATCTTGGCTAAGTTGGTTTGCTATTAACTTTCTGTAGGTTTTTGCGTTCATTTAACTCACATCTTGCACCAGTATGTAATACAGTCAAACAAAGAAAACACTAAGTATACACGAGTCCGCCAGGGACTATAAGTCCCGGTCTCACAGCTAAAGTCCTCTGAAGAGGACTGCTGGATAATTTTGTTTAGGTTTAATTTACTACCGTAAATCATTTAACTAATGGTTTATACGTAAAAACGGCAGATGTAAACTAAGCTTCTAAGGCTTTATCCCACTCTAACTGATGAGCGAAACCATATTTAATAAAATCTTCAAATGCAGCTTTATCGCTTTTACCAAAAACACCTAAGCTGTAAGGATTCTCTTGCATACGTTGTGTGACTTGCTCTTTTTCAAATGCGATGACTTCCTCTCTAGGCTCATCCGGTTTAAAAAAGTCTACAACCAAGACGATTCTGTCATAATTGGTGTAATTATGCGGACAATGTGGATAACTGTGATCTAAAATCATGAATTTTCCTTCATGCCAATAAAGTTGTTCGTGGCATATTTTCATCGCTACATCTCCCTCTGGCACAATCAGTCCTAAATAGCCACGATTCATGTGGGGGTTATAGTTTACATGCAGCTTGATATCTAAGCCGGGATGAAATATACCAAAATATGCATTTCTGATGAAATTATCATTGTTCAAGTTGACTTTTTCTATCACCTGAGCCAAAGTTGGAAAATATTTTTTTCTTAATGCAAGTGCTTTTTTTGATGCATCATCTGGTCTACGATCGGGATATTCTATTTGATGCAGTTTAATATATTCTTCAATAAAAATGCCTTGAAATAAGATACCAAAAGCACTATATTTCCCATTCCCCTTGGTTTTAATGGTTTTACTTTTCGGACCTAGAATATCATAAGTTAATTTTAATTCTTCATCAGATGCATTATTAATGAATCCTGTAAACTCATCTCTAATCGCTTGCCAGTTATCTTGAAAGCTTTTGAGAAAAGGAAACTCCTCTGGGTTCATATGATAGTCGTTAAAACTTTCCATTGTCTTTTCTCCTGAAGATGGTTGAATAAAAAACCGTTACTTGGTTGAATGGAATAATATCATTTGCGCTGATATCATCGCTTTCTGTATTCATAGGGCATATGCAAAAACCCTCTGTAACTCTTCTTTCTTGGCGTCCTTGACCTCTCGGTAGACGCCAAGGACGCTGTATGTTAGAAGTTAAAAAGAAAATTGGTAACTTTAGGCTGGGAAGGTATTAACTCATCATTTTAATCTGAGGTTTATTGTGTCTGAATCTGCCCTATTAGATAAAATTATCAAAAATGTACGGGTAGTTCGTCCCCATCAGGATGCTGTCGAACTGCTTGATTTGGGAATTAAGGATGGCAAATTCGCCACTATTGCCCCTAATATTAGCCCAGACACATCCAAAGAGGTCTTTGATGGCAAAAACTTGCTGGGCTTTCCTGGAGTCGTGGATGCCCATATGCACATCGGGATCTATCAACCCCTCGACCAAGATGCTCTCACCGAAACCAAAGCAGCCGCAATGGGAGGTGTAACTACCAGCCTGAATTACATCCGTACAGGGCAGTATTATCTCAATAAAGGCGGCTCTTATAAAGATTTTTTCCCAGAAGTGTTAGCGTTATCCACAGGGAATTTTTTTGTGGATTACGGCTACCATATTGCTCCAATTAGCGCAACTCATATTGATGAGATGCAAATGCTGTTCGAGAATTATGGGATTGGGTCATTCAAAATCTTTATGTTCTACGGTGGCTATGGTTTACATGGTCTTTCCGATCAACAAAACCTCTTTTTGATGATTAATAAGGAGGAAAGATATGACTTTGCTCACTTTGAATTTATCATGCGGGGTCTAACCAAGCTTAGAGAATTGTATCCACAAGCAAGCGATCGCCTTAGCCTCAGTCTCCATTGCGAAGTAGCGGAAATCCTCAACGCTTACACCAAAATAGTCCAGAACGATCCCACCCTCACGGGTTTAAAAGCTTACAGTGCAGCACGTCCACCCCATTCTGAAGGTTTAGCCATCTGCATTGCTTCTTACTTGGCACACGAAACCAATTGTCTGAATATTAATCTGTTGCACCTCAGTTCTCGCAAAGCATTGGAAGCGGCATTGATGATGCAAACAGCCTTTCCTCATATTAATTTCCGACGAGAAGTAACTGTGGGACATCTGTTATTAGATGTGGATGCACCTACAGGTAAATGGGCAAAGGTTAACCCTCCAATCCGTCCCCGTGCAGATGTAGAATATTTGTGGCAAGCTGTACTCAATCGCCAAGTTGATTGGATTGTCAGCGACCACGCTTGTTGTTCAGCCGAGAAAAAAGCCAGTTTGAAAGACCCCAATAACATCTGGCTTGCGAAATCGGGCTTCGGTGGTACAGAATACCTGCTTTCTGGGATATTTAGTGAAGGTAGTAAGCGCGGTATGTCTAAAAATCGCATGGCTGAGTTATTAAGTTGGAATCCTGCTCAACGGTTTGGGTTAAGTTCAAAAGGTGATATTGCTGTTGGTTATGATGCTGATTTGGTACTGCTAGACCCCAATGAAACCTTTGTTATTCATGCGTCGGAGTCGGATTCACAGCAAGGGTATACACCGTTTGAAGGGATGGAGTTAACCGGACGAGTCAAAACAACTTTTTTGCGGGGAAATCCGATCTACAACAATGGGCAGGTTTTGGGGTTGCCCAGTGGCCGTTATTTAAATGGGTAATTGTGAGTAAAGTTTTTCTAAACAGGACTTACGCAAAAACTCTCTGAAACTCTTATCTCTATCGAAACGGAAGCCGTACCGCCTCTATGGCGTACTACGGAAACGGAAGGCGAAGCGCCTATGGCGGTTAATTTTTTAATTGTTTTGCGTAAGTCCTACTAAAGTGCGATACCGCAAGCGCGCTCCTAGGAGTCAGTTCGCCTCAAGCTTGGGAACATGAGTTGATGCACACCTTGGACATTGCATAGCGAACTGATAAGTCAGCCATGAGCGCTATCGCTCCAATTATGCAATCCCAATTCTCTACTACTGTTAGTTTGCAAGTATTTTCCTAGACTTATCCTTGCATTACTTTACTATCGGTTCAATTGTGTCCAGCTAATTTAAAGCAACAATCAAGCATTTTCATCACAAACTACTGACTGAGACGAGATTTCACAATCGTTACCTAAGTGAATGTAATTTTTTAATGAGCGATCGCACATTAATCGTAAATTCAATTCAATATACGGAGAATAATTTTTATTACTAGTATTAAGTTATACTAATAGTCTAAGTTTTTTCGCTACGAAAAAAGCAGTATAAATCACATTCTTTATGCAGTTGAAGTATCACACAATAGGCTTATCCAAAGATAAAAACCTCAGTTGCATACAACTTAGCTCTAACAGTAGTTTGATTTACTTGACTGTGACAGAAGTTAACAGGCAATCATGATCAGGCTTTAGCGATTTTCAACATTATTTTTGGATCACTCTAAATACTCATCAACATTTACAAACAGAATTTAGCAGATTAACCCTCTAAATCTTGTTTTTAGATTTGTGTGTATCAGCAAATAATTAACATCAAATTAAAACCAAAGAATATCAAAATGAAATTAACAAATTTAATCGCTTCCATCAGCTTGGTAATTGGTTCAGTTGTTATGGCTGCTAACTCTGCTCAAGCAGCAAGTTTTACTTCCAATGTTAACCAAAAAACAGACTCAAAAGCTGACATTCTTTTGCAGTCTATTACTCAAAACGGTACAACATTTAATGATTTTACTTACGTCTCAGAAGTGAAAGCTTTGACAAATACAGCCAGAAAAAATACTAATGTAAATAGTGGTGCCGCGAGTACGGATAGAGGCGATAATGCGACTTCTCCTGTTACTGCTTCTGAAGACCCTGATAGAAATGAGTTAGCAAAGTTTCTGGGTAACAACAATTTAAACAATATTGTTGATACTGAAGATGACGGTACTTTTGAAATGGATTTAATTTTTAAGAATGCTATTTTTGCGAATCTCCAAGGAACTGATAGTTTATTTTTCTGGGAGAGAAACATGAATAGTGACTTACTAATTCAAGCTTTCGATCAGACCGGAATGCTAATTGGGAATTCCTTGAAATTACTACGCCAAAGTCAAACCAATGCTGGTTTTCAAATTGATACTACAGAAATTGGTAGTGCTCAAAAGGTAGGTAATTGGGGAGTGAAACTGGAAGAATTAGGTGTAACCTCATTGAGTGGGATTCGAGTTATTTCTGAAGGTGCAGCTTTTAATGGTCCTGACTTCAAACTGATTGCGAGAACAGGAGTATCTAAATCAGTACCCGAACCCGGAATGCTTCTCGGTTTAGGAACTTTGGCTGGTGCAGCTTTCTTACTTCGTCGTAAATCAGAACAAAACTCTGCGATTAAAGCTGCTCAATAAGGATTATTTAGCCAGAAGTTTTGGTTTGTAAGTATTTGTTAATTTAGCGGAACAGAATCTTCTGTCCCGCTAAATTTGTATTAATTCTTGACTGCTGTTATCCAATGTTATACCAATTCTGTATGAGGTTGCGCTTTATTCACTCAAAACCTCTTCCTTCTTTCTTCTTTCTTCTTCCTTCTTCCTTCATTTAAGTGCATATGACAAAACTGTTCCAATCTTTGATAAATCTCTATCAACTCGGATCAAGAATAAACCGCCATCATCAGTTCTATGCTTAGGAATAGTGCTAAAGCTGGGACAATACAAATAGTGGTCTTTTACGAATCGGTAATCTCCTACGTCACAGTATCCAGCTAGGCAATACCCCTCTTCGTTGTAAGATTGGATCTCTGAGTACCTCCCGTCATAATGTGGCAAGATAGTTATTAACCAAACTCCACCGCCGTTACTATCTTTTCTCAGCCACTTCTTACTTGCTTGGACAAATTGAACTGTATCTGTCTTGCCCCACGGTAGTAATTTGCTATCTAATGCTGGGATGAATTCATCTAACCTAGCATCTGGATGATTATTTGATACGTTTTGATGCTTGAGAAAACCGTTTTCCATCCATAAGATTTCCGCTTCTTCACCACCTAGAACTTTCCAAGGGCCTACTCTCACTCCTGCGGGGATAAAGGAGTAACCATGCTTACTTAGTTGCCACTCACCCAGTTGGATTGTACCCTTAAGCACAAAAAGCTCTAAATCAGCAGTAAAGATGCCAGATGGTGCTTCAAACTCTGGTGGTAGAAACACTCTGGAAGTAGATGCACCAGATTCATTCCATGTTAGCGATCGCCGTTTTCCAGAAAGTACATTTTCTGGCATTCCACTTATTCGCCATCCGTTTTCTTCTGGTACAGAATTTGCATCAAAGAATTGGTACTGACGAGGTATATACTCTTTGGAGATGGCTGTACATCTTCCTGATAAATTCATGCGTCCTCTACCGTCTCCACCCCAATCCTCTTTTATTGGTGCTACATTCAAAAAGTCCTCAGTATTTTCTTCCGGTACATAATTATACTTATTTTCCATATAGCTAAAGTAGGTTAACCTAATTTAATATAAAATGGACTGGCAGCAGCGTTAAGTTTAAGTATAAATCGTTAAAATTAATTACAGCGATCGCATTCTCCCATCTCCAGTCAGTGCTAAAAAGATAAGATACAAGAGAAGCATACGAACGTAGTAAAATGCTTTTCTTTTATCGACTTTGAACTGAGAGTTGATTACTGCTGAAATTAGGAAGTGTGACATGACGATTACTCTAAATCACACCATAGTGCCCGTACATGATAAAGAAGTATCGGCACAGTTCTTTGCCCAAATTTTTGGTCTAAAAGTTGAGCCGTCTCTTAATTCCTTCGCGGTTGTGCAGGTCAATGACACCCTAACGTTGGATTTCGCAAAGAGAGATATATTCGAGTCGCACCACTATGCTTTCAATGTCACTGATGAAGAATTTGATGCCATCTTTGCCCGAATCAAAGAGGCAAGACTTGAATACAGCAGTGACCCAATGCACCATTATAAAGGTCAAATCAACTACAGGAACGGAGGGCGTGGTTTTTATTTCTATGACCTTGATGGACATAACCTAGAAGTGTTGACCCGCGCATAAAAATTTACCACTAAGTCAATCCAAAGAACAGAAAACGGAAACTATACAGAAATTTGACCTAGGAGGAATAAATTTATGTCAGTTGAAACAAAAGCTACAACTACTGAATCTACAACAAAACCTGTTGAATTGCCGATTCTGCGTATTGGTATGGAAGGTGGGGCTGTGATGCTTCTACAGCAGCTTCTAGAATCTCATAGCTACCGGACGGGTGGAATTGATGGAAAATTCGGTTCAAGAACAGAGCAAGCTTTGAAAAAATTCCAAACTACTCAAAGCTTAGTTGTAGATGGTACAGTCGGGGCAAAAACTTGGGGTAAATTGGGCGATCGTCTGGTTAATCCTTGATTATAGGTGCAACTAAATCATTGGACGAAGGTGTCCTCTTTAGCTCGACTTTATCTATTTTTACGAAATCCAAACACTAGCGCTGAAACCCTTGTAGGATGGTAGTTTTAGTTTTGGACTTTATCGATAATCAGTGACAAAACCCTCTGTCCAATGGTCTTTGTTTATGTCATAAGGGTCAATATAGAAACCATCTGTTGTTTCGCAAAAACCTGGCTGCTTACATAACCGTTCTACTGCTTCTTGTGCAAGTTGCTTGGTAGCATACACGCCAATCATTTTCACATCTTCTTCGTCATCGTTGATAATGTGAACGTGTTGAACAACATAAACTACTTCCATACTGGTTAATGCGGTGAAAGGACAGGTTAGCACTCTCAAAGATATCAAGCACCCGAGTTTTGTTGTAAGTATCGGATATGGATGTAAGGGAAAATTATCAACTAAAAAATGTAATAAATATTAAAAATGATTCGGGTTAAAATTAGGGCGCACTTTATCGCCAACGTGGATTTCAGACTTATTTACACCAGTCGGTGCTTCTTGAATCCAGTTCCCGAAACTATCAAACGTTTCCCCATCGTCCCTAACAACCCGCACAAACTGAATCTTCCCAACTTCCCCAGATACAGACACTATTCTCACTGACAGCCCCTCACACCACGCCTCAAATGGTTTGCTCGTAGAATTTGCCATAACCCGATCGCCCTCTTGCCAACCCAACTTCCACCGGGGCACATCAACCGTTTTTACTATGTTCGGACAGAAACTAACGCTGCCAGTTGATTGACTATTTTCTGCTTGGTATTCATTAACTTCAACGTTTGCGACCTCTACAGACTCGAACTCATTCATAAATGATTCTTCTTCGATTTCTGGCTGCACCTCGTCAACAGCTTCGCAGTGTTCGTAGTCCACAAAATTGTCTATAAATTCTTCTTCTATAATTTCTTCTTGAACTTCAACTAATCGCCCTTCTATATACGCTTGCCGCAGTTCTAGAGATTCTCGGATTATTTGCTGTGGTGTTAAGCCTTCTTTGTCCACCATCCCTTGCAGTGTAATGCCCGTAAAATGGTCATCTTCCCAAATCGGCGGGACTTGGCAATACCTTTCTCCTTTAGGGGTTGCTCGCCATATACTCGGTTCTGGTTTGGGTGTTTTGGGTTTACGCTGGTTTTTGATTAGTTCGCATACCACTGCCTGGTCTACTTGCTCCAAATGTTGCAACTGTTCGATAACTGGCTGATACTTCTTGTTGTTCTTGGCAAGAAGAAATATTGTATCTGGTTCAATGTGCCGCAAAGCTAGTGGCTCGAATTTTTCAAACGTTGCCGCTACCTTCAGATATTTTTTATCCTCGTCCTTCCAGCCCTGGTCTTTGACTAGCTGCTTGTACTGGCTTTTGGAATAATTTTCCTTAATACCAGCGAGCCAGAAGGCATAACGTAAAATCTGCTCGGTCGCATCTTCCAGTTCGCCGTAATAAAAATTAACATTCCGTTCTGGAGCTATTTCCTGTGCTTCCGTTGCAATCTCTCGTTCGAGTTCGGCGATCGCTTGAGAGTCAGATGCTTGTTTACCCTGAAATTGTGTCATCATATAAATCTGAATCCCTTATATAGGGGTTAGTTTGAAGGCGATCGCAGAATTCTTCCAGGAACTAGTGCGATCGCTTTTTATTTACTAAAATTATCTTACAAGTTAGGGGTATATTCTTTTTGTTTTTATATGCTAATTTTTGTAAACATTATAGGTTGTAAAATACAAGTTAAAAACTGATTTATAATTTTATGTTAGTAAAAGTAGATTAATGGTGTTCACTTATATGATGCAGACTTTGATTAGGTGGAGACTTAAAGAAATCATGGCTAGGCACAATATCAAAGGCAAAGACCTAGCCCAAAAGCTGGATATTAGCGCCAATGCAATGTCCTCGCTTAGAAAAGCAAAAACAATGCCACGTTTAGACGGTATGGCATTAAATTTGATGTGCAATGCTCTAAACGAGTTGGCAGAGGATTTGGATCGGTATATTACACCAGGGGATTTACTCGATTACTCTCAAGACCCGATAAATCCACCGGATACCGATAAGGTATTTAGTTTGGTGAAGCGTCGTAGAGCTAAAAAAAACAAACTCTCGAAGGACTCCGATCCTGAGTCATCGACTATTGGAGTCATAGTTTGACCTTTTTCAGAGGTTAACCACATAGGCGATCGCAGAATTATTGCCGAAATCAGTGCGATCGCCTTTTTAATTTGTGATTCATCTGTCGCTGATGTTACGATAGCGAAACTTTACGCTAAACAGATGATTCTCCACTCCCTATATTTCAAGTCTCCGTTTAATTTCCAAAGCCAAATTTTCCAACCCGATTTCTACTTGTTCGCCACTTTTTAAATCTTTCAAAGATGACTTTTGCGCTGTAGCTTCATCAGCACCAATAATTACACAAAATTGAATACCTTGTTTTTCCGCTTGCTGAAATTGTTTGCCTAATCCTCGTTTATCAAAGCTAGTAACAACATTAATTCCAGCTTTTCTAAGTTGTTGGGAAACATTCAAATAAATTGGCATCAAATCTTCTTGCATATTCACTACCATTACCTGTGCGGGTGTCGCAGGAAATGGATTCAAAATACCAGCTTTTAATAAGCGACTCATTAAGCGAGTTAAGCCAATCGAAATACCAACACCCGGTAGTTTCTCACCTAAAAATGTCCCGACTAACTCTTCATATCTACCACCAGAACAAATACTACCTAAGGCTTCATGCCCGATTAAAGTAGTTTCGTAAACTGTGCCTGTATAGTAATCTAAACCGCGAGCGATCGCTAAATCAATACAAAACCTTTTTTCTGCAATTCCGAGATTCCGGACACCAGCTATAACTGTTTGTAATTCTGTTACTCCCAAACTGAATTGCTCAGAGGAAGGCATATTCTGACTCAATTTTTTGAGTTTCTCTAAAATCTCATCATTTGTGCCATTAATTTTAATAAACTCAATTATTTTCTGGGTTTGCTCTGCTAAAATACCTTCTTTTTCTAATTCCTGTTTTACTTTTGCTTCACCAATTTTTTCGAGATTATCAATAATCCCAATGCAGGCTTTAATTTTATTTTCTTCAATACCTAACGACTGAAAGAACCCTGTCAGAATTTTCCGGTTGTTAATTCTGATAATAAAATCTCCGATATTAATTGCTTCAAATATTTCAGAGATAATTGCAGGCATTTGGGCATCATAAAGCAAGCTAAGTTGACTGCGAGAAATAACATCAATATCACACTGCCGAAACTGGCGAAAACGCCCATCTTTTGCCCGTTCTCCACGAAAAACAACATCCATTTGATAACGTGCAAAAGGGAAAGTAAGCTCATTTAGGTGACGGGCAATATACGCAGCTAAAGGCACAGTTTGGTCAAATTTTAAAGCCCGTGATTCTGAACCTATTTCCCCTGCCTTATCTCTCTCAGCTTGCCGATTTGGTGGCAGGATTGGGTCAAGACCATAAATTATATTATCACCTTGATTTCCTTTTGCTTGTAGAACTTCTAAACGTTCGACTGCAGGTGTTTCGATAGGTGTAAATCCGTAGCTTTCATAAACTTTCCGGATGGTATCTAGTAAATATAATTCTAGCCTTTTTTCACCAGGAAGAAATTCGGGGAATCCACTAGGAGTGGAGAAATTAATTTTGTCAATTTTTGCCATGATTTACCTGGAAAGTATCGATTTTATCGGGTGTGTTTGCCCCAGACTATTACTACTTGATTGTGCTGCAAGATCCCCGACTTCTTAAAGAAGTCGGGGATCTAACCCTCAAAATTAAAATCCTTATTCTAACCATTCACCGCATTCGTTCTTCTTGGATGAGGGTACGCTGATAAATTTGATGGTTCTTAAACCAATGCCATGTGCGGGAGCGATAACGATTGCACGGACTAATATTTATCATTTCATACAAATGCATTTCTGGCATCATTTTATAAGAAAAATATAATATAACAGTTGCGTCGTCAACTTCCCAAGCTTTTCCAAGAATGCGTTCTGTGTCAAACCAGAGTGTTTTATCTCGATAGGTTCCGGGAAATTGATGTTCCTCTTGTTTGCCATCAGACCATTTATAGCGATTGATTTGGTAATAAGAATAAACATCATTTTGTGGAAATTGACAAGTTAAGTGAGATTCATGTTTATCCAGAATTTTTCCTTCTGTATTAATCAGTGTATACGTACCTATCCAATCTCCTTCATGGCGGACAAGAACGGGCATTTCCTCTTTAATAGTAGACATAAAAAAATCTCCTTGCTAAATATTTTATCAATGAAGGAAGAAGGAAGAAGGAAGAAGGAAGAAGTTTTCTTCCTAGCCCTAAAAGGGCACTGTTTTGATCTGGGGCTTTGGTGTGAGCGCTCACGCCGAAGTCCGAACGGTCAGAATCCACATATATAAACCTCCCTTCTTCCTTTTTGCTTCTTCCTTCTTCCTTCTTCAAGAAATATTAAACCACCAAGGGTCATTTATAGACTTCGTTTTAATTAAGAATGCTTTTTTCCGCATAAATCTATGTATTGCTGCAGGCCCCATCCGTGAAGCACCCATACCAGACAATTTGAAGGCATTTTTCTCTCCTTCATGCATGACTGCTGTTAGTGCTGCATCATTAATACTAATTGCACCTGCATCTATCTGATACGCTACTTCTAAAGCTTCTGCTTGGTCTTCGGCAAATACTGCTGCACTCAGTCCATAAATTGAATCGTTTGCTAACTCCACGGCTTCCTCAACTGTCGCAAAAGGCATTACTGGCATAATTGGGCCAAATGTCTCTTCGCTCATCACTTTCATCTCACAATCAACCTCGGTGAGTACTGTGGGACGACACCACCAACCCCCACCTAATTCTTCAACTTCTCCACCGCAGTGAATCATTGCACCTCCTTCTACTGCATCACGCAAATGGTCAGCAATTATCGCTGCTTGCCTTTCGGCAATAATAGGCCCAATTTCGCCACTTTCAACTGTGGGATAAGCTAATTGCAAGCGACTTGCTTTAGTCACAAGTTGATGGTAAAACTTTTCAAATATCGATTCTGCAACATAAATTCGCTCTATCGACAAACAAGACTGTCCGGTGTTGACTACGGAACCCCACAATATTGCTGATGTTGCTAAGTCTAAATCGGCTGATTCTAAAACGATCGCCGGGTCTTTCCCCCCCAATTCCAAAAATGCTGGAATAAAGCGTCTGGCTGCAGATAAAGCAACTTTTTGCCCTGTGGCTACACTTCCTGTAAAGCAGACCAAATCCACATTTTCGATTAATTCTGCCCCTGTTTCCCCTGCTCCCTCAATAAAAGTTAATATATCCCGCAGTTTCGGGACGGTGTTCAAGGCTGTCATCAGTGGTGCGACAAACCGGGGAGTAATTTCGCTGGGTTTGACAATAACGGCACAACCCGCTAACAGTGCGGGAATTGTATCAATTGTAGATAGTAACAGCGGAAAATTCCACGGGCTAATCACTCCAACTAGAGGATAAGGTTCTGATGATTGTTGCAGTTTGATAAACGGTATTTCTGTATCTTTGATAGTGTCTCGCAGCAACCTTGGTGCTAATCCACACCAGCGGTCAATGCTGGCGAGAAATGTATCGATTTCCAGTATCGAAATTGACAGTCTACCTGTATCGCTGACTAAAGCTTCAGTGAGTTTATCCCGTCCAGATTTTATCGCTTGTTTCCACTCTTGTAAAGCTGCAACTCGCCCTTCTATACCCAAGAGATGCCAGCTTCTCTGCGCTCTGCGGATGCGACTACATTGCTGTGCTAAAAGTTTTGGCGGTGCTGGGATAATTACGTAGTCGTATTTCCCAGTGCGGGGATTGCGGACTTCTATTGGTTTAGTCATTTGTCATTACTCAATTGTTAATGTGAATTTGTCTCTTACTCCCTTGAAAAATATTTAGCTTGGATAACAGATATCTTAATATTTATTTAAGAGCAATTATGGAGAAGTGGGTGCTAATTTAGCTGCTGCGTAAGCCGAATAAATTTTACCGATAAAGTCTTTCAAATTATCCCCATTTTGGCGAGACGTTCAATGGTCGTTTCTTGAGTTTGAAGAAAATGCTTGCGGTCTACTTCTCCATCCAGCATAGTATTTGCCGGATAGAATTGTGACTGGCGGTAACTTTCGGCATATAATTCAAATCGCTGCCTAGAGAGTAAATTATTTAACCCTGGTCGGCGGCGATCGCGTCGTAATGCGGCAAGGTTAATTTCTGCAAATGCTGCCATACTTTCGCCTGTAGTTGTCTCTGCTAAGACCATTCCGCGATGGTCAATAATTTTAGAACCTCCGTCAGCAGAAGCGGCGGGAATATCGGTATTTACTATACCTGCTGTATTGCAAGAAACTACATACGCCATATTTTCCACAGCCCGTGAAATTTTCGCAGCATCTTTGGGCGTCGGGGATGTACTATACACTTCTGAGGTGGAATGCAGAAAAATCTCTGCGCCCCGGATTGCCATACATCGCGCCACTTCTGGATATAAGATTTCTTCTGATGCTAAAGCTGCCAAATTCCCAATTGCAGTCTTGGCTACGGGGAAAACACCCTCCAAACCGTAGCAGTCGAGATATTTATCCCAAACATCGTGGGGTGTGGGGGCAAACATGGAATTTAGTCTTCGGTAGCGTAAAACAATTGAGCCTGATGGGTCGAGAATAAAGCAAGTTTGGAAGTAGAGCTTAGGAAAATTGGGGTCGAGTTCGTAGGCGTTTCCAGCTAAAAATATACTATGTTTTTGGGCAATTTTACCGAGGGCTTCATACTCAGCACCCGCCATCTCCAAGCAGGCTTTTTCTGCCCACACAGCTAGAGATTCGCCCATCGGAAAACCTGTGAGAAAATATTCGGGGAGGACTATTAAACGACAATCAGAGCCGATAAAAGCGATACTGGCAGCGATTTGTTGTCCCAAGCGCTTGATAGTATTTTGCATTAATGAACGAGTATCAGCCGTTTGATTTACCGCGTGACACGTTACTTGGAGTGCTAAAGCCCTGTATGATTCAATCATGCTCTGATTTTCAGATGTGCAATAGTTCTATATTATCTAGTAGTATCGGATTTATATTTTTTTTACCCAGAGGGGAGGACACTTGCGTGGTTACAAAGCAATAAATAGCAGAGTAGAAATTCTTAATAAGTTAAGTCCTATAAGTAAAATATTCGGTTCTATTAATGATGCCATACTCGGAAATAGTAAATTTTCGTTTGAGTGTTGTAAAGTAACGATTTACCTGAGTTATTCTCGCCAAAGTATTTCAGGTATTTGAGGTTATTAACATCATTTAAGCTTGCTAAATCTTGTTTGGAGATACTATCCTGCTGTTTTGATAACTCTTCTATAAATCGCTTGCTTTCAAGTTTAATATCGTTGGTGTTTCCAGATTGATATTTGTTGCTATCTTTGAGTGTAATTGCACTTTGACTTTTAAAGCGAATCCAAATATCAGTTTCTTGCCAGACGAAACCACCGCTTTTGAGTTGGTCAATTTCAGCGATCGCATTACTGAATGAAGCGCTGTATAACTTTTTGGGGTCGAAACCTTCATCTAAACTTGGAAATATCATCTCACACCCACAGATCGATAGGGCGGCTAAACTAGTTAAGGTGTAAATCAGCCATTTTTTCCGCTTCATAAACCAATGACTAAGGTGAATGTCATGAATTTTCCTTTTAATATAGAGGCGAATACGGATAAAGTTTTACTTATTGGAGTTACTGGAGGCACCGGCGCAAATGCGGTCAAGGGATTTCTCGAACAGGGAGTTATCAATTTGCGTGCCATAACTAGAAAAATTGACCTTAACCGTCCTTCTCTGTCAAAGTTAAGTGATGCAGGAGTCGAGCTTTTTGAAGCAAATTTAGACTCGCAGGATTCTCTCGTAGCAGCTTTTGCGGGGATTTCGGCTGTTTACTGCCATGCTACAGCTGGGGACTCTGCCAAGGCTGACCCTCTAGAAGTAGAGAGGGCAAAGCGAGTTGCACAAGCTGCGAAGAAAGCTGACATCAAGCACTTCGTGTATAACTCCGCAGGTGGGGCTGATAGAAATTCTGGAATCCCCCACATTGAACAGAAGTATCAGGTGGAGCAGATTCTCAAAGCGACTGGTTTACCGACAACTATGCTGCGAGCGTGTTTGTTCATGGAAGAGTTTTGGAAGAAGTACACCCGACCTTCTATCCTCAAGGGTGTTTTTCCATTTTCCATTCAACCAGACAGACCTCTACACCTTATTACCACTAAAGACATGGGCCGTGTTGCTGCCTATGTGATGAGAAATCCTGACTCCTATATTGGTAGAGAAATAGAGCTTGCAGGGGATGTACTAACTCCTCTTCAGTTGGCAGAGGCATTTTCTCAAGCGCAAGAGATTGGAGTAATTCACAAACAAACACCTGCCTGGATTTTCTTACTCCTGATGCAAAGGGAACTGTTCGCTTTGATTCAGTGGTATCGAACCAAAGGTTATCAAGCCGATGTCAAGCATCTGAGAGAAGAATTTCCTGGACTCCTGACTACATTTAGTGAATTTCTAGAAGAAACCAATTGGACAAACCCAGAACTGACTTATGAAAGCTTGTCTTGAAAACACCCTCTAAAATATCCCTGTTGAGGACTAAGCCACCCCAATTGCTGAATCCAAAGTGGAATTAAGCCTTATTTTGGTGGCTACTTCAATTACATAACATCTAGTCCTTGGAATTATTCGTACACAGTCATAGTTTTGTGCATATTTAGAATCAATGAGGATATTTGTTTTAATGTAAGTGGATAATCCCTGATTTTTTAACCTTTTTATAGGCTCTTGTATGAGGATATTCTACTTTATAACGGGAGTGACGCGGTTTATAATTTGGTGGAAGTAAACTACGTGTAGTGTGTCCCCTTGGAACTTACCTTTCCACTAAAATGAACCCCACCCCCTTTTAGCACAGCTAAAAGGGGGTGGGGTTGAGTGGCTGGGGATCAGGCTTATGCTACATGAATCATTTATTTTTTGGAAGTTTAAAATAAAAATGACAGCCAAGATCGGAAATTAAAATGGGGGTATGCAAGAATTCTTCAAACTCTTACGCGATCGCCACAATGGAAGCAATGACATCTCAAGAATTTTTAGAAAATTTGGCTAACTCTAAAACAGACTCCGAAAGGCTAATAGTGTTTGCAAGATACCTTGACACAACCGCGTTAGACAATGCCACATCCCCAAGATGGAGGAAGTTGGCTTATAGCGGTGAGATTCAGATGTCGCTGAATAATCTTGCTTTTCATCTAGAGGCACTTTCCGAGAATGTTGGCTAATCAAACAAACCACCCTTTCTGTCCGTCTTGCTAGGCATCAAGGGGTGTCCATATGATTCTTAGATTCCCGACTTCGTAAAAGTTATCGGGAATCTTATTTTTCAATTCCCCCATCACCTTTTTCTGACATAGCCCGCTCGGTGAAACGTTTACCTTGCTTAATAAAATCTTCCTTGTTACGCAGATTCGTGACATTGCAATCAAGCAATTTTTGCAACCATAAACGATTTTGGCACTCGCGATCGCCATCGGTTTAAGTTTTCTGATTCTTTTTGCGGTCAGGTAGACAATTAAGCCATTGCCTTATGCTAAGTATTCCCAAGTCCATTTCGTTTCTAACAAATGACCATTTCTTCATGAAAATGCGCTTTATTCGGTGACTCTAGAGACGTTATACGGAATGTAAGAATGGAATTCCTATAGGAGCAACCTCACACAGAATTGGTATGACCTACATTTTGAACTATCCAAAAACAGGAATCACTGTGGCGTCGAATTACTTCAGAGAGTTGCCCTCAAACATTCTCATTATTGTTGCAAACTCAGCAAGAAAGGATTGAATTTGTATCCTTGGTCACTTAGAAACTTAACATAAAACTATATCGCCAGGTAGTGGACATAACCTTCTTCACAGGCATAAACTTTTTGTGGGATTAAACCGAAATGTTTACAAAAAAAACTCATTAGACATCTGGTGGAAAAGAATTATGTTTTAGCCGAAATTCTCTGTAGTGACAATAGCTACGTGCAAGGCGAACAACTCCTACATATGACTTGCCTTCTTACCAGTATTGTCACTATGCCTCGGAAAAAAGATGTTTATTATGAATCAACAAAGGTTTAATCTTCCGCAGGTGATAAATAGTTTCAACGCCAAAATAGAAAATTCTCAACTCCTGCTAGGATAAGAGTTTACAAGTACAATTGTAATTGCCTTGAGTTGGGATAAACACCTATATACACCTATATATAATATATGTTGAGCTACTCAATCGAGAATACACGCTCCTTGTCCTATAAAGTATGTCTGAAGTCTGGAAAAACCTGTTTGCTTTTGGGCCATTTATCCCTCACGGGCACTGCTACCTCTGGAAGCCCGAGTTGATATGGCTACATATCATATCCGACTCGCTGATCGCCCTGGCATATTACTCCATCCCAATCACGTTGGTCTATTTTGTCCGCGAACGGGAGGATCTGCCCTTTAATTGGATATTTTTGCTGTTTGGTAGCTTCATTGTTGCCTGTGGTACTACTCACCTAATGGAAGTCTGGACGCTCTGGTATCCAACCTATTGGTTGTCAGGGTTGCTCAAAGCCATAACGGCGTTTGTCTCAGTTTACGCAGCACTGGCTTTGGTGCCACTAGTACCTCAAGCAATTGCTCTCCCCAGTCCGGCACAGCTAGAAGTAACTAACCAAGAACTGCGGCATCAAATTACACAGCGTCAGCAGGTGGAAGATGCTTTGCAATTGGTTAACGAAGAGTTAGAAACAAGGGTAAGGAACCGGACTTTAGAACTAGCGCAGATCAACAAGGAATTGAAAACCGAAATCGCAGAACGCAAGCGAGCTACTGAGGTACAGCTAAAAACGCAGGAGCGGTTGCAGACCTTAAGTGGCAAGTTGATCGAAGCCCAGGAAGTTGAGCGACGTAGCCTTGCTCGTGAATTACATGACGAAATTGGTCAAGCGTTGACAGCAGTGAAAATAAATTTGCAAACCTTACAATATTCATCTACTCACAGCGAAATGGCATTGCCATTACAGGAAAGTATTGGCATCGTTGAAGTTGCTCTTCAACAGATACGCAGCCTTTCGCTCGATTTGCGACCATCATTACTGGATGACCTGGGACTAGCGATCGCGCTGCGGTGGTATATAGATCGTCAGACTCAACGATCTGGAATCATCGGAGAATTTCTGGCTAAACCTTTAGAAACCAAGCTGTCGCCAAATCTAGAAACCACTTGCTTTCGCATTGTCCAAGAAGCCTTGACTAATGTAGTTCGATATGCTCAGGCGCAACGAGTAATAGTTGAATTGTGCGAGTTGGAAACTCAACTGCATTTAATCATCCGCGATGATGGTATTGGGTTTGATGTCCATGCAGCACGAGAACGAGCTACCAGGGGTGAGAGTTTAGGTTTACTGGGGATGGAGGAGCGTGTTTTGCTTGTCGGTGGTCAAATAGACATTAAATCTGTGCATCAATCCGGCACTGAGATTCACGCTTGGTTCCCGCTTTCTACCAATCAATCCTAAATGACTACAGCCCCACAACTGATTCGCGTTTTACTAGTAGACAATCATACCCTTGTCCGGGCTGGATTGCGTGCGCTCCTACAAAATATTGAGGGCATAGAAGTGGTTGCAGAAGCAGGGGATGGCCGTGAAGCCTTGCGTTTGATTGCAGATCGTCACCCTGATGTGGTGCTGATGGACGTTGCGATGCCAGAAATGAATGGCTTAGAGGCTGCAGCACATGTGGTGAAAGAATTTCCTGATGTACGGGTGATTATCCTTTCTATGTACGCAAATGAGGAATACGTGTTACAGGCATTGCGTCTAGGTGCATTGGGATATTTACTTAAAGATGCTGGTATAAATGAATTAGAATTAGCAATCAGAGCAAGCTGTCAGGGTGAAACCTATTTAAGTCCGGGAGTTTCCAAGCATATTATTGGCGATTATTTGCGCCGGGTAGGTGATGAGTCAAGTTCTCTGTCACAATTAACATCACGGCAACGGGAAATTTTGCAATTGATTGCGGAAGGACGAACAACAAAAGAGATTGCCCTGTTGCTGTTCATTAGTGTGAAAACAGTAGAAACCCATCGGATGCAACTGATGAAACGGTTGGATATTTATGATGTGGCAGGTTTAGTGCGTTATGCCATTCGCATGGGGCTGGTAATTCCGGATAGTTGACGTATCAGGACTTTTCTGTTTGGATATCAGGGTTTTCCTGATTGGGTTCTCACTACGAGTTAACGTAATGTGTCAATTAGGTTGAGCGTAGCTGGGCAAACTTTCCTAAAAGTTTATAGCAGATATGAGTTGACCTGTATTAATTGTCCTGCTGGATAAACCGCCAATAAATCTATGCCACCTTTGCGTATTCTTTTAGTGGATGACAGCCTTACGTTTCTCGAATCCGCCACCCGCTTTTTAGCGATAGATGCGCGACTCGAAATCGTCGGGCGTGTTCTCTCAGGAGAAGATGCCTTGGAGCAAATGCCACAATTATGTCCCGATTTGGTACTGATGGATCTGGCTATGCCCGGAATGAATGGTCTGGAAGCAACACGTCAGATTAAAGCAAAAGAGAGCGCACCATACGTTGTCGTTTTAACACTAAGCGATGGCAGTGAATATCGCACTGCAGTTGAAGCTGTGGGTGCAGACGGATTTATCACCAAATCGGAAATTTGTACAGCGTTACTGCCCTTAATCCACTCCTTATTTGCTTAATAAAAATGATTAATTTTATATCTGATTATTTAGCATAGCGAACATTTGACACCACTTCTTTGAGAAAATAATGCTGCCAGAACTTGATAAAATAATATACCTTGCACCTGCTATTACTGTAGAACGAACCAGCGAACAAATTAATGCAGAAATCAAGGCTAGATTTGGTTTTGTCCCACCCTTCTTTGGACCGGCCGAACAGACTCCGCAAGTGTTGGAAAATCTCTGGCAGCAAACACTCTCTGCGTATGTGAATAATCCCTTGCCAGCCCTGTTCAAAGAAAAACTTTCTGCTTACCTCTCGCGCTTCTGTGCCGTTCCTTACTGCATGATCTGCCACAGTTGTACTTTACGCCCCCTTGGTATGAGCGCACGGCAGGTGTTGAAATTGCTTGAATCTCGTATTCCAACAGTAACAGAAATTGACGAACACCTGAAAGTACTAGCAGCCCGGCCTAATTCTCTAAGGGTCTGGCCGGATTCAGACTCAACACTGGAAACAAGTCTCCTCTACTGTGCAATATTTATTGCCTTGGCATCAGAGGAAGCTCTGCATTGTCAAAAGGAGCTGCGCCGGATTCTGGGTGTGAACTACCAGCATCTGATCGCGTTTATCGCTTACGTAAAGACGTGTCATGTGTGGGTGGAAACTCACCCCGAAATCGCCTATGAAGCAGATCAACGAGTTATCGATCATCTGGCTCCCTTACTTGAGGAAGAGCCTGATTTAGCTGACTTCTTCCAGAATTATCAAGAGAGAGTGAGGCGTGAAAGTCAGAGTCGAGCGGCACATCTGGCTGAACTGACCACCCGAAAGCGTCAGGAGGAAGCCAAGCTAATTCAAGCAGAGCGAGAGCGACTGGTGGTACAAATAGCCCAACGTATCCGGCAATCTCTTAACCTTGGAGAGATTCTTAGCACCACAGTGTCTGAAGTCCAACAATTTCTTCACACAGAACGAACGTTCATTTACCGTTTCCTTGAAGATTGGAGCGGCTTTGTGGCAGTAGAATCTGTAGCTTCTGGCTGGTTACCTATGCTGGGAACAAAAATTACAGACTCTTTTTTTGTAGAAACTGCTTGCCGTGAACTATATAAAGAGGGTCGAACCCAAGCTGTAGAGGATATTTACACAGCTGGTTTCTCCCAATGTCATATTGATTTTCTCGCTCGGCTTCAAGTGAGGGCTAACTTAGTAATACCAATTGTGCAAGGGGAACAATTGTGGGGATTGCTAGTGGCTAACCACTGTTCAGAACCACGACAATGGCAGCCGTTGGAAATAGATTTGCTTTCTTCATTGGCGACGCAAGTGGCGATCGCTATTCAACAATCCATACTCTTCGAGCAGATCCAAACCGAACTGATTGAGCGCCAAAAGTCGGAACATAAAATCCGGGAACAAGCGGCACTACTTGATGTTGCCACCGATGCAATTATCGTGCAAACTCTAGACAACCAAATTCAATTTTGGAACAAAAGTGCTGAATGGTTGTATGGCTGGAAGGCTGCTGAGGCTGTTGGCAAAAATGCCCATCAGCTTCTTTTCAATGAAACTTCACCTCAACTTCAACGAGCCACGCAGTTTGTACTTGAGCATGGCTCATGGCAAGGTGAGTTGACCCAGGTACAAAAAGATGGTAAAGAAATCATTGTCTCAAGCCGTTGGACACTGGTGCTTGATTTGGAAGAGCAACCCCAATCAATACTCATCGTCAACACCGACATTACAGAAAAAAAGCAACTAGAGCAACAGTTTCTCCGCGCCCAGCGTTTAGAGAGCATTGGCACTCTCGCTGGTGGCATTGCCCACGACCTAAACAATGTGCTGACACCAATTATTATGTCACCTCAACTCCTGCAGCAAGCACAACTCAGTACTGAGAAACAGCAGCGGTTGCTAACAACAATCGAGAAGAGCGCTAAACGCGGGGCAGGTTTGGTCAAGCAAGTTCTGTCCTTTGCACGCGGGATGGAAGGTAAGCGTATGATTCTGCAAGTCAGGGACTTATTATTTGAAATTCAGCACATTGCTTTAGAGACATTCCCCAAATCCATTGAAGTTTACGTAGATGTATCACCAGACCTTTGGCTTGTCTCTGGAGATTCCACACAACTGCATCAGGTTCTGATGAACTTAATAGTCAATGCTCGGGATGCGATGCCCAACGGCGGGACTCTGAAGCTTAGTGCTGAGAATCTTTTCATTGATGATAACTATGCCGGGATGAATCTCGAAGCCTCTGTTGGCCCCTACAGTGTGATTACTATTTCGGATACAGGAAATGGCATGACATCTGAAATCTTGTCGAGAATTTTCGAGCCTTTTTTCACAACCAAAGAGCAAGGCAAAGGTACTGGGCTTGGTCTTTCAACAGCAATAGGTATTATCAAAAGCCACGGTGGTTTTGTGACTGTGGAGAGTGTGGTTGGACAAGGAACCCAATTTCAAGTGTACTTGCCAGCAGTGCCAGCAAACCAAACACCGTTAACCCCCGATAAAGAACTGCCAAAAGGACAGGGAGAATTGATTCTCGTTGTCGATGACGAAGCCACTATCCGAGAGATTACTCAGATATCGCTAGAAAAATCAAATTATAGAGTACTCACAGCTAGTGACGGAATCGAAGCGATCGCACTATATTTGCAGCATAAAGATGAAATTAGTGCTGTATTAATGGATATGATGATGCCGCAAATGGATGGGCTAACTAGTATCCGTGTATTGAAACAAATTAATCCGCTTGTCTTGATTATTGCCATCACTGGGCTTGCCGAAAGTTCTGAGGTTGATGTGGCGATTGGTGCGGGGGTTAAAACATTTTTGTCTAAGCCCTATACGCTACAAGAATTACTGAAAACCTTACATTCGGTACTGAGGTCTGTTGGCTGTTAACGCGAAATCGTATCGTTTGAACCATATTTTTTTTAGGGAGTAGGGAATAGCTCCATTCTCCATCATTGTGTATCCTTTGAGTTGTTGAAGGGGGCGACAACTTCTAAAATTAAGCTACCTCCGAACGAATGTACATTTAAAAATCGAAGCTTGTGCGAATCACACCTACATACTGAGTATCATTTTTGCTATTGTTTTCTGGATTGAGAATCACCCAAAAACCGGGAGTCACCGAGATGTTATCGTTTAGTCGCCAGCGATAGAATGCTTCGATATGGTAAGCGTTGTCCTCATCTTTACGAACGTCACTGTTGGACACACGGGGCGGTAGACCAAAAAGAATTCCCGGCAGGTTGCCCCTACCCCCCACATCTGGAAATGACATACCGATCGCCCCAAACCAGGCATTGGCATTATCTCCATTGCTCACAGAAAGTGAATCCGTTCCACCCCTGCCATTAGAAATCTCGCTGATACCAGAGTTTTCGGCATTCGACCAGATATATCCACCCCAAGCGTGAATTTGGAAGTGTGGAGAGAAGCGATAGTATCCCTGGGTGCCGACAATGTTGCTGGAAGTAGCAATGTTGTCTCCAAAGGGAGAACTTGCCAGAGCACTACCCGTCCCACCCGTGAGATCGACTTTGCCACCAGGGCTATAGCCATGAGAGTAAGCAACACCGAGCGCTCCTTCCTTGCCGTAATACACCAAGTGTGCCAGGGCGTTGTAGCCGCCATCAAACAGCCCGTTTTTCGCCAATGAGAGATTGGGATTATTTGCCAAATAGCCCAAAGTGAGAACCAAGTCTTTAGTAATGTTCCAATTAGCCGCTGCACCACCGCCACCTCGCCGGAAGAGAGGACTATATGACCCAAATAGTGAAGGAACTCCGTTGCCGTCATCAGCGATAGTGGCAGGAGTCACGGTATCTGTGATGTCAGTGTAGCCAATGCCCACCGGACCGACGACGAAGGAAACAGAATCACTCAGTGGGAAGTAGTAACGGATGTGGGGAATAGCCAGGGCATTGTTGCTGTTAGTGTCAAAATTCAGCCGCGTCATGCCTGTACCAGTCACAGAGGCAATCTGGCTTGTGCCATTAGAATTCAAGAAGTTGCCGAACTCCAGACGGACTCGCAGTAAATCTTTGCCTGTGAAGCTGCTCTCTAAGTTGAGACGACCGCGATCTGCAAAGTAGAGTTGGGAGCGATCGCGATCGCCACCCACTCCCCTGCCAAAGGTATCGCTAAGTGCAGTAATGATTTGAGCATTCAACTTGGTAGTAGTGGAAAACTGCTGCTCCTCTAATGTTGCTGTATGTGCCTCCAGAACATCCACCCGCCCCCTCAGGGTTATCAGTTCTGTGGCAAACTCTTGCTGCAACTTTTGCAGCACTGCTAGGTCTTTCTTATTGACTAAATCATTAGTACTTGTCGCAATTAACTCACTAATCCGGTTCATGCAAGCATTTAAACCAGCAGCAAACTCGTAGCGGCTTAGGGCACGGTTGCCGCGATAGGTTGCGTCGGGATAACCTGCAATACAGGCGTAGCGTTCTACCAACAATTGCAGTGCTTGAAATGCCCAATCAGTTGGTTTGACATCGGAAAGCTGGGAAACAGAGGTTACCTGTTCCTGCAAGCTGCCAAAGTAAACATCATTATCCTTTAAGGGCATTGCCCATACTGCTGGACATGCCAACAACAAGAGCGGAAAACTGTATAAAAGATTTTTCAGCATAAGGCTTAACTTGGTAGGGGTAGGTAATGACCTTATCTGCCGTTAAATTTTTCGATGCTAATTACATACCTTCTAACTCAATTTCTTTGGTTTGTTTATTGACTTTCTCCAGTCTGAAGACACGGAGATTCAGAAGAGTTTTTAGCGTCTGGAACGTCTGCGGAGTCTATCAATTATTACCGCTACAATAATTACCAGCCCTTTAACGACTAATTGCCAGAAGTAAGACATATTCAATAGGGTTAAACCATTGTTGAGAACAGCAATGATTAATGCACCTAGAAGGGTTCCGCCAATAGTACCAATACCGCCTGTAAAGCTGGTTCCACCAAGAATAACAGCAGCGATCGCATCCAGTTCATAGCCCTGACCTAACATGCCAGTGGCACTATAAAGACGGCTGGCACTCATTATCCCTGCCAAACCAGCCAGCAATCCACTAACACCGTAGACAAATAGCAATACGCGATTAACTTTAATCCCAGTTAGTCGTGCTGCCCGCTCGTTACCACCAACAGCGTAGATTTGTATACCCAAAACAGTTTGTCGCAGGACAAACCAACTAACTGCCACAGTCAGTAGGGCAATGATTACCAGCCAGGGAAGAGGACCCAAATAGTCATTACCCACCCAAGCAAAATTGATGTTACGGTTAATGACGGTTGTACCATTGGCAACCAAAAAGGCAACACCCCGCAAGGCTGTAAGTGAACCCAAGGTGACAATAAAAGGCGGCACATCCAAAAAGGTGATCAGAGCGCCGTTGACTAAACCCAAAAGTAATCCTGCAAGCAAACCAGCAGGCACAGCCGCCCAACTTAAAGCAGGAAGTAGCGATACCAGCACCGCAACTACGGCAGAAACAGCCAATATCGACCCAACTGAAAGGTCAATTCCTCCAGTCAGAATCACAAACGTCATCCCGGTTGCCAGCACAATATTAATTGATGCCTGACGCAATATATTAACGGCATTACCTGGTGTCAGAAAGTTGGAGCTAAGGAACGAGAATAAAATGCAGATGAGTACCAGAATCGGCAAAATACCTGCAACTTGCAATAGATTGTTGATTGATTTACGCTGGCGTGACCTGGGATGCTCGCTTGGTCTATTGTTGACAGGTTTTAAAGTTTGACTCATGATGCTAGTACCTCCGCTGCTCCTGTGGCATAGTGCATAATGTTTTCTTGGGTAATTTCTTTGCCGGGGCTGTCGTCAAGTTCGCCTACCAGCTGCCCTTCTCGCATGACCAAAACGCGATCGCTCATCCCGACAATTTCCGGTAGTTCGCTGGAAACCATCAAAATCGCAACGCCTAGGGAAACCAATTCGCTGATAATTCGGTAGATTTCGCTTTTGGCTCCAATATCTACACCACGTGTTGGCTCATCCAGCATTAATACTCTCGGTTTAATAGCTAGCCATCGCGCCAACAGAAGCTTTTGCTGATTGCCTCCAGAAAGATCCACCGCTCTGATTTCCAGGTTGGCAAGCCGGATATGGAAGTTCTCCACCGCTTCCGTCGCAATCCTATTGACTAAACTCCAGTTAACAATGCCAGCCTTGGCATCCTGAAGAAGCCTGTTGATGCCAATATTTTTGCGAGCGCTCATTTCTAGAAACAAACCCTGGTCTTTACGGTCTTCGGGAACATAGCCAATTCCGACGGCAATGGCATCACTGGGCGTATTAATATCCAGTTTTTTGCCATTCAGGAATACTTCACCGCTTACCTTGGGGTCAGCACCAAAAATCAGCCGGGATAGCTCGGTGCGTCCTGCACCAACTAGCCCTGCTAGACCGAGAATTTCTCCAGCATAAAGTTTAAAATTAGTCGGTTGAACCTTGCGTCCGTCGCTAATATTTCTTACTTCCAGTGCCACCTGTCCGGCATTAGTTTGGCGTTGGTGTTCGTAAAAATTCTCCATTGGGCGACCGACCATCATCTGTACCAAGCGCTGTGGAGAAATTTCATCCCGTGTGAGACTGCCTATGTATTGACCGTCGCGCAGGACGCTAATCCGGTCAGCCAGGGCATATATTTCTTCCATGCGGTGGCTGATGTAAATAATGGCAATGCCGTCATTCCGTAGTTTGCGAATCACCTCAAATAGGCGCTCAGTCTCCCGGTCAGACAGTGCTGCTGTTGGCTCATCCATCACCAAGATGCGGCTTTTGTCCTTGAGTGCCCGTGCAATTTCTACTTGCTGCTGTTCGGCGATCGATAAAGTGCTAACCAGATCATTTGGTGCAAAACTAGCTCCCAGGCTTTCTAGCACTTGCTGTGCTTCACGTTGCATACCTTGGCGATCTAAAAATTGACCTCGCTGCAACTCGCTACCCATAAAAATATTTTCGGTAACGGTTAAATTGGGTGCAACATTCAGTTCTTGATAAATAAGATTAATACCCGCCTTATGTGCTGAAGCCGGATCGGTAATTTTCACAGGGCTACAAGAAATGCGAATCTCGCCTTCATCGGCAATGTAAGCCCCAGCCAGGATTTTCATCAATGTGCTTTTACCTGCTCCGTTTTCACCCATGAGGGCGTGAACCTCTCCTGGATAAATTGTGAGATTGACATTTTGGAGAGCAGGTACACCATGAAATCGTTTCGTAATCCCTTGCATTTCCAACACAGGGGTGGTTGGTGCAGGAGTAAACAAAGTTTCAGTATTTATTGCCATGAGCGCAAAAAATTATGTTTGAAAAACCGACCGCTAATGCATACAGATGAATTTACAAAATTTATACCCAGAGATGGATTTTTAATCCAAAATCCTTTCATCCTGTTAAGGTATTACCAACCTTTGAACGTGCTAACGTTGTCGCGCGTAATCAGCTTGACTGGAATCAGAATGTTGGCTGATGATGGTTTTTTGCCATGCAGGATGTCATTGCCTACCTGAACTGCTTTTTGAGTCATCCCTCCAGGATTTTGAGTAGCTGTGGCAGCATATAGACTGTCTTTGGACGCGATCGCTTCGATTGCTTCTGGCGCACCATCGACGCCAACAATGAAAAAGTCTTTGCGTTTTGCTTGGCTGGCGGCAAGGTCTACTCCTACACCACTCGGATCGTTGATGGCAAAGACAGCATCAATTTTCGGAAAGGTTGTCAGCAGATCGCTCATTACCCTCAGTCCGCCATCCCGACTCCCTTCTGCGTTCTGGGATGAAGAAAGTATTTTGATATTGGGATAGTTGGACAATACCTTAAGGCAGCCATTAACTCGCTGGATTACCGAGCTTACCGGAGGTCCATTGACAATTACCACATTGCCTTTGCCCTGAAGGCGATCGGCAATATATTTACAACTAACCTCTCCGGCTTGCAGATTATCGGTGGTCACCGTAGCATCTACCTCTGTATCGACGCCCGTATCTACCGCAATTACAATCTTACCTGCACCTCTTGCTTTCTCAACTGCTGGCGTAATTCCTTTACTGTCAGCAGCATTCAGGATAATGATGTCAGTATTGGCAGCAACGAAATTTTCGATTTGATTGGTTTGTTGGTTGAGGTCGTAGCCACTGGAAACCACAGTAACTTTGACATCATCACCCCCGATTTTCTTCGCTTCTTTCTCTGCACCCTGCCCCATTAGGACGAAGAAGGGGTTACTTAAATCGCCAACGGTGACACCGACTGCTCGTAGTTTTACATCGCGATCGCCATTTTTGCTTTGTGTACCTGTGTAGGTAACAGTCTTGGTATCAGTGTTAGTAGCACTGTTGCCATTGGGAGAGGCATTTGTACAGCCTACCAGATTACTACTAACAATACTTAATATGCTAGCTACAATCGCAATTTTTTTCACATTTATGTATCTCCAACAACGCATTTTGATTTGAAAAAAGTCAGCAGAATATAAAGGACGCAAAGCCATGACAATCTGAAGTCATAACTTAGTGGTAATGCTAAATGGGTGAAATTTAAACTCCTCTCAAATATCTTGGAATTTGACGTGATTTGAGCTAGTGCGATTAGTGCCACTAAATTAAATGTTTGATGTGTTAAAGTAAAACCACGAGCGCTGCACTACATCAAAAAATCACATTTTTTGTCACAATCAGTTTGTAACTACAAGATATGAAAAAACTTTTTAACTCAAACTTATACAATCTGATGTTATGAAATTTGTCAATTTTTATTCTGTTTTACTTTCAAATTAGTTTATTTTGTAAAATCGACAAAATAAACTTTCTTCTCCGACGAACTACTTTTGCTATACAAAAAAGACTATTCCGCCTCTATTATGTAGTTCCAAGTATTTGAATCAGAAAATGAGTTAGAAATTAAGTAATTTTGAGCATAGCTCTAATCTAACAAATTCAAACCTTGAAAATTAAATCGTATTTACAAAAATTCACAGTACAGTAAGGAAATACTGGATCTTCAATCCTAGATTTTAGTGTCTAATTTGTTGTTAAATCTTAATATATACCAACAAAGATAAGGCAGAAGGGACAAAACTGTGAGTCATCAATTAAACCCAATGAATCTGCACTATTAAAGCACGACAGCCCATACTTGAAAATCGTTCTACATATAGGTACGATCGTCGCAAGCAAAGAGTGAGGGATACGCCTTCCGTAAGGTAGCGCAACTACAAACCAGTCATCATTTATTGAGCCGACCTACTTATATATCCCTATTTATCCCCAAATTTTTTGCAGATTGAGTACAAAACCAGGTAAAACATTTTCCCCAAAAAGAGTTTGAGGGAATTTTAAAACCTCCACATCCTGTCCTGGGCGATAAATTTCGACTTCTTGTTTTTTTCGGTTTATCAACCAACCCAATTGACACCCATTTTTGATATATTCATCCATTTTGTCTTGAAGTTTTTTCAAAGTGTCGGATGGTGACATTATTTCAATGACAAAATCAGGACACAGAGGAATAAATTTTTCTTTTTGCTCTTTAGTCAAAGCATCCCAACGAGAATTTTCTACCCAAGAAACATCAGGAGAACGGTCGGTCCCTGAAGGTAAAGTAAATCCAGTTGATGAATCAAAAACTTCGCCAATTTGATTTTGTTCATTCCATGATGCTAGCTGAAGAATTAAATTAACATTACTTCTCCCTGTTTCTCCTCCCGTTGGTGGCATTATAATTAATTCTCCTTGGGCATTGCGTTCTAATTTTAAATCGGGGTTTTCTTCACACAATTGATAAAACTGTTCTCTTGTCAGTTTAATAATAGAATTGAGGTTTAATGTCAGTGCTGTCATATCAACCAAAATAATTTTAGTGTGGGCATTGAGATCCCCGACTTATTGGAGAAGTCGGGGATCTTATGTAAAATATCCTAACTTACAACGTTTTGCTGCAATGCCTTAGCCCCAACAATGCTTACTTCTGCGCAGTTACTGGAGTAATATTTCCACTACATAAGCGATCGCCGCAGCTTGGGACGAGGCAAAGAGCTTGTTTCTTTTCAATTTATTTGACCCACAGGACTTACGCAAAAAATCCTGTAGGATAGCCGTCTCGCCTATACTACGAGTTTTTTTGGATATTTTTTTCTAAACACTTGTATCCTATCTTACGTTTTTTTTTGCGGTTACTGTTGCATGTTAGTTGCATATTGCGTCTCGTACAAAGATTATTTATGATTAACCGTCGTAATTTTCTCGTAAGTTTAGCTACTACTGCCTCAGTTTTAGGCTCTGGGTTAGAGTCGGGGAAAGCCGCAAATAAACAACTATTGAAAGCGAAACGTTTGCAGCCCGGTTCTGTGGTAGGGATTGTCAGTCCTGCGAGTGCTACATTTGTGCGAGAAGAAGTTGATATTGTGATAGATGCTGTTCGTGGGTTGGGACTTGTGCCCCGACTGGCACCTCATCTACTTGAGCGATATGGATATTTAGGAGGTAAAGATAAAGAGCGTGCCGCAGACATCAATCAGTTTTTTGGCGAAAGGGATGTAGCAGCTATTTTACCGATTCGTGGTGGATGGGGATGCAGTCGGATTTTGCCTTACCTAGATTATTCACTTATCCGCCGAAATCCGAAGATTTTGGTAGGTTTCAGCGATTTGACGGCTTTAATTCTAGGCTTGAATACGAAGGCTAAAATTATAACATTTCACGGTCCCAACGGACTGAGCTCATGGAACAAGACCCAAACAGAATATTTTCTTAAGGTTTTGTTCAAGGGGGAAACTGTTACTTTTCAAAACTTCAAAGATGATGATGATTCTAACCGTTTGATGCAAGTGAAGTATCGGAGACAAATTATTACTCCTGGGAAAGCTAAAGGTAAGCTTATTGGTGGAAATCTCTCGGTTTTATCGGCTATTGTCGGTTCTCCTTACTTACCGGATTTGAACGGAGCAATTTTATTTTTGGAAGATACCAACGAAAATATTTACCGCATCGACCGGATGATGACTCACCTGAAAATAGCAGGTTTATTTGACCGACTTGCTGGCTTTATTTTTGGGCAATGTCCTGGATGTTTGCCTGACGCTGACTACGGTTCCCTCACCCTGGAAGAAGTAGTTTGGGATTGCATCAAACCGCTGGGTATTCCTGCTTGGTACGGTGCCACAATTGGTCATATGGAAACTGTGCTGACACTACCGATTGGTTTAGATGTGGAAATAGACGCTAGTCTGGGGACGATTCGGATGCTAGAACCTGCTGTAGAATGAGGGTTATCTGCGGTTTCGTTTCACGAGCTATGATATAATAATTTACCAAAATCTTAAACTTTTTTGTAACTTATTGTATTGCGGTTACTTAGTTTCTTGGATTAGCCGACCATCTTCCATATGAATTATTCGATCTGCAATATCTAAAATTCGGTTATCGTGAGTCACCATTAAGATAGTACATCCCTGCTCCTTAGCCAGTTGCTGCATTAGGGTGACGACATCTCGACCCGACTTACTATCTAAGGCAGCAGTAGGTTCATCAGCTAAAACCAATCTGGGATGACTCACTAAAGCACGGGCAATAGCTACTCGTTGTTTTTGCCCTCCGGAGAGATCGGTTGGGTAGTAATTAACTCTGTTTCCCAATCTTACGGTATTGAGCATCGCTTCCGATCTGATGCGAGCTTCTCGTTGGCGAATCTGTTTGTGTAGTTCAAGCGACATTTGGACATTCTGTCGGGCTGTTAAGAAATCCAGCAAGTTGTGAGCTTGGAAAATATAGCCAATATGGCGACGTACTTGTGCTAATTTCTCATTACTGGCTCTATAAAGTTCCCAGTTTAAAACTCTGAGACTTCCCTCTTGAACAGAACGCAAGCCGCCAATCAAAGTCAGTAAAGTCGTTTTTCCTGAACCCGATGGCCCAGTCATAATTACAATTTCTCCAGATTTTATTGTCAAATTAATATCAAACAAAATCTGACTTCGTAATGATTTGTGTCCAAAATAGTGATTGATATTGTTAACCACAACAACAAGTTCTGATGACATAATGCTGAGTCTTTATCGTTAAGACAGACGAGAGAGAAAAAAAAGTCCCGAGTTATCAGTGGAATTAGAAAATATCCGCAGGGTCTACAGAACGTAGTTTGTTTGTAGAGAAAAAACCGGAAACCAAGCACATCAGAACCGCTGAAATTAATACTAATAATGCTTTATCAAAACTCATTAAAACAGGCAACTTAGTAGCATTTTTTGCCACATCGTACAGACCAAGGGATATCACAAAACCAGGAATATAGCCTAAAACTGCTAAGATGAAAGCTTGTTTAAAAACAATACTCAATAAATAGTTATTTTTAAACCCCATTGCTTTGAGAGTTGCATATTCAGCTAAATGATTAGAGATATTACTATAAAGAATTTGATAAACAACGATTACACCAACAATAAATGCCATAGCTACCATTAAGTTAAACACAAATCCAATCGGTGTCCTGATAGTCCAATAGTCTTTTTCAAAAGCAATAAATTGTTCACGAGTAAACACTTTTACGTCTTCGGGTAACTTAGCTGACAAATTTGCCAAAGCTTTTTGCAAATCGACATTAGGTTTGAGGGTTATTAAGCCTATATCTATTTTTTGCGGTGGACGCTCTCTGAATAGGTGCAGAAAAGTTGAGGAACTAACAATTAAATTTCCATCAACTCCAAAGGAAGGACCAAGGCTAAATAACCCAGCAATTTTAACTCTATAACCAGTTAATGCATAATAACTAAATATTTCAATTCTCAAAGGTTTTCCTTCCTTAAATTTTTCTGCTATCGGTCCAAACTCGGGTCGAGAAGCACCATCAAAGAGAACCATATCGGGAATTTGTATCGTTTTGAAGTTTTGATTGACTTCTGGTAATCTAAAAGTTGGATTTGCTGGGTTAACACCAAGCACGTATATTGGGAATTTTCGACCATTAATTGGATTTTTTAGCTTCGCAAATTGAACATATAAAGGGGTGACTGATTCGACATCATTAAACCCTAATGTTTGATATAAACGACTTCGCAGAAAACTTTGATTGGATGTCAATGATTTATATTGGGCACTGATGATAAATAAGTCTCCTTGTAGACTTTGATGCAATCGTGTTGCGCTGTCATAGAGAGCTGCTTGGAAGCCGAGTTGCATAAACGTCAAAACGACAACAAAAGCAATCCCAGCTAAAGCTACAAGAAAGCGAACTTTTTGGCGAGCTAGCTGTAGCCAAGCTAGAGGTATAGCAAGAATCATCTTTTAAACCTCTTTTATAGTTTTTTTATCTATCCGCTTCCTCAAGGAATTTAATACCCCGACCTCTACAGGGGATCCGTTTTGAGTTGGAGTCCCAATCCAGATATATAAACCTCTTCCTTCTTCCTTCTTCCTTCTTCCTTCACTCAATACCGCACAGGATCAAATCTGAATGAGTACCTGTACCTGTAAGTCGGTAAGACCAGCAACTCGCTGGTTATCTAGGGGGTTATCGATACGAATTTTTACATCAATTATTCTGTTGTCCGTGTCTGCTCCTGGATCGTTATTGAAAATGTTTTGTTTGCCAACTTGCAAACCAATATCTGCGACTTTTCCCCGTAATTTGCCAGAAAAAGCATCGCTAGTAATAATTGCCGATTGACCTAAACGTAGTCTGTCAATATCAGTTTCATAAACTTCTGCTACTACATACATCTGGTTTGTTCGACCTAATTCGGCAATTCCCCGCTCGCCGATAATTTCTCCAGGCCAAGTATGAATTTTCATAATTTGACCGTTGATAGGCGATCGCACTAAGCTCAAATCCAAATCTGCCTGTGCCTGTTTCACTGAAGCTTTAGCACTTTCAATGTTGGCTATCGATGCCTGCAAATCTGTAGGACGGACTTCTTCAATACTCTTGAGCTTGGCTTTTGCTTCGCTTAACTGCTTTTGAATAGTTTCCACAGTCCGATTGAGAGATGCTTCAGCTTCATTGAGTTGCTGTTGAACAGTATCCATTCTCAAACGTTTCGTGTCTGAGTCGGAAGCTGAAATGGCACCTTCTTTATATAACCCCTGATATCTTTGATTCTCACTTTGGGCATTACGCAACTCAGCTTTGATACGAGCGATCGTTGCTTGTTGTGCAGAAATTTCTCCCTGCAACTGAGCCTCCAAGCGAGCAATTGTTGCCTTTTGTGCAGAGATGTCTCCTGCTTTCGCGCCCGCTTTTACCTGGTTGAGACTAGCTTGGGCAACTTGGACTTGTTTTTGGGCATATAATAAACCTGCAAGACGGACATCGTGATTGTCAAGAATTGCAATCGTTTGCCCTTTACGCACCTTGTCTCCTTTGTTCACCTGGAGTTGTGCGACTCGAACACCCCCTTGAGAATTGGGAGCCGACAGACGAATAACTTCTCCTTGAGGCTCTAAACGTCCTAATGCCGAGACAGCAGTTATGACAGGAGAACTCGTTGGATTAGGAGGAGCCTGCCAGAAAGAAGTGAATCGAAATCGTGAAAGGCTGTAGACACAAACTGCGCCAGTTGCTACAGCAGTAGCAATTGCCAAAATTATAGACCACTGAGTTAAAGGTTTTTCAAATGGCTGCCTTTCTTTGTGTACCATATTTTAATTTTAAATTGTGAATTGCTGATATTAAGTCCGGCTAATTACTTACGATTAAAAATTCAACCTGTCTCCCCATCTTTAAGTCGTTCTAATCGTAAGTATTTAGGTGAACCTGATATGACTGGGTGTAACAGCTACTTCTATGGCAGTTGCTCTTGCTCATAGCAAGATGCCGAATCGAAAGTACGTTTTATAACCTTGTTATGCTTTTTATTTTTAACGATGTCTAAGTATTCGCTACGAGTCCCATCTATGCGGTAGTGGTCACAGATTTGGCACAGCTTTAAGACATCCAATCGGCTAAATACTTTTTGATGCTCAATCCCATTGTCGTGTCTCCACCGCCAAAAAGTCGTTCGGTCAATGCGACGATTGCTATCAGGCCATCTTCGTCGCGATAAAAACTCTAATAATTCTGGTTCAAAAAAAGAATAGCCCTTTGGCAACTGAAGGAGTTTTTCTCTTAATTTAAATATCGGGATAAGTGGATCTAGTTCCGATAATTCCATTGTAGCAACACCTCATAGCTTAATTTCAGCCCAGTCATGCAAAATCACTTCATGGGACATAGGGCGATCCCCAAAGAGTAAAATTGCAAGATTGTTTAGTTGAGAGTATAGAGTGATGCAATGATCGGGTGAATTTATATAGCAAAATCTAATATATACATTCTCCCTAGCTTCAAACCTGAAGCATCTCAGATTTGCAGATGTAGCGTGCGAGGTATTTGCGTAGGGAGTGGTAATATAGCCAAGCATTTCGGGATATTTCATCGGATTAAGATTTTATGTCCCAACAAGATAAGCTATGCATTAGGCACGTCCAGCGAACACACGCTGCGCTCATAGCATAACAGGAGTTCTTTTCACAAAAATGAGATTTTCTCCTGCTGTCCTCTATACCTGCCATATAGGAAAATAGATTGTATGGAGGTATATGAGTTACATCACTCAAGTACAGAATAAACTCAGCGATACTCAATTGCAACCCATATGCAACAGATTTGATGATAAAAAAACTGCAAAAACTGATTATTTAAGAATATGTTTTTGCCAAATAATATACCTTTGGATAGATGTGTAAAGTTAGTCGCAATGGGTGTTTAGTGTTCAAATCAGGATATATGCAATTTATATGCAACTTTTGCAATTAACTTTTACTTTATTGAGATAATTATAATTTGTAAATAGTGTTAGAACGCATTTATCTATGTATGTGAGTAAAACCGAACGCACCCCCGAGAGAATGAGACTAAAACGATTTATGATCTCACTAGCAAGATTTGATAACCAGCGGCTGATTTTTCATGCTGCTCGTCAGACACTTCGCAAAGCCGAGATGGCACGACTTGCTATACATGAATGGCTCAATCAACATGATTTCGAGTTGGAAGATTGGAAAACCAGAAGAGCTTTTGATTTAGGAATTAGTGTTAGCGAAGTTGAGCAGCAGCTATTAGTTGAGGCTCAAGGTCAGCAAAAAAATAAAAATGAAGAAGAAGATGCCGATTCAGAATGACATCCTGCTTAAATAGCCGAGGAAAGGGGCAAAGGTTTCCAACTCAACTGACGGCAACCGTTATGGATGAATTTCATATTTTTTCGTTCCCTACTCCCTAGTCCCTACTCCCTACTCCCTAACTTCCTGTGTTTTCTTGTGAATATATGGCAATCTTCTCCCGCTAACTTGGTGCTTTCAAAAGATGAAGTTCATGTATTTTCTGCTTCTCTTAAGCAACCGTTATGGCGTTTACAGCAGTTGGCAAAAATACTCTCACCCGATGAACAGCTAAGAGCTAACAATTTTTATTTTGAAAAAGACCGTTGGCGTTTTATCGTCTGTCGCGGTATTCTCCGCATAATATTAGGTCGCTATTTGGATATAGAGCCAAGTCAAATTCAGTTTTCTTACGGTGTTCATAGCAAGCCTGCACTGCTAGAAACTAGTAGGAATAGTAGTACACTCCAGTTTAATTTATCCCATTCTCAGGAGTTAGCTTTGTATGCATTTACACTCTCACGTCAAGTTGGCATCGATCTCGAATATATCCGCCCCATTGATGATATCGATTCTCTTGCAAAACACTTTTTTTCGGAACAGGAATATACAGTGTTACGTAAACTTCCTGAAAGCGAAAGGCAAATAGCATTTTTTAATTGTTGGACTCGTAAAGAAGCATACATTAAAGCAACAGGGCAAGGTCTTTCACTACCTCTGAATCAGTTTGAAGTTTCCTTGATCCCCGGAGATCCAGCAATGCTTTTGCGTACTTTTACAGACTCAAAAGAAGCATCTTTATGGTCGCTTCAAGAGCTAACTCCCGATCCTGAATATATAGCAGCTCTTGCCGTCCAAGGCTTTTACTGGCAGCTAAAAATGTTTTCTTGGTCAGGATAGATAATTATTAGGACTTACGCTTGCATTATCTCAAAAACCCACAGAGCCTTAGTGGTAATATCTACGGTATTACCACTACTCCAGAACTTTTTTGCGTAAGTCCTGATTCTGTTTAGAGTATTCCATTGAAGAAGGAAGAAGGAAGAAGGAAGAAGGAAGAAGGAAAAATTATTTTTATTTATCCATATCTACTTATCTCAAAATAAATATTGTAGGATAGGCGTTTCACCTGCCCGGACAGACAAGATGTTTAGCAAGGTGGAATAGATTATGAGTTTACGCACATCTGCCGTCGGGATTAGATTTTTTCATATTTTATTTACAAAATTCTAAATTTTATTAATATTTTTAGCGCTCGCCTACTATTCTGTTACATCTTTGGAATCGTTAAAAGCCTAACCATGTATAACGAATGGCTAATTAAATGGTTTGCCTATGCTTTGTGCATAAGTTGATTTTACTTACATCTATATAGGATAGTAAGTTAAGAATTTTGATTTTGAAAGCCTCGGAAAAATAACTTTAACACTTGAGAAACGCGGAGTGAAGCTCTTTGTAGAACTTATTTTTGGAAAATACCCTAATTATTTGAGCCTTTACTTTTATCAGAATTCTTTCAACTCCAGATTCCAGAGTGTGATAGCCAAGCGCTGCTGGGAAGCCTAGGTCGCCATTGAAAAGAGGAGTGAATCTTGTATGTATCAGAGTGATTTATCATCAGAGGTGTTAGAACTAGAACCTATTTTAGATCGACAAACTTTAACTCCTGAAGCTTGTGCTACAGAGAGTGAGATGCAAATGATTGTTCAACAGCACACGGATGAAATCAAGAAGTTAATGCGTCGAACTTCTCAAGATATTATCAATATTGGACAGAGGTTAATAGAGGTGAAACAGCATCTGAAACATGGAAGCTTCACAACTTGGCTCAAATC
Source organism: Cyanomargarita calcarea GSE-NOS-MK-12-04C (assembly GCA_019359595.1). Lineage (GTDB taxonomy): Bacteria > Cyanobacteriota > Cyanobacteriia > Cyanobacteriales > Nostocaceae > Cyanomargarita > Cyanomargarita calcarea. Next base: position 45,229 of record JAHHGZ010000028.1, read on the forward strand.
GGAGTTTAATTGGAGTTTATCAAGCGCAACCAAATTCATGCAAGTTGCAGAGCAGTTCAAATTCGTAAATTTTACGAATTTAAATATCACTGCCTCAGTTCTCTACCTGATCGCTGCTCCCTCAATATCTCAAGAAGCCAGAGCAGAAGTTCTAGAACGTGCAGCGAATGGTGAGAACATCAACTACACCAAAGCTAAGGAAATTGTTCACCACCATAAGAAAATTCTCCAGTCCAAGCCTAACAAGCCAGTCACCATTCCTATTTCTTCAAAAAGCACAAGTATAGAACCATCACACTGTAATTCGGCTAATTTTTCTGTTAAAAAGGAGTTGACTGTCTATGAAGCAGAGACAGAATCCTTACCTTCTGTAGCATTTGAAGACAACCAGGTTACAACTATGATGATACCAAAGGATTCAGTGAATATAGCTACAAATGTCCAAGATACATCAGATACAACGTTGGATCAAATTGCGATTAGTATCAAACAATTAACACCAGAGCAACTAGCTTTAGCGATCGCCAAGTCTGTTAACAGTGGATTAAGCGATTACCATTTAGAAATGGCGATCGCAGTATGTCAACAGGCACTCAATGCTCGGAATAATTTAACTATTTAGCTGCGATCGGCGATTTGAGTCATAAGTCTATTTTTGTAACAAAATTTATTGTAAGAAAAATCAACTTGCAGAAAATGCTTGATATTTTCCTGCTGTGCAATATTTGTGTGACAGAAGCAGAATTTATAAAGAAAAAGCGAATATTCATAGAGAATTGGTAATAGTTAGCATCGAAAAATAAGATTCCCGACTTCGTGAAAGTTGTCGGGAATCTAGGTATGCACGATTTTGATAACTTTTATGAGGGTTTCTCGTGTTCTGTTAATTTAAAATTACCTGAAAAGGCGAACTTATCAGCATTTCATCTAGTAATACTCCGGATTGTTGCATATAAGTTGCATATCAGTTGCGATGGAGAAGTAATCTATCTAATATAAGTACAAGCTACAGCCTTATGGAATTACGCCGAGTCGAATTAAGTTTTCTGCGTTAAACTATCGAACTTGGAGGCGCTTAACAAATTATGTTGCCGACTTTAAGATAAAAATACAGAATCTTACAGAAGAAGTATTTTTTCCCTAATAGCTAATCTCAACTTGCTTTTTGTGGAAAGATAATAAACTTTCCAATACCTTCTATTTCAGGACTTACGCAAAAACTCTCTGAAACTCTTATCTCTACCGAAACGGAAGGCGTACAGCGCCTATGGCGTACTACCGAAACGGAAGCCGTACCGATGGAAGGCGAAGCGCCTACCGCGTCTATGGCGTACTACCGAAACGGAAGGCGAAGCGCCTATGGCGGTTAATTTTTTAATTGTTTTGCGTAAGTCCTATATTTGACAAAAATTTCAACCGCAATAGTGAAGATTTAGTGATGGCTGCTTCTAGGATTGGAGTTGCATTAGCACAGTTGCACGCCGAAGTGAACAATTGTGAGAAAGCTCTGTTTAAGCTTATACAAATGAAAAAAACTATGCCTGAGAAAGCAACGGAAACTAGGAAGATAAATAGACAACTGCAACAAACCCCAATTGCTATTATTGGGATGGCTTCTATCTTCCCGCAATCTAAAGATTTACAAGAATACTGGGAAAAAATTATTCGCAAGGTCGATTGTATTACTGATGTTCCTCCTTCCCGCTGGAGCATAGAAGATTACTACGATCCCAATCCGAAAGCACCTGACAAAACCTACTGCAAACGAGGCGGATTTATCCCTGAAATCAATTTTAACCCGATGGAATTTGGGATTCCACCTAATATTCTTGAAGTTACAGATATTTCACAGTTGCTAAGTCTGGTTGTTGCCAAAGCTACTATGGAAGATGCGGGCTACAGTGAATCAAGGCAGTTCGATCGGGAGCATACTGGGGTAATCTTAGGTGTGGCACTGGCTAGGCAATTGGCGATGCCTTTAGGTACTAGATTGCAATATCCTATCTGGGAGAAAGTTCTCAAAAGCAGTGGCTTATCGGATGAAGATACACAAAAAATTGTTGAGAAAATCAAAAGTGGATATGTTCAATGGGAAGAGAACGCTTTTCCCGGTATGCTGGCAAACATAGTCGCTGGAAGAATTGCCAACCGCTTAGATTTGGGGGGGACAAACTGTGTGGTGGATGCCGCTTGCGCCAGTTCATTAGGTGCCCTAACAATGGCGATCGGCGAACTAGTTGAGCATAGAGCCAACATGATGCTCACTGGCGGTGTTGATACTGACAACTCGGCTCTTGCTTATATGTGTTTCAGCAAAACCCCTGCTGTCTCCCCAAGTGAGAATTCCAAACCTTTTGATGCAGATTCGGATGGAATGATGTTGGCTGAGGGACTCGGGATGTTGCTGCTCAAACGCCTGGAAGATGCCGAACAAGACAATGATAGAATCTATGCTGTCATCAAAGGCATTGGCACTTCCAGTGATGGTCGGTATAAAAGCATTTATGCGCCGCGTCCTGAAGGTCAAGTTAGAGCTTTGCGTCGTGCTTATGAAAATGCAGGCTTCGATCCTGCAAGTGTTGGTTTGATTGAAGCACATGGCACAGGCACTATGGTTGGAGATCCATCTGAAGTTGCATCTCTAAAAGAAGTTTTTGGCGAAAACAATCCAAAAACACAATATATTGCTCTCGGAAGTGTCAAATCGCAGATTGGACATACAAAAGCGGCTGCAGGAGCGGCAAGTCTGATCAAAACGGCATTGGCTTTACACCACAAGGTATTGCCCGCTACGATTAATATTACGAAACCACACTCTAAGCTGAATATTGAAACTTCTCCATTTTATTTGAATACGGAAACCAGACCCTGGATTCGGAAAGAAGGAGAAGCGCCAAGACGTGCAGGAGTCAGTTCTTTCGGTTTTGGTGGCACGAATTATCATATCGTCTTGGAAGAATACCAAAACGAGCAAGACCGTCCCTATCGTTTACACAATACTGCCCAGCCAATATTGATATTTGCGTCAACACCTGAGCAGTTGTTGTCGCGCTGTGAAGATATATTGGAACAGCTGCAATCCTCCATTGGAGAGCGGCACTATATAAATTTGATTGCAGGGTGCAAAGACACAGACATTCCTGTCAAAGATGCCAGAATTGGGTTTGTTGCAGATTCTTTGGCTGAGGCTCGTAAGTTATTGCAAATATGTATTGACGGGATTAAAAATCAGCCACAAATAGAATCTTGGGAGCATCCTCAAGGGATTTACTACCGCAAAATTGGAATGGTAACCAAGGCAAAGGTAGTGGCGCTGTTCTCAGGTCAAGGTTCTCAATACCTGGAAATGGGTCGAGAACTTGTGATTAATTTTCCTTGCTTGCGACAAAATTATGGTTTCATGGACAGCCTTTTGTGTCAAGACGGGTTGCAGCCCCTCTCAAGAACCATTTTTCCGACTCCTGTATTTGATAAAGCTCAAAAGCTTGCCCAGGTGGAAGCGTTGCAGCGTACAGAATATTCACAGCCAGCGATTGGGGTTTTTAGCGCTGGTCTTTATCAGATATTACAACAGGCTGGGTTGAAACCCGATTTTGTCGCCGGACACAGCTTTGGAGAACTGACAGCTTTGTGGGCTGCGGGTGTTTTTAGTGACGAAGATTACTTTTTCTTGGTCAAAGCTAGGGGTCAAGCGATGGCTGCACCAAAAGATACCCAGCTTGATGCCGGAACGATGCTGGCAGTAACAGGGGATGTGAGGCCAGTTGAAGAAATAGTTAAGAATTTCCCACAAGTCACCATTGCTAACTTGAATTCCAACCATCAGGTTGTGCTGGCAGGGGCTAAAGCTGAAATCGCTTCATTGCAGAATGTTCTCAAGGAGCAAGGATATTCTACCTTTTTGTTACCTGTTTCGGCGGCTTTTCATACACCACTAGTAGCTCATGCACAGAACCCTTTTGCTTCTTCAATTGAGAGAGTTACTTTTAACCAGCCCAAAATCCCGGTTTACACCAATGTCACAGGGAAGGTTTATCCAACCGAACCTCCAGCGATTAAAAAAATCCTCAAAGAACACCTGATCAATCAGGTACTTTTTAAGCAACAGATTGAAAACATCTATGCTGAAGGTGGTTATTGCTTTATCGAATTTGGACCGAAAAGCATTCTGACTAACTTGGTGAACGATATTCTCAAGGATAAACCACATTTAGCTGTAGCCTTAAATGCCAGTCCTCAAAAAGATAGCGATCGCTGTCTTCGAGAAGCCGTTGTGCAGTTGCAGGTTGCTGGGTTGCCTTTGAAGAACCTCGATCCCTACCAACTGGAGCAGAAAATACCAGAAGTTCCAAACAAAAAGGAGTTAATTGTCCGTTTAAGTGCTAGTAACTATGTGTCAGAAAAAACAAAATTGAAGTTTGAAGAAGCTCTGGAAAATGGGCATCAAGTGAAATTAAACACTAGTACAACTACAATTCCTGCCACCCAATCCATACCCACATTTGCGTCAGCGGTAGTTCCTTACAGTAATGGGAATAATGGCAATGGCGCACAGCATTCTCCAACAGTACAACCTGCACAACATTCCGATCTGATTCCGATGAACTTTTTGCAATCAACTCCTGAACTTCCTGAGAGTTACCAACGAGTTTTAGACAGCTTAGAGTACACACTGATAGAGTTCAATCGCCATCAACGTGATATTTTACATGTCCACGAACAATCTTTGGAGCATCAAACGGAATATACCAAAACCTTTTTTCAACTGACGCAGCAGCAGAATTCGTTGTTGGGAAATGGTAAAGCTTCTGTGCAGGAGGAAAGGAATTCAGTTGTACAGGCAAGCTCAGAGCGCAGCATGATGCGGTTTCACGATCATCAAGCCCAAACCCTCCGTATTCACGAGCAATATCTAAACCATCAAACGGAATACACCAAAAACTTTTTCCAATTGCTCCAGCGACAATATGAGGGGCTGAAACCTGGTGATTATACTAAAGAAAGTGTGCCTGATAAAACATCAGTTGTTAGCGATCGCTCCTCTCTAGTGACTCCACTGACTACTGTTCACCCTATTGTTGAGAAAAACTCATGGGAAGATTTACCTGGCAACGGGTATATAAACAGCCCTGCACCAGTTTCAACTAACGGTTCAAGCAATGGGGCTGTAATTACCTCCAATCACCCCATCTCCCCACCTCCCCACCTCCCCAGCACCCCACCTATTGATGGAGCTATCCTAAGTCAAGCTCTGCTAAACGTCGTCAGTGATAAGACAGGGTACCCAGTGGAGATGCTGGAACTTTCGATGGATATGGAGGCAGATTTAGGGATTGATTCTATCAAACGTGTGGAAATTTTGGGAGCGTTGTTGGAGCTATACCCCGATTTTCCTAAACCAAATCCTGAAGAACTGGCTCAAGTACGCACCCTCGATCAAATCGTTGGGTACATGCAGACTCTTGTATCACAAATCTCCGAAGCGCCGACACCTCTGAAGGAAATCAAGGAAGAATCTCTTGAAACTGATATTCCTGAGTTCCCTATTGTCTCATCTTTAGATACACCCACATCAGAAGTAGGCATTGATTTCGCGGATCTCAATAATATTTTGCTCAACATCGTTAGTGATAAGACGGGCTACCCAGTGGAGATGTTGGAGCTTTCGATGGATATGGAGGCAGATTTAGGGATTGATTCCATCAAACGTGTGGAAATCCTGGGAGCGCTACTAGAACTATACCCCGATTTTCCAAAGCCAAATCCTGAAGAATTGGCAGAACTGCGTACCCTCGGTCAAATAGCTGAGTATATGCAATCGACAGTTGACTCGGTTATCATAGGCGTGGAAGAAGAACACGGGGACACTGGAACACCAGGATATGAGGAAATTTTCTCCACGTCTTCTTCCCAATCTCTGAATATTCTCCGCAGTCCAGTAAAACTCAAAGTTCTTCCAGAACCCGATATCTTGGATTTTACCTTACCCGATAAGCATATTGCCTTGCTTACCGATGATGGCTCCCTCACCACCTCTAAACTAGTTGAGAGTCTCACAGAACGTGGTTGGAAAACCGTTGTTTTAAGTTTTCCCCAAACTTCACTAGCACAACACTCACCTTTACCTGAAGGAATTAGTCGGGTTGTGCTTACAGATTGGAACGAAGAGCATTTGAAACAACAGTTAGAAGCGATCGCCTCTGATTATGGCCCAATTGCCGCGTTTATTCACTTAAATCCTGCAAATCATGACAATAACAGCAATGATGTCCGCTATTTGGAAGCAGAAAAAGCCCTCCTCCGCCATGTTTTTCTGATTGCCAAACATCTCAAAGAACCGTTGAATCAAGCTGCACGTCAGGGACGTAGTTGTTTCCTTACCATTGCCCGTCTTGATGGTGAGTTAGGACTCGGAAGAAAAACCAACTTCGCAGCCATTAGTGGTGGATTGTTTGGACTGACTAAATCCTTGAATCTGGAATGGGAACCTGTATTTTGCCGAGCTATTGACTTGAGTCCTGATTTAGATGCAGAGCGATCGGTACAGTATATCCTTGCCGAACTTCACGACCCCAACCGATTGCTGGTTGAAGTTGGATATGGTTCTTTATGTCGAGTAACACTGGTGGCTGAAAGTTCACCGTCAATCGTTAACAGTCAACCATCAGACCAATCCCAAGTTTTTCTCGTCAGTGGTGGTGCTAAAGGGATAACTGCGGAGTGCGTTATCAAACTAGCAGAGATTTATAAATGCAAATTTATCTTGCTGGGTCGTTCTAAAGCATATCCTGAACCTGTATGGGCTGAAGGTTGCTTGAGTGAAGCGGAATTAAAAAAGCGGATCGTGGATAATTTCCTGACAACAGGAGAAAAGCCGACACCAATCATGGTACAGCGAGAGTTTAATAGTATTTCATCCAGACGGCAAATTGAAAAAACCCTCTTTGCGATTGCTTCTTCCGGTGGACAAGCAGAATATCTGAGTGTGGATGTGACTGATGCTCTAGCTCTTTCTGAGCAAGTCAGCACTGCAGTTGAGCGCTTGGGTGCGGTAACAGGAATCATTCACGGGGCTGGCAATCTAGCAGATAAGCGCATTGAGAAAAAATCAGAACAGGATTTTGAAACGGTTTACAATGCCAAGGTTAAAGGACTAGAAAATTTGCTTCGGTGCGTGACACCCAGTCAACTGAATCATTTAGTCCTGTTTTCCTCAGTAGTTGGCTTTTACGGAAATGCCGGTCAATCTGATTATGCTCTAGCTAATGAAATCCTTAACAAATCAGCACATCTCGTAAAACGCAACCATCCAAATTGTCACGTAGTTACAATTAATTGGGGTCCTTGGGATGCTGGCATGGTAAGTCCCGAATTAAAAAAAGCTTTTGCCGAGCGAAACATCGAGACTATCCCGATTGATATTGGGACTCAAATGTTAGTTGATGAACTGGCTGGGGCAAATCAAGAAGTAGTGCAGATAGTGATTGGCAGTCCCATAAAATACACACCTGAAGCATTAACTGGCGAGTTGAAAAAGTTTCGCATTCAGCGTAGATTAACATTAGCAGCCAATCCATTTTTACAAGACCATGTAATTGCCAATCGTGCTGTTCTCCCAGCTACTTGTGCGATGTCATGGATTGCCAATACCTGCGAGCAACTCTATCCAGGTTACAAATTCTTTAGCTGCCAAAACTTCAAAGTTTTGAAGGGAATAGTATTCGAGGAAAATCTTGGGAATGCATACACTCTAGACTTGGAAGAAACAGATAATAATGGTAACAATGAAATCGAGTTTCATGCTAAGATATGGAGCAATAACTCCGAAAAAACTCTTTATCATTTCAGTGCCCAACTGAAGCTTAAACGGCAAATTCCAGTCGCTCCTAGCTATGAATCGTTGAATTTAGAACGAGATGAAACAACCCCATATTCTAGTACATCATTTTATCAGAGTGGGGAATCAAGCTTATTTCATGGAGAATCTTTTCAAGGCGTAAAAACGGTCTTAAATATTAGCCCTGAAAAGATAACGATAGAATGCATTTTACCAACTCTCAAAGATAGAGAACAAGGGCAATTTCCAGTCCAAACGTTCAACCCTTATATTGTTGACGTTAACATACATCCCCTGTGGATTTGGACACAGTATTTTCATCAAGAAGGTTGTTTGCCTTCAGAAATCAAACATTTTGAACAGTTCGCAGAGATTCCATTTGATGAAACCTTTTATATGTCTTGTGAAATTCAGTCAAAGACAGACTCGGCTGTAGTTGCTAATGTCATAGCACACAACCTTCAAGGACAAATATACTCACGTATGCTTGGGGCAAAGGGAACTGTATTACCTAACAGCTTGATAACCAGATAAAAGCGATCAACCAATTTCTGATTTTGGATTTAATAATCCAAAATCCAATTAATAAAAGTTGATAGCTGATACCAAATCGTCAAAACAGTGTTTTTATAATCCGTAATATAGCGGTTTCCATCCGGATGAGTTACAGGTTCACCCTGGTTCATCAGCCTGCTACCCTCCAAGAATGCGTACAGCGGCTACTGCGGTTTTTAAACATAATCTGAATTCCTCTAACTCTTGTAGGGGAGCCAGTGCGTTGCTTATTTTCCCCCCCGTTGTAGCACCTGGCGTTGGGCATCCCTGTCCGCCCAAATATGCAACAGCTTACCTATTAATCTGGAGTTAAAAATATGTTGAATAGCTTAGTCGCTCGACCAGTAAATATCTTAAACAACTTTATCGCTCGCCCAAACGATTATCCCTTTAGAAGATTTCTCTGGAAAACTTGGTACAACTTATTCGCATCCAATTTTGGTAATATTAAAATTGCTTTTATAAACTATGGGTATACAGATTTACAACCGGATGCAAAACAGTTAGAATTGAGTAGTTCTGAAGAAAAAGAACGTTACTGCATTCAACTGTATCATCATGTAGCAAATGCTATTCCCCTCTTTGGATTGGATGTTCTTGAAGTGGGATGTGGACGTGGTGGAGGTTCTTCATACATTACACGTTATTTACACCCAAGAACAATGACAGGGATTGATATCTCTGAAAGTAATATTTCATTCTGTCAAAAATATCATTCTGTTCCAAAACTAACTTTTCGTGTAGGGGATGCAGAATCTCTAACATTTAATGACTGTTCATTTGATACTGTAGTTAATGTTGAATCATCACACTGTTATGGTTCAACGGAGCGCTTTTTTACCGAGGTTTATAGAGTTCTTCGTCCAAATGGGCACTTTTTATTTGCTGATTTCCGACCCAAAGACGCAATTGACAAAACAACAAAGTTGCTAGAAACATCCGGTTTTAAAATTTTAAAATCAGAAAGAATTACTGCAAATATTCTGAAAGCTATGGATTTGGAGAACGAGAGAAAGCTAGCAATCATTAACCAAGATATTCCCAAACACTTACACATAGTTGCCAATTGGTTTGCAGGATGCCAAGGAACTCCAGTCTATGAAGCATTTCAAAATAGAAACCTTGAATACCTGTGCTATGTCTTGCAAAAGTAACTCTCTCAACACTATAGCCGCTAAAGATAAGCAATTGGCAAGAGGATTTAACTCATGGTAAAAACTGAACAAGTTCAAATTCCCAAAATTGCCATAGTCGGAATGGATACTCACTTAGGAACATCCAATGGATTGGATATTTTTGAGCGCAGTATCTATGAGGGAACTCAGCACTTTATTCCCGTTCCGTCTCAGCGATGGCAAGGAGTAGAAAAGCAAGAAAATTTACTTAAAAAATACAATTTTGAAAGTAGTGTAGCACCTGATGGTGCATATATCAAAGATTTTGAACTCGATGCCTTGCGTTTCAAAATACCGTCTGAGCAAGTGGAGAAATTAAACCATGAAAAACTGTTGATGCTCAAGGTGGCTGATAATGCTCTCAAAGATGCAGGACTTAATAAAGGAACCAGGGTAGCAATTGTTATTGTTACGCCAGCAGAAGTTTCTCTTAGCCATTCTCAGGAAAGAGGGGAGTTACTTTCTGAACACTTTCCTGAACTCGAAAGTATTGCGAAAGATAGTATTTACAACCTGATAGGAACCAGTCAATATAAATGTAACAACGAAAACGTCCTGACTAATTGTATTTCCAATCTGTGGAATTTCGCTGGGCCTTCATTCACACTGACAGCCGAACAAAATTCTGTTTGCAAAGCCTTGGATCTTGCACAAAAGCTACTCTCTATTAGAGAAGTCGATGCTGTGCTTGTGGGTGCCGTTGAACTAGCTGGCGAGGCTTCTAGGGTTTTACTGCGAAATCAAATCGCAAAAGTTAACACAGGTGTAAATACCCTCAGTTTTGACCAAAATGCCAATGGCTGGATAGTCGGTGAGGGTGCCGCCGCTGTAGTGTTGAAACTCCACGAAACAGCAAAACGAAAAAACGATCGCATTTATGCGGTGATTGATGCCATCAGTCTTTTGGAAGAAAATACTTCTAACAAACTCGATAGTTGCTCGCCACTCTCTGACTGGGAAGCAATAACGCAAGTTAGTCAACACGCTTTCCAGTTAGCAGGTATCAAAGCAAAAGACATTGGTTATTTAGAAGTTTTTGGTAGTGGAATTATACAACAAGATGAGTCAGAAATCAAGGGTTTGCTCCAGGCTTATCAGACTTATGAACCGAACTTAAGCTGTGCGATCGGCAGTGTAAAAGCCAATATCGGTCATACCTATGCCGTCTCGGGAATAGTCAGTCTAGTTAAAACAGCGCTCTGTTTGTATTATCGTTATATTCCCGCAGTTCCTCAGTGGTCTGCCCCCAAGCCTTTAGATTTTTTGGGTTCATTTTGGCACTTAAGTCCATTTTATGTTGCTACTGAATCAAAACCCTGGTTTTTAGAAAAAGGAGCCATTAAAAGAATAGCTGCCATTAACAGCATAGAGATAGATGGAAATTACGCGCATTTAATTTTGTCGGAAGAACCAAATCAGAAAAAACACAGCAGCAGGTATTTAGAGCAAACACCTTTTTATCTTTTTGCGATCGCCGCTGAAGATCGTTCTAGCTTACTAGATCAAATTTACGCTCTCCAACAAAATATCGAAGATTGTTCTTCCTTATCAGCTTGTGCCACTCAAACTTTTGAAGCTTTTGAAAAACGGCAAAATTCAACTTACGCATTAGCAATACTCGGACGTAATAAAGATGAATTGAAGCGAGAAATTCAGTACTCTCTTAAGGGTATTGCTGATGCCTTTAATCTCAAGAAAGACTGGCAAACTCCTACAGGCAGTTATTTTACGGCAAAACCACTAGGTCGCCAAGGCAAAATCGCTTTCGTTTACCCTGGTGCCTTCAATTCTTATATCGGAATCGGTCGGAATCTCTTCCGCTTGTTTCCCCAAATTTATGATGACCTGGTAATCAGGAGCGTTTACAGCCGTGTCGCTAATATAGAGAAAGTTCTCTATCCCAGAAGCTTAAATAAAATTTCCAAAAGGCAACTGGAAACCCTGGAACAGCAATTGATAGATGATACAATAGCAATGCTAGAATCTGAAGCAGGCTTTGCTGGACTCTTCACTACAATTCTGAAAGATTATTTCAAAATCCAGCCCCAATGTGCCTTTGGGTATAGCCTAGGGGAAACTAGTATGATGATTGCTCAAGGGATCTGGACTAGCTTTTGCGAAGGTAGCGATAACTTGAACTCATCTCAACTATTTAAAACACGGCTATCAGGTTCCAAGAACGCAGCTCGTGAGTATTGGGGATTGCCTCAAATACTGGAAGATGCAGGCGAAGAGTTTTGGAGCAATCATATTCTGATGGCGACTCCATCCCAAGTCAGAGAATGTCTCAAACATGAGAATCGGGTGTATTTAGCTCTGATAAATACACCAGAAGAAGTTGTGATTGCTGGTGATACAAAAGCTTGCTTGAGAGTGATTGAAACCTTAAATTGCGATGCTTTACGGATTCCCGGTAAGCATATAATTCATTGCGAGCCAATGCACTCTGAGTACGATGAACTCGTAAAACTAAACACCTTACCGCTCCAAAATGTAACAGATACTGTTTTTTATTCTGCAGCAGAGTATCAACCCATTCAGATCCGTGACAGCCATACTGTTGGTCACAACATCGCCAAAGTCATGTGTCAACAGATTGATTTTCCTCGGCTAATTAACCGTGTTTACGAAGATGGCACCAGAATATTTATCGAAGTTGGGGCCGGCAGTAACTGTTCGAGATGGATTGACAGAACTCTCAAACCGAAAGAACACGTCGTAGCGTCAATAAATAAAAGAAGTGTAGACGATCGCACTTCTATTGTCAGACTCTTAGCAAAGCTCCTGAGCCATCGGGTTGAGATGGATTTATCACCACTGTATTCTCAGGTGCCAGAAACTTTTATTCAAAACCAGTCAATAGTCAAAAATATAACTTTGGGCAGATGCGAGATTAATTCCACATCATTGAGCCAGAAAACCGTCAAGGATACATCTTCAAATTCTCGGTTGTGAAGTCCTTGGTATGGACAATATCGGTAATTTTGGGTTGAATATTACTACATTTCAAGGAATTTGAAAAAATGAATTCATCTTTGCTCGAAAACGGGATAAAAAGTCCCGAAAATGTCTCGACTATAAATCACTTTCTTTTGGAGGCTATACCTGAGCTTAATATCACCGAAGATAGCGAATCTGCGATTTTTGAACCTGAAGAACAATTACAAAATTACGAAGTTATTTTAGAGCAACATGACAATTCTCAATACATTCTGCCTTCTGTTTCGACAACTCACACCGAGGATAGCGAATCTCTACTACCAAATTTACGCAATCCTTTGTACCAAAAACTGAGTCAAAATGCTTCCAGTATGACCAAATCCCACGCGGCTTTTTTGCAGGCACGACAGGAATCTCTACACCAAATAAGCGCTCTAATTCAGCTTCAGATGGATTTTTGCAAACAGTTATTCCCTTAATATGGCAATTCTAAATACAGGAGTGAGATTCTCTGCTTTTTCCATCAAAGAATACCTATTTAATTAACCGCCAAGTACGCCAAGTACGCCAAGTATGCCATAGGCGCTGAACGCCTTCCGTTTCGGTAGAAAGAAAACAGAGAGATACAGGTAACCTTGTACTGCTTCGAGATTAGTAGTCTGTCACACAAACTTTGATGGATGAATCAAATTATCAATATTTATTCTCTTCTCTTCCTTGGCGTACTTGGCGTACTTGGCGGTTCAATTCTTCCCTCACAAAATTAATGTGGTGGACTACTAACCTCCGATCCCGTGACATCAAGGGCACAAAAACAGACCAAATGAGTAATTTAATCTAAAAAAGCAGAAAAACTTATCAACCCAAATTCCTGTTAAAACCTTTCCTATAATTAGAGGATTAAAAACGTGAATGGTTACAAAGCTATACTGAAGAAAAGCGCCAATAGTCTAAAAACCTCACAATTTTTTCACAACCAAAATCAAGTCTGGCAAGGTTCTTTAGATTCCATATCATTTGATGAAGAAGGGATAAAACTTAAACTACTGAATATAAATAAACCTTGTTATATTATCAGGTTTGAAGGGCAAATTGGCGTAACCAATGAAGGTTACTTGTACCATTCCAATAATGGAAAAATCGGACAGGTAGAAATGCTAATGGCTGTTCCACCACTGCCGATTCAACAATTAGGCGATCCAACTTTCCTAGACTTTCATGGGGTAAAATATGCATATGCCACTGGTGCGATGGCTCATGGCATTGCTTCTGAGGAACTGGTCATTACTCTAGGGAAACAGAGAATTTTGAGTTCATTTGGTGCTGGAGGTTTATCTCTTTCCCGTGTCGAAGCAGCCATTAAGCGCATTCAAGAAGCTCTGCCGCAAGGCCCTTATGTTTTTAATTTGCTCCACAGTCCCAATGAACCTAGAATTGAACGGGGTGCAGTCGATTTGTATCTCAAATATGATGTCAGAACCCTAGAAGCTTCTGCCTTCATGGATTTAACTGACAACATTGTCTACTACCGAGCGGCTGGACTAAGTTTGAATCCAGCCAATCAAATTGAAATAAAAAATAAAATAATTGCCAAAATTTCTCGTAGAGAAGTTGCAACGAAATTTCTGCAACCGGCTCCTACAAAAATTCTCCGACAACTTGTTGAACAAGGTTTAATCAGTCAATTACAGGCAAGCCTAGCGGAAGAAATTCCAATGGCAGACGATATCACTGTAGAAGCTGATTCTGGGGGTCATACAGATAATCGTCCTTTGGTCTGTCTCTTACCTTCTATTTTGGAATTGAGAGATGAAATTCAAAGAAAATATTGTTATGCCAAACCTGTCCGAATTGGAGTTGCAGGAGGAATTGCAACTCCACAATCAGCATTAGCTGCGTTTATGATGGGTGCTGCTTATATTATGACCGGCTCTATTAACCAGTCCTGCATTGAAGCCGGGACTTCTGAATATACTAAACAATTGCTTGCTCAAGCCGAGATGGCTGACGTGATGATGGCTCCGGCAGCAGATATGTTTGAAATGGGGGTAAAACTTCAAGTCCTCAAAAGAGGGACTCTTTTTGGGCTACGGGCACAAAAATTGTTTGATTTATACAAAACCTATGACTCAATTGAAGACATTCCCCTGGAAGAAAGGGAAAAATTAGAAAAACAAATTTTTAAAAAAAGTCTGGAAACCGTCTGGGAGGATACTACAGCTTATTTGTCACAACAAAGCCCCGAGAAATTAATTAGGGCTGCTAAGAATCCGAAACTGAAGATGGCTCTCATTTTCCGCTGGTATCTCGGATTGTCGTCCCGCTGGTCTAACTCTGGAGAAAAAGGTCGGGAAATTGATTATCAAATCTGGTGTGGACCTGCGATGGGCAGTTTTAATGACTGGGTGAGGGGTTCTTACATGGCTGAACAGAACAATCGGAAAGTCGTGGATGTTGCGAACCACATAATGACCGGAGCCACATTTTTATACCGAATGCAAAGTTTAAAAATCCAGGGGCTACAAGTACCAATTCAATTGGGCCAATACCGTCCAATCCCACTGACATCGGAGGTATCAAAATGAGTTTTGAGCCTGTTACGGTATCTTGGACTGCTGAAGCTATTCAAGCCTGGATAGTTTCCCTGCTTGCCGAAAAGTTGGACATCAATCCCAACGACATAGATGTTGAGGCACCTTTTCAAAGCTTCGACCTAAATTCAGTCGATGCAATGGTTATTTTGAGCAAATTGGAGAAGAGGCTTGGATATCCCTTGTCTCCGACCTTAGTGTGGAACTATCCCACGATTGAATTGCTGTCTCAGCGTCTAGCTCAGGAGGCTGATAGTTTGGAGTCCGTCTCCTTAGTTGATGCGGAGGCTTAAAGATGGAACCAATTGCAATTATTGGCATGAGTTGTCGCTTTCCTGGTGCCAAGAACCCAGAGAAGTTTTGGCAGATGATGTCTGATGGGGTGGATGCGATTACTGAGATACCTCCAGACCGTTGGGATGTAGACAGGTTCTACGACTCGAAACTTGCTCAGGGGAAGATGAATACTCGTTGGGGCGGCTTTTTGGAACAAGTGGATCAATTTGACCCCCATTTCTTCGGAATCGCACCCCGTGAGGCGATGTACATAGACCCTCAGCAACGGCTTTTACTTGAGGTGGGTTGGGAGGCCCTGGAGGATGCCGGACAGGTAATAGAACAGCTCGCCCGCAGTAGTACAGGGGTGTTTGTTGGTATCTCCTGCAACGATTATCATCAACATTGTCGAGAGGGTTACAGCGAAATTAATCCCTACATGGCTACAGGGAATGCTTTTAGTATCGCAGCTAACCGCCTCTCATATATGTTTGATCTGAGGGGACCGAGTATGGCAATTGATACTGCCTGTTCCTCGTCATTAGTTGCCGTGCATCTTGCGTGTCAGAGTTTACGCAGTGGAGAGTCTAACCTGGTCTTGGCAGGTGGTGTAAATCTGCTTCTGTCTCCCGAATTAACTATCATCCTTTCCCAAGCTCAGATGATGTCTCCCGATGGGCGATGTAAGACGTTTGATGCCAGCGCCAACGGTTATGTCCGGGGGGAAGGTTGCGGTATAGTAGTTCTCAAACGTCTGTCGGATGCGAAAAGGGATAAGGATAAGATTATTGCCCTGATCAAGGGTTCAGCCATTAACCAGGATGGTCGCAGCTATGGGCTTACCGCTCCCAATGGCCCCTCCCAGGAAGCACTCATCCGCCAAGCCTTGGGGAACGCCAAAGTCGCAGCATCTCAAATTGGCTATGTCGAAGTTCATGGCACAGGCACTTCCTTGGGAGATCCAATTGAAGCGGAAGCCTTGGGAACTGTATTGTCTGAAGGTCGCCCTCCTGGTAACCGTTGTGCTGTGGGTTCGGTCAAAACTAACATCGGTCATTTAGAGTCAGCGGCTGGCATTGCCGGTCTGATTAAGGTGGCGCTAATGTTACAGCACCGAAAAATACCAGCAAGTCTGCATTTCCAAAAACCGAATCCTTATATCCCCTTTGACAAACTTCCTCTGAAGGTGCAACAGACTCTGGAACCCTGGTCTGATAATGGCGAGGCTGCTTTGGCTGGAGTTAGTTCCTTCGGTTTTGGCGGCACCAACTCCCACATCATCCTAGAAGAATTTTCCCCTCTTGAAGCTAGGCAAGGGAGCGGGGAGCCAGGGAGCAGGGGGACAAATACAGAATCAGATTCGACCCGGATCGCAAAGTTGCACCCAACCAAGAACGGTATAGATGGGGACTTAAACCGCAAGCGGCACATAGGCATTCCCCCTGCTCCCCTGCCTCTTCTACTACCACTTTCTGCCCGTAGCCCAGAAGCTCTGCGATCGCTCGCTAAAAAGTATCAGGAATTTTTTGCTAACACCACAGTATCTCTAGAAGATATCTGTTACACTGCTAGCATACGGCGCAGTCACAATGACCACCGTCTAAGCCTAGTATTTCACAACCGTGACGAACTAACCAAATCCTTAAATGGGTTTTTGCTATTTGGAGCTATTCCTGGTTTATCTTCCGGTCACAAACAACGCAACCACCACCAAAAGCTAGTTTTTGTCTTTTCGGGTCAAGGACCGCAATGGTGGGCGATGGGACGCGAATTGTTATCCTCTGAAAGGGTTTTTCGAGCGACCCTAGAACAGTGTGACGCTCTACTAGCTCCACTAGCTAGCTGGTCACTGATGGAGGAACTAACCGCTGATGAATCCCAGTCCCGTTTGGGAGAAACAGAGATTGCCCAACCAGCCATTTTTGCTTTGCAAGTTGCTCTAGCAGCTTTGTGGCGCTCTTGGGGAGTAGAACCTAGTGCCATTGTCGGACACAGCCTTGGAGAAGTCGCTGCCGCTTATGTCGCTGGGGCACTTAGCTTGCAAGATGCGGTGCGAGTTGTCTTCCACCGGGGTCGCCTAATGCAGCAGGGGATGGGTCTAGGGAAGATGGCGGCAGTTCCTTTGTCAGCCTTGGAAGTAGAGGATCTGTTGGCGTCTTATGCAGGCCGTCTGTCCATTGCTGCCATCAACAGTCCCACCTCCATTGTTTTATCTGGGGAGGCTGCCGCACTGGAGGAAGTGATTCAATCCCTTGAGGAACGGCAAATTTTCTCTAAGTTTCTGCCAGTCAATTATGCTTTCCACAGCCCTCAGATGGAGCCATATCAAGACGAATATATGCGATCGCTCCAGGGAATCAATCCGCAAGCGGCATCAATCCCGATTATTTCCACAATTACAGGTAAGGCACAGGATGGTCGAGAGTTTAATTCTGACTATTGGAGACGCAGCATTCGGGAACCAGTACAATTTGCCGCAGCAATAGAGCAACTTGGAAAGACCAAGCACGACCTATTTATAGAATTGAGTCCCCACCCAGTTCTGGCAATGAACATCTCCCAATGTCTGCGGGCTAGCTCTGGGGAGGGAGTTGTGCTACCTTCTCTACGACGACAGGAAGCAGAGAAGTTTGTCATGTTGCATTCTCTCGGTTCCCTATATACGTTAGGCTACCCAATAAAATGGCATAAGTTCTATCCCAAAGGAGGAAGGTGTGTGTCCTTACCTTCCTATCCCTGGCAGCGAGAACGTTACTGGGTGGGAAAAGAGAATGTTTCAGTATCTGTTTCTTCCTCTTTTGCTGTTTCTTCCGTCAATGTTACCGAATTAGAATTAGAGTTTAGTATCACTAAAGCTCAGTTTTTGGCTGCACAACCACAAGAGCGTCAGCAGTTGCTGGAGTCTTATCTAAGGGCACTTTTAGCCAAAGTGATGGGGTTGTCTGCCGCTAAAGTGGACTTGGATGTGCCTCTTTATAGCCTGGGACTCGACTCGTTGATGGCTATTGAACTGAAGAAACGGATTGAAAAAGACTTAGAAGTATTTATTGCTCTAGAGTATTTCGTTGGTCTTAATGTTGCTCAGTTTGTCCAGCAGCTTATCTTGCTAATCGAGGGGAAAGCTTTGCCAGAACCACAAGAGGAGGTTTCTCAACCCAATCTCTGGTTTAGCCGCAAGCAGCCAAATCCACGAGCTTGCTTGCGTCTATTCTGCTTTTCCTATGCTGGAGGTGGTGCTTCAATCTTTAATTCTTGGTCAAAAGAGCTACCACCAGAGATAGAAGTTTGCCCGATTCAGTTACCTGGGAGAGAAGAGCGATTGGGGGAATCTCCCTTTACTCGTCTAGCACCGCTAATTCAGACCCTAGTTCCGCTTATAAGTCCTTATCTAGATATTTCCTTTGCCTTTTTCGGTCACAGTTTAGGAGCGTTAATCAGCTTTGAACTAGCTCGTGAACTCCGCAGACAAAATTTGCCCTCCCCGATTCACTTATTTGTTTCCGCAAGCCGCGCACCTCATATACTCGATCTGGATTTACCAATTCATCGACTGCCCGATTCTAAGTTTTTGGAGTCACTGCGTCGCCTCAATGGTACCCCGGAAGAGGTTTTACAAAATCCGGAAGTGATGCAGTTGTTTTTGCCTGCTCTGCGAGCAGACTTTGCGATTCTAGAAACCTACTTTTATGCCACCGAGGAGCGGCTTAATTGTCCAATCTCGGCATTTGGAGGAATAAAGGACAACATAGTCAGTCAAACAGAACTTGCTGCCTGGTGCGATCAAACCGATGGAGACTTCCGGGTGGCAATGTTTCCCGGTGACCATTTCTTTTTGCACGCCAATCGTCAGCAACTTTTACAGGCGATCGCTCAGGAAATTCAGAAGCCCGTACTCAAGTAACAATAATAAAAATCATTATCCGGGAGCAGAGGGTTTAATACCCCGACTTATTCAGGTCTTTCGTTTTGAGTTGATGTCCCAATCCCCATCTTCCTTCTTCCTTCTTCCTTCTTCCTTCTTCCTTCATTATGGTCTTTCGTTTTGAGTTGATGTCCCAATCCCCATCTTCCTTCTTCCTTCTTCCTTCTTCCTTCTTCCTTCATTATGGTCTTTATCGCTGCTACTTCAACTAACTTCCCCCCCCACTATTACAGTCAGGAAGTACTAGCCACAGCCCTACGCAAATACTGCATGGCTATGGATCTGGATTTTGATCTAGATTTGATTGACCGCTTTTTTAGCAATTGTAAAATTAACGGTCGTTATTTTAGCTTGCCACTTGACACCTTCTATGATATGCCCGGTAATGCCGTGCAAAGTCGTGTAACTACAGAAGCCGCCCTCAATCTCTTTGAAGGAGCCGTGGAGAAGTTGCTGCAAAAGGTTCAACTCCACCCTAAAGATGTTGCACTACTTGCCTCCGTATCGCTCGTCATCGCTATTCCTTCCCTTGAAGCCCAGTTGATGAACAGGATTCCGTTTTCGCCGAATGTGAAGCGGTTACCAATGTTTGGATATGGTTGTATGGGTGGGGCAGCAGGGGTAGCTCGAATCGCTGATTACCTAGAAGGTCACCCCACCGAAGCAGCAATTATGTTTGTTGGCGAGATTAGCTCATCTCTCTGGCAAGGTTACCTGCAATTGGATATGCAAGCATTGGTTAATCAATTGCCAGACAATCCAGGCGTCTACAACGATATAATTTCCAATATCGTTACAGCAGGGCTGTTCGGCGATGGTGCAACAGCAGTTTTGCTGGTTGGTCGCGACCATCCTTTAGCCCAACCTGGACAACCTCGGGTGGTCGATAGCAGGTCAATGTTGATTCCCAATACCGAACACCTAATGGGGATGAATATTGTTGACACAGGCTTGAGAAATATCCTCAGACCTGAGGTGCCGGACTTTGCCAAAGATGGACTGCGAAAACTGATCGATCCATTCCTGGCAGATCATAATCTATCTATAGATCAAATATCTCGCTGGATTGTGCATCCCGGCGGCCCCAAGGTGCTTCAGGGTATACAAGAAGAGTTAGGCCTTGCTCCAGAAACACTACAACTCAGTTGGGATGCTTTAGCACAGATTGGCAATATTTCATCAGGCACAGTAATCTATATGCTTAACGAACTCTTAACTACACAAGAACCGCCTCCACCGGGTACTTATGGCTTGATGATAGCGATGGGACCTGGCTTATCAGAAGAGGTTATTCTCTTGCAATGGTAATACCATTTTTCGCTCTTGGTATGTTGAAAACCTTATAGCGGTTGCCATCCGGATGAGGTACAGGTTTATCTGCGTCCTACCCTCCGGGAAGCCGAAACGGCTACTGCGGTTTTTAATCTCTTATTTCTTCGTACCCTGCATGTTAGAGAGAAAAGAGGTAATTTTAGACCGGAAGGGGAGCAATCATCCGAACTTGACATAACGCAGAGAAAAACTGTCTAGAGTATTTTAGGAGGATGTACAAATGTTGACAACTAAAGTAATTTTCCTAGGGATTATTACGTCTATTTTGCTTCAGCGAGTCTTGGAAATGCGCCTGAGCCAGGGGAATGAAGCTCGGATTATTGCACAAGGAGGACGCGAGCATGCGCCAGAACACTTCTGGGTGATGAAATTACTGCATGCAAGCTGGATTTTTGCGATGGGGATAGAAGTATTCTGGTTAGACCGTCCCTTTATTCCAGGATTGGCAGTCGTTGGATTCATTGGATTGCTCGTAGGGCAGAGCCTGCGTTACGCGGCAATTTTGACACTAGGTAATCGCTGGACTGTGCGAGTGATGACTCTGCCCAATGCCCCAGCCGTTAATCAAGGTATATACCGTTATGTGCGCCATCCTAACTATCTCGGAGTCATTCTGGAGATTGCCGCAGTTCCTTTGATTCATACAGCTTATATTACGTCAATTTTCTTTACCCTCGCCAATGCTTTATTACTGCTCACACGCATCCGGTCTGAGGAACGGGCTTTGAGCGAAGAGAATAATTATTCTCAAGTCTTTGCAGAGCGACCTCGCTTTATCCCCAAAAGCGAACCAATGGCTTGAAGAAGGAAGAAGGAAGAAGGAGGAGATTTGATTTATATATGGGGATACAAGACCCCCTGCTCCCGGATAGATAAGAAAATTCGGCGTTGCTAAATCCAGATATAAATTTACCTCACGCAATCGGGCAAAGAGTGTATGAGCCTAAAAAACAAAACTCTTTTGATTACTGGAATCGGCCATTTTATCTCACTGCGGGTGGCAGAAATCGCTGTACAGCAGGGGATGAAGGTGCACGGGCTAGAATCTTCGGCAGAAAAAGCTAGGAAGGCAGAAGAGCTTGGAGCTACGGTTTTTGTGGGTAGCACTAACTCGGAGATGGCATTAGAAAAAGCCTGCGAGGGTGTAGATATTGTTTTTCACGCAGCATCTTTTAATGAAGCGGGTGGTTCTATAGATATCTTTCGCACGGTGAACGTGGACGGAACAGTCAAGACAGCCACAGCAGCGAAGAAAGCAGGTGTAAAAACCTTTGTCCACCTCTCTAGTGTTCTAGTCTATGGCTTCCGGTTTCCAAACAATATAACGGAAACAGGACCTCTCCGTGGCGAGAACAATCCTTACTGCCAAACGAAAATAGAGAGCGAAAAGGAAATCTTAAAGTTTAACAATCCAAGCGATTTTGGAGTGATTTTAATTCGAGCGGGGGATGTGTATGGTCCGGATGCCGATGCTTGGGTAGTCCGTCCCCTGGAAATAATGCGAAAAAAAAAGTTTGTCCTCATAGATGGAGGTCGTGGGATTTGCAACCATGTCTACGTGGATAATCTCATAGACGGAATTTTTCTCGCTATGGAAAAAGAGACATACGGTGAAGCTTTCAATATCACCGATGGCTGCCAAACTACATGGAAAGAATATTACACGCGACTGGCAGAAATTGGCGATCGCTCTCAACCCGTTATTTCTGTGCCAGCCCTAGTCGCAAAAACTGCCATCCGGCAACAGGGTAAAAACGCTGAATTGCTACCCGAATCGATTGATTTCATTACTCGAACCCATACCTACTCTATTGAAAAGGCGCGGTGTGTTCTAGGCTACGAACCACGAATTACTTTGGATGAAGGTATGGCAAGAACGCGAAAGTGGTTGCAAAACAATCATGTTTTCAATGAAATGCCCTCAAGAAATTACCAAAATCAAAATGTATGAAACGTTTACTGGTAGTTTATTACTCACATTCGGGGGATGTGGCTCGCGCTGCTAAATCTTTTGTTAGATGTCTCAATATACCAGAAGTTGAGCTTTCCTTTGAGTGCATCAAACCAAAAGCTGATTATCCTTATCCTTGGAACTTATATAAGTTTTTTGATGTTTTCCCAGAATGTATTAATGGGGAGCCTCCGGAAATTTCTCCGCCGAAATTTGATGAAGATGACAAATTCGATCTAGTGATTCTTGCTTATCAGGTTTGGTTTTTGGCACCATCCTTACCAATTCAGGGATTTCTCAAATCTCAGTATGCAAAAGTTCTGGAGGATACGAAAGTTATTACTTTAGTGGTATGTCGAAATATGTGGCACTCAGCCTCAGAAACTATGAAGAGAATGATTTCTGAGGTGGGGGGTATTCATATCGACAATGTAGTCCTTACTCACCAAGGTACTCCATTGGCTACATTTATTACCACACCCAGGTTACTGTTGACCGGGAAAAAAGATCGACTTTGGGGGGTATTGCCTCCAGGGGGAGTGCGCGATCGCGAGATTGATGCATTATCAAGATTCGGGAGGCAGATAGCAAACAATCTCTCAGCTTTGAACGATCCGTTTAATCAGCCATTGCTCAGAGGTCTTAATGCTGTTGAGGTCAATCCACGCTATGTCATCCCGGAACTAATTGGACGAGTACTATATCGTCCCTGGGCAAAAATAGCTCGTTTTTTTGGTAAGCAGGGAAGCTGGAGTAGACTGCCGATAATCTGTATCTTTGCAGTTCAACTCGTATTTGCTATTCCTATTGTCCTTCTAATTTCTACAGTCTTTCAAGTTCTCTTTTCTCCACTGATTGATAAAAAAATATCGCATTATATTGAACTTCTGAAATCTCCATCTGGATTAGTTAGAAGCTAGCGATATTTCAATTGAAAAGTGAAAAGTGAAAAGTGAAAAGTTGAAAGTAAAAAGAGAATTCTCATAAATAAATTTAGGAACCTACAACGTTTTTCTTTCTTTCTTTTGCCTTTTGCCTTTTAACTTTTTACTTGTTTGGTCGATTTAAATGATTTAAACCTTTTGAAAGTTGTCAGGAGTTCGTCATGGTTGCAGCATACATTACAGGTCTAGGAGTTTTTCTCCCTAATCAACCAGTGAATAATGAGGAGATAGAAAATGTTCTTGGGTTAATTAATGGAAAGCCCTCTAGAGCCAAGAGCCGAATCCTAAAAAATAACGGTATAAAATCTCGATATTATGCCATAGATCCAAAGACTGACAAGCAAACTCATAATAATGCCCAATTAACAGCCGAAGCAGTGCGTGTTCTTTCAAGAAACTCTAATTTCCCGTTGGAGGACATAGAGTGCTTGGTCTGTGGCACATCTTCTCCAGATCAGATTATTCCCAACCACGCTCTAATGGTGCATGGGGAACTTGGATCTCCTCCATGTGAGGTGGTATGTACATCTGGTGTTTGCTGTTCGGGGGTAACCGCATTCAAATATGGATATATGGACGTATCTGCGGGTTTAACTAAAAATGCTGTGACAACAGGTTCGGAACTTGTTTCAGCGGCATTAAGGGGAGTTTACTTTCAACCAGAAATAGACGCAAAAATTCAGGATTTAGAAGCAAAACCGGTCATAGCTTTTGAGAAAGATTTTTTAAGGTGGATGCTTTCCGATGCATCTGCAGCAGTGTTGATAACGGATACACCTCGTGAAAATGGGATTTCACTCCGAATAGACTGGGTTGATCTGGTTTCTTTTGCGAATGTTCTAGAAACTTGTATGTATGGGGGAGGTGTGAAGAGAGCAGATGGTTCTTTACAAGGCTGGCGAGATGTTGAAAATCCAGAAGAACTATGGAAACAAGGTTATTTTTCTCTCAAGCAGGATGCCAAACTTCTAGGAGAAAATATTATTCCCTATGGTCAAAAAGGTTTATTAATGGTTCGAGATAAATATCACCTCAATTCAGATGATATTAATTGGTTTTTGCCTCACTATTCATCAGAGTTTTTTAGAGAACAACTCTATGAGCAAATGGCGGAAATTGGAATAAATATTACCTACGACAAATGGTTTACAAACTTAACTTCCAAGGGTAATACAGGTTCTGCTTCTATCTTTGTGATGTTGGAGGAATTGATGTCATCAGGAAAACTTCAACGAGGTGATAAAATATTTTGCTTGGTTCCTGAAAGCGCTAGATTCTCATATGCCTATATGCACCTGACTGCCGTTTAAATTTTGGATTTTTCGGAAAGTTAGGCGGTTTCCGCAAAATCTAAAATTAATTGCTCGGTCAAATTTTAGGAAAATCCAATCGCTCAGACATTAAAGTCCTGCTCCAGGTTTGAATATATGGAAAATATACTCACCAAATTAGAAAGTGAGATAAACGCTTCCTTTTTAAGAGTTTTAAATGTAACCACACCTGGCAGCGATTTGTTCTTTAAAGGTCAAGACACCGAGTTGATGTGGGGTCGCTCAGGGAACGATACCATTGTTGGTTTAAACCTTGGTGCTGATAATTCCGATCGACCGCAAATTGATTTTATGGTGGGTGACGGTGACCCAATGTCAGTATTGATGAGGAGTCAGCTTAATTGGAGCGACAGATTTGTTCTTGGTGATTGGAAACAGCTTTACTATGCCGACAGCAAAGGACTCAACTTTGGTTTAAAGCAATTTGCTTCAATTTTAGACTTCAACCCCAAGCAGGATATCATTCAGCTACACGGCATCTCAAAGGACTACCAATTAGTAGAATCTCCTGTGGGAACAGCGATATTTTGGAATCGAGGAACTGTACCTGACCTAATCGCCGTTTTGCCTGGGGTTTATCATTTGAGTCGTGAGGCTAACTACTTTCAGTACAAGGGTTATACTCCGCCACCAGGACCAGTAATAGAGAAGACTCAGCAATTGGGGAGTGTCGGTCTTGACGTACTTCTAAGTTCAGCCACAGATCCAAATGGCAATTTATATGTTGCGGGAGCGACCAGTGGCTATGAGGGAAAAGTCAACAACGCTGGGTCTAATGATGTTTTGGTGGCAAAGTATGACAACAATGGTAACCAGCAATGGATTAAACAGTTTGGCACTTCCAATGCTGACTTTGCCACGAACGTCGCCACCGACAAACAAGGTAACTACTACCTGGTGGGAATGACCAAAGGTGATTTGGGCAAACCCAATCAAGGACAAGGAAATTATGATGTCTGGTTTGCCAAGTATGACAGCGATGGCAATCAGCAGTGGATTGAACAGTTTGGGACTGAGCTTATTGATGCAACATTTAGCATAAAGCTCGATGACGATGGCAATGTCTATCTCAGTGGATTTAGTGTCAACCAACAGCAAAAAGGACTATTTTTTCAGCCCGGTGTTTTCGCGGATAAACCTTGGGTAACCAAGTATGACAGCAATGGCAACCAACAGTGGTTTAAAGAGTTTGGGAGTGCGAGTCTTACTTTTAACGAAGCTTATGGTGTTGCAGTCAGTAATGATGGTAGTGTCTATTCTACAGGATGGGCCCTAGGCGACGAGTTCGGAAAAAATGCTGGGCTTTATGATGTCTGGGTTGCTAAAAATGACAACAATGGTAACCAGCAGTGGATTAAACAGTTTGGCACTAAGGATTATGAATTCGCCAAAGCAATTGACATAGACAGTCAGGGTAATGTCTACATAACTGGATGGACTCTAGGCGATTTGAGCGGAAAGAATGCTGGGTCTTATGATGCCTGGGTTACCAAGTATGACAGTAATGGTAACCAAAAGTGGATAAAACAGTTTGGCACTGACGGTGATGATGGCTCCTTTGGCATGAAGGTCGATAGCGATGGCAATATCTTCCTAACCGGATATACCAACAATAGCTTGGCACAAACTAATGCCGGGTCAGCTGATGCTTGGGTTGGCAAGTACGACACTGACGGGAACCAATTGTGGATTCAACAGTTTGGAACCTCTGAATCTGACGTTGCCACCAGTATTACCGTTGACAACCAGGGCCACGTATTCGTAACAGGAACTACTGAGGGTTCTTTTGGGGGTATTAATGCTGGATCGGTAGATAGCTGGGTAGCCAAGCTTAACTCCAACTCAGGAACTCTGCAAGACTTTAGTGCTACTCCAAAAATAAATCAGAATGACAACCTTATCGGTGGCGATCGCCCTAAAAACATAACAAAAACTATGAAAAACTTGACTGCTACTCCAAAGTTAATCAGCCAGAACGATTGCCTCGGTGGTGATATTCCTAAAAACCTAACAGAAACTATGCAAGACTTGACTGCTACTCCAAAGTTGATAACCCAGAATGATAGCGTTTTTGATGATGATATTGTTAAAAGCCTAACAGGAACTGTGCCAGACTTGAGTACTGCTCCAAAGCTTCTGACTGAGACTAGCAACGTCATTGATGATACGGCAAAAAGCCTAACAGGAACTGTGCCAGACTTGAGTACTGCTCCAAAGCTTCTGACTGAGACTAGCAACGTCATTGATGATACGGCAAAAAGCCTAACAGGAACTGTGCCAGACTTGAGTACTGCTCCAAAGCTTCTGACTGAGACTAGCAACGTCATTGATGATACTGCAAAAAGCCTAACAGGAACTGTGCCAGACTTGAGTACTGCTCCAAAGCTTCTGACTGAGACTAGCAACGTTATTGATGATACTGCAAAAAGCCTAACAGGAACTATGGAAGACTTGAGTACTGCTCCAAAGCTTCTGAGTGAGACTAGCAACGTCATTGATGATAGTGTTAAAAGCTTAACAGGAACTGTGCCAGACTTGAGTACTGCTCCAAAGCTTCTGAGTGAGACTAGTAACGTCATTGATGATAGTGTTAAAAGCTTAACAGGAACTGTGCCAGACTTGAGTACTGGTACAAAGCTTCTGAGTGAGACTAGCAAAGTCATTGATGATACTGCAAAAAGCCTAACAGGAACTGTGCCAGACTTGAGTACTGCTCCAAAGCTTCTGAGTGAAACTAACAACGTCATTGGTGATAGTGTTAAAAGTCTAACAGGAACTGTGCCAGACTTGAGTACTGGTACAAATTTTGACCCCATTGCATTCACCTCCCCCATAATCAGTCAGGGAATTGCTGACGCTACTAATGCCCTGATTTTAAATGACCTGTTGAAGAATTCTGAAATGACTCTTGGTTTAGACCTTTCGGCGAAGAACTTCTTGGCACCATCAAATCTTTGATTTTCCAAAGTTACACTAGTAGGATTTACGCAAAACATAACGAATGTAGTGGCAATATCTACGGAGGTGTACAGCGGTTACATATAACAGCAACACCAATCACGTAACTATTACCACTACCCTCTTCATAAGGTTTTCGACCACATCTTGCATAAGTCCTAACTAATAGGGTTTTTTAGCAATTTTCAGAGGCACATATGATAGATAAAAATGAAGTATCAAAGGCAAAAAAACAATTTGTGACCCTACCGGAGGTAAAGGTCAAGAAGCATTTAAAAGTAACTGAAATAAATTATCGCCGGAACACAGAATCCGATTATACTGAGAGAATACAAGAACTGGATAAGAACTTCAACTACAGCAGCGACAGAGATAGTAATTGGGGTGAACCAGAGCTTTCAATCCTCTACGGAACCCCACTCTACGAAGCAGCTTCCTCTACGCAAAAGATAGCTCTCAATCATCTTTTTTGGGTCGGTGGTTACAACCTTACAGCTGCCAGCGAAACTAATACAATTCTTTTCAATCAAATCACAAGCAGTGTTTTTTACAACATAGGTGACTACGAAACCCTCTGCCATGAATTGGATGTAGAAACTTCCCAGGAACGTCAGCACATTCATGCCTTTCGTAAAATTGGTAACATGACGGAGATAGACCTGCTAGGCGAGGTAATAATTGGCAATCCCCTGACAGTTAATGAGTCCAAGGAAATCCAAAATGGTATGATTGGGCGTTTATCACCTGGCCCCATACGACATTTATTCAGCTTGAATTGGGGAAGTACGCCTTTCTTAGCATCTCAATACTACGCCTTACGCTTCATCGCCAATATGATTCTCAAGCTCACAGAACACAGACGTTCCCAGTATTTTAGAGAGTTAGAGAAGAAAGGCGAGTTTATCCCAGCACCTACAGCCGTCTCCCATTACCATTTCTTGGATGAATCTTTTCACACTACAACTTCCCAGGCGATCGCTCAAGAAATGTACAAGGACTTCCCGAAACCAACGGCCTACGAGAAGTTTATGGCTAATTTTTCAATTTACATGATGCAACGTACCATTCTCAATGGACTGTCTGCTGGGGCAGTTGGAAGCTTTTATCCAGATAAACTCTTTATCATCCCCTTAGCCTACAGGATACTACAGACACCTGTATTTGGAATGTCTGCCCAAGAAGCACTCTCTTGGATAGAAAAGTGCTTCTGTCACGAACACGAAGGTTTTCATTTGAATTTGAAGTACCACCAACACCTCCTGGGGGATCTTTGCAAGTTTTTTGAAAAACTAGACTACACCTGGGCTGTAAACCGCGAAATGCGTGTCATGGCTTCAGGAGGCTCGATTCGCAAGGCTATTCAAAGTAATACCAAGTTCTTTAATCAGTTTTCCAGCTCTGTCGCATATGCGAACTGATATCAAAATTGCCCCCCTGCCCCCAATTCTGTTCGGGAAGAAAATTCAAAGTCCTCCAAAGTTGGGGAGCCACTGCCTTTCTTGGCTCTGCCGACTTGTAGCATGTGGCGTGGATTTAGGGGGCTTTACATGGGGTCAGACTTGAAAATTCAATTTCATATCCCCAAAAATCAGATTTTCTACCAATCTTGAAGAGGCACATATGACAACTAACACCGAAGCATCAAAGACAATAGAACAATCTTCGACCCTACATGAGTTGAAAATGAAAAAGCATTTAAAACTGACTGAAATCACCTATCAAAATAACACCGAATCCGATTATACTGAGAAAATAAAAGAGCTAGATAAGAACTTCAACTACAGCATCGACAGAGAACATTATTGGAGTCAACCTGAGTTTTCAATCCTTTATGGAACTCCACTCTATGAAGTAGCTTCATCCGCGCAAAAAATCGCTCTTAATCATCTTTTTTGGACTGGACTTTACAATGTTACTGCTGCTAGCGAAACTAATACAATTCTTTACAATCAAATTACAAGCAGCGTTTTTAACAGCCTAGGTGACTACGAAACCCTCTGCCACGAGTTAGATGTTGAAAGTTCCCAGGAACGCCACCACATTCATGCCTTTCGCACAATTGGTAACACGACGGAGATGAACCTGCTAGGGGAGGCCGTAATGGGTAATCCCCTCATAGGAAATGATACCAAGATGATGCAACAGGGTCTGGTTGCGCATTTATCACCCGGTCCGATCCGACAGATATTCAGCTTGAACTGGGGAAGTACGCCTTTCTTAGCGTCCCAGTACTACGCCATCCGCTTCATTGCCAATATGATTCTTAAGCAGACAGAGTATAAACGTTCCCAATATTTCAGGGAATTAGAGAACAAAGGTGAGTTTATTCCAGCCCCTACTGCTATCTCCCATTACCATTTCTTGGATGAATCTTTCCACACGACAATTTCCCAGATGATTGC
Source organism: Cyanomargarita calcarea GSE-NOS-MK-12-04C (assembly GCA_019359595.1). Classification (GTDB taxonomy): domain Bacteria; phylum Cyanobacteriota; class Cyanobacteriia; order Cyanobacteriales; family Nostocaceae; genus Cyanomargarita; species Cyanomargarita calcarea. The sequence goes on from JAHHGZ010000028.1 coordinate 75,443, forward strand.
TCAAGAACTGTACAAGGACTTCAAAAAACCAACAGCCTACGAGAAATTCATGGCTAATTTTTCAATTTACATGATGCAATGTACGGTTCTCAATGGATTATCTGCTGGATCAATTGGAAGCTTTTTTTCAGACAAACTCTTTGTCATGGCATCAGTCTACAAAGTACTACGGGCACCCGTATTTGGTATGTCATCTCAAGAAGCACTCTCTTGGATAGAAAAGTGCTTCTGTCACGAGCATGAAGGTTTGCATTTGAATTTGAAGTATCACCAACGCCTACTAAGCGAGCTTCGCAGGTTTTTTGACAAACTAGATTACACCTGGGCTGTAAACCGGGAAATGCGTGTCATGGCTTCAGGAGGCTCGATTAGCAAGGCTATTCAAAGTAACACTAAGTTCTTTAATCAGTTTTCCAGATCCGTTGCCTGTGAGGAATGAGGTAATTAACAATTTTTTATAAAGGTAGTCAAATGCGCGTTGGTATAATCGCTGAGAACATACTAGAGAATTTAGCTCTGAAGCTGGGCTTTGTACCAACTCCCCTAGGCGAAACGTTGTTCGGTTCTATCCTTGTCAGAACTATCATGGTTGGCACCAAGGTTGGAATATTTGAAGCTTTAGCATCATCATCACTCACAGCGCAAGATGTTGCCAGGAGTTGTGGTATCCATCCTGGTGCAACGTCCAAGCTTTTGAATGCGCTAGTCGGTTCCAAATTACTATGTGTAAGTGGTAATTGCTACAGTCTTTCCCGAGTGGCGCGTAAATGGTTGTTGAAGGAAAGTCCAAAATCTCAATATGATAGTGTGCTTTTTGGTTTGGTCGAGGCAGAAATAATAACTAGATTGGAGGATTTTATCTACAGTGGTGAGCCTCTGAACGTACACCCAGATTTTGATGTCTCAGAAAGTTCCTCAGAAATGCGATCGCTCTACCAACGAGGTATGTGTTCGCGTGCCAAACTCTCTGCTGGGGAGGTGGCGCGTCGCATTATACTGAACAAGGGAGCTAGCCAAATGCTAGATATTGGTGGCTCTCATGGATACTATTCTGTTGCAATTTGTAGGCGCTATCCCAATCTCCATGCGGTCATCCTCGATTTACCCTCTGCAGTGAAACAGGCGGCACCAATTCTGGCTGAGGAGAAAATGGGGGAGCAAGTCATACATTGGAGCGGAAATGCACTTACGGAAGACTTGGGTGAAGATAAATACGATTTAGTTTTCATTTCCCAATTAGTTCACCACTTTAACGAGTCATTGAATCGCGCACTTATCCAGCGTGTAGTCCGTGCGCTACGACCAGGAGGGACTCTCGTAATCCAAGAGTTAATCCGCCGTGAAAAGCCTGACCAAGGAGGTCAGTTTGGCGCTCTTTTGGATTTGTTCTTCGCGCTCACAAGTGATGCAGGGACTTGGACTCATCAAGAAATGGCTAGTTGGCAGCGAGATGCGGGGCTAATACCACAGAAACCTATATGGCTCAGAACCATGCCTGGTGTGGGTCAACAAATAGCTATGAAACCAGTTAAACAACAATTTAAGACTTTAGATTTAATCCAAAATCTAAAATCTCAAATTCAAAATAAATCGGAGGTATACAAATGAGCCGATCTATTCTCAATTCAATCCCAAAGCAGTCTTATACAGCAGAAGAAATCAAAGCTTGGCTAATCTCTAATATTTCAGAGCAGCTAGGAGTTGCTTCCGATGAGATAGATGTCCGAAAACCTTTAGACAGTTACGGATTGGATTCTGCTCAAGCGATGATTCTTGCCAGTCAAGCAGAGAAATTCCTTGGATTTAAGCTATCTCTTATTGTGCTGTGGCATTACCCCACTATTGAAGCACTTTCTCAGCGTTTAGCCGAAGAGTTTGAAGCTTCGGATTCGGAGGTTTTTCAGATTTAAACATCGTTTTTCTATCACCGTAGGAGCTTTAGATCCCCGACTTCGTAAAAGTTGTCGGGGATCTAGCAACCCCACCCATAATTAATGACATAGATTACTACTAGTTCATCAAGGCAAGTAAAACGGGTTAAAAGAAAAAGTATTACAAACCAAAATATTAATAAAGATTGGGAGATTCTAAAATTATGAATGCATCCGAGCTTTTAACAAATCTCACTGAACAAGGTGTTCATTTGTGGGTGGATAACGGCAAGCTAAATATTCGTTCTCCGAAAGGGGTAATTACACCCGAAATCCAAGTAGAATTGGCTGCTCATAAAGCAGAAATACTGATATTCTTACGGCAAATGGATGCCACTGTTAACGGAGCTTGTATACCTCTTAGTCAAGGACTAAGTTTGCAAACAATCGGTCGTTTAATTGGAGGATTTGGCGATAAATCAACTGTGTATTTTAAGCCACCCGTTATTGATCCCAGAGTTATGGCTCAAAAGTTAAGGGTTACATTTAGACCCTTGCCGAATGGCTACAAAAATGAAACGGTTCTTCAATTTCGAGAAGAATTGGAAGTTAATTTGAAAGACTATGGTGTTCAAATTCTAACTTGGCAGGAAGCAACAACAGAATTTCGCTATGAAATCACACTCCCTATAATTAACTGGAAGAACAGCTTTAAAATCAGGGGAGTTAGAGCAGAGATTGATGCTGTTATTGATGTTGAAAGACCTCCTTCTTTCATAAGAAAAATTGGGGTGTTTATCGCTGAAAATCTGTATCAACTTTATTCTCGTTTTATTTTGAAAAATCGAGAAATATCTGTGACAAGAATTGCTAAATTGAGTAGTTGGGCCGAAGACTATGCAGCCAAATACGTTGAAGACCCGACCAATACTCAGGTGATTGTAATTACTGAACTAGATAAGGAATTTGTCAACCCCTTAATTCCTTATCAAAAAAAGATAAATATCGGTTTAAACACTTTACTAAGAACGTTTTCCGAAATTGTGATTGGAGTGTCTAAAGATAATATTTCTATCTTAAATATGAATCTTTCCGATTCTATTTTTTCTAGAAAGGAAATTAGACATTTTGTTTCAAATTCGCTGATACCTAAAGTTTTTGTGCCAATCGCTCCACTTTTACTAAACCGATTTGAGCTAGGGCATTACAATCCTCATAGCTCTACTTATGCCTCTAAATTGGTAAAATTAGGTAAGGAACTGGCATCAACAGGTCTATTCCCTCCAGGCTTTAAGCTTTCTGAAATTATTAAAAGAAAGTCCCATAGAGATATTATCAATGTCATCGTGAATGGGAGGACAGGTGTCTCTTATGGGTTTGTGGCTTATGCTGAACCTCCACAATATATAGGAGAGCCGGAAATAGCTGAGAATGAGTGGAAAAGTTTATTATCTGTTGAGGGATTTAGTAGCGATGAAATAAAGCAAAACGAAAAAGGTAGACGTTATATCAAAACGAAGATAGGTGGAGAATATGTATTCAAGCAAATTCCTGATATTTGGCTGGTCAGTTCTCGTTCCGGCTCAAACAAAACAGACTTAAATATTGCCAGCGATATCATTAGGATTGGTTTGAAAGAAAAGTTATTTCTTGAACTACCACAGGGAATTCATCCAGAGATGGTAGACATCAAACCTTCTTATGATATTTATGTAATGCTTGCCATTACTCTTTCTGCGGCTTTGTACGCACCAGAATTAATTAAAAATGGTGCCCCAATTGTTCATTTTCACGGATACCCAGCATTTGAGTGGTTTAGACCAAATGAATATTGCGCTGGAGCACACAACCCCTCGGTACCCTGTGGAACATATGAATCAGGTGTATTCAATTTTCTGAGTATTTCTAGCTTGGCAAATCAACATGGAGGAGATATAGCCTTGGCGAGTTTGACAGAACCAGATCATGGCACAAATTTCATCGCTCATGATTTGGATTATTTAGTAGAAAGACTAAAAGATGGGTGTGAAAATGGGCAAATTGAACTAGGTGGAAAGCATTTTGCTTCTTTGAAAGCAAAGCTTTTTGATAACTGAATTTAATAAATTAAGCGAACAGAGCAAAACTCATAAATTTACAACTGGTAGATTATGGTTAAAGCATCTAAATTCAGTCCTTTTTTACTGCTTACTTTAGCAAGCATCAGCTTGGCTAGAATAGTGAATGCAGAGTCTACTGCAAGACTTACTATTGTAGTGAATGGAATAAGTCACCAAAAGGGTCAGATTTGCTTCAGAATTTTCTCCAATGAACGAGGTTTTCCTCTAAGTGATACCAGTGAAGTCCAAAGTGGCTGTACTCAGGTAAAAGGAAATTCCGTAACAAAGCAGTTTTCTGGCTTGAAACTTGGAACTTATGCTGTTGCCGTACTTGACGATCAAAATGGAGATTACAAACTCGATAGAGACTTTTTTGGTATTCCGCAAGAAGGTTTTGGTATTTCCAATAATCCAATTGTATCAGCGAAAACGGGTGTGCCAAAGTTTAAAAATGCAAGTTTTTTGCTGAAAGAAGATACAACAATCAGCATTTTGATGAAATATTCACTTGCTCAGTAATCTTATATTTTGCATCAAGCCCCTTCACCCAGTTCAGGATAGCTTATACCGTTTCTTTGTGAAGCTGCATATATTACCCCCCGGCTACGCCGTCCCCCTTGCCAAGGGGGGACTACAGGGGGGTCTTGATTATGTGCATCTTCATACAGAATTGGTATTACCTGCGTAAGCTAAATTGGATACAAACGATGAAATACGAACATAACTTCCCTAAAAACCAATCAGGCAAAAGTAACTCCACTGCTGAAGTAGTAGAAGATTCAGAGAGTTTTCCCTTCACATGGGAACGTCTCATTCCCAAACAAATACCAAACGATCCGGCAAGTCAAAAGCTTTTCGATATCCATATGCGACGTTACGAGACTGCGGCACGTTATGTAAAAGGGAAACGGGTTCTGGATATTGCCTGCGGTACAGGATACGGCAGCCAGATGCTGGCGAGCGCAGGTGCAAGATCTGTTGTAGGGGTCGATATCTGCCCGACTACGGTGGAATATGCTAAGAAGCATTACCCTGAAACCAACGTAGAGTTTGTCTGCGCTGATGCCGAGCAGTTCAAGTGGCACGAGCAGTTCGACGTTGTTGTTTCTTTTGAGACAATAGAACACGTCCCCCATCCCGGCAAGTTCCTCGAACGTCTCCACAGCCTTCTGCTTCCCCAGGGTGACTTGCTGCTATCAGTACCACTAGGTGAAACCAGGCATATTGATTGCTACCACCTCCATGCATTTAGTTACGAGGATATATTTGCGTTACTTGATAAGGCTGGATTCTTGGTAAACCAATACCGTTGTGATGATTGGTGCTTGACCCGTGCCGATCTTCTGCGTTGGAGGCAACTCTATCCAGCAGCTAGACCATCACTTTACGAACAGTTTTTCACTTGTAGGGGGTGGCAACTTCTGTACGACTTTTTCTTCAGAGGTGTTATTAATGTACCTGAGTTAGCGGTTGCGGCTCAAATCAATATTTCCACGGGTGAAGTCCGACGAGCCCCAACCCACCTTGAATAGTTTCTATTGTTCCTCAATACAAACAACCTATTAGGCATGAACATCAAAGACAAAACCATTCTCATTTCTGGAATCGGCGGGTTTATTGGCTCACGTTCTGCCGAGATAGCCCTAGGGCAAGGGATGAAAGTTTATGGGCTGCAACGTTCGGAACTTAAGGCAAAAAAAGCGCAAAAACTAGGCGCAAAAGTGATTGTTGGCAGCATAACCAATCCAAATACTGCCCTTGATGCCTGCCAAGGAGTGGATATAGTTCTGCATACGGCTGCCCTTGCTAAAGAAGATGGATCACTCGAACATTTTCGGGAAGTAAATGTTGGCGGAACCGTCAACATGGCGAATTCTGCTAAGAATGCTGGTGTAAAAACTTTTGTTCATCTCTCCAGTGTTATGGTCTACGGCTTTAATTATCCCGATCGCGTTACAGAATCAGGCCCCCTCCGTGGCGAGAATAATCCCTATTGTCAGACGAAAATAGAAGCCGAAGAAGCACTCTTACAACTGAATTCTCCAGATTTCGGGATTATCATTATCAGGCCAGGAGATGTTTATGGACCTGGAAGCCTTTTCTGGATAGTCCGTCCGCTTTTACTGATGCGCCAAAAACTATTTATGTTGGCAAACAACGGACGGGGAGTCATTAACCATGTATATATTGACAATTTGATCGATGCGATCTTTCTCGCCATAGAAAAAGAAGCATACGGAGAAACCTTTAATATCACTGATGGGCTAGAAACTTCTTGGAAAGAATATTTTACGCGATTAGCTGAAATTGCAGGTTTCCCGGAGCCCCGTTCTCTACCAAAAGATGAAATCAAACTTCTGCTCCAGTTGCGCCATCAAGGACAGAAACTTTTTGGGAAAAAAGCTGATATTCTGCCGCAGACCTTAGATTTTATCACTCGGCCACATGCTTATTCCATTGCCAAAGCACAAAGTCTGTTAAGTTATGAACCAAAAATTGACCTGGATGAAGGAATGCGACGCACGCAGGAATGGCTGCAAAAAACCGATATCCAAAAATTAAACTGGGAGTAATATTATACCCAGCCTTTTTCAGTAGCTTATTTAGGCGAACCTGATATCATTTCTAAACACAGATGTTTAGGGCGATCGCCTGTGCAACGTTGAAGCATGACAAAACCGAGTAGCAACGCATCCACATTTGAGAAACTAACTCAAATCCTGCCAACTCCACCACTCCTAACCAGTGGAAAAATTCCCTGGAATAATATTTTTCTGGCTTATTACCAGCACCCTGCTGCAGAAATACGCCAAATTGTACTTCACAAAACAAAGATGAAATATGCTGTATATGTGGATTGAGACCCCAAATCAAAACTAGCCCCCTATATAAGGTCGGGGTATTAAACCGAACAAGGAAGCGGATAGATAATATTTTTCTGCTGGAAAGCTTGACCAAAAATCGCTCCTGTAGTACAAGTATACTATAGAGGATTTCGGTGTTGCAGAAGACTGAAATCCTCTGTCCTCAACAGGAGAGCAAAATAATGAAGCTATCGAAGGTAGATTTGAGCAGTGTATTAGCGATCGCTCATTCTAACGGTCAGTTGGGATTATTGCTGGATCGGGGCTTTGAGATAGAGTTAATCGAAATTGCCGCTCCGGTGCAAGCTTATGAAGGATTAGAACAACTTAGCAATATTATAGCTGATTTAGAGTCTCCTGAAATTCCGATGCTACCAGTTAGCTCGTCATGTGCTGCGGCTGTGGGGTACGATAGCAACGAACAAATTTTACAAATTGAATTTCACAACGGTGCAGTCTATCAATATTCGGGAGTAGACGAAGATACTTGGGAGGATTTTTATTTGTCTGACAACCTTGGCGAATTTTACAACGATGAAATTAAAGGTCAATATGAATGCGATTTGTTCACTGGGAAAGCTTACACGTTAGGTAAATCCACTGAATAGATGGCTAACTCACATCTTGCACCAGCATATAAAAAATGCCCCTACGTAAATTGATTTGTCAATATTTCGACTCAAATTTTCATAAACTTCAGTTAAGCTAAAACGCTCTTCACAAGTTCCTCAAATTGTTTTCCTAAATTAAAAACAGAAACTGTTTATTTTTGGTAAGGAGCAACCAATCATGACGAAAACGATAGTTAATTTAACATTGCCTGCAGTAAGTGCAGCAGTTGGAGATGTTTTAGAAACTTATCCTCACGATCTCCATCAGCAAGCTTTCTCCATTCACGATTTACGTCAAGAATTAATTGCTCATGTTCTGAGTCGAGTCTCTAGTTGTTATACAGTTTTAGAAGAAGGTCAAAAATCATCTATTCGCTTCGACTCTTTACCTTCTTCGTCCCTCAAGGAACAGTTATGTATTGAATCCGTGATTCGTGAAGGAATTGAAAAAATTTTACACAATAGGGAACAAGAGGTCAACCACCAAGTTGCCGAGGAACTTGACTCAGGTTTGGCTCCTTCTCATTGGTTTGGTTGAATTTTTCTGTTGCAGGGTGTGTTAACAAAGCTTAACGCACCTTGAAAATATTATTAGACGCAGAGGGTTGCGCAGAGATACCCAGAGAATTTCCCTAAGTTATATAAAGTATATCCTAAGATAGATGATTTTTTATTGTTCAATATAATTTGATTGCTATGAGGTTTTTATTGTCTGCAAAATACAGGTAACTTTTCAGTCCATACAAATTTTTGTTGGGAAAAAGCTTGAGATGAACAATTCGAGGATGGTAGCGTCTAAAAGGTGACATAGGAGTTGAACGGATTTTTCCAACCATGAAACGCTCGCTATCTTTTTTTACTCTCATTTCAAGTTTACTTTCATCCCTTGCACTTCCGACAGCGATCGCCGCACCACCTCGGAATCCTGACAAGACGTTGAGTTGTGACATCTTAGTCGTAGGTGGAGGACTTTCTGGTGCTGCTACTGCTTACGAGGGGTTATTAGCAGGACGAACGGTGTGCTTGACCGAAATTACCGACTGGTTGGGAGGACAAATTTCTGCTCAGGGGACATCAGCATTAGATGAAAGACCAACCCAACGAGCCAAGTTATTTTACTCTCGTGGCTATTTAGAATTGCGCGATCGCATTCAGAAGAAGTATAATGGCGACCTCAATCCTGGTGAATGCTGGGTAAGTGATTCGTGCTTTTTCCCCCGTGACGGTCACTCAGTTTTGTTCTCTCAACTTAAAGATGCGGAAAAACGTGGTAGGGGGAAGTTGGAATGGCTACCTAACACGGTTATCAAAGATTTAGAAATAAGTGAGTCGGGCAAAATAATTAATAGCGCGATCGCTATCGGGCATCAACCAATCGGTTCAACACCCAACAACACTTTTCTTTTATCTCAAACCATTGAGGACTCCTATCGCTACGAAAACTCGTCTAAATTTAACAAAACGATTATCCGTCTCGTCCCAAAACAAAATAAGGGAAACGCGCCGAAGTGGTATGTTGTAGACGCTAGCGAAACTGGAGAAATTATTGCCCTTGCCGATGTCCCCTACCGTCTCGGTATTGATGCACGTTCTTACTTAGAACCTTCTTCTTCCAGTACGGAAAATGACCCATTTTGTCCCCAAGGTTTTACTTACACCTTTGCAATGGAGGCAACCAAAGACGTGCAACAACACGCAATGCCCCCATACTATATGCAATATTCGCCCTACTTCAGCTATGAATTGAAACGATTGGCGAGTTTTGATTTAGTTTTTACCTACCGACGCATTTTTAGTGAAGGGAAAGGACAGCCAACGACATTTGGCGGGGTGAAATTCACTGCACCCAGACCAGGAGACATCTCCATGCAAAACTGGACATGGGGTAACGATTATCGTCCCGGAACCTCCCAAGACAACTTAATTTATAGCCGCCAGCAACTCCAATCTACCGGCCAATTAACACCAGACCGTTGGATGGGAGGACTGCGGACAGAAAGTTTAGCGAAAGCTGAGGAAATATCGCTTTCCTACTTTTATTGGTTGACCGCTGGGACAACAGACTCCCAACTCGGGAACGGTGTCAAACAAGCGCAACCAAATAACCGCTTTTTGTTAGGGTTAGACTCCCCAATGGGAACAGCGCATGGACTGTCAAAATATCCCTATATGCGCGAAGGTAGACGGGTGATTGGTCGTCCTAGCTGGGGACAACCGAGCGGTTTTACAATCTGGGAAACCGATATTTCTCGCCGGGACTACAATGACGAATATTACCGCAAGACACTTCCACCTGATATGTACCGTAGGTTAAAAGCGTCACTTGCAGGGTTAGAGGCGACGTCAGTCCTCACCGGGAAAACACCTACCGATAAAGCGATGCGACGGACACGTTCTACTATTTTCCCAGATTCTATAGGTATCGGTCACTACGCAATTGACTTCCATCCCTGTATGACTAAAAGCCCTCCAGAAGCCCCTGGAAACACCGAACGTGCAGGCGAAAGACGCGGTGCTGGACAAGCTTATCCCTTCCAAATTGCGCTGCGGGCGATGATACCTCAAAAAATCGATAATCTCATTGTAGGCGGTAAAAGCATCGCTACCAGTCATATCGCCGCCGCCGCATACCGGGTTCATTCCTTTGAATGGTCTGCTGGGGCTGCTGCTGGAACTGTTGCGGCTTTTTCTCTAAATAATGATATTGCCCCCTATCAATTGGTTGACGATTTACCCAAAGCAGAACCGCAACTCCAAGCACTCAAGCGACTCTTGGAGAAAAATGGTAACCCCACCGCCTTCCCCGATACATCGATTTTCAACCAAAATTGGGATGATTGGCGGTAATTAGATATTTGTTAGTGGTTAGTTGTTAGTGGTTAGTTGTTAGTTGTTAGTGGTTAGTGGTTAGTGGTTAGTGGTTAGTTGTTAGTGGTTAGGAGTTTGGAGTTTGGAGTTTGGAGTTTGGAGTTTGGAGTTAGGAGTTTGGAGTTAGGAGTTTGAAGTTTGGAGTTTGGAGTTTGGAGTTTGGAGTTTGGAGTTAGTTGTGAGAGGCAGCAGCCAACAACCAACAACCAACAACCAACAATCAACAACCAACAACCAACAACCAACAACCAACAACCAACAACCAACAACCAACAACCAACAACCAACAACCAACAACCAACAACCAACAACCAACAACCAACAACCAACTACTAACTACTAACTACTAACCACTAACTATGGACTAAACTAGTTATTTGTAGTGTAGTTTTGTCAAATCTATTGGCTAAGTTCTATGGTTACGGCACTTTCAGCAGCTGTTTATGGGATGGCGACAGCACCAACTGTAGCTCCGGAACGGACTAATCAAGTCCTCAGCAAGCCTTACCCGAATTATAAAGTCATTGTTTTGGATGACGATTTTAATACATTTCAGCATGTTGCTGAATGTTTGGTGAAATATATACCCGGAATGACGGGCGATCGCGCTTGGGATCTCACCAATCAGGTACACTATGAGGGTCAGGCGATCGTTTGGGTTGGTCCCCAAGAGCCTGCGGAACTGTACCACCAACAGTTACGTCGTGCTGGTTTGACAATGGCTCCTTTAGAAGTAGCTTAAATACAATGGTCAAACCCTCCGATGGCAGATTAGTCTGGAATCACTCAACCCACATTTCTGGTCTAATCCGTATTTTAGAACGTCTGTGTAAACACGACGGCATTCACACTGTTACGCCGGGAGTGATTGGGCGAGCAAGGGGTCATTGTCCTAAAATGCAATTGCGAATCTCTGTACCCATTCGGGGGGGCTTCAAGGTCATCGCACGCCAAGGTAAGACTGTCCAAGAAGTATTTATCCTCACCACTTTGGATCAAGAATTACTCGAAGAAGCGTTAGAGATCGCGATGAAATGACCGCTATTGGCTATTCTTCAATCTCATGTACTGCAAATTTATGTAATGGCAGGCTGACGATACAAGAAAATGTTAAGAAATATGACAGGGCAGTTGTAATCTTCAAAGTCATGATTACAGTTTCCCAATGGGGTAAAACTATTTTTTCAATGCCAAAAGCAAGGCAGTAAACTAGCCAGTAAGAAAAACTCATTCTAAACAAAATTAATTCTGTTATTTCGGCATCATCTTCTTGGTGTTTGGGATTCCACAGTAACAACAAACCGAGAATAGAAGCCAAAAACGAAATAGCAACAACAGAATCGTGACAGATGAAGTTTAACGATTGCATTTGCCTATATCCCAAATATTTTTCTATTTAAATCAGTCTAAAGGAGTATTCCTTTGAGATCCAAATAAGAGTTACAAACTGCAATAGAGCGAGGCAAAATATGTAAATAACTGCAAAGAAGTGTGAATAAAAAGTTAGAAGTTAAGAATTGATCGCACTTTTTCAAAACTTAGCAAAACTTAATAACAAGCGCGAAGAGTAATCCAAGAAATAGAGGCATTAGCTGATAGATCCGATTCTGATGATACCGAATGATACTAAGTTTGTCATGACTGGAGTTGAGACGAAAATATGCGACCGCGATCGCATAATTCAGGTATAAAAAATTTAGGAGATGTCTGTAGTTAAAACAAACATCTCCCTAACTCCAGTCATAAATGACAAGTGACAATCAATAATGCGTCCCAGTCTTCCGGTGATGAACAGCAGTCACAGCTTCCGGTTGAATTAACTTCCCATTATCAACAGTCGCATATGTTACCCAGTGGTCGCCGCATTCCATCCGCTGGCTGACGGTACATTCCAGATAAGCGATCGCATCTGCAAGAATCGTACAACCGTTATCCGCTGTCGTTGTGATAAACCCGGCAAATCTGTCTTCTCCTGGGGCAAAAGTCTTGCGGAAGTGCCGCATATACTCTGCTTGATTGCCTTCTGCAATAATATTTAAAGCAAATTTACCACCTGCATACATCAATGATTCAACAGCCCGGTCTTTGGCGATCGCAATCGTTAAACCTGGTGGGTTGAAGGTAGCTTGTGATACCCACGCACCCAACATTCCGGTAGAAATATCTCCCTGTTTGGCGGTAACTATGCAAACTGAACCGACAATTCTACCGATAGCCTGTTCCATTGGAGTAGCCGATTGTTGCGGTACCCGCAGTTTTTTGGCTTTTCTCAAGGCTTGGGCAAAGTCGATAGCGGTTTCTTCGCATTCTTTGAGGGTTACATCTGTGGGCTTAAATTTTGTCTTGAATGTCTCAAACCCAAAGCGATATCCAGCATCCCGGAGTTTGTTTTCCACTAAATCAATTGCTTCACCACTCCAACCGTAGGAACCAAAAACACCAGCAAGTTTGCTGTTGTCACCAGTTGCCAGGACTGTACCCAAAGCGGTATTAATTGGTGTGGGTGCATGACCACCGATGGTCGGAGTCCCAATAATAAAGCCATCGGATTGTTCTACAGCAGTGCGAATATCCTCAGCTTCCGCAAATTCGCAGTTGATAGACTTGACAGCGACACCACCCTTAGTTAAGCCCAGTGCCATCGCTTGTGCTAAAGTTGCCGTGTTCCCGTAAGCTGATGCGTAAAGTAAGGCAACTGAAATTTCGCGATCGCTTTGAGAACGGCTCCATTTTTCATATTCTTTGGTCAGTTCAATTAAACCGTAACGTACCAAAGGTCCATGACCAACTGCATACATTCTTACCTGATGGTCAGAAATTTTCTCCTGTGCAGCTTCGACATGTGTTGCATGGGGAGCCATCAGACAATCAAAATAGTATCGCTGGTCTTCTTTGAAAGCTTCTCTGTTTTCATCAAAAACATCATCCCCACAGATATGGGCACCGAACATCTTACCCGTGTAGAGAATTTGGGTTTGTTCGTCGTAGGTGCAAAGTGCTTCCGGCCAACGGGGACTGGGTATAGGGATAAATTTTAAAACATGACCTTTGCCCAAATCAAGGGTTTCTTTCCCCCGCATCGGTAGAATTTTTAACTCCTTGTCTGGGAAAGCTGCACGTAAATTGGCTGCACAAGGTAGGGAACAAACAAAGGTGAGTTGAGGTGCTAATTCGAGAAGCACTTTGTGAGTTGCCAGTCGGTTAGGATTGAAGTGACCGAGAATGACATAATCTAAACTCTTCAAATCCAAGCATTGCCGCAATGCTTCTAAATAAATTTCGGTAAAAGTTTCTGGAGATGGGTCAATAACTGCTGTTTTATCACCTGCAATTAAATAAGAATTGACCGTAGTACCCCTAGCGAGTGCGTATTCAATTTCAAACCGCAGACGTGTCCAACTGCGCGCTCTCAGTACTGTTGTGTTCGTGGCAATTGATACATACTGCACGTCGCGAGGATTGGTATGGCTCATAGGTATGGAGTGAGAGGTGGGAAAGATAGCTTTATTTGAATAGTTATTGGTTATTGGTTATTGGTTATTGGTTATTGGTTATGGATAGATTATGGGTTATCGGTTATGAATTAGGAATTATAGGTTAACTCCCAACTTCCAACTCCCCTGCTCCCAACTCCTAACCAATAACCACCAACTACTAACCACTAACCACTAACCACTAACTTTTAGTAGTAATTACCTACTTTGCGATGACGAACAGCTGTTAGTCCGTTGGGGTTGGAGACTTTACCATCTGCAACTGTGCAATATACAATCCAGTGGTCGCTACATTCCATCGCGCTCTGAACTTCGCATTCCATGTATGCAAGTGCATCAGTAAGAATTGGGCAACCGTTTTTCGCTGTTTGGGTTTTGACACCAGCAAATCTATCTGCACCAGGTAACAACCGTTTCAGGAAGTGCTTTTTGAGTTCCTGATAATTTCCATCTTCTAGGACATTGAGAACGAAGCGATCGCCTTCTTGCAATAAGGACTCAATCGCTCTATCTTTAGCGACAGATATTGTGAATCCTAAAGGTTGTAAGCTGGCTTGAGCTACCCAAGATGCTAACATGGCACTGTTGACATCATCTTTTTGGGTGGTGATGATGTAAAGCCCGCTGCTAATGCGTCCTAGGGCTTTCTCCATGTTTACATCAAGGGCTTTTATTTGCTTGATGTTGCGATCGCGTACCAGCTTTTGTCCCATATCAGTACCGGCTTCTTCCAAGTGATGGAATGTGGCAGATGTGGGAACTTCTTTAATTTTGACTGCTGGGAAGGCTTCTTTCACACCTTGGTCAATAAATCTTCTGCGCAAGGTGTCGATTGGTTCGTCATCCCCACCGTAAGATTCAAAGAAGCCGATAACTTGCTTCGGTTTGACAACTGATAACAAGGAATTGATTCCAGCTTGAGCGGCTAAGGCTTTGGTTGGTGGCATCCCAATAATGATCCCAGCGGCTCTACCTGCCAGCTCTTGGATTTCTTGGTTGTCCGCTGAACTTAAATCAATCATTTCCACGGCTACTCCAGTTTTTTGGACTCCGTGAATAATTGATTGGGCTAGGCGATCGCCATAACCGTAATCGGAGACATAATACAATCCCACTGTTGTTTCAGAAGAAGCTTGTTTTTGGCTCCAACTGTTGTAACACTCCCGCAGAATATCCAAGTTGTGGTATAATAGCGGTCCGTGCCCGTTCGCAATAATGTTAATTCTGCCAAGTTCGCTCATTTTCTTCATGGCATTGATTAACGAGCGAGCATTTGGACCCATCAAGCAGTCGTAGTAAAATCTAAAATCTGCCTCAATCGCTTCTAGGTCTTTGTCGAAAGTATCATCACTACAGTAATGCATCCCAAACGCATCGCAGGTAAATAGAGTTTGGGTTCTACGGTCATAGCTGAATATTGTATCAGGCCAGTGGAGGTTAGGCGCACTCACGAATTCAATTTCGTGCCCCTTACCCAAATCCACGCGATCGCCTGACTTGACAATCCGCTTGGAAAACGGATCGTGTACCAAATTCTCCAGAAACTGAAGTGCAACTTTTGATGCTAGTACGGTAGCTCTGGGCGCTAACTGGAGAACGTCTTCAACTAAGCCGCTATGGTCTGGTTCTGTATGGCTGACGATGATATAATCAATAGCCTTGGGGTTCACAAGACTTTTGAGTGTCTCTAAATATAAATCGCGAAACTTGGTATGAGAAGTATCTACCAAGACGATTTTATCACCCTTAATTAAATACGAATTGTAGGTCGTACCATTTTGCAGACCGAATTCGATATCGAAGCGATCGCGATCCCAATCCAATGACCTAATCGCCGTTGTGTTAGGAGCAATCTCGACTGTTTGGATAGTTAGCCGTTTTTGGGCGTTCTCTGTGAGCGCAACCATTATTTATCTCCAGGCACAAATCATCAGTATTTCTTTCTGCTTTTCATTGTGCCTATAATATTTTTTTTTAGTTGTTATTAAAAGTATATTTAGCCAAAATTACAAAGTATCAAAAAATGCTTTTTTTTAGCATTATTTTTTACTTTCAAAATGTAACGAAACTGATATTGTTTCTAGAGAACAAGTAACAAATACATCTTTTATTCAACATTATTTCCCCCTTCAAAGATGTCTCAGAAATTATATTTGGCTAAAATGATTTTGTAGCTCAAAGCACAATTAATGCGTAGTATTTATAATCTATTGACATAGTTTTTGAAATCCAACTCCACTTTATTACTCCCAATCTTCAAGAAGCAACCACTGACCCTAGCGAATTCCCGTGTGTTGTGCGTAACTAATATTAAATCATTAGCCAAAGCTATTGCAGCAATTTGTACATCATAAGAACCAATAGGTGTACCCCTAGCCGCTAAATCTGTCCGGATTTTTCCTGCTATTTTTGCCGCTTCTGAGTCTAGCAGAAACTTGAACAAAAACTCTGCGTACCTTCGCGTTTACCGAGCGCGAGCCTCTGCGTTTAAAAGTAAAGTTCCAAACCGTCTTTAGTATATTCGGTTAATACTACCTTTCGTTCCGGTAAATCGAACAAAATATGAAATTTGATTTTATACAGGTTGACAATTTTACGCAATTAGCAAGAGTCACCCGATTGTTGTTCACAAGCCCCGATACTTACCCAGGTGCTAGAACCATCGATCCAATGTTCTTTTTTCCAAATGGGTGCATTATGCTTGAGAGTATCGATCGCATAACGACAAGCTTCAAAAGCTTCAGAACGGTGGGGAGAACCGACAGCGACTAAAACGCTGATTTCCCCTATTTGCAAGCGTCCGATGCGATGATAAATAACGATGCGATTAACATCAGGCGTT
This sequence comes from Cyanomargarita calcarea GSE-NOS-MK-12-04C, assembly GCA_019359595.1. Lineage (GTDB taxonomy): Bacteria > Cyanobacteriota > Cyanobacteriia > Cyanobacteriales > Nostocaceae > Cyanomargarita > Cyanomargarita calcarea. The sequence goes on from JAHHGZ010000028.1 coordinate 92,092, forward strand.
TGAGAACGAATATCAGCAGCAATTTGATAAAATATTTGTAATGCCATCGGTTCGTAAGCTTGGTATTCCAGAGAAAGCACTGATTTGCCGTCGGTTTGGTTGCGAACCATCCCACTCATCAGCACTACCGCACCATTTGCTCCCTCATCAGCTAACTTATAAATTTCCTCAACAGATAATGGCGCAAAGCTAATACCAAAGCTATCTTCAGACCTTGGTTTGATCGTAGAGGAAAATGTCGTTTTCACAACCGAGTTCATATTACTTCTTCAGTATTGTTTGGGATTTATCAGAGCTACATCTATTTTCCTTCTTTTGAGGAGAGGTACAAGAAAGTTAGGAGTGAGGAGTTATGAGTTATGAGTTGTGAATTTTTTAACTCCAAGCTCCAAACTCCTAACTCCTAACTCCTAACAAACATATAAATAAAAAATCTATACAGTATTACTGAATTCTGAGGCAAGCTTTAACAGGCTTTTCCTGTATTTACACTCCTTTTCTCCGTAAAAATGAAATGAGAATAAATACGCAAAATATATAAAGTTTAAGTAAATTTACGTAAATCGATAAATAACTCCGTCATCCTCCCTAAGGTATATTACTATAATTAGAGTGACAAACTTATCTACAATAAGTGGTAGATAATTTGACGATGTTAAAAGACCGACAAAAAGGCGCTCCGCGAACGCCCACTTGACCAAAAGGCGACTTTTCAGTTTCGGCTTCTTTTGCAGGCAGACTCTAGGGTGGTGTTTATCGCTCAGAACTATAGGTATAGATGTTTATGGCGCTTGAAACCAGACTTATAGCAATCAGGGGTAAAAAACCACCCCCTTGAAATAAAGACAGCTTCAAAAATTTCTCGTTCTTCGAGCATGATGAGGTCAATTTCAAGGAGAAATCTAATGAAATCTTTAGTGTGTAACAAAGAATCCGCGAGGGTCGAGGCTCTCCGGAAATATCAAATTCTCGACACTTTGCCAGAACAAGCATTTGATGACTTGGTTTATTTAGCCTCGCAGATTTGTGGCACACCAATCGCGTTGATTAATTTGATTGACTCCAACCGTCAGTGGTTCAAGGCTAAGGTGGGGTTGGATTTCCAGGAAATACCACGAAATGTTGGGTTTGGCTCCCTTTGTATGGAATTGGGCGATGTTTTAATTATTCCTGATACCTTAGCGTCGGAAGAATTTGCTCAGAATCCTGTAGTTACTTCTGAACCCCACTTAAGATTTTACGCGGGTGTACCGTTGATTGCACCAGGGGGAGAAGCGATTGGGGCACTGTGTATAGCGGATCGCATACCGCGTTATATTACATCAGAACAGGTCGAGGCATTGCGATCGCTTAGTCGTTTGATAGTCAGACAATTAGATGTTCGGCGTTATGTAGCTGAATTGACAAACATCAAAACAGAGTACCAGGAAGCACAAGAGGCACTGCGTCAAAACGAATGTATCCTTCGCAGTTTCTACGAGAGTGCGCCGATGATAATGGGATGTGTGGAAATTAGGAATAATGACATTGTACATATTTCTGATAATGCACCAATCGCGAACTTTTTTGGACTCACTTCAGAAGGAATGGAAAGTTGCGTTGCCAACGATCGGTTTGAACGACAAAAATATGTCCGTTCGTGGATTCCTTATTATCTTGAGGCAAAACGAACAAAATTACCTGTAAGTTTTGAATATTTACAAAATACCCCCCAAGGTGAAAGATGTTTAAGGGCTACTGTTTCTGCAATTCCTGAATGTTGCGGGAGTCCGCCGCGTTTTGCTTATGTAATTGAGGATATTGCCGATCGCAAGCAAGCGGAAGAGAAATTGCGCTGGAAAGAAGCATTAATGCGTTCAATGACAGATGTTTCACCCCTAGCTTTTTATGTTGTAGATAACCGCACTGACGATATCTTATATTTAAATGATCGCTTCTGTGAGATTTGGGGTATTGAACATCTAAAAGAGGGAATCGAATGCCGGGAATTAAAAAATCAGGATATTATTCCCGATTGTCTGAAATTTATTGCAGATATTCCGGCATTTGCGGAGTCTTGCAAACCTTTACAAAGCGAAGCAAATCGCGATATAATTGAAGACGAGATATTCTTTAATGACGGGCGTACCATCCGGCGTTTTTCCACACAAGTCCGGGATGAAAATGATAAATATTTGGGACGTTTGTATATATTTGAGGATATCTCAGCCCGCAAAAAAGCAGAACAACAACTGCGGGAACAAGCAGCATTACTTAATCTTTCGACAGACGCCATAATTTTGCGAGATTTGTCTAACAACATTTTATTGTGGAATAACAGCGCTGAGAAAATGTACGGTTGGCAGGCAGAAGAAGCTATTGGTAAGAATGCGAATGAACTTTTGTTCAGAGATTTACCGCAGCAATACCAAAAAATTTATCAGACTGTCTTGGAGCATCATTCTTGGCAAGGTGAGTTACAGAAAACGACAAAATTGGGTAAAGATATAATCGTTCAAAGTCGCTGGACTTTAGTCCACGACGAGCATCAAGAAGCAAAATCAATTTTAGTTGTCGATACAGATATTACCCAGAAAAAACAGTTAGAAACGCAATTTTTACGCGCCCAACGCATGGAGAGTATTGGTACTCTAGCAAGCGGTATTGCTCACGATTTAAATAATGTGCTATCGCCAATTTTAATGTCAGTGCAACTGCTAAAAAGTAAGGGTATTAGTGAGCGCGATAGTAAGATGTTAGATATAGTCGAAAACAATGCCAAACGCGGCGGAAATTTGGTGAAACAGGTGCTTTCATTTGCTCGGGGAATTGAAGGCGATCGCATTGTATTTCAGCTAAAGCACTTGATATTGGAAATGAAGCAAATTATCGAACAAACATTTCCAAAATCGATTGAATTCTATACAGAAGTTCAACCGGATTTAATGACAGTATGTGGTGATAGCACCCAACTGCATCAAGTGTTAATGAATTTATGTCTCAATGCTCGTGATGCCATGCCTAGCGGTGGAACTTTGAAAATAAAAGCGGAAAATATTTTCATTGATGAAAATTATAGCAGTATGCATCTCGATGCTGAAGTTGGTTCCTATATTGTGATGACGGTTTCAGATACCGGATTTGGCATGAGAAAGGAACTGTTAGATAAAATTTTTGAGCCATTTTTTACCACCAAAGAGTTTGGTAAAGGTACTGGACTGGGATTATCAACAGTTCTGGGGATTATTAAAGGTCATGGTGGTTTTATCACCGTATCCAGCCAGCTAGGCAAAGGTACGCAATTTAAAGTTTACTTGCCAGGAATTAAGACAGCGATCGCCCAACAAGTAGAAGAAGTTGAAATGCCCACCGGACAAGGACAATATATTTTAGTTGTGGATGACGAAGCCGCAATTCGAGAAGTGACAGCAGCCTCATTAGAAAATCACAATTACCAAACGATCGTAGCTAGTGATGGCATTGAAGCAATAGCACTCTACGCCCAAAATAAAGATAAAATTAAAGGAGCAATTGTCGATATGATGATGCCGAATATGGATGGTGCAACCACGATTAGCACCTTACTTATTATGAATCCATTACTGCGTATTGTTGCTGTCAGCGGATTGGCAACAAGGGAGCAAGTACCAATAGACAAAGCATCTAAGCTTGCAACCTTTTTACCCAAACCCTACACTGCACAAGAATTGTTGAAGAAATTGCATCAAGTTTTTCATTAATGGTTATTGGATAGTTGTTAGTGGTTATTGGATAGTGGTTAGTGGTTATGGGTAAACAACTAACAACCAACAACCAATCAACAACTAACAAATAACAAATAACAACCAACAAGTATCAAATGACAAAGCTAATTTTGGTTGTAGATGACGATGATTTAATCCGGTTTCAACTACGTGAGTTGATGGAAGAAGTGGGTTACCAGGTGGTGGAGGCAAGTCATGGTCAACAAGCATTAGCCATATATACTCGCCAAAACCCAGATATGATTCTGCTGGATGCCATGATGCCAGTCATGGATGGGTTTACCTGCTGTCAACAATTGCAGACACTTCCCGGTGGTGGAAACACGCCCGTATTAATGATTACCGCTCTTTACGACCAAGCATCCGTAGAACGAGCTTTTGCAGTTGGTGCTACTGATTACATCACCAAACCAATTCAATGGTCAGTATTAAGTCAACGGGTGCGTCGGATGTTGGAAGCCAGTCAGACGCTTAAGGAATTGCAGGAGCAAACTGAGCAAGCGCAAACTAGGGAAGCCCAATTGACAATGGCATTAGAAGCGGCAAGGATGGGCACCTGGGACTGGGATATCTTAAATAATAAAATTACTTGGTCAAAGAATTTAGGAGACCTCTTAGGCTTAAAAAAAGGCTTTTTTAATACTAGCTATGAAACATTTCTTCAATGCGTTCATCCTGAAGACCGGAACTTTGTCAGCCAATCGGTGATGGAATCGCTACAGCAAGAACCAGGAGAATGCAATATTGATATTGAATATCGGATTCTGCTGCCTGATGGTAACATTCGCTGGATGGCAAACAAAGGAGTTGTTTTTCGTAACACAAGTGGGATAGTGGTGCGAATGTCTGGGATAGACATGGACATCACTAAGCGCAAGGAAGTGGAAGAGACTCTGGAAGTTCAAGCCAAGCAGCAGGCAATAGTCGCCGAACTCAGTCAACTGGCACTCTCTGGTTTAGATTTAACCACGCTGTTTTCTGAAGCTGTCACCCTAGTAGCGCAATGTTTACAAGTTGAGTATTGCAAGCTTTTGGAACTACTCCCAGATGGGAATGCATTTCTGTTACGGGCTGGAGTGGGTTGGCACGAAGGACTTGTGGGATATGCCACCGTTGGTGTGGAAATGGATTCGCAAGCTGGATACACTCTAAATTCGACTGAGCCTGTGATTGTAGATGACCTCGCAAAGGAAACCCGATTTACAGACTTACACATGCTGCATGACCATCAAGTAGTTAGCGGTGTGAGCGTGATCATTCACGGTAGAGAACGTCCTTTTGGTGTACTTGGGGCACATACAACCAAACACCGCAGCTTTAGCAGAGATGATATTTACTTTTTGCGAGCTGTTGCGAATGTTTTGGCGACAGCAATTGAGCGGCAGTTGGTAGAAGATGCACTTAGGGAAAGCGAACTCCGGTGGCAATTGGCTGTACGCGGTAATAATGATGGTATTTGGGATTGGAATCTGAAAACCAATCAAATATTTTTCTCGACTCGCTGGAAGCAAATGCTGGGGTATGAAGAGGGGGAGATTTCCAACACAATAAACGAATGGACGAACCGCGTGCATTCAGATGATATTGCCTGGGTGACAGAGTTAATTCAAGACCACTTTGCGAAGAAAACCCCCTTCTATATCAGCGAACATCGAATTTTATGTAAGGATGGCACTTACAAATGGATTTTGGATCGGGGTCAAGCGCTGTGGGATAAAAAAGGCAATGTAGTACGGATGTCTGGCTCTTATACGGATATTACTGAGCGCAAGTTAGCGGAGGAAAAATTGCGTCAGAGCGAAGAGCGTTTTCAGATACTTGCCCGCGCTACCAATGATGCTGTCTGGGACTGGAATTTGCATACCTCGGAGGTATGGTGGAACGAAAGCGTACAAACGCTGTTTGGTTATTCCATAGAGAAAGTCAGAGGTAACCGGAATTGGTGGCGTGACCGTTTACACCCTTATGATAGGCAAAGAATAGTTGCCGATCTCCAAAATGCGATCGCTAGTGGAGAGCAATTCTGGTCAAATGAATATCGCTTTTTGCGTAGCGATAGTTCTTATGCCTATATTTTCGATCGCGGTTATGTTGTTCATGACAGTACAGGCAAGCCAGTGCGGATGATTGGCGCGATGATGGATATTAGCGATCGCAAGCGCTCCCAACAAGAACTCGCACGTCAAAATATGCGATCGCAACTCTTTGCCGATATTACCCTCAAAATTCGCGAATCCCTCCACATCGAAGAAATTCTCCAAACCAGTGTGACAGAGGTGCAAGAATTACTCAATGCTGACCGTGTATTGATTTTTCGGGTGTGGTCGGATGGCTCCGGAACGGTAGTGCAAGAAGCAGTGGTTCCTGGCTTGCGGGTTGCTCTCAAAGAAAGAATTTTTGACCATTGTTTTAGCAAAAATTACATCCAGCAATACCGTCAGGGAAGAATTCGGGCGATGGATGACATCTATCAAGCAAATATCGCCCCTTGTCATGTGCAATTTTTGGAAAGTTTTGGTGTCAAATCCAACCTCTCTGTACCGATTATATTTAAAAATCAACTTTGGGGCTTGCTGATAACCCATCAATGCGCCCATACCCGGCAATGGACTCAGTGGGAAATCGAACTCTTGCGACAACTAGGAGATCAAATAGGCATTGCCCTCGCTCAAAGCCAGATACTAGAACAAGAAACTCGCCAACGGCAAGAACTCACCCGTTCCAATGAAGAACTACAGCAATTTGCTCTGATTGCCTCCCACGATTTGCAAGAGCCACTACGGAAAATTAAAACATTTGGCGATCGTCTCAAAGCCACCTGTGAAGATGCACTGACTCCCAAAGGTCGTGATTACCTAATGCGGATGCAAAACGCCGCCGAAAGGATGCAAGCTTTAATCGAAGATTTGTTGGCACTTTCGCGAGTCACCACAAGGGCACAGCCTTTCGTTCCAGTGAATCTGTTTCAGATCGCACAAGAAGTTTTATCAGATTTAGAAATACGCATCCAACAAACCAGCGCCACAATATCCGTAGAAGAGTTACCGACCATTAACGCCGACCCGCTACAAATGAGGCAATTATTACAAAACTTAATCGGTAATGCCCTGAAATTTCACCGACCTGAAGTTCCACCCTTTGTAAGAATTTATAGTCAAGATTTAAACAATGAATCCGATCTAATGGCCAGTGTCAAACAGTGTCAAATTGTAGTAGAAGATAATGGAATTGGATTTGATGAAAAGTATTTAGACCGAATTTTCAACGTTTTTCAACGCCTGCACGGTCGCAGCGAATACGAAGGTACTGGTATCGGTTTAGCTATCTGCCGCAAAATTGCCGAACGTCATCACGGTACTATCACCGCTGCGACCCAACCAGGTAATGGGGCGAAATTTATTGTTACATTGCCCAGGAATTCCACACTATGAGGAGCGAGGAGGGAGGAGTTAGGAGTTAGGAGTTAGGAGTTAGGAGTTAGGAGTTAGGAGTTAGGAGTTAGGAGGGAGGAGTTAGGAGTTAGGAGTTAGGAGTTAGGAGTTAGGAGTTAGGAGTTAGGAGTTCGGTAGTTGTAGAGACACGATATTGCGCATTTCAACAGGAGTGCTGTTGGGAAAAGTTAAAAAGTTATAATTCTTAACTCCTAACTCCTAACTCCTAACTCCCCCTTATTCCCTACTCCCAATTAGCCAAAACAGTCTATTATAACCCCATAGAGAGTTGGCGATATTGCATCTTTAGTCCATTAATTGTTGCAATTTAATACTTGTTTCATAACAACCACCATCGCAAAGGAGACAATGCAGAGTGAAGGGTCGGCAAACAACCGTCACAATATTGATGGCTGATGACGATGAAGACGATTGTATGTTGGCTAGTGAAGCCCTAGCAGAAAGTCGCTTGGCAAATGAACTGCACATCGTGAGGGATGGTGAAGAGTTGATGGATTATTTGTATCACCGTGGTAAGTACACGGAGGGGAAAAATTCGCCCCGTCCGGGGTTGATTTTGTTAGATTTAAATATGCCCAAAAAAGACGGACGTGAGGCACTTAAAGAAATTAAAGCCGACACCAATCTCAAACAAATTCCCGTAATTGTACTGACGACATCCCGAGCAGAAGAAGATATATGTCGTACCTATGATTTAGGCGCGAATTCGTTCATTATCAAGCCCGTAACGTTCGCATCTTTAGTCGAGGTCATGAAGACGATAGGCAAATACTGGTTTGAAATCGTGGAACTGCCTATAGCAGTAGGAGGAACAAATGCAGAACATTCCAATCAGAGTTCTTCTGGTTGATGATGATGAAGATGACTATATTCTAACTCGTGATTGGTTTGGTGAATTTCAGGTAACTGGTTGCGAGTTGGAATGGGTGGATAATTTTCAAGCAGCAAGAGAGGCGATCGCTTTATCCAAACACGATATTTATCTTGTAGATTACCGTTTGGGCGAGCATAATGGATTGGAACTCCTGCGCGAAGCCTTAAATAAGGGTTACTTAGCTCCGATTATTTTACTTACCGGTCTGGGCGATCGCGACATTGATATCGAGGCCATGAAAGCAGGTGCAGCAGATTATCTCGAAAAAAGCCAGTTGAATGCACCCTTACTTGAGCGTTCCATCCGTTATGCCATTGAGCGCAAACAAACACAACAGAAAATCAGCGAACAAGCAGCACTGCTGGATGTTGCCACAGATGCCATTTTTGTCAGAGATTTAGATAACAAAATCTTATTTTGGAATAAAGCTGCAGAACGTTTGTACGATTGTCTTGCAAATCATGCGATCGGCAAACAAACATCGGATATTTGGCAAGAAAAAAGTTTGCTAAAATTGCAAGAAGCTCTCAAAGCTCTTGTGACAAATGGCTCTTGGGAAGGTGAATTAACTCAAATAACAAAATCCGGCAAAAATATCACTGTTGAGAGCCGTTGGACACTAGTACATGATTTTAATAAAAAATCACAATCTATTCTCGTTGTTAACACTGATATTACGCAAAAAAAACTATTAGAAGCGCAATTTCTCCGCGCTCAGAGATTGGAAAGTATTGGCACCTTGGCCAGCGGGATTGCCCACGACCTAAATAACGTTCTAGCACCGATTTTGATGACCGCACAACTGTTAGAAACACAGTTGCATGATGAGCGGAGCAAGCGACTTTTACCAATATTAATAACCAACGCCAAACGCGGAGCAAATTTAGTCAAGCAAGTGCTATCTTTTACCCGTGGGATAGAAGGCGATCGCACGTTGATGCAACTCAAGCATTTAATTAGAGAAATTGAACAAGTAGTTAAAGAAACATTCCCTAAATCGATAGAAGTTAACACTCTCCTACCGCAAAACTTGTGGACAGTTTCCGGTGATGCCACTCAATTGCATCAAGTAATCATGAATTTATGCGTAAATGCCCGTGATGCCATGCCAGATGGCGGAACTTTGAGAATAACAGCCGAGAATTTCTTAATTGATGAAAATTATGTCCGGATGAACCTGGATGCGAGAGTTGGTTCCTATATTGTAATTACCGTTGCTGATACTGGTATTGGCATTCCCCAGGAAATCTTAGACCGCATTTTTGAGCCATTTTTTACCACAAAAGAACTCGGTAAAGGCACAGGGTTGGGACTTTCTACAGTACTGGGAATTGTTAAAAGCCACGGTGGTTTTATCAATGTCTCTAGCGAAGTAAGTAGAGGCAGCCAATTTCAGGTGTATTTACCAGCACAAGAGAGTAGAGAAACTATTGATCGTGAAGAGGTGGAATTACCAAAGGGTAACGGAGAATTAATTTTAGTTGTAGATGATGAAGATTCCATTCGCGATATTACCAAAATATCCTTAGAAAGTCATAATTACCAAGCAATAACAGCCTGTGATGGAATTGAGGCGATCGCATTATATGCAGAATATCGCGACAAAATATCTTTAGTTTTAACAGATATGGCTATGCCTTCAATGGATGGGTTAACAACCATCCGAACCTTAAAAAAAATTAACCCTGCTGTCAAAATTATTGCCGTCAGTGGGCTGGCTTCTACTGACAAAATTAATGCTGCAAATGATATAGGCATCAAAGCCTTTTTATCTAAACCTTTCACCGCTAAACAATTATTGCAAACTATCAGTACAGTTTCTATGAATTAGTTAACTTATGCTTAAGTTAGACTTAACTTGTTAAAGTTGCCTTGTGCAATTTAGTTTATGGACAAGAAGCGTCGGCAGTCACTAACTATAATAAATTAAAAATAAGTCTTAAAATTTTTCAGAAATTGAAGGTTGTATTTATACAAACGATGAGAATCAACCACAATACGTTGTAACTTTCGCATAAGGTAGTCTAAATATGGTAGACACGAAAAAGTTGTAAGTTAGTTAATATCAAGAAACAGAGGATAATCTATTATTATGCAATATCAAGTTTTTGTCCAAAGTCGTCCAGACAAAAAGTTTATCGCTTCTGTTGTTGGCATCCCTAACTGCATGGTTGAGGGCGACACTAAAGAGGAAGCGATCGCTCTGGTTAAGGATGTCTTAGAGCAACAATTAGAAAATGGGGAGATGATTACGATTGATATAGATTCTGAGCGCTTGAAACAAAAAATTGATCCCTGGATAAAGCATATAGGTATTTTTGCCGACGATCCGACGTTTGATGATTTTCAGGCAGAAATAGCAGCTTATCGGCAGCAGATAGATGCACTTTTTCATTTAACTTGATTATCAGAACTAGATGCAGGTGCTTTCCCCGTATTGCGTACATTTACAACTTTACCAAGTAAATCAAACCAAAATGGCGCACCCATAGCAATCGCAACACCACTGATTATCCAACCCAAAATCATGCTCAAAAATTTGAATACAGGAAATATTTCTCGTTGCCGAGGTGCCCAACCAATTTGTTGTCTTAAATTGACATCAGTCCAACCAATTGGTAAAGAAACATCTGTTAACACCTGTTCCGCTTGATTTTTCAAATTCTCTAAATTTACCAACGAACTATTCGGATTTTGCCTCAACACTTCCCCGGCATTATTAGTAATAGTGTCTCGCAGTGCTGAATCTTTTGAGAGTCTCTCAACCATGTGCAATGCATCCGCATTCGCAGTCACAGCCAGCCCGAAACCAATTAAAAGTGCTACACCTTTAGCATTGCGTTTGTAGACACCAGAAGCCCGATCCATTGTTCTATCAAAGTATGTTTCAATTTCTTGCCGCAATGTACCAATACTTTCTCCTGTATTTTTAACTCTTGTCTGGGCACGGTCTGCCAAAACATCAAGTTTTTTTGCTACAGAATCAGGTAACATCTGGATTACCTTGTGAAGGTTTTGATAAGTTTCACTATCTTGATCTTGGATTGCGGCTGTAAATTCTTTGTAAACATTGCTTCCAGTGTTGACTAATTGTACAACTTCTTTGATATTAGGACGCAATCTGCCAATAGAAATTGACTTTTCTACATCATTAAAAACATCTTTTCTAATAAATTGCAGTCGTCGCAAAGCTTTACCAGATAATTCATCTTTAGGCATCTCCTCCTGAAAATAATTTATATATCTATCAAGACTTTCTGCCATGCGAGTCATACTATCATTCAAATTAATTTCATTTTGTTGAAAATTCCAACTAACTTGTTCAAAGTCTGCTTGGACTCCTGCAAATCCCTGATAAACAGTACTGAGGAATTGAGGAAAATGATCATCAGCAATTGCTTGGTCTTGTAATTGAAATATAATATCTTGGATTTCATTTAAACTTTGATTCTTAAAGCTTTCTAGCCGGGATTCTGTTAGCTTCTGAGTTAATGTTGGTATCTGCAAGGTTTCCATCAGACTAGTTGCAAAAGTTTCTGCCGGGATATAAGAAGGACCGCTGTGATTTTCCTTTCCAAAAACACTTACAGTTTCCTGAAATCCAGGTTGCGGTTTTTTAAATCCACGATAAAATGAAGCGATAGACCAAGTAAATCTCCGTGGTAAAACTGCTAAAAATCCTTTTGCTTCTTGATTAATACCTTTAATTAAAGGATTAGCATAAATTTGATTTGCGAGTTGGATAATCCTGGCTTCTTCGGAGTTTTCAGCATCACCCGACAATAGAACTTCTATCGACCTTCTTAAATGTTCGGCACGCCACTGAAACACTGTAGCAACCAGTTCTTGAATTTCTGATGCCAACAAACTTAAAATAAGGTAAATAAAGATTAAACCTAGACTGACATCTAAAATAAAAGGTAAATTCATTTCTTTTTTCCTCAATAGCTTGAATTAAGAATTTTGGTTGTTATTATTTGTACATTTTTTTGAAAAACACATACTTGTTAAATAAACCAAAAAAATAAATTTTGCTGATTTTGACAAAAAAATTATCACCAATCGTTAGAATTTGAGTTAATTTAAAATTCAGCAATAGAAAAAACACTTGCGGTTGTGACCAAGGAGGCAACCTGAAATAATTCCAAGCGTCTTGACTGACAAATTTATTTATTATCCAATCTGCTTCACCCTAACCCTCAGACTAGGGGAGTCTTTAGGGGTGAGAGCATAATTCTTCATTTTGTCAGTCAACCCGTGCAAACGTCTGTGTGTAATCAATGCAGCAGTAAAAAGATGATTTTAAGATATGCGAGAAGGAAGTTTTGTTTGGGGACGCTTAGAAAAACAGTATCGGGTAGTTGACAAATGGATTGATTGGGTATGGGTGATAGTGCTGCTTGTGGGAGCAGTATTGCTTTTTACCATAAATCTTGGAGGTTTGCCGTTACGAGATTTGGATGAAGCCACTGTGGCACAAGTTGCCCGTGAAATTAGGTTTGCTCCACCTGGTTCAATGAGTTGGCTTTATCCAACATTGGCAGGTGAACCATATCATAATAAGCCGCCATTGATGCACTTATTGATCGCAGGGGCTTACCTGTTGGGAGGCGTGAATGAGTGGACTACACGCTTACCCGGAGCAATCTTAACAGCTATTTCGATACCTTTGCTGTATTGTATTGGTCGAGAAATATTTCACCAACGCATTTGTGCAATTTACAGCGCCTTGATTTATCTAACAATGCTGCCTGTGGTGAGTCATGGACGGTTAGCGATGTTAGATGGGACGTCGGTATGTTTTTTCCTATTGATGATGTTGTGCGTGTTGCGATCGCGCCGAGATTTGCGTTATTGCCTTGGTGCTGGTATTTTTCTTGGGTTAATTTGTTTGACAAAAGGCATTTTAAGCATATTGCTGGGTGCGATCTTAGGTATATTTCTTTTTTGGGATACACCACGGCTGCTAACCAATAGGTATATGTGGACGGGAATCATCATTGGTACAGCCCCCGCCACTTGGTGGTATACTGCCCAGTGGATGTACTACGGTCAAGACTTGATCAATATCGCCGTAGTAAATCATATCTGGTTTGCCCTCAAAGGTCACAAGGAACCAGCCTGGTACTATCTATTGGAAATCTTCAAGTACACATGGCCCTGGCTGTTGTTTTTAATACCTAGCCTGCGCTTAACTTGGGAAAATCGCAACCTTAGCTGGGCGAAACTCGTACTTGTATGGAGTGGGGTTTACCTACTAGCTATTTGCTTGATGGCGACCAAATTTTCTTGGTATTTGTTCCCGATTTATCCCAGCTTGGCTTTGGCAATTGGCAGGAAAGTTGCAGAATACGATAATTTGCCCCTACTATCATCTTATCCCCGCCCTTTAGCCTCTGCTTTTGCTGTTCTCGCCGTCCTGGCAACCGCTGCTAGCATTTCTTTTGGCTGGGGTGCAGTCCCAAAATCGGACTTACAGCTAATTTTGGCAACAGTAGCTGGCACAATGTCTCTAACAGCTATTTTGGCAGAGCGAGGTGACGGACAATTCCTGAAAGTTCTATTTTGGGGAAGTTATCTTTCCCTACTGCTGTTAATGAAATCTAATTACTGGGTTGGGGAATTCAACGAACCCTATCCAGTCAAACCAGTCGCTGCGATGATCCAACGAGCCAATCCCGCAGTCACAAAGATTTACACATCTTTTCACAAAGGCCGTCCATCCTTGGATTTTTATAGCAAACGCACGGTTGTTCCGGCTTCTTCTGCAAAACTGCAATATTATTGGCAGTACAACAGTCAAGCCTACTTTCTGCTTGATGAATTTGCAATCCAAAATCTCCAACTACCCTCAGTAAAGACGCTGGATCGTGCTGAAGGTTGGACACTAGTTACAAAAGATACAAATCCATTGTAATTATTGGGTGAAGGGTAAAAAGAATTATTTTTTACCCCCCTTGCAATCAACCACTAACCATTAACAACCAACCACTATCATTCTTTAGCCTCTCTTTTTTGAATAATTTGTGGATCGGTGTTTGTGGTTTGTTGGGTGGCTGTAAACATACTTAAGAGGATGACACTTCCTACAACTAGGGCTATTAAAGGACGCTTGAAGAGGATGAAATCTCGTAAAATTCTAGCTAAAGGTCGGCTTTGACGGCGTAGTGCCGATGCTAGAGCAATCTGTCTTAAGGTGAATGGGTCGCGGACGTAATGACCACTATGACAGACGACTAATCGTTCCTGGCAATACGGACAGGTAAATAATCCAATGCTCGTCTTAACGGGTTTTGGCGTAGCATTTCTCTGGCAAATAGGGCAAGTAACATAATGATTATCAAATGTATGTGTATTCATTTACCTCGTCCGCCTAGTCCACTTAGTCGCTCTCTAACAAATAGCTATATTCAATGAATGAAAAACACCCGCGTAGATTCCCGTCGGACGTTCTAGCATCAGCCAGTCAATAATACATATAATTATATTTCTACTTTTATGACTTAATGGCTAATGGCTGCAACACGAGTATAGCGAGATTTTCATGAGGATGACTGGTTGCTTGCCATCAAAAAGTGCTGCTGCTAACATTATGCCTCCTCAGTTCTTTACCATTTAAGCATTATCCACAGAAAAATTTTAAGCATTGGGCATATTTTTTACCAAAGCTTTGCAAATCAATCGGATACACTAGTAATTACCTGCATAGGCTCCGGGGTATTCTTGCGCTCTCACAGGGGAGAAGAGGCACCGTTTAAGTTCTGAATTTCCACGAATAAATTCGCACGAATAAAAGACCAGATTGCAAGAAAGCATGGGACTTCGTTCGTCGATATTAACGATCCTATTTTTTCCCCCTGCTCTAGTTCAGTCACCTTGTGTTTCTCCGTCGGCTTCACGAGGGTGCCATTCGTCTTCGATCCAAGGTTAAAAGAGTTATTTTTCCGGTTCTACCTTCGCTATGAAAACTATTTACCCACTAATGAGTAAAAGTACCCTTTACTAGTACAAGCCGAGTAGAAAAGTTTTGTCCAACTTCTCTACTTGTCTGGTTGCTAAATGATGGCTCACAATGAGAAGTAAGATTTGAAAATTTAAATTTTTTATTACATTTAAACCAGCCCTCAATGACACTCCTGACTCCGACTGAATTGAGGAAGGTGGCAGAAGAACCTGCTATACCCACTCCTTCCGCCCGTTTGAGCTATCTGATTAACCGTTTTCAACCATCCCCAGAAACCATTGTGCTGCTTTTAGCCGTACTGATTGGCGGTGGCAGTGGTATGGGGGTAGTCACGTTTCACTATTCGATCCAGCTAGTTCATCAATTGATGCTGGAAAATTTCATGGGGGCGATCGCTCACTGGGGTCGTTGGACTTTAGCCTGTGTTCCGGCACTGGGGGGACTGATCGTTGGTTTAATGCGTTGGCGCACTCAAGACTTTGGTCCTGGACTGGCATCTTTGGTCGCTGCTTCCCAAAAAAAAGAGGGAAAGCAACAATTACGACCAGTAACCAAAATGCTGGCGGCCGCTGTTTCTTTGGGGAGTGGAGCTTCCCTCGGACCTGAAGGACCGAGTGTGGAAATTGGCGCAAGTTTTGGGGCCTTGCTGTCTCAGGTGTTACAAGTCTCTCAAGAACGGCAACGGTTGCTTTTGAGTGCTGGAGCGGCAGCTGGATTGGCGGCTGGCTTTAATGCCCCAATTGCAGGGGTGTTTTTTGCCCTAGAAGTCGTATTGGTGGGGACAGCATCTTTTGCCACTTCCGCCGTCAGTGTGGTGTTACTCGCTGCAGTAGTTGCGGCATTGGTTGCTCAGATCGGTTTGGGGGGACAACCAGCATTTGCTTTACCTGTCTACCAAGTCCGCAGTCCTCTAGAATTACCGCTTTATCTTGGTTTAGGTTTGGCGGCAAGTTTAGTTTCCCTTGCTTATACCCAGTCAATTCGGCTGGCAAGAGCCGGATTTAAAGGTAAAATTCCAGGTTTTGGCTGGTTGGGAAAAATCCCATCACCCATTCATCCGATTATTGGTGGTGTCATAGTTGGTACCGCAGCTTTGTACTACCCTCAAATTTTGGGCATCGGTTACGGAACTATCCAAGCGATGCTTCAGGATCAAGAGTTTTCGCTTCTATTGTTAGTTGTGTTGTTAGTGTTAAAGCTAGTAATGACGGCAATTAGTGCTGGTAGTGGTTTTGTTGGAGGTGTGTTTGCACCTGCAATGTTTTTGGGTGCTTCCCTAGGAAGCGCTTATGCCAAAACGTTAGCTCTATTAGTCCCATCACTTGGCGAGCAGATGGCCGCTTCCCCGGCTTATGCAATGGTCGGAATGGCCGCTGTTTTAGCTTCCAGTGTCAAAGCGCCTTTAACCTCAATCTTACTCTTATTTGAATTAACTCGCGACTATCGGATTGTTTTACCCTTAATGGCGGCCGTGGGCTTGAGTGTTTGGCTAATAGAGCGGATGAAACCTACACCCAGTTTTAATTCAAATTTACAGCAGATCGGTCTTTCAGAGTTGAAAGATGAACAGGCAGAAATTTTACAGCACATTTTGGTTGAAGATGCAATGAATCGCGAACCGAAGAAGCTCCCTGCAACTATGAAGGTGTTGGAGGCCGCTTTGGAAATGACACGCGATCGCACTCGCAGTGCATTAGTAGTTAATGATGTCGAACAGTTAGTTGGTATCGTTTCTTTGGAAGATATCAACCGGACTCTTTCTGTTTGGGAACAATACCTAGATTCACCAACCGAAATCCAAAGTATTTTATCGAGTCAAACTCTGATTGATATTTGTACTACCGAACTCCTTTATGCCTTTCGAGATGAACCTTTATCTGAAGCTTTAGATCGAATGGCTCTTCGAGGCTTACATCAGTTACCAGTGGTTTCCCGAGACAACTACGAACGAATTTTAGGTTTACTCGTAAGCGAACAAATTGCACTCAGTTGTAATGTCGCTGTCACACGGAAAGCTATTCGACACTATTTACCACTGCTACCAAAAACAGGCATACCTTTAAGTTAGTAAGTACATTATTGGACGAAGCAAGCAGCAAAAAATATCGCAGCAATTTTGCTTCGTCCAAAATAAATCGAAGTTTTGGGGGAAAATGACTAATTTTACCCCAAACACTTTGCCCTATTATTAGCTATTAGTAAGTTGGAGATGGATAAACCAACAACGAAGGTATCGCATGCCATGAAGATGATTGCTGTATGTGTGTTTATCTGTTAATTCCACATGGATTTTTGGAATCGCAGGTATGTTACCTGGTTGTAACTCCCCCTGGATGCCGCAAAAATGCCTGAATTTATAAGAAGCAATTTTGGGGCAACATGACTAATAACTAATGTCGGAGAAAGCATTCTTGCTGGGGAAACGTAGATAAGTTTTTCGGTTACACAGCAACATGAGTGCCTGAAAATGAACAAGTTATTTAAGCAGTAGCTTCTATAAGTTCAGCATCAAGATTTTCCTCTGAGTCTACTTGTCTGAGGCGAATGTGCTTTTTACCTAAAGTAATTACAAACTCATCTCCTGGTTGAAGACCCATCTGTTTAGTATAAGCTGAACCTATCAGTAAGTTCCCGTTAGACTGAACGCTAATTCTATAGCTAGCGCTGCGTCCTCCACGTCCATTTGCACTGGGAGAAGTATCTAACTGAATGCCCTCTGCATCAATGAGAGCATTTAAGAACTTCATCATGTTGACACGTTCGACATTATTTTTGGTAATGGTGTAGTAGCCACATTCTTTGGCTTTATCTTCCTTGCTAAGGGTTTCAAGCTCTTTGACTTTCTTGAGCAGTTCTTCACCGACTAGGGGTTCAATTTTTTTCAGTTTAGGCATCAACTTAGGTGGATTTAGGAATGGTTGAAGTGGTTGAATCGATTTTATTTTAGCTGACAAGTAGCTCAAAAGAACAAAATTATTTTGTTTTTATTTTAGCCACCGCCAACTATATTACACTTTTATCCGGAATAGTTGCACAATTTCCTTGTCTTTAGGGTGATATATTTTATTGACAATGATGATAACTATATATTTTTTGTGAATGACAATACTTGCGATATTCCCGAAGTTACTCCCACCGCACGAAATATAGAACACTGACAACTACAGATGAATTTAATAACCGAATAACACCAAAAAGGCACTGTCAGTCAGGTACAAGTTTTAAGTTTCCTGAAGTTTAAGCTTTATATACTTGTCTACTTGCACTTCTTTGATATTTCAGGTAGAGAATGATAAGCAAAACTGATCCAACCCGGATTTAGTCATTAGTCATTACTCATTAGCACTGAGAAGGCTTCATGACAAAAAACGCAGGACTAATAAAAATGAAATTAACGACAAGAGGACACTATAGCGTCAAGGCGTTACTTGATTTGACCTTACAACATAAGGATTGTCCAGCGTCTGTAAGAGCGATCGCAATTCGTCAAGATATCCCTGCGACCTATCTAGAAAAACTACTAATAGAAATGCGGCGTGCTGGATTAGTCAAATCAATTCGCGGTACTCAGGGCGGATACCAACTAGCACGAGAACCTGCAAAAATCTCTATCGGAGAAATTTTAGAGGCTGTGGGGGAAACTATTACCCAATCACCCGAACAGATTGTCGAACCCGCACAAGCTGAAGATTGGGTGACATTCAGTCTTTGGCGGCGACTGCACCAAAAGCTCAAAGAATCATTGTACAGTATTACTCTGGCAGACCTTTATTACGATGCTCGTAGTCGGCAAGCTTCGTCGGGGGAAGAAGCAAATTTTATTGTTTAATCAAGAGTCCTTAGCCATTAGTGATTGGGCATATGCAGGTCATTGACAATCATACAAAGAACAAAGGACTTTGCACAAATGACATCAGCTGTTGTTTTAATCCTTGCTGCGACTCTAGATTACTTAATTGGCGATCCCTGGGGTTTCCCTCATCCAGTCCAAATTATGGGCTGGGTTATTTCTCGGTTTACCAAATTTGCTCTATTATTGTGTAAAAATTCCTTAACCCAGCGGATAGCTGGAATTGTGCTAGGCGTTTTCTTGATAATCGGTAGCGCTGAATATGGTCATTTGATGATTCAAACTGCCAGATGGCTGCATCCGCTTTTGGGAATAATATTAGAAAGTATTCTTCTAGCAAGCTGTTTTGCACTCAACAGTCTAGCTGATGCCGCTGATAAAGTTTTACAACCTTTAACATTAGGACAGATAGACGATGCTCGTTCGATGTTAAGCAATTATGTTGGTCGAGATACAGAAAATTTAACAGAAGCAGAAATTTTAAGAGCAGTCTTAGAAACAGTAACAGAAAACGCTACCGATGGGGTAATGGCTCCCCTTTTTTATGCCATTTTGGGCGCATTTTTACCTCATGTAGGTGCAGTTCCCCTGGCTTTAGCATATAAAGCCTCAAGTACTCTTGATTCAATGGTCGGCTATCGGGAAGCGCCTTATACTTATTTAGGTTGGTTTAGCGCCCGATTAGAAGATGCATTAACTTGGGTTCCTTGTCGCTTAACAGTGATGACTCTGGCTCTGATATCATGTAAACCCTTGCATATAATGCGAATTTGTCAGCGGGATGCAACTCGCGATAGTAGCCCTAATTCTGGATGGAGTGAATGTGCCTATGCTGCTATCTTGGGTGTACAAATGGGAGGTACAAATTGGTATCGCAAAGTAGCTAAATATAAACCCCTGTTGGGAGATGCGATTCATCCGATCGCAATCACGAATATTCATAAAGCTTTACAACTAACTCGATATTCCTTTTTGCTGTGGTTGGGGGGGGCTACATCTCTACTACTATTCCATTATTAAAAAGGTAATGGTCATTTGAGTTGGGGTCAGAATCCCCATACATAACCCCCCCTTCTTCCTTCTTCCTTCTTCCTTCTTCCTTCTTCCTTCTTCAATGGTAATGGTCATTTGAGTTGGGGTCAGAATCCCCATACATAACCCCCCCCTTCTTCCTTCTTCCTTCTTCCTTCTTCCTTCTTCCTTCTTCCTTCTTCCTTCTTCCTTCTTCCTTCTTCCTTCTTCCTTCTTCCTTCTTCCTTCTTCAATGGTAATGGTCATTTGAGTTGGGGTCAGAATCCCCATACATAACCCCCCCTTCTTCCTTCTTCCTTCTTCCTTCTTCCTTCTTCAATGGCATATATAGCAACCGCCAAGGCGGTTATGGTATAAACTGGAAGTAATCCCAAATGCTCCTTACGTGCGATCGCATTTATTTCGATGCCCAAACCCTACAGTTACGACCTCCGTCTGAAAGTCATCCAAGC
>JAHHGZ010000031.1 GCA_019359595.1 Cyanomargarita calcarea GSE-NOS-MK-12-04C
AGGGTTGTTAAAAAGCCTGTATCAAAATTTCGCTCGAAAAAGGTTAAACACAGAGGTACTGGAACAATAACCAATCCTCCTGTGTTTGTTGTTGCAAGCACTGCATAGGCTTAACTGAACCGTATTGGATTATAAATCCCTGTCTCATAGCCAAAGTCCTCTTAAGAGGACTATTAGATCGTATTTTTTCAAGTGTCAAATTAGTCGCTCTAAAATTTTAAGTTAGTGATTTATACGTAACAATGCCAGATATGACAGTACAAACAGATTTGATATGAGTACGGGAATTCCTAAATTTATCTTGTATCTATTTAACGTTTGACTGTGTAGGAGGATTAACCGTGACTGTTCAGCTATCTCAAAGCGACTTTCAACGACTGACACGCATTGTCCAAAACTTACCAGATTTTGCCAACGTCCGCGATCGCCGTCGTTTAATTATTAATGCTTTGCAAGGTGTACCTCAAGCCGATATCATCCTGGCCCGTCTCGATTTGGATGGTTCACCGATGGGTGTATCAACAGAAGTGGTGCGTTTCTTGGCACAGTTTGGTAGGGTAGCTTACGACAAAGAAGCGATCGCGGTTTTTCTGAACTGCATTCAGCCTTATACTGGGGATGAAGATACAGATTTTATCGTCGAACTCTTTCAACGGTATCCTCTTGATGTTCCCGCTACTCCCAGTCGGGGTATTGATAATTGGCGTGGAACCAGCAGTCTGGCTGATGTAAAGGAAAAAATTATCGGTGAAAATACGCTCCGGCACATATACATTTTAAACCTTGCGATCGAATCTGCAAAAGCTGTGGTTCGTTTGAGTCTTCCCAATGGTGCGGGTACTGGTTTCGCGATCGCACCGGATTTATTAATGACCAACAATCACGTCATTTCCACCCCAGAGGAAGCCGAACAAGCTGAATTTACTTTCAATTATCAACTAGATAGCAATGGTAAAGAATGCCCTACACAAACAATAAAGGCATTACCAGGAGGTGCATTCTACACAAACCGAGAATTAGACTACACTGTTGTCACCCTCAAAGATGCACCTGATTTTGGTAAGCCTTTAATCCTTAAAAGCAACCAAATGCGAAAAGACGATCGCGTGGCTATTATTCAGCATCCAGGTGGACACCTCAAAAAAATCTCAATGCAGAATAACTTTGTTGCCTACGCCGATAACAAAATATTACAATATACGACTAGTACTGAACCAGGCTCATCAGGTTCCCCCATTTTTGACGATAATTTTCAGGCGATCGGCATTCACCACAGCGGTGGAATCTTGCAAGAACCGGGAACCCAGCAATATTATTTACGCAATGCTGGTACTAGTGCGATCGCTCTTTTGAATGATTTGAAAAATAACGCACCTGAGATTTACGCTCGTTTGTCTAAATGAGACGGTTACTTTAACTATTGCGGGTTGTCTGGTGTACCTCAAAGGGGCTTGTTATCGAGTGAAATAAAGCTTTATGGGGAATTAGATTTAATCAGTAGAGGTTTGAAATATGAGCGACAATAATTTAATATCTACTTTAAAAGCAAATAAGCTGATGCGTTCAAAAAAAGAAGTTTTGGCTTTTGATAATGCTTTAACTGAGTTGGCTAAAAATACGGCTGATGTGGATTTAGAAGAACTTCATCTAATTTTAGATGATAAGTGCCAACATGAAGAAGTAATGTGGGGTCTTGTCCACTTTTTAGAGTCTTTTGATGCTAGAGAGCAGCTTCAAGCGCTTCTTAATGTTGTTCAGGAGCTAGTTGTTTCTGCTCCCGAATGGACGGAGATTATACATTACCGAATATTTAATGATAAGCCAACTCGCTTTTTATATCAAGATATATTGAGGCCTGCTGATTTGAATACTCAACAATTAGTTACGAAAATATTGGAAGATATTGCACGAAAGCATGAATTAATTAATGTTTAATATTTTTCTTTTGTACCTATACCTGCACGTGGGTGAGTCTATGCA
This sequence comes from Cyanomargarita calcarea GSE-NOS-MK-12-04C, assembly GCA_019359595.1. GTDB lineage: Bacteria > Cyanobacteriota > Cyanobacteriia > Cyanobacteriales > Nostocaceae > Cyanomargarita > Cyanomargarita calcarea. The sequence continues at coordinate 1,981 of JAHHGZ010000031.1, forward strand.
AGGTCGAACCGAGATAAAAACGACAACGGAAATAAGAGTTGGAAATGCTTGATTTAGAGTTACCTAAAATGAAGTTATGTATAATCAAGTATCAATTTCTCAAACCTATGTATAATAGGCTTGAGAGTCTTAAGTTTTGAATACCCAGCTATTTTCTTGGTTTAACCTCAGATATAGCCAAGCCGTCCTAACGAACCAAGTAGTATATAATCTACTTTTTGACATTCTCTCGAACAGTTTCCACATCCAGCTTCAAGCGTTCTGCTATCTGGTCGGTAGTTAACCCTAACTCAATGAGAATAGGAATTGTCTCCAGTTTCTGTTTGAGTACACCCTCGGAAATACCCTCTTGGTAAACCTTACTCTTTTTCAGCGACTCTAAATCAAGCATAACTTCCAGTTCCTCCAAAGTCAGATTAGGAAACTTATCAATCACTACCGTTTGAATAAATTCTAAGACTTTTTCTTGTAAAGCGGCATTGGTTACTTCTGATTTTGTCTGATTTATTAACTGTCGAGCCAATTCTCCAGTTTGCTTTTGCCTCTTTTTCTCGACGACTAAACGCATGATTCCCACACTAAGGGAATGATTGGGAGTTTTAGCGAGTTCGTCTAGATAAAAACGACGTAAAACTGGTAAGAATATCTTTAAATATGGTGGAAATTTTCCTTCGCTGCTACGTTTATCGTAGATAACAACAGCGTACCATTCTTCGTTGGTTGGTTCGTACTGAGTCAAATAAAGTATTATTTTACCAAAAAAGCTTTTGTAGAAGTTGTTATCTTTGTAAGCTTGTGCTTCAATGAAATAAATTGGCTTAAAGTTATATCCAGAGCGGGTTGAGAGTAAACCATCTAAACGAAAACCTTGTTGCTTTATTTCTGGAGCGCTGTATTGATATATACTCTTGTCGTAATGTGGTTCTCCAATGAGTTCAAAGAATAATTCTGGTATATCTTTGAAAATTTTATAAAAAAGTGGGTCGGCTGTCATTCACTTTTTACTCACGTTTGTGGAGATGCGGGTGGATTATATTAGTAAAATATCAATATAGATTTGATTTTTGTTTGTGAGATATAAATATTTACAGTAATAATGTCAGTCAAGATTGATTATTGTGTAATTAATTATGCCTATTCCAGCTACAAGCGAATTACCTAAGCCCAAAGATTGGAATGAATTTGAGGATATTGTGTGGGAAATTTACACAAGGAAATGGCAAGATTCACATGCTCAAAGATATGGTAGAAGTGGTCAAGAGCAACATGGTATTGATATTTATGGTAAACCAAAAGATTCTAATTCTTATATAGCAATTCAATGCAAGCGCTATAGAAACGGTAAACTTAGCGATAAAAATATAGAGGAAGAAGTCAAAAAAACTCAGTTGTTTACATCTGAAATTAAAGAATATATTATTGCAACAACAGAATCAAGAGATAGAAAGCTTCAAGACTATCTTCGAGAAGTTAACAATGAACGTAAATTAGAAAACAAATTCCTTATTGGTATAGTTTTTTGGGAAGACATCTGTAATGAGTTAGCAGCTCCTAGTAACTCTGATTTACTGAAAAAATATTATTCCGTATGGGAAGAAGTTTATAAAAATAAAAATAACCTTTCTTTGGCAGAAGCAAAGAAAAACTATTTAAATAAACTAAGACACATTTTCAATCATGTAAATTTTGCTGGTATTGATGTGGGAGGTGAGAATATGCATCAATCTCGAAAACTCGCAAATATTTTTGTAGTTCCAAACTTAGAAGAAGAAAATTTAGATTATTTTTATCAGAAATCAAACAAAAATGAAAACAATCAAAATCAACAGGAAGAAATAACGCAAAGGACAATTACAGCAACAAAATTATTTAAAGATCAACAAGTAAAGAGAGCGTTAATACTAGGTACACCAGGGTCAGGGAAAACTGCTTTAATCAGTTATTTTTTACTTTCTTTATGCGGAAAAAAATTCAATGAAGTAGCTGATATTAAAAAAATAGAGGAACAAACCGAATTATCTAATAAATCCGATGAATTTCCGGAAAGTATAAATTGGAATTATGAAAAACTTAAACCTATCAATATTGGACTTTCTAATGAAATAGATTGGTTACCAATTGTAATCCGCATTCGAGAATTAACTCTTCATCCAAATATGAGTATTCTTGATTTTGCTCGATATAGGTATTGTGCTGATTTACCTAATTCAAATGAGTTTTTTGAAAATTGGCTCAGGGAAGGAAGAGGGGTAATTTTTTTTGATGGGTTAGATGAAGTAGGGACAGAGAAACAAGCAAGAATTGTCGAGCAAATCAAATTATTTTTAGGAACTTATCCTCAAAATCGAGCTATTATCACTTCTCGTCCTATAGGCAATCCAGGTCGTTATTTTTCTACTAAGGAGTTTCCTCATTACCACATTCAACCTTTCCATAAAAATCAAATAATTCTTTTTATTCGTCGTTGGTATGAAAGTATTTCCTCTGAGAAATCACAAGCAATAGTTCATCAAAGTAATCTCACACAAGCTTTATTTGATAATACTCGGCTTAAGCAACTTGCTAGTAACCCTTTGCTATTAACAATAATATTGTTAATACATCGTGAACAAAAGCAGTTACCGAAAAGACGTAATGAGCTTTATGATTGTGCGATTAATACGCTGTTGGATTCCTGGGATAAACATAAAGAAATAAGAAATCATGAAGTTTTGCAATATTTGCTAGTAGATGATTTACGCTGGCTGATGGCACGTTTAGCGTACTGGATACATACTCAAGGTGGATTAGATGAACAAGAAGGAGGAATATTAATTGAACGAGATACACTACTGGAAAAATTATGTGAATATATTCAAGAGATAACAGGAATAAAATTCCATCGAGCAGAAGCAGAGGCAAAGCGATTTTTAGATAAAATAGTAGGCGATCGCGCTGGTTTAATCAGCAATCAAAGTGATAATTTATATGGTTTCGTACATAAAACTTTTCAGGAATATTTAACAGCAGAAGATATTTATAATAGAGCTAAAGAACAGCGTACTTTAGAGCCTGTATTGAGTGCGATAAAATTACATTTACATGAACCACACTGGAATGAAGTCATTTTTCTACTGGTAGCAAAATTGAAACTGAAAGATGCTATACGGGCAATTCAGGCAATAGTCGAACATAATAGCGAGTATGAGCGATGGTTACATAGAGATTTGTTATTTGCTGGACGTTGTTTAACTGAGAATCTGAAACAGTGGGAACAAGGAGTGGAAAATATAGACCTAGTTAAAAATATTTTAAATCAAATTGTAAAATTACAAATTCCTTGCCAATTCCTAGTCAAATTAGAAAATATATTTCTGATATTTTATTGAATTTAAGTGGAACTATATTTGGGGATAAATTATTACTAATACTAAATCAATATGCTTCAAAAAATAATCAAAAAGTTAATTTAGTATATCGATTAGCACTGGGAGGACACGAAGAAGCTGTTAATGATGTTTTACAGTTCCTAAAAAGTAAACATTCATACAAGGAAACAATTGAATTTATAAAAAAGGCTGTTAAATATAGTAATATTTCCAAGTTTTTAATTCAAAATCTTAGTTTAAATTTTCATGGAGAAGTAGGAATAGCTGAAGCCTTGAATATGCTTGGCTATCGTGATGATTATGTAGACGATACCCTCAATGATTATTACCACGATAAATACTATGAGGACATGGCTTATGAGGAGTTTGTAAAACAAGAAATACAGTCTATTTATTCTGAGATAACAGTATTATTAAGCAAATTAAAAAATAATTCTAATTATGAAGCGGCAATAAATGAATTAATAAATTGGTTGTGGTGTGAAGATTACAGTGTGAATGAATATGTAGCAGAAGAATTAGGTAAAATCAGTGATGTTTACCCAGCGATTGAAATTAAACTTCTGGAAGAATTTAAAGGAAAATCATCTGATGAGTATGTTCATGTGGTTTCAGCTTTAGGCTATTTAAGAAAACCTTCTGATAATGTAATAACTATTTTAATTTCGTTCCTTCATAATGATGAAAATATATTTGTACGTGCGAATGCGGCTAAAGCCTTAAGCCAGTTAAATATTTGTCATGATGTTGTCAAGAGTGAGCTACTCAAATCTTTAAAAGATGTTAGCCTGTTTGACTCATCTGAACCATACATCTTTCCTGGTAATCCTTATGAAGAAGCCTTATATTTTAACTCTCAAGTATTTAAAGCCTTAGTTCAGTTAAGTAAAACATCTGATAAAGTTGCTCCTACTTTGGCTCAATGGATAGAAGAAAATCAGGATAAAGAAGATATTAAATGTGCAGTTGATGCACTTTGGGAAATAGTGGAAGGTTCACCAGTCAAAGATAAAGAGTTGCAGTGATAAAGTTGATACAGAATACCGATAAGATAGCGCTATCCCAATTCCATCTAAGTTGGCAATCGGCTAGCAAAATTGTCACAATCCGCAATTATAATGGCTAAAATTATTACACAGCAATGCTTTTACAAATAATTTTATTTTTGAATGCAGCCCGTCTAGTGGTTACAATATAAGTGTGGATAATTATATTTACAAAAATAGACGTAATTATGCAGTACCAAATTTTTATACAAAGTCAAAAAGATAACTTTATCGCGTCAGTGGTTGGGATGCAAAATGTAATGGTAGAGGGGAATACTGAAGAAGAAGCAATTTCAAAAGTGAAATCTCTGCTACAAGCAAAATTAGCGACAGGTAAGTTTGTAACTATTGAAGTTAATCCACAAGAAATTCCTCATCAAGAAACAACTCATATGAAGTATGCAGGAATATTTGCTAACGACCCAACATTCGAGGATTTTATGGAGAAACTAGCTGGTATCCGTGAAGAATCAAATGCAACGACAGATGAGTAATGACAATTTATATGTCTTGGAATTGCACTATTATTAGTACTAATAATTTTTTGTTATATAGCATTTCCTGATCGCATGAGGTATGTCATAGCCCCCTCCCTGCTTGCGGGGAGGGGGTTGGGGGTGGGGTTCTGCGTACCTCACAAAAGTCGAGAATCGCTATATTTTATTTTTAGAGTTATTTTCCAATTTATTAATTTATCCTTGCTGGGGGTTTAAGACCGCCAATCAGGTTTATCTAAATATATTATTATGCGATACCATCTTCGTATCCCTTCGGGGAACCTGCAGGTATGGTAGACATACGGGCATCGCAATACTACAGCGTGACGGTTGTCATATTTCTTGTTCCACCACAACCAACCTGTTGAATCAGCCCAGAGATTTTTTTCTTATAAAAGTCTGGGGTGTATCTGTTTAATTTGATAAACGATACAATCTATACATTTGTGAGAATGATTTTTTGTAATGGCAATAAGTAGCGAGTTCATACAGAAGTCATTGCCCCTACTCAGACCCCTTATGTTCGCTGAGTCCGAGCGTCGAGCTTATCTGATACAGGCGCTAGGGACAGAGGCTAGCGTATTAAACAATATGCGTTGGAGTATACCTACTGATGCGTTTATTACTGAAATGTTGCTCAATTTGGACTCATTTGGCGAAATTACCCCCGGTACATCTGCGCTCTGTGCTTTATTGAAAGTAGTTCGTGAAGGTGTGGGTGTAGACATCCAGCTGCTATTTGATGAATTAATTGCATCCACACAACAGAATTCCCCCGCAAGTCAAACACCGGCACATTTACTGTTTGATTTACTGCTGCAAATGGACTTTAAGCAACAGGTGCGGTTAGTGAAAACAGTGATTGAGTTACACCACACAGCCGCTTTTTTAGTTCATGGGGAACCATACTGCGGACAGCAACTTTTGGTAACTCGCTTACTCCGACTGCAGCCAAAGTGGAAGAAGATATCACCAATCAAAATAGATGTCAGCCACAATGGGGTTGGTAGGAGTATCTCTCACCTTTGGAGACAACTCACATCTTGGCTTGGTTTAGACAAAGATGCCGAACCAAATGAAATTATAGAAAAAGTATGCGATCGCCTGTTGACTCAAGACGTAATTTTTATTTTTTATACCGTAGACTATATGCCACCGAAGGTACTATCAGGATGGCTGCAAGCTTTTTGGGAACCTTTAATCACATCAGTTCCAAATCAAAAAGATAAACACCTGTTAATGTTTCTGGTAGACAATAGTGGCAGTGTGTGTGAATCCAATATCCTCTTGGCACAGCAATTTAGCGAACCAGATTATCCCCGGATACCCCTGAACTTACCACCAGTGATTCCATTTCCGTCAGATATTTTAGATGATTGGATTGACAACATTCAAGTATTGTCCGATGTCCAGATACCTGCGGGGTTAACCTCCCAAACATTGTTAGAGAAGTCTGAAAACGGTATTCCGCAATTAGTTTATGAAGAAATTTGCAGCCACTGCGGGCATAGTTGGGAAGGAGGATTGGCAAAATGGCTGATTTAGCAAGTGTACTCACGGCCTATGGGAAACAGTTTTACAGTGGTAAGCGATCGCCACAAGATAACCAACGTCCTTACTTACCATCACCGGAACTGATCAACGCCGTCAACCTCACCATTTTCTTAGAAAAACGTCCCTTATTACTAAAAGGAGAGCCGGGATGTGGTAAAACCTGTTTAGCGCAGGCGGTTGCCCAAGAACTGGGTTTACCCTATGAGTCTTGGTATATTAAATCTACAACTAAGGCAAGAGATGGACTCTACACCTACGATGCCGTCAAACGTCTGCACGATGCCCAATTAGTCCGCATTGGCGAAACAAGTAGCTCCAAAGTCGAAAATTTAAACAATTACATCAAACTGGGACCCTTAGGACGTGCGTTTAAAAATGAACAGCGGACGGTGGTGCTGATTGATGAAATTGATAAAGCGGATATTGACTTTCCCAATGATTTATTGCGAGAGTTAGATGAACAACAATTCAGCATCGATGAAACTGGAGAAGTAGTCAAAGCTGCGGCTCCTCCGATTTTGTTCATCACCAGTAACGATGAAAAAGATTTACCTGATGCCTTTTTGAGACGCTGTTTGTTTCATTATATCCAATTTCCATATACACAGTTAACGAATATTGTCAATAGTCATTTTCCAGAATCATCTCCCGATTTAGTGGAGGCCGCAGCGAAGCGTTTTACCGAACTGCGTCAGAAAATGGAGAAAGGCAAATCGGCGAAAAAGGTGAGTACTAGTGAATTGCTCGATTGGTTTGCAGTGCTGCGACAATTTCCTCAAGACGAGGTGTTAGAGCAGCTTCAGGGAGAAATACCTTTTCCAGAAGTGTTGTTGAAAAAATGGGAGGATCATCTGCGTTATTTAAAGGATGTATAAGATTTACAGCAATTTTCGCGTAAATAGACTGCATTCTTTTATGTTAGGAATTACGTAGAAATTGGCAGAAAGTTTGATTTGGTTAACCGCGAAGGCGCGAAGTACGCTAAGGAATAAGAGTTGAAGAGAGTTTTTGCGTAAGTTCTATATTTCTTACTTCGCGTCCTTCGCGTCTTCGCGGTTAATTATATAAATATTCTTTACACAGAAAAAGAGGCCCAACAAATTCAAATGAACCTTAACCAACTCCCACTACTCGATATCTTCGACAGCCTGCGTCAACGTCATGGTTTACCATTAGGAATTGACGAATATCTGGTAGTATTGCATAGCCTGCAAGCAGGATTTGGGATAGAAAACACTCAAGAATTAGAACAGTTATGCTGCCTGGTATGGGCAAAATCGGAAGAAGAAAATCGTCTAATTGAACGGTTGTTTCAGCAAATGTGGAAGCGTTCTGAAGTTAAGGAAGAAAACGAAAACAGCCCAGAGGCAAACTCGACTTTATCCATCCCAGAAAATCTTCAGATTACCTCCACAGAAACTCCAATCCCTGAAGCCGGTGCCAGTAATCAATCATTACCCAATCTAGAGAAAAATCCCACTCTCAGCCCAGAACCAGTGCAAACAGTCCAAGCAGTGCTACAACGACGTGTAGAAACTAGGTATGAAACCCCTCTACAACGCCAGCGCTACAGCCTGTTGACTGAGTATTTCCCGGTTACCAAGCGGGAAATGAAGCAAATTTGGCGTTATTTGCGCCGTCCGGTGCGTCAAGGTGTACCGATAGAATTGGATATTGAAGCGACGGTGGAAAAAATGGGACATGAGGCGATTTTACTTGAACCCGTATTGATGCCGCCACGGATCAATCAAACAGATTTAGTGCTAATTATTGACCAAGAAGGCTCAATGGTTCCCTTTCACGAGTTGTCACGGCAGTTGGTGGAAACAGCAGAACGAGGTGGCAGGCTGAAGCAAACCAATGTATATTATTTTCACGATTATGCTGATGAGTATCTATATCGTCAGCCGACTTGGGTAGAGGCACAACCTTTAACTGAGGTGTTGGAGGAAATTGGCAAAAAAGCGGCAGTACTGATTGTCAGTGATGGGGGTGCAGCAAGAGGAAATTTTGATGCCGAACGAATTTACTTTACCCGAAAATGGATTGAGCAGTTGCAGCAGTCAGTAACTTATTGCGCTTGGTTAAATCCGATGCCTAGTGAAAGCTGGAAAAATACTACGGCTGGGGAAATTGCCGGGATGTTGCCGATGTTTGAGATGAATCGTCAGGGAATGAATGCAGCTATTACTGTGTTGCGCGGTCGTTATGTAGCGTGGGAGACAATGTATTCATGGCTAGTTTAACTGCTACGATTAACCAAAATCGCGCCATGCGAATTGCAGAGCAACGCATTGCCGGATTTACCAAGGAATTTGGGAACACACACCTCAAATTAGCTCGTCACGCTGCATTTCCCTTGATTCTTACCCCAGATTTACTCTATCAGATTTGGGCAAATTTTGTTCCCGAAGCCCCCTGGACAGCAGTTGCTCGATTGTTGCTGTCGCGGTTGTGTCGCGAAGTGGGGTTTGAAATGTATGAGATGGATTTATGCGATCGCAATTTGTTGTTGCGGGAACTGAAGCAGGAATTTGGACAAGGAAAATTTAATGACCTAAGTGATTTCCTTCTAGATTATGTAGCGCAGCGCCTCGGTGGAGACGATACATATAGTCAGGATTTGCGAGAAGCCCAAGAATGGACGGCACTCGCTTATACAAAGCCTGGTGAGGCTGCTTTTGAGTTAGCACAAGCGTTGAATGCTGGGGTAACACAGGAAGATATGGGTGAGATGCTTCGGCTGACCTCATTGGTGGAAACCCTTGCAGAACCACTAAGAGAAGCGGGGTTTGAGCCGTTAATGGTTTATAGTCGCGGAATGGAAAGCTTTGCTCGTGGTGATTTAAAAGGGGCTGCGGCTCAACTTGGTGAAGTAGAGAGAAGGGGAAACCAGATACAAGTTGCGGACTTCAGCTTGGTGATTCCGCAACAGATATTTGTCGAATCTGATTCTTCTCGACTAAATATTCCCAAATTAGATTTAGAGAAATTTTATAACGCTTGCAATCCAAGCAGACCTCTATTCACTGGGGATACTACAAACCGTCAGTACTATATCGATTTTAACCCAGTACGGGGTGGCAAAATTATTGAACAGTTGCAACGCACTATCACCCGGTTATCACCCGATGAACCAACCTGTCAGCTATTTACAGGACAAATTGGCTGTGGAAAATCTACAGAACTGTGGCGGTTAAAATTTGAGTTAGAGCAACAAAATTTTCATGTTGTTTATTTGGAGTCCTCCCGTGTCTTGGACATGGCGGACGTGGATGTGAGTGATATTCTACTCGCTCTAGCCTATCAGGTGAGCGAAAGTCTGGAAGCGATAGAAATCAGGCTTAAATCCAGCAGTTTTGTCAACCTGTATAGAGAGATTGTGGATTTTCTAGAAACACCGATCTCCCTGGAAGCTCAAGCAAATCTGTCTATTGGTATTGCCAAAATTATCACTAAGACCAAAGAAAGTCCACGTTTGCGGCGTCGATTAAGAGACTACCTACAACCACGTATTGAGAAAATTTTGCAGTTAATTAATAAAGAACTGCTTGAGCCTGCTAACTTGAAATTAAAAGCTTTAGGTAAAAAGGGGCTTGTAGTAATTGTTGATAACTTGGATCGGGTAGGGATTAGACCTTTATCATCAGGGCGAACGCAACCAAAGCATATATTCATCGACCAGGGCGATCGCTTACGCAACCTGAATTGTCATATTATTTATACTATTCCCTTGTCTCTAACTTTCTCTGCCGCCGATAGGGCTGAATTACAGCAGCGTTTGGGAAACGGGGTTGCTCCTAAATTAATCCCGATGATACCGATACGCCTACGTAGTGGTGAGATTAATTTTGAGGCTTTAAATTTGATGCGGCAAATGATATTAGTTAGAGCCTTCCCAGAAATCGAACCTCAACAACGGTTAGATGGAAGTATAATTACGCAGATATTTGATAGTTTAGAAACTTTAGATAGGCTGTGCCTTGTAAGTGGTGGTCATGTACGGAATTTACTAGGAATGCTGTTTGATTGTCTCAGAGAACAAGACCCACCCTTCTCTTTGGAATGTTTAGAAACTGTGATTCGCCAACAACGTGATTTTCGCGTTAAAGCAATTGACGATCAGGAGTGGGAATTAATTTTTCAAGTGTTGGAAGAGCAAACCGTTAGAGATGAAATAGAATATCAAACTCTAGTGCAAAGTATGTTTGTATTTGAATACTCTGACTTATTGGGAACTTGGTTTGATGTCAACCCAGTTTTAGCAGAAACGCGAAAATTTCAATCCCGCTTTCCCCGTGGATAATGTCAAGAAGCCCAAAATCCAGCCCTAAAGATTAAACCCATCAAAATGGGTTAAAAAGGTTACTTAGTAAACTAAAAGCTTACGCAGAAGAACAAGCAGGGTAAGCGGCAGTCGATACAATGGGATTGGATCAACGGGAGGAAGTTATGGAAATCGTCACCAGGTGAATAAAACTAATTCCAATCCTGTTCTTCCTTTTTACCCTTACTTTTATAAATTCCTCCCAGATTGTGAATAGCCCGAGTTTTTTCCAAAAGTTCCGCTTCCGTTAAACCCCAAGCAATCAAAACCTTCTCCAAGTCTTGTTGAATGTCTCTAGCACCCGGAAACCCTTGATAGCGGATTCGCAGTCGAGCTAATTCTGCTAGATTAAGGTCAGTAGGCTCGCCGTTGAGTAAATTGTTAACGAGCGGGCGATCGCGATTGTAGAGTGGATGCTGTTGGTCTTTACTCATTTGTTAGTGGTTAGTTGTAAAGGAGCAAGGGAAAAAGGTCAGGGTTCAGGGGTTTAGGTAGAAGAACTAATATATCTTTCCTTTCACCTTGAAGATTTTCGCCCAGTTTGCCATCCGCGTTTCTTGCGTAGGTGGCAACCACACCTTAACTCATACGGCTCTCCCTACTGCCACTAGCCCTTAAATAAAGATACATTGTCCTTAAGAAAAGTAGATAAAACTAAAGGAAAGGGTGAATTTATTTCATCCCAACCGTGCAGCAAGGGAGCAAAACCCGATTATGTTTGAACACTTCACTTCCGAAGCTATTAAGGTAATTATGCTGGCCCAGGAGGAGGCTCGTCGCCTGGGACACAACTTTGTTGGAACAGAGCAAATTCTCTTAGGCTTACTGGGAGAAGGAACCGGGGTTGCTGCCAAAGTGTTGAGCGATTTGGGCGTAACTCTCAAAGATGCTCGTCGCGAAGTTGAAAGAATTATTGGTCGGGGTTCTGGCTATTTACCACCAGAAATTCCTTTTACCCCTAAGGTAAAGAGCTTGTTCGAGCAATCATTCAAAGAAGCTCGCAGCTTTGGACACAATTACATTAGCACTGAACACTTACTCTTAGGATTAACTGAAGCTGGTGAGGGTGTTGCCGCCAAAGTACTACAAAATTTGGGCGTTGACCTCAGCCAAATCCGTACAGCCGTAATTCGCCGTCTGGGTGAAGTTGCATCTGTAGGGACTGCTGCTGGTGGCTCCAGAAACCAGCGCACCCAAACGCTCACTATCGAAGAGTTTGGCAGAAATCTTACTAAATTAGCTGCAGAAGGCAAAATTGACCCCGTTGTTGGTCGCGAGAAGGAAATTGAGCGGACTGTACAAATTCTTGGTCGCCGCACTAAGAATAACCCAGTTTTGATTGGCGAACCAGGTGTTGGTAAAACCGCGATCGCTGAAGGTCTAGCTCAACGGATTATCAACCAAGATGTACCAGAAACTCTGCTGGATAAGCAAGTTATCAGCTTAGATATGGGTTCGCTAGTCGCTGGAACTCGCTTCCGGGGAGATTTTGAGGAACGCCTCAAGAAAGTCATGCAAGAAATTCGCGATGCTGGCAATATCATCCTTGTGATAGATGAAATCCATACCTTAGTCGGTGCCGGTGGCACAGAAGGTGGTATGGATGCCGCCAATATCCTCAAGCCAGCATTGGCACGGGGCGAACTCCAGTGTTTGGGGGCGACAACTCTGAATGAGTACCGCCAGCACATCGAACGCGATGCAGCACTAGAGCGTCGTTTCCAACCGATTTTGGTGGGTGAACCTTCTGTACCGGAAGCGATTCAGATTCTCCAAGGATTGCGCTCGGTTTACGAGCAGCACCATCGAGTCACAATTTCTGATGAAGCACTGGTTGCTGCGGCTGAATTGTCCGATCGATATATTAGTGATCGCTTTTTACCAGACAAAGCCATTGACTTGATTGACGAAGCTGGTTCTCGCGTGCGTCTGCGGATTTCCCAAGGTTCCGCGAATCGTGACATTAAGCGCGAACTTATCGCCGTCAGCAGAGCCAAAAACGAAGCAGTCAGAGTTCAAGATTTTGACAAAGCTGGTAGTTTGCGCGACCAAGAACTAGAACTGGAAGCGAAATTGCAAGCAGATGTAGAAGATGGTACACCTGTCAACATTCCCATTGTTGGCGAGGAAGATATCGCCCAAATCGTTGCTTCTTGGACTGGCGTGCCAGTGAACAAGCTGACCGAATCAGAGTCAGAAATGCTCATGCACCTAGAAGACACCTTACATCAACGTCTTATCGGTCAAGAGCAAGCAGTGGTCGCTGTCTCTCGTGCCATCCGTCGCGCTCGTGTTGGGTTGAAGAATCCTAACCGACCAATTGCTAGTTTTATTTTCTCTGGACCTACTGGTGTCGGGAAAACAGAGTTGGCTAAGTCCTTGGCTGCTTACTTCTTTGGTTCCGAAGAATCGATGATTCGTTTGGATATGTCCGAGTACATGGAACGGCACACCGTTTCTAAGTTAATTGGTTCGCCCCCTGGTTACGTAGGATTCGACGAAGGCGGACAACTAACCGAAGCCGTGCGTCGCAAACCATATACAGTGCTGCTATTCGACGAAATCGAAAAAGCACACCCTGATGTATTCAATATGCTGTTGCAAATGTTGGATGACGGACATCTGACTGACGCTAAAGGTCGGAAAGTGGACTTCAAGAACACCCTAATCATCTTGACTTCCAACATCGGTTCTAAGGTAATTGAGAAAGGTGGTGGTGGTTTGGGCTTCCAGTTGGACAATCAAGCCGAAGCTAGCTACAACCGCATCAAAACCCTGGTGAACGAAGAATTAAAGAACTTCTTCCGTCCAGAGTTCCTCAACCGCCTTGATGATATTATCGTCTTCACCCAACTGAGCAAAGTTGAAGTCAAGCAAATTGCTGAAATCATGCTCAAGGATGTCGGTAGCCGCCTAACTGAGAAGGGAATCGTCCTAGAAGTTACCGAACGCTTTAAAGAGCTTGTAGTTGAACGAGGTTACGACCCTAGCTACGGTGCTAGACCCCTGCGTCGTGCAATTACTAGCCTGTTAGAAGATTCTCTAGCAGAAGCGATGCTCTCGGGTCAGATTGGAGAAGGCGACACCGCAATCATTGATGTTGATGATGACGGTAAGGTGATTGTACGTCAGTCGGAAGAACGTGAGTTGTTACCCGTTGGTTAGTATTTGTACTTAGTAATTAAGGATTTCCCCTGGTATTGTTACTGGGGGATTTTTTATGTTGGGGCTAGATCGATCAGATCCGCGACAACTTACACTAATATGTATTTTGTACAAATGAAGGTGATTAATCTCAGTGCAATTGATTTAAAATCTTTACCTTGGCTACCACTGGATGAGGGTGAATGAGTGTTTAATCCAAGTGGCAATCATCACTACACAAACGAACAAGCCAAGATTTGCGTAGGGCTAGCGCAAAATATTACTTGCTTGTATCAGTTACCAATACACTTAATTAGGTTGGATGAACGTACAAACAATATTTTTATTCTTGCTGGTGAGAATTTAGGAATAAGCGTATTTAAAGATGGGAATTGGAGGTTTGAACAATGAGTGATTTTCAGCACATGACCATTGAACAACTAAAAGCGTATTTAAAGCACAATCAGAGGGACACTGAAGCATTTTATGTATTAATGGATAAGCTAAACGCCAAGCCGAATCAGAAAATATACAGTGCTAATCAAATTGAGAAGCTAGGGGAATTAATAAGCAGTCATGACAGTAAATCTTCTTAACCAAAAGTTAAATTTGGATGTGCAATGTATGCAGGCAATCTTCGGCATTGCGTAATGAAGGAACTGAGTCATGAGCGAGAGCGATTATTTAAAATGCCCTACAGAAAACAAAGTGATAATATTTTTATGAGATTTTAAATTTATTTATTCAGCAGAACAGGGTGTTAATGAAGCAAGAAATAGTTGCTCTATTTTCAGGTTGTGGAGGTTTAGATTTAGGGTTTCGCAGAGCCGATTTCAATGTTGTATGGGCAAACGAATACGACAAAGAAATTTGGGAGACTTACGAGAATAATCATATAGATACGATTCTCGACAAGCGAAACATTCGGGATATTTCTTCAAGAGAAATACCAGATTGTATCGGGATTATTGGCGGGCCTCCGTGTCAGAGTTGGAGTGAAGCTGGTAGTCAGCGAGGAATTAATGATGACCGGGGAAAATTGTTTTTAGAGTATGTGCGAATTCTGAAAGATAAACAACCGTTATTTTTCTTAGCAGAAAATGTCTCTGGGATGCTGCATAAAAAGCATCAAGGAGCATTAAATAATATTATTGCTGCATTTGACGAGGCTGGTTATGCTATCTCATTTAAATTGTTAAATGCGATGCATTATAACGTTCCTCAGGATAGAAAGCGCGTAATTTTTATTGGTTATCGTATTGATTTAAAAAAACGCTTCAATTTTGCTTTATTGAAGCAATCTTCTCACATTTCTACATTGCGAGAAACAATTTGGGATTTGCGTGAGTCGGCAATTCCTGCAATTGGAACTAACAAGACAAATGGTGACTCTTGTCATTTTCCAAATCATGAATATATGATTGGTGGCTTTTCTACTATGTATATGTCACGCAACCGAGTTCGTACTTGGAATGAGCCATCTTTTACAATTCAGGCTGGGGGTCGTCATGCACCAATACATCCGCAAGCGAATAAAATGATTCATGTGGGAAAAGATGAGTGCATTTTTGACCCAAATTCACCAGAAATATATAGGAGATTATCAGTTAGAGAGTGTGCCAGAATTCAAACATTTCCTGATGATTTCATTTTTCACTACAATAATTTGGCGGCAGGATATAAAATGATTGGGAATGCTGTTCCTGTTAATTTTAGCTTGGCTATAGCACGGGCTATATACAAAGATTTATTCTGTCTTGACCGAGAAATAGTGGAGTATAAGCAAGAGTCGGGGCAATTGAGTCTAAATCTGTTTTAGTTATTATTTTAGTTTTTCAAGCATTAAGAAATATACGGTTTTCCTCTCATTCTCTGGGAAATCTTCTCTCCACATTGTTGGCTGTCCAGCTATATCAGGAAATACCACTTTCATCCAGTCATCTCATTTCTCACTCAAAACAGACTGTAACGACAATTTGTCGTTATAATTATCTCAGCGTAGCTGCGGCTTAGTGATGGAGTTTGAATGGGACGAAGCAAAGCGTCTTGCCAATCTTTGCAAACACGGGATCGATTTTATCGATGTTCCAGGTGTGTTTGATGGAGATACAGTGATGGTGGAGGACGATCGGGTGACACTAGATAACAGTTTTCTTGTTCAAACCTTACCATTATCTACTAAAGTTGCCCACAAGCCGCGTAAAAACTGGCTGTGTCAATATACTAATGAATTATTGCGTATATTTTGTCCAAGGTATGGGTACAGGAAAAATGATTGTCAATTCCCTTATCTGTTTCTCTCTATCAATAATTAATACAAAACTTATCAGTATTCATTTTGGTTGAACCAAATCATACCGCTCGGTGGTTAAAGCCCTCAGTAAGCAAGCAAACATTTATTTATTATTTTTTGATTGATTAAAAAGTTGATATCTTCAGAAAATATTAGTTGATTTGATGAGTTTTAATTAGGTATAATGTAAGAAATCGAGAAATTAGAGGAGGTGGTTGTAGTTGTCAAAAGTAACAATACAAACTTCGATTTTTAGAAATCAAGACAATGTTGCAGCTCTTTGTTTTTTAGAAGAGTATGCAGTTATTTTTGGTTCTGCCATTCGTACAGGCTTCTCGATTCGTAATAAATTAGGGGCAGATACAAATAAAACTAAGCGTCAATTAGAAAGTGATATTTCAAAACAGTTAGAGTTGAAATACGGCTTATCTTCAACAGATGCTCGTAACGCTTATAGCAAAGCTGAAGCCATTTATGCTTCTCAAGTTGAATTAGTTAACTTATATATTGATGAACGCTACGAATCAATTAAGGCTGTCAAGAAGTCGATTAAAAAGTTAGAGAAACAATTGGTCAAGGCTGAAAAACAGTGGGATGAGTTGAAAATTAAGCAGATTAAGAAAAAATTCCACTACAAAACCAATAAAATACAGTCATTACAAGCAAAAATTGTCAAATTAAAGGAGCAACGAGACAGCGGTCGGTTTAGCGTCACCTTTGGGAGTAGTAGATTATTTGACAAACATCACAGACTTGGAGCCAATGGTTACAAAAACCATCAAGAATGGTTAGAAGATTGGCGAGGAGTAAGAAATAATCGGATTTATTATGAAGGTGCAAAGCTATTTATCGCTGGGAATCAACTTTGTAAGTTTAATCCTACCGAGAAAACATTAACACTAACCGTTCCACCATGTTTGGTGAATAAATATGGTAAAACAGTGACTTTATATGGCGTAAGCTTTAATTATGGTCAAGATTGGTTATCCAAGGCACTAACACCCACAAAATACCCAGATGGTAAGCCTGATGACGGTAAGCAGAAATATCGGACAGGAACCTTAGAACCCGTAACTTACGAATTGGTAAATCGTGATGGTAGATGGTATGTCAATGCAATTATTACGGATGCAGTTGGTACTATTACTACCTCTGCCGCTGCACCAAACCTTGACAAAGTAGGAAAAGCGCCGTCAACCAAGATCCACGACAACAAACGAAAAATTTCAAAACACGGGAGGGTTTTCTTAGAAAAATGCGCGGTGCCTTCCACCAACAATGTCGTCCAAATTTTAGGATCTTCCAAACAAGGCACCGCGCATTTTTTAGAAGGGTGCAGCGGCTGTCCAACTTTGTCCACGGAGAACCCTCCCCAAAAAGGCGTTTTGGGAATAGATTTTAATCCTTCAAGTATTGATTGGACGATTGTCGATGCTCATGGAAATCTCAAACGCCACGGTTCGATTAAAATTAATATTCAAGACAAGTCATCTAATCAAACTTCAGATATTTTAGGGAAAGCAATTGCATCCATTGTGAGAATTGCTCAAAAATATCAAGTACCAATATCCATCGAAGATTTAGACTTTAGGCAAAAAAAGGCAGCCCTTAAAGAACGCTCTACAAAATATGCAAGGATGCTGTCTAATTTTGCCTATTCCAAATTTACCCAATTGATTGAAACACGCTGTAGTCGGCAAGGTGTCGAACTTAATCGAGTTGACCCAGCCTATACTTCAGTTATTGGTGTAACAAAGTACATGGCTCTTTATGGGCTAAATTCTGGTTGTGCCGCAGCTTTGGTAATAGCACGGCGTGGCCAAGGACGTACTGAAAAGCTTCCGTTGGGTCATGCTCGTTACTTTAAGAGACCAGAGGATCGACTGAAGTCGGGGGCGTGGGCTAAGGTGAGCAAGAAGATAAATATTTGTTCCGGCATAGCTCGAAACGAATTTTATCATCTTGGGGACAAAAAGGTAAAGACTAACCGTCTTTTGCATGGCAAGCTACGGCAAATACGCTCTACTAAATGGAGCGGTCAAACTGTGCAGGTACTACGTACCCCTCATATCAAAGTATCTGTAGAAGTCGGGGCAGCCTTTCGGCACGATCCAGGAAAAGCCGAACTGGCGATTCTGGGCACTTGGCGGGAATCGGCACAATTTTATCTACCAACAGACCTGCAACCGCCACCCTGGGTCGAGTCAGCAGCAGGACAACAAATTCAAGCCAGTCTTAGAGTTTGGGCAGAAGCATCACCGCGTCCGCTAGTAATTTTTATTGATGAAATTGATGCCCTTCAAGATGAGGCACTGATCTCGGTGCTGCGACAGTTACGCAATGGCTTTCCCACCAGACCAAAGTCGTTTCCCCAGTCGGTGGGGCTAATTGGTTTGCGCGATGTGCGTGACTATAAGGTGGCAGCGGGGGGCAGTGAAAGGCTGAATACGGCTAGCCCCTTTAATATTAAGGTGCGCTCTTTAACCTTGAGAGATTTCAATGCATTAGAAGTTGCCGAATTGTATCACCAACATACTCAGGAAACGGGGCAGGAGTTTACTGACGAGGCGGTGCAGACTGCTTTTGATTTAACTCAGGGACAACCCTGGTTGGTCAATGCACTGGCTAAGGAAGTTGTCGAAGAGTTGATCACGAATACTGCGATCGCCATTACAGAAAAGCATATTCAAGAGGCGAAGGAAATCTTGATTCGTCGCCAAGATACCCATCTCGATAGTCTTGCGGAACGGCTTCGAGAATCCAGGGTGAAAGCGATTATCGAACCGATGCTGGCAGGGCAAGAATTGGGAGATATCCCAAACGATGATATTCAATTTGTCTTAGATATCGGATTGTGCAGGATAGACCCACTAGGGGGACTGGCGATCGCAAATCCCATTTATCGCGAGGTGTTGCCGAGGGTGTTAACAGTCACACCGATGGCATCTTTGCCCCAAATTGCCCCCACATGGTTAACAGAACAGGGAGAACTCAATACAGAGGAATTATTGCAGGCCTTTCTCACTTTCTGGCTACAGCATGGTGAACCATTATTGGGCAGTACGTCTTATCACGAAATTGCACCTCATTTGGTGCTGATGGCATTTCTTCATCGGGTGGTCAATGGCGGGGGCACGCTCGAACGGGAGTATGCGATTGGGCGCGACCGGATGGATCTGTGTTTACACTATGGTAAGACAACTTTGGGCATTGAATTAAAGGTCTGGCGCGACAAAAAAGGCGATCCGGTCGCCGCTGGATTAGAGCAATTGGATGCTTATTTGGCTCGACTAGGACTAGATTCGGGCTGGCTAGTGATCTTTGATTGTCGGCATTCGGCTTTACCGATTGAGGAACGGCTGGCAACACAATTGGCAATCACAAATAATGGACGGACAGTGACGGTAGTTCGAGCTTAATGGCAACTCATATCATGTGCGGTTAATCAGTTATAATCTAAATATGATTACATCCCTGACTCCTTAGCTAACATCTCTTTCCCCTCATCACCCTCCAAAGCATCACCAGGCACCACACCCCAACCATCAAACGCATCCTTAATAAAACCAGCCAAAGGTACAGCAATTAGCAATCCCAACAAACCGCCAACGTAAGTACCAATTAGTAAAGAAATTAACACCCATATAGGTCTAAGCCCTGTAAATTTACCTAATAAACGAGGTGCGATCGCTTGGTCAATTATTTGGTCAATTACGACAGCGATCGCTAGAACCTTGACTGCTAGCCAAAAGTCATGGGATGCAATAATTAAGGCGATCGCGGCTAAACTGACTACATCTCCAAAGGGTATTAAGCTCAAAATGCCAATTCCCAAACCAAAGAGTAAACCAAACTGGACTTTAAGAATTAAAAACATGGTTGTCAGTGAAACTCCCATCAGCAAAGCCAAAGCGACTTGACCAATTAAGAAATTTTGAAAGTTTCGCTGAATAGATTCTTTTGCTGGTTCAAAATTTGCAGGTAACTTCTTAAATATTCCCAGCCAAAGTTTTTCCCCATCTGCTAAAAGATAAAAAGTCAGGACGACTGTAATTAAAGCTTCAGAAACGCTATCGATAGTATCTCGAAAAATACTAAAAAGTTTATCAGTCACAAATTCCAATTCATTAGGCAAACGGTCTGTAAGTTGATTGATTATTTGAGTAAAATTCACTTTTAAATGATGGCTAACGGACCAATCATTAAGAATCTTAAATTTTTCTTCACTAGAATCAATCCATTGAGGTAGTACTGTTGCTATTTCATTAAATTGTTGCAAAACAATGGGAGTTAAAGTAATACCCAAAGCTACTAAAATGACCAATGTTAATAAAAAAACTAATGTCACAGCCAAATTGCGTTTAACTCCCCGTTGCTGGAGAATAGAAACAGGATAGTTTAAAATAAATGCCAGCAAAGTTGCTAAAACAATAGTTGTAACTAAAGGTTGGAAATATTCAAAAATACGAATTACTAACCAACCATTGAGAAATACTAATGGAAATAGCAGCGTTAAAATTAACCATTGCAGCAGTTTATTGAGTGAAATCATATTTTAGTGCTGAGAATAAAGTGAATAATTTCCATAGGGTGTGTAAGCGCTAATATTAGTATTTTCTTAGTTTTCGCAAAATTACGGGTCAGATCCCCGACTTCTTTAAGAAGTCGGGGATCTTGTAGCCTCTCGATAATGGCAGTACGTTATAGTGCATAAAGCTAATTTATCGGTAAAAAAGTATATTAAGCTAAAACACATTTAAACTGCATAATCTGAATTTTTCTAATTCTTGTGAGGTGGATATTTTTGCCCGAATGTGCATTCCTATATGTATAACAGCTTATCTAATGCATCTAATACACCCTACATCTTAAATCCTAAAAATTGTTCTTCATTTATTCGTCCTGCTTGATACAATATTTCTGTAATTTCCGAAAGAGTTAAAACCGCATGAGCTTGGTAACCATTTTCTTGCAACCGATCTTTCACACCTTGTTCGTGGTCGATAAATACCACGATATCATTAACGATTAATTCCGCAGATTTTAACTTTTCTGCCCCTTCCATTACGCTTTTACCAGTGATGAGGATATCATCAACTACCACCACAATTTCACCAGGATGGAAATTGCCTTCAATTAACCTCCTAGTTCCATGTGCCTTAACTTCTTTGCGAGGAAAAATCATCGGAAAATTCATCCGCAAAGATAAACCTGTAGCAGTTGGCAAAGAACCGTAGGGAATACCTGCGATTCTATCAAAGTTAAGATTTTTGAGAATTTCCTCATAAGCAGTCAAGACTTGGCTAAAAACTTGGGGATTAGAAATGATTTTGCGTAAATCGATGTAATAAGAAAATGTCGCACCTGATGCTTGGACAAAATCGCCAAACATAATGCATTCAATATCATAAAGCTGTAAAATCAAATCCTGCTGGGGATGTTGATTTAACAAACAAACATCAGGAAACCATACAGAACAGGTAGAACCTTCAGAAATAATTTTAGTTCGCGCTTGATTAATTTCCTCTCGCAAAGAGTAGATTTCTCCAGATAGATTTTCACTTGCCAACATATCTTGAGGAACAGGAATTAATAAACCATCACCAGATGCATTCAAACCTGCGGCTAAAATTTCGTTCAGGTTGCCCGACTCAGCCCAGATACTACGTGCCATGATAATTCTTTCAGGTGCAACGGCACGAATACTTGCTAAAATATTTGGCTTTGTAGTTCCCACTTCCAAACCTAATTGTTCTGGTGTTCCCCAGTTTCTGGATTCCTTTACTACTTGCAAATAAAAAGGTGATTCAACTGTGGGATATTGCTGCAAAGCTGCTGCGGCTGGATTAGAAGTACAACATAAAATAAAAACTGCGCGATCGGGGTAAACTAGAAAGGGCGCTACATGGTCTTGACCTGCATAGGAACTCAGAGTAATTGCATCTACATTCCATTGGGTAAATACTGTGCGGGCGAAGATACTACTAGTGTTTAAGTCGCTATGTTTGACATCTAAAATAATCGGAATATGGGGGGGGATAGCTGCAATAGTCCGTTGCAAAAGTTCTAGGCCTGGAATACCCAGAGCTTCGTAAAAGCCAAGTGTTGGTTTATAGGCACAGACTTTATGAGCGGTTTCAGAAATAAGGAATTCCAACCAGTCCCACAAGTCAGAGATGATATCATCAGATTTGTAGCGATTTGGCATCATTTCTGGATTTGGATCAAGTCCGACAAATAGTAAGCTTTGATTTTGCAAAATTGCACCGTTCAATTTATCGAAAAAATTCATATGATGTTGGTTGTTGGTTGTTGATTGTTGATTGTTTGTTGGTTGTTGGTTGTTGGTTGTTGGTTGTTTACTACTAACCACTAACCAATAACCAATAACTAATTATTAATTTTCTAAAGCCCCGCAAACCATTCATAACCTTGGTCTTCCCAATATCCTTTAAAAAGTGACAAAGAACTCACAAGGGAAATCTGAATTACCCATTTACTCTGTTTGTAACCAAGCTTAATTGGTGAAGCTAAACGCAATGGCGCACCATTGTCAACAGGTAAAGCTTCACCGTTTTTTTGATAAGCTAACAAAGTTTGGGGGTGCAAAGTTGAAGCAATATCCCAACTTTCATAGTAGCCATCCGCAGATTTAAAGTAAGCATATTTGACATTTTCTTTTGGTTGGGCAAGAGCAATAATTTCTTGCAAGCGTACGCCTCCCCATTGCACAATCGCCGCCCAACCTTCTACACATACATGGCGAATAATCATCTCTGTCAATGGTAAAGCCCGAATATCTGCCAAACTAAGACTAAGGGGATTATTGACCTCACCATCCACAATTAAATGATACTTGTTTGGGTCAATAATAGGAGTACTCCGAAATGTATTAACTATTAATTCTTCTGGTTTTATTTCACTCTTGGGAAATTCAGGTACTGGCTTCTGTGGGTTTAATAATAAAGCCTCAAACTTCTGATTGAGCGGTTCTGAAAGTGTACCCACTAAATCTTCTAATGCGGGGGTGCCACAACCACCAAGGAGAAGACTAGCACCAGAGAATCCAGATAATTGTAAAAAAATACGGCGATTTAATTTCATTTTTTTCTTCTTCGTTCTTTCTCATTTATCAATTACTGACCTCCGTTTACCAAAACATAGATTCAGTCAACTCTGTGCCACCAGCCTTACGCCCCAATAATGAGTGAACAACTGCAAATAAAATAACCATAGGTACGGAAGAAAAGTGAACAATTCGCAGCGCTTCCCAACTGCCAAACGTATCCACAATCCAGGGAAATTGGGCGGGTTTATACATTCCGATTCCTGTAAATAATGCCAGTAATAAAATAGGAATAATGGCTGTATAGACAATGCGATGCCAAGCATAAATTAAACGCTTGGAATTTTGAGCTTTTTGTAATGCTTTGATGTCATTTACACCAACAAACCGATGTCGCCAACGTCGGGTGATTAAAACATACATTCCATACCACAATAGATTTAGCGAAAAGAACCACATCGCGGCAAAATGCCAGTGTCTACCCCCTGCTAGCCAACCTCCCAGCGTAAATATGGGCGGAAGATGTAGACCTGACCGCCCACCAAAAACCGGGTTAGCATTGTAAATTTGCAGTCCACTGGTGAGCATGATAAACAAGCTGATGATATTAATCCAGTGAAAAATTTTAGCAGCTATAGCTTGATCTGGTAATTTCCGAGTTTTGGGGGTAAGTATGGAAGTCATAAATTTGACTAATAAAATTTGCAGTTTATCTATGTAGTGAGGCTGTGCTATAGTCTCTTTCCCGGTTAGGGGTACGCCTAGCAATCTCATCCTACAATTTTGCTGTTATAAAAGCAGAATTATAATTCACCCGCGCGAATTATGTTTTTACGTTCCTAGTAGTCCACCACATTAATTTCACAGAAGTTGTCGGGCATCTGACCCTCAGAACACATCAAATAGTACTATTTTCCTATATGGACTTGGCTTAAATTCGCAATTGTGCTATCATTCGTGAATAAAATTTAAACGTTAACAGTATTACAACGTTTTGTTAAGATAAAAGCTTATAAAAAATTATTTCTGCTAGAACATTTAGTATTGTTTAGCCTAGCTTTTTGTAGACGTTTAATATTGAACCTACGAGAAAGCCGAAAAAAGCGGGTGCTGAACACCCGCGATAAATCCTGTCTAGGACTTTGTGTGATCTATTAATGGGTTTTGGATTGCTTCTAAAGTATGCTAAGTTATCCCCTGGCATTGACCTACGGGAATTGGCTTTGAGTGGTGTTTGCCGTTATTGACTTTTTCGTGTTCTACAATGGGAATTCTCGTAGATTTGACGTCAAAAAAAGCTAAATTACCATCTTGCGCTTGAATCGATTTTTGTCTGTCAGATTGGTAGTTTTCTTTGATCAAGCGAATGTAGGTGCGATAGGGGATATATTGTAGGGGGTCATACCCATTAAAACGCAGCATTAAAACACAAGCCCAAGAATACTTTCTGGCAAGAATCGCTTTAACTATCTCTTCAATTTGTTTGTTATTCATTGCCTTTGATAGCTCTATATTACAAATGGAAATTTTTCAGTCCATAGGGAACACTCTCTTTTCTAAATTTCAAGTTTATATACGTATTGCATCAGTATTTCGTAATTATTAAAATTTTCATGAAAAATTCATAAATTTTTTATCGAATTAATAAAGATTTCAATTAATTTTAGGATTCTATATTGTTTGAATTTTTATTAATTGATACATCATAAAATTAGTGTCGTAGTTATACAGAGCAATGTGTTTGAATGCCAGATGCCAGAAAATTACTTGAGTCAGTATTAATTAATTATACGTATTCATTCGTAATAATACTGGATTTATCGGTTAGAATTAACTTTTCCTAACCGTTGCTCGTCAAGCTAGAAGAACTGCTTAACTTTATATTTGATTTTTATACGTAGATGTTCGTAGCACTTATGCAGTTTGAGTTACAAAATAAACAATAGAGATTCTGTTACTTCCAAGCTGGTAATCTAAACTAGAACCTAAAAGCTAGCACGTTTTCTGATGTCAGTATAGCTTTTTGCTGTCGTATTCATCTCAATTATCATCTCAGTCCCTTCACCTAGACGAGAGTTACATTTAAGTTTACCTTGATGTTTTTCCACAATAATTTGTTCGCTAATTGATAGCCCTAGTCCCTTACCTTTACCTACTGGCTTTGTAGTAAAAAATGGTTCAAAGATCCGTCTTTGAATGTGGGGGAGAATGCCTTTGCCATTATCTGAAATAGAAATTAGGATTTTATGTCTTTTCGAGAACCATTTGTCAATTGTTTGATCGTTACTGCTGACGAGTGATAAATGGCTGCTGACAAGTTTCGTGCGAATCAAAATTTGGGGAATAAATGAGTAATCCTGCCTCATTTTTTCTTCCAAGGCATCAATAGCATTAGTCAATATATTCATAAATACCTGATTTAGCTCACCAGGGTAACAATCCACCATTGGCAATCTCCCGAATTCCCTAATAATGTGAATTCCCGCTTTATCAGGCTGTTCTTTGAGACGATGTTGCAAAATTCTCAGAACACTGTCCAATCCCTCATGCAGGTTAGCTTTTTTCATTTGTCCATCATCCGTGGAGAAATTTTGTAAAGCGAGGACAATTTCTTTAATCCGCTCAGATCCGGCTCGCATTGACCACAGCAATTTCAGGAAATCTGTTTTCACGAAATCGATGTCGAAATGTTGCCGGTTTTGGACAATTACTGGTTCTGGGGTGGGATAATTTTCCAAAACTTTGATTAAGTCTTCAGCATATTGACTGAGGGTAGCTAGAGTGTTGTGAATAAAATGGACGGGCTTATTAATTTCGTTAGTCATATCCGCAACGAGTTGACCAAGATTAGCCATTCTCTCGTTCTGCAATAATTGTCTTTGAACATCTTTAAGTTCCGAAGATGTTTGTTTTGCTTGTTCGGCAATTTCTGTTTGAAGTTGTTGAAGTTGGTAGTGTTGTTGCGCTATGGCTAATTGCACGCTGAGTTCTTTTAAAAACTCAATTTCCCATTCCTGCCACAGATGATTGCTATGACAATGATGGACAATTAGTAGTCCCCATAAGAGATTTGATTGAGATTCCTCTCGTTCTGGTTCTGTAACAAAAATCGGAACAATCAAATTAGCTTTGATATCAATCTGGCAGGGAAGCTGAGTTACATCAGAGATATGCTTATCCCAATCGAGATTAAAATTTTGCTCGGTTAGGGGAATGATACCTCCTGCCACCGACTCAACAACCACTTCACTGCAACCATCTAGATTTTGACGGCAAATAATTGTCCGGTCAGTTTGCAGCACTCGCTGTACTTCCTCTACTGCGGTTTGCAGTATTGTCTCAAAACGATAACAAGATTGAATACAGGAACGCACATTGCTTAACAACTTTATAGCTTCTTGAGATGATTTTTCTTTAGTAATATCTTTGTGCGTCCCTGCCATTTGCACTGGTTTTCCAGCTTCATCCCACTGAAATATTTTGCCTTGAGATTGAATCCAACAAGACTTTCCAGATTTGGTCAACATCCTAAATTCAACTTCGTAAATTGACGTACGACCTTGGAGGTAGTCATCCAAAGAAGAGCAAAGCTGGGACAAATCGGCAGGATGGACAAGTCCAAGAAAGGATTTGTGAAGATTCTCGATTTCTTCTGCTTCATATCCGAGAATTTTCTTCCACTGTGAGTCACAATAGATTTTGTCACTGATTAGGTTCCAATGCCACAACATCAAACCGCTACAAGAAAACGCTGTTAGCAAAGCCGTTTGTGAGTTCTGGCAAATTTCCAAGTCAGTCTGGGCTTTTTGCAGTTGCTCTTTCACTGCCAAAGCTTGGGTATACTGTACTGATTTCGCTTCAAGCTGGTGGGTCGCTGGTTCTTCGATATGCATAGAGAAAGGTACGATGAGGAAGATGTCCTGTAGCTCCTACGCTGTCTTAGCACCCTGACGATCGAAAAAATATGGAAACTACCTAGCTATCACAAGGAGCGTTAATGGCAAGTTTGAATTTTGAAGTTAACGCCCGATCGCTGATAACTGTTCACTGGTCACCGATTCACCAACTTGTTAACTTCGTTGTAATTAAGTCGGATAGATTACCACTATCTCTAATTTGAATTAAAGTCGGAGAAACGTAAACGCAAGAATGTAACCTGTATCGCTTGCACTTTTAGCAATGAACTAAAAACTAGCTACATTCCATCTTGCTAGCATCTCAACTTGCCTGGTGCTAAAGTATATTGAACTACAAAAAAGTCTTAAATGACTCGGGAAATTTTTGGGAGAATAGACTTATAACTTAGTTTTGGCAGTAAGCTCAGATTTTTAAATAAATGTCAAGTACGTTTTGTAGTTTTTTTCCAAAATAATAACTCTTAACTATATAAGGGAGACTACATTAATATTGTTGGGCACCAGATTAAACTTTTGCAAAGAAAAATAGTTTTGGGAAATATCACATAAAAGTTTCGGAATGACTGATGACTATAGATGAAGTCGTACTGCTACTAAAAGCAAGCCTTCCCAATGTGACCCCACTCCAAGAATTGATATTGCGTTCTTCATGGGAAGGGAAAACTTATACAAGTATATCCCTAGAAGCACATTACGGAGAAGAGCGAGTTAGAAGAGTTGCATCTAGTTTATGGCAATTACTAAGCGATTTTTGGAAAGAACCGATTAATAAATCTAGCTTTCGTGCCTTATTGGAGAGCCGCAGACTCAGCAGAGCAAATCAACAAACAATTAACGAATTCAACCGTGCGGCCACTGCTATTTCCTTAGAATTTCCCAGCAGTCCGGTATCATTGGAGTCCAGATTTTACATTCCTCGCTCGCCAATTGAGGAGCAGGCTGATGCCGAAATCGCCAAACCTGGGAGTGTCATATGTATCAAAGCAGCGAAAAAAATGGGAAAAAGTTCCCTGATTATACGGGTTTTGGCGAGGGCAACTGCGCTTGGATTTCGCACCGTGAGTTTGGATTTTCAGCAAGCGGACAAAGCAGTATTTGCAAACCTCGATAGATTTTTGCGCTGGTTTTGCGCCAACGTTAGTCGGGAGCTACAGTTAGAATCCAGAATTAACGATTATTGGGATAATGATATGGGCAGCAAAGTCAGCTGCACTATATATTTCCAAAAGTACTTGCTTGTCTTAGCGTCTGCTCCCCTTGTCCTTGTATTAAATGAAGTCGATTGGGTGTTTGAGTATCCAGAAATTGCCGCAGACTTTTTGCCACTATTGCGCTCTTGGCACGAACAAGCGACAAGATTAGAAATTTGGCAAAAACTTCGACTGGTACTAGTTTCCTCCACAGAAATTTTGGTGCCCTTTGATATCGGTTTGCCGATTAAGTTGCCTTTCTTTACTAATGTACAGGTGCTAGATTTAGCACAGCGTCATGGTCTAGATTGGACAGATGGTTCTCATGTCCAGAGATTGATGGCAATGGTGGGGGGGCATCCTTATTTAGTCAGATTGGCTTTGTATCATCTTGTAGGGAAGGGTGGGTTAGAGCGCGATCTAGGACGATTGTTAGAACAAGCACCAAAAGAAACTGGGATTTATCACGATTTTTTAAGACAATATTTATTAGCACTGCAAGAACAGCCAGAATTAAAATCTGCTTTTTATGAGGTAATTACCGCTACCAGTCCAGTGAAATTAGAGCCTCGGGTGGGGTATAAATTACAGAGTATGGGGCTAGTAACTATGTTAGGCGATCGCGCTTACCCAGCTTGTGAATTGTATCGGTTGTATTATAGATCGCAACTCAACAGCAGCAGCCAGTTACAGAATGCCCGTGTGTCTGAGTTAGAGAAAGAAAATGAACAGTTGCGCTTCCGTGCCAGCTTAGATGAATTAACCCAATTAGTAAATCGTCGCTCTTTTAACATCTACTTGCAAATCGAGTGGCAACGTTCAGCAGTAATATCACTCATTTTATGTGATATCGATTATTTTAAAATTTATAACAAAACATATGGAAATACAGCAGGAGATGATTGTTTGCGGCAAATAGCTAACACTATTTGTAACTGCGTCAAATCATCCTATAATTTAGGGTTAGTAGCTCGTTATGGTAGCTTATATTTTGCGATTCTCCTCCCAACAGATGCCGCAACTGCTGTGGATATCGCCGAAAACATCCGCTATGAAGTCAAAAATTTGGCTATACCTTGTGAATATCCCGGCATTGGAGGTCTGCCTGCAACAGTTTTAACTGTGAGTTTAGGTGTTGGTAGCATGATTCCAGAACCCGATCTCGAACCGACGATTTTAGTTGAAGCAGCAGAGAAAGCACTGTATCAAGCTAAAAGAAGAGGACGCGATCGCGTTGTTCTCAATTAAGCGCTGGCAACTGATGAAAACGGATGCAATAATAAAAGTAGAAATAATCACTATCATTGTTAGGCTTAGATTAACCTTCAAAGGGCATGAGCAATCCGGAAGAATAAATCGAGAATAAAGAGCAAGTTACGCAATGGGAAGCCAGACAAATCATTGGCGATTACAGAAAATTTTTAAACTATGTTTTAGTACCTAATCATAAAACTGGCAAGGACAAAATATTTATCGGTACTTTAGGTTTTCGTCCTAATAATAATGAGGATACGCAAGAGCTTTTATCAACTTATATTAGTCAAGCTCAAGCAAAATTTAGTCAAAAGGATTATGTTATTGGAGAGGAAGATCAATATGGACAGAGGTTTCCCATAGTCATTGAGGTTCGAGATAAACGGCTGTTAACCGGATGGATTTTAGATGCAGATGGTACACTAAAGTTGGTAACTCCATTTTCTGGGTTTGCACGTTAAAGAACCATGTTAAGGAGAAATTCATAATGTTGTTAGAGCAATATTCAGTTTTGCTTCAAAGGAATAGCGATCGCAAACTCAGCCCCAGATCCAGGTTGCGAAATACATTCCAAACATCCGCCATGTTTTTCTGTGATAATTTGGTAGCAAATAGAAAGACCCATCCCCGTACCTTTACCGACAGGTTTAGTGGTAAAGAATGGGTCAAAAAGTCGCTGTTTAATTTCTTCTGGTATTCCGATCCCGTTGTCAGCGATGCGAATTATTACCTGATTCTGAGCAACGACTTCTGTACGAATGCGAATCTGAGGATTGTTAATTATTTTCCCATTGACTAATGATTCTTCCAAACCATGAATCGCATTGGTCAAAATATTCATAAATACTTGGTTGAGTTGTCCTGCATAACATTCAACTAAAGGCAAGTTGGTGTATTCTTTGATAACTTCAATTCCCCGGTGCGAGCCATTTGCTTTCAGGTGACTTTGTAAAATCATCAGAGTACTGTCGATACCCTCATGGATATCAACCGCTTTCATTTCGGCTTCATCTAAGCGGGAAAAAGTCCGTAGAGAAAGCACTATCTCTCGAATGCGTTCTGCCCCAAATTTCATTGAGTTTAGCAGTTCTGGTAAGTCTGACTTGAGGAAATCCAGTTCGATTTTCTTGGTAAAATCTTGGATTTCGAGTCCAGGATTGGGATAGTGTTGCTGATATAGTTGCAACAGTTGCAGCAGGTCTTGAGTATATCCGTCAGCGTGGGCTAGGTTACCGTAGATGAAGCTAACAGGATTGTTGATTTCGTGAGCAACTCCAGCTACTAGTTGTCCCAAACTAGACATTTTTTCGCTCTGCACGAGTTGGATTTGGGTGCGTTGCAGTTCGTCTAGGGCTTGTAGCAGTTCTTGTGTTTGTTGGCGTAACAAGGCTTCTGCTCGTTTGCGCTCAGTAATATCACGGAGAACGGCTACACTACAAATAGGCTCCTCTGTTTCCGGGTTTTTAACCAGAGAAAAGTTGCAATCAATAGGAATTATCCTGCCAGTTTGAAAATTTTTGTAGTTAAATTCACCCCTCCAGAAACCTTGTTGAATCATTACAGGTAAGATTTGTTGCTCGAATATTTCAAACTCTTCTGGTGGTTGAAATTCAGTTATATTCTTAGTCCTAGCTTCTTCCAAACTCCAAAGCCCCATTAATTGCAATCCTGCGGGATTAACATACTCTATTTCACCAGTTAATGAAGCAACGCTGATAAAATCGCTGCTATTTTTAATCAAGGCTGCAAATTTTTGTAGTTCGGTCTCTGCCTGTTTGCGTTCTGTAATGTCTAGCACCATTGATGCTACCCCAATAACTTCGCCATTGTCAGCTACTAAAGGACTGTTATACCACTCACAAATAATTGTCCTGCCGTCTTTAGTGATGTTTTCATTTACACTGAAATTGCCACCTGTTTGGGTTAAGAGTTCATCTAAAAGTTGCTCCACATGCTTTTTAACATTTTCAGGAACTATTAATTGAAAATGACAACCGATAACTTCATCTTTTGTATATCCAAATATTCTTTCAGCCGCAGGATTCCACTGTTGAATCTCACACTCACGATTCCATTCAATAACCCCTATGGGTGTTTGTTTTATCAGTAGTGCCAATCTTTGCTGGGAAGCTTTGAGTTCTGTTTCGGCTCGTTTTATTTCCGTGATATTGCGAGACACTGCTGATAAAAATTCAACTTCACCACTTTCCGATCTGTGAACCATAACTAATTGAGAAACGGGAATCTCAGTGCCATTACGATGAATCAGAAAGCTTTCACCAGTCCATGTCCCATCTTGCAACAGCTTGGGCATTTCTTCTGCAAATCTCTCAACTACATGGCGAGGATGTATCTGAGTAAAGTGAAGGTTGCGAATATCTTCCTCTGCACCGAATCCTAACATCCTCCGTCCAGAACCATTCATGTAGAGAAAGTATCCATCAGCGTTAGAAATTGCCACATAATCTGTGCTTGATTCCAGAATTGCAACTAGTTTTGCTTGTTCTTTTTCTGCTCGCTTGCGTTCTGTGATATCCCTGAAGTACCAGATTCTGCCATAATAATCTCGCGTTGGCGAATGCACGGGTGCAGAATAGCGGTCGAGTGTCCGTCCATCCTTAAGGGAAATTTCATCACGGCTTATTTCATCGATATTTTGATATAAATAGTCCACCTTGGTCAAAAATTCCTCTGGATTCTCCACCTTCTCTAACACAACTGGCAAAAGTTCGGAACTTTTATTAGCAATTTGGACTGTTGTCTCTTGGATTTGCCAAATTTCGCTAAAGCGCCGATTGTGTGATACAAAATTGCGATTTTCATCAACAATTAAAATGCCGTCAATAGCAGCTTCTTGTTGAGCTTTGAGTACAGCATTATTCCGTCGTAGGATTTGTTCCGATTGTTTGCGCTCGGTAATATCAGTAGTTGTACCAGTAGTTCCGATAATATTTCCGGCTTCGTCTCGACGGGCGATCGCATTTGCGAGTACATTTATTCGTCTACCATCCTTCGTAATGTGGACAGTTTCGTAATAAAGAACTGACTCACCAGCCAAAAGAGGTTGAAAAATTTTCGCGTCTTTCTCAATCCGCTCTGGTGCGATCAAATCTCTAAAGGAGCGACCAATTATTTCTTCTGGCTCATATCCGTAAATATGTTTAACTGCGCTATTGGCAAAAGTAATATGACTAGTAGTGTCTCCTGACCAAATCACGCTTTGAGAAGTTTCTACCAAATGGCGATACTGGCTTTCACTTTCTTTTACCGCTATTTCCGCTCGTTTGCGATCTGTAACGTCTAAAAACAAGCCATGCCAAATAATCGTCCCATTTTCTTGCATTTCCGGACGAGACATCCCTTTAAGCCATTTAACTTTAGATGAGGGGAGAATAAATTGCCCTTCCCAGTGCCACGGTTGCAAAGTTTGGGCTGAAATGGCAATTGACTGCTCAAAACTTACACGGTCATCAGGATGTATCATTGAAATACCCAAGTTGATATCTTGGAGTAACTCAGTAGATTGGAGTTCGCACAGCTCATAACAACCGGAACTAATGTACTGAAATTTCATAGAACCATCGGACTGTAAGATAAACTGGTACAGCATTCCCGGCACGTTCGCTGCTAGCTTGTTGAGTCTTGCCTCGCTTTGGCGCAATGCGGCTTCTGTTCGCTCGTGTTGTCGAATTTCCGCTTGCAATGCTTCGTTAATTTTTGCTAATTCTTTAGTCCGCTCCAAAACTAGAGTTTCCATTTCGGCATAAGCCATCTGGATGTCTTTCTCTGCCTGTTTGAGACGGCTGATATCCATCACCAAGCCATCCCAAATAATCGAACCATCGGCTTGCAATTCTGGACGGGATGAGGCTTGCAGCCATTTCACTTTTCCCGACGCTAAAATAATTCTTCCTTGATATTCCCAAGGTTGTAAAGTTTCGGCAGAAATGGCAGTGGACTGCTGATAATTTTCCCTGTCAAGAGGATGAATCATTGAAACCATCAAGTTGGGATCGGCTTGAATTTCCTCTGGAGTCAATCCATACATTTGATAGCAACCGAAACTGATATAAGGGAAAGATTGAGAACCATCAGGATGCAACTTTAATTGATACAACATCCCCGGTACATTTGCTGATAGCTTTTGAAGTTTTGCCTCACTTTGACACAAAGCTATTTCTACCTGTCTGCGGTTGAGGAATTGACCTAGTTGGCTGCCCAGCGCTCCCATCATAGCCATCAGCTTTTTATCTTTTTGCCGCACTTGTTTGCTAAATAAGGTGACAACACCAACTATTTGGTCATCGCTCTTGATCGGGAAAGCAAACGCGCTGTGCAATCCGATTTTTCCGGCAAACGTGCTGCGCAAAAAGTTTTTATCGCAGTTGATATCATCTATCCAGACTGGCTGATTGCTAAATAGGGTTTTACCGGGCAAACCAACGCTACTGCCAAAGGTATATTTTTTGGTGGCCGCCTCAAAAGCCCTAATGTCTATTTCTGGTGAATGCCAGCTGGTAATGTAGCTCAGTAAATTTGATTGCTTATCTAGGGTCCAGAGTTCGCCTAAGTCCCAATCCAAATGCTCGCAGATTGCCTGGATCAATTTTGGGATGTCTTCTTCTAAATTTGTAAACTCTGCCAGCACTGAATTGACTGCAAATTGAAAATTGAGGTGTTTTTGTGCTATTTCGCGTTCAGTAATATCCTCAATCGTGACCAGCACCCCAATCGCATTACCTTCAGCATCTTGCAGGGGAATTTTATTAGTATCGAACCAAGCTTGAGAACCATTACCCTGCGGTTGCGTATCGATGATGTGCAGCTGTGCAATTCCAGACTCGATCGTCAGGCGATCGCTTTCCTGATATCTGAGTGCCTGTTCTTTTGTCCATGCGAAATCATAATCTGTCTTACCAATAATATCTTCGGGCGAGGCCAACCCCATTACCTTGGCTCGATTCTTATTGCAGCCCAAATAAACGGAATTGCGGTCTTTCCAGAGAATCTGCTGGGGGATGTTGTCCATCACGATCTGGAACAACTGTTTTGAGGAGTGCAGTTCTGCTTGGACTTGTTGATATTCGGCTATGTTATCTGTAATATCTCGAATCGTACCCACTAAAAACTGATTGCCCATCTCATCTGAGAACAAAGATTTTGTGGTATAGATAATCCGGGTCGTCCCACTGCCGTCCGTAAAGCTTTCCTTGTTATTATCGGTAATGCCTGTAGTGAAAACTAGCTCATCTTTTCCCCAAAAAACATCAGCTTCCGATTTCGGGAAAAAATCGTAATCTGACTTACCGATTAATTCTTCTCGCCTATGCCCCATAAAATTACAGAAGGCATCATTGAAAAATATCCAATGGTGCTGCCGGTTCTTGACAACAATTGGGTCAGCTAGGCTATTAATCATTTGTAGCAGAAAGGAAACAGAAAAGTGCATCAGAGATGGATTTCGATACTCGCTCAAAAATGCCGAGCTTGGAGGGCAGTGGTTTTGTTCTGGGGGAATGCGATCGCTCATAGCCGATTTTGGGTCAAAAGCCAAGCTAGATAGAAACTGGTGGTTTAGTGCATCAGTTTAGTCATATTTAGTATTCCCCGTGTTTTCAATGTCTGAACAGGTATAATTACTGATTCATTCGGATGTGGCGCTGCAATAAGGCGATCGCTATCTCTGGCATTTCTAGATGGGGCAAAATTCCGGTGTCTGGAATCACATGAAAATCTCGAATTGCCCTCTCGTTCAACTTAGCTAAACGCTGTCCTAATTTGACGCTAGTAAATTGTGCTTTTTCACCCCAAAATATCACCGTTGGAATCGTCAGTTGTTGAATGTATAGACTTAAGTCAAAATAAAGGTCACCGCGCAAAAATGACAATGCTGCAAATTTGGCGTTGGGCTGTTGTGCAGAAAATAAATAAGCCTCCACCATTTCTTTTGATACTCGTTGAGATTTGGCAAACAGAAAACTTTGCAAAAAGTTGCGTACTGCCACTCCATTTTCTGCACCCAAAGCATAAATTAAACTATCTAACAATGGCGTATTAATAATTGGAAGTGGAATTCTGCGTCCCGCACCTTGTCCAAAGTCATCAAACCCTGATGGAGATACGAGGAGTAGCGATTGGAATAAAAAAGGATATTGAATCGCAAGACGGATAGTCAAAGCTGCTGTTAGGGAAGATGCGACGATTCTTACAGGCGGACGACAGGTCTGTCTGATAAACTCAGCTATAGTCGTCAAATAATCGCTAATTTGGTAATCCCGCACCGGATGAGCAGACTCTCCCCAGCCGATTAAATCTGGAGCTAATATGCGGTGAGTAGTGGCAAATGCTGGATAAATTTTCGACCATTCATAAGCAGACGCACCACCGCCAAAATTATGCAGAAAAATTAGCGGTGGTAAATTATCAATTTCAGTCATCAACCAAGGTGCATGAGTTTGGGTGTAGTAAACCATTACTCCTAGGGAGGTTTGAATAACTTTATGCCCAAAACCTGGAGGTTGAAACTGAAGCATCGTTTGCTACCCTCATGAATAAATTTTTTTGTTGATTTTAGAAGTAATTGTAAGTCAATTTTACTTTGGTATGCATCGCTCTGATTCTTAAACTGTTAATAACCAAAAATGACCCCAACAGAAAATGAGCAAATAGGCAAGAGGATTAGAGCCGTTTTCTATAGATTTTTCGATTAATTGTTAATTTTAAATAGGAGACATATATGTTGTTAGCATATTTCTTTGGAAGTTTCATTATGCCCCAAGTATGAGGGCAAGACGTAATCATACGGTAGATTTGATATAGTGGCGATCCTATTTGTTATTTGGCGCTTTCACGTCAAGAAGGCAGGGAGTATCGATATAGTGTCCGTCTGTTGGAGGTTTTAGATGAATGATAAAAATCGCTCTCAATGGGACTTTGGTCGGTTTATCCAAACCCTAACTTACTTTGAAGTGTTCCCATTCCTGAATTGGGTGCAAGAGTTATTTCAAGGTCGTCCCAAAGAAAATAATATACCTGATGGAGCAAAACAAGTGGGCGTAATACTGGTAGCGGGTGCGACTGGTGGTGTCGGTAAACGAGTAGTGCGACGG
This sequence comes from Cyanomargarita calcarea GSE-NOS-MK-12-04C, assembly GCA_019359595.1. Taxonomy (GTDB): domain Bacteria; phylum Cyanobacteriota; class Cyanobacteriia; order Cyanobacteriales; family Nostocaceae; genus Cyanomargarita; species Cyanomargarita calcarea. Next base: position 38,746 of record JAHHGZ010000031.1, read on the forward strand.
CTGATCGAACGGGGTTATAAAGTGCGATCGCTAGTCCGAGATATTGACAGAGCCAGGTCAATTCTTGGTAATGATGTTGACTTAGTTGCTGCGGATATCACGAAACCAGAAACTTTGACTCCCTTGGTGATGGCGAATATCCAAGCAGTAATTTGTTGCACTACAGTGCGCGTTCAGCCAGTTGAGGGAGATACTCTAGACCGCGCCAAATACAATCAAGGTATCAAGTTTTATATGCCGGAAATTGTTGGCGACACCCCGGAAAATGTCGAATACCAGGGTGTAAAAAATTTGGTAGAAGCGGCAACAAAATATTTGCAAAAATCAGATGAAAAAGTCATATTTGATTTCATAAATCCATCAGACGACTTAAAAAATATCTGGGGTGCATTAGATGATGTCGTCATGGGTGGCGTAAGTGCAAGTAATATGCAATTTATTCCAGAAACAGCTTTATTTGCTGGGAATGTTTCTATCGCAAATTCCGGGGGGTTTGCTTCAGTTAGAACTAGAAATTTCGAGATGCCAATCAATTTATCTGGTTTTGAAGGTATAAAATTGCGTGTTAAAGGCGACGGCAAGCGTTATAAATTATTCCTGCGGACAGAAGCGGTATGGGATGGTATTGGTTATAGTTACTCTTTTGACACGGAAGCAAATACTTGGATTAATGTCCGCATTCCTTTCGCCGATTTAGTTCCCGTATTTCGTGCCAAAAGTGTCAAAGATTGTCCTCCAATTGACGCTAGCAAAATTCGCTCATTTCAATTGATGTTGAGCAAATTTGAATATGACGGTGCATTGAATCCTAAGTTTTCACCAGGTGGTTTTGCTCTCCAAGTGGAATCAATTAAAGCTTATGGAGCTAATTCAACACCATTACCACAATTTGTTCTCGTTAGTTCAGCCGGTGTGACTCGTCCCGGACGTCCTGGAATTAATTTAGATGAAGAACCGCCGGCAGTAAGATTAAATGACCAATTGGGCGGGATTTTAACGTGGAAGTTGAAGGGAGAAGATAGTTTAAGAGCAAGTGGAATTCTTTATACAATTATTCGACCTTGTGCATTAACAGAGGAAGCTGGAGGGAAAGAGTTAATATTCGAGCAAGGTGACAATATCAGGGGCAAAATCAGCCGTGAGGATGTAGCGGAACTTTGTGTAGAAGCGCTAAAACAATCAAATGCTTGTAATGTGACTTTAGAGGTAAAACAGGCAGAAAATAACACTAATTCTATCGATTGGCAGAGTTTGTTTTCCAGCCTTGATTGTGACAAATCTGTTATCCAGTTGCCCTCACCCTAGCCCTCTCCCAGAGGGAGAGGGAATTCAATATTAGATTTACTCCCCTCCCCCACTGGGTTCGGAGGTTGAGGATATATATTTTTCGTTTAATGATGTCTACTTAACTTAAAAATTTCAAAATTATAATTCTTTAGCATAACAAAGCCATGAAAAAAATTAGGCTGCTGGGGTTAGCTCTGCTTTTAGTTATCATTATTTGGGGTGGGTTATTTTCAAATACTGCATCATCACAGCAAATAGACTCTCGTCTCAATAATTTGGAAGCGCACTTTAATCGCTTGGAGTTACAATTAAATCAAATACAGTCTCAGCTAAATCAAAACCGTTCACCGTCTTCTAGAACAACCGTTACCCTGCCACAGCCAAGCCGTTCGAGACGCAATTTATCATCTCAACAGCGGGAGCAAATGTTTGATAGATTGGCGACTTTGTTAGTTGAATTGAAGCAACAAGTTAACCAAATAGATAAGCGAGTTTCTAAATTAGAGTCACGTTGAATAAGGATATCTCAAGAAAAAATAATATGACAACAAATATAAATCAACCCGTAAGTTATGAAGGTGGATGTCACTGTGGTGCAGTGCGTTTTCGGGTAGAAGTTGAGAAGCACAAAGTTGATGATTGTAATTGTTCTATTTGCAGTAAGAAGGGCTTTTTACATTTAATTGTTACGCAAGATAAATTTACTTTACTTCAAGGCGAAGATGTGTTGAAAACCTATAGCTTTAATACTGGAGTTGCTCAACATAAATTTTGCAGTAATTGCGGAATTCATTCTTTTTATATTCCCAGAAGTCATCCCGACTGCATTGATGTTAACGTCCGCTGTCTAGATGGTGATGCAATCTCAAATTTTGAAATTGTGCCTTTTGATGGGGCTAATTGGGAACAGAATATTCACAAGTTGCGGGAAGAATGAATTGGAATGAATGAAGGAAGAAGGAAGAAGGAAGAAGGAAGAAGGAAGAAGGAAGAAGGAAGAAGGAGGTTTTTAGATGGGAGTTCAGAACTCAACTAAAAACGGGCGACCATAAGAACGGTCGGGGTCTTAAAAAGAACAGCGAGGATAAACCCAGTTTATTATATAAGCTGGGTCTGCGTACAAATTTATCCGCGTACCCTCGAAGAAGCCGTACCGATAGAAGGCTTACAGCGCCTACCACGTCCATATCTGCGGTTTTTAAACTCTTACCCCTACCTAATCCAAACGGGAACCGTTTATGCTTCTAACAATTGAATGTTAGAAAAAATAAATTCACTAACAGATGTTTGTCCTTCTGTTTGCGTGGTAATCACCCGACGATTGAGAATAAAATAGTTGCCTACTTTTTCATACTCATCTTCAAATACGCTCGTTCCACCCTTTTGTTCGCCTGTTTTCGGGTCATGATATACCGAATCATAACGATGGGACAAGTAGCCTTCGCCTGTTTCGTGACTGCTGAAGGTATCGATTGTCACAACAACGCCGTGAATATGGCGGTGAACGTGGCAGACTTCATTATTGCGAAGTTTATAGCGATCGCCTTCAGATTTACCACCCATTAAAAGTTCGATAGCGCCCGTTTCGTCAGTAGCACCATATCTAAAGGTATTTGCACCGTGGGTGTCTTCAAAGCTCCGACGGACGCGGTGAACGGCTATTTCCCATACCTGACCGCCAATCGCTGTTTTAGCTTCTTCGTCTGCAACATCAAACACTTCCCACTTCATTTTAGCGTCGATGCTAATTTTGCCTGTAAATACCTTTTCATCATACTTGTAGGTGATATCAGCCGTGTAACCGGGAAAATTTTTATCCCAGGTGTAGCGGTTTTCGTAAGCAGCCCGAAAAAGTTCTTGGGCGGAAATCTGTGTAACTGTCATCGGCTTCTCCTATAATCTAAACGCTGTATTAGGTTTTTACTTTCGCTGGTATTAGCTAGCATAGAGGTAATTATCAAGCCCCGCATAGACCCCAACTGGGTACACTTTAATGGCTAATTCCCTTCAAGCTCTATTTGATGCGATCGCTAACGCCAACAACGAGCAAGAACTACGACTAGCTGTGACCGATACAGTTGGGCTTCATTTTGGCGTGCAACATTGTGCTATCCATATATTCGATGAACAATGCCCAGAAGGAGAAAACGATAATCAATCCATTCCTGATGTTTGCATAGAACGCAACCCCGTTTGGCATTATTTATTGGAACGTCATGCACCAGTACATGAGGAATTAGTCTTACCATCCGGTGGTTGGAAGCAGTTTTGCTCCCGCAGCGACCACGAACACGTGATGACTGGACCAATTGTAGAAGGTGGTAAAATAATCGGAACGGTAAATTTTACCCGCGCTCAAGGTGCAGATGCCTTTGATGCCAACGATTTGGCTGATTTGAGTGCTTTGTGCTTGCACTTATCAGCAAAACTGGCTAATTTGCGAGCGAAACCAAAAACTAGCGACTCACCCTTTGCCAGTCGCTTGACACCCCGTGAGTTAGAAATCGCCGAGTTGGTGGGGCAGGGGTTAACTAATGGCGAAATTGGTGAAAAACTTTGGATTAGCCAAAATTCGGTGAAGCAAGCTTTGAAGCGGATGTTTCGGAAGTTGGAAGTTTCGGCACGAGCGGAAATGGTCGCGAAGTTGCAGGATGTGGTGGACTAGTGCAACAAGGCAAAAGTAAAAAGTAAAAACTAGTAGTCCATGTCATTAATTTTGACAAGTCGTGAGGGTCAGATCCCCGACTTCTTAAAGGATACCGTTGGCGAATGGTAGGTCTAACCCCTCACCCAAGGATTTAATAGGGTTTAAGGGTGTCGATAGGATAGCGATACCTTACGGTAAGCTGCGCTAACGCATTCCTCAAATCCTTATTTTTCGTCGCGTTAGGGGGTATTACCCCTTATTCGCTAATGGCATCCGTAAAAGTTGTCGGGGATCTTGAGCCATAGATTGGCACGTAGTGATGCCTCGTCCTGCATCATCTTACGCAGTTTATTGGCATTAAAAAATACCAAGTATTGTTACTAGTTCACCAATGTCTTACCCGTAAGAGTTAATTTTTGGTCATTCAAAAGTCACAAAGGTATGTGTTTAAAAGGCTTTGGAAATATCTAAATTGTCAGCAATTTCAACTTGACTCAAATACTATAACAAATCTTCATATTGAGTATGTTTTTTAACTAGCCAAAACTCACGAACAATATGAAATGCGGTTTATAACTCCGCATCAGCAAAAATTTACTATACATTTATAATACTTGTAATTTGAAAATATTGATATCAATAAATACATATCTATTCAGTAGTTTACCGAAATTTTGCACGAGGGAAAAGTTGCTGTAAACCTTGGCATTTAGGGATGACATTTCTACCGAGAGAGAAATACTATACAAATATCGAAACCGAAGAAACACGCACATAAGGTTTCAGCACTGTAACTAAAAAAACAAAAATTAAATATGTCAAAACTATCTCAACTCGTAAAAGTACTCGTAGCATCGACTCTCGGTTTAAGTGTTCTTGCTAGTATGCCAGCGGCAAAAGCAGGTGTAAGTATCGTTCCAACTACAGAAGGTGAAATTAAACTTCTAAATAACGGTGACTGTCTATCCCTCGCACCTTGTATTGATACAACATCACTCGGATATACAGTTACCAGCTTGTCTTACAATCAAAATAACAAAACCTATAGTCCTAGCCTGTTATTTTCTGATGACATTTCGACTGAAAATACTTGGGGCTTTGGTATTAAGTTTGATTTACCTGACGCTGGTACGAATCCACTCACTGGTATTAACACTTTCCGTCCTGTAATGATCAAGAACGGTAAACCAGATGAAAATGGTCAGTTAGAAGTTGGTCATTTCTTGTTTGATTTTATGGGTAAAACGATTAACGAAGTGACATTGGATTTCCATGATGTGGAAGTCTCTGGTTTTAGCGGTATTTTGAAAGTAAATGGAAATCCTTTCAGCCAGCTACTTGGAGAAGGTCCTAACAACAGCGTCCAAACCTTGGTATTGAAAGATGTAAAATCCTTTGAAGTTCAACTTGGTAAAGTTGGCAGTCCTTTCCCCACTGGTGATGGTGTTGATTTGAATGTTGAGAAGGTTCCCGAACCCACAACCACTGCCAGCTTGGGTTTATTGGCTATGACAGGGATGTTTGGTTTGCGCAAACAAAAGAATGTTACCAAGATTTCTTAACAGGCTTTATCAGTTATCAGTGGCATTCAATGCGTGAAAAATTACATCAATTCATCGGGATGTTGCGCTTGTGTTGCAATTAGTAATCCTTGAGCCAACATCCTCGCTGAAGATTGTTAGGTGATTGAATTCGGTTAAAAGGATGCATCAACCGATACCAGCAATAATGGTCAATTGTTTATCTTTTACCTATGAGGAACTGCTCCCGTCAGTTTTGCAATTCCTCATTAAGACTAAACTTTAGCAACTATTTGAAATTTTGCTTCAATTACCATATCAATGAAAGTTACTAACAAAAATAAAGTTTATTCAGCTTCGCAAACATATCTAAAGAATCTGAACAAAAAAAAGTGGTATATAGGACAGGTATAACTTTCTTGACTCCAGTAAATACTTTTTTCATAAGTAGTTCTTTACTTGTTCTAGTTGCTTCCAGCGTAGGAATGTTCTCTTCTTTTGCTTTATCATCATCTTGGTCTACAACTAAAGACCAAGATAACTTTTATCCAACATCACTTCCTTGGATACAAGATAAATCAGACTGTGAATATCGTGGAAGAACTTGGGAAGATGCTAAATGCTGGGATAAAGAACATAGTCCAACGTTTTAAAATACAGCCAAGAAACTGCGACCCGATGCTGTGTAGGTAGTTGACTAGAATCGCTTATTGAACACCCACAAGCGCTTAAACTGCGAGTTCTCCACTATGATATTCCATTGCTGTTATATTCCTGGCATTCCAACAAATCTAGGAAGTTGCTTAACAGGGCTACGGAGCCTTATTGTCTTTGGTGAAAGCTGCGCTGAACATTGCTACTATTTCCGACCAAGCAGAGGTAGTAGCAGCCGAATCATAACGATAACCGTCATCACGCATGAAGGTATGTTCTGCTTCATACAAGAAAACCTTGTGAGGTATGCCAGCATTTACAATCGCTCTAATTAAAGTTTCGCGATCGCTTTCCGGTATATGAGGGTCAAGAGTACCGAACACAAATAGCACTTCACTTTTGATTTCACTCACTCGTTGGATTGTATCAGCGACACCCTTACCCAGCTTGCCACTGGGAATGCCAGTAGGGTAACAGCAAACTGTTGCCTTAATTTCGCTTTCAAAGGCTGCCCGGAAAGCTAAGTGCCCACCAATACAAAAGCCGAGGCTGCCTATTTGACCTGGAGAAACCGAACTCTCTGCTTTCATCCATTCAATTAGAGCTTGGCAATCGCGATCGTAATCAGCTACTGAGGTTCGACGGGCATTGTCATTTCCGCGCATTCGACCGAGGTCGTCTGGCTCAATAACTAAACCAACAGGCTCAGTCCGATGAAAAATTTCTGGGGCTGCTACTACATAGCCATATCCTGCTAAATAGTTAGCTAAACGAATCATTGCCCCACCTAACTGATAAATATCACTGTAAAAGAGAATACCAGGATAAAGTCCGGGGGAAGAGGGGGCTGCGACATAAACACGCATCAAACTGTCATCTACTCTCAACTCGACATTCCGTTTGGTGATTTTCACTTTTGGTTTCCCTACGAGTTATATCGGGATTCGATTCTAATATTAGCGAAACTCAAGATTCTGATGGACTATATTTTTTGAGCAATGTAAAAAGCACAGAGTTATTTGCCCTTGATTAGTACGATAGAAGTTTTTTTAATTGAAAAATAAAAAATACTTATGACAAAATAACCACTTAATGTAACGGTTTTATCTTGGAAATTGTGATTCGATTTTGGTAAATTAACTAAGTTGAACCCAAAAGCCTTGATTTTAAAGCTCAAGGCTTGTTTTTCTGTGTTTCAGTCCCTAAGAAAAAGTGAAGTTCGAGTTGTTGGGTGATTTCACTTAACCCAAGAAAACACAATCGGCAGTTCTTCAGTTGCTAAAAAATCGAACATGAATCAAAAAAAATTGTGGTCTGTTGTCGCTCTGTCAACAACTGTTGTGGGAATACCGTCAGTTGGTCGTGCTGCAACGACCGACGGAAATTCTCCCACTCAACCACCCACGCCGAATGGTGATGCGGTGAATGTAGAAAAGTCTCCATCAACCACGGCAAAACTTGGCTCTCGTACTGTTGAAGTTACTCAAGTTCATACTCATAACTTAGCAGGTCGTCAGGCAACAACCCTGTATGTCCGCAATATTCCCTTTCTCACCTTTGTGAGCGAACAGGGAACTGAGAAAGCTAATGCGATCGCGGCTAAAATTAATCAGTTAATCTCAGACAAAGTTGACGGCAGTCAAATTACAGTCAGTCAGAAAGTCGGACGTTACGTCATTCGAGTCAATGGCGAAGAATTGGTAGAAATTGATGGCAACACACGTCTACCAGACACAACTAATAACCTTTCACAAGATGCACTCCAAGCTACCAATCGTCTGCGGAGGCTAATCAGCGGCACTAGACCCTTAAGTGAGGTCGTTAATATCCCCGGACAGCAGGAAGTACCGAAGCAAGTACAACAAACTGTAAAGCCAGCAGAACAAACTGTTAAAAAGCCACAACAAACTGTTAAAAAGCCGGAGCAAGCAACTAAAAAGTCAGAACAAAATACTGCTAAGAAAGTACGAAGCTCTGGTAAGGGTATGGCTTCTTTTTACGGCTATGGAGATAGTAGCCGTACTTCTACTGGTGAAAGGTTTAATCCTGAAGGACTCACCGCAGCACATCGCACTTTACCTTTTGGTACAAAAGTTCGTGTAACTAACACTGGGAATGGTCGTTCTGTAGTAGTGCGAATTAATGACCGGGGTCCATTTATTCGGGGTCGAGTAATTGACGTTTCTTTGGGTGCTGCAAAGCGACTGGGAATGATTAGCAGTGGTGTTGCGTCAGTGCAAATCGAAGTTTTGGAAAATTAACAATATTTTGTGCGTTGGGTTAGCAACGAAACGTAGCTTGTGAACCCAACTACAGCCATCGTGACATACTGCTACATCAACCGCAAGGGGTGTGATGTAGGCGAATCGCAGTCCTGTTAAGGATATACGAAATTTCGTCCGTGCTACTTTTTTAATCCCATAGGGCGCGTTTTATACTCAATAAATGCTCAACACTTAATTGGGTTGAGCATACAATTATTTTGACAAAAACTCAACTGCCCCTCTCCTATAAGAAGCTACCGTGTACACACAATTTGAAAAAACCTTAATTTGTCCCTGAAAGCCCCTCACCCTGGAAGGGTGAGGGCGATAGGATTTGTGTGTACACCGTAGCCTGTAAGAAGAGGGGGAATGGGGGAGTTAAGCCGGATAAATCCTCAATCGGCGATTTGGCTCATCACCAAAACTGTGGGATTTCAGTCGGTAATGCTCCACAAGTTCGTGTTGCATTTTACGTACCTGAGCAGAACGGGGCAGTAATTCTACGGGTTGACCCTTGGGAATCACAATCTGCTCTACCGCCAGTCTGGCTTCTTCCAAGGCATCCATCTCATCATCGCTGCCATTGTGAAGAAACAATTGCAAATCCGGGTCATCCCCCATTTCCGGGTCGTCCATATTCAGCAACCGGCGCAAACCACGAGTAATTTGGGGGATGGTGCTGGACTTAATCATGTGAATTGGCACTTGACGGGCTTTTGCCATTTGCCGGAGTTTGGCGTGGTTTTTGACGTGCGATCGCAGTGCCAAAATTGCATCAGCACTATCAATATCCTTTGTCATAACCACTGGCAAATTGAGCACGCTAACTACCTGTTCCAGTTGGTGACGGCTCACACCATAGGGGTAAACGTGTAGGGGTAAATCCTCGCCGTTTGGTCCCGAGTGTTTGCTAGTCTTAACGAAATCAACACTGTCGGAGAAATTAAAGGACTCATCAAGCAAGCGGTCAAACTCGCTTTGGACGCGATTTTCTGGCGACAATGCCGGCAGGGCTACCATTCTTCCAGACTCACGCCAGCCATTTGACTGACGTGCCTGTGTGAAAGATTCTTCTACACCTATAGGATGAGGATGTGCTGCACCACGACCATTGACTACAGCTAACTGGCGGACAATTGCCACTTTGCCGCTGTCGTCGGCAGTTCTCACCTGCGGACTCGGCTGACGACCCCGCAGGAGACTATCTACCGTGTCAGCAACATTTTCATGCACTACCCAACGCTGCCGTTCCTGCATTTCTACGGCAATTTCAAAGGTAGGAGGTGCTTTGCGTTCCAAAACCGACTTTTGAGTGCCCCGCCGTCTTGCTTCGTCGTCTCCCAGAGTCACAGCCTGAATACCACCAACTAAATCGGAGAGGGTGGGGTTTTTGAGGAGGTTTTCAATCTGGTTACCGTGTGCCGTACCTACCAATTGAACGCCTCGTTCGGCAATGGTCCGTGCTGCCAAAGCTTCGAGTTCTGTACCAATTTCATCGATAACGATCACTTCTGGCATATGGTTTTCCACTGCCTCAATCATCACCTGATGCTGGAGTTCAGGACGAGTTACTTGCATCCTCCTGGCCCGACCAATGGCGGGGTGGGGAACATCACCATCTCCAGCTATTTCGTTGGAGCTGTCAATAATCACCACTCGTTTATTCAGTTCATCTGCTAAAACACGGGCGATTTCTCGTAAGGCAGTGGTTTTACCCACGCCAGGGCGGCCAAGCATGAGAATCGATTTACCAGTTTCTACCAAATCGCGGATTATGCCAACAGTGCCGTGTACCGCTCGACCGACCCGACAAGTTAAACCAATAATCTTGCCTGTACGGTTACGGATGGCGCTAATCCTATGCAGAGTTTGCTCAATTCCTGCCCGGTTATCGCCGCCAAATATTCCGACTCGCCCAATGCAATCATCTATCTGTTCTTGAGTAATTGGTGCTTCACACAGATACTCAGCTGCCAAGGGAAAGCGAGCTTCTGGGCGGCGACCCAGATCCAAGACCACTTCAACTAAACTATCTCGTTGGGGATGATTCTCTAACAACAGCCGCAGGTCTTGGGGCAAAATGTCTAACAACTTTTGGAGATCGTCTGTAATCGTCATGCTTTTTGTGGTGACGTTTTTAGAGATAGCGAATTGGTGAAATTCGCTCCTGCTGTGACTTAATCTGGGAAACGAGTGAATGCGCAAGCTCTACAGCCTGCCATAACAATTCGGGTTCTTCTTCCAGGCGGACAGGGACAGTCGTCGCCTTTTCATTGACGTTCATCACCTCCTTTGCTTCTAAAGAATCGAAAATTGATGACAGCAGTACCCGAGCGTAGCTACCGTATGCCACACCAGCGATCTGGGAGTGCCCTGAGCCTTGAGTAGTTGAATTAGACTCAGGACTCTTGAGCATTCCCATTGCCTTTAACTTAGCAACGGTGTAGCTGTTTGTGCCTCCTGCTAGCTGGACATATCCGGGTAATTTAGCTGCCAAAACTTTTTGCCCCAATTTCACGGCGGCTAAGGTGGTGCCATCTCCTATATCACCACTCATTGGGCGACCATCCGTTTGCCAAATTATGGTTTTCTGACTCGGGGCAATCAATTCGTAAAGGGCGCGAAGATAGTCAATTAAATCTTCGCCATCAGGACAACTGATAGCCACTACCTTCAAACGATCTACATGGGGCTCTATAGCCTGCCACAATCGTTTAAATTCCGTTAAACGCCCAACATGTGTATGAATCTCTACTGCATCCACCCCCGTTGACAGTACTAATGGTGCGATCGCTCCCGGCGTTGATACATACGTTCTTGTATAAATTATATCATAAGGACAGATGGGGATGCAACGACCGCAGCCGTAACATTTTTCCGAAAAAACTCCAGAAAAGTTATCTTTTATACTATTAAAAACAATCGCTTGTGCTGGACAAATTTTTTCGCATGGTCTGCTACACTCATGGGGGCATTCAGTGGAATTAAATTCTGCTTTGCGAAAATGGGGGTCTTCACCATCGTTGAGGCTAACCATCAAAAATGGCGATTTTCCCGGTTCACCAAAGCCGAGCGCTTTAGCTTCTGGTGCTAGAGCAAAAGCTACTTGAAGCGCTTCTTGAGCTACTGCAATCACAGATGGATCGCAAGCGACATCTATACAGTCAGCACCAGCCAATGTGTAGGCCAATGTTAGATTTCTGACCGCAGGCAAATGTTGGAAACTGGCTCCGCAAATAAGTTTGAACCAGTATCCATTTTTTAGGGAACGTAATGGGTCTAACAGATCGGTCACATTTTCTATTATGACTGAAAATCGTAATGAGTTGTCTCGAATTGACTAACTCCACCTCATGAGCAACGCTATTTTTCTTAATATTCTGGTTGTTCTACAGGAATTTCGATGAGAAACTCTGCTCCTTGGGCTAGTGATGAACGTAAAGAAAGTTGTCCTTGATGTTTTTGCACTATAATTTGATGACTAATAGATAATCCCAGCCCACTACCTTTACCTACAGACTTTGTGGTGAAAAATGGGTCAAAGGCACGCGATCGCACTGATTCTGGAATACCTGAACCGTTGTCAGCGATGCAAATCTTAACAGTATGATTTTCAGATTTGGTGCAAATCCTAACTTCAGGAGTAGGATACTGATTTTTCAGCATTCCCGGCTCCCCACTCCCAACTCCCTTGTCTAATGCATCAATCGCATTGTTTAAAAGATGCATAAACACTTGGTTGAGTTCACCGGGATAACAAGCCACCAGTGGCAAGCAATCATACTCTTTGACTATAGCAATAGCGGGACGGTCTGCTGTTTCCTTAAGTCGATGCTGTAACATTACCAGACTGCTCTCTATGCCTTCATGAATATTCACCTTTTTCATTTTTGCTTCGTCATGTCGAGAAAAGTTCTGTAGTGCCAATACAATCGAACGGATGCGCTCGGCTCCTCTATGCATGGCTCCCATCAAGTCTTGCAAGTCGAGTGTCAAAAAATTTAGGTCTGTATCCTTAACTATTTGCTGAATTTTTGGTGTAGGTTTTGAATATTCTTCTTTGTAAACTTCAATTACATTTACTAAATCCTGCATATATTGACTGACATACTGGAGATTCCCATAAATAAAACTAATTGGGTTGTTAACTTCATGGGCAATTCCAGCGACCAATTGCCCCAAGGCTACCATTTTTTCCTTCTGAATCTGTTGAACTTGAGATGCTTTCAAGTTGTCGAGAGCCTGTTGTAGCAACAAATTTTTTTCTTCGAGTTTTAGTTGTAGCAAACGTAATTTAATTTGATTTTCAATCCGCAATACTACTTCTGCTGCATGAAAAGGTTTTGTAATATAATCTGCGCCACCAACATCGAAGGCTTTAACTTTATCCAATACATCATCAAGAGCGCTAATAAAAATTACTGGAATTTGGCTAGTTTTCTCGTCTGCTTTTAAGTGTTTGCAGACTTCATACCCGTCCATTACCGGCATATTAATATCAAGTAAAATTACATCAGGTAAAACCATTTGACATGCAGTCAGTGCCATTTTACCGTTTAAGGCTTTACGCACTTTATAGCCTTCTGTATTTAACATTGCCGCTAAAAGACGCAAGTTATCTGGGGTATCATCAACCACCAAAATATTTGCTTTATATTCGTTAGTTTTATCAAAATTCATTTCTGCAAAATATTATTTTAATTTTTTCCTAAATTCTTCGATACAGATTTCAAACACCTTATATAGCAAGGAAGAAGGAAAATCGACAAAAATATGTTTCTTTCATCCCTTGCTAGTATACAGGGGCGTAAATAAAGCTACCATCTAAAATTCCTGAAAAGCCCACAAAATCATATTTCTTTCTTTTACCTTTTTACTTTTTACTTTTGCGCCAAGCTGTACTAGTTGATTAATTGTTAGCATTGCCGCTCCTGCTTTTTCCAAGATTTAATATCTCCTGCAACAGGTTTATCTCCACTACATAAGTAATCAGAAGCAGATATATAGCCGCAGTACTCATTCCGTCCCCGTAATTTGGCTGCATACAGTGCCCGATCGCTATCAGCAAGTAAGGTTAAAAAAGAAAAATGATGGCTGGGTATGCTCGCAGCAATACCAATGCTTAATGTCAGGTGTTTACTCACAGCAGATGCGGGATGATATATTTTGAGTTTTTGCAGGTCTGACTGAATATTTTCAGCTACCCGGACTGCTCCTTCAAAGCTTGTGTTGGGCAAAACGACTGCAAACTCTTCTCCACCATAACGAGCGACTAAATCTGCTGGACGTCTGACGGTAGTATTAATAGCTTGTGCTACCTGCTTTAAACAAGCATCTCCAGCAAGATGTCCGTAGGTATCGTTATAAGATTTAAAATAGTCAATATCGCATAAAAGCAACGACAGCGATATTTTTTCTCGTGCCGCTCGCTGCCACTCTCGTTGTAAATAATCATCTAAGTAACGACGATTGGCAATTTGTGTTAAACTATCCGACCAAACCAACTCATGTAATTTTTGATTAGCTTCTTGTAAGGCTATTTCGGCTTTGGTACGTCGTTCGATTTCTGATAGCAATAAAGCATTTTGCTGAACAAATTTTTGCTTTGTAGAGGAAAGTTCAATTTGTAAACGTTGGATGGTTAATTGATTTTGTACCCGTGCCATTACTTCTTGAAATTGAAATGGCTTCGTGATATAATCAACAGCCCCCATATTAATTCCTTTAATTTTGTCCGTATCTTCATCTAAGACGCTAATAAAAATTACGGGAATATTGGAAGTTTCTGGGTTAGCTTTCAAACGTTCACATACTTCATAGCCGTTCATGTCTGGCATATTGATATCCAGCAAAATTAAGTTTGGCTGTTTTGTTTGACACGCAATCAAAGCCATTTGTCCGTTGAGAGCTTTGCGAACCTGATAACCCTCTTCTGCTAGTATAGTAGACAACACGCGAAGATTATCAAGCTTGTCATCAACTATGAGAATGTTATCTTTTTCAAATGGAGCCGATTTGCTCATATGTTCTGACTTTGTACAAGTGTTGATAATTACCAGTGAGGCGAATATCTAATCAAGTTTAGAAGCATTCGTTCTTATAAAGGTTCCGAAAACAGGTAACAAGAAGCAAAATCACAGTTGAAACTTCTAAGTTGAGCTAACTGTTGTCTTGTTTTTAGACATGAGAGCGATCGCTATCATAGACACACAGTGGGCAATGCCAATTGATATTACTTGCAATCTCTGGTCAATTGCATTATTTTCTCAAACTGATAGTTATTGGCTAAATCCCTGAAAACGAGAAAAAGCTGAGTAAATTCTTGAGGAATTTGCTCCATCAACTCTAAAATAGTGTCATCGCTACAGCTTGCTGCTGCACAATGTACCTGCATTACCCACTCATCAGACATTTGGGATAATAGTCCGCTAATATCATCTGAAGTTGCAATTATCTGCGTTCCCTGACAAACTACTTCTGTATTTGCAGTTTCGACTTGATTAATATATTTTACCCCCAGATGGTCGCCGACTTTTTGCAATAGTATTTGGGCATTGAAAGGCTTGGGAATAAAATCATCGCAGCCGGCTGACAGAATTTTCTGCCGTTCTTCCTCAAAGACGCTGGCTGTAAGAGCGATAATTATTGTTTGAGGAGTGGGGAGAGAAAAAGCTACATTTCCCCCTTGTCCTCCTTGTCCCCTCTCTCTCGCTTTAATCTCCCGAGTGGCTTGATAACCATCCATCACCGGCATCCGCATATCCATTAAAATTAGGTGTGGTTGCCAATCTGACCACATATCAACCGCCTCAGAACCATTTACGGCTTCTTGGACGAAAAAGCCAATGGATGTGAGTAGTTTGACTAGCAACAAACGGCTTTCAACGCGATCGTCAACTACTAAAATGCGATAGTGCGGTTCATTTGGTGCTAAACCAATAATTTTGTGTTGATTCCAGATTTCAATCTTGCCTTGGTCGGCAATATTTATTTTTAAATTAAAAGCGAATGTACTACCGACAGAAACAGTTGATGAGACGCTAATATCTCCACCCATTAGCTGTATGTATTTGCGGCTAATTGCTAAACCCAGTCCTGTTCCTTGCTGAGATTTCCTGCCACTTTCAGTTTGCCTAAATGCTTCAAATAGCAGCTTAATTTCTTCTTGTGAAATACCTTGTCCTGTATCAATTACTTCAAAATTTAGGGAGTGAAGAGGGGGAGATGCGGTGAAGTTTTCTCCTTGTTTCTCGTGTTTGCCCATTTGCACCCTTAATGTCACACTTCCGGTATTAGTAAATTTGATGGCATTTCCCAAGAGGTTAAGCAGAACTTGACGGAGTTTGCCGGAGTCGGTTTGGATGTATTGGGGAATATCTGGAGCAATGTCGAAAATTAGCTGTAAATCTGTATTGATTGCACGCAAGCGTAACATTTCTTCAAGGCTTGCAAGCAGACGAATTAAATCGAAACTATTGACGTTGAGTGTCGTTCTCCCTGCTTCAATTTTGGACATTTCTAAAATGTCGTTGATTAAGCACAATAAATGTTCCCCTGCACGATTGATGATTGCGAGGTTTTGTTGGTGTTCAAGAGATAATGTGGAGTCACGATTCATGACTTGGGTGAAGCCCAAAATGGCGTTAAGTGGAGTTCGCAATTCATGACTCATATTAGCGAGAAATTCACTTTTAGCACGGTTTGCTCGTTCGGCAGCTAGTTGTCCTTGTGCTGCAATTCTTTGGGATTCAATCAGTTCTTGTTGGGCAGTTCTCAGTTGATCGATGAGTTTTAATAAATCTAGGGTACGTTTTTTTACTTGGGTTTCTAAGATGCGGCTGTACTGAGCTAACAATTTTTCTGCTTCTTTGCGTTGAGTGATGTCAGTAAAGACAACGATCGCAAAGGCAATTTTACCCGATTCATCATAAATTGGCTTTACTGACGCTTCAATCGGAATAATTTTATCGGGATGCCGGATTTCCATATCTTCGAGCGTAAAGCTTTCCCCTTTTAATGCTCTCAATATAATGTGGCGATCGCTCGGATACAGTTCATCAGTACCAGCTAAATAAGTTTGATAGAGTTCTGCCAATTCTTCCACTCTGGCTCTGGGCACTATTCCTTGACCGAGAATTTGCTCGCCAACTTGATTTGTATAATAAGGTTTACCATCAGCATCAGTGATAAATACACCCACTGGCATCGCTTCTAAAAATTGCGTCAATCGACTCTTACTTTCAGATAGAGCATCATTTAAAACTTTCAACTCCGTATTTCTGGCTTCTAAAGTTGCAAAAGATTCTTGAAGTTGCTTTGCCATACTGTTAAATGACTTGCCTAATTCTCCCAGTTCATCAAAGGGTTCAATTTCTGTGATTTGCTCCCATTTACCTTCAGCAATTTTCTTCGCAGACCTGTTTAATTGTCGAATTGGTCTGATTATCCAACGAGCAGTTAGAATCCCAATTTCTGTTGCCATTAATAATGCCGCAACACACAACAAGATGCTGGTGAGAGTATTAGCGTCTATTTGCTCCATAAAGTCGGTTTCGGGAATCACGACTACAACTATCCAATCCAAACCAAACTTATCTTGCCAAGTTTCTACTTGGACAAAATAGCGTTCTGCCGGAGTTGTCAACATTAGTTGTTGTTTGGTACGGATAAATTCGAGGCTACCAAAACGTTTTTTCAAATATTGGGTTGTCAATCTTATTAAAGAATCTTGACTATCTGTTGCTGCTAAACGTTTTGCTTTACCGTTAATGATTGTGTACGAGGGCTGCTGAGTTGAAGAAGCTACTATCAAACCAGAACGCTCTAAGATAAAAATTTTCCCCGACTTACCAACTTTTAGTTTGCCTAAGAAAGTGTTAATCTGTGAAAGAATTAAATCAACACTCATCACTCCAACAAGCTTCTTAGTTTTATCGTAGAAAGGATAACTGGCAGATATAGATAATACTTCATGCTTATCTTCCCATTGATAAACTTGGCTCCAGATAGGCTTGGCTATTTTGACAGCATCCGAATACCAAGCTTCTAAACGGGGATCGTAGTCTTTTATTTCGATCGTTTTGGTGCGTTTTCCTTTATTGTTTGTACTATAAAGATAAAGTCTATTCGGATTCTTTTGGGAAACTTCGTTAATTAAAAGGCTTCCATCATTCAGCCGTTCAACTCCGATGAATTCGCCTTTAGGGTTGCCAAAGCTAATATATCCAACATTAAACACCTGCATTTGTTTCCAAAAGTAATGTCCGGTTGTTTCAAAGTCAGAAAGATTTACCAACCCTAGATCAACCGCATCCACATTGATTTGATTAATTTGCTTCGGGATTGTCAGGTAGTTATGAAGATGTTGCTGAACGCGATCGCTCACTTCATTTTCTAACTCTTTGGCAAGCTCTATTACAGCTTTTTGACCATTTTTAAAGGAAAGATACCCCACAAGTCCCACTGCACCGCATATTTGCAATACAAACGGCACTATTACAACAATTTTCAGGGGAAGGCTAACATAAACTTTACTTATTAAGCGATTGAGAGATTTGATCGGCTGAAGGTTTGATAACATTTTGTTTAATTTTCTCCCCAGCGCTAAACTTCCGAGATTAAAATTGCAATTAGCTAGATTTATATAAGGTTTACTTTTGTGTAAAATCAAACATAGCCATTATAACAAGCCTATCTATTGTATGAAAATACACTATTTTGACATATTTTATTATTTAGCTTTTGCAATGTTGAATTTTAAAATTTGTCATAAGACCTTCACGGCTTACGCACTCTTAAAATTATCGATTGGGTCGGCAGGATGTCCACCCCATGCTGTGAGAGTCAGATCCCCGACTTCTTATAGCGATTTTCGTTTGGATAAAATACACTATGGCGGGCACCGAAGCCCAACCTAAGGTGCTACAACGGGGCGGCAGCTTATGTTCCTCCGCTTCCCCCCAAAACGTGCCTTGGGAAAATAAGCAACGCACTGGCTCCCCCACAAGAGTTTCATTATTTTGCTTTGTATCCCACTCAACTGAGAACCGCTATAAAGAAGTCGGGGATCTTGCAGCTTCGTACTTATAAATGCAACGTATGAAAATACAAACGTCAACTACCTACACCGCCCTAGCCTTCGGCAACGCCAAGGGTTTATTAGAGTCAGCTTATGAGGAGTGTTTGTATTATGAGTGTGCTGTTGAGCTAGACAACGAAGTTGAAGCGATAAATTGGCGAAATATTAAATTAACTCAGAAAATATTTCAACTTCGTCGCCGATTTGCAAAATTTTCCCAGCTTCTGATGCAGGTAAGCGTGTATTCACACTCAACCGATAAAAATGATTAAAGCGGGATGATGCAACCCATTCTGGTAACGTTTCTTTTCGTTTATTGACAAATATTTTCTGGAAATTTGCGTAACGTTCTCCAGTCACAGAATCCCTTGTTGGTACTACACACCGCGCACAAGGATTAATTCCCAAGAATCGAACTTTTCCCACGCGAAAAAAGATGTGATTCTCCGCTTCAGCAAATAATTTATCTTCCCAAAATGGTGGTATGTCACCCCCAATTTCAATATTAGCACGGAGGCGGCGGCGCATTTCATCTAAACTTATATCGGGGAACCAAGAAGTAACTTCTGTTAAGGTTGCTGTGCTAATTACCGTGGAACCTGGAGAGTCGGTATCATCAGGAAAGCCCATCACAGAGTTTTTTTGTAATTTCACTGCAAAACCAAAGTATTCGCTCAAAGCTGCCTCTGGTGCCTGTTTCTCATCGTCTAGATGAAAGGTTTGCAATGAGTTATTTCCTGGGATTTTCAGTGAGACGGTTCTATCTTTTAGGGTAAAATGCGATCGCACTAAATGTATCTTGGCATTGCGTTTCCCATTCACAAACCTATCTTGGTCGTCGCAGATAGCATACTCGCGGTCATGCTTTAATGCGCCACTAGGGAGAATTGTTGCTTTTTCAACTTCAACGGCATCAAGTGATTTAATTGGGTAAAGTCGAATATTGCTTACGTAAGGCATTATAAAAATACACAAAAATAACCCCATATTTAACATATAGGGCATTGAATATTATCTAATTCCATCTTGAAATAAATTTACAAGACTTCACTTTTGCCTATAATCTCAGAATTAGGGCAACCAAACTAAGTCATAGATGCAATTTCTAGACTTGTGCGTATATGGTAGTCCAAAAGGGAGGAGTTGATTTTTTCGTTACTATACAAGGTTGTGGTTTATTGTCCAGTTTTGTCCATCAATTGGTCAACTTAGGATTACTCCCTGAATAATAATCTTTAACTATGGATACACTGGAGTTTTATCAATTCCGCCAACCTGATTTAGAGGCCAAAAGCGAACTACAGCACGACCGATGATGTTTCCTTTGGGGACAAGACCCCAGCACCGACCGTCATAACTTTGCGTGCGGTTATCCCCTAATACCAAATAATGGTCAGAAGGGATGGTTTGGGTTTTAGATAAAAAAGGTGGATTTTGTCCTGATGTGCAAACATCAATGACTGTGGTCTGCTTGTCACTTAAGTAATTACTTTCCGGTAAGGCTTTGTTGTTGATATAAACCTTGCCATCCTTCAGTTCTACTTTTTCTCCGGGTAAACCAATTACACGTTTAATAAAAGCGTCGTTATATTGTTCTTTTTGTAGTTCTTCTGTAGGTGAAAATACCACAACATCGCCTCGGCTTGGGCTAGAAAATTTATAACTCAACTTATCGACTATAATTTTGTCTGCTTCCCACTGGTTTGGAGTACCATGTAGAGTCGGTTCCATTGAACCGGAGGGAATCCAACGGGCTTCGGCAACAAAGGTGCGAATTCCTAAGGCAAGAACAATGCTTAATACAACTGTTCTACCTAGTTCTGCGATCCAAGAATTATCAGGTTGTTGACTGGAGTTGTTATCAGACACTTTATTCTGTATTAAATTACTTAAATAAAAGAAAAATGCAGGTCATTCAGCCGCCCGGTCAGGAAGACTATATTAGCTAATCTTAACGTTAGAAGTTAAATTTCCAGGTTATGTTGCCATCTTGACAAGGTTGTTCCTAATTAAAAAATAAACTTTTTTGTCGAGAACAGTAAAAGTTTGCGCAATACGGGGCAACCAAGTTTAACCTAAAAAGATACTTCTCAGTCTCCTCCTGGTTCCCAAAATAAAGCTGTCAACTCCATGTCATCTCCTACAAGTTTACTAATTCGTCGCGCCCGTATCTACCTACCCACTAGTGAATTTACCATTGGGGATGTGCTGATCCGCGATCGCCAAATTGTCGAAGTCGCACCAGAAATTTCCCCGAATGCTACGTCAACCAGAGAAATTGACGCATTTGGGTTAACTTTGTTGCCAGGAGTTATAGACCCGCAGGTACATTTCCGCGAACCAGGGCTGGAATATAAGGAAGATTTATTCACCGCCAGTTGTGCCTGTGCGAAAGGCGGTGTAACATCGTTTTTAGAAATGCCCAATACGCGCCCCCTGACAACTACCCAAGCAGCTTTAAACGACAAGCTAGAACGCGCCTCCACTAAGTGCCTTGTTAATTATGGCTTTTTTATTGGGGCAACGGCTGAGAATTTACCCGATCTACTGGAGGCAAACCCCACACCGGGAATTAAAATTTTCATGGGGTCGATGCACGGACCATTGTTGATTGACCAAGAAGCGGGACTAGAGGCTATATTTAAAGAAGGAAAACGCTTAATTGCTGTCCACGCAGAAGACGCTTCGAGAATCAGCCAACGACGAAAACAATTTGCGGGAATTCACGATCCGGCTATTCACTCCCAAATTCAAGACAATCAAGCTGCCTTGTTAGCGACGAAATTAGCGTTAAAACTTTCGCAAAAATATCAGCGTCGTTTGCATATTTTACATATGTCAACCGCAGAAGAAGCAGACTTGCTGCGTGAGTATAAACCCAGTTGGGTGACAGCAGAGGTCACACCGCAGCATTTGTTGTTAAATATCAATGCTTATGAAGAGATTGGCACCTTGGCGCAGATGAATCCACCTTTGCGATCGCCCCACGATAATGAAGTACTTTGGCAAGCTTTGCGCGATGGTGTGATTGATTTTATTGCTACAGACCACGCACCACATACTTTAGAAGAAAAAGCCCAAGAATATCCAAATACACCTTCGGGAATGCCGGGGGTGGAAACTTCCCTCGCTTTGATGTTAACTGCGGCAATGTCGGGAAAATGTACCGTTGCTCAAGTTGCTAATTGGATGTCAACGGCTGTAGCTTCTTCTTATGGTATCCCGAATAAAGGGGCGATCGCTCCTGGTTATGACGCTGATTTAGTGCTGGTAGATTTAAATACTTATCGTCCCGTATTGCGCGAACAACTATTAACTAAATGCGGTTGGAGTCCATTTGAAGGTTGGAACCTCACAGGTTGGGCACATACTACTATCGTCGGTGGTCAGCTTGCTTATCATGAAGGTAAGGTAAATACTGAAGTACGGGGACAAGCTTTAAGTTTTAGTTAATGGCTCAGAGTTTCTTGTATTAGTCGAAGAATGTATCTCCCCACTCCCTAATAAAAAAATGCTCAGAAGCATTGAAACGACTTATCTACAGATTGATTGTCGTTTTGATTTTCTGGGCGATTTTTTTGTGCTAAACAATCCGGATTTGTTTTTTAACAAGAGTAAAAAGAAACCAATATTCATCAACGTGGCAAAGTTCTGTAAAAACTCTGATTTCAATTCACAAACCCTTTAAATACACTTTACTCATACACCTTTAAAGTCTAGTTCTTTATCACTTGCTACACCTGAGAGTTTTTTCTCATCTGAAGTCAATGCGACATTGAGTCTTTTATTTCAGCAATATCGAGTCGCAATAACTTAGATGCAAGAGTCCTTCTTAATTGAGGCACTCTCATTTTGTAATGCCAGAAAATCCTCTTTTATATTCCGTTAGCAATATTTTCCAAAAGAACAAAAACAATTAATAAACTCAACCGACATTATGAAAATCTACTTATCGAACAAAGACGATCCTGAAATATAAAATATTTCAATTTTTCTGCAATATCGTCTGGAACATTACGTAAATTCTAACATCTATCCGTAATAATACCACCAGATGGTAATGCTGAATATACTAACTAGAGCGAAATTGTCAAACAATATTTGAGTAATAGAGATTACAATGTTACTGAATTTTTGTAGCGAACGGGGTAGCGGCAGATAAACCGGATTAGGTTTCTGCCCATTTATTGAGTTTGGATAAGGATTTTGAGCCAATTGTAGATTTACAGGAACGATTTCCGTAAATGTCAAAGCAAAATTTCCTTACTAACAGTGCAATTGAATGGAGTTATTTCGACTTGGCGTTCGCCGTCCAAACCATAGCTTAGACTTACAGCTAGATAGCTATGTGGTTTGTAAGGCATCCGCTTTGCCCACTCAATCGCCACAATTCCTGGCAAAACTTCGATCCCTTCCCAATAGGTTTCTAGGTTCAATGCTGCGACTTCTGGTGGTTCTAGGCGATATAAATCAAGGTGATAAAGGGGGATGCGTCCTTCTGCATATTCGTTAATTAGAGTAAAAGTGGGGCTAACAATTGGTTCTGCGATTCCCAAACCTTCCCCAATACCTTGAACGAGGGTAGTTTTACCAGTTCCTAAGTCACCTTCTAATAAAATTACACTGCCTGCATTTAGGGATTTACCTAGATTTATACCTAGTGTTCGGGTCGCGAAAGCATCTGCAAGAGAAATTTTTATCATAGGTCCAAAAGAAGCGGAGTTTGGAATTAGGAATTAGGAGTTAGGAATTAGGAATTAGGAGTTTGGAGTTTGGAGTTTGGAGTTAAAAAATCATAACTCATAACTCCTAACTCCGTTGGTTAAACACTATTTATTTTTTGCAGTTCCACTGTACCAACGGAACAGCACTCGCGCTAGTCTTTGTGAATCGTGACGCACGCAGCCAAATTCATCTTCATGCATCACATTTGCTAAGACAATTCGTCGCCCTAGTTTGGTAATATCTTCTCGATCTAAAGATACCGGATGAGAATTCCCGATTGCATAGCGAACCATTGCACGAGGAGATACCGATTTTTTTTGTACCAGTACAGCATTAAATAGGGGTCTGCCGCAAGCAGCATCAATTGCTTTGATGTGATCGGCAACGCTGTAACCTTGGGTTTCTCCCGGTTGAGTCATGATGTTACAAACAT
Organism: Cyanomargarita calcarea GSE-NOS-MK-12-04C; assembly: GCA_019359595.1. GTDB lineage: Bacteria > Cyanobacteriota > Cyanobacteriia > Cyanobacteriales > Nostocaceae > Cyanomargarita > Cyanomargarita calcarea. Next base: position 62,354 of record JAHHGZ010000031.1, read on the forward strand.
AAATCCGGGGGGCATCTGTAGAGGCGATCGCATCGGCAATTTCTGGTACCAACAAATTCGGAATTACGCTGGTATATAAACTGCCCGGACCCATGATAATATAATCTGCCTCTTGAATTGCCTTAATTGCGGCTGGCAGGGCTGGTGGATTGGCCGGAATGCAGCCGATTTTGACAATAGTACCCCCAGCTCCCGTGATGCTGGATTCACCCTCAATCAGCCGCCCATCGGATAATTCGGCCCAGAGACGAACATCACTTAGGGTTGCTGGCAGCACTTGTCCCCGCACTGCTAAGACTTTGGAACTGGCGGCGACCGCTTGTTCCAAATCCCCAGTAATTTCACTCATTGCTGTCAGAAACAAATTACCAAAACTGTGGCCCATCAATCCATCTCCAGCCTGGAAGCGGTACTGAAAAAGTTCTGTTAATAACTTTTCTTCATCTGCCAGTGCTGCCAAACAATTGCGAATATCTCCTGGTGGTAAAACTCCAAATTCCTGACGCAGCCGTCCAGATGAGCCACCATCATCGGCGACGGTGACAATCGCGGTAATATTGGCGCTGTAGGTTTTGAGTCCCCTGAGTAATGTGGAAAGTCCAGTGCCACCACCAATCACCACAATTTTCGGTCCCCGGTACAATCGACGATGTGCCAGCAAGACATCAATTAGTTCTTCTTCGCTACCACCTGGGCGGAGGACTTTAGTAATTGAGCCGACAGTGCGACTTTGCCCCCAAAGAAGCAACAACAAGCCGGTAAGCATCACCAAAGGTCCACTGATATAGTTGGGTAAAATACTGGCGATGACTCTCAGAAGACGTTTAAGTAACTGAATCAGCCAAAAAATCGGTGTTAACTTAATCCAAATAGCTAATCCCAGACTCGCCAGCAGTACACCCCCAACACTGATTAGCAACCAGCGTTTCACTGATAGCCCAGGGGACAACCACTTGAACCATTGGTTAACCCGATGGGAAGTGCGACGCGACTGCGGTTGCAGGGCGTTTAAGGCTTGCCTGAGAAAACCGATTGACATACCCAAAAAAAAGGAGCAGTGGTACAAACAATGATTAACAGAAAATGTACACTACTTGCCTTAAAGGCTGAGTGTGGAATTATTACATTTATCAATTCTATTCTGACAAAAGCCTGTAGCTAAAGTTGCCAATCTGCCCAGTGAAACAACTATGTAAGGCTTAGTTCATGGAAAAACGAATTTTAGGATTAGATCCCGGACTGGCAATTTTAGGTTTTGGGTTAATTAGCTGCACCCAAAATCAAGATAAGCCACTAGAAAACTCAGTGAATATGCTGGACTATGGTGTGATAACGACTTCATCGAAGACGGAGATGGGGCAACGTTTATGTACCATATACGATGATTTGCACACCGTGATTGAGGAATTGCAACCCGACTTGGTATCGATTGAGAAATTATTTTTTTACCGAATGGGAAACACTATCTTAATTGCTCAGGCGCGGGGTGTCATCATGTTGGTGTTGGCACAGTGTCGCGTCCCGATTGTTGAGTTTACCCCTGCTCAAGTTAAACTGGCTTTAACAGGATATGGTAATGCTGATAAAAAAGAGGTGCAAGAGGCGGTAGCGCGGGAGTTGGATTTAGAGGATATACCGAAGCCTGATGATGCTGCTGATGGTTTGGCTTTGGCTTTAACGGCTTGGTATCAGCTTTAGTTGTATGTAGAAACAATAGTATAACTTTCGTTTCCAATATTGCGTTTCTGTTTTGACATAATCATCCTGACTTTTCAAGGGATCTGGAAAACCTCTCCCCTACGACGGTATGCATTAGTCACATCTTTCTTTACAATCTTGAAACCCTTATTTTACGAGCATCTTAAAGATTGAAAGTTTTTCTGATTCTAGCCACTGTTGCGATCGCTCGTAAACGCGCTTGATTGTTATATAACTAAAACACATTTAAACTGCATAATCTTAATTTCTCGCTCTTCTTGTGGGGGAGCCAGTGCGTTGCTTATTTTCCCAAGGCACGTTTTGGGGGGAAGCGGAGGAACATAAGCTGCCGTCCCGTTGTAGCACCTGGCGTTGGGCATCCCGAACTGCCCGAATGTGTAAAGTAAATGTGGAACAGCTTATGATTGTAAAACCAGTGTATAAACGGGAGACAACATGAGTAGTGTAAGATCACAGCATATTGAAATTACACCGGGGGTCTGTGGTGGCAAGCCCCGCATTGCCGATCATCGCATTCGAGTTGAGGATATTGTCATTTGGCACGAAAGAATGGGATTGTCGCCGGATGAAATTGTTTCACAATACCCGACCATTACCCTGGCGGATGTCTATGCTGCTTTAGCCTATTATCATGACCATTCTGAGGAAATCAGGCAACAGATTCGTGAGGATGAAGAATTTGCCCGTGATATGCAAGAAAAAACACCGTCCTTGGTTCGGCAAAAGTTGACGCAGTAAGATGCCCCAGACAATTCGGTTTCATATGGATGAGAATGTCAACAATGCCATCGCTGACGGGTTAAGGCGCAGAAAGATTGACGTTACCACCATCCAATCCTTTTGAGGTGGCAGTGAAAATTCAGAATCATCCGACAGCCGTTTTATCCTGAGCAATTAGTCCAACTAACTGTGCCTTTTACCGCTCGAATGTAATCGCTGGGTGCCAATAGAATTTGCGTTCCACGGACTCCAGCAGAAATGGAAATAACATCATACAATTCTATGAGTTCATCAATATAAACGGGATAGTCTTTCTTACATGCTAAAGCCGTCACACCACCGCGAACATAGCCTGTAAGCGACTGAACTTCCTTGAGCGGAACCGTTTCAATTTTGCGATTTCCCGAAACTTGAGCCAGTGTTTTGAGATTTACAGCACTTTGCAAGTAAATGAAGTACACCCCCTCCCCTTGGCAAGGGGAGGGTTGGGGAGGGGTATTTCTGTACCTCACAAAGTTGAAATTTGCTGTAACTGAGTGTTTCCAGGAATTACGGCAAGACAAACACCCTGTTTATCACCCCGTGCTACCAATGTTTTGAAAACTTGTTCTGGGGGTAATCCAATCTTTTCGGCAACCGATTCAGCCGCTAAATCATTTGGATCAACTTCATAGTCGCGCAACTCATAGGTGATTCCAAGTTTATCTAGAATGCGAACAGCATTTGTCTTCATAAACTATCGGCAAAACCAGAGCGGTTATAAGAAATTATACGCCTCCATAAGTTGAGCGATCGCATTACTCCCCAACAGTGTCAGCGCTAAAATAAACCCATAAACACCTGATGTACAGTCAGCCATGTCCCTTGCCAAAGAATTAGATCCTCAAGACATCTCATCCAATGTTATCTTTCCCCTTAGCGATCTATACAGCGACGAGCCACCCTTGGAAACCGAACTGCATCTACGGCAAATAATCCTACTTTTCAAATGTCTGGAATGGTTGTGGCGAGACAGAAACGATTTCTACACTGCTGGCAATCTTACCATCTACTACAGTCCCCACCAACGTAAATCAGAAGACTTCCGAGGCCCAGACTTTTTTGTAGTATTAGGAACTGAGAGGAAAACTCGTAAAAGTTGGGTAGTTTGGGAAGAAGATGGCAAATATCCCAATGTAATTGTCGAAATTCTGTCACCAAAAACTGCTGATACTGACAAAGGTTTAAAGAAACAAATTTATCAAGATACCTTTCGCACCCCTGATTACTTTTGGTTCGACCCAGTGACATTAGAATTTGCGGGATTTCACTTAGTTGATGGCGAGTATCAACCTCTCGAAGCGAACGAGCAAGGGCATCTGTGGAGTCAACAGCTAGGTTTATATCTGGGAGTTCACAATGGAGTAGTGCGATTTTTTACACCACAAGGACATTTAGTTCCAACACCAGAAGAAACGGCAGAACACGAAACTCAAAGAGCAGAACGCTTGGCTGCAAAATTGCGAGAGTTAAATATCGATCCAGATAGTATTTAATATAGGACTTACGATATTGTCACAAACCATCGTCAGTGCGTGACGCTACAAACCTTAATTTACCTTGCAGTATTTATCTAAGCGTCACACACCCTACGGTTATTGATCTGACAGTTACGTAAGTCCTATAATACACTCAACTTTTGCTTCCCTCACAAAGATGAGAGGTTAAATTTACGTATAAAATTCTATTGGTTAGATTATTACGTAATATATTTTACATTAAAAAATAAGGCTTTGTAATAGTCCTCTTTAGAGGACTTTGGCTATGAGACAGAGACTTTGAGTCTCTGGCGGACGAGAACACAGTCGATAAATTTGTGAATACTTAGTTCATTTTGTATTTGACGTTCTAACGGGTGTAAAATGTCAGCCTATGTAATTATTTCGACAATTCATCTGTCGGATTGATTTATCCAGCAAGAGCATCCGTTCCCATTTCCACCTTTGTCACAAAAGAAATCTCTCGAATGGCACATATTACCAATCTAAATTTAAGATAATCTCAGGTAAAGAATGTGACCAGTGATAGGTTGGTTGAACAATCTATCTTTTCAAACCGAAGCAGAGGCCTTTTCTCATGGACAGCAGCAAGCAAAATATTCAACCCAAACCCCCTTTCGACGAAAAAAATGAGGAAACACCAGATATTGGGGGTGGCTTGCCCGTCATTCAGTTTTGGGCAGAGCATACGCTGTCACCGGAAGGCCCCAAGCTCTGGAAGACCTTATTCCATAAAAGCGCTTGCTTATCCTGTTCTTGGGGGACTGGTGGGCAAAAAGGTGGTTTCACCAACGAGGATGGAGAAAAACTTCAGCGCTGTATGAAGAGCGTTGAGGCAATATCGTCGGAAATTAAACCAGGGGTAAAGGTTCAATTTTTTGAGGAACACAGCATCACTGAGCTACAAAAATTCACGTCGATGGAAGCAGACCGATTGGGACGGTTGAGTTTTCCCATGATTCTCAGAGCGGGTAAATCCCACTATGAACGCATTTCTTGGTCAGAAATTTATACTATTGTCGAAACAGGCTTCCGTAAATCCCCGGAACGAGTCGCTTCTTACAGTTCCGGTCGCTCTTCTAACGAAGCCGCTTTTTTGCTCCAACTGATGATGCGATCGCTCGGTTCTAATAATCTTGCCGACTGTTCGGATTTGTGCCACGCTCCCTCGACTTTTGGGTTGAAACAAATGTTTGGCACTAAAACCTCCATCGTTAGCTTGGAAAGTTTGAAACAAGCAGATTGTGTTATTCTCGCTGGTGCAAATTCTGGTTATAATCATCCGCGTTTGATGAACGAATTGATTAAACTGCGGGATGAACGTGGGGGTAAGGTAATTGTTATCAATCCGGAGATGTCTATTGGCTTAGTTAAGTTTGGTTCCCCGGCTTTCCCGATTAAATCTTTAATCCCTGGTTCTGATATTGCTTCCCTATATCTGCAACCAATTCCAGGTAGTGATGTAGCGTTATTTGTCGGAATTCAGAAATCCTTAATTGAGCAGGGATTTGTCAAAACAGAGTTTCTGGCAGCCCACACGGAAGGATGGGAAGCGGTTCTAGAGACTGCAAGAGGAACAACTTGGGAGACGATTACAGAAACTTGTGGGGTTTCTCAGGTAGAAATTGAGACAGCCGCAACTATTATTGGCAATGCAAAAGGGGTTGTATTTGGTTGGGCAATGGGTATCACCCAGCACGAAAATGGTGTAGACAACGTATATAGTATCGCCAATACGGCCCTTATAAGCGGCAATGTGGGAAAAGAAGGTGCAGGAGTAATGCCCGTGCGAGGACACTCGAATGTCCAAGGGTTTGGCTCAATGGGGGTGACTGCACAAGAATTGAAAAAAGAACTGCAAGAAGCTTTAGAGAAATTATTAGGACGTTCCCTCAGTCGCGTTAAAGGGTATGATACTCGGGCGTTAATTGAAGCCGCAGATGAGAAAAAGGTAGACACTTTGATTTGTCTGGGCGGAAATTTGTATGCTGCCAATCCTGACTCCACTCAGGCGCTTCGGGCACTTGGCAATATTGAAACTATTATCTACCTAGCAACTAAGCCGAACTTGGGGCATTTTCATGGGTTGGCTAAGGAAAATACAATCGTCATTCCAGTATTGAATCGATTTGAAAACCCTTATAAAACTACCACAGAATCAGGTAATAACTTTGTGCGGCTGAGTGATGAAGGCGAAACCCATCTCAAAGACGGGGATTTAATTCCAGAAGTGGAGTTTCTGACTGAGTTAGCGCATCGAGTGCATGGAAACTATCCCGTCGATTGGCGTAAACTCCAGGATACAAGATACATCCGGCAATTAATCGCCCAAACCGTTCCCGGATTTGAGAAGATGGCGACGATTGACCAGACAAAGGAAGAGTTTACGATTAGTGGACGTATTGTTACCGAACCGAAATTTCAAACACCCTCCGGTAAAGCCTCAATGTTTGTCACTCCTCTGCCCAAATTAACCCTTCCTAACCCAGAAGACTTTGAAATCCCTCAACAAACCCGTGGTGTGATGGTGGCGTTAATGACGGGACGCAGCTATTCTCAGCATAATACTGTAGTGTATAAAATTAACGACAAGTATCGGGGAATGCCTCACCGTAACTGCATTTTGATGAATCGATTAGATGCCGAAAGCGTAGGTTTGCAAGCACATCAGCGCGTGACGGTACAGGGCAATGCAGGCAAATTGGAGAATGTTGAGATTATATATGGTGCAGTTCGACCGGGAGCTGCGGTAATGTTTTATCCAGAAGTGAATGTGATTTTTAAAGCCAGGATTGAGACGCGATCAGGCACACCTGCATTCAAGCGAGTTCCTGCGTTTGTTTATGCGTAAAATTCTGGCTCTTGCGTACTTAGCGTGCTAAATTTGTTGAAAAATAAGCTTGCAACCCTTGCTGGGCTATCATAGCAGGCATTATTTCCGGCATTTTAGGTCAGATTACTAAAATTTTGACTATAAGCGCCTGTAAGCCTTGATTTTAAAGCAATTTTATCGACTTTAATTAAAGATTTAGCACGATATGTACGAAAGAACCACATCTACCGCAACATGAGATATCATCAACCGATTTCCCTCATGTAGACTTGAGTTATAGGGATAACTCAAAGGGGAAATATTATGTTGAGTAAGTTACCCAATAGTATCACCAGCCCTTCTTGGTGGCAACTTATAAATTGGATTGCCGATCCGATCGGATTTCAGCACAGATATAGCCAAAAGTATGGAGATATTTTTTCCATGCATCTGAGTGGAATCGGATCTTACGTAATCATTGGCAATCCGCAAGCCATTCAAGAAATTTTCAACCAAGATTCTAAATTTGATATCGGTCGCGGGAACGAACTTGCAAAGCCTCTCCTCGGACAAAATTCTTTGCTGTTAATGGACGGCGATCGCCATCGACGAGAACGAAAATTATTAATGCCTCCTTTTCATGGAGAAAGACTACAAGCTTATGCCAAACAAATCTGCTTAATTACCGAGCAGATTGCAAGCCAATGGCAAGTCGGTCAACCATTTGTAGTTCGGTCTGCCATGCAGAAAGTTAGTCTAGAAGTGATTTTACAAATCGTCTTTGGTTTAAGTGAAGGAGAACGCTATCAACAACTTAAACCCCTACTTACGACTTGGCTTGATATGATCGATTCTCCCCTACGCTCCAGTATGTTATTTTTGCATTTCTTACAAAAAGATTGGGGAATGTGGACTCCTTGGGGACGGATGAAACAAAGACAACGCCAGATTCATGATTTGCTCCAAGCAGAAATTGCAGAGAAAAGAACAAAACAAGATGATTACGGCGGTGATGTGTTGAGTCTGATGATGGCAGCACGAGATGAAAATGGGCAAGCGATGAGCGACGAGGAATTAAGAGATGAACTGCTCACAATTTTATTTGCTGGGCATGAAACTACTGCAACAACACTTGCCTGGGCTTTCTATCAAATTCACCAACATCCAGATATTCTAGAAAAGTTGCAGCAGGAACTAGACAGCTTGGGGGACAATCACAACCCAATGGAAATTGCTCAACTTCCCTACTTAACAGCAGTTTGTCAAGAAACGCTACGAATGTATCCAGTTATTCCAGGGCTGTTCTCACGCATCACCAAATCATCCATGAAGATTGCCGGATATGAGTTTGATGCAGAAACTACCCTCATGCCGAGTATCTACCTCGTGCATTACCGGGAAGATTTGTATCCCAATGCTGAACAGTTTAAACCAGAACGTTTTCTGGAGCGGCAGTATTCTGCTGGAGAATACTTACCTTTTGGTGGTGGAAGTCGGCGGTGTTTGGGATCTGCCTTAGCTCAGTTAGAAATGAAATTAGTCTTAGCAACGGTTTTATCCAAGTATCAACTTGCAAATTCAGAGGATAAACCCATTAAAGTACAACGTCGTGGGTTTACCCTTGCTCCTGCGGGCGGCGTACGGATGTTGATGACTGGAAAACGAGAAAGCAATCAACCTTGAAGCTTGTCTAAGTAAGTCAGCACAATAAAACCAAACTGTGTAAAGAAAAGTAAACAAGGCTTAAACCCTTTTTGCCCCCGCCCCCTGCATTATCCCAGCGATAATTATTTACATTCATACCTACTTAGTTGTGTTCGGAGTTAACAGAAAACGATAAATGAATTTGGAATTGCTGCTTTCGTAGTGGGCATAGTTGCCAAACACACTCCTTTCAGTCTCGACGGAAAGAATGTAATTAATGACACTTAGGTTCCGGAGTTTTTATGAGGATGTTGCCTTAGCCCAGCCATCCACATACTTGGATCTGTTCTTGTCTGATTTGGCAAAGAGAATTTTATGCAACAAACTTGCTAATTTTTTGGTAAAAATATCACTACTTCCAAACAATCCTCTTTTACGTATAATTTGCAATCTACGATATAAATCAACATTACTTTCATTAATATCAACATTTTTAGCAAACTGCCCGTAATGGATAAAGCAAGGCTGATACTTACTATCCAAAACTGCTACTTCAAATCCATAACTTTCCTTTAATGCTTTTTGCAAATAACCTGCATCATCCCAGACATTGCGTCGAACCGGATCAGATAATATTTCTTCATAATAAACATGAGACACATTGCACTGAAGTGCCTCACGTTTGTAAATACAAAACCAAGTGTGCCAACGTTCATTAAGGCAGATTACCTCATCTGAATAAGAATCGTAGGATTCTGGTTGAGTTGCAGAATAGTCAGTTGAAATTGCTACCAAATTGGGATTGGTATCAAGCTTATCTAACATTACTGGGATAAATTTTGCATCTATAATCTCAAAATCTGCGTCTACAGTTGCATGATAAGGAGTTTGAATCTTCTTTAATTCTCTATCCCAAATAGTTGCCCCCAACTCAAATGGACCTTCCAAGGTATGATCTAAAGGTTTTTTATCGTCGGTCTGCCACTGATTTTCTACTATTTCTACAAATTCAAATTGACGCCAAACGGGAAAATATTTTTGTTTGAGTGCAGAACTAATCCAATTAGAATACACACGTAGCTTAAATGGGGTACTCTTAATTTTGGCATAGCTTTTTACTGCGTAATCAGCAATTACCATGTCACGGTCAGTGACAATCATAAAGAAAGTAATTTTCACATCATCCATTTCAGACCTCCTGGAATTGCTTAATTGTATGTATAAAAATACACTTTTATAGATACTACTTCAACAATTAACTGTCAAGTAAAATAAATCACATTTGTCCCTACCCGCCAGGGAGTATAAATCCGTGTCTAAGAGCATAAGTCCATTTAAATGACTAAAAATGAGATTTGTTATTATCGTATTTTTCGTAACTTCAAAAATTAGAAATTTCTGGTTTATACGCAAGCGGCAAGATATCAATTCCGCCATACGTAGAACTACTGAGTCCTCAGCGGCTATTTACTTGATTTTAGGAGGTGTATTGAGTGTTGGAGAATCCTTCTTATTTTTGAGTATATTGCACTCCTAGCTCTTATCCAGTAAGAAACGCACCCCGAAATGACTTATGCACAGCCGTGATTTTTCGCTTCTAAAAGTGCTTAAATTGTCCACTTATGCTGGAGGAGCAAAAGCCCTTGACGGAATCGGCACAAGCTGAGGGGTTGACAAGCTCGTTCCTTGTCTGTACCAGATACCCTCAACCTCAAAAGCCTCAAATTGGGTTGTCAGAATTGCCCAAGCTTGCTCGTTTAGCCCAGCAGAATAAGTCCAAGTGAATTGGCGATCGTTATGTAACCTTTGTTCCAGCTCTGCCAAATCCTCAGGTAGCCAAAATTGGGTCATTACCCTTTGAGTAGCAATCTCAGGAGGAGTCTGTAACATATCAGCCATTGGCTGATTCACAATGATTTGCTTGCGAGTATCTTGTCTGACAATGCTAATCGGACGCTCATTTTCAGCGGCTGCAACCATTCGGTACAGCAACTCTATTGGTACGTGCAATTGGCTGCAAAAAACAGAACCACCAGAATGCAAAATGCGTTCGGCGGTTTCGGAGAGTGTAGGCGCTTTGGTAGATGCCATCCATCCATAAAATTCAATGGGACTCTTGCAGCCCCTCCATTTAATTCGCACCTTCCCATTAATTTTTGCCGCAGTTTCACTGAGAGCATCTCCGTAGCTTTGCGCAAGATGTGTCGCATCTCGCTTTGTCGGGGCAAGGATAGAAACTCCCTCGTGGGACATTTTATAGTTCCAGCCCGGTAGGTTCAGAGTTTTGAGAATGCTCACGCTCATCTTCTTTTATACATTCAGTTCCTTTATATATATTTACACTCGGAGAATCGGAAAACACGGAAATTTTAAAAGTTTTTTCCCAAATCATTTTACGTTCTTCCTCAGGAATACATAGAGCGGATGTGATGATAGCGAAGTCTCCTTGTGTCGGCAGCACTTCTCCTCTCGCAAGCGCTTGTAAATTTTTTACCCCACAGCGCTTAAGTTTTGTCATGTTAGCTCGAACCAAATCGGCGATCGTTCTTGGGGGGGCCACTTTCTCTTTTGAGGAGCTAGAATCGCATCTTTTGGCTGTCCACTCACGAGTCATCTCTTCTAATGCGTCGCTTTGGGATACTCCTTCACGAGCGCAGATGCTCTTAAACTCCCGTGCCAAGTCTATTGGAATATAACCACTAACCTGCTTGTAATCATCAGAACGTCTTCTGTCGCTCATATTTTTGACTGCTCAATATTACGCCTATTTGTATTTTCTCTCATGACATCCCAAAAGCAGGACAATCTTGTCAGGTTTTTTTAAATGACATATTGACAAAAATAAATGACAAGATTAGTATAAAGATGTGAAGCAGTAAGCGACTGCTGAAGAGCAAGAAAAGGCAGAACACCCTAAAAGCTAGCTCCTCACTTTTATCGCTAGCTTTTAACTTCAAGTAAGGAATCCAAGGGTTTTTCCTCCCTCTTATATTCAGTATATATGCTTGCACGCATTTCGCAACAGAATACAACTTAAATTCAGTAACGGATTCGACATCTGTTCCAAATTTAAAGAAAATTGGCTCAATCCTAACTGGGATTAGAGTTGACTGCACTTGCATAAAGCAACAATCGGCAGTATTGCACCCTGGAACGGTCAGTTTACCTTGTTTTGGTAACGCAGGCTTTACCTGGGGTTTGAACTAGTTTAATGTATCGACCCGACCAAAAGCATGACCCAATTAACCTTTGACCAATTTATTCACCCGCTATCAGAGTTTCCAAAAGTTGTCAATCTAGACGGTAGTGATGAGCCGATGTTAGATTTGTACACAATGGCAGGGCTGATGCTTTACAGCGCTTGTGCAAATAACAACCAATCAGCCAGCGATCGCGCTATCTCAACATCAGCACTCAACGCTGGATTGGTGGATGTTCAGTTGTTATTTGAGCGGTGTAAGACGGGTGATAGAGCCGCAATTTTACAGATGACTACTTTGATAGTCTCAGGGCTGGAAACAAGCCTACACAAGCTTAAACCAGTGTAAAAAACACTGGTTGAGGATGGTTAAGAGAGCATAGGATATTCAGCGGAGACATCGCTAAGTTGGTGTCTCTGCTTTTCTATTTTTTAGCGATAAACTGACCGTTCTAATTTCTATTTCTAAATTTAACTGTATATTTTGCTTTCTCGGAGAGATACGAAGATGATAGACATACGGTCATGGCATTGTAGTTTTTTTTTAATAAAATCAGTGTCGTAGTCAACCCAGTCTATTCAATAAATCGGGTTAATGTTTTATTCGTCTGACCATTATTGCTGGTATCGGTTGATGCACACCTTTAACATTGTTTTAACTCATCTTTCTATTGTCGGGTGCCAATTAAATCACCTAACAGCGACTACCGAGGACGTTGGCTCAAGGATTAGCGATCGCAACATCCCCATGAATCGCTGTAAATTTTCACGCATTGAATGCCCCTGATAACCGTGAAACCGTGTTAAGAAATCTTGGTAACATTCTGACGTTTACGCAAACCAAAGACACCTACCATAGCGAATAAACCCAAGCTGGCAGTCATTGCAGGTTCGGGAACCTTAACATTCAAATCAACACCATCACCAGTGGGGAAAGGACTACCAATTGTACCAAGTTGGACTTCAAAGGATTTCACATCTTTCAATACTAAGGTTTGGATGTTGTTGTTAAGTCCTTTTGTAAGTAGCTGGCTTAAAGGATTTCCATTTACTTTCAAAATACCGCTAGAACTAGAGAGTTCCACATCATGAAAATCCAATGTCACTTCGCTAATCGTTTTACCCATGAAATCAAACAAGAAACGACCAACTTCTAACTGACCTTTTTCATCTAGACCAACCTTTTTCATCGCTATAGGACGGAAAATGTTAATACCAGCAAGTGGATTGGTACCAACATCGGGTAAATCAAACTGAATACCAATACCATAATTATTTGCAGTCGAACTGTTATCGGCAAATAACAGGCTGGGATTATAGTTTGGATCGTAATCCAAGCTGGTAACTGTATATCCGAGTGATGTTGTATCAATACAAGGTGCGAGGGATAGACAGTCACCGTTATTTAGAAGTTTAATTTCACCTTCTGTACTTGGAACAATACTTACACCTGCTTTTGCCGCTGGCATACTAGCAAGAACACTTAAACCGAGAGTCGATGCTACGAAAAATGATGCGAGTTTAGATAGTTTAGACATATTTAAATTTTGTTTTTTAGTTACAGTGCTGAAACCTTATGTGCGTGTTTCTTCGGTTTCGATATCTGTATAGTATTTCCCTCTCGGTAGAAATGTCATCCCTAAATGCCAAGGTTTACAACAACTTTTCCCTCGTGCAAAATTTCGGTAAACTACTGAATAGATATGTATTTATTGATATCAATATTTTCAAATTATAAGTATTATAAATGTATAGTAAATTTTTCGGGATGCGGAGTTATAAACCGCATTTCATATTGTTCGTGAGTTTCGGCTAGTTAAAAAATAGACTCAGTATGAAGATTTGTCACGATATTTGAGTCAAGTTGAGATTACGGACAATTGAGGTATTTCCAAAGCCCTTTAACTACCTATCTTTGTGGCTTTTCTATTGACAAAAATTACCTCTTTTGGACGAGCTATTCGTGGAACAGTAAATATAGTTAGTTATATTTATTGCAAACTTACTACGCATGAATTAACCGCCAAGACACCAAGTACGCCAAGGTTAATCTTCTTTATTTCTTACTTTGCGTCCTTTGCGTCTTCGCGGTTCATTAAATTAAGTATTCTTCACAGCACCAAAGGGAGCGATTGCAACGATGAACTCAAAAGTAGGGAAAGATGAAATTTATTCCTTTACCCGACCTCAATCCTCCCCATCTTCCCCGATTTGGGCTGGAGGTTGTCCGGAAACGACAATGAAGCCGACAGAATCAAGCCTGATATTCGGACAGCGAATTCCTTCTAAAATGGCTTGAGATAAAGCAGTTTCAATGTTGAGTTCCTTCGCTAATACAGGATCTTCCAGTTTTCCCAGACGCAGACGCAGTTGATTGATCCGGTTTTCTAGTTTATTTGCGGCAGTTGTTTTCGATTGTTGACACATTTCGATGAAGTCTGGGCGATCGCGCAATAATGTTTCTGATGTACTCCGCGCTTTTCGACAAGTCTCTTGCCATTGACTTCCATCAATAAATTGATCCAGAATTACCAATCGATTTTTTGCTAAGTTATAATCTCGGTTATTATTTCTACTTTTTTTCCCATTGTAAGAACGTTGCAATATGTTCAGCAGTGGTTCCGAATCAACGATACTCATTGTCGGGGAGCGAGCATCAATAAATACAGTCTTGATGATTGAGGGAAACAAGGCATCGGTGCGACGACGGAGAATTTTGTATTGGCTGTTGTCCAGTCCATATTCTGCAAACACTTGTTTGGCGAATTCCAAGTTGCTCTCAACTATATAATTGAAGCGGAATCCAAACCACTCCATACCTTCTGACGCATCCCAAGATTCATCCGTGCGCCACATTGCAAAGGCTTGACCCCGGTCATCCCAACGAATGTATGATGTCAGTGATTCTACTAGACCTTCGCCAATCCGGTATAGACGTACACCAGGATTTTGGTTGGCGACAGAGCGGTTATAAGTACCGGATTGTTTGAGATAGGGGACAAACTGATTCTTTAAGTGGTCTGCGGGAACCAGGGTGCGTCCTGTTGGTTCATAACGGAGGACACCTTGTAAGTTAATGTCTTGACGCTGTTGCAAATGCAGTGCTTGGCAAATCCAACCTTCTATTCCTCGTTGAATATCTTGATGTTTAGCATCACACTCATCAAGGGCTTGAAAATATTTGGTGGCACTTTCATCTTGGGCATCAATTTCATCAAGGGCATTCTGTTCGCTAATTTTTACCTGTTCAGTAGTAATTTCACCCTGAATCACTGGGATGGTTTCTAAGAGTCCTTTTGCCCCAAGTTCAAACAAAGTTGCGGCTAATTCTGGCAGTTTTTCTTCTGCGTAAAACTGCAAGCTGGATATTGATTGCTTAAATATCCGAAATCCATCCTTTAACAATTGATACCAAGCATCGTGGAAACTATCATCTAATTCCACACCCGCAAAAACGGTAAATTCCATTGAAAGCGGCCGTCCGATGCGATCGCACCTCCCGATTCTTTGTTCGAGACGGTTTGGCGACCAAGGTAAATCGAAATGAATCATCCAGTCAGCAAATTGCAGGTTGCGACCTTCTTCACCAGATGGGTCACAGACTAGGATAAAGCAGTTGGGGTCAGTTTTGAACTGTTGGAGACTTTTTTCTACTTGTGCCCGTGTTTTGCCTAATTGATGGGCAGCTATAGCCTTTTCTCCAAAGCTTTTCTGCAATTCTTTGAGGATTTCGGCGCAACTTTGCCCAAAACTGGTGAAAATCAGAATTTTGGGGAGATTATCGCCAGGAATCGGTCTTGTGAGCCGCTGTTGTACCCTCTCAAGTAATTTGCTGGGGTTGCTGCGATAAGATTGTAGTCCAAAGCGTTCGGCGAAGTGATATAGCAGTACTATTCTGAGTAACTCAATGCGATCGCCATCTTCTGATGGTTGTTCAATAATTTTTAGCAGCTTTTGGAGAATTTCTGCTTCTTGGGGAAATAGTTCAGTTCTGGTCAAAAGATTGACAGCTTCAGCACCAAATTCTTGCGTAAGTGCTGGAGTCGATTTCCCGCTCAAACGTGCTGTGATGACTCCTTTGAGAACCCCCAGCCAAGTTCCAGCAGCACGGAAGAATAGCAGAAATATCTGTGTAAATTCTGCATCCTTAGGGGCCGATGTCCGCCAATTATCCAGGACTTCGTGGATGTCAAAGGAGCGTTCATCTAAATCGTACTCAACTTTTGGCGTGACATTGCGGTCATAGATAACATCTTCAACTGTAGCGCGATAATTGCGGAGCATCCGACGGTGGAGTCGGTAGGTATCGGTGATGTGGGTGCGAATCGTCTGAATAATTTTATCTTTGGTTTCTGGTTGTCCTGTGAGAGAATTTTCTAGTTCTTCGGCTTTTTCCAGGACATATTTATCTTCCGCAAACAGATTCCGCAGTTGATTGAGGTTGGTTTTCAAGATAGAGGGTTCTGCACCTTCTCTAAAAGAAAGCAAAACTTTACCGATTGAGGCCCGTTTTTGCACCCGGTCACGGAAACCCTCTAAATCATCCAGACGATAGGTATCAGGATCTAACAGATGCAGCATCGTCAGAAAACCCTGTTCGTTGTTGAGAACAGGAGTCGCAGAAAGTAAAAGTAGGCGATCGCTTTTATGTGCGAGTTGCTTGCAAGTGTCAAAATACCTCCGCTGTACAGATTCGGAAGATGTTGCCATTGCCGCAATATGGTGCGCTTCATCGATAATCAGCAAACCTAAACCAGCATGACGGCTGACCTGATTTGCATCCTCAATCGAATATATTTTAACGCGATCGCCAAAGTGGGAGATGTAAAACTTATTCTCTAATTCTGTCTGCCATTGTTCCAGTAAATATTGCGGAACTAGCACCACCGCAGGACCAGAAGGTTCATCTAACAGGTATTGACGTAAAATTGCACCCGCTTCGATAGTCTTCCCCAATCCCACCTCGTCTGCTAACAAATAGCGTTGAATCGGGTCAGACAGCACACGACGGACAACTTCTACTTGGTGGGGATAGAGCTTGATATTTGCTGAAATCAAACCCGTCATGCCGTCACTAATAGCACGTTGTGTTTGGCAAGATTTGACGAAATTTAAGCGTTTGTCATGGAAGTAAGGTGTTTCGTGACCCTTCATTGTCAGAATTTCAATTGGGTCAGCAATGGGTATATTGCAACGAACGTAAACATCTGGCTCACCCACCAAAATCGTCTTACTATCTGGTAAGTCGATTTGATATAGAGAATGTTCTTCGTCCCACTCGTAAACCCTGCCGATAATCCATGTTTCTTGGCTTTTATTCCAAATGTAGCATCGAGTTTGGCGCGGGAGTTTTACCTTACCAACAGAATTTAAGGGTAAGGATTGTTCGATGCGTTGCCCAACTGAGCAAAAATACTCAACTTTCACTTCGGTGTCAGATAAGTTTAAGACTTTTCCTACACCCAAGTTATTCTGAAGGGAACGCACCAGTAAACCAAGCTGTGTCATCGTCAAAGTCCACTAAGTGCGTTTACCACAGTAGCAGAAATTTCCTTACTGGCTTGCGCTCGAAGTCAGGTTTGTTGGAGAATACTTTTACAGGTGTCAATCTAATTTTTTGTTAAAATTAGGGTATGTGATGAAAGCTTAACGCAAAAACTCTCTGAAACCTTTCTTTCTTGGCGTACTTGGTGTCTTGGCGGTTAATTCCTAAATGCTTCATCATTACGAGTTTTGTAAAAGAATTAAAAAAATAACCGCCAAGACGCCAAGTACGCCAAGGTTAGGAAAGTTTAAAAGAGTTTTTGCATGATATTGCCTAATTAATTATAAATCGCCAAGAACCCCTCCCCACGCTTCTGGGGTTGAGTGATGAGTCCAGTTCATAGGAAAATGTAAATTTTTGTCAAAGTAGTCAGGAATATTGCATAAAACTCAGGAATCAGACGATTAGTTAATTAGGTGTCCTTAAGGATATATAATATGAAGAAGCAAATTCTGAGTTTAACGTTAGCTTTAGCGGCTCCTCTTGGGAGTATTGTGTTTGCTAGTAGTCTTCCTGCTTTCGCTGGTACACCTATTGTTCAAACAGTGAAACCAAAAGTTCCTATTGTTCAACAAGGTTTAATTAACCCAGGTGAAAGTGTAAACGCACCAGGTCCTGGAGGTAATTCAGTCAAAGGACCAAAAGGACCAAGACCACCCAGACGTGAAGTTGATGGATTGCGACTCCAAAATCTAGGTACATTATCCCAATCTGCTCAAATCAATCAGAACATAAATGTTGCTCCTGTGCAGGGACGTTAGGATTAGTTTGGAGATAATTATGTAAGCGATCGCAACTGCGGACAAGTAAACTATTTAGGTCGAATGTTCGCAGCTTTATATTGTCTAATCGCCAAACTTTGATGGTACTATCGAAACTGGCGGAGGCAAGAAGTTTTCTATCGGGTGCAAAGCTAACATTCAGGATGGCGTCGTCATGTCCGCGTAATGTGTTAATTTGTTTACCTTGAATGCTCCATATTTTCACGGTTTTATCGCTGCTGCCGGAAGCGATTAAGGTTCCGTCATTGTTGAAGTTTAGACCCCAGACGGCATCTGTATGTCCTTCAAAGGTGTTGATTAATTGACCGTTATTTAGTTGCCAGAGTTTGATGGTTTTGTCTGAACTTGCGGAACCAATCATTTGGCTGTTGGGTGTGAATGCAATACTATTGACAGCGTTAGTATGTCCTCTGAGGGTATGAAGAAGTTTCCCTGTGCTAACTTGCCAAAGTTTGATGCTGTTGTCTCGACCGGCAGAGGCTATAATTTTACCGTCTGGGCTAAATTTGACTGCGAGAATTTCTTCTGGTTGGGTTGCTAGAATTTTGAGTAAAGTTCGATTTTTCAAGTTCCATAATCTGATTTTGCCATCAGCATCTGCGGAAACTAAAGTTTCACCATCTGGGCTAAAGTTGACATTATTAACTTCGCGATCGCTTCCCAATAATGTCTTCATCATATAGCCATCGCGGACTCGCCACAATTTCACCCAAGTATCTTGTCCGGAAGACACTAAGGTTTCACCATCTGGACTAAAAGCTAAATTAAGGACGCTATTTCGATGTCCAAGCAGATATTTACTACTATATTCTGCATAAGTTTGCCGCAAGCTGCCATCGGGAATATTCCAGAGTCTAATTTTTTTATCTTTACCACCGGAAGCAAGCAAATCACCCTTAGGGTTAAAGGCAATTGTATATACTTCTCCTTGGTGTCCTAGCAGTGTTTTCCACAGACTATTATTACGCTGCCAAATCCGAATCGTTTTATCTTCGCTTGCTGAGACTAAGGTTTGACTATCAGGACTAAAGCTGACATCATATACCCCAATACTGTGACCTTGTAGAGTTTCTAACAAGTCTCCATCATTAACACTCCAGATTTTGATGGTACTATCGGTACTTGTTGAAGCAAAACTTTGTCCGTCGGGACTGAAATTAACGCTGCGAACTTCGGCACTATGCGCATTAATTGATTTAATTAGAGTAGCATCACTAATCCGCCATGACTTCACCGTGCGATCGCCTGAAGCTGAAGCTAGAATTTTTCCATCCGGACTAACTGCCACACGATATACTATCGAAGCATGAGCCGGAATATCTCGCAACAGTTTACCATCACTCACTTGCCAAAATTTAATCCTGCCATCGCTACTTCCAGATATCAAGGTTTGATTATCGGGTGTGAAGGTAACGGTTGTCACGTTGTTTGGATAGGCTTTAAATGTTTTCTTCAAAGAATAATCGCTGAGTTGCCACAAATTGATTGTTCCATCGGCACTTGTTGAAGCTAAGATTTTGCCATCAAAGCTAAATGCGACACTAAGTACTTCTGCTTGATGTCCGCTCAAAGTTTTCAGGAGTTTTCCGTCCTGACTATTCCAGAGCTTTACCGTTTGGTCGAAACTAGCAGAAGCAATGATTTTACCATCCCGACTGAACCGAACACTTTTGACTGAAGCGGTATGTCCTTGGAGATTCCATAGCAAAGAACCATCACTGCGCCATACTTTCACGGTATTATCATCGCTACCTGAAGCGATCATTTTACCATCAAGACTGAAACTGACACTACTGGCGATCGCATTATGTCCTTCCAAGCGGTTAAGTTCTTGGGTATTGCTAAGTGCTTGCGAGATTGTATTGATAGTCTTCTCACGAATATCAGCAGGTGTAGCAAGGGTACTTTGGAGTTGTTTCCCAGCTTTGACCGCAACAATTAAGGCTTCAAGCTGTTGATTTGATAATAAATTTGCTTTGGATGAAGAATTTAACGCTTCGATTTCCCTTAAATTTGCTTCACGTCCTTGCCAATAGGCTAACCCACCAAAGGTACAAGCTGCAATACCCAAGACGCTTAACCCAACTACAGCACGTTGTGCTTGACGCAAGCGTTTCTTTTCTTGAAATTGCAGACGTTCCCGTTGTGCGAAACAAGCTTCTAAATATTTTTGCACATCTTTTGAAAGTTCATCCGTATATTTAATATAGATATCTTCCGCTTCCGCAAGTCTTACACCTTGCAAGAGAAAATCTGGTTGTTCGTTACTTTGCAACCAATTTTGAGTAGCTTGTTCAATTTGTCGTTGTTTTCGCAAACGTTCTCGATTTTCCTCCAACCACCATCGCAATGTAGACCAGTGACGGATGAGAATTTCGTGAGCAACTTCCACTGTGACGGAATGAGAAGACAAGGGGATTAATTCCTTCCTCTTATTCCTTTGCGTCCTTTGCGGTTCATTATTCCATAACTCGTTATTTTGTTGATTTAAGTAAATTCCTCTACTGGTTGCTTCGTTCGGTATTTCAGCTTCTTCAAGATTAACCACAATCAACTTGGCATTAGTCAAAGCTTGTAAAGTTCTGTCAACCAATTCTTTTGGATACTTTTTAACTATCAACTCAGACTTAAATACACGTCGTCGAGTGTCTTCTGTACCTTCTCCCAACTGAGTCAAAGCAAGAAAAATCCATTTCGCACAATCTTGCAGCTTTGGTTCTAAACTTTCATATAAAGCTTGGGAAGAACGTTCCAAAGCACCTTGAATTCCACCAAGTTGTTGCTGATATGCTTGTAAAGTTAACTCACCACCAACTCGATGCTGCCAAAGTTGTTCTAAAACAAACTCCAGTAAAGGTAAATTACCTACCGAATTGTCAAGTTCTCGCAATAAAACTTCAACTAATTCCGGTTCGACTTTTAATCCGACTTGTTGAGCGGGTTTCGTAATGACTTGGCGATAATCATCTAAACTGAGTTTGGGTGAAACCATTACACTCGATTCCTGTAAAGCTTGAGCGAGTGCGGGTATTTCCAAACAAGGAGCAATAAAATCCGCTCGTAAAGTGATAATTAACTTAAAGCGATCGCTTGCGTATTTTATTGCTCCCAACAGCAATTCTAAAAATTTTTCTCGGTCAATATCTTCTGCAAGGGTGAATAATTCCTCAAATTGATCCACCACCAACACAATCATCGGATGTGGTTGACTCCGCAACCAGTAGACAAAGCCTTCCACACCTTGATGTAATATTCCCTCTAGCAAGAGAGGGGGAGAGAGAGGGAGGGGGAGAGAGGGGGAGTTAGGAGTTAGGAGTGAGGAGTTAGGAGTTAGGGAAGAGAAGAGAGAAAAATTATTTTCTTCTTCCCTTCCCTCTTCCCCCTTCCCCTTTTCCCATTTCTCCCTTCCCCCTTCCCCCCCCTTTCCCCTTCCTCCTCCCCCGACTCCTAATTTTTGCGCTAAAGCGAACAACGGATTAGCACTGGGACGGATAGTTTTAACTAACCATTGTTCGCTATTGGGAATTTGTTTGCCTAAACGTAATTGCGGTATTACACCAGCTTGGACAACTGAAGATTTACCACTTCCGGAAGCACCGATAACAGCTAAAAATGGGCTATGCAATGAGCTAATTAACTCTTGGGTTAAGCTATCTCGGCCGTAATAGTACTGAGCATCTTCTTCGGAAAAAGCATTCAATCCCATATAGGGACATACGTGTAAATCTAACCCTTGGTTTTGTTCTAAACCCTGTAAATCAGCAAGTGGTGGTAGAATTTCGATGATACCTTGAGAACCTGAAAGCGAGACTTGAAAGGGGATATTACTACCTGCTAGAGACAATTGGAGTTGTGCGATCGCGTAAGCTGCTGATAGTCCATCGGGTTGAGAAGCTGAGGTTAAAATATCGAGGAAAGTTTGGGCAAATCTTTCTGGCTGTGAATTGCTGGAAACACACGATATTATACATTGTCCTTGCTGAGAATCAATTTGTAAATCCTCTACCCAATCTTGTAAACCAGGTAAGGAAGAGTTTCTTTCCCCATATTTCTCAACGGAACAATCTAAAATAAGAATCTGCTTAGTGTTGCACAGACGTAGCTGTTGTTTCAACCAGGAACGTTTAATGCGGATATCGTCTCCTAATACCAACCCTTCCCAAGCTTCGGTATCTTCGATTCTTCCCCGCAGATAAAGCAAGATAGTTTCTGAATCTGAAAAATTTAGGTGACGAGCGATCGCTGTTCGTACCTCTGATGCGGTTGCTTTGATTGCGGGTAGATATTCTAATTCAAAACCCCCCACACTACCCAGAAACTTGCTAATATCTAATGTTGTCTTACTCGCTGATAAACCCTCGATTACCAACCCGACTCGACGATCCATCGAAGCAGCAGTTTTATCTAATTTTCTGCCTAAGATTAATTCTCCCACTCCTTCAACAATTCGCTTGGGAGTTTGTAGGGAATATTCTCGGTTAAGTTGAGTTTCCCCTTTGTTGTGTTTCTGCTGATTGATGAGACGCAATTGCTGATTAGTTTTATCGATATATTGCAGGGTTTGATGATAAACATATCGATAAAGACTATCAGCAGAAATCACGCTATTAACATCAATCGCATCACCCCGCAGTCCTCGCATCAAATAATATGTAAATACACCATGTCCCAATTCGGGGAATTCCCAAGATTGCTGATTGGTGTCGCAAGAAAGCAATGCATAAAAACCTTTACTTATCGCAGCACGTTGCTGTAGAACTTGCACTAACTGTGGTGTCGGACTCAAAAAGGGTTCTACGGTTGTTCCCCTCAAGGTCATTCCTCCACTATGGCAAGCATCTAGCCATACTAACTGATTTTGGGCTGCACAATGACTTAAAGATTGTAATAAATCCTGTAAAGCGAAACCTGTATTTTCTAAATTTGATTTTTGAGTATCTGCCAAACACAAAAATGCTTGTTGACTGTTTGGTTGCAAGATACCGTGTCCAGAAAAATAAAATAGAATTGTGTCGTTTTGTTTCGCAGCAGCGGTGATTTCCCTTAAACTGGCACTCACCGGTTTTAAAAGTGGTAATTGGGGAGCAAAATCGTGATAGATTTTCACCTCTTTTTGGGAGAATTGCCCCACAGAAGCATCTATCAAAGCTTCCGCTAATCCCTGACAATCTACTGCTGAATAACGTAATGAGGGTATTTGCTCATCCTGATATTCATTTACTCCGACAAGCAATAACCACAGCTTGGGGATATTTGTTTGTTTGCTTTGACTTGAACGACTAGTACCAACACCGATAGGAGACATTTTTTGCTTTCACACCGTGCAAGTAAGAGACGGGACTGTGTTAGGTAAATTTAGCTTTTCTATATTGATGTTACCAATAGGAGAAATAATTCCAGCTTTTTTGAAACCAAATTTAACACCCCATCAAATCCTAATTTTGGGTATGTATAGACCAGGCACTGCTTAGTCTCTTATTGTTTGAAATATCAATTTATTTGTCAAAACCTTCGCAGTATTAAGATAAGACTGGAAGTCAATATTTACTCTTTGTCACAAATTCCGGTAACTACCAAAGCGAACTCAACACGATTAACAACATCTATGCAGTCGCAATTTAGGTTAAAAGCACCAAATTTCATTATAATAAGTGCTTTAGCCGACTTACTTACGGGCATCGCTTAGAGGAACAGAAGGAAAACTTCTTTGTTAACCTTAGCGAAGCTATCAATGCCAAGAAGACCAACTTTCGGCTTTGGGGTTGGTCGTAAATGCTTTAGTGTTATGGAATACATATTATATGGATGCTGCACTTACTTTTATCGGCTCGCAGCAAAGCATAAATCAAAATGTCATATTTTAATGTTTCAACAAATATTACAAAAAAACGTTGATATCATTAAGTATTAACACTTCTATTTCCTAGGCTTTTGACCATCCCTATTCAATCGGCATTAGGTCAACAATTGTAATATTGCCCATCTAAAACTTATCAATTATTAGATTTTTATCATGCCGCATGACATTTACAAGACTTTGCCGACGCTGCTTTTAGCACAAATGATGACCCTCAAGAATGGTTTATAAAAGCTCGCAAAACTTTCAAAAAAGGTCATACCTTAAATTTAATTACAAAATTGAAGCATTAAATTTAATCAAAATCTATTTTTACAGTAAATATTGATATACAAAAACACAAAAATTGGTCATCATCACGCAGCGACTACTTTTTTATCGCCATCCTTTTTCTTTTCGCCATTCAATTTCGATTTCTTGTATTCCGAGCGAGGTGGGTACTGATAATCAAATATATCAAAATCCCGTTGCTCGTCTTGGCGAAATTCAACCAAATCCTTGAGTTCAATAAACATATCACGATATCCACGTAGCTTGCATATTTCATTAATAGCACTTACTATTTGCAACCAGCGAATTTCATTGATTTGGGGCAAATACTTCGCTTGTCGCCACCTAGTAACGGCACTATTATCGATTTTCAAGACACGCGCAAATTCAGTCGTGCCTATATCACGCTCATCCATCAATCTTTTTAAATTCCAACGCACCGCGCCCAACGACTTTTCTTCAGTATTCATTGCAATCTCAATCAGCGCAATAATGAATGCTTTCATTTTAAAACACTATTTATCCTAACAGCGTCTTGATTCAACATACAAAATTGTTAAGATTTATTACATATTTTTTTGATGTGCAGGTTCAGCATATATAGTATAAAGGAATGTAGTTGGCTACACATATGTAACCAACTGCAAAAATAATTAGTAACTTATATTATCATGACCAACTCAACCTATACACCAGTATCGCTCGATAAAATTGATACACTAGATTCATCAACACTTGGAATAATCCAGTTCGCAAAAGCATTATTAGCCGATAAACAATACTTACCCAAGACTGAATTTAACAAGTTGGTGCAATCTTTTGGGTGGGGAAGAGAATTGGTTCGAAGCTATATGAAGATAGCTCTAGCCTTTGGGGATGTGGAAATAAACAAGTTGGCAAAAATCGAACCACGCACGTTGTTTAAAATTACATCGACCAAAAAGTTTGCCCTGGTGGTGGAAGGGATAAGGAATAGTGTGGGTCATGTGACGCAGCAACTGGTGGAGAATTTAATTGAGGCTTGCAAAAGACCACGCACAGCAAAACCTGACAAACCAAGTATATGGCGAGCCGAGAAAGATGGGTCGAGAAGCTGTGTTGTCCCCCCAATCAAGGAAGATGACCATTACACGGGAATATCCATACAGCGAGCGATGGATAACGAAGGGATGACAGCACAATCGTTTGTAAGGGAAGCAGCTGCATTTCGAGAAGCATATTTATCTGGTGCGTTCTTATTGGTGAGTGAATTACCACCACATTTGCAAGCGATATTGGGTGAGAAGTTGAAATATAGCGCACCAACACCAGTCGATGATGATATTGAAGTTAAAACTTATACTGACCAAAGCGAAACTGACGAAACAACAGTGGAAGTGGTGGAAGTTGTTGAAAGTATGGAATATTCTGTCGAACAGGTAGAAGTAGTCGAACCAATGGAAGTACCACAAGATATCGAAACGAGTATCGAGAAAAATGAAGATTTGCCATTGCACAATTCAATCGAAAGTATGTCGTTCGAGAAGATTGCTGCGTTGTTAGTTCAATGCACAACATGGAACGAAATCGTTGCAATTACTTCAAAAATTGACGAACAGGTTCGACTTCATAGTTGGAAAGTGCTTTCAGAATCGGAACAACGACGCATCATTGCTATGAAAAAAGCGGCCGAGCCATCAACAATAAAAGTTGCGGACAAGGTTAATTGGGCAAACCACTATCCCGACTTAAGTGCTGGGCTACCCCTCGAAGTGCAAGTCCCTTAACAATGGGCAAGTCAAACTCGAATTGTGCGATTATAAGAGTGCCAATCGAAGAATTGTCATTTAGGCGATTCTCATGATTGAGATGCTGCTTATCAATAATTATCAATAAATCAAGACTATTGACAATAAAATATCGGGAGGGAAAAGTTGAGATACTAACCTCACTCGTAATTGAACGTAAAATGAAGGCTTTTGGGATAGTTGCACCCACCAAGAACCGGGCTAGCGTAGCGGCAGACCCTACATACAAAAAGGACACAAATTAGAGATTTTGTATCCTAATTAGATATTAAAACTAATACGCTCTCGTTTAAAATTAACGCTTCAATATTTCTTGAGAAGCATAATTTTGTCGTCCGCTTTTATCTGTAAACTGGGTGAAGTTTTGCAGGCTAATTTGTTTGTTTCCAGTCAGGCTAAAAGTGACGAGAGTTTTAGAAAAGCCTTTATCATAACTTGCTGTTGCAAAGCGATGGTTTGTGTCTTGTACGTTATTACCATAAGTTAACAAAGTTGTTTTTCCCCAATCGCAATCGGTAGGAGAACATTTGCCAAATACTTGTACATTTAAGGTATTAGAACCAGCAGAAGTCACAACCACACGAGTAATACCACGAGTGTTGGAATTGGTGTTAACCCAAGTACCAACAAAATCAGCAGGTGCCGCAAAAACCGGACTAATTAAAGCAGCGGTTAAAGCAACACTAGAAGCAGCAATCAAAGAACGTTTCAGCATTTGAGTTTGACTCCATTAATAATTGTGTAGGAAATGAGAAATATGAAAGTAAACTATTAGATATAGCGGTTCCCCTTTGCATAAGGTATACGTAAGAGTTTAAAACCGCAGTAGGCGCTGTACACCTTCTGTGTAGGGTAAAATACGGATGGATGCAGATAAACCCTGATTTTATATATAGTCAAATTCGAGTTATGAACAATAACTCATAATTCCTAACTCCCAATTTTTCACTTCCGCCATTTTTCACTCCAAGCACCTGTAACATCAAACCCACCAGAAACAGGAGTCAATTTCAATGAACCATAGCCAAAGGTATTACAAATAGAACCCAAACCAGCCGCACAAATATCACCGGCACCGTAACCATTAGAAGAACGAGTGCCGATATGCGAATAAGTAGAACCACCCCAATTGCCATTACCAAACCAAGTCGTATTTTTTGTGCCGACACGTAGAACGCAACGCAAACCTTCACCTTGACGATTTCCGGCTAAGTCAGAAACTTTGTATTCGTCGAAATATTCACCGCAAGTTTTCGGTCTTGGCAAAGCATTATAATTAGTAGATTGAACTAATTGCCACTCCTCATTCCATGCACCAGTGACACGAATTCTCGCTGGATTGGTAATATTTACTTTGAGATTTCCATCAAAGTTGTTGTTAATATTTTCCCCATTTCCATGAATATCAGAAGCAAAACCAATGAGGTTAGAATTTCTATAAATAGCCTGTCCAACATGACGATAAGTTGCACCACCCCAATTGCCTTCGCCGTACCATGATAATGTAGGAATGGAAGTGCTTCTTGGTTTGCCATCGCTAAATTTGACACAACGAATACCTTGTCCTTGACGATTATCAAGCGGTTTGACAATATAGGTGCGAAGGTGGGAAGCACAGCTAAACCTTGGTGCTGGAGGTAGTTGTGCCAAAGCTGTAGAAGCTGTAGAAAGTGCTACTAAGCTACTTAGAGCTAATTTTACAGAAAGTTTATGAAACATGATTTAGATTTGTTGTAGTAAAGTTTGTGCAGGTGTCGTTTAACACCTTCACTTGTTCTCTATGTTGTATTCCTATTTTTTATGCACCCTCGGCAAAGCATTATTGAAATCTTCTCGACATTTGTGCAATTTGAAAGCGATCGCTTCCATAATTGGGCGACGGATGCTAGATTACGTCGTAGTATCCAAAGTTGTGTTAGTAAGAACCCACAGGAGCAAAGCGAAAATTTTTGGGTGCTGTACTGGTATAACTGTATATCAAAGCCGGAACTCAAGATGTTTGGCAAACAACATCTAACAGCTTACCTACAAGAAGCTTGTTACTGGGCATCACAAAAAACATCTGCGGGGTTTAACAGTACGCAGTATAAATTATCTGACTGTTTTCAAATAGCGATCGCAAAAGTTGATAAATTACTCAAAGGGTTTAATCCCAGTCAAGGCTCTACCCTAAAAAATTACGCTCGGGCAACTTTTGCTTGTACAATCCGAGAAACTCTGCGTCAGCGTCATGAGGTTGATATCTGTACACCTTGGGGACTGTTACGCAAAATCAGTCAAAAGCGTTTGTTTGAGTCTTTGGAAGCTGCTGGTTTATCAAAGGATACGATTAATCTTTATATAATAGCTTGGGATTGTTTCAAAACGCTTTATCTACCAAGTCCAGGTAGCACCCGTCAGCTAGTCAGACCGGACGCTGAAATCTGGGAAGCTATAACTCAAGCTTACAATTCTCAAAACAGTCAGAAAGCAACCCCAGAAATTTTAGAAACTTGGTTGCTAGATTGTGCCAAACATACACGCAGGCATCTTTATCCAAGCACAAATTCCCTAAATAATCCTAAAAATGACGACGATTCATCTGAATGGTTAGATAATCTGTTCAGTGGGGAATCTGTACTCACTCAACTGATTATTCAACAAGAAGAAGAAACCAGATTTTCGCAGCAAACCGAGATTCACACGCTTTTGATTAGTGCGATCGCTCTGTTAGAAACCCAATCGCAACAAATGTTGGAGTTGTGGTATCGTCAGGGGTTGACTCAGCAGCAAATTGCCAAACATCTAGAGATTCCACAGTACACTGTATCGCGGCGATTTACCAAAATTCGAGAAACTTTGGTGAAAACCGTAGCTAGCTGGAGTAAGGAAAAAATGCATATTTCCCTCACCTCAGACATATTGAAAGAAATGACTGCCGTAATTGAGGAATGGCTGCAAATATATTACACGCAAAGTTAGGAGTTGAAGGGAGTTAGGAATAATGTTAGTCCAAAAAACCGGATTTTTTCCTAACTAAGCACCAGTATTATCGACTCCTCACTAGTAGAAACCCGTTGTATTTTACGAAGCAAGAGGCTTTATACTCCCCCACCTCCCCATCTCCCTATCTCCCCCAAAACCTATTATGACAAACACTACTATATTCACCTTCACGGCCCCGAATGACCTAATTTTAGAAATACCAAGCGATGTACAAAATCAAGCACGTCGCAAAATGCAATCTTTTTCTAACCCTGCTTCCCAATATCAAGGGTATATAAACGAACTTTGCCTTTTGACAATCTTGCCTTGGTTGCGAGAAGAATTTACACCGCAAGCTGTTGTTTATCCCTCTAACGCTGCTTTGTCAAGTTTTTGGGAACTGGTAAATGGTACAGCCATTGCATTCAGTGGAAAGCGATTAATATTAATCCCCAGCGAAGCTATGGATTTAAGTGAATTGCGAGTTCCTCAAGAATGGGTAGATATACAGAGTTTATCTGGTGATTATTATTTAGCAGTGTATATCGAACCAGATGATAATTACGTGCGAATTTGGGGTTATTGTACTCATGCACAACTTAAAACTAAGGGAAATTATTATGCAGGCGATCGCACTTATTCATTAGATGCCAGCGACATAGTAGAGGACATTACAGCTTTAGTTGTAGCGTACCAAATATGTCCAGAAGAAGCTACAAAAAGTCCGATTGCACCGCTTCCAATTTTACCGCAAGCACAAGCAGAAAATCTGATTTCTCGCCTCGCAAACCCGGATATCGTTACATCCCGACTCCATATACCATTTCAACTGTGGGGTGCATTAATCGAACATGGTGGTTGGAGACAAAGTTTATATCAACAACGTTTGGGACTCCCCGAACAATGGTCAATTTTACAGTGGTTGCAAAGTGGAGTTTCTCAAGTTGCTCAAAATATGGGTTGGGAGAGCTTGAATATGCAGTTGAGTGCTGCTGGTGCAAGAAGTATCGAAGAAAGTCAAGCAGGGGTGATGCTATCTCGACGTTTAGCGATCGCTGGTCAATTTTATCAATTGTTTATTATACCACAAAATGGAGAAGACACAACAATTTGGCGCTTTGAATTGCGGAATGCTGCTGTGGGGGCATTAATTCCCGGTGGTTTCAAACTCAGATTACTCACCGAAGATTTACAACCATTCCCAAATAACGAAGATATAGCGACAACAGCAGTGGAGCAACTCTTTGTAGAAGTCGCACTAGAACCAGGTGAAGGAATAGTTTGGGAAGTAGAACCAAAAAGCGAAAACTATGACCGAGAAATTTTGAAGTTTTGAAAAATCACTCTTGTGAAAAATTATATCAGGTTCGGATAATAAATAACTTGTACTTCCCATAGTTTTACTAAGCTTATCCCGCTAGCCTAGGGTATACAACTTCTTTCTTTGCGCACTTCGTGTCTTCGCGGTTAGAATAAAATATATTCTTTTTTTAACCGCGAAGACGCGAAGACACGAAGAAAGAAAGAGATTGTTTTTGTCCACCGCTGAAAGCCTTATCTAGAAACGAACAAGTCAATTTGTACACTGTAGGTGCTTCTGTGCAGGGACTATTGCATAGCTTCACAGGGTTGAGTGAAGAAGGTATTATTTCCCAACCACCTCGAAAGCGATCGCCATTGCTGCTAATTTCTGAGTATCAACACCACGAATACCCGTCGGAAGTTTTATCCCTTCGGCTGTAATTCCACCACGAGTCCCTGCATCCAGGTCATTTAGCAAGGTATCGGCAATATTTAATAGTTGGTCTTCAGTGACTGGAACTAGGGTGCGAGTATTCTCCAATCCCCTTGATTTTGCAATGTCTTTTAAAGCTTTCAGGGAATCTCTTAGGGGTGTTGTACTGGCAACAATTAATGCTTCGGAAAACCCTAAAGGTTCACTGACGGTAAGTACAAAATCATCAACATCAGTTTGAGGAATCACCAGTCTTTTTCCTGGGTCTAACAATGCTGCATCATTGGAAACTGACCAATCATTAGGAAAGACGACTGCCATATCTCCAGAGGAGTCAACTACTAAAATGCTGACATATAGGGGCACAGATTCATCATTTCTAACTTCAAAGGCAATTTTAGTTCCTAATGATAATTTAGGCACATTAGAATCTGAGGAATTTACAGGTTTAGGTGCTGGTCGAGTTGTCTCAGTGGAAACTTTCTTAACACCACGAGTTGGGTAAGTTTCACTAAGTATTTTTGTACTTCCCGCAACAGTCATTGATGTTGTGACTGCAACTCGTGATGTACTAGTATTACCCAGCATCTGTTTCACAACTTTAGCTGCTAGAAGTGATTTAAACTTTGGCTGCAAGCGAGTTATTGCACCGTTTACAGCTTCATTTCTCTCTCCAAAAGAATTGGGAATAATCTGGTTTAGCATTGGTAAAAATAAACCCAAACTACCTACATCAGGAAGCTTTGGCGACTTTATTTTTTGTAAATCTTGATACTTCGCTTCCGTCATTCGACCAAAAATATATTGCACCTCAGTAATTCCCAGAGGTAAAACTTCAATCCGCTTGATTGATTGTAGAGCTTGTTTGGCTTGCTGTAAGGCATTATTATCGAGGGAGGTATCATCCAGCCCAATTTTGAGAGTCACATCATTAGGAATGCTGCGGAGACGTTCCTGTAATAAGATACCTGGTTGTAATTGTGACGACGGCCGCGACTGTGTGGTATTAACTAATCTGCCATAACCCATCAATCCTTCCCGAGATTCTAATTGTACCAGCGCGGGTGTGCCTCCTTTAGTATCCAAGACTGTAAAGATAGCATCTTTCTCAAAGGCTTCCAACGCTTGTGAATCAATTCCACCCAACCATAAATCTACTTTGTCACCGTTAACTTTAGTAACTACCGCATCTGCCGATTGTGTAGTAAGAGGAGTAAAATATATAGGTGGAGTTGCATTTTTTTGGCTAAAATTTGATTCAAATTCTGGGTCTTGGTCAATTTGTTTTGAACCCCTTGCATAAACTTTAGTACTCCGACCAATATTTAAAATAGCGCGTTTTAAAGATTCATCACCAATTTGTTGCCAAAGATATTGAGTGAATAGAAAACTAAAAGCTCCTGCACGAAAATTGCTAAAATTAGCATCAACTGCATATTGCTCGCGTTTAGCAGATGCGATTACAACTCCTTTTGCAATTGACTTTCTGCGTCTATCAACAAACTCCTGGGGTGAAATGTTGAGCTTTTTTAACCATTGACGTTGATATTCTAATTCTTCCGAACTCGGCTCATATAAATTTGAATTACCAACAGAACGCACCAGGAAATTTCCTCGTTTTCCCCCTCCAGAATGACAGCTATCTAATACAACGGTAACATTTTCTGTCTTGAGTGCAGACATTAATAAAAACAGCGTATGTCCCATGATTTGCTTCACACCACCCTCTTGATTTTGACCATCAATGGGAACTAGGGTAGAATTAGCACATTCTTTGCTAAGTTTTAAAGCAATTTCATCACAGCTTGGTTTATCGCTGACTTGGGAACCATGTCCAGAAAAGTGGAAGACTACCACATCTCCTGGCTTGGCTTGTTTAATTAAATGTTCTTCAAAAGCAGTTAAAATCCCTTTACGGGTGGCTTGGGAATTTGTAACGGTCAGGATATCTTTTGGGTTAAAACCAAAACGGTGAATTAATAATTCTTGTTGTAATTGTACGTCATTTACACAACCGCGTAGGGAAGATGTAGGATAATCATTGATTCCGACTAATAGCGCTAGTTTACGTGGTGTATTTTGTGCCAAAACTTTTGCATATTTATCACCTTGTTGTGTAATATCCCACTGACTTAAGCCAATTGTTGCAAGTGTTGAACTAGCAAATTGGAGAAATTGACGGCGTTTGATGTACATAATTAATTTTGGATTTTAGATTGGTTAACGGTGGAGTTTTTGCTTCATTAACAAAAAATAGATAATTAACCGCAGGGTAGTACGCTGATGGACGCAGATGAAAAAACTGGGGATTTGGACTATTTTTGCACTGCGCTAATTGCAGCGTCAGCGTTAATCAGCCCACTACCAAAGAAGTACTGTTTATCAGTTACGGAAGAAGGTACTGCACCTTTGTCAATCTGCGAGCGATACATTTGCTCTTCTTCTTTAGAAATACTCAACCCGTCATAACTAGCTGTGGATTTGAGAATATTAATTAATTCTTGACGGCTGAGTTTTCTGTTTGTATCTTCTCCCTTCATTAAGGCTACTACCCCAGCCACAGCAGGAGAAGAAAAGGAGGTACCTTGCACCCACCAATATTTCCCTCTCAAATCAATTACAGGGGACCAACGAGAGGTAGGGTTGGATAAACCTTGCCAAAATCCGTCCACCCAAGTACCTCCTGTAGTGGGAATTCCACCCAACCATCCTGGTGCATCCAAGTCTCCACCGGGAGCAACTACACCTAATCCATTGCCGTAATTACTGTAGGGTGCGCGATCGCCAAATAAATTACTTGCACCAACTGATAATACTCCTGCATAACCGGAAGGATAAGCGATTTTAGTTGAGTTTTCGTTTCCAGATGAAGCAACTATCACCAATTTCGGGTTTGCTTCCAAAAGTTGGGCTAGAGCTTGTTCTTCGACATCTGTTGGCAAACTTGCACCCAAGCTTAAGTTAATTACGTCTGCACCACGGTCGGCAGCATAACCAATTGCTTCGATGTAAGCTGAGGTGAATATACTACCATTCAAGCCAAACACCCGCACGGGTAAAATTTTTGCGTTCGGAGCTACCCCTATTACCCCTTGAGTATTTTGTTGAGGTTTTGCAGCGATAACACCACTCACCCAAGTACCGTGAAATTCGCTACCTACTTCATGAGACCGAATCAGGTAACGAACAATCTCAGCCTGTTCTTTTTGGGATAATTTCGGATTAGCTTGCTTTACTTCGTTAGCTTGTTTGGAGTATTGACTGAGCAATTGTTGGTCAGATAGCTTGAAGGTATTTTGAAATTTTCTCTTTAAGATGGTGAGTTCTAAGGGACTCATCCGTGTATCAGGGTCGCCAATCTCACAAGGTTTGCTGCTGTCACTTGGCTCAGAGAAATCCCATCCGTGGACTTCTCCAGGACATTTGTCCGAGTTTTGTACGGTGTATAAACTATTTTGTAAGTCGGGATGATTCCACTGAATTAAGCTGTCAATCACCGCTACAACTACACCTTGTCCCCCTTTGCTGTGTTTCCAAGCATCGGTAACTCGCATATCTGTGCGGGGTACGTTCGATTTTGTCTGTGCAGTTTGTGTTTTCAAGCAGCTTTGCAGTGAGTCAAAGCTAGATAATTTTTGTTCTAGGCACTGTTTGATTGGTGTACTATCTAAATGCCACTGCCACCCCAATAAATCTGTTGTAGGGGTTATGTCTTTGTTCTGTTTGTTGATTCCTTGAGTGTTGAGTCGTTTGATAGCCTGTTGTCTCATTGGATCAGAAACAGATTGGATAAAATTCGGTGCCGCAGAATTAACACCTTTGACTTGGTTTAACTGGTTGGCAACATTCAGGATGGAAACGCCAGAGGCAGTAGTAGATTTGACTATATAAATGTTGCGATTGAAACGTAGGGGGCGGATGATCGCTAAATTATTTTGTTGGAGAATTGTCTGTTTTTCGCTGTCGGAAGTTCCTGGTTGAAAGTTGATAATAATCTCGTTAGGTAAGACAATTGTTTCCTGGGTTTGGTTGCGAGTCAGTACGGGTAGGGAAGCTTCAACGTAAGGTTGCTGTTGAATTTTTTGCTGAATCGCTGCATCTCTTACCCCGGTCGGTAGGGTAACTACAGCATAGTTTCCACTTAAGGGGCTCACTGCGACTTGGGAAGCAATGCTACGGGTGCCACCTTGTAAATCTTCTTCCAATTGGAGGTACAGGGGGGTAATGTTACGGGTATTATTTTTAAAGGAAACGGCGATCGCATCTTGTCGCTGGTTCAGGGGGATGCGTTGTCCTTTATATATGTAAAATAATTCGTTATTATTTACTACCTGTGCCGGTTGAGCGGAGGCAATTGTATTTAGTGAGAAAATACTTGTCAGTGCCCAAATACTGCTAGTTAGAAAAAGGCCGGGGAAAATGTTTTTCATTTTTGCGATTAATTAGTTGCTAGAGAGTGAAAATAGAAAACAAAATACGGAATAATTAACCGCAGATAGACATGGTAGCCGCTTCGGCTTCCCGTAGGGTAGGACGCAGATTAAAAAGATTTTTGCATCCTAACAGTACTTTGTGGAAACCAATACCACTGTTAGGAGCGCAAAATCCAAAATACTTTAAGCCTGATTGATTTTCTCAATTACATCAAGTGCTGCTTGGGCTGAGTCGTTTTTCCCTTCTTGCTTATAGAGATTAGCTGCTAACTGCAAATCTGCAAGGGCTTTTTGTTTTTCTCCTACATAATAATACGCAATACCTCGGTAATAATAAGCGCTAGCAAATTTTCGATCGAGTTGGATGGTTTTATTGAAATCTGCAATCGCACCCTTGTAGTCTTCCAGGACCCCACGGCTCAAACCTCGGAAGTAATATGCATATGTATATTTGCTGTCAATCTCTAGAGCATTGCTAAAATCGACGATTGAACCCTGATAGTCTTCTAAATAAGTACGAGCGATACCTCTACCCAAATAAGCATCGGCAATTTTGGGATTAATTTCCAAGACTTTGGTAAAACTATCAATTGCCCCTTTATAGTCTTCTGCTTCTAAAAGTTCAAAACCTTTATCTAAGTATTTCTGGATATCGTTGGTAGTAGTCGAACGGGTGTTAGCGGGGACTGGTTTCGGTTTAAAGTCTAATGACTCTGGCTTAAATGCTGGTAATTCTGGTTTTGCTTGTGCCAGGAGCAATTGTTGAGCATTGGGTAAACTTTTCGCTTCAGTATAAGGGCTTACAAGTGTAGTTCCCATTACCAACAAGCCTAATGTTAATGTGAGTTTCTTCATTTTTGTGTATTCCTTGGTTAGTTAATCAATTCAAATATCGAAGTCTACAATCGAGCAAGCCAAGTTTTATCAATGGTGTTACTTTGCTTGCTAAAGGTTTATATATCTGGGCTTTAAGAGCATATGCAATTTTATGAGTCGCTATTTCCCAGCAAAACTGGGCAATAGTCCTAAAAGCCGCCAATCTACTTTGGTTTACACAATTGTTCGGTTATTTCTTGACGAATTTTTACCAATTCAGGAGAAGGTCTTTCCAGGAAGTAAGCTTGCTGCAATGCATCTGACCACAGATTTTTTTGGATAAAATAATTAGTTTTAGCCAGAGCGATCGCTTCAGTATTTTCTCTTTTTGTCTGAAATTGATTTTCTAGATTCCTTAATTCGTCTGTAATTTGCTGCCGTTGTGGTGCTGGCATTACTTGAAAGCGAACAAATATACTACCGACAACCCACTCATAATTTTTACCGGGTTCTAGCAGTTTACCTGTATAAGTTGTACTCTCAGTTCCGATGACAGGTTGAGTTCTCAAAACATAGCCATTTGGACGACGAACTGTGATTGTATTTACCTTGCCTTTCCAGAGAAATAATGGGCGATCGCTCCAAATAGTTCTACTTTCATCTGGAGAAATCAGACAAATAGTATCTGTTGGACGACCAACAGCTTTTCGTGGTTTAACTGGAGGTTCTGGTTTCGATAGGGGGAGAAAAATCGTTGTCCAAGACAATGCTGATGTTGTTTCTGCTTTTAAAGCTTGGCTTGATACGGACGTTAATACAGGAATAGCTATTGACAGCACTAAAGTCGGTAATGTCCAGTTAGATTTACTCATAAGCTTTTTTTCTCAAGAGAGCAGGTGTTACATATAACCAAACAATTAGCGACGGTAAAAACCAAGGAAAAAGTAATGCAATTGATGAAAGGTAAATCTGCAAACTCACCAGTCCATAAATTGTTGTAGATGTGCCTAAAGCGACCAAAATTCGCCACCGAAGATGGGAATTTTTTTGGATTATATCAGATAAATATTTCCCTATGAAAATAGCTACTACAATCATCCACACATCAGGGATGGGTACAACCAATCTGTTCGTCAGTAAATGATGTACCATGTATGCATGGAATTCACCACCAATGAAAACCTTGTTTTGATTATCTGGATTTTCCTGCTGTCGCCAGTATTTTACCGCAGGTGGTACCTCAAAATTATCTTCACCTTTAGCATTCATTCCGGCTTCATTATTTCCTCCGGGTGCAATAATGACAATTTGCTGTTGTAAGTGAGATAAAGACGAATTATTACTATTTTTGTCTAGCAGTTTCCAAGCAGGGAGTCGCTGATATATCTGATTTGGTGGAATAGAAAAGTCAAGAATGGGATGCAACCACATTTGATGAAAACGATAGCTCAATTGCGTGAGTGGTTGTAAGTGGTTTCGTGGTGATGTGAATATTCTCTCTTGGTTAAAATTTTGTTTGTTTAGCTCTTGCCAAAAATCTGTTTGACTATTTAATTGCGGCTGTTTGACTGAGAATCCTCTTTTCTGGGAACTGAGGTTATTCAACTGATGGGACAAAGCCAATAAATTAGCTAAGTATAACGGCTGAGAATTATCATAATTCAAAGGTAATAGTTGCATATAACCAGGTAGAACCTCGATTTCTCCATGCAAACTCCAATTATTTTTGGTAATTTCAGGTCGTGCTTTTATCCAATCACCTGTAGCAGAGCGAGTTGTCGCAAATACAAACCAAGTCGGGTTAATTGAATTAACGCCATTTTGAATTGATTTGGCTAAAATTTTATCTTTTTCGGCTTGATATCTATCTAGTAGATAATCAATCCCAATTACCTTTGCACGATTCGCTACAAGTTTATCGATAATACTTGCCAGATACTCACGATCCATCATCGGTATCGGATTAATGTCTGCTTTTTGAATAGACTTGTCATCAATTTGCACCAAAAGCACTGGTGGAGTTTCTACCACTGCAATTTGGCCTGTAAGCTGACGAAACTTAGCCTGTGTAACTAAACGCTGCTCTAATAAAAAGCTCTGCACAGGCAATTGTAGGCTAATTAAAAGTAAACTCGAAACAACGATCGCTTCATTGCGAGTTGGTATTAATTTTTTGAGACGTTGTCGAATACCAAATGGTTTTGGACGAAATAGCTCTGATTCTGGATGCCGAAATAATGAGGGAATTAAGTAAGCACTCGGATATGTGAGGTTCTTTTCTAGTTTCAGATACTGAGAAGCCGTTTGCAAAGCTTCATGGACATCTTTATATTCAGTTAAAGTTTGTAAAAACTGGAGTAAAAACTCCGAAGCAACGCTATTGTGAATCGGTTCTCGCATCACCGCAACTTGACTTAAACCCATATCAATTAATGTATTGGCAATACTCAAACCATTACAGGAATTGAAAATTGCAAACTGCAAACCTCTTTTTAGTGCAGTAGTTAGTGGCTGGAGTAATTCATTAATTGATAAAGCCACATTGGGAGCGATCGCTATTTCTCCACCAGTTAAGGTAGTTTCATTGCTGTGTCCGGCAAAGAAAAGAATATCCCAACCTTTTTCTGATGATATGGCATCTTTTATCTCATTTTTTAATTCCGGAATATTTTTTCCCGGTTCCCAACCGATAAATACCACATCTGCAATAGTAGAAAGTTGGTATATTGCTTCTTTTTCTACTTGAAAATTTAAGCCAGTATCATCACCCAAAATTGCTAATAATCTAATTTTACTGCTCCGGCGATGATTTTGATTTTTTATTGGATTATGAATATTTTTGGGTGTGCGGACAATCCGAATCTTTTCAGAAGCGAATTCTCTACCAATTTCCCATACTTCCCAAGGTAATCGCTCTAATTCTAGCGAGTTACAAGTGAGGAAAATATTAACTGTTGACTGGGAACTATGAGCAATTACAGACCGAATTTCATATAATTCACCACTGCGTAACCATTTATGAAATTCAGATAACAATTTTGCTTCAGATTGCACCAATTTTGCATGCCAATCAATCGTAGCCGGTGCAATAGTGCCAATATTCACTACCCGTCCCCGGATTGCTGTTTTGTAATAACTTAAATAAGCCCGTTGCCATTCTTTATATAGTGTAGTGATATTCTCAGGATAGGAAACTGTGACACTAAGTTGCTGTCCTTTTCCCCAAGATAATTCAAATAAAGAAACTTGTTCAATCCGCTGAATTTTTAACTTTAAGTTAGTCATCGGTCATCGTTTGTTTGTTATATTAAGTTCGGATAATTTCCTTGTAGCAAGTTCTCTTACGGTGTGATACGAAATCCAACAAGTTCTGGCATCCTTATAATATTGCTACCCTTGCTCTTAATTAACCTACAACCCAATTTATAATAGAGTTCTTGTAAAAGTGCCAAAAAATAAATAATTAACCGCAGATACACGCAGATGAAGAAGATTTGATTAAGATTAGGTATTCTTTAAATTCTTTTCCCCTCAACTCCTAACTCCTAACTTCCAACTTTTTACAACCCATTTCCAATTAAAATAAATGGTGCCCAATAATAAGGGTGTGAATATCCAGTTCCGCTGTGTTGATTTCTAGGGCTTTTTCCTGCAATTGGTTTCGGTTCAATAGCACCACGTTCGCGATCGCTTGTTTTTTTGGAGTTCTTCCCATACAGTAAACTAAGCTGCGACTGACGCAATGCTTCCGGTTTTGTCGGGTGATTATCTGTAGCTAGATTGGTGTAAAATTGTTGCATTAATTGAGTTGTACTGGCATCATTTACCAACCATAAAGAAGCGATTACCGCTTTAGCTCGACGATTAAGAAAATAAAAGCTGATACCGGAGATTTCTATCCCATCTTTTGCTGTTTCTCCGAGTGCAGTTTCGCAAGCAGATAGCACTACCAAATGGACATCACTCAAATCTTCCAAATTTTCGATTTTGGAAATTGGTAATTTTTCACCAGTGCCTAATAATAGATAAGATTCATTTTGCCGTCCTGGGACAAATACTCCGTGAGTTGCTATGTGTAAAATCTTACGACCCTTGAGATTATCTCGCAAAGTACGATAGTCAAACTGTTGATTAAGAAATTCATCTCCTGGATAAACTCCTCTTCTATCGTTGGGTTTTTGACGAACAATTGCATTTAATTCTGCTGGGACATTCGGTAATGCACTAAAACCCGGTACAGGATTGGATAAACCCAGTGCTAAAACTTGTGTATTTGCTGTTCCTACAGGTAAGCGTGATTCAGTATCTGTTAAACCTGCTGATAGGACTGTAGAAATATTATAATTTTCAACTAAATATTGATTGCCATCAAATAAAGCACTGATAGGAATATAACGTGCAGCACGGTCTAAGGAAAATACCAAGTTTTGAATCTTATTTGCTTTTAATTCTGGCTCAATAGGTCTAAT
Organism: Cyanomargarita calcarea GSE-NOS-MK-12-04C; assembly: GCA_019359595.1. GTDB lineage: Bacteria > Cyanobacteriota > Cyanobacteriia > Cyanobacteriales > Nostocaceae > Cyanomargarita > Cyanomargarita calcarea. Next base: position 102,644 of record JAHHGZ010000031.1, read on the forward strand.
CAACCAGTCATAGAGTTGTTTGCCAGTTGCTTTTATCTGATTTATGTCAGAATTAGGGTTTTGCAGTAATTGCCGGAATTGATTAACGGTTTCTCGCAACTTTGGCTCACCTAAGGGAACCTCTAAACTTTTAACAACACCTCCTTTGGATACCCACAATAACCAGGTTTTATCCTGGACAACAAAAATATTAATCAGTATCGTACCTTCTTTTGCTTCGACAATTTTTTTGCCAATACTTCTGACATCTTGAGTATCCAGATTACCACGGTCTTTAGAAAGGCGATCGCGTACATCTTTTTCTAATCTTTGAACTGTTTGGCTAAATTCTGAAATTAAAGCATCACGCTCATCTGCAAGTTTAGTTTTTTCGGGACAATTATTTTTTTGGCATTCGTCAACTTTTTGTCCAAAGGCTATTAAGCTACCATATTTCTTGGTAATCTTATCTTCAATTCGAGTTTGAACAACAGGTTTTTTACTAGCTGTTATACTAGGATTATTCTTAAATTCGCTTAATTCTTGTACTTTCAATAACTCCAATACTTGACTTGCTTCTAAATTACGTCCTTGGGACAGAAGTAAATTTGCATACTCCCGATAGATATCAGCATTACTAGTTCTATCGAATTCTTGAAGAGATTGCAGAAAAGATGTTTGTAATTCTCGTGATAATCCACGGATTTTGCCACGGGACTCTTCTATATCATCGATAGCTTGCTGGTAATAAGTAATCGCAGCAGTTGGTTGATTTAGATCCCGATAAACCCTTGCCAAACCAGCGTATACTAAGGCCAAACTTCCGGAATATTCTTTTTGTTTAGCTAAATCCAATACTTGGAGATATGCAGCTAATGCTTCCTGCTTTTGTCCGAGTCCTCTATAAAAAGCACCCAAAAGCCTTAGCGCATATCCTTGAGAAATTGGTTCATTTAAATCTTTTCCTATTTGCAAATCTTTTTTGGCAAATTCAATAGCTTTTTGGTAATCTTTCAAACCACCATACCCTATAGACAACAAGCGATAATTCCGCATTAAAAACCACTGTTTGTAATATGGAGTTTTGATGGATGATGCAATATCTAAACTCTCCTGAGCATAAGTAATTGTCTTTTTATAATCTCCCTGAATAAACTGATTAACACTGGCAAGCAAGAAAGATGCCGCTTCAACTGTCGGATTTTGCTTGACTTTTCTAACAGTTGCTAATGCTTCTTGTGATAATTGATTAAACTTTTGATATTCTCCTAAGTCTACATAAACACTAGCTAAAGTGAATAATGGTTTTACTATCGCAACAGGATCTTTGCTTCTCCTCGCAATTACTAAACTAGCCTCTGCAAATTCAATTGCTTTTTGATATTCTTCTAATTTAGAGTAAATATCAGCTATTTCATTTAAAGCTTCAGATTCAATAGCCTCATTTTTAGTTCGACGTGCGATTGTTAAAGCTTCTTGGGCAAATGTCAAAGTTTTCTGGACTTCTGCATCAGAAATGGCTATGGATTTGTAAGTATTGGCTAAAATTATTAAAGCCGCTCCCTGAATATCAGTATTTTTAACTTCTTTAGCAATTTTCAACGCTTCTTGAGTTAGAGGAATTGCTTTTTGATATTTTCCAGATTGATTGTAAGCGTTACCTAGTAATAGTAAACCACCCATCTCAGAAGTTTTCTTTGATATATCAAATGAAGTATTATCCTTTCGTTCTAAAAAAATATTGAGTGCATTCCACTCATCTTTACTGATACTAAATTTACGAATAATTCCTAAAGCTTGTTCACCGACATTTATAACTTTCGGATAGTCAGTAATATCGTCATATAATTGTAGCAGTTCTAGTAAAATCCTAAATTCAAAAACTTTTTTGATTGTGTCTGGTGAAAGAGCTTTTCGGTCTATTTCTGATGAACTTGTCAGTAAGAATACATCTTCCTCACTCAGGTTTACTTTGCGAATCTTCTCTAATGCTTCTTGACCAACGTCAATAGCTTTTTGAGATTCTTTTTTCTGACTATAAACTTCTAATTGACTATATAAAAGGATTGTTTCTACTAGCTTAAATACTTCCGGAAATTTAGTCCTAAATTTCTTTTGATATATCTGTGCTTTTGCGATATCACCTTTAGCAGTATAAGTTGAACTTAACTGCGACAAAACTTTAAACTGCAGCTCACTACTCTTCATTCCCTGAGCAATTTCCCAAGTTGGCAGCAAGAATTCTAAAGCCTTGTCATAATTTTTTATACTGTTGTAGACAATGCCTAAATTCAGCAGATTTCTTCCTTCTAAATCACTGTCTTTAATTTCCCGTGCAATTACCAAACTCTGTTCATAGGCTTCAATTGCTTTCGCATTGTCTTTTTTATTAGTATAAACATTGCCTAGGTTTTTTAGCGTTTCTCCCTGCCCCGGACGGTCTTTAATTTCTTTATAAATAGCCAATGCTTGTTGCAAAGACTGCAATGCCGCATCTACTTGCTTGATATTAAGCTGTTTAATTCCCTGTTTTAAAAGCCTATCCGCTTCTGATTTGCGATTTTGTCGGGGTGGACTACTTGCAGCTTGAGCTAAAGTTTGCTCATTTACCGAGTCTTTAGTTGCTAGTGCAGGGGAACAAATCAGGGAAAGCACTAAGGCAAGGTTAAGGGATTGTAAGCGGCCCATTGGTAATTTCTCCAAACAGGGTACTATAGATTGCTTAATCCTCTATATTTCTACGCACACAGAGGTTATGCAAAAATTTTGTCTATACCGATAAAATAGACCTGCCTATATGTTCATAGCAAGGAGCGGACTATACCATTTGGAGGGAAGGGAAAACAAGATTTTTATTTACCAAACTCTTTATACACAAGGGTTTCACAATCTATAATCCAAAATCCTATTGGGGTAGGGTTCAATGTCCGACGTCAAATGTAAACAGCAGCAATGTCACCTCAACACTATCCATTAGACTCACGTTGACAAGAAATTTGTCATCCCAGCGAGTATAAGCAGATCGCAATAAGCGTTCAAAGGAGCGTGCCCCATGCAAGTGCAGTCCGGGTACGCGATCGCAAGGGAATTGTGACGTTGCTGATTATAAATATGAATACACAGGAGTTCTCAAAGCGGGGATTTATAAACCTATGGGCTGCGGTTGTACAATGATTGCTTTAAATTCTTCAAAATAGCGATCGCGTACCAGCTCGGATTTCTTCTTCGGGTGCAAAGCTAAGTAAAAGAACTCAAGAGGGTTCTGATTGCTAACTGATTCAATTCATCCTACAACCAATATCCGACAGCACGGGTTCACTTTCCAAGGAAAATCCCTACGTCACTTATGGTGCGAATTAGATTTTGCAGGAGAAGCACTATATATATAGATGGTGAATAGATGGTGAAAGATATGGCATTCCTTTCCTGTTCGTACCCGATTGTTGCGCTTGCGTTACTGAGTTAGTCGGAATTTACCCATTGCCTGTGGGACTAGACCAACGAAGAAGGCACCGAAAAAATAAGAGTCAAAAATCGCCAAAAGCGTTGACTCATAGACATTTCCTTCTAAATAACCAAGCAAAGGGGGATACAAATTTTTAACCTAGCCAAAATAAATTTCCAGAAATCTTGGAAAAAGTATTGACAGGAAATTAATCGCCCAGTACTATAAATAAGTGCCTGAGAGACGGGACGCGAAAGCGGAGGTCACAAAGGAAATCGAACCTTGAAAAT
>JAHHGZ010000032.1 GCA_019359595.1 Cyanomargarita calcarea GSE-NOS-MK-12-04C
CCCTGCCTTTGTAAAGGGGAGGGAGAAAGACTTTTGTTTTAACCCTGCCTTTGTAAAGGGGAGGGAGAAAGACTTTTGTTTTAACCCTGCCTTTGTAAAGGGGAGGGAGAAAGACTTTTGTTTTAACCCTGCCTTTGTAAAGGGGAGGGAGAAAGACTTTTGTTTTAACTCTGCCTTTGTAAAGGGGAGGGAGAAAGACTTTTGTTTTAACCCTGCCTTTGTAAAGGGGAGGGAGAAAGACTTTTGTTTTAACTCTGCCTTTGCAAAGGGGAGGGTGCTTTGTCAGCGTGGGTGGGGTAAAGAGGAATTACAAGTGATTTACCGAACTTGATATTAGACCACTATATATATGTCTCCAATGCGACCATCTGCAAAGCTTCTGGATTTGGGAGTGCATATTCAAATTTTTCTGTCGGTAGTTAACTAATAGTCCATCGATAACGAGTTAATTGAGTACAGGCACGGATTGCCAACTTACACAATTAACGCAGATACAACATATTTACCTTGATTGAGGATAGAAAAAAATGAGTTCATTATCCAGAGAAGTAAAAAGCAAAAATCCAAACCGCATACATATCGATGGAAATCTTTTCGTCATCATTTGTATATCGTTGATAGCAGTTATTGGCATAACTAGCATTAATCCTGTAATGCCAACTATCGCAAAAGCCTTTAACGTCCCATCTGGGCAAATTGGACTGATAATGGCAGTTTTTCTTATACCGACTACAGTTGGAGCTTTAATTTTTGGGGCATTAGCAGATCGGATTGGTATGAAGAAAATCCTCATTCCTTCACTGCTTGTGTTTGGATTGGGCGGAATTTTATGTGCCTTTGCTTCATCTTTTCAGAGCTTACTAGAATGGCGGTTTTTAACAGGTCTTGGTGCTGCTAGTTTAGAGTGTTTGGAACTCACTCTCATCGGCAATTTATATAGTGGGAAAATGCTCACTGCAGCAATGGGAATTAACGCTGCAATGATTGGGATTGCTGCCACCATTTATCCTCTGATTGGCGGATTCTTAGGAGAGTTCAATTGGAGATATCCATTTTTACTATCAATATTAGCTTTTCCGGTTGCATTGCTGATTTCAACGAAGTTAAAGTTACCTAAAAAGCCAAAAAATACTGAGAATTTGAATTTAAAAATCTATCTGCAAAATACCTGGAACAACATTAACAATCTTCAAGTTTTTGTACTACTGTTTACTGTATTTTCTCTATTCCTAATCGAGTTTGCTACCTGCTATACCTATATTCCAATCTTTGCAGGAACGTATCTAAAAGCTTCTGAGGCAGAAATTGGTATTATTGTTTCCTCTGTGTCATTAGCTTTTTCCTTTGCTGCTTCCCAATTAGGATTTTTCACCCGTTGGGCTTCAGAAAAAAGGTTAATCGTATTCGGTTTGATTCTCTGCGCATTGTCACTATTGGTTATCCCCACAATTCATAATTCTTGGTTGCTGATTATCCCCTCGATTGTATTTGGTATATCTCAAGCCTTAGCTTTTCCAACTCTCCAATCCATGTTGGCAGAAATTGCTCCAGAAGGTAGTCGGGCTGGTTTTATGGCACTGAATGTTACAATTCAATCTCTGGGTAGAGCATTAGGCCCGTTATTTGCAGGTGTTGCCTTTAGTGCTTGGGGAGTTGAAGGAGTCTTTTATGCCAGTGCGGTTCTTGCGATAATTACAACTGTCCTCTTTACTTGGCTGACCTACAAAAGATTGAAACCATTGCATAGATATCAAGGCTGATGCTACTTCAATGGTTAGTACAGATCCCCAACTTCTTTGAGGAGTTGGGGATCTAAAAGGTTTCTGCTTGAACTTTCACCATCAATCATGTACTAGTTTCTGAGGATTGAAGTATTACCCTGCTTTTGATAGATGTTTTGTAGCTCTGAAACAGGTACAACGAAGTAGAGATTGGTATTTGCAATTGGGGTGCTTCTAGGAGCTAATATTTTGATATGCAAGTTGTTGAGTCATTGGTGAAAGAGTTTATTAGTCAGGGAATACAAGTTAAGAATCTTGCTACAGCTAAAAGTACTATACTCTCTAGGAGTCCCTGTAAAGACGTTTCATGAAATGTCTCTACAACCTGGAATTGGAAAGATAGCTAAAACATCCTCTTAACATTGTAGTATAAAGTAGCAGGAAACTTTATGGATCAACCGTCACAGCAACCAGTTAAAAAAACTTTTTGGAGTCAGTTTAGCACTAATACCCTAGTTCGGTTCTTACTTTTCTTTGCTTGTGGTTGGGTATTCGTAGAACTTTTTTTGTATTTCCAATATGTGGTTTTTGTGTTTACGTTTGCGACAATTCTAGCTCTTACTCTTAACTATCCCGTACGTTACCTTGAAAAGTTTTTGAGACGGGGTATTGCATTGGGTACAGTCATAGCATTCAGCTTGCTGGCAATCATTGTTCTGTTCGTGGCTATAGGAATTGCACTGGTTACACAGTTTCAACAATTAGCAGGTTTAGTATTGCAAATTCTCAGTTCTACTAACAATCCACTTACTCAATTGCAAAACACGCTTGCTACTCGAAACATTCAATTAAATCTAGAGACCCTAGAAACCCAAATTCGCAATTGGTTTGTGTCTGGGATGAATTATATTTTAGGCTTTCTACCCAGTCTTTTGGAAAATTATGTCACATTTATCATTATTCTTGTAGTTGCCTTTTTCATGCTGGCTGATGGAGAAAACCTCTGGCAACTGATTCTGAAGATAATTCCTCATAATCAACGCGATCGCTTTGCAACAGCTATTCAGAAAAACTTTATCGGTTTCTTACGAGGTCAATTGCTGATCTCATTTATCCTCAGCGTTGCAACTTTTTTGGTTTTCCTACTTTTTCGCATCCCATTCCCATTTCTGTTAGCTGTGACTGTAGGAGTTTTTGACCTGATTCCCGGTATTGGAGCCACATTAGGAGTTAGTGCGGTTTGTCTAATTATCTTAGTGCAAAGCGGTTGGATTGTTGCTATAAAAGTATTAATTGCTTGCATAGTTTTGCAGCAGATTCAGGACAATTTAGTTGCACCTCGGGTAATGCAAAGTACAGTTCACCTAAATCCTGTAGTGGTATTTTTCGCTCTTTTGGTTGGTACGAGAGTGGCTGGTTTATTAGGAGTATTTCTTTCTATACCTATCGCTGGGGTAATTGTCAGCTTGTTAGAAATTGAGGAGATGCAAGGTTAGTAAAAAGACCAGATGATTCTATAAGCCTAGTAACTATCACTCTTCTCGGCTTGAGATTTTAAGATTTAGCCGTTACACCATTTTTCTTCTTTCTAGCATTGGATTCAGCTTTAACATCAATAATCTGATTTGACGACGTAAGTGCGTAATGGCTGTTTTTAAATCTTCAATTTGCAGAATTTCCTGGTGGATTTTGGCAATTTTTATCAATATAATTTGGTGTCATTCAGAGTAAGCATTTACCAGGTTTTGCTGAATGCTAGCCCAATAAAAAGGATTCCCAAATTTGCATTACATCTAACATTTTCCGTACTTTGCATTTTTGGTGCATTGACAATCAGGGAAGCCGAGTAATATCAAATCTTTGACGATCGCTTGTACTTCCCACAATCGTTCAACCCCACCCCAACCCTCCCCTTTGCAAGGGGAGGGAGAAAGAATTTTCTTTTAACACTCCCCTTGTAAAGGGGAGGGTGGGGTAAAGAAAAATTATAAGTAATTTACCGAACTTGATATAATGCAACCTCATCTTTAAAGTGGTGTTAACCAATAAGTGATTCCCCTAACAACTTTATTTTTAAACCCAAATAGAGGCAACTTATCCTCAGTCAAACCGACATAAGTCCAATGCGGTACATCATTTTCTACAGTCTGAAACCAACCATTTCTATTTAACGCTTGCCTTTGGGATTGACTTGATAGGCTTAAATCAACTGCCAATCCCCAGAGATGCTGCGACGCTCCTGGAGGTGCGACTATCCCGAGAATTTTTGTTTCTTTCCCCTGACGCACTTGGTCTAAAGTTTGGTTGTTCGCATATTTTCGCCAAAATCTTAAATTCGTCTCGAAACTGCGGGTACAATCACTAGCACCGTAACCCGATCTCAAAGAAATTCCTGTTAATGCTTTTGCTTGATTCAAACCTTCTGCTGCTGCTTTTTGTAAAAGACAATTGCTAGTACCATCAACTTTTCCCATTGTTAACGTCGCTTGAAAAGATGAAGTTTCTTGTGAGGAGGCCAAAATAACTTTTTGTGGCAATTTAATCTCGGGTTGCTGATTTGCAAATACAGCACCATAAGCATTCAGCAAAATATATTCCAAACTACCAGGTTGGGGAATTGTTGGTAATTTGCTTGCGACTATTGCCAAAAATCGCTTGTCTTCGGGTAATTTCAAGTCAGGGAGCAAAGGAGAGACACTAGAAGGTGAAGAAAGGGGATTAGAATTGTTTGTACAGGTTGTTGGAACCCTCGACGAACTCAACATCAAACAGCCATTTGGTGTTTGGGCTATTGTAGCTAGTTTGCGTTGGGTAATACCGTTACTAGCTACTAACGTGAAAGCAATAAAGACAACTATAGCGAAAAAAGCCGCCTTCCTCAGAATTCGTTTCATTTTGAGGGATTTTTCCTATTAAAGTAAATAATCTTACATAATTATTACGTAAATTAATATACATTGAAAAAAGAAAAATCTAACACCAGCCAATACAATTTTAATGAATAACTAACACTAAAGGATTGGATTTTTTTGTCTTTGCAAGGAATGATTGACCCACTTACAACAGAAGCCATTAAAGCAGTCAAAGCCAACCAAAATGCTGGTATTCAAGTAAAAATGATTGCAGGCGATAAGTTCGCTGCCTTTTTTGAACTTGTGGAGTTATCACTCAAGCCAATTAACTCCAAAATGCAATGACGGTGAGAAAATTAGTATCATTCTCACCGCCTCTTGTCAATGCAAATGCATCAATTTCAACCTGAATAGGACTTACGCACAAAATATGGAATAATTAACCGCGTTGGCGAAGCCTGCGCTTTGCGCTCAGACGCGAAGTACGCAAAGGAATAAGAGTTTGAGAGAGTTTTTGCGTAAGTCCTACCGAAAAAAGAATTGTTTTCAAGCAGACCAAGTCTCCCGAAAGTCTGCATATAGCGTCAGTCCCCCATCGATAAAAAGTGTTTGCCCAGTGATGTATGCCGCTTCATCCGAAGCTAAAAAAGCTACTGCTGCCGCCATTTCTTCGGAAGTGCCAGCACGACCCATTGGAATGTGGCTTTCCACAACAGCCTTCTTTTCGGGGTCGTCTGTCCAAGCTTCGTTGATAGGCGTGATGGTAGCTCCTGGAGCAACTGCGTTCACACGAATACCTCGGTTTGCATATTCCAAAGCTAAAGTTTTGGTCATGTTTTCCATTCCACCTTTGCTGATGGAATAGCTGACATACATCGGTCTAGGAACAATTTCGTGGACGCTGGAAATATTGATGATTACCCCCGAACTGTTTTGGCTCATCAGGTGTTTGATGGTTTCACGACAGCAGAGGTAAGCACCCCGGAGGTTTACAGCAATTACTTGGTCAAAGTCTTCTGTTTTTACCTCATGGGATGGGCTTTCCGTTTGAATTCCGGCATTATTAACCAGAATATTCAGACTGCCAAATTTTTCAACTACGGTGTTTACCATCTCAACAATGTCTTCTTCCTTCGAGACATCTCCCTGAACCAGCAAAGACTTAACACCACAATTGTCAATATCTCCACACGCTTTTTGCATCGCCATTTCTTCAGTATCTTCAGCACCTTCCGGGCTTTTACGATAGTTAATAGCGATATTGCAGCCTTCTTGAGCGAGACGGATAGCAATTGCCTGCCCAATACCAGAACTTGCACCCGTAATCAGGGCATTCTTGCCTTTTAATCCTTTCATTGCATTTTTTCCTTCCCAATAGGTTATTTCACACAAATAGTCAGAAATGGCTGAAGTTTTTACAGCCATTCATCTACCAGATGGAAAATCTGTTGTGTCATAGCGATTTCCATCCATAGCTTAAATTAGAAGGAACTTGCTTTGGAACCACCCATAAGTAGATAGTTTTACCGTCCACTTGTTGTACTTGTTATGGTTTCCAATTACCCATATCAAAGAACCTTACGACCATGAAAGTAGCGTATCGGTTAAGATTGAGAATAACTAATCGCTTTTTTGTACTCTTACGACCATGCACAATTCCGTTGAATTCCAAGACGCTTTTGATGTCATCGTCGTTGGTGCAGGTCACTCAGGTTGTGAAGCCGCCCTTGCTACTGCACGGCTTGGCTGTCGGACTCTGCTACTGACGCTCAATTTAGATAAAATCGCTTGGCAACCATGTAACCCAGCGGTTGGCGGTCCGGCGAAAACTCAGTTAACCAATGAAGTGGATGCACTGGGTGGGGAAATTGGCAAAATGGCAGACCGTACCTACCTACAAAAGCGGATACTGAATTCATCGCGCGGACCTGCTGTGTGGGCTTTACGTGCCCAGACTGATAAGCGGGAATACGCGGCAATTATGAAGGGGATTGTTGAGAATCAAGAAAACTTAACAATCCGCGAAGGGATGGCGACAGATTTGGTCTTGGGCGCAAATGATGAAGTAATTGGCGTTGAAACTTACTTTGGTGTGACGTTCCAATGCTCTTCAGTCATCTTAACGACGGGTACGTTCTTGGGAGGACGGATTTGGGTTGGGAATAAATCGATGGCTGCAGGACGGGCTGGTGAATTCGCAGCGGAAGGGATGACGGATACTCTGAATCGTTTGGGATTTGAAACCGGACGGTTGAAAACAGGCACACCGGCACGGGTAGATAAGCGGTCTTGTGACTATACCAAGATGCAGCCCCAACCGGGTGACGAGGATGTTCGGTGGTTTAGCTTTGACCCTGAGGTCTGGGTGCCGAGGGAACAAATGCCCTGTTATATGACCCGCACTACAGCCGAAACCCATCGTCTAATTCGAGAAAATCTCAATCTGTCCCCTGTTTATGGTGGTTGGGTCGATGCCAAGGGACCGCGTTATTGTCCCAGCATCGAAGATAAAATTGTCCGCTTTGCCGATAAGGAAAGTCACCAAATCTTTATTGAGCCGGAAGGACGGGATATACCAGAACTTTACATCCAAGGGTTCTCCACAGGATTGCCGGAAACTTTACAATTGCAAATGTTACGCACTCTCCCAGGGATGGAGAACTGTACCATGCTGCGTCCGGCTTATGCGGTGGAGTATGATTACTTGCCCGCGACTCAGTGTTTTCCGACGCTGATGACGAAGAAAGTTGCAGGTTTATTCTGTGCGGGACAAATTAACGGTACAACTGGATATGAAGAAGCTGCAGCCCAGGGGTTGGTAGCGGGAATCAATGCAGCGCGGTTTGTGCGCGGTCAGGAGATGATTATTTTCCCCCGAGAGCAAAGTTATATTGGCACACTAATTGATGATTTGTGTACCAAAGATTTGCGGGAACCTTACCGGATGCTTACCAGTAGAAGTGAGTATCGGTTGTTATTGCGTTCTGATAATGCCGACCAACGTTTAACACCCTTGGGACGGTCCATTGGTTTGATTGGCGATCGCATGTGGAACTTATTCACTCGCAAACAGGAAAATATCGCAGCCGAAAAAGAACGGTTGTATGGGACGCGGGTAAAGGAGAATGATGACATTGGTAAAGCGATCGCATCTGAAACTCAACAAGCAATCAAAGGCTCAATCACCCTCGCCGACTTGTTACGTCGTTCCGGATTCCATTACGTCTCACTGACAAACTACGGACTGGGTAACCCCAAGCTCGACCGTGCGGAAACAGAAGGGGCAGAAATTGACATCAAGTATTCTGGCTATCTAGCAAGACAGCAAAATCAAATTGACCAGATTGCCCGTCAAGCAAATCGCCACTTACCTGCTGACTTGGACTATGCGACTATTGATACCCTATCTAAAGAAGCACGGGAAAAACTCAATCAGGTGAAACCGCTCACCCTCGGTCAAGCAGCCCGAATTGGAGGTGTAAATCCAGCCGATGTGAATGCCCTCTTAATATATCTAGAATTGCGTAAAAACCATGCCCACAAAGAGTTTCCGGCATTAACTTCAAATAAACTTCATGAAGCGCGATTATAGTAGTATGGTACACCTGGAAAAGACTGGTATGATTGATGACATCAATACCATACTGGCATCATCAACAGTTTTTGCTCCTAAACAGTTTAATTTCATACTACTTAACAATTAACTCGTCAGTTTTCGACGGGCGAATCCTGATTCTCAGGCAGTAGGAGGGTTCAACACCCAAAAAAAAACTACAACATCAAATCCTTATGTCTCAAGAAGCCAGCACGCATCTTATAGTACCAGAAGCATCAGAAGAATTAATCGCCAATGAACCTTGGTCGATAGAAAATTACGCTGATGGTTTGATTGATGAACTTTTTTGCGATATCGACCAGATTCTGGATAATAGCAGAAATTTACCTTCTCAAACAGTGCAATCGGGGTATACTCCCGTACAAACTATTAAGGTACAACAAATTGTTGTTCCAGAAACACAAATCAGACAACCGATACAGGCAGTTGCTGAAGTTAAAAATAACCATTTGAGTAGGGTTGCGCATGAGACACCCCATTCGAGCAAAACTGTTAAAAAAACTCGGAAAAAATCGTCGGGCTGGGTCGGCAAACTGCTCTCGACGGGAGCTACTATCGGCGTAGCGATTGTTGGTGCAATCTGGCTGCTGAATTCTGGACTCCTGAGTCGTCTGAATAGCCAAATTGCCCAACAGTCTCTTCAACTAGCGCAAAAGCAGGCCCATCTCCCCACCCAAGTAGATGTTCAGGCAGATTTGGTTCAATATATGCTAAGAGCGCTTTCAGTCATTGACAGACAAGAGACAAAAAGCAATCTGAAATCTGCTAGACCTGTACTCAGCACCCAGGCATCTGCTAGCACACCCGCCTATCCAGTTGCTATACCTACAGCCAAAAGTATATCAGGTAGTTTACCACCAGTGTTAGTATCTAGCGGTACTTCCCCTGCCCCAGCCCGTTCTACAACTGTTGTCGAGCGGATTTACATCCCCGTTTATCAAGCGCCATTGCCAATGCGCTATGCACCCCCACCAATCGGTGGTGTTGCGAATCCTTTACCACCAGTGGCATTAGCCAAGAAGGGGATTCCACAAAAAGCACGATTCTCTGCACCGATAAAAACAGCCTTGAAGACTGTGCGTGAAGTGGCCAACCCAGATAATCTCAAAGCGTTTGCGTTTATGAGACAAATGCCTTTACTCAAGCCACTTAAGGTAACAAATGCACCAATTACAGTGCGGCAACCACCCAAACCCTTACCTGTATTGCCAGTTATTAGTGTATTTCGGGCTGCACCACCAAAACTACCTGTGGCTTCCGTACCTGCACCTCGTAGGGAAGTAATACCCCCACCACCTGTAAAACAGGAAGTCGCAGTCCAAGCTGCTTTTGCTCCACCTGCTCATGAGTTACAGGGAGTGCTAGATTTACCCGGTAAATCTGCAGCTTTGTTTAAAATTGATGGTGCAACCCGTCGGATCGATGTGGGTGAAGGTATTGGGGCTAGTGGTTGGACACTTGTGGAGGTCACCAAAGACGAAGCAGTTGTCCGTCGCAATGGAGAAGTGCGATCGATTTTTGCAGGACAAAAGTTTTAAGGGTTTGCGAGAGTTTTTAATTATCTCCAGATTGTCAGAAAAGCATCACAAAAAGCATTTACTACAAAGCATTAGTCTCGCAACTTTTTACTGCCTTTGTTGGGAGTGAAAACGTGAAAGAAAATTTATTTAACATTTTTCGCATTGCTGAATCTAGGTTATGAAAATTAATACGTAAATTCAGCAATGCTAAACTTTTGATATTGGGAGACATCATTACAATGAGAAGTGATTCTGAAGCATACTCACTTGACACATTTATGCTATTTTGTCAAGGCTTGCCCCAGTTCTACGAACTATGTTTTATTGGAAAACTCCAGTTCTCAAAATGGATGAAGTTTAGTATCAACATAATGACATTTCTCATCAGGTAATTTATTTTCCCCTTATTCTCCTCACCATTCCCATTCCCATCGTTGTTTAAATCGATTGTTTTCTCAACATTACTGGCTCGGTCGTATAACTGAGAGTAAGTACAAGTATTTGCCCAAGGTTGCGTAGACTGGGGTGTACCTTGAATGCTAGTAATAAAGGATAAAGTTTAGGGACTGACTCTTTACCGTCGCAGGAGATACAGATGCCCAAACTTTTATGTGGATTAGGGTTTTCTGCCCACTTCCTTTAAAACATATTAGTCTAAAATCATTTGGTATCCGATCGGTCGGGATCGCTTTAAAAAATGATTGAAGTTGACCATCTGAGTAAAATCTATGGCTCTACCCCAGCTATTACTGATGTTAGTTTTAACGTTGAACAAGGGGAAATTCTCGGATTTTTGGGGCCTAATGGTGCTGGGAAAACCACAACCATGAGGATTTTAGCTGGTTATTTGCCTGCAACGAACGGTACAGCCAGAATTGCTGGCTATGATGTCCATGAAAATTCTATGTCTGTACGACAGAAAATAGGTTACTTGCCAGAAACGCCGCCATTATATCCAGAGATGACGGTATTATCATTTTTGTACTTTGTGGCGCGAATTAAAGGAGTTCCAGCAGGCGATCGCAACAATAAGGTACAAGCCGCAATTGAACGCTGCAACCTCGAAGATAAGCGCCATGTTATCATTCGTAAACTTTCTAAAGGTTATCGCCAAAGAGTTGGTATTGCTCAGGCGATCGTTCACGATCCACCGGCGATAATTCTAGACGAACCCACCGTCGGACTCGATCCCCGGCAAATTATTGAGGTGCGAAATCTGATTAAAAGCCTCGCAGGTAGCCACACAATTATCCTTTCTACCCACATCTTGCCAGAAGTCAGCATGACTTGCAGCCGAGTCGCGATCATTAATCGCGGCAAAATCGTGGCAATTAATACCCCAGAAAATTTGATGGCACAGTTGACAAGCGGGTCTGGATATGAATTAGAGATTGAGGGTGATATTGGGTTGGCGAAACAGGTACTACAAAATGTATCAGGTGTAGGTCTGGTAGAATCAATGCACTTGTCTACCCCCCTTCAAAACAACCGCACTGCAATTAGGGTGATATCGCAACCAGGAACCGAACCGGGACGGGATATAGCTTCTTCGTTAGTACGTGCGGGGTTTGCTCTGTATGAAATGCGGCGGGTGTTAGCCACTTTAGAAGACGTATTTTTGCAGTTAACCACAGAAGAAAAAAACTTGGAATTTGAGGTAGACTCAACACCAGCCAAAGAAGGAGAAGCCGCATAAATGGGTGTAGTACTGGGAAATATCATTGCCATTTATCGCCGAGAGTTACAAAGCTATTTTGTATCGCCATTAGCTTACGCGATCGCAGGAGTGTTTTGGTTTCTTGCAGGACTGTTTTTTGTCTTGATTTTGATGGGGCCAGACGGCATTTTACCAACAGTGGCGGCACTAGACATCCAAGGACAACAGGTGGGAACACAAGTACCGCCAATAGATGTGCCATATGAATTTATTCGGGCATTTTTAGACCGGATGGGGTGGTTGTTGTTGTTTGTGCTGCCAATTCTCTCAATGGGATTATATGCCGAAGAACGCAAGCGCGGCACATTGGAACTCTTAGCCACATCACCAATTACCAACTGGGCAGTCGCCATAGGTAAATTATTGGGTGTACTGACGTTTTTTATCACATTGGTCATGCCCCTGTTGGTATTAGAAGCGATCGCTTTAAGTGGGGCAAGTCCGAAAATGTCACTACAGATTCCTCTCTTAGGACATTTGGCTTTAATTCTACTAGCAGCGGCAATTTTGTCCTTAGGGATGTTTATTTCCTCTTTAACAGACAGCACAATCCTCTCTGCCGTCCTGACATTTGCGGTGATTTTGTTACTATTATTCATTGATTTAATCGCCAAAAATATCGGCGGTTCCTTGGGAGAAGCTCTAGGTCATTTCTCATTGTTAAAACATTACAACACCCTCCTCCAAGGGATTTTCGATACCAGCAGTTTAATTTTATTTGCCAGTTACATTGTTTTAGGCATTTTTCTTACAGCCCAATCAATTGATGCACTGCGTTTTCAACGGCAATAGTTAGTTAGTCGTTATTGGTTAGTGGTTATTGGTTAGTAGGCAACAACTAACAACCAACGACTAACAACTAACAATTAACAACTAACAACTAACAATTAACAAAATATGAAAATAATCGCTAATAAGAAACCTTGGAAATATCTATTTTGGCTTGGCCCGTTTCTAATTACTGCGGGTTTGACATCTGGGCTATTAACAGAAAAATGGGGAACAATCCCACTAATATTGCTGATTTCAGGGACTGTGATTACCGGATTTTGGCTTTTTTGGCAAAGTCAACAAAATAACTGGTGGTCCAAGCGTTCCACCCAAGCTGGTACAAATGCTCTAGTTGCAACTGTCTCTGTATTGGCAATTTTAGGCCTAATCAACTTTCTCGGTACTCGCTACCACCTGCGGACAGACTTAACAGAAGCGCAGTTGTTTACCCTAGCCCCTCAGTCCAAAGAATTAGTACGTTCTTTGAAACAACCTGTTAAAGTATGGCTGTTTGATGTGACTCAAAATTCCATTGATAGGGAACTGCTAGAAAATTATCGCCGACAAAGCCCAAAATTTCAATTTGAGTATATAGACCCGCAAGCCAGACCGGGACTTGCAGAAAAATTCGGTGTTAAAGATTATGGCGAAATTTATCTGGAATCTGGAGACAAACGCCAGTTAGTGCAGGCAATCAATGAAAACGAACGTCTTTCAGAAGTCCGTTTAACTAATCGCTTGCAACAAATCAGCAGCGCCACCACAACTAAAGTTTACTTGCTTCAAGGTCACGGCGAACACCAACTAGGAGCCGGCGAAGGTGGAATGTCCCAAGCAACTCAAGCATTAGGTGATAAAAACTACATACCTGAACCGCTGAATTTAGTCGAAAAATCAAAAATACCAGAAGATGCAACTGTTGTAGTCATAGCGGGCCCTAAACGAGCGCTATTTGATCCTGAGGTTGCCGCATTGCGAGATTATCTCAATCGCGGCGGTAATGTATTGTTGATGGTAGACCCTAACACCGACTCCAAAGTTGAGCCTTTGTTGCAAGAATGGGGCGTCAAATTGGATAATCGGTTGGCGGTTGATGTTTCTGGGGGAGTAGGGCTTGGTCCTGCTGTTGCCCTAATAAATGAATATGGCAAACATCCGATTACCAAAAATTTTGGTAACGGTATTTCTTTTTATCGTCTAGCACGACCGATAGACGCAACACCAGTACCCGGTATTGAAGCAACAGAATTATTGCGAACCAAACCTTACCCCAGTAGTTGGGCTGAAAGCGACCTTTCAAGCGAAAATTTACAGTTCAATGAAGGAAGCGATCGCAAAGGACCCCTCACCCTAGGCATAGCATTAACTAGGAAAGCCGGAAGTAAAATAAATCCCACACCCATCCCAACCCCATCACCCACTATCGAGCTTACCCCCAAAGCTTCCCCAACAACTCAAGCTAAAGCCAGCCCATCTCCCACTCCCAAATCTTCCTCAACCCCCATAACACTAGCTCCACCCCCCGCTCCTAATTCTTCCCCCTCCCCGACTCCCTCAGCTTCTCCACTCGAAACCACAAAAGAATCACGTCTAGTAGTATTAGGAAATTCTGATTTTGCCACCGATGGCTTATTTGACAAGCAGCTAAACGGAGATGTATTCCTCAACTCAGTCTCGTGGTTGAGTCAGCAAGACGAACAAACCCTTTCAATTCGTCCCAAGGAAGCAAAAAATCGCCGGATTAACATGACCGCAGCACAAGCCAATCTTTTGGCATTATCGTCACTATTAATTTTACCTTTGTTAGGTTTTGCTTGTTCAACTTTTTTCTGGTGGCGAAGAAGGTAAAGTTAGGAGTTAGGAGTTAGTGGTTATTTACTAGTAACAAATAACAAATAATTAAAAAATGAAAGTGCAACGGACAACTGTAATTTTGATACTTCTAGCGCTGGGTTTAGGTGGTTTTGTCTACTTGTATGAATTTAATTGGAAGAATCAGCGAGAGGAAGTTAAGGAGAAAAATCAGCAAATTTTCTCTTTTGCAGCAGATGATGTGCAATCTTTGTCTCTTAAAACTAATAGTGTGAATGTAAATTTGGATCGTAATAATAGTTCGGACAAACCAAAATGGTTGCTCAAATCTCCCGAACAAGCACCAGCAAGTGATGCTAGCGTATCCTATTTGATGGATTTACTGGTGAAGGGAACAAGCAACCGCATTTTATCTGTTCCAACTAACCAGCTTCCAGAATTCAGTTTAGATAAGCCCCAAGCGACTATCGAAGTCAAACTCAAAAATCAGAAAACCCATCAGTTAACTTTGGGCAAGTCTGACTTTAACCGACGATTCTTATATGCTCGAACTAACCCTGCAACTAAAGCAGATGGAAATGTAGATGTGCTGTTGGTATCACCAGATTTTGAGAATGCAGTTAATCGACAAGTTTCCGAGTGGAAACAACCAGAAGACAACACTGGAAAACTACCTTCTCCAAGCCCCATTTTGCCCAGCCCCACAAACACCAAAAAGCCATAATTGACTAAAAAATTCTGCCCTCCTCTGCGTTTCAAAAATAACCCTCACTCTTCAGAAACAGTTTGATTCGACATATCGATTAGGAAATCAATAATTCCTTTATGCTTTTTGTGAAAATTTAAAAGTTCCAAGTAAGCAAACGGCACTATTATTACCCATAAAATAGAAGCAACAATTAAAATGACGGTAGAAAAAGAGCGTTGTGTTGAAGTCATCTCCTCATCTTCTATAAAAAAATCTAGCCATTTATAGAAAAAACAACAAGCTATCCCAAAATAAGCAATTACTGCTAAATAAATTAAAAATTGCTGTAACATAATAGTAAGTTAGTTGTCAGTGAAGCTGATGTTGATAGTTTCCTTTTAAAAAGGGCATAACCATGCTTGATTGTTGAATACAAATCGACTTTTATGAACCGTTTTTTCTCGATTTGAAATTGTACTACCTTTATAGAATTCATAGACTATATCTGATACTAATAAATACCATGTACACTTTGCATACCCTTTATCAAATTTATATTTTTCCAGATGTAGTGAGAACATACAAGCAAGTAAGCTTCTGTCACTGCAAGTTTTCCTGTTTACTTAACAACTAAAACAATAAGTTAAAGTCAACTTTTGAGACCTATGTCATGAACAAAAACTATATTTTAAACTTTGGAAATTAGGAGCGATGGAAAACAACTTAACCCGATAATAAGTGTTTGTGCAGTGCGTAACTCTTGAAAAGGTAAAATTTATTAAAATTATTCAAGAATAGTAAAAATTGCCTAAATACTCTATATTGTGAATTAATAAAGGTTTTGCTAGATGCAATGAAGGAGAAAGAACTAAAAAAATACCCCTTTATTATTGTTTTGTTTGTAAGAAAATAATTCAGTAGGTACCCATAATTCGTTCAAACTGATCTTAGCAGATAAAATTTTCTAGAGTTCAAGATAAAATTTTATACTATGATTTATGGGAAGATAAATACATTGTTTACACTTAGAAGCTTTTAGTTAGGTTTGAAACGAAATCTAATTTCATATTACCTGTATAAAATTAGAGTGAAATTAGTGATAATACTTAAAAGCTACATTTAAGAATCAAGCTAGCATTTAAACTAACTATGACCAGTCCGACAGCAACATTGCTAATTTCCTGTCCAGATCAACGGGGACTTGTAGCAAAAATTGCCAATTTCATTTATGCCAATGGCGGTAATATCATTCATGCGGATCAGCATACAGACTTTGCTGCTGGGTTATTCCTGACTCGGATTGAATGGCAACTTTCTGGGTTTAATTTGCCACGAAATTTAATCGCACCCGCATTTAATGCCATTGCCCAACCATTAAATGCCAAGTGGGAACTGCATTTTTCTGATGCTATGCCACGCATTGCTATTTGGGTAAGCAAACAAGATCATTGCCTGTATGACCTCATTTGGCGGCAGCGTGCAAAAGAATTCGCAGCGGAGATTCCCTTAATTATCAGCAACCATCCTGATTTAAACGCGATAGCAGAACAATTTGAGATTGAATACCACTACATACCTATTACCAAGGATAACAAGGCAGAACAGGAAGAAAAACAACTAGAATTGTTACAGACGTACAACATTGATTTAGTTGTATTGGCGAAATATATGCAAATTGTCAGCGGAGATTTTATTGCCAAATTTCCCCAAATAGTTAATATTCACCACTCATTTTTACCAGCTTTTGTTGGTGCAAATCCCTATCACAGGGCTTTTGAACGTGGGGTTAAAGTTATTGGTGCAACAGCGCATTATGCCACTGCCGATTTGGATGCAGGACCAATTATTGAGCAGGATGTTGTCAGGGTGAGTCACCGCGATGAAATTGACGATTTGATTAGAAAAGGTAAAGATTTGGAGAGGGTGGTATTGGCAAGAGCAGTGCGATCGCACTTACAAAATCGTGTCTTGGTATATGGCAATAGAACTGTAGTATTTGAATAATTTTACCTTGACAAAATTGGAGATGCGATATTCCTCGCCATCCTCCCCGTCTTACTCCCTAGAGGGATGGGGCAAACAGCCGTTAGGTAAATTTAATCAGATAAAATCTCAATGATGGCTATCTCACAGCATAATTAAGAAAGATTACGCTGCATTCATAAAACCCTACAATGAGCCAAACTGCTTTAAATTTAGTTGCAATATCTATTTTTATAATCACGATTTCCAGTCTGTTAGGTCCATTATTTCACTTGTCGCCCACAGTCCCAGCACTTGCTACCTTCACAATTTTGGGAATCGCAACTCTCGATAGTTTCAGTTTACAAGGCAAGGGAGGTACCGTACTTTTAGACTGGATCGCTAGTTTTTCACCCGCACACAGAGAACGTATTATTCACCACGAAGCCGGACATTTTCTCGTTGCGCACTTGTTGGATATCCCCGTAACTGGTTATACTCTTAGTGCCTGGGAAGCCCTCAGACAGAAACAACCAGGACAAGGTGGCGTGAGTTTTGATGATGCAGAATTAGCATCCCAACTCGAACAAGGTAAAATCAGCGCTCAAATGCTAGACCGCTACTGTACTATTTGGATGGCAGGGATTGCGGCTGAAACCTTGGTTTATGACAATGCCGAAGGTGGGGCTGATGATAGAAATAAGCTTGCAGGAGTATTGACAAATTTAGGTTTTTCTGAATCTAGTGGCGAAATCAAACAGCGCCTTTGTACTCTGCAAGCGAAAACTTTACTACAAGAAAATTGGTCGGCGTACCAAGCTTTAATTTATGCTATGGGAAAACGCGCCCCCCTCACAGAGTGTCAGAGTGCTATTAGTAATGCGATAGGTTGATTCTTATGAAGAAACAACCCTCAAATGTGGTTGCTGCGATAAATATTCCCCACAGCCGATGGCACGATTACGCCCAGAGGCCTTAGCCTGGAGTAAAAATTGGTCGGCACGATGCAACAAACTTGTACCTTGAGCATCATCATCCGCTCGCAAACAAGCAGTTCCGAGGCTAATAGTGACATCAATAGTCAGGTTGTTGTTTATAGCGAATGGTTGTTCGCAGACTATACGATTTAAGCGACGTGCCACCACAATTGCTTCTTCAGAACTAGTATTACCTAGAATAATTACGAATTCCTCACCGCCATAGCGGAAAGGAGTATCTTGAAACCGTAAATTATGCTTAATCCGATTACACAGCAACTGCAAAAGGCGATCGCCGACTAAATGCCCGTGGGTATCGTTAACTTTTTTAAAGAAGTCAACGTCCAGAATAATCAAACTCATCTCATTCCCTTTAGCACGAGCCTTTTGAATTTGTCTGGGTAAATCCCACTCTAGAGCCCGACGGTTGTTTAATTCTGTCAGCGGGTCCGCCAAGGCGATCGCTGACAATAAGTCGTTAGTGCGGATCAGATCGCGGTACTTTTGAGCTTTCCGAAAACCTACCGTCAATTGAGCTAGTAGCAAGCGATGCCATCCGGCAAGCTGCTTTGCATCAACGCTGGCACTGAACTCTGCTGCCACTTCATATTTATCTGTTACTTTTGTCAGCTGCCATATATAAGCATCGGCTCCTTGTTGCAGTGCCGAGGAAGTCATCTCCAACTCCCACTCCCAGCCATACTCAATTCTATCAGCCAACAGATGGGGCCGATCTTCCAAAAGAATACAGTAAATCGAAGATAGCTTTGTTTGTTCTATTAGCCAACGGCAGAGTTCCATACTGCCATGGCAACTTGCTTGCACAAGCATTACATCAGGTGGCGTAATTTTAATTTGCGACACAGCCTGATTCAGATTGGCGATAACTTCTACGTTAAAAGCGGTTGCATCACGGATCTGATCGGGAAGTGCAGCCAGAAAGTTATCACTTCCGAAGACCAGAATGGAAATGTTCATTGCTTTGTTTGTTACCCTATTTAGACTCAAGGGTATAACCCTCGTAAAAAAAGACGTGAACTCTCCCTGCTACTACTTAATATGCCCGTATTCTTGCCTAGGGGGTATGACCCCATATTTCATCATTCGCTCGTTATATCTACAGTAAATATTCAATTTCAATCACCTCTAAACGCCTTAACTTTACTACAATCCCTAGGATTACTTTTTCTGATACCTAATTTCTACTTTTCTATCGTTGATTTCAAACAGTATAAATACTGAATAATCTACGGAAGTATAAAAGTATTACTGTAATTTCCAGGAATGGCTTAAGGTGTGATTGTTGCAAAATATAAACAGTTTATAGTATTGACTCCATGAAAAAAAACGAAGTTCAGCGCCGGGTCAGCAACCAAATGTTAATATTCTACAACGATAAAAAATATTTATAGCTTTGATTATATATCCGCAAACACCGATTCAGTATGATTTTTCGATACCTATCTAATATGAACAGATGTTTCTTAATAAAAGACGATTTTTCTCAGTAAATTTACAGAAAAAATAAATAAAAATAAATAATTAGGACACGCTCATGGAGGTTGAAATATAGTGAGTTGGGATTTTAATTACTTTGTTTCACCCAATCGCAGAAGAAGCCAAATCTTGAATATAGTTGCTCTGTGAGGTGAGACTGTTGGCTTGATTTCATCTACCTAGATTTGTTTACATACCTGTTGTAGTGGGAAAAACAGTTTGCTTAACACCTTCCAACAGTCTTACCTCACTTATCATCCTTTTTGTCCTTATTGATAACCCTCTATCGTGTAACCTGCAGCGACAATTGCCTGTTTAATCGATTCTTCGGAAGCTTCTGATTCCACTGTGACAGTTTTATTTTTGACATCCACATCCACTTTCGCATCTGGTTCTACTATGCGGATAGATTCGGTAATTGTCTCTGCACAACCATCACAGGCAATATTCGGAACTTTCAATTTTAGAGCCATGAGTTACCTCAGTATGTGGATTTGGAATTATGTTCAAGGATTAATCTTATTGAAGAAATTTTAATGTTTCATCCTACTAGAGTTAAGTACTTGTGACACTAAAAAAAGCTGCACATATTCTGCCCAAAGTGTCCCATTTTCTACGATGAAGCGAAAAGAAAATGTAAAATTGAATGAAGGAAGAAGGAAGAAGGAGGTTTTTAGATTGTATGTGGACAGGCTTGATAGTAGGATCTTAAAATTTGTCCGACATTTTTGGTTGATTTTTCGCTCCCCGGTAGCCTGTCCACATGCAGTCTATAGTGAGTGCAGCGGATTCAGACCCCAACTCAAAACGGACGACCCTGAGAACGGTCGGGGTCTTAAAAAGTTTATTCGAGGATAAAAAAATATAGAAATTATGCCGACTTCTGTAGTTGATGGCACAGATGTCCTTTTGTGCGGCATACTTTGTCTATGAAAGCGGCTGGGGTAAGGGGCAAGAGGCAAGGGAAAGAGTAAAATTTCTCTTTACCGTTTACCCAACATCCAGCCCAATCCCGCTCCTTTGACACAAATGATTACAAACAACAATGTCTTCACATCCCCAGTACTTAAGCGGTAGCGAAATACGCACCAAGTTCCTCGACTTCTATGCCCAACGGGGACACCAAATTCTCCCAAGTGCTTCCCTCGTACCAGAAGACCCCACGGTACTGTTGACGATCGCGGGGATGCTACCATTTAAACCGATATTCTTGGGACAGCGCACGCCAGAATTCAACCGTGCCACGACTTCCCAAAAATGCATCCGCACTAACGATATCGAAAATGTCGGACGCACTAATCGGCATCACACGTTTTTTGAGATGCTAGGTAACTTCAGCTTCGGTGATTATTTTAAAGAACAAGCGATCGCCTGGGGTTGGGAAATCTGTACCACAATATTTAATTTACCCAAGGAAAAGCTAGTAGTCAGTGTATTTGAGGAGGATGACGAAGCTTTCAATATCTGGCAAGATAAAATCGGTGTGACTTCTAAGCGTATCAAACGAATGGGTGCAGATGATAACTTCTGGGCATCTGGTGCGACTGGTCCTTGCGGACCTTGTTCGGAAATATACTATGATTTTCACCCAGAATTGGGCGATGACAATATAGATTTAGAAGACGATACCCGGTTTATCGAAGTTTACAACCTTGTCTTCATGCAATATAACCGTGATGCAGAAGGCAATTTAACACCGCTTACGAAGAAGAATATTGACACTGGGTTGGGTTTGGAGAGGATGGCACAAGTTCTCCAACGAGTTCCCAACAACTATGAAACTGATTTAATTTTTCCCATTATTAAAACTGCGGCAGATATTGCGGGAATTGATTATGCTAGCAGCGATGAGAAAACCAAAGTCTCTTTGAAGGTAATTGGCGATCACGTTCGTGCTGTTGTTCACATGATCGCTGATGAAATTCGCGCTTCCAATGTGGGAAGAGGTTATGTGTTGCGTCGGTTAATTCGGCGGGTGGTGCGTCATGGACGTTTGATTGGGATTTCTTTTGAATTTACTACCCAAGTTGCTGAATCGGCGATCGCTCTTTCAGAATCTGCATATCCCAATGTCCGCCAACGGGAAGATGCTATTAAAGCAGAATTGCAACGGGAAGAATCCAATTTCCTCAAGACTTTGGACCGTGGCGAAAAAATGCTCTCCGAAATTATCCAACAGTTGCAAGGTAAAGGCGAAACTCAGATTGGGGGTGAAAGTGCTTTTACCCTATACGATACCTACGGTTTCCCCTTGGAATTAACCCAAGAAATTGCTCAGGAAAACAACCTCACAGTGGATGTTGCCGGATTTGAAGCAGAAATGGAAAAGCAGGTAATCCGTGCCAAAGCTGCACATGAAACCATTGATTTAACTGTGCAGGGTTCCCTCGACAAGTTGGCGGAACATATTAACGTTACAGAATTCTTGGGTTATACGTCTGATCGAGCAGATGCGAAAGTAGAAGCTTTGTTGATTAACGGCATTTCGGAACAAGAAGCAGAAGCCGGAACAGAAGTGCAAGTGGTTCTGGATAAAACGCCATTCTATGCCGAATCTGGGGGACAAATTGGTGACAGGGGTTATATTACTGGCGATGGTATCGTTGTGCGGGTGGAAGATGTGAAGAAAGAATCTGATTTCTTTGTTCATTTTGGACGCATCGAACGCGGTACAATCCGGGTAGGAGATGTTGTCACCGCTCAAATCGACTCCTCTTGTCGGCGTCGCGCCCAAGCGAATCATACCGCAACTCACCTTTTACAAGGGGCCTTAAAGAAAATCGTTGACGATAGCATATCCCAAGCAGGTTCTCTAGTATCCTTCGACAGATTGCGCTTTGACTTCAATTGTCCCCGTGCTTTAACAAAAGAAGAAGTACAGCAAGTTGAAGACCAGGTTAATACTTGGATTTCTGAGGCACATTCTGCAAAAGTCGAAGTATTACCCCTCGCAGAAGCTAAGGCAAAAGGTGCTACAGCAATGTTTGGGGAAAAATACGGCGAAGAAGTCCGCGTTATCGATTTTCCCGGTGTTTCGATGGAACTGTGCGGCGGGACTCATGTCAGTAATACTGCGGAAATAGGTGTATTTAAAATCATTTCTGAAGCTGGAGTAGCTTCCGGAGTACGGCGGATTGAAGCGGTTTCCGGTGCTGCGATTTTAGACTACTTAAATGTGCGGGATAAAGTAGTCAAAGATTTGAGCGATCGCTTTAAGGTGAAACCAGAGGAAGTCCCGGAGAGAATCACCACCCTGCTTCTTGAGTTGAAAAATACGACTAAGCAGTTGGAGGTATTGAAGGGACAATTGGCGATCGCGAAATCTGATAGTTTGCTATCAACAGTAGAATCTGTAGGCGATTATAAGATTTTAGTCGCGCAGATGGACGATGTTGATCCTAATCAATTGCAAACTGCTGCTGAACGCTTATTACAAAAAATCGGTAACGGTGCGGTGGTGATGGGTTCGGTTCCAGAATTGGGGAAGGTTAGTTTAGTTGCAGCTTTCTCTAGTGAAGTAAATAAGAAAGGTTTGCAAGCTGGGAAGTTTATTGGTGGGATTGCGAAAATTTGCGGTGGTGGTGGTGGTGGAAGACCGAATTTGGCGCAAGCTGGAGGAAAGGATGCAAGTAAGTTAGCAGAAGCGTTGGATAAGGCAAGGAGTGAGTTGAAAGAAGGCTTAAGTTAATTTATTATTTATTGTAGGGTGGGCATCTTGCTTGCCCTACCTGGGTAGCTGGCAAGTAGGAACGTTAATCGATTTTTCGGGGTAATAGCAGTAAAAAAGCTACAAATTGAGCGTGATTCTCACAACAGTTTCGCTCATTCTGTCCCCTACGCACGGATAACGGTTACAGAACGTCCCCTATTTGTAATTGTAATTTCTGTTGCTAAACGTTCTTCGATTGGTAAGGCATTAGTCCGTCGGTCAAAAATAAATAGCCAACCTGTCGCTAACCCCAAACGTGCTAAATATGAGTCTAATTGCTCAAGACCAGACAAAAGCGGGTCGCCTTTTTTATTGCGCCAAACTTTTAACTCAATTCCTAATGTGGTAGAACCATATCTTAAACATAAATCCATGCGATCGCTTCCAATCGCATACTCGCGCTCTAAGGTTCCACCTCCATTGACAACCCGATGCAAAAACGCCATTAGGACTAGATGGGGTGCAATTTCGTGATATCCAGTGCTACCTAATAATGGTTCACCATGTTGCCGCCAGAATTTTAAAAATGCTTCGAGTAAGGCATCAGTATTTAACTCCCCGTCCTTAGTTAACCAAGTCGGTGCAATTTTCGGCAGTGAAGCCATTGGTGTAATTGTTAATACTCTCGGTAAGACCTCGCGATAAATCGGATTCGCAATTGTCAATCCGCCTTCTGGGTCCATCTTACATAAACCCAGGTCTAGAACAAACTGAATATCATCAGATGGCACATCCCCTAGTTCCAACCCTGCTAGTATTGGTTGAATAATTGCTTTTATCCTTGGTTCTCGGAGTCTTTCAGCCAGGGAATCGAGGTGAGTATCTCTACGTGCAATGAGTATTTCTTTAGCTTCTAAAACATCCTTATGTGTAATTGCAACCGAAGTATCCTTGACCAACTTTTCGACAATTTCTTTGGCAAGGGCATTTACTAACCAAGGTTGTCCTTGAGTCAAATTAAACGCTGTATTGATTGCAACACTAGCAAAAACTTGTCCGGTGTCGTCAGTATGTTGTTGGTATAGTTCTGCAACTTCAGCAGCGAAAAAATCTCTCAATGTTAGGGAACTAACTTTAATATTGAATGGACTCGCTGTATTTAATCGGTCGCTGCCACCGGATGCGACTTTATAATCGCGGACATCCCGCAAACCAATTAACCCTACCGATAGTGGAAAGTTATCCGGACGACCGCGATAGCCATCGCGTAACTGTCGTAAAATTGAAATTAGGGCTTCATTTTGTAAGGAGTCAATTTCATCTATAAACAGTACCAAAGGTCGTGGTGAAACTTGTGCCCAAGACCTTAAGCAGGCTCGAATCCTCTGTCCAGGCTCTGTATAAACCCAAGTAGGGGGTTGCAAGTCTTGGGGCAAGGAGTCTGCTATCGTATCTCGCCAAGCACCAAGAATCGCCAATTCTGCCGCACCTGGGTCATCACTGTAGGGTGCCCCGACTTCTGCCGATACCATTACCGCTGTATAGCGTCCGCTAGCCGTTAATTCTTTGGCTAGCGCTAGCATTGCCGTGGTTTTTCCTGTTTGACGAGGTGCATGAATTACAAAATAACTTTCTTGGGCAATTAGCTGCTTTAAGTCGGGCAACCGACTGCTTGGTGACAGCATATAATGTTTGTCGGCTCGGCAAGGACCTGCCGTATTAAACCAACGAGACATGGATGATTTTTAGAAAGGTGAGCGGCATTTTAACCATGCTCTTAGTGTAGCTGATGACAGGGATTCCATACCCATCCAAGGTGCAACAGTCTTGTAGACATCGATTATTAATCTTCCAATTTGCCAGATCAAAATTGTCGCTAACCGCGAGTCTACAGAGCCAAATCACTCTAAAAGTAAATTGGAAATTTTGCACAATTTGACGGTCTGGCAATTGCATCCATACTAATCTTCTATTTCTTCTTATTCCAAGGTAGTGCGTAAGTCCAAGGTAGCTTTCTGATGGTAAAAGGACAATTCACAATGCACACCGGAGGAATATCTTTGCCTGGAACCAAACCTACCCGCAGTTCAGATATTCTTAGCACTAATTGTAACGAAAAATCTAAGTTATTTCTTCTCTTCATAAAGTTGGCGTACAACTTCCTTTGGGCTTTCACGGGACTGCTCTTTAGTCCGGTGATATTAACTATAGGTTTTTTTGGTGTGTAGGTTCCGCTTTCTTTATCACGCTCAAAAACATTTTCAGCGGTTACTAACTCTGTGAGTGTTTTGGTTGGTGCTATTAAACTAGGACTTTGAGGTACAGCTAAGTCACGAGTTAAGTCTGGTGATTTGCGAATCACTCTGCACGATTGTTTGTTATGTTCAACGACTAAAGAGCAATTGTCCCAGTCAATATATACTGCGAGATTTTTTGATTTATTCTCAATGCTAACCGATAATTCTTTCAAATCATCTAGTGCGTATGAAGGTTTGAGCTTAAAACTAATCCCAACATCGCCTTGTAGTTCTTGTTCTTTGAGCTGTTCATCGACAACTCCTTTCTTGTATTCAAACTTAATTTGGTCGGCAATTGATTCCACCATCCGGTTAAAGATGTAAGTAACGCCGATAATATAAAGCGTTAAATAAAATAAATTGTTGTCGGTAGCAGCAGTATTTGCCATAACTTAAAATATATACTCCCTGTGAATTGTAAAGTCAGCCTGAAGGGCATGGGAAATCGGGAATCGGGAATAAATTCTTCCCCTTTAACCTTTAGCCTTTACCCCTTGTCTTTCCTAATCCGGTAAATCGCGCTTATTTATGGAAGCGTTTTCCAACCAACCTCGTTGCTTAAAGAAGAATAGCAAACCTATAGCGATCGCCACCATACCCGCCAAACAAATCGGGTAACCCCAACGGCTTTTCAGTTCTGGCATATGCTCAAAATTCATCCCATAAACGCCAGCAACGAAAGTTAGCGGAATGAAAATCGCTGAAACCACGGTCAGCACTTTCATGATTTCATTCATTCTGTTCCCGACTGCGGAAAGATACACGTCCATTAATCCAGATGCAAGTTCTCGATAAGTTTCTACCATATCCATCACTTGCACTGCATGGTCGTAACAGTCTCGCAGGTAAGTTCGCACCTCCTTGCCAATCAATTCGCTACCATCTCGAATCAAAGAATTAATTGCATCCCGCTGCGGCCAGATGGCACGACGCAATTCTAATAATTCTCGCCTAATTTGGTATATTTTCTGCAGCGTTTGTCTAGTGGGATTGATTATCACTTCATCCTCTAACTGTTCAAGCCGCTCACCGTAACGCTCCAAGACTGGAAAAAATCCATCGATAATTGCATCTAATAGGGCATAGGCTAAATAATCTGCTCCTTGTTTGCGGATGATCCCTTTGCCTTTCTCAATGCGCGATCGCACTGGTTCAAAACAATCATGTTCTGCTTCCTCCTGTACTGTGAGCAAGTAATGTTTTCCCAGCACTAAACTCACTTGCTCTTTATAAAAACCGCATATTTTCGTTTTTGGCACTACCATCCGAGCAATTATCACTAATTGGTGTTCGTAATCTTCAACTTTTGGACGCTCTTGTACATTCACGACATCTTCTAAAACCAGAGGATGTAAATCAAAAAGTGTTTGCAATCTTTCCCAAAATTCTGTATTACCTGAGCCTTGAACATCAACCCAAGAAACAGATTCTGTATCTAAATATTTCTTGCATTCTTCTGGAGCTTGTATTTGCTGTTTGATAGCA
Source organism: Cyanomargarita calcarea GSE-NOS-MK-12-04C (assembly GCA_019359595.1). GTDB lineage: Bacteria > Cyanobacteriota > Cyanobacteriia > Cyanobacteriales > Nostocaceae > Cyanomargarita > Cyanomargarita calcarea. The sequence continues at coordinate 26,565 of JAHHGZ010000032.1, forward strand.
TTGATTGAGGTATAATCAATTAAATAAATTTCCGGATGGTCGGCATTCTCATCAACGAGTAGTTGTCCAGGCATATCACCTGGCTGATGATAGTAATCCGTTGTATATACTTTGTTTACTCTTTTTTTCAAGCGTGGAAGTTTGATTGCCATAATTGAGTTAGGAGTTCTTGTGTTGGGAGTTGGGAGTTAGGAGTTCAAAGTTTCCCTCTCACCTCATATAAATGTAGAGACTTTATATATAATTTCTCCAAAAATTTATATTTCAGCTAGCCTCGGAAATTTATTTTCGGGGAAGATTATCAGCGTTAGTCATTAGTTATATGCGGGTTCAGTTTAATAGTAAGTTGCATACTGCTACAAAGAGCGTTCTTTCATGACAGCTATTCGACTTAAGCGTTGCTTTTACTTTGCACCATTAGACCCTAGTGGTACGCCTAAATTCGGTTGAAAGCCAAGGCTTAAGCAAGAGGAATATGCGCTTTATTGTGCAGTGTTATCCACCAATTAGTCAACTTAGGATTGCTCCTACAACCAATCGATTTGTTTACTGGCTTAAATCATATCGTAGACGCTCAGAAGTGGGGCTTTTAGTAGTCCGCCAATTCAAGGAAAGCTAGGTGCGATTGTTCCCCCTGCCCCCGTGACCCCGGGGGAAATGTGAAAAAAAACAGTCTGCCTTGACAAGGCAAACTGCTTGGTAAAATGAATAATTATGAAGCTAGCAGGTATTACATCATACCCATGCCGCCCATGCCGCCCATGCCGCCCATACCGCCCATACCGCCCATGCCGCCCATGCCACCCATGTCAGGGGCTGCTCCTTTCTTCTCAGGCTTTTCGACGATAACGGCTTCGGTGGTTAAAACCATGCCAGCAATGGAACCAGCATTTTGCAGTGCCGATCGCACGACTTTGGCAGGGTCAATAATCCCAGCAGCGATTAAATCTTCAAATACGTCTGTAGCAGCGTTGTAGCCAATGTTAAATTCTGTGTCGCGGACTTTGGAGACAATCACAGAACCTTCGACACCGGCATTATCTGCTATTTGACGTAGGGGTGCTTCTAGCGCTCGTGCCAAAATATCAGCCCCAATCTTTTCTTCCTCGTTCAAAAGACCCTTTTTAATCTCTTCTATCTTCTTCGCAAGGTGAATCAAGGTTGTGCCACCACCGGGAACAATACCTTCTTCCACCGCTGCTTTGGTAGCATTTAGAGCATCTTCAATCCGCAATTTCCTGTCTTTGAGTTCGGTTTCGGTTGCCGCACCCACCTTGATAACTGCCACGCCGCCTGCTAGTTTAGCAATCCGTTCTTGGAGTTTTTCTTTGTCGTAGTCAGAATCAGTTTCATCCAATTGTTTGCGAATTTGGGCGACTCGCTTTTGGACTTCAGACTTGCTGTCATCACTACCAGCAACAATGATGGTGTTTTCTTTGTCAATGGTGATTTTCCGCGCTGTGCCCAGCATTTCTAAAGTAGCGGTATCCAAACTTAAACCGATTTCTTCAGAAATCATCTGTCCGCCAGTGAGAACAGCAATATCTTGTAACATTGCTTTCCGGCGATCGCCAAATCCGGGGGATTTGATCGCAGCGACTGCCAGCACACCGCGTGCTTTGTTCACCACTAATGTTGCCAAAGCCTCACTATCCACATCTTCGGCAATAATCAGCAAAGGTTGACCCAAACGGGCGACTTTTTCCAACACCGGAATCAAATCCTGAATGCTGCTGATTTTCTTGTCGCTGATCAGGATGCGGGCATTTTCAAACTCTACTGTCATCCGCTCGTTGTTGGTGATGAAGTAGGGCGAAATATAACCCCTGTCGATTTGCATCCCTTCAACGACTTCTAACTCAGTGTAGAGGGATTTAGACTCTTCAACGGTAATTACACCATCCTTGGTGACTTTTTCCATTGCTGAGGCTAGCATTGCGCCAACTTCCTCATCGTTACCAGCACTGACTGCAGCAACTTGGGCGATCGCACTACCATCTACAGGCTTGGCTACTTTTGCAATTTCCAGTACCAAAGCCTCAATGGTTTTGTCGATACCCCGCTTAATACTTATGGGGTTGCTGCCAGCGGCGACATTCTTCAAACCTTCTCTAATAATCGCCTGCGCCAACACCGTAGCGGTAGTGGTGCCATCCCCAGCGACATCATTGGTTTTTGATGCCACTTCCTGCATCAGTCTTGCGCCAGTATTTTCTAGAGGATCTTCTAGTTCAATTTCCTTGGCAACAGTGATACCATCATTGACAATCTGGGGCATGCCAAATTTCTTTTCTAAAAGCACATTGCGACCTTTTGGTCCCAAAGTAATTTTCACGGCATCAGCCAGGGCATTAATACCCCTTTCTAACGCCCGCCGTGATTCATCGTCAAACGCTACAATTTTCGCCATTTTTCTGTTATCTAGCGGTTCCTGTCTTACAATTTAGCACTCACTGCCCAAGAGTGCTAATCATCTAAGATTCTTTTAGGTTACAAATGAAAACAAAAAAATTGATTAATATGTTGATGTCCATCTTGGACATTTGTACTCATATTTAAATCGGGAGATGAATCTGTACCACTCCCTTGAGTTACTTGGCATTGCCGACCCAAGCGGCACCGGCTGGTTGGCAGTAGTGTTTACCTTTCTCTTGGCTTGGCTAGTAACATGGCGAATGATACCAGCGGTACGAAAGTTTGCCTTGAAAGTTGGTTGGGCTGACCAACCAAACGCTCGGCGGCTGAACCGAGAACCTCTGCCCAATGCCGGAGGCTTGGCTATCTACGCGGGAGTAATTACCGCCGTAGTAGTAGCGACCCTTTTACGACCAATCGAACTGCAAAGCGTATTAGCGCAGGTGCAAACGATTTTGCTGGGCGGTTCAATTTTAGTACTTGTTGGCTTTATTGACGACCAGTTTGGCTTATCCTCCTCTGTTCGTTTGTTAATTCAGATTGTTACAGCATTGTTGCTGGTTGCTAATGGCATCAGCATAGAAGTAACATTGAACACCCCGGTTGACCAGCTTCTCTCGACATTGTTGACGGTATTGTGGGTGGTAGGTATCACCAACGCCATCAATTTAATGGACGGGATGGATGGTTTGGTAGGAGGAGTGGGTTTTATCACTGCCATGAGTTTATTGGCGGTTTCGGCACAGATTCCCAATCGTGCCGCCGCAACATTAGTTTTGGCAGCCTTGGGAGGTGCATCGCTGGGATTTTTGCGCCATAACTTCCATCCCTCCAAGATTATTATGGGCGATGCCGGAGCCTACTTTTTTGGCTATGTGCTAGCTGCAACTACTATCTTGGGACAACTCCAAGTAAATACCGTATTTACTCTCATCCCTCCCGTATTATTTCTCCTTCTACCAGTATTAGATACAACCCAAGTCTTTATTCGGCGGTTGATGGCGGGGAAAAACCCCCTCAACACCCCTGGGAAAGACCACCTCCATCACCGTTTGCTAGCTTTGGGTTTATCCCAACGCCGAGCTGCATATACTTTGTGGGCAATAGCCTTGGTTTGCAACTTCCTGGCGATGAGAATTCAACACATGACGTTAATGCAGATGATGGTCACCACCATCAGCATTATTTTCTTTCTCGGCTTTACTGTATGGCAAAGGATAAGGTCAGTATAAAAAATCCTGAGTGCCCAGGCAGCTAGTTTTAAGTGTTGAGTTAAAAAACTATTTTTAATTCAACACTGATTACTTTTGGACTGCTTAGGCCATCACCATTCCGCCATCCACGTTAAAGACTTGTCCTGTGATGTAAGCGGCAGCAGGATCGCTGGCAAGGAAGCGCACCATACCGGCGATTTCTTCTGGCTGTCCGAAGCGTGCGAGGGGGATAAATTTCAAAATTTCTTCGGTATTATTCAGGTCGCTGGTCATGTCCGTGGTAATGAAACCAGGGGCGACGGCGTTAACTGTGATACCCCGTGATGCAAATTCTTTGGCGACGCTTTTGGTAAAGCCGATGACACCCGCCTTAGCAGCGCTGTAGTTGGCTTGTCCTGGGTTGCCCATTTGTCCGGCGACCGAGGTAATATTCACAATCCGCCCAGAACGTTGTTTAAGCATACTTTTACTGACGGCACGGGTGCATAAGTAAACACCCGTAAGGTTGAGATCAATCACAGCCTGCCAGTCTTCTGGCTTCATCCGTAGAAGTAAGGTGTCACGAGTAATACCTGCATTATTGACTAAGATATCGACACGGTTAAATTTTTTCATGACGGCGTCAATTAAGGCATCTACTTCAACAACCTTGGAAACGTCGGCTTTGAGTGCAATGGCATTTCCTCCTGCTGATGTAATTTCTTGCACTACTGTCTCGGCAGCAGCGCTAGAATTGGCATAGTTAACAACGACATTAGCCCCTTCTTGTGCCAAGGCAAATGCGATCGCCCGTCCAATTCCCCGTGAAGCACCTGTAATAATTGCCACCTGTCCCCGGAGATGAAGCAAATTTTCTGGCAATATTTCCATGAACTTTTCCTTAACTTTTCTAATCACCCCGCTAATTATCTAACGAGATGGTGAGCAGGGGAGCAGGGAGCAGGGAGCAAGGGGGGAAGAATTATTTTTTTACCCTCATAGCTCAACAAATTACAAATTATAAATGCCCAATGACAATTAAAATCAAGTTATAGAAAACTGGTGCTTGTCATTATGACTACTAAAAAGCAATTCAATAGCTTTGAAGATATGCTCTCAGGCTCTGATTTACCTGTGTTGGTGGATTTTTATGCTGACTGGTGCGGTCCGTGTCAGATGATGGTTCCAATTTTAGAGCAAGTTAATGCTCAACTCCAAGGTCGCATGAAGATTGTAAAAATTGATACTGAAAAGTACCCGCAATTAGCGAGTCAGTACCAAATTCAAGCTTTACCGACACTGGTACTGTTTAAGCAGGGTCAGCCAGTGGAGCGAATTGAAGGTGCTATGGGAGCCCCACAGTTGGTACAACATCTCGAATCTTTTATTTAAATGAAGGAAGAAGGAAGAAGGAAGAAGGAAGAAGGAGGTTTACAAGATGAGAATTGGGATCCCAACTCAAAACGGGCGACCTGAATAGTCAGGGTATTAAACCCCCAGGAGGATAAATCCCGTAGGATAGGGGTCAAGAGGTATCCGTATGCCTGTCGGAAGCCTCTTGATAACAAGATTATTTATTTCTTGAATGACTCTAAATGCTTTGACTGTTAACTTTTAAGCGACAAAAAACAGTCAACGGTCAACCGTTATAAGTAAATGTAATTTCCAGAAAATATCCATAGATGACAACGGTGATAAAATTTACTGAAATAGAAATTATATCAATCTGGTAAAAATTATGAATTTTGCCCAGATTTCTTCCAAGAGTAAAAACAAATTTCATTCATGTGTTCGATGGTTAGCTCTATCTGGATTTTTCGTTTTATTGAGCGGCAGTGGCTGGCTGTTTTATAGCCGTAATTTCATGAAATCTAAAGATGGGGTCGCAGTATCTTTTATTGCTGTAGAGAAAGGTGATGTCGAAATTGCCATTAATGAAGGTGGTGCCTTAGAGTTAGGGGATCAACAAGATATCAAGTCGCCGGGAGAGGTCGCAGTTGAGCGGGTGTTGGTGAAGATAGGCGATCGCGTGACATTAGGTCAGCAACTTTTGCTACTCCGCAATCTACAGGGGCAGAAGAATTTAGGTGACCAAGATTTGCAACTACAGATTAAGGAAGTGGCGTTGTCACGAAGCCGAGAAAAAATCCTGGAAGCACAAGACAAGCTAAGAGAAGCACAACAAGAATTGCGTGAACCTCTCAAAGAATTCGAGGTTGAAAAACAGCGTTCAGCTTTAGCACGCAGTCGGGAAAAGTTTATAGAGGCGCAGCTAAAGTTAGCGACTGCACAAAAGCAATTGCGAGAAGCAAGTAAAGAGCAGGAATTGGAAATTCGCAAACAGCAAATTAATATAGCACGCAACCGTGAAAAAGTGATTGAAGCGAAAGCTAAATTAGCTGTGGAGCTTCAGAAGCTGAAAAACACAGAAGTTCTCGCAGCAAAAGGTTTTATTCCTAGTGATGAACTTCAACAGTTGCAAGAAAGTGTCCGCAGCGCTGAGTCTAGCATTAAAGACGCTGAGTTAGAAGCCAGCATTCAAAACCTTGAACTTCAGCGCATCACCACGGAGCAAAAACGCACTGTAGAACAGCAAAATAATCTTTTAGCAGCACAGTCAGAACTCAAAGAGGCGCAGTCTACAGTTAAGAATGAAATCAGAGAATTGCAACGCCTCACTCTAGAAAAACAACGTTCTACAGAGCAGAAAGATAAAGTTTTAACAGCACAGTCAGAATTGCGACAGGCACAATCAGATGTTAGTACGCAAATTCGGGAGTTGCAGGTTCAAAAAGTCGAGCGAGAAACCATCCTTGCACAGATAAAAAATAATGTTGTGTCTGCACCTATTACCGGTAAAATTTTGGATTTGAAGGTTAAAGATGGGGAGGGTGTAAAAGCAGGTGATGTTTTGCTCACCATTGGTAACCCCGGACAAGAATTAGTGCGATTACAGTTAGGAACCCTCGACGCGGCGAAAGTCAAAGTCAACCAGCAAGCGCGAATTAAAGTTATTGGTCCTAATTCTAAAGAATTTGCTGGACGGCTAAAAAGTATACATCCTCAAGCTGTTTCTGATGAAGGTGGTGGTGGGGGTGGAATGCGGATGTCTGGCGGTTCTGGGGGTTCGAGAGTCCCTGCAACTATTGAGTTAGATAAGCCGAGTGGTAGCTTAATTCCTGGCAGTCAAGTGAGCGTTGAAATTATTGTCCAGCAGCGTAAGGATGTGGTTGCGCTGAATTTAGAAGCGATTCAACGCACTGAGCCTCAACCTTTTGTCTGGATAAAAGATGCTCAAGGAAAAGCGCAAAAACGAAATATTACTCTTGGATTGGAGGGCCCAACACAGGTTGAAATTAAATCTGGTTTAACAGCTGGTGATAAAGTTATATTACCAACTCCTGACACTTCTTTAAAAGTAGGAACTCCAGTTATAGAAGCAGCACCAGACGCAAATATTCCACTTCCAACCCCATCAGTTCCTTAAAAGTAATCAATTTGTTAGTTGTTAGTTTTCGCCCCATTCTATCACTCACTTAAATATGAGTTTATCTCCCCAGGATTTAATTATTCTCACCTGTAAATCATTAGCAGGTAATTTGGTACGCTCTACTTTAACTACTCTTGGTGTATTTATGGGTGTGGCTGCAGTTAATGCAACCCTTGGGGTCGGTGATATTAGCCGTGCGGTAATTACTAAGAAATTAGCAGAAAGAGAAGCACCACAAGTTTATATTGGTATTTATTCTTCAGAAGGCAGAGAACCACAATTAGAAGATATGAAATTTCTTCAGCGTCGGCTAAAAAATTTCCAAGCAATTAGTGCTTCTAATATGTTTGGCTATTCAGATAAAGTATTATATCAAAATCAAGAAGCAGAGCCACAAATGTCCGCTGTAACTCAAGATTTTTTGCTAACTTCTGGCAGAAAATTAATCAGTGGTCGTTTTTTTAGTTCAACTGATTTTGAGAATTATCGACCAGTGGTAGTGATTGATAAATTTTTAGCAGATAAACTGTTTCAGAAAGAAAATCCACTAGGTAAACTTATATTTGGTTCTGGTAGACCATATCTGGTGGTGGGTATTATGGAAACTAAAATGACTTTTATCGAACAACCTAAAGGTGATTTAGTACTACCAATATCTATTTATAGTTCGATTACAGGTAACGAAAGAATTGATCAGATTTCTATTCGACCACGTTTAATAGAAAAAATGAATGATTTATCCGAGGAAGCAAAGAAAATATTAGAGCCACGTTTTCCCGGTGCAGAGATTTACGTCCACAATAATATTGAAGAAATTCTTGCGCAAAAACAAACTTTAGAATACACTTCACGGGGCCTAACTGTAGTTGGTATAATTGCCTTACTGATTGGTGGTGTTGGCATTATGAATATCACAATTGCTGCAGTAATTGAACGGACTGCGGAAATTGGCTTAAGGAGGGCTATTGGTGCTACAAAACAAGAGATTTTATTCCAATTTATTTTAGAAGCGACGATTTTAAGTTTGTTCGGAGGTATGAGTGCGATCGGTTCTGTTCATTTCTTAACTTCAGCAGTAACTAATACCTTAAAATTACCATATCAATTTCAGCTAAAAACCGCTACATTTTCTTTAGGTTCGGCCTTAATTGTCGGTGTCGGTGCTTGTTTTTTTCCCGCTGTTCGTGCCAGTCAATTAGACCCTGTAAAGGCTTTGCGTGAGTCTTAGATAGGAGTTAGGAGTTGGGAATACAATTATTTATTATATTATCTTTTTAAATAAATGCAAAGGAGCGCAGAGTTACGTAGAGTTTTGAGGATGAATTTATGATTTGTTTACTCTGTAAGAAAGTATTGAATTTTCGCAAACACTACTTTTTAATTACTTTTGCTTTAATTTTATTGGCTAGTGTTTCAAAATCCGCTGCTGTCGATGTTCCGTCAAGTGGATATCCGGCAATTTTTGACAAAACACCTACAAGAGATAATAATCCGCAAAAACCAGAAGTAAAAACAACTAAGCTATCACTCGCTGATGTTGTAATTTTAGTTTTAGCAAATAACACCGAAATTAAAAATGCCTATTTAGATAGAATTGCTCAAAAACAAGATTTGACTGTTGCTGAAGGTAAATTTCGTCCGATTTTAACTCCGATTTTATCATTCTCGGTTAATCGATTAGGGGAAGTAACAAATACACTTGGGTCATTAGATGCTAAAGTTGTTGTCAAAGTTAGTACGGGTGGAGAATTTAATTTTGGGTGGACTGGTAATACCCAAGGCTCAAATATTTCAAATGCAAATAATTTTAGTACAAGCTTAAATAATGATAGCTTCAGTCAAAATTTACAGTTGAGTTTTCGTCAACCTTTATTAAAAGGTGGGGGAACAAGTTTAAATCAAGCTTCTATTGCAGTCGCTCGCTTGAATGAAACAAGTAATATTATTAATTTGAAATCTACATTAAGTGACACAATTACAAAAGCTATTTTTGCTTACAGGGAATTGCTGCAAGCTCAAGAAAGATTAAAAATTGAGCAACTTTCTCTCAAAAATGCGGAAGAATCTCTAGAAGTAACTCAAGTTTTAATTGATGCAGGTAGAGTGGCACCTGTCGATATTGTTCAAAACCAGACAGATATTGCTAATCGTCGAGTCAGTTTATTAAGTGCTGAAAATGATTTAGAATCCAAAAAACTATCACTAATATCAATTCTTAATATCAACCAAAAAACTAATGTTGAAGCTGGTGAACTTCCTACAGTTAAACCAACTCAGTTAGAGTTGGAAAAATTGAAACAAATAGCTTTGCAAAATCAACCGACTTATTTAAACTCTTTATTGAATTTAGATAAAAATAAAATAGATTTAAGATTAGCTGAAGATGAAAAACGCTGGGATTTAAGTTTTACTACTAGTTTAGGAAATGGTACAAATCAAGATACTGATGCTAGGGCTGGATTAAGCTTGAGTAGGGTAATTGGTGATTTGAGTCTCAACCAAAGATTTGAACGATCGCGTGTAGAATTACTTAAGACAGAAAATACTGTCAGAAATGTTCGGACTCAGTTGGATATCGATTTACAAGATAAAATTAGAAATATTCAACTCAGTTTTTCACAGCTAGAACTTGCACGACAAAGGACAGAGCTATCAGTCAGACAACTCGAAATTGAACAAGAAAAACAGAAACTCGGTAGATCCCGGCTTTTGGATATTATCAAGCTGCAAAATGATTTGGTACAAGCCAAAAATGATGAATTAAATGCTACAATTACATATCTTAATGCTTTAACAAATCTTGACCAATTTCTTGGCACAACATTGCAAACTTGGCAAGTAAGTATCGAAAATTGAATGAAGGAAGAAGGAAGAAGGAAGAAGGAAGAGGTTTTGATATGTGAATACAGACAAGGCACGTTTGAAGAAGGAAGCTTCCAAGAGCAAGCTGCCGTCCCAACTCAAAACAAAAGACCTGAATAAGTCGGGGTATTAAACTCCCAACTCCCGGATAATTCCCCGATAAACCTGGTTTTTATTGAAGCGTAGCCTTTTGAAGGCCTAAAACCGTGGTATCTAAATTTTTACGACTGCTATAGCCGTTCAGAACTGCCAGTTTTAAGAAACATATTCCAATGATACCCCTTTGGGGTGATGTTTTACATCTTTTCCGAAAACAGAACTTTCGGGTGAGTAGATATAGGTGTAAGCAATTGAAGCCAATCAAGGCTGTAAATAGGAAGTTAAATTATGATGTCATCAGCGCAAGCGACTGCAACTAAAGAACTACCAACCCTCCGCAAGGGTGATAAAGGTGGTGCTGTGAAATTGTTACAAAATATTCTGATTTCTTTAGGATATATGGACAAGAACTTGTCTACTGGAAACTTCTTGGAGCAAACAGATTTCGCTGTCAGAAACTTCCAAAATGGTTATAACTTGACTGTCGATGGTGTAGTCGGTTCAAAAACATGGGATTTGTTGGGTGGTGTTCTTTGGGATTGAGCCACATCCACTGAAGATGACTGGATTTAACCGCATCCTTTTGGTTTGATATAATACCTGTGAAATTATACTGATTGTAGAGACGTGATACCCAAGCGTCTCTATTGCATTTAGAGGTAATAATGCGAAGGTATCAAATCCAGGATAAAGATTCGATTATTCAAATGATAGATACAATCTATCAAGAATATGGTGATGCTATCTACTTAGAGAATGCTGATAGTGATTTGTTAAATATCGAAAAAAATTATTTACTGAATGGTGATTTTTGGGTCGAGACGGATAAAGAAGAGAATGCGGTTTTGAAACCCTTAAGTGTACCTCATCAAATGGAAACCGCTATATACGCTGCAAAGTCAAAAATACTTAAATGAGCTAAGTATCACATTTGACTGCAAAATATAGTAAATGATGGTAAAAATATACGAAGCGATCGCCTAGTGAAACACCACCATATACTTAATTTTTATGAGTAAGCGTGACAATCCGGTTGTTTTATTTTCGGTTCTTACGGTTACTTTTGTTCTAAGTGTGGCGGGTCTTTGGTGGGCGCATCAATTTGGTTCTGGATTAAATTCTAGTGTAGAAAATGAATCGGCAACTACAGAAGAGGCTCCTAACACGAAAGTTACTCCAACTCCTACTCCTATTTCTACACCAAAACCAATTCCAACTCAAACTCTAATTCCTACTCCTGCTAGTAAGAAGCTTAAAACTGCAGCAGATATCGCTAACTTTCAAGTTAACATTGATGTAAAATTTGCCACTGAGTCTGCTGAACTTACAGATGAAGATAAGCAAATGTTAAATAGTTTGGTTAGTCAACTGAAAGAATTCGATCAGAAAACAGTAGGTGTCCGAGTCATTGGTCATACTAATGCCCGTGGTGAAGCTGATTTTAATGTCCCTTTGAGCCAAGAACGCGCTCAAGCTGTTGCTAATTATTTGCGATCGCGCGGTGTTAAGCTTAAAATTACTGCGTCGGGAAAAGGCGCAAGCAAACCATTACCCGATACAGATCCCCTTGACAGACGCAACAAACGCACAGAAATTCGCTTAGTTTCCATAAACTCCTAACACAAACACTCTATTTTCAAGAGCGTCGTACATTTAAACAACACCATTCTTTCCGCCGCCACAGGGTTGCAACTACCCAACCATACTGCTCTAAGGTATCAGCTACGGCTTTGGATTGCTCAAGTAAAATACCGCTAAAAATACCCCAAGTGGTTGATTTGACAATCGCACCCATCTGGGGAATTAATTCAATAATTACATCCGCCAAAATATTGCAGACAATACCATCTACTGGTTCATCCAGCATTTTTGCTAAAACATCTACACTTCCCAGGGCTGGGATCAATTTTTCTGGGTCAACAAGATTGAGCGTGCGATTGCTGATGGTTGATTTTACTGCTAGAGGGTCAGTATCTACGGCATAAGCTTTTTTTGCTCCCAATAGCAGTGCCCCAACAGAAAGGATACCAGACCCACAGCCAATATCCGCAATCACCACACCTTCATGATGTGCCTCTGTTTCCATAAATGACCTGGGAATCTCGCTAAATCGCATTTCTAACGATTCCAAGCACAACTGAGTGGTGGCATGATTGCCTGTACCAAAGGCGACACCAGGGTCAAGTTTAATAATTAATCGGTCTGAAGCTTCTGGTAATGGTAGCCATGCGGGGTTGATGAGAAAGCGATCGCCTATTTCTTGCGGTTGCCAATGTTGTTTCCAGCTAGTGGACCAATCTTCTTCATCAATCAAGTGCCATTTTAAAGCAGGGGCAGCTAACCCAACACACAAAGCATCTTGACGCAGCCAGAGTCCAAGGGCGGCTAAATCTAACAGATGCGCTTGGAATTGCGGTAAATAAGCCCGCATTGCAAAGCTAGAGCCTTTACTTTCACTTGCACTACCACGACAGCCAAAATTTTCCAACCGCCAAAAGACAGACTCTTCTAGGGCTGGCTCACATAAAATTTCTAATTCCCACCAAGTGTTTGTCACAAAAAAAATGTTTGAGTTAAGAGTTAGAAGTTAGGAGTAAAGGAGGAAAGGAAGTGCAAGTCAAGTTGAGAAGTAGGAGTCTATTCCTCACCTTAACTCCTAACTCCTAACTCGTTATAAAGTTACTGTATACGCATCGCGAATTCCAGGTACTTTGGTAATCTCAGAGAGAATCCCATCTGGTAAGGGATCGTCTAACGAGAGAGCCATTACCGCATCACCACGAAGGATTTTCCGACCTACCTGCATACTGGCAATATTGACATTAAAACTGCCCAGTAGGGAACCGAGTTTACCGATAATCCCTGGCATATCGCGGTGTAAGGTAAACAACATATACTTGCTAGGGGGGACGTTAATCGGGAAGTCATCTAGGTTTGTCAGGCGGATTTCTTTTTCACCTAATAAAGCACCCATCACCGAATGAGTACCCAAATTACCTGTAGCTTCTAAATGTATCGAGGCTGAATAATCCCTCACAGAAGCATCGCGGGTTTCAATTACCCTAATTCCTCGTTCTTTCGCTTCGATGCTCGCGTTGACATAATTTACTCTCTCCCGCAAGGCTTGATAAAGTAAACCTTTGAGAGCAGCGACCACTATCGGTTGACTCTTATTCGTCGCAAGTTCGCCTTGTAACCGAATGTTCAGTAATTCTACTCGTCCCCCTGCTAGCTGTCCTACTAGGTTACCCAAGGTTTCGGCTAGCTGCATATAGGGTTTGAGTCCTTCCAAGACATCTGGTCCGAGTCCGGGAATATTCACCGCCGAACGCGCTGGTAGTCCTAGGAGGACATCCCGAATTTGTTCAGCCACATCTATTGCCACATTTACTTGAGCCTCTGTGGTGGAAGCACCTAGGTGGGGGGTGAGGATGGCTTCTTTGCCCAAAGACCTTAAGGGGGATTCTCCTAATGGCTCGGACTCATACACATCTAAAGCCGCACCAGTGATTCTTCCTTCTTTCAAAGCGATCGCGAGAGCTTCTTCATCGATAATACCGCCGCGAGCGCAGTTAATAATCCGGGCATTTGGCTTCATTTTTGCCAAACGTTCAGCATTGATTAAGTGGGTGGTTTCAGGCGTTTTGGGGATGTGCATTGTGATGTAATCAGCCTGCTGTACCAATAAATCCATATCTACCAACTGACAGCCAATCTGTTCTGCTCTGTCTGTCGAGATGAAAGGGTCATAGGCTAACAGCTTCATGCCCATCGCCTTGGCGACAGACGCAACATGGGAGCCAATTTTACCTAAACCCACGATGCCAAGTGTTTTTTTGTATACTTCGCCTCCGGTGAAAGACTTGCGATCCCATTCACCGCGTTTGACGGAAGCATTTGCATCGGGGATGTAGCGAGACAAAGATAACATCATCGCTAGAGCATGTTCGGCAGCAGCTATTGTGTTTCCTTCTGGTGAGTTTACCACCACAATTCCTCGACGCGTGGCGGTGGGGACGTCCACATTATCCACCCCCACACCGGCACGACCAATAATTTTGAGTTGGGTCCCAGCTTCGATAATTTCTTTAGTCACGTGGGTACCGGAACGAATCATCAGCGCGTCGTATTCACCAATGATTTCTACAAGTTCCGCTGGTTTTAAGCCGGTTTTTACATCAACAGTGGCAACTTGGGATAGAATGTCAATCCCAGCCTGGTCAATTGGATCGGAGACGAGAACCTTAGACATGATTGCTGATTTTGAAGCTAAAGGTTGCGAATGGTGGACTTTTAAGTTTAATGTTTATCGGTGGCAATTAAACGAGCAATTATTTCGTTGTATCAGATCCTCAGTTGAAGGGACAGTGCAGCGGTTCGGAGCATAATAATAAGATGAGTGTGGTTTTTGCGCCATCCTGTCGGTAAATATAAACCATCAATAGCGCCAAATATCTATATATTTATTAAATATTCCAAATATATATCGCCTTTGTGTCCCTTCGAGAATGGCGTTTTTCAAATTCAACAATCACTGACTGTAATATCTCATACCCAAATATTCCTCAGTAAAATCTTTATAATTAGAAATTTTTTTGATAATATGTAAATATTCGCACAGTTTAATTAAGTATTAATTGAGCAATGTATATTACCTGCCAGAAACAAGTGAAATCACTTTGGTATCAAGCATGAGTGATATTGAAAAAGTTATTAAAATTAGTCAAAAAGTAGAAGTAATTCTCAGAGATAGATACAATGCCCAGGGGCATGGATTGGGTGAATTATATAGAAATGTAGAAAACAAGCTTGATGCCGATTTAATCAAACAACTCAGACAAATAAATTATATTAGAAATGAAGTAGTCCACAATCCTGATTATAATTTAGCTAAAGATAAACAGCGTTTTTTTAGATTGTCTAAAGATGTTTTAATAAAGTTAAGTGTAGAGAAAACAAAACAGCCGTCTTTCTCAAAAGGTATACATTTCTTCTCTCTAATAAGTTGGTATAAAATTTTATATGGTTTGATTGTTTTAGGATTAATTGGGCTTTTGTATGTAACTGTGATTCCTGCGTATCAACTCAAACGAGATTCTATACCTGCAGATAAATTTAAAATAAATACAAATTGAATGAAGGAAGAAGGAAGAAGGAGGTTATAAAATTTTGTTGGTAAAACCCGCCATTTTATAGGGGCTACTCTGGAAACTTTCGCTCTCTAACTTCAACACTAAAATCCTGTACTGCTTTAGCGATCGCTTGCCGCATATTTGTATAAACTTTAGCAAAAGGTGGTTGCTTCTCCGAAAGTCCAATTACATCAGAAGTTACTAAAACTTGACCATCACAATGGACTCCCGCCCCAATCCCAATCGTAGGAATACGTAGTTTATTCGTAATTTTTAATGCTAAATCGGTGGGGATATGCTCTAAAACGATAGAAAATGCCCCCGCTTGTTCTAGAGCTTGAGCCTCATTTAAAATCCGGTTAGATGCTTCCTCAGTCTTTCCCTGTTGCCTTAAACCCAATTGGTGTATAGACTGCGGTGTCAAACCTACATGAGCCATCACCGGAATTCCAGCTTGCACCAACCGGGCTACAGTTTCCAGCATTGCCGGATATGCACCCTCCAATTTCACAGCCTGCGCTCCAGTTTCTTTTAAAACCCTACCCGCTGAGTGCATCGCTTGTTGGAGACTTTCTTGATACGTCAGGAATGGTAAATCTACCACCATCAAAGCTTGCTTTACTCCACGTCGCACAGATTTGGCATGGTATATCATCTCATCCAAAGTAATGGGTAGTGTAGTCTCATGCCCCAACACCACCGCCATTGAGTCACCCACCAAAATTAAATCTGTTCCAGCAGCATCTAGAATTTGGGCAATTATATAATCCCAAGCGGTCAATGCCACAATTGAACGCCCTTGTTCTTTCCATCGAATTAATTGTTGGGGAGTGACTGGCATTTTTAAAGTTAGGAGTTATGAGTTGGGAGTTAAGAATAGGGAATCGGAGTTAAGAATTAGGAGTAAAAGTTAGATAATAGATTTAAAAGTTAGGAATCCGACATCAAAGCATTGAATTTCACCAAATTTTCAATTCCTAACTCCTAACTCCTAACTCCTAACTCCTAACCTTTATTTTACTGCCCGACTAAAGGCCAAATGTGGTTTTGCGCCTTGGGTTTTCGGCATCAACCAAGCGAGACCTTCAGTGGTACCAATCCATAGTTTATTACCAAGGTCTGGGGCTAGGGCAAGGACTCGACTTGAAGGAAGACCAGCAACTTCGTCTAATACGGCTCCTGTATTTGGATTTAATCTTAACAAACCATTATTAGTACCTACCCAAACACTACCATCTTTAGCAAAGCGTACTGATGCTACATTGCGTCCGCGCAGTCTGGTTACAGACCGCAGTACGATACCATTTTTTGGGTTAATTACTAGCAAATTATTCGGCATTCCCGCCCAAATTAATCCTTGGGGACTAATCGCTAAGGTTTGTACCGTTGTCCCTGGTAGATTATCAATCCGCTTCATGATAAAACCATTGGCAGTATTAATTCTGACGACGCCATCAAGAGTTCCAACCCAAAGTTGACCTTCTGCATCTAAAGTTAAAGCGTTAGCGCTGACACCAGGCAGATTTTTCACTGTAGTCATAATTAAGCCTTGGTCTGGACTAATTAAAGCCAAGCCGTTATCTGTTCCCGTCCACAAATAACCCCGTTTGTCAAGTAACAATGACAATACTCGTTTGGAAGGTAAAAATAAATTTTGCGCTGTAATTTCGCTACTGCGGGGGTCTACTCGTTTCAATCCTTCGTAAGTTCCGACCCACAAGCGTCCAACTTTATCTTCAGCTAAAGCACCGATCGCCAGATTCGGTAAACTCACACGAGCCAAAATCTTACCAGTGTTAGGGTCAATCCGCGATAACCCACGCCATGAACCCACCCAGAGATTACCAATAAAATCTCCTTGTAAAGCATTAACACGATAATCAACGCCTTGCAAACGTTCTTGTAGCCGCCGTTCGTCGGGTAAGGGGTCTTTTTGTGGCGGTGGGGCGTTTGCTGGATATCTCGGTGTTAACTCAGATGGGTCAACTACTATGCTTTTTTCGGCATTAGCAGGGGTCGTTCCCTCCAATGTAAATATACTCACTAGAGCTAGTGACCCCAGCAGGGCACAACTAATCAATAAACTAATCGGCTTGTGTAACAACACCACAGTAAAACTTCCTTTAGAGAAACTAACCAAAGCTTCCATATATAGAGCGATGCCCTTTGGTCTAATTACAGTGTTCCCCTACTGTCGTATGTTCTAAACCTCAACGGCAAGTTTTCTCAAATCAGAACCAAGATTGTGCTTCATACGCAGAACTGGACTATCTCCACGAAGATGGGGCAGGAAGAACAAACAAACTGTTACGCAAAAACTTGTCTTGCCTAGCCTTGTCTGCGACACGCAAAGCGAACAAGAAGGCGTATCCCTGACGAGAGCGCAACGCTCGCGGTTCATTATTCCGTATATTCTGCCTAAATCATGCTAATATACTTTCCCCCTTAACTAAGCATAAAAAGCGTCATTATTGAAACTTTGTAAAGTATTTGTAACAAAATGTTTAATAAATTATGTAATAACAAATTCATATACAAAAGTTAAGAATATTCAAAGAAGAACTTATTGAAAAATTGATATATTGTATAACTAGCTGCAAATTACGTGGTGTGCGATTTTTGTCTTTAGCTTGCGACCCTTCTAAATGAACCTCAAGAAAAGTTTCTCTTTGTCTATTTACCCTGTACGGGGAAAAAGTGAGGATACCGGAAGATTGGAATGCATACCAATTTTCTGTCGTCCTCAAGTATTCCCAAGTGGGGAGATTAAGTTAAGGGCTATCCTCGGTTATATCGGGGTTTTTGGGTCAAAAAGGTTTAGTGGGGTGCTAGGAAAAGATAAAAAAAGAATTTTGATTCCGACAAACGAGTGAAAAGCAATCATCGTACGATTAATCGTTGCGCGATGTTGAAATGTCATGACATGAGTAAGGGTTTATTTACCTGTTTGCTCGTACGTCAATAACAGATGATTTCTGCTCTTTGCTAAAGACAACCCCTAAAAAATATTCCTTATTTTTTCTTTGCTTGGGAAAACAGTCAAGGTGAGGGTAAGTTGCACGGAACGTAATTTGTAAGTAATAAAAGAGTGACTTATTGGAAGGGTAAATATGTCCTACGCGCAAACGAAGACCCAGAGCAAAACAGGGTATCAGGCTGGGGTTAAGGATTACAGATTAACTTATTACACCCCGGATTACACACCAAAAGATACAGATCTGTTAGCAGCATTCCGGATGACTCCCCAACCTGGTGTTCCACCTGAAGAAGCTGGGGCTGCTGTCGCGGCTGAGTCTTCTACCGGTACTTGGACAACGGTATGGACTGACTTGCTTACCGACCTAGACCGTTACAAAGGTCGTTGCTATGACATCGAACCCGTTCCTGGTGAAGATAACCAGTATATCGCTTACGTTGCCTATCCTCTGGACTTGTTTGAGGAAGGTTCTGTAACCAATATGTTGACCTCGATTGTGGGTAACGTATTTGGATTCAAAGCCTTACGGGCATTGCGTTTGGAAGACTTACGCATTCCTGTAGCTTACTTAAAGACATTCCAAGGGCCTCCTCACGGTATCCAAGTTGAGCGCGACAAGTTAAACAAATACGGTCGTCCCTTACTCGGTTGTACCATCAAACCCAAATTGGGTCTGTCCGCTAAGAACTACGGACGTGCTGTATACGAATGCTTGCGCGGTGGTTTGGACTTCACCAAAGACGACGAAAACATTAACTCGGCACCATTCCAAAGATGGCGCGATCGCTTCTTATTTGTAGCAGACGCGATCCACAAAGCCCAAGCGGAAACAGGTGAAATCAAAGGTCACTACCTAAACGTAACCGCTCCCACCTGCGAACAAATGTTGGAACGGGCTGAGTACGCCAAAGAACTCAAAATGCCCATTGTTATGCACGATTACCTGACCGCAGGTTTCACAGCTAACACCACATTGGCTCACTGGTGTCGCAAGAACGGTCTGTTGTTGCACATTCACCGCGCAATGCACGCCGTAATCGACCGTCAGAAGAACCACGGTATCCACTTCCGTGTATTAGCTAAGTGCTTGCGGATGTCTGGTGGTGACCACATCCACACCGGAACCGTTGTCGGGAAGTTAGAAGGCGAACGCGGCATTACAATGGGCTTCGTTGATTTACTCCGCGAAAACTACGTAGAGCAAGACAAGTCTCGCGGTATCTACTTCACCCAAGACTGGGCTTCTATGCCCGGAGTAATGGCAGTTGCTTCCGGTGGTATCCACGTATGGCACATGCCCGCATTGGTAGAAATCTTCGGTGATGATTCCGTACTGCAATTCGGTGGTGGTACTCTCGGTCACCCCTGGGGTAACGCTCCTGGTGCAACCGCTAACCGGGTAGCATTGGAAGCTTGTATCCAAGCACGTAACGAAGGTCGCAACATGGCTCGTGAAGGTAACGACGTTATCCGCGAAGCTTGTAAGTGGTCACCTGAATTAGCAGTTGCTTGCGAACTGTGGAAAGAAATCAAGTTCGAGTTCGAGGCAATGGATACCGTTTGATCTGAAGTTAGGAGTTAGGAGTTAAGAGTTAGGAGTTAAATTGATTCATAACTCATAACTGACAACTCATAACTCATGAAGGCTGGGGTCAAGCATGAATATTAAGCAAATTGCAACGGACACAGCTAAGACGCTGCAAAGCTACCTAACTTATCAGTCGGTGAAAACAGTGTTAGCTCAACTAGGGGAAACCAATCCTCCCTTGGCGTATTGGTTGCACAACTTCTCTGCTGACAAAATTCAGGATGGAGAAGCCTATCTTGAGCAACTGTTCAAAGAAAAGCCAGATTTGGCTTTGCGAATCATGGTAGTTAGGGAACACATAGCCGAAGAAGTCGCAGAATTCTTACCAGAAATGGTTCGCACTGGGATTGCGCAAGGCAACATGCTGCACCGTCGTCAGCATCTAGAGCGAATTACGCAATTAGATTTATCGAACCCCAGCTCTCAATCAGAATAGTTTTTCAACTGATAAGTCGAAAATATCAACCCATTATCACCAACCATGCAAACGTTACCAAAAGAGCGTCGTTACGAAACCCTTTCCTACCTACCTCCCCTGTCTGACGCTCAAATCGCCAAACAACTCCAGTACATCTTGGAGAATGGCTATATTCCAGCAATCGAATTTAACGAAAAATCCGATCCAACCGAATTCTACTGGACATTGTGGAAGCTACCCTTGTTCAACGCTAGAACCACTCAAGAAGTCCTGAACGAAGTTCAATCTTGCCGTTCTCAATATGGTAACTGTTTTATCCGTGTAGTCGGTTTCGACAACATCAAGCAGTGTCAAATTCAGAGCTTTATCGTTCATAAGCCCAGCACCAGCAGATACTAAAAAATGTAGAGACGTTATATGTAACGTCTTACATGTAATTTAGTTTATACCTTATGGGAGAGGTGGAGCTACCCAGCTCTCCTGTTTACTTGATTTGAAACGCAGAGGAACGCTAGAGTTAGACGCAAGGTAAAGCAGAGAAAAACTCCGCATCCCTCTGCGTTAACTTTTGTGTAATTTTACGTTTTCGATATATTAAAAGTGAAATCAGAACATCTATCGGAAGTTAGAATTTGTTTCGTTGGCGAATCTTTTGTCAATGGGACAGGCGACCCAGAATGCCTGGGTTGGACGGGTAGGATATGTGTTGATGCGAACAAAAAAGGTCATGATATTACGTACTATAATTTGGGAGTTAGGCGAGAGACTACTACCGAATTAAAAAAACGTTCGTTAAGAGAAATTTCTTATCGTTTACCGAAAGAATACGACGGTAGAGTAGTATTTTCTTTTGGAGTGAATGATACCTATTTTGAAAATGGTAAAACCCGTGTTTCAACTGTAAATTCTATATTAAATACTCGGCAAATATTAACTGAAGCGAAAAAGTTATATCCAGTTTTGATGGTAAGTCCCCCACCAGTTGCAGATAAAGAGCATAATCAGAGAATTTCTGATTTATCTAAACAGTTTACTTTGATTTGCAAGAGATTGGATATACCTTATTTAGATGTATTTTCCAAATTGGAAAGTTCAACTATTTGGATGGATGATGTGAAAAATCATGATGGTGCCCATCCCAATAAGGCAGGTTATCAAGAATTCGCTGAAATTGTCAAAAATTGGGATAGTTGGTTAAATTGGTTTCCTAGTGTTTAGGAAGTAGTAGTCCATGTCATTCGCTATGATGGGTACTGTAGTGGCAATTCATGAATTGCCACTACGAGAAATTAAACTATGAACCCATCAAAATTAATGACATGGAGTACTAGTACTCCATGTCATTAATTTTGATGGATGTAGAGACGCAAAATTTCGGCTCTCTATAAGGTTTTCAACACCCAACCAACCCCTCAGAACTAATGACATGAAGTACTAGGAACAGTCCCCAACAACAGCAGAAGGAGTAGTATTAGATATACTAGAAATCAAAGTTACCTCCCCCTTGCCATTAAACACCCAGCCAGTCGCAGGAACAAATTCCACAGCCTTTACTTTAGGGGGGATTGGGGCAGAAAGATTCGGCTTCCCACCACCCACGATATTCATCACCCGATTATCAGTCCAGACTACATTGCTCGTCAGGGGTTCATCAGGGCTGGGAGGCAAACCACCACGTCCTGTTACCGTGAATTCACTACCTGTCACACTACCAGCACCACAGCTTCTTGCTGCAATCAAAGTGGAAGATTGGATTACATCTGTTGATAGAGTGAATAAGGATTGAGTGGGGTCAACATTTGGTTGCTTAATATCGACTTGTCCCTTACCTTGGGTGCTGCTATCTATAAATGCAAGATTGGTCAATTTTAGAGAACCAGTTGTTATCTGAATATCCCCGGCTTTGCCTATCCCTGTAGGTTGAAGCGAACTAATTATACGAGTAAGTAAAGTTTGATCTTGTCTACCTTCTAAGGTAATCGCGTCACGGGCATTGATAGTGATGTTACCGCCATTACCTTGTCCCCGTACATTAGTGTTAAGCTCGGATGGCGCTGTTAGTAAGAGAGAACCAGTTTCAATTTTAATGTTACCGCCATTGCCTATAGCTCCTGGTTCGATAGAACTGTAAATCTGACCTGCTTTAAGGGAAACTGAATCAGAAGCTTGAACAATTACATTACCCCCATTTCCCTTCCCAGCAGTGTCAGAACGTAATATTGCATTGTCAATCAACGACAGCGAGCCAGCTTTGATATTGATATCACCTCCACGACCCTCACCTCCAGCCTTCATATTGCTAAAAATGCCACTAAATCTATCCTTCGTCCCAGTAATAGTTACTGCTCCAGGAACATCAATGTTGACACTACCTGCTTCTCCACGTCCTCCAGGTAGTGTTTCAGAATTTCCTCTGATAAAAGCTTGTAGTTGACCGCCTTCTTTGAGGATAAGTGAAGTTGCTTTAATGTTAATGTCGCCGCCTTTACCTACCCCTCCTGATTCAATGTTGTTGAAAACTATTGCACCGATAAGGGAAACATCACCAGAGGCTTTTATGGAAATATTCCCGGAATTTCCCAGTCCAAAGGTGTTGGCAGTAATTACTGCACCATCTTTAAGAGTTAGCGAACCTGCTTGGATATCAATGTTGCCAGCATTACCAACTCCCCCAGTTCCCACAGTACTAAAAATTGTGATGATGAAGCTTTAATCTAGGCCACGTAGGTGAGCTACCTACGCTTATGCGTACCGATGGAACTTCCACAAGCGTGCTTATAGCGCCTTCGTTCTGGTAGCCGCGACAAGATAGCCTAAGGTCTTATTAAGCGCATCTTTAGATAGAATTGGTGACAGTAATTTTACTTATGAATTAATACTTACCATATATTCTTAAACAATTAGACTTTTTATTTGAAAAAACAAAAAATCTATCTTTCGGTAGAGGAAAATTGTCTGTGTGGGGAATGGAAATTATGAATATATTAAGCCATAACAATTGAAATCGCGGCTGCAAGTCCTTTTCTCTGCTCGATATACTAAATGTATCGACACTCCTTTGAGGAATCTGCTCATGACAACTTCTGTAGGACGCATCCCGCATTTAGAAAGTGGAGACAGACTTACTCGTCACGAATTTGAGCGTCGGTATACTGCCATGCCCCATATTAAGAAAGCAGAACTGATTGAAGGAGTGGTTTACATGGCATCTCCATTACGTTTTAACAGTCATGGAAAACCTCATGGTAATCTTATTGGCTGGTTGTGGACTTATAAAATTGCTACTTCTGGTGTTGAGTTGGGGGACAATCCAACAGTACTTTTGGATTTAGACAATGAACTACAGCCTGATGTTGTAATGTTAATCGATGAAGATTTGGGTGGACAAGCACGTATTAATGATGATGACTATATTGAAGGCTCACCAGAGTTAATTGCCGAAGTTGCAGCTAGTAGTGCTGCCAATGATTTATATGATAAAAAGAAAGCTTATCGTCGTAATGGTGTTAAAGAATATATTGTTTGGCAAACTTTAGAAAATAAACTTGATTGGTTCTATTTACAAAATGGAGAATATCTGCTGTTGGAACCAGATGGGGATGGTGTAATAAAAAGTCGTGTTTTTCCCGGTTTATGGTTGGATATACAAGCTTTATATACAGGAAAAATGGCGAAAGTTTTAGCTGTACTTCAACAAGGTTTGAATAGTCAAGAACATACAGAATTTATATATAAATTAGCACATTCAATATAGCAACAAATTACCCTCGAAATGCCATCGTAAAACTTACCTGATTTAGTTGAAGCAGCACTCAACGGCGAAGAAATTATGATGACTCCAGTATCGCCGGTAAAAGGCCGCGGCCAACCTGGAAGTGCAAAAGAGTTACCATTGCAGATGATTTTGATCCGAGGATACCCATACTTTTCTTTGGTATGTGACAGACAATTTAAGACTTAGTGCCACGGTCCTGACTTTCGGCGATCGCAGTAATAAATATTCCTTGTCTCTACCAAATAGATGAGTCACAGCAACCAGAAAAACTTAATATTATCTTAAGCAGTGCTATTTATTCGGTAGGGTCATGGGTTATTATATCGCTCCGCGTTTTCTCGATAAACTTGCAGTTCACATCACCAAAAACTTTTTAAATATTCCTGGCATCCGAGTCCCGTTGATTTTGGGTATTCACGGACGCAAAGGTGAGGGAAAATCTTTTCAGTGTGAGTTAGTCTTCGAGAAAATGGGTATCGAAGTCACGCTGATTTCTGGTGGTGAATTAGAAAGCCCAGATGCAGGAGACCCAGCCCGTTTGATTCGCCTGCGCTATCGGGAAACAGCAGAATTAATCAAAGTACGCGGTAAAATGTGCGTGCTGATGATTAACGATTTAGATGCAGGTGCGGGACGTTTTGATGAAGGAACTCAATATACTGTAAATACGCAGTTGGTAAATGCCACACTGATGAATATTGCTGATAATCCCACCGATGTTCAGTTACCCGGAAGCTACGACTCTAGCCCTTTGTGTCGGGTACCGATTATTGTCACAGGCAATGATTTTACTACCCTCTATGCACCATTAATTCGGGATGGGCGGATGGATAAATTTTACTGGGAACCCGACCGCGATGACAAGGTGGGGATTGTTGAAGGGATTTTTGAACCAGATGGACTCTCACGTCACCAAGTTGAACAATTCGTTGATACCTTCCCCAATCAGTCTATCGACTTTTATAGCGCATTGCGATCGCGCATTTATGACGAACAAATCCGCTTGCTCATCCACCAAGTCGGTTTTGAGCGCATCTCCTCCCGTGTGGTCAATAGTGCCGAGAAACCACCAGAATTTAGAAACCCTGATTTCAGCTTGTCTCACTTAATCGAGATGGGTAATTTCATGGTTGGCGAACAAAAACGGGTGGAAAATTCTCAGTTGGTTGATGAATATAATCGCTTGAATCGGGGGAGAAATTCTCAACCTACGCCTACTCCCACTCCTATAATACCAATTACTCAGCCGTCAAGCAATGGATTCCACACGCATCTCACATTAGAAACTCAAGAACAGGTTCGTCAAATTCTGTCTCAGGGTTATAAAATCGGCATTGAGCATGTAGATGAACGCCGTTTCCGGATGGGTTCTTGGCAAAGTTGCTCTGTTGGCGAGATTAACGCCGAGTCCGATGCAATATCAACCGTAGAATCTTGTTTAGCTGAATATGCTGGGGAGTATGTGCGTTTAGTGTCGATTGAGCCGAAAGGGAAAAAACGGGTGATGGAAACGATTATTCAACGTCCGAATGGGTAGGCTTATATCTTGCATATGCAACGTTTCAACTGCCTAACGACTACAAACATATGGAAGAAACACATTTTTGGAAGCTTTACTAGATGAGGGTTTGAAAATGTGTATGTTCAGAGTAAGTATGATTTTCATTGGGGAGTGCGATCGCACTCCCCAAGAGCGCACGGGAATGCAGTCGATAATTTGGTAAATACTTGGTTGTTTTTTATTCGACGATATCAAGAAAGTGCAAGATGTAAATTTATCAGTCAGTTTGGATGGAAAATCCCAACTTCCTACCTCAATTAATTTGACCCAAGAGATTTCCCTCGAAGGAGCCGAACCTGCATTGTCTGAGCAAAATTATTCGCAGTTAGTAGAAGAGATTCGCGGCATCGTCGCTGATAAGCTATATGCCTCCGCCTGACAGAAAACTCTTCTTAAAAATCGTAACATTAAATACATACATTCTTATAAACCACAGATACCATTAGATAAATATAGGTGAGTCTCAGGACTGTTTCTCTATGCATCTCTGTGGTTATTTATACTGTAGCATTAAGTCGCTATTTGTACATTCATTCTCGGAAATAAATTTTAGTAGAGTAGTCTGTCAATGCAAGTTTACGCTCTTGTCAGCATCCAAGAGGGCAATTTTGGGTTAGTCGAGCCGGAGGGACAGTTTACAACGGTTGGGGAAAATTGACTACTCAGATTTTCCGGAATAATCCGTCGCAAGGATGAAGCCGTACTTGACAAGTGTCAGCGATTATGCTTAAAACGCTAAATGCAAAGGAGTTTGCTATGCGACAAATGTGCTGGATATCTAGTTTTGGCAACAGTGGGGAGAAAATTTTGCATTTGCAAACCAGCCCCAACGATCCTTGGCGTCCTTACACAGCTTTTCCACAATTTGCAGTCCCCGACTATAAGATACCAGGAGGTTCTAAAGGCTGGGCAACTTACCAAAAACTGTTGAAAGCCGGCTGGACATTGATACCCAGCGCACGCGCAAACGAGTTTAGCAACAGTTTTGCGGAAGTTAAGAATTATGAGAGTTAGGAGTTATATCAAGTTCGGTTGATTGCTCAGTATTTTGGAGGAACCCCACCGCCGTAAAGCTATGCAATATTCCCTCTTAGCGTATGCGCTAAGAGGGATAAAGGGGTGGGCTTGGTGAGACTGTGGGAAGTAAAAGTGATTATCTGGGTTTTATATCCCATTTCTCCATTAAAATGGACTTGATTCAGCCCACGCAGACAAGCTGAAAAATAAAGGTAATTAAAAGCTAGATTAAATCTTAACTTTTCAAAACCCTCTAGGCGCACCTTCCCCACGGATATCAGCCGCACCTTCTAAACCTCCATCAGGTGTGACAACGATTGCGTTACCATTACCCCAAGGTGCATTTTCCTTGACATTTTGTCCGCGACGGCCTAATTCTTGGAGAGTGAGTGGATCTAAACCAAAGGGTTCCGTTCGCAACTCATCAGGACGCCACTGATGATGTATGCGTGGTGCTGAAACGGCTGCACCTGCATCCATATTATATTCGAGTACATTTAGGATAACTTGCACTAGTTGGGTTATAATAGTGCTACCTCCAGGTGTACCGGCAATCATCCGAAGGCGGTTGTTTTCTGTGACAATGGTAGGAGTCATGCTGGAGAGAGGAGTTTTGCGGGGTGCAATGGCATTTGCATCACCACCCACTACCCCAAATGCATTGGCTACTCCTGGTGCTGCGGCAAAATCATCCATCTCGTTATTGAAGACAATACCAGTTTTTGGGGTTACCACACCAGCACCAAAGCCGAGGTTGATGGTAAAAGTTAGGCTAACAGCGTTGCGTTGACCATCGACAACGCTGATATGACTGGTTTCTGGGGATTCGTGAGAGGGGGAATTCAAAGCCCCAACTTTTGCCCTGAGTCGCTCTGGGGTGGGGGTGGGTTTCCAAGATATAAACCGTTGTAGCATCTTCTTATCAGCCGGCTTTACCTCAGTTGAGGGTTTGGCCCTATCCATTATAATTTCTGCACGCCGAGTTTTGGCATACCCTGGACTGATAAGCTGTTGTACGGGTACCTTCACAAAATCAGGATCGCCTAAATATTCTGATCTATCCGCGTAGGCAATCTTCATCGCTTCTGCCATCAAATGTAAAGCATCTGGGTGATGCCATCCCAAAGATTTCAAATCAGTGTCGCCGATGATATTTAAAATTTGTAATAGATGCACCCCTCCGGATGAAGGTGGTGGCATAGAGCAAACTCTTGAAGAGCGGAAATTGCCACAAACTGGGGTGCGCCAAATTGGTTTATAAGACTTTAAATCTTGTAGAGTAATTAAACCACCATTTTTTGCCATGTCATTAGCAATCAAACGGGCAATATTTCCGGTATAAAAACTTTGAGGGTTTTTGGCAACTTCCGTTAAAGTCTGTGCCAAGTCACGCTGTACCAACCTTTCCCCCGGCTGATAAAATTCACCATTTCTAGTAAAAATCACTCGCGCTGCCGGATTATTCAGAATACTTTGCTTGCGTCCTTGATATGCAGACATCGAACGCGGAGTTACTACACGACTGACGATAAATCCATCTTGAGCAAGTGCGATCGCGGGTTTAATTGCCTCTTTCCAGGGTAGCTTACCATATTTTTGATGCACTTCATAAAGCCCCGCTACCGTTCCTGGTGTCGCCACAGCTAAATAACCATCAACACTCAGATTTGGACGAACCTTACCGTATTGGTCTAAATACATCTTTCTGGTAGCTTTTATTGGCGCACGCTCCCGAAAATCTAGAGCTTTGATTTCCCCAGTTTTCCCTTGATGCATCAGCAAAAAGCCACCACCACCAAGTCCCGCCGAAAAGGGTTCCACCACAGAAATCGCAAAAGTCGTTGCCACAGCAGCATCAACAGCATTGCCACCATGAAGTAACATCTGCAATCCGGCATCGCTTCCTAGATGATTGGCCGAAACCACCATCCCTTTTTTCGTGCGTAAGGGCGATACAAAAGCGGCTGATGCAATTTGACTCGAAAAAATTATCCCAAAAGAAAAATAGGTAACTGCCACCCGAATTCTCTTATTTAAAATCTTCATTACTATACTACTAATTTTTGCTCACAAATACAAACCCGCGTTTCTTCCCCGAATCTGAATCTGTAGTATTCATTGCCTCTCGGGTTTTTTCATTACTAAAAAAGTTCTCTTGAGTAAATACATTATATGGCTTATACTGTGATACTTCTGGTGCCGTAACACCCAAACCATTTAGCACCATAATCATACTAGCGACTCCACAGTATGCTTGATTAATTTGAGTGACAAATTGCATACTCAGCGGAAAAAAATCTTCCCTTGATTTGCTTCCAATTAGTAATTTCTCTCCTTCATTAGAATTAAAACCAATCAAATTAGGTGAAAGAGGTAGCGTCTGAGCAAAAACACCAGCATTTGCAAAACACACGCCTAAAATCAAAGCCTGAATAAATAATTTTAAACTTTTTAATCTAACCATATTCATCAGAAAGCTCCCTATAACTATAACCCTTTACTCACCCGAAACTCCCTAACAACATCCTTAATATCTCTTAACTCACCTTCAACCAAATAATTCAACTGCCGCATTTCCGAAGCTGAAATTCTTCCAGAAAGTGGAGAAATTGCCTTCCTCAAATCAGGATACTTCTTCAAAGTTTCTTGCCTAACAATCGTTGCTGCTTCATAAGGAGGAAAATACTGCTTATCATCCTTCAACACTACCAAACCCAAACGCGCAATTTGTCCATCAGTAGAATTCCCATTTATCATATCCACCTGATGAAGCAACAGCGCTCGATATATCAAACCCAAATCCATCAACCTGGGAGACTGGGCAAACCTCAAGCCATAACTTTTCGCCAAACCAGGAAATCCATCTTCTCTTTCCACGAATTCATAACCAAAACCCCCCCGCCACTGGGGTGTATACTGAACAGCATCAGAAAGAGTCTTAATATTATATCGCCTTGCATCCTCACCGCGAACAATCATCGCAAAAGTATTTTCAAAACCCAAAGGTTCCATCACTTCCAACTTAAACTTATCGGCATAACCATCCCGCAACCTCTGAAAAAGAACCTTAGGGTCGCTAATCACCTTCTGCTTCAAAATAACAGTAAAAGCGGTTCCCGTATACTCAACATAAGCATCAACCTTCCCCGCAGTAATTGCTTCATGAGTCACCAAAGCACTAGTAAAACGGCGACGCTCAACCTTCAAATTCGTCTTAGCTTCAACCTGCTGCGCCAACAACTCACTTAAAATATCTTGTTCGGTAAAACCCTTAGAAGCAACAACAATATCACCACCCCCACCACCATTTTTGCTGCCACCACAACTAGCAACACCCACCACCAATACAAAACTTAAAACCAAAAAAATCAAAAATCTCTTCATCTCTCTTCCTCGGCGTACTACCGAAACGGAAGCCGCTCCTTTGTCTATGGCGTACTTGACGGTTAATTTTCAACTCTTAATTTTTAGTTTCCCCTCCAACCAACCAATACCGAAATCAAAAAGCAAAGCAATTAACGCTGCCGGGACAGCCCCAGCCAACAACAACTGATTATTTACCGCCGAAATACCCCGAAAAATCAACTCACCCAGACCACCAGCCCCAATTGCCGCTGCAATCGTCGCCACCCCAATCGCAATCACCGTCGCCACCCGCACCCCCGCCAAAATTACCCCCATCGCCAAAGGAATTTCAACTTGGATTAACAATTCTTTATCTGTCATCCCCATCCCGCGTCCAGCTTCTCGAATTGCCGGATCAACATTCGTAATTCCCGTATAAGTATTGCGAATTATCGGTAATAGAGAATACAAAGTCAAAGCCACAATTGCGGGAACAGCACCAATTCCACCAATTACAGGTACAGGAATAAGTAAACCAAAAAGTGCCAAGCTGGGAATAGTTTGGAGAATATTCGCAATACCAAGGATAGGTTGGCGGAGATTTTTTTGGCGGGTGATTAATATACCTAAAGGAATGCCGACGATTGTGGCAATACCAATAGAAATACTTACTAACACCAAATGTTCTAGCGTGCGAGCAAAAATTTCTGAGGCATATTTGATGAGAAAAAAATCCTTGATATTCATAGGGTAAAAGATTTCAAGCATTGGAGAAATGAATTAGCTTCTGGATGTTGCGATCGCCTAAATTCATCTGGTGTCCCCAATACTACCAATTCTCCCCCATACATTAAACCAATTCTCGACGCCAAAATAAAAGCCTCTTGAATATCGTGAGTTACAAATACCACAGTTTTACCCAATTCCTGCTGTAGGTGTTTAAACTCTTGTTGAATCTCCAATCTCGTAATTGGATCTAGTGCGCCAAAAGGTTCATCCATCAATAATACAGGTGGGTCTGCCGCTAAGGCCCGAGCCACCCCAACTCGCTGTCTTTGCCCTCCCGAAAGTTCGTGAGGATACCTAGTCGCAAATTGTTCAGGTTCCAAACCAACTAACTGCAATAATTCATAAACCCGTGTTTTAATTTGTTTGGCCTTCCAACCTTCTAAAGAAGGAACTAAACCCACATTGCGTTCAATGGTAAAATGAGGAAATAATCCAGTTTCTTGGATTACATAACCAATTTTGCGCCGCAGTTTAATCTCATCCCACTGGCTTGTCGGGATGTTATCAAATAATACTTCGCCAATGGTGGGGGTGAAGAGGCGATTAATTAACTTCATTGTCGTCGTCTTGCCGCTGCCACTGCGTCCAAGTAATATCAACGCTTCTCCCCGGTGGATGGTGAAATTGAGGTTAGAGACCAAAAGGCGATGGTTGCGACTAAAGGTGACATTACGGAATTCTACGGCTATATTATGATTTTGCGACATCAGTGATTTTAAGTAAGTGCTGGCTCGATCGCATTATCAACTGATTTTGGCATAGTTTTGCGCTTTCCTTGTGAGTGTCCGTCAAATCCATATCCAACAATTAATATCTAACACTAGGAAAAAATACGGCATCTATTGTTTCCCCAACTGCCAAACCCAATCCAGCTAGGATTGTTAAAACAAAAAACCTATCTGTTTGGCTAAAACCAGCAAAACGCATTTCTAAATTAGCTAAGAGTGTAGTTGCTAAGGGCATGAGAAAAAGACTGAAGAAAAGCGACCAAGTTTCTATTAAAGCAATTGAAAGACTTAAAAATAAAACCACAACCAATGTTTGAGAACCAAAGTCTATTAAAGCCTCTAACCAAGATATAGTCTTGCTAATTACCGCTAGCACTACACCAGCGACAAAAGCTCCCACAAACCAAATAATATGATGAACAGAAAGATACCATCCGAGTAGAGCGTATGCCAGCCAGATTAATACTAGTGGCATCCAAGGAATCCGATTAAAAAATCCAATATTCATATTTATAAACTACCCCTACTAGGCTGTTCCTCTAATTTTTCGGAATTGGTGGAATAGGTTGATGACCCTTGTAGGTACCACCTTTAAAGTAAGTTTCAAATCTTTATTGGCAGCAAACTTGCTCAAAACCCTTGTATAAAAATTCATCCATTTCTGGGGTGTAATTGGTCCAGTCCACTTCGGCACTTGGGCTTCGGCTGGTGGGGTAATAATTTCTGTTGGTTCAGTGGTAGTGCTTGTGACATATGAGGTGGAAACATCTCTCACTATATTAATGGTTGTCGCAGAGATGTCAGTGATTGTTTCCGGATTAATTGTCTGAGGTAATTGAGTTTCCGATTCGGCTTTTTTGTAAGCTTCTGCCGTTTCCTGAGTAATGATAAACACATCGCCGGAAATTTCTATATCGGTGGAACTGGCGGTGCATTGATACTGAAACGGCTTATATTTGCCATGCTAATAGCTTACGCGCTTCTTCTCGTAATTGGGCATCAGAGTCAGCGATCGCGTAAGCGAACCGGAGGTTTATCGCGTAAATTATGGCACTCTTAAAAGTCCGGTCTGATGTACCACTCCTGCGGACACAAATCATCAGCAGGGTCAAGCCATAAAGCAGCACAAATAACCGCCCGACACGATGCCAAAGGTCGCCTAGCCACCATATATGTAGTGTAGAAATATGCCCGTGACAGATGGATTTTTCGCGTCGTGCGTGAGCGGATATTCGCTTGATGGGTAGGTCAACTTCAATTAGTCGCTTCGGGTAGGATGTCGTTTCTGGCATCAGTTTTAGTTGCGGTGCTGGGGTCGCTTGTGCTTTCTCTGTAATCTTTTCAAGCATAACTAAGTCGAAAACGGGACTTGAGTTATTTGTTTGCTTTTTTACAGAGAATACCTCATTTTCTTGGTTTAACGCCTGAAACAAAGCTTTAAGATTGGGCTTTCCCCTTCCATTTCCCCCTATAAGTAAATTTTATCTCAATTAAAATCTTCGTCCTTCTTCAATCATGGAGCGAATTGAGGTTTTATCCAACGCAATTTTATCGTTTTCATATTTGTCTCCAACTTAGTCTTCTCCGTCATTTTCGGCAAAATCGACTTGCTCATAAAGGTCACTGAGCGTTATTTGAAAATCCACGGTCTCTAGAGATAAAGTTGCAGATTCTTCTTCAATTTCATCAAAAACCCATTTACCATCCGCAGTTTTCACATAATGCATCACATGATATTGATACTGGTCAATTAAAACATATTCTTTGAACTCTGGAATAGAACGATAATATAAAAACTTATTTCCCTGGTCGTAATTTTGAGTTGATTTCGATAAAACTTCTACAATTAATAAAGGATTTGTTACAGTAGTTGTGCTGGTTCCCGTATATACAGGTTTTCCGTGAATTATCATTACATCAGGGTAAGTATGTTGACGATGTTTCGGTATCCATAAACGCACGTCACTAATGAAAACACGATAATTTTGTCCTTTTAGGGTAAATTTTAAGGACGCAGCTAAATTAAGGGCAATTTGATTATGATTGGTAGTCCCACCCGTCATCGGTACAATTTCTCCATCACGGTACTCGCTCTTAAATTCCGCTTGTTCTTCCAGTTCTAAATATTCTTCTGGGGTGTATAAGCGTTTAACTGTTTGAACGGACATAGTGGTAGTTTTTATTTTCATCTATTTCTCGGCATTTAGGATTTTCGACGCAGGAACGTGATAATGCTCAATCTTTACCAATGCTTCCCATCCTAATTTTACTGGGTCATTAATGGGATGAACTTCAAAGATTGGCAGCGCAATTAAACACCACATATAGCCAATAATCCTGCTTTAACCTGTCTGCTGTCTTATACTCATTGGCTGTCAGGGCTACCTCTCCAACTGTAGACCGTCCCTTAACCTCAATAAACCTTACTGCAATAGCTGTTTCTGGGTCTTCTGGATGAGGTTGGCGCGAAATTAGGTCAAAACCGGGATTTTCTTTCTCCACACTCACCACTTGCCATCCCCTAGTCTCTTCGTGGGCAATCACCGTCTCAACTGCAACCCGTACAGGATTTCTTTAAATGCCTTTGATTTGGTGTGTTTGCTGTCCAACCACCCAGAATTAACAGCATCAACCAAACGCTCGTCCTATTGCATTTTAAAAGAGCGCGGTTCTACGCAGTAACACCGCTTGAACTTCTTGGTGCGACGCCTGTCCACCTTTGTCAAGGGTTGGTGCAGGGCCTATACTTGAAAAAGCTATGCATAGATTAGCATAGGTTCTGTCTAGCTGTTGATTAACGCTTTGCCAATCCTTCCAACGCTGAATCACTAATCTTGCGAAAGCGATCGCTATCCACTTCCTCGACAATGCGGTTCTTAATCACATCTTCAGTCAATAGAGTAACTGTTTTGCCTCATTGTTGTACCTAAAATTTTGGCACTTTGACGAGTATACCAGCGACAGCTTTTATACCAAGTTTTATTTATTAGTTTTTTAATATGCTGAGGAATTTTGGATGACGCGATCGCCAAAAGCGGGTCTTCTCTCCGAGACCTCACCTGGTAGGAAATACCAATCGTTTTCGCGCTCCACTAACATTAATACGCATATTGATAACTTGTTTGCTAGCCCGGTAATATTCAACAGCTTCGTCTATTTTCGCTTGTAACTAGGGCTGACAAGGGACGGGGGGAGTTTTGAAGCGTCTTGCGTGAAGAGGGCTGCACATCGTCATTGAGAGTAGGATGTTTTCCTACCCTCACTTCAAAATTTTATGAATTACTGACTCAACGAGAGCATTTGTTCGGGAACTGGATAATTAGCTTCAGTAAACGTCTCACGAATTATTCTGTTTGTGTCGAAATATACCTGCCAGTAGTGTTCGTTGTGACAACAAGGACGGACTGCCAGTACAGGCCCAGCCATAGTAAAATTCAGAATCTCTACAGTTGGTTTGGGATCTACCATCACGTTGGGAATTTGGCCAAGTCTGGCTTTTAAACGCTGCATAGCATCGTTGGGATCGACGCTATGGTGAATTTGTGCCACCAAATCAACACGACGGTAAGAATTGCTGGAGAAGTTCTGGATATTGTCGGCGAAAATTTTGTTATTGCCGATAATCGTCATCACGTTATCAAGGGTATTGACAGAAGTTGTGAAAAGTCCAATTTCGACTACAGTACCAGTGACTCCTGCCGCACAAATAAAGTCACCAAGTTTGAACGGTCGGAAAAGAATCAAAAATGCTCCTGCAGCAAAGTTTGCTAACAGTCCACCCCATGCAGCCCCAATTGCCACACCGGCTGCTGCTAACAATGCGGCAAAAGAGGTGGTTTCAACTCCGAACAAGCCTAAAAGCGCAACTGCCAGAATGATTTTGAGCGTTACGGAAATGATATTGACTAGATAAGTTACAAGTGTCCCATCAATATGCTGAGTCCGAAAAGCCCGTCTTAACAAGCGTGATACAAAGTCAATTAGCTTTTGACCAACTATCCACAGAGCGATCGCACCAATAAGTTTCAGTCCAAAGTCAGTTAATAGTGGAATCGCAGACTGCCAAATCTGATTTAGATTCATAAATCCATTGTGTGAAGTTGCATACAATCAATAAAGTCCATAGATGCAACTCATAACCAAAGATACTGAAAATCTTTACAATTTATTTAGTGACATCAACGAAGAAATCATGTACTGACACTTTTCATTGCAGTACATAAGAATAAATTATGTATTTTCTTGATTAGATATCGTAGAGACAAAACATAATTTCTTTACGCGGCCATCATCGCTTGAATTTCTGCATAAGTTAGGCGATCGCCCACAGTCATCGGTTCTACAAAGGTTTCAATCCAGGTTTTAGCACCGTACTTGGCATTCTCGAAATCATAAACCACAGTACAAGGTCCAGGAATCACCACCCGACGACTGTAGATATTCTGGTTGCTTTTTTTGACGGTGATGACAGGAACATACTCACCATCCTTATCTTTCTTGCCAAATAACTTAGTGTTGACGTGGATGTAAGTTGGGGATGGCGATTTCAGTTTTTTTTCCCAAGTGGCTTTTGGACCATATTTGCTTGTTTTGATGACTGGCTCACCATCAACCAAAGGAATCACCCAAGTTCCACCGACTTTGAAAGCGCCCTCAACTCTGCCAGCTTTAAGTAAAGCTCTGACTCGACGGGGAGAAATACGCAATAATTCACCAAGTTCCTTTGTCCCAATCATCTGAAAACCCCAATCATCCAACAACGGAATAGTCCTAATTTTACTTTAGCAGAATAATTGCACTCCCATAAACAGACGAAAATCCATCGTCAATGCGATTAATCTAACCGTTCCGAAAAATTCCATTTCAACGGTGCAAAGAAAAGCACAACGAGAAAAATCCTGATTGCGGTCATTTGTCCCAGAAAGAAAGAGGCGATAACCGTATTTGTACCATTAAAGATAGTATCGCAAAGAACTGTTATTTCCGATGTATATATCTGCCTACTTGGCGAGAAAGCTAAATTAGCCCTTGCAACCGTTTAACAGGAGTTAGCAAGTATACTTTTGTCTTGGGAGGGAGGAAATTAATTCATCTGAAGAAGGGAGCGATTTAGTACTAAAGGATGATACTAATTTAGTTTTGGACAAATATTAATTAATCTAGGGAATGTAGGTTGTATACTAGGCAAGCCCCAACAGAATGCACCAAAGCTTAAAAGTTGCGCGATTTCGGGGTTAGTGAAACTGCTGGAAAATCTCAGTATGCTCAAAGTATTAATTAATTAATTATTAACTAATTGTTTGATGGAATATCATTCTTTCACCGAACAAGGTCTGACAGAGGAAGAAGTTAAAAAGCGCCGTGCAGAAGGTCTGGGGAATAATGTCTCCCTGCAAACGAGTCGCTCCTATCGCCAAATTTTAACTGAAAATCTATTTAACTTTATTAATATCGTTTTTTTCACGATTAGCGTTGTCATGATTCTCCTGCGACGCTACAGTGATGCATTTTTGGTTGTAATTGTCATCGGAAGCGGTGTTGTGATTGCTGTTTGTCAAGAGATATGGGCGAAACGAAAATTAGACGAAATCGCTCTGATTAACCGTCCGAAAGCCACTGCCATCCGTGATAGCAAAGAATACGATATCGACCCAGGAGACATTGTACAGGGAGATATTTTGGTAATTGCTTCTGGCGACCAAATTTTGGTTGATGGTGTTGTGGTGGGCGATGGTCGCATTGATGTGGATGAATCTTTACTAACTGGCGAATCAGATTTAATTGCTAAGGTCGCAGAAGATACCGTATATTCTGGTACTTTCTGCGTGACTGGACGGGCTTATTTTGAAGCAAAAAAAGTGGGTGTGGAAACGGTAGCTTATAAATTAATCGCAGGTGCCCGCGTTTTTCGGTACTGCCATACTCCACTACAGGCGGAAATTAACTTGGTAATTCGGATATTGCTCCTGCTTGCCTGTTTTTTGTGGATTCTAGTCGGCATTAGTTTCTTGAGTCGTTCCTATTCTTTGGCGGATGTTGTCCAACATGCTGCTGTCGTTGCGGGTTTGGTTCCTAGCGGGTTGCTGATTGCGATTACTCTGGCATACGGTACGGCTGCCGTGCGGATGCTGGGACAAGATGTTTTAATTCAACAAGCGAATGCTGTAGAATCACTTAGCCATGTCGATGTGCTTTGTCTGGATAAAACTGGAACGCTGACAGCTAATAAAATCAACTTACTTTCTGTTTATCCAATCGGTGTCTCAGAAGTAACACTGCGGCAAAAATTGGGAGATTACGTCACCAATACAACAGACCACAATCGGACAACCGAGGCGATCGCTGCTGTTTGTAGTGGAAAAAAAAGCTCAGTAAAAGCTGAAGTCATTTTTTCCTCTGCTCGGAAATGGAGCGCAATTGTTTTTGATGATTCCCCAAAGGATGTCTATATTCTCGGGGCACCAGAAATACTCGCAGATTCTGTATTTCTAGCATCGGAAGCAAAAACCTACATTCAGGAAAGTTTTGAACAAGGATTGAGAGTGCTTCTCTTTGCTTGGAGTGAAAATCTTGATAGTCTGGGGAATGACCCACAAAAACCAACCTTACCTTCCAACCTCACACCTTTAGGGATTATTTTATTTAGCGACGAGCTGCGCCCAAAAGTAACTGAAACCCTAGATGCATTTATGGCTGCGGGAATCAAGCTCAAGATTATTTCTGGAGACAATCCCGAAACTGTTGCTTCAATTGCAAGACAAGCTGGTTTCGGTGGAGAAATTAATTTAATTTCCGGTTTGGAATTAGGGATGATGGATGAAGCGCAGTTTGCCAATCAAGCTAGTTCATGCACTATTTTTGGTCGCATTACTCCAGAACAAAAAGCTAAATTAGTCCAAACTTTACGCCATCAAGGTAATTATGTTGCCATGATTGGTGATGGAGTGAATGATGTTCTTTCCCTCAAACAAGCTTCTTTGGCAATTGCAATGGAAAGCGGTAGTAAAGCGACTAGAAGTGTTGCCGATATCGTCCTGTTGAAAGATTCCTTTGCAGCGCTACCATATGCATTATTAGAAGGTCAGAGAATCCGCAATGGTATTCGAGATTCACTAGCACTATTTATTGTGCGAGTTTTCTGTGTCACCCTGCTAATTTTTTCCATTGGGATGGTAACCGATAGTTTCCCATTGGTGAATAAACATAGTGCTTTGCTAGCTATGTTTGGTGTTGGATTGCCTACAGCAATTTTTCCCCTTTGGGCAAAACCGGGAGAAGTCCAAAAACAAAGAAGTATAATTCGCTCTTTACTACATTTCACGATTCCAGCAACATTAACTATGACCTTAGTTGCCCTGCTAGTTTATTTACTTTATCTAGTGAGAGCAATTTGGGATATTCCACCAGGTCAAGAGTTCAACCAGCTTGATTATACTCTTCCACGTACGGCTTTAGTGACTATTTTAGTTCTATGCCATTTATTTTTACTTCCTTTTCTCAAACCACCAACAACAGCATGGGTTGGTGGTGAAAGACTAAGTGGTGATTGGCGATATACTATTGCCGCTTTAATATTATTTGCTATATTCATGACAATTCTAAATGTTCCACAGTCGCGGATTTTTTTTGAATTAGCAGCATTAAGTCAATTGGATTGCTTATTTCTAGTTTTGGTAGCATTAGAATGGTGCTTAATTTTGCGAGCAGTCTGGCGAACTCGGTTTTTCAATCGCTTTTTAGGAATTGATTTAAGTTGATAATAAATCCTGCAATCTTCATCCAATAACAGTGAATTATTTCTCGAATAGAATTTAACAGACAAGAGAGCAAAAGTTTTTTCATCTGCGTCTACATATGTACCCTGCGGTTAATTATTTATTTTTTGACAATGAAGCAAGAACTCTAATAAGTCTACAATTCAATTATGAAACAAGACAAACTTGACAATAAAATACCCGATTACCCAGTGCGAGTGTGGGAAATGCTTTTGATTGTCATGGGAGCATTTGCATTGATAGGTACGGCTTTAATTGGACTGGGAAGCAAAATGTTAAATAATATCTTAAATCCAGTCAGGGCAGAAGCAATTGCTGAAAGCCTATTTGATTATGAAATTCCTGGAGACTCTATTGGCGTAGTTGGTGTCAATATTGGTGCGAAAAAATTTGCTATTGTCAAGAGTAGTAAAAACCCATCAGATATCATACTTTTTGTAAGTAAAGTTCCTCTGAAGCAGAGAAAAGATGAAAATTCATTAAGTCTAGATATTATTCTTCAAGAGATATTTCAGGGTAACTTTACCCCGACTGCTTCAAGAACAGAAAATCAAGAATTGTGTGGCAGAAGCGTTTCTGTTTTAATTCAGGAAGGAGAACAAATCATTGAGAATCAGACTACACCGATTTCTGTAGTTAGGTACATCGCGAATATAACTGACAATGGTGTTGAAAAAAATGTCAACATCCTCGCCAATGGTAAAAATGCCGAAGCTAAAGCTCTCAAAGTCTTTAACTCCCTGGGATGTAGATTTTAAATATATAAGGGGAGGTAGCAAATTGAAAGCAGATAAGCGTAGTCGCACTCGTATGAGTGTGTTAATTCGTCTCTACTGATGCCAAATCTCGGTTTAATGAATAATAACTAAAACAGTCAGTCCAATTGAGAAAACAAGCATCCAAAATACACCGAGAAAACCAATCAACCGTTTCTTCAACCGTTAAATTTGTTTGTTTTTTCTTGTTTAAATTATCTCAGAAAATTGTTGTATTAGTCTACCATCTTAAGTTAGATGTATTATATTGAAACTTCATGTTACATTGTACAGGCAAAAAATTTTACGTCTTCGTTAAGAGCAGGTAAATAATTTCCAAGGTAAAGCGATCTGAGTAATTAGCTAGTTCAACAAATAATTATCTATCGTTTGGGTATGTTGCTTTTGTGCCTTCACATCAGCGTTAGGGGCATTTGTGCTTTTATTATCTACGAGAAAATACGTAACATGAAAGTCATACAATCAACGACCTTCCAGGCATTTCACCGCAGTGTGGTTATGGTGATGCAGGCTGCTCCACGGGAGCTACGTTATGTGACAATTTTGACGTTATTTGCAGGAGCGATACCAAGTATCGTTGTTTGGTTGAACAAGTTGATCATTGATGATATTACTAAGATTCTAAGTACTCAGACATTAGAAAATCCCTTTTATCTAGTTACTTTTCACTCTTCTTTACTTTACTGTATAGCAATTTTACTGCTGCTAAATTTATTTGCTGATTCTGTAGGAACTATTACGAGTTTTTTCTTTGCTACTTTAGCAGATAGAGTTCAGGGTTTTGTCGAACTGAAGGTGCTAGATAAAATTGCCAATTTTCAGGACATTGCCTTATTTGAATCACCTGATTTACTGAACATAGTTCAGTTAACAGAAAAAGGAGTTCTGCGACTTAAAGAGCTTTCTTTTCGACTAGTTCAGACATTACAGGGCTTTTTTATTTTTGTTCCTGCTGTATTGCTTTCTGCTTCCCTTACTTGGTGGGTACCGTTAATTTTATTTAGCTGTGCAACTCCTGCTCTGTATGTGGATATGAAATATCGCAAACTCAGTTGGAGAGCGGAAAAAACCCAAGCTCCTATCGCGCGTGAAATGAATTTATACAAAATGATGCTAAGTGGGGAAGCTTACGCTAAAGAGTTGCGTTTATTTCATCTTCAAAGTTTACTACTAGAGCGATGGAAAGGGCTTTTTAAAACTATGTTTACAGCGATGGAAAAAATTCGTCGTCGCGGAAGCAAGGAGATTTTTGCTTGGTCACTACTTAGTGGCTTAGGCGCCGCTTTACCATATGT
Organism: Cyanomargarita calcarea GSE-NOS-MK-12-04C; assembly: GCA_019359595.1. GTDB lineage: Bacteria > Cyanobacteriota > Cyanobacteriia > Cyanobacteriales > Nostocaceae > Cyanomargarita > Cyanomargarita calcarea. Next base: position 67,800 of record JAHHGZ010000032.1, read on the forward strand.
ATATATAGTTTTTGGAGTATTAGCTAAAAAAAATACTCTCGGAGATTTAGCTTTATATAGCGGCGTGATTTTACAAGTACGCCGCAGTTTAATGCTTTTCATTGACGGTGGTGGAGAATTATATGACGTTTCTCTAGCCACTACCCCCATTTTCCAACTTTTAGAATTAAAACCAAGCTTATCTTCACAAACAAAAAATTCTCTACCCTCTATTCCACATTCCCCACTCCTCTCAAGAGGAATTCAAATTCAAAACCTATCTTTCAACTACCCAAATAGCGAACGCCAAATTTTGCGCGACATTAATTTGACGATTCAATCAAACGAGATGATTGTCCTGGTGGGTGAAAACGGAGCAGGAAAGACAACTTTAGCGAAATTATTATGTCGTTTATACGACCCCAGCGCAGGTAATATTATTTGGAATAATCAGGATTTAAGAGACTTTAGCATCGAAGAACTACGTAAACGCATCGCCGTTGTTATGCAAGATTATGCTCGCTTTCCTACTACTGTTCGAGAAAATATTGGCTTTGGCTATCTTCCAGATATAGAAAATCATGATGCTATCACCGAAGCTATAGCTGAAACGGGAATGACCAAGGTAATCGACAAATTAGAAAATGGTCTAGAAACTCTTTTAGGTAAACAACTTGAAGGTGGCGTTGACTTATCAGGGGGACAATGGCAACGTTTGTCTATTGCTCGTGCTTTGCTGCGATTATCTCACGCCGAATTACTCATACTCGACGAACCAACAGCTAACTTAGACCCAAAAACTGAAAATGAAATTTATGAAATTTTCCGCACTTTGGCAAAAGGAAGAATTGCGGTAATAGTTAGCCATCGTCTTGCTTTAGCAAAACTCGCCGACCGAATAGTAGTTTTAGAACATGGTCAAATTATTGAGGTGGGAACTCATGATGAATTGATGAAGTTACAGGGGCAGTACCATTTGATGTTCACTCGTCAAGCTAGCAGCTATCAATAGGTAATAGTAGGGGGTAGTTGGAAAAGTGGTAATTTTAGTAACTTACTGGCTACCTACCCTACCACACCTCCAGATTTAATAGAGAGGTTAAGATTTCTCATTTTTTTTTGCCAAGGCTGGTAGTGCGGCGAACGCACTGTAGAATTCTCTCCCATCTGGCGTTGGTGAAGGTAACGGCAGTGGTCATATCCATAATTTGTCGAACCGTCGCATCACCAAAACCACTATCGCAGATATGGGTAAGCAAATGGCGATTTTTCACCCACAATTACAACCCGGACAACAAGTCGTGGTGCGCGGTGGTGAGGGTTTATCTGATGGTGCCGCAGTCCAAGCAAAGCAGGAGAAGTAAGGTATATCAATTGTTGAGCCTTGGAAAATCAATCAAACGTTCAATCCCAAGTTTTTGTCAAGACTAATTTAGATGCGTTTGCGCTGGCACTTGAGCGATATCGCCAACAGCATCCGCATCTGTATAAACCTAAAAAATTAGCCGCAGGTTCACGAAAAAAACATCATAAAAATGCGATACTTCAAAAAATGTAATTAAAACAGACAAATGAACCAGACTAAACTCTTTGGTCTGTCCGCAGAAACAGGCAGATGGTTCCTGATTCCCCTGGGAATAACTGTACAGCTTTGTCTCGGTACGGTTTACTCCTGGAGTATTTTCAGAAAGCCTCTGGAAAAATTGCTTGGCATCGGTGCGACTGAAAGCCTTCTACCTTTCACTGTGCTTTTAGTCGTTTTCGCGATATTAATGCCAATTACAGGCTTTTACATCAATCGCTTTGGTTCTCGTCTTGTTACTGCTGTTGGTGGAGCAGTAATGGGAATTGGCTACATCCTTTCTAGCTTCAGCAGCGGTAATATTTCAACTTTGATAATTACCTATGGTGTAATTGCGGGTGTGGGTGTGGGCATTGCCTATGGTGTACCCCTAGCTGTAGTCGCCAAATGGTTCCCAGATAAAAAAGGACTCGCAGTCGGCTTAACTGTGATTGGCTTTGGTTTATCGCCACTCATTACTGCACCGTTAGCAGTACAGCTGATTAAATCCAACGGAATATCAGGCACCTTTTTAATTTTTGGTGTAGCCTTTACTGTAATTATTCTTTTGATATCAACTACATTAAAAATGCCGCCTTCTGGGTGGAAACCCGCAAATTGGAATCTTAAAAGCAATCTGAAGACCAATCTCAAAGCCTCTCGTGGTGCGGAAATACTCCAAACGCCGACATTTTACGGGTTGTGGTTCTGCTACACAATTGGCACATTTGTGGGATTAGCAGCTATTGGCATTTCTAGCCCATTAGCACAGGAAATTATTAAGTTAGATAAAGATACAGCAGCGATGACAGTTTCGCTGTTTGCAATATTTAACGGTATAGGACGTGTTGCTTTCGGTTGGGTCACTGACCGTTTTACCCCGAAATTTGCGGCGATCGCCTCTTATATTCTGATGCTGATCGGCTCAATTATGATGTTAAATGCCCGTCAGAATGATGTTGCAACCTATTTGGTGGCATTTTCCCTGTTTACATTTTCCTTTGGTGGTTGGTTAGCGATCGCTCCGACATCAACCTTAACCCTATTTCCTTCGGAAGATTACGCGAAAAATTATGGTATCGTGTTTACCGCTTTCGGAGTCGGGGCATTAGGCGGTACACTCCTAGCAGGTCGGATCAGAGATATTTTTGGCAGTTATACGAATTTCTTTTATCCGACAGCCGGATTAGCAATTATCGGAATTCTATTGGCTGTATTTATGCTTAAGCGCAGCCCAATCAATGCGGGAGTTCTTGAGGAAATAGACACAAAAATCTAGTTAATCGCAACCGGGTTTATTTAAAAATATCCGGTTTTTTCGTGTCCCCCATAACACAGGATTTAGGAATTTTTAAGTAATTATACAGAGGTTGATATCGGAGATTTCTGGTTAGAAAAGTGTCTTCGTTATATCTACCCCTACTTGAACAGATTCGCTGTTGCCGTCTGTGCAAGCGATATCACCCCATCTGCAATTAACTGCACAAGATGGTACGGTAATCCCCTTTGATTTCTTCAGGAGTTGCGGTTTTGCTCTTCTAGGCAAAACTCATTCAAACGCTTTGATTTAGACCTGAAACTGGACTCGCAGTGACTTGTCATGAGGCGAGACGGGTGGGATCTGGCGGTCAATATCTACCATAAATTGTAGCAAGTCCGATCGTTCAAAAGAAACGCAACCATCTGCCTCGTGCCGATAAAAGCATGAAACAATTCTGGGTAACGTTGCACCACCATGATGCCAAGGGCGTTGACATCGAGGGGGGCGAAAATGGCAAGGAAGGCGATCGCAGATAAAGCAGCAATTGAATTTGCTGTGGGTTTTTACGATGCTTTAGGAGCAGGACGATGACGGTTTTATTTTTGTTGTTGGGAATGGCGATCGCTATTACTAAGGTTAAAGTAATTTTTGTAACGTCAATAATTATCTTTCAGTATTTATGTCGAGAAAAACTTGGCTTTTTATTTCTATATCGAGAAAATAAATATACAAGTATGAGGCAGAAATCCAGTTTATTGGGGAGAGCGATCTATGACTCTTCATCAAACAATGCATCCAAACCCCGATACCCACTCACAACTCGTGTAATTTCAATTCCACCTGCAATGGGACGATAAAAAATCAAATAATCATCCACAGGGAAACTGCGTAAAATAGGAGAAAGTTCATCTCGTCCGCGTCCCATATTGGGGAAATTGGCCAGTATCTCAAACTTTTGAGCCATAGCATCCAAAAACTTGTTTGCTATATCTGGATTTTTTACGAACAGATAATCGTGAATTTTTTGCAAATCTTGCTCTGCTTGAGGTGATACAAAGTAGATGCCTATTAATATACTACGCCTGTGCTTTTCTCATTGCTTGGTTTTTCTAACGCAGTTTTTTAATTACTTCTCTACCGTCAATTCGTTCCCCACATTGGAGTTGTTCTACCCCAATCGCAATTTCCCGTTTCAATTCCTCAAACCTACCTTTATAAATCCTTTCCCTTTTCTCCAGGAGTTTAATACTCGCAATAATTACTTCCTCAGTCGAAGCATATTTACCGCTAGCAATTTGACTTTGGATAAATTGCTCTAATTAAGGAGTCAAAGAAATACTCATATATTATCTAGGCTACTGTTTTTCTATATTTTCATTATAAGTAAGTGGGTCTTCACAGCCTATAACATGATATTGGCAGCTTCTACCGCATCATCGTTTTGAGTAAGTTTTGTGTTGCACCAGTCTAAGCGATTGCCCCGATTGTACCCTATCACCCTCAGCTTCGAGTCGGTTTCGATAGGCAATATTTTTAAATCTGTAGGACAGGCAAGACGCCTATCCTACGGATAATCTGAGAAATTACGGCACAATCAACACAGGACAAGGCGAAAGATTAATCACACGGGTGGTAACACTATCGGTTGAACCTTCATCAGTCAAACCGAGTCCGCGACAACCCATGATAATTAAATCAGCCCCAATTTCATCCGCGACATCGCAGATGGTGAAGGCTGGTTTGCCTTGCTTTTCAATGGTTTCGGCTCTAATCCCCTGTTGAGAAAATAGAGTTTTCGCACTTTCTAGCAGTTGTGCCACAGCTTCTTCTGATGCCATTGGATCTGAAGAAGGTGCATCGGCAGCGGATTCTTCCACCACTGATAGCAGCACTAAGCTACTACCATACTTTTGCACAATATTCACAACTACTTCAGCCGCTTCCCGTGTTTCTCGGCTTTGGTCGATCGGAAATAAAACTGTCTTAAACATCTCAATTACCTCTGCGCCCCGGACTCCGGTAAAATCTGGATGGAGCTACTTAAAAAACATAACAAAAAGGCGATCGGGAGGTCGGTCTGTGTCAAAAAAAACTTTAGCAAGCTTATCTGCAACAGATTTATCTGGTAAACGCGCCCTTGTGCGGGTTGACTTTAATGTACCTCTTGATGAACAGGGTAACATTACAGACGACACTCGCATTCGCGCAGCTCTGCCAACTATCAACGATTTGACGCAGAAGGGAGCTAAGGTCATTCTAGCAAGCCATTTTGGTCGTCCCAAAGGTGTAGACGACAAACTGCGTCTGACTCCGGTTGCCAAGCGTCTATCAGAGCTGCTGGGTAAGGAAGTCATTAAAACTGACGACTGCATCGGTGACGATGTTTCTGCCAAAGTGGGAGCAATGCAAAACGGACAAGTGCTGTTGTTAGAAAATGTTCGCTTCTACAAAGAAGAGGAGAGTAACGACTCAGAATTTGCGAAGAAGCTTGCTGCGAATGCCGATATATATGTCAATGATGCTTTTGGTACGGCACACCGGGCCCATGCCTCTACTGAAGGTGTGACTCACTATCTGACTCCCTCAATTGCGGGATATTTAATCGAAAAGGAATTGCAATACCTGCAAAACGCGATCGAAAATCCCCAGCGTCCTTTGGCGGCAATTATCGGCGGTTCTAAGGTTTCAAGTAAAATTGGCGTAATTGAAACCCTGCTAGATAAATGTGACAAGCTAATCATTGGCGGTGGAATGGTTTTCACCTTCTACAAAGCCCGTGGTTTGAATGTTGGGAAATCCCTGGTGGAAGATGACAAGCTAGAATTGGCGAAGTCTTTGGAAGAATTAGCTAAAGAAAAGGGCGTTACTTTACTACTTCCTACAGATGTGGTAGTCGCAGATGCTTTTAGCGCAGATGCTAATACTCAAACCGTCAGTGTCGAGAATATTCCCGATGGCTGGATGGGTTTAGATATTGGTCCAGATTCTGTGAAAGTATTTCAAGAAGCCCTTGCTGATTGCAAATCGGTGATTTGGAATGGTCCGATGGGTGTCTTTGAAATTGATAAATTCGCCGTCGGAACCTTCGCGATCGCTCATACTCTTGCTGAAATCGGCAAAACAGGTGCAACCACCATCATTGGCGGTGGTGACTCTGTTGCGGCTGTGGAAAAGGTTGGTTTAGCTGACCAAATGAGCCATATTTCCACCGGTGGTGGCGCTAGTTTGGAATTGCTCGAAGGTAAAATATTACCTGGTATTGCTGCTTTGAATGATGCGTAATTGAATAACTCCCCTGGCTTTAAGCTGGGGGAACATGGTTTTTTTGCAATGCGAGCTTAAGTCCTAACTCTCAAAAAAGCTGTTGGACTCACTGACTATTAGCTGACCGGAATGCACCCAATAAACCTACAACAGAAAAAAGAACTAAGTGCAGAATTTCGCAAGTTCGTAGTGAATCCTCTTAAAAAACTCTGCTACCTGGTGCGCTTTCCTCAGCGTCCTACCCTACACCGAAGGCGTTCAGCGCCTACTGCGTTTAAAAACGCTACGAATTTATGCTCTTCTGTACTAAGTATTCACAGATTTATCGACTTTGTTGCGAAATTCAGTTTTATAAACACCAACAAAGCATTGGTAACAAGTTAAGCCTGTCTAACCTGGGTCGCAAGATTTTACAATTGAGGTGTATTTCGCGATGGAAACCCAACCCCGATGATATTACAAGAACTACAAAAACAGGTTTTGCAATTGCCAATTGCCGAACGTTGGCAATTAGTGCAAGCTGTTCTCACCTCTCTACAGCAAGAAACAGGTTCACAGGTAAAGTCCAGTAACCTCTCTAGACTGCGAGGAATCGCAAAAAGCGCAAATATCTCAAATGATGCTGATTATAAAGAAGATTATATTGCCTATCTCACCCAGAAATATCAGTAATGCGCGTTTTGGTTGATACTAATGTCATTCTTGATTTTTTACAGGAGCGAGAGCCGTTTGTAGAAGATGCTGCGAAAGTGTTCGAGCTAATTGATGCTGGAGAGTTGGGGTATTTATTTAATTGGAAGTCCTAAGGAGTTGCAGTTATTTCAGGTGTTGGTGTTGGTGTAGTTGTGGTTGTGGGTGTAGTTATCGGTATCGGTGTAGCTGTAGCTATGGGAGTTGGTACCGCTGAACCTTCGGCTGTAATTGTGAGTTGATAATCGACAGATTCTGAAGCTGTAGAAACAACAACAAACTCATAATATCCCCCTTCGTCCAGAGTCTTAAAAAAAGTCCGTTGTGTAGAATCTTCTAAAAATGGATTGCTACCAGAGGGAGTATATATTGATAGCAAAACTTTCGAGTTTGCTTGGAGCTTCACTTCCATTTTCTGCTCTTTAAGAAGTTTTGCAATAAAAACTTTGCCGTTTGCAGCTTTGAGAGTACCGCTGACTGTTTTACCCTCTTCACCACTATCAAAGCTAATCCTTTGGAAAGCACTACCAGCTAGAATAGCGCTGAGTTTGTCGCTGACAAAACCCTGCCAAACTTGTCCGATGGGCTGTTCGATAAAATTCTTGCCCCGGTATTCTGGGAATTGCAAGAAAAATGGTGCATCACCTAAGTCATACAAAGAACGACTACCGACATTGATATTATTAACCTCCACTTTCGAGCGATCGCGTTCTGCTTGCGTAAAAGTACCAAGTTGACGACGCGCTTGTATACTCATTGGAGAAAGCTTTTCTAAGACTTCCGCAGCAACCTTATCCCATCGTGCCCGCAAGCTTTCATCCTCTGGACTGTTGGTTAGATCCCGTCCGCTCACACTCGGATTTCTATCCCAGAAAACTTGATTCACTACGGATTCGTAGAATTTACTATCAACATCTAATTGCAATCGACGAGCCAACAATCTTTGTTTCCGTGCCCGTTCCTCCGCAGAAAACTGGGGTACTGATGACGGTTTTACTGTCGGGGAAGCTGTGGGTTGGCTTGGTGTCGGTTCTTGGCGATTTTGGACTAAGTTATTCGTTCCCCACCACCCAAGACCCCCAGCAGTGACGACTATCAACGACACAAGGAAGGTTTTTCCTGGTGTCCACCAAGTTTTGGTAGGGGGAGGAGAGGAGGGGGAGAGGGGGGGAGGGGGAGAAACGGAAACCGTGGCTTTGGTTGGCTCCGGTTGCGGAATAGAGACTGGCTGAGTGGGTGGAAAATTAACTGAAGGGAGGGGTGGATTGAAGGCTAAAAGAACTTGACGAGCGCTTTGATAGCGATCGCTTGGGATATGAGATAGCATTTTATCCAGTACTGCTCCCATAGTGGGGCTAAGATTCACGAACCGCCGCCACTGCCAGGTTAAGTTATAACTATCAATAAGCTCTTGCGGTTGTTTACCAGTCAGTAAGACTACTATTGTCGCCGCTAAAGCATATAAATCGCTGTGAGGTTCCACTAACCCAGTCTGCATCTGTTCTGGGGGAGCATATCCGATTTTCCCGAGTAAGGTTGCGGCTGGTGTTACAGGTGCTGCATTCGGGTTGTAATATTGTGAGGCAACGATGGCAACGACTTGTTTGACACCGCCAAAGTCGATTAATATCGGCAGTTGGTCAAGATTGCGAAGAATTAAGTTATCTGGAGAAATATCACGGTGAATTACACCCAAGGAGTGGATGTATTCTAACACTGGCAATAGTTGCAGCAATAGTTGACGCACTTCGGCTTCTGTAAACCGCGAACCCTGATGTAGGCGAGTATTTAACAATGAACTGTAAGTTTCTCCTTCGACAAAATCTTGCACCAAAAATAAATATTCCTTACCATCCAAATTCGTGCGGAACAGTTCCCGGAAGCGAGGAATTTGCGGATGTTGCAACTTGTAGAGAACAGTTGCTTCCCGTTGAAATAATTCCTCCGCTTTTTGGAGAACGTAGGGAGTTTGAACTTGCGGAGAAAATTCCTTTAAAACACAAGGTTCGCGGAAACGGTTGACATCTTCAGCTAAATATGTTATGCCAAATCCTCCTTTTCCCAATTGACGGACAATTACATAGCGATCGCCCAAAGTTTGTCCTGGCTGGATACCATAAGTGACTTGGTTTTCCAACTTCTCACCACAATGGAGACAAAAGCGGCTGTTATTCGGATTTTCGTGTCCTTTGGAGCAAAATGTGGAAGTCATTGGGGAAATAGGAAGGGTTAAGAGTTATGAGTTATGAGTTATGAGTTATGAGTTAGTGGGAGCGTTGTGAGTTGTGAATTTATAACTCCAAACTCCTAACTCCTAACTTTTAACTTTATCTTTAAGTTGTTCGCTTGCGATCGCATACCAAATCTGACCAAATGTCTGTTGATTCAGTTTCCCACGGGGCTGATCTGGAAATAGCTGATAAAATTTTTTGTTTGTATCTCTATTCAATTGGTCTAAAGTATAATTACCGAACTTTCTTGCTTGTGCTTGTTGTCGCCAATTTTCGTAATCTCGCCCACTATAGCTTCCCAGTTTGCGAAGCGCCTCTGTACTTACTTTCGCTTGTTCTATTTTATTAATCAAGTCTTCCGCACTACTGAACCATTCATTTCGTAAAGCTTTATCCTCATTACTAGAACTGAGGCTGCGTCCTTTTGCCTCGGGATGTTTAGTATAAAAATTATCGTTAACCGCCAAATTAAAAAATGCGTTGGGAATTCCTAGCTGCTGGCTGCGACTTAAAATTTGGGTGCCACGGTTAGTAGTAGTACCTTGAGGAGCATTTGAGCCATCAGAAAGTTTGGGTAAAGAAATACTCGGGATAGATATTGATGATACGCCTTGAATGACAGCATTTACAACTGCCCAAGTACCGGCGATCGTTAAGACTACTACACTTGTTCCGACCATACTCATCGCAAAAGGACGCAGCCAAACAGGTATAGGTAAAGCTTGGGCAACCATCTGGGTTTTACTGTGAAACTGGCTAACAATGGCATTAGCACGTTTTGCGTGGCCAGGTGCGGCAATCATCGTCTTGAGTTTGGTGACATAAGGGTTTACCGTTTTGATAGCAGGAGGTGAAGCTAAATCCTTCAAGACTTCATTAGCTGTTTGATAGCGATCGCTCGGTTTATATGCGAGCATTTTTTTTAATACCCCTTCCAAACTAGGGTTGACTGCGATTCCCTTTCCCCAACGCCAACTTCCCTGATAGCTGTCGTAAAGTTCCTGGGGTTCCAATCGAGTTAACAACACCAACACTGTCACGGCCAAAGAATACAAATCGCTGCAAGGGAAAGCTTTCCCCTGACGCAACTGTTCCTCTGGAGCATAGCCCTTCTTACCCAACAACGTCCGATTTGCACCTAGTTGAGTGAACCAAAAACCCTGGGAAGCGGGTAATTGCTTGACACCGCCAAAGTCAATCAACACTGGTAAATTATCAGTCCGCCGTAAAATCAAATTATCAGGAGAAATATCGCGGTGAACTACATCTAATGAATGAATGTAAGACAATATAGGTAAAACCTGTTGCAGTAGCTTCACCACTTCTTCTTCGCTAAAACTTTTTCCTTGTTCGAGCAACTGATAGTAGTTCTCACCATCGACAAAATCTTGCACCAAAAAGAAAAAATCTTTATTGGCTGACTTGACTTGCAGCGAGGAGTGGAAGCGGGGTATTTGGGGGTGCTGTAACTTTTTCAATACACTGGCTTCCCGTTCAAATAATTCCTTGGCCTTTTTTAAATCTTGCTCCTTTTCCACTTGGGGTGCAAATTCCTTCAGCACGCAATGAAGCTCACCTTGATGTGAGTCCTGAGCCAAATAAGTGCGTCCAAAGCCACCTTGCCCCAATTGGCGTACAATTCGGTAGCGATTCTCCACAACTTGTCCAACAGAAAGAGGTAACGGTTCGCCGCACTGAGTGCAAAAACGGTTACTCTCATTATTTGCGTGGTTTTTACTACAGTAAACGTGCATGGTGCTGAAGGAGGGATTAGGGTTTTTATTTATTACTACAACTAGATAAGCCTGATTTACGCATAATAGCCCCTCCGTTTAAAATTTTTTATAACTTTGTCAGAAACAGTTTTATCCGTGTCCATCTGCGTTCGTCTGCGGTTAATTATTTATTTTTCGGCATTTTTCGCATAAATTGTCAGAAATCTTCTTTTATGGAACCACGTAGGCGAAGTCAGCCGTCTCGGCTTAGACGCGTTCGCGAAGCGTCTCGAAGAGAAGTACGCTAAGGAGTAAGAGTTTAAGAGGGTTTTTTCGTTTTGTTAATTAAAAATCTCTCAAAAGTAAGCTGACGCTTTCAAAGATTCTGGTGTTTCTGCATAAGTCCTCGACAATTGACGTTACTCTAACTTGTACATCAGGATATTAAGGCTTATGAACTCGGAATCACAACGACAACGGGCAAAGCGGGCATTTACAGATTTTTTAGAAACTCCCCTAGAAAGTTTACTACAAGAGCATCTCAACACTAATAGTTGTGCAGCAATTTTGGGATTATTTCAAGATGTGGCTGCGAGCGTACCTGGTTACAAAGCTTTTTTGGCAGAACATGGAATAAATCCTGCATCGATCCAAACCTTTGAAGACTTCCAAAAACTGCCCCTGCTGACAAAAGAAAATTATCTCCATCGGCATTCTCTAGCCCAATTGTGCCGTTACGGACAGTTAGAAAGCTGTGATACGATAGCTGTTTCTTCCGGCTCCACAGGAAAACCGACATTTTGGGCGCGTTTTTTCGCTGATGAACTGCAAATAACCACACGTTTTGAACAGATATTTTACGACAGTTTTTCCGCTGATACCAAACGCACTCTAGCAGTAATCTGTTTTACTTTAGGCACTTGGGTCGGTGGAATGTTTACAACCAACTGCTGTCGCTATCTTGCCAGTAAAGGTTATCCAGTCACCGTAATTACTCCAGGGAACAACAAAGAAGAAATTTTTCGCGTCGTTCAGGAATTAGGCCCAGCTTTTGAACAAGTTGTATTGTTAGGCTATCCCCCATTCCTCAAAGATGTAATTGATAATGGCATTGCTCGCGGTCTTGAGTGGCGGCAATATCAAATTAAACTGGTAATGGCGGGAGAGGTATTTAGTGAAGAATGGCGCAGTTTGGTTGGTGAAAGGGTGGGTTCCCAAAATCCGGCTTACGATTCTGCATCCCTCTACGGTACAGCTGATGCGGGTGTGTTGGGAAATGAAACACCCTTGAGTATCTGCATTCGCCGTTTTTTGGCAGAAAACCCAGAATCCGCCAAAGCATTATTCGGGGAATCTCGTCTACCCACGTTGGTACAGTATGACCCCATCAACCGCTTTTTTGAAGTCATAGATAACATCCTACTTTTTTCGGGTGATAATGGCATTCCCCTTGTGCGGTATAACATTTCAGATAATGGTGGAATAATTACTTACGATGCCATGCTCCAGTTTTTGGCAGAGTGGGGATTTGACCCCTTAGCAGCTCTGTCTGTAGCGTTTTCAGAGAATGTCAGAGGAATTCGACCTTTACCATTTGTGTATATATTCGGACGCTCTAATTTTACAGTTTCCTATTTTGGAGCGAATATTTATCCCGAAAATGTGACGGTGGGATTAGAACAACCTGTGATTAAAGAATGGGTGACAGGTAAATTTGTGTTGCAGGTGAAAGAAGATGATGATAAAAACCGATTTTTATCTGTGGTCGTAGAATTGGCACCACTTGTAGAAAATAGTGAAGACAAAAGACAAGCGATCGCCGATTCTATTCTCTCTCAATTGCTGCGTCTCAACAGCGAATTTGCCAACTACGTCCCCAGAGAATACCAAATGCCACAAGTAATATTATCAGCCACAGGCGACCCAGAATATTTCCCCATCGGTGTCAAGCATCGCTATACACGCAAGTAAGAAGGAAGAAGGAAGAAGGAAGAAGGAAGAAGGAAGAAGGAAATCCTCATAAATATATTTACTTGGTCTAAACCCTTTTTATTTCTTATTTCTTATTTATGAGTGCCTTTTTACTTTTTACTACAAATCAGGAGGCAAAATCACCTTATCAATCACATGAATAATTCCGTTGCTGGCTTTGATATCCCGATTAATCACCTTAGCATCATTCACCATCAGATCCTGACCTTTAATCTTGACGCTAATTGAACCACCTTCAGAACTTTTCACCTCGCCAGTTTTCAAGTCCCTGGATAATGCCTGACCTGACACAACATGATAAGTCAAAATTTTGACCAATACTTCTTTATTTTCTGGCTTGAATAAATCTCGCACTGCATCTTTCGGCAATTGAGCAAATGCTTTATCTGTGGGTGCAAAAATCGTAAATGAACCAGGCCCTTGTAAAGTTTCTGTTAGTCCTGCTGCTTTCAATGCCTTGATTAACATTGTAAACGAGCCATTTTCCTCAAACAGGGTCACCAAGTTTCTAGTTTCTGTATTTGGTGTCTCTGTGGTTGGGACTTGTTCGGGTTCGGGTGCAGGACTGCCACTAGCAGGGCAAGCCGCTCGATTATAAGGACACTCCTGTAAAATCCGAGGGCTGGGGTTGAGTCGAGGTTTCAGTTTTTGCTGTGGCTTTTGCGAAGAAGGTTTTTTATCTTTGTTCTGGACTTCTACAGTAGATTCTTTAGGATTAAGATGAGTATTTATAACTTCGTTTGCCTTAGATGGCAAGCACAGCAGGAGACTAATACCGCTGACTCCAAAGATGCAGGTCAATTTGGTGAAAAAATTACTGTAAAGAGCCTTCATAAATTTTGCAGAGTGCAAATGAAAAATGAATATAACAGAAAACCCGTTAAACATAACATCTTTAACGGGTTTTTTTATTCAAAATAGACAGCAACAAGGCTGTTGTTATCAGGTTAGTCTATAAAGCAACATTACAAGTTAGGAGGCAAAAGTAGCCGATCAATCACATGAACCACACCGTTCTTGGATTTGATGTCAGCCTGAGTCACATTCGCGTCATTTATCTTGACTTTCCCAGCATCAATTTTGACAGTAATTGTCCCACCTTCAACGCTTTTCACGTCGCCAGGTTTTAAATCAGTTGATAGTACCTGACCAGATACTACGTGATACTTCAAAATCTTGTCTAGCACGGCTTTATTCGCTGGCTTCAACAAATCTGCTACCGCATCTTGTGGCAATTCGCTAAATGCTTTATCTGTGGGTGCAAAAATTGTAAATGGGCCAGAACCTTTTAAAGTTTCTGTTAGTCCAGCTGCTTCCAAAGCTTTGGCGAGCGTTTTAAAGGAACCATTTTTTGGATCGCTTAAAGAAGCCACCACATTGTCGCTTTGAGCGCCACTTTGGGGTTTGGGTGTTGTATCAGGTGTTGGTGTTGTATCAGGTGTTGGTGTTGTATCAGGTATTGGTGTTGTATCAGGTATTGGTGTTGTATCTGGTGTTGGTGCTGTATCTGGTGTTTCGCCAGAAGGTGCGGGTGTACCACTACCAGAACCACCAGGACAAGCGGCACGGTTATAAGGACACTCCTGCAAAATCTTCGGGTTGGGATTTAGCACTGATTCCTGCTTTTGTGCTACATCCTTCTTGTCTTTTTTCTTAGTTTTTGATGTTTCTGCTACAGGTTCAACAGGTACATACTGAGTGTTGATTGAAACTCGTGGAGTTCTGTTGTAAGTCGGCTCCGCGAAAATACCAGGGCTAGGATTAAGTAGCTCATTTGCTGTAGATGGCAAACCCATGCAAAGACTAACGCCCGTTACTCCCACTATGCCAGCTAACTTGGTCAGAAAATTGGTATAATCCATCTTCATAAATTTCGCTTGGCTTTATTTTCCACACATTACATAAAGACATATAACATTTTGCTACGCACAAAATCTAACTAAAGAAGTTAGATTTTTTGCCAAAAATATGTATCACTGAGTTTGATACCGATGATTCTCGCGCCATACCAAGATAGATTTGTTTGTTATGTTACTGTTTGTGAAACTTTGTGGTTGCGATTATCCAAAATACCAAGGTACACTTCAACCACGCCGATTGAAGCGCGTTCTGGCGCAATGTTCGGGTGTTAACTGTTTTAAATATTTGTTAGTTCTCTAAATTTTGGCTTTGTGAGAGGTCAGGTTTTTTTATGCCCTCTTGCATTATTGATTGAATTATTTGATGACCGTAAGCAATCTGGATTTACGATTGATTCAACCAAAAAATCGAAGTTAGATATTATAAATTAGAATTAATCTTAATGAAGATAAAATTGCAAAATCGATAAATAAACCAAGTAGAGGATGTAAAAAATGTTAGAATTGTACCAATTTGAACTATCTCAATACTCAGAAAAAGTCCGGTTAATTCTAGATTATAAAGGGCTAGATTACCGCAAAATCGAGGTTACACCCGGTATTGGGCAAGTAGACCTCTTCCGCCTCACCGGTCAGCGACAAGTGCCAGTACTGAAGGATGGTACTAAATATATTTCGGATTCTACGGAAATAGCTAAGTATCTGGATTTACATTATCCAGAGCGTCCACTGATGCCTACAGATTCCAAGCAACGGGGTTTGTGCTTAATGATGGAAGAATGGGCGGATGAGTCGATTGGGATAAAGGGACGCAAGGCATTATTTTCTGCCATTAGTCAAGACCAAAATTTCCGCAAGTCTTTATTACCTAGCACGACACCAGATGTTCTCAAAACTTTGGTGGAAGGAGTACCCAGCGACGTCCTAAAGTTTTTAGGGTTTTCCGTTGGTTACAGTCCAGATACGATAAAGTCAGCGATCGCCGACTTGAAGCAAGATTTAGAAGCATTGTGTTTGCTGTTGGCGGATAGTCCTTATTTAGTGGGAGACCAACCTTGTTTAGCTGACTTTGCCGTAGCGGGTTTATCGATATTGTTGAAATTCCCTGAAGGTAATTACCTGAATTTACCAGTCAGCATTCAAGGCAAAGGAGTTCCAGGATTAGCCGACAATCCTCATTATCAGCCATTCTTTGCATGGCGCGATCGGCTCTACGCCCAATATCGCAAGCCGTTAATTCCGACTTATACCACAACAGGTAATGCCCCGACTTCAATTCGGATTGAATAAAGAATAGAGTTAGGAGTTAGTGGTTAGTGGTTAGTGGTTAACCAAGAACCAACAACTAACAACTAACAACTAACCACGAACAACGAACAGATTATGAATTCGGCACAGCCATTAGGTTCAATCATCCAAGGTTCTTTGACTGAGGGGTTAGAAGTGAGATTGCATCCCGATATATCGGTGGAAGATATGCGGGTGGGTAAATTTCTTGTTGTGCAAGGGATGCGATCGCGCTTTTTCTGTATGCTTACAGATGTGGCGTTGGGAACTGCAAACCAAAGAATTATCGCCAGTCCCCCAAGTTGGGAAGATACTTTTTTGCGGGAAGTTTTAGCGGGAAGTGGTACATATGGAACCATCAACCTGGCACCGATGTTAATGTTCACCCCCGAGGAAGAAGAAGAGAGGGGGATGGGAAGAGTGTCCGATGGAGGGAAGTCGAAATCACCAATTTTCAATGGGCTGGCTTCATTTCAACCCCAAACCAGCACAACGATGGAATTGCTGCCGGTGAAAACCATTCCCAGTCACTTTAGCCAAGTTTACGAAGCTTCGGTTGAAGACTTTCGTCGTGTATTTGGTTGGGAAGACGATCCCCAAAGGCGGAATTTTTCCGTAGGGAAACCGCTAGATATGGATGTACCCGTGTGCATTGATTTAAATCGGTTTGTGGAACGCAGTAACGGTATTTTTGGAAAATCGGGGACTGGTAAATCCTTTCTAACACGCTTAATTTTAGCTGGGGTTATCCGCAAAAGTGCTGCGGTAAATTTAATCTTCGATATGCATTCCGAATATGGTTGGGAAGCAGTCGCTGAAGGGAAACAGGTCAACACCGTTAAAGGTTTGAAGCAATTATTTCCCGGGAAAGTCGAAGTCTACACCCTCGACCCCGAATCGACAAAACGTCGGGGTGTCCGGGATTCTCAAGAACTTTATCTCAGTTACGACCAAATCGAAGTCGAAGATATAAAATTATGCAGTCGTGATTTAGGACTTTCGGACGCAGCTTTAGATAATGCCAATATTCTTTATAGCGAA
The DNA here is from genome assembly GCA_019359595.1 of Cyanomargarita calcarea GSE-NOS-MK-12-04C. Classification (GTDB taxonomy): domain Bacteria; phylum Cyanobacteriota; class Cyanobacteriia; order Cyanobacteriales; family Nostocaceae; genus Cyanomargarita; species Cyanomargarita calcarea. The sequence continues at coordinate 84,680 of JAHHGZ010000032.1, forward strand.
TTCAACAAATCTTGGATTAGCCAGTTGTTGAATATGACTAACGAAGAAATTGAGGAGTTTTGCAACGACAAGCGCGGTCACAAAGGCTCTATTATGGCATTGCAGCGCAAACTCCTGCGCCTGGATAGCTTGAAGTATATGCGGGCTAGTTGTCCCCATAATTATATTAATAAAGTTATTCAGTCCCTAGAAGCAGGCAAAAACGTTGTCATCGAGTTTGGTTCTCAATCCAATCTGCTCTCTTATATGATTGTGACCAACATGATTACTCGACGCATTCACGAACATTACGTCAAAAAAGCCGACAAATTTTTACAGAGTAAAAATCCCTGCGATCGCCCCACACCACTGATGATTACCATCGAAGAAGCACACCGCTTCCTTGACCCAGCAATTGTCCAAAGTACAATCTTTGGTACCATCGCCCGTGAACTGCGAAAATATTTCGTAACCCTGTTAGTGGTTGACCAACGACCCTCCGGCATCGATAATGAAGTTATGTCCCAAATAGGTACTCGCATCACCGCGTTGTTAAATGATGACAAGGACATCGACGCGATATTTACGGGAGTCTCTGGTGCAGGCGGTTTGCGCTCTGTTTTATCAAAGTTAGATTCAAAGCAACAAGCCTTGATTTTAGGTCACGCCGTCCCGATGCCTGTGGTTGTGCGTACTCGTCCTTATGACGCAATTTTCTATGAAGAAATTGGCGATCCAGCCTGGGAAGAAAAGCCAGATGCGGAAGTATTCGCTGCTGCTGAACTCGCAAAAGCTGATTTAGGCTTTTGAAGAGTACCCAGACTCAGAATCACAACTTAAGCAAAAGCCGTTAACTAACCGAATTTATTATTTACCCTCGCCCTTCTTTTTAATACCCCGACTTATTCAGGGAGCCCGTTTTGAGTTGGGATACTTCTTCCTTCTTCCTTCTTCCTTCCTCAATTAGTGACATCCCTCCATCAAGACGCCCTTGTGAGTACGGTTATCCGGCTATATGTGGCAACCTTTATAGGGGGTTTTAGCGTCACTATAGATATAGTAATTGAAGTAAGAAGAATCTTACAGTTTTCACTCTCCAGTGAACAGTTTTGTTTTATAATGGAAAGATTTGTCTATGGTAGTTTACTAACAGCCTAGTTTGTCGTAATATTGAATAAGTAGAAATCATACTGACTTCGTATATTTACCGTCGCCGTCAGCGACCGAGGAAAAATAATAATTTTCACAAATTCTGACTATCCTACCCAGCGTGCTTCTAGAAAATTCCACGAAAATTTAGGAATGATATGGGAACCTATCTTAGGCATTCAGCGTCTTAAAAACTCCTATGTAAATTGATTTTCTATTTGTGGTTACATACGTTGCGTAAGATACCTGCTACCTTTTCGATTTTCCCCTAGTGACCAAATATTTATTGTGTTTACGGAGTAGAGGACAACGCACCAATGCCTACTGTTAACACCCAAAGCGAAAGTTATAACACCAAATTTACGGCTGATATGGTGCGAACCTATCTGCGCGAGATTGGTCGTGTACCATTGCTAACCCGCGAACAAGAGATTGTTTATGGGAAACAGGTGCAGCAAATGATGACGCTAATCGACGCCAAGGAAGCTATGGCGAAGAAACTGCACCGCGAACCATCTTTAGAAGAATGGACTGCACAAGTTAAGCTACCCGAGACAGAACTCAATCAGATAGTGCTGCAAGGTAAGCGGGCAAAGCAAAAGATGATTGAAGCCAACTTGCGCTTAGTGGTTGCCATTGCCAAGAAGTACCAGAAGCGGAACATGGAGTTTCTGGATTTGATTCAGGAAGGAACTTTAGGGTTAGAGCGGGGTGTAGAAAAATTCGATCCCATCAGGGGTTATAAGTTCTCAACCTACGCTTATTGGTGGATTCGCCAAGCAATTACCCGAGCGATCGCCCAACAAGGAAGGACAATCCGCTTACCGATCCACATTACTGAGAAGCTGAACAAAATTAAGAAAGTGCAGCGGGAACTAGCACAAAAATTAGGGCGATCGCCAACTCCAGGGGAAATCGCTCAAGAGCTAGAACTAGAGCCGGCACAAATTCGCGAGTACATGAACATGGCACGTCAGCCAGTTTCCTTAGACGTGCGAGTTGGTGACAATCAAGACACCGAACTGCAAGAAATGCTCGAAGATGACGGGCCATCACCAGAGTATTACACCACTCAGGAATTCTTGCGCCACGACTTGAACAGTCTGCTAGCAGAACTCACTCCCCAACAGCGAGAAGTTGTAGCACTACGCTTTGGTTTAGAAGATGGGAACGAACTATCCTTAGCCAAAGTTGGCGAACGTCTAAACCTTAGCCGAGAGCGGGTGCGACAGTTAGAGCATCAAGCCCTAGCTCATCTTCGCCGCCGCCGTGCGAACATTAAAGAATACGTCGCATAAGTTTAAGGCGAGTTAGTGAAGAAAGATAACACGTCTCCAGCAATTGCTGGAGGCGTTTTTTATTGGTCTAAAAAAATCTCCCGAGATTTTCCGAAATCGCTCCTTCTTGATCGTGTATCTACCTATGTTCCCAAAACGAAATAATTTGTCTGTATAAATTTTGAAATTTTAATGTCAGTACAGCAACTAGATCGATCTATTGGAAGATGTAAATTTAAATTACTTCGCAAAAATAAATGAAAACTTTATCTTTAGATAGCTAATTTTTCCCGACAATAATAAATGAAACCTTTGATGGAGGCTTTATCCGTATATACTTAGTTACTCTGTTAATAACTTAAGGAAGTAATAAATAAATCTTTAGTAGAGGAGAGATTAGGGTGCTAAAAAATATTAATAAATTCTTCAACCGTCCCCAGGCTAAAATGTCACTTCTTGGCTTCCTTCTGATATCTGGCTTTGCTATGGGTTTTTTGACATCTCGCCCGAAACCAGTACTGAGCAACCAGTTAGAAGCAAAAGACACGTATAATAATCTGGTCGCAGAATTACGAGAGTCAAAAAATACATCGAAAGAATTGGTCATGATACCAGAAACCACGGCGTTGCGGACGGAATCTCAATCATCTGTAACAAACACAAAATTTCCGCCAGAGGATAGTTTCTCGGAGGAAAACGAATTGGTTGCTCAATTACGAGCTTCAAAAAATATATCCAGAGAATCGGAAACATTTGTAACAAGCACAGAAGTTACACCAAGGGCTAATCCCGAGCAAGATGGTCTTTACCTTGATAGTCAATCAAGAACAAGATTGAATACTGTACCAAAAACTACAGCGTTTATCTCTGTACCTCAAGCACCTATAACCAGTAAAAAAGGTACACTAGGGGCCAATTTTCCCAAGCAAGATGGCATTTATCTCTACGGTCAATCACCAAAAGCAGGAGAGATTGGAAAAGGATATATAGTATTTGAGCAGCGCCAAGGAAGAATTACAGGTGCATTATATATGCCCAACTCTGAGTTTAGTTGTTTTCAGGGGACACTTGAGAACTCCGGAGAATTGGCGATGAGTGTGACGGCTTCTCCTGCTCTAGGAAGTGAAGATGATGTCGCAACAACTAATTTACCGCAACGTTTGGATGAGAATGTTCCTGTGCATTATGCTTACTCAGTAGCACTGCAAGATTATCATTCCTTAAATACTGTTAGTGAAACAGACCGGAATGTTTTACAGATGTGTCAGAAACAATAGAGTTAGCAGTAATCAGCTATTTTAACTATAGCGATTCCGGTTTGCATGAGGTAGATGTAAGAGTTAAAAAACCGCAGCCTCGACCCAGATAAACTTCTACCTCATCTGGATGGGAACCGCTATATTGTTAAGGCTCAATAGTTACTAAAGTCCCAACATTAACGTAATTATACAATGCAATTACATCTTTATTAAGCATTCGTATGCAACTGTGAGAAACCGCTTGACCAATAAGTTGATCTTGATTCGTACCGTGGAAACCTCGCTGAGTTTTACCATCAGTCCAAAAGCCAATCCACCGCACTCCTAAAGGATTGGATGGTCCTGGAGCAATAATCTGGCCGGTTCTGAAACTCTTGAAAATTGGATCTACTTCCATATTGAAAACATGGAAGTTTCCTAAAGGAGTTTCCCACCCTTTTTTACCAACAGCAACAGGATAACTAGCTAAAACAATATTTCCTTGATAAACATAAACACGACGCTTGCCCCGCTTGACTACCAAATGGATTTCCATTGCAGCATTGTCAGCTTCCGGTGTAACCTGTGGAGTTGTGAGTAATGATGGAGTTTGGGCTTGCGCTTTACCAAAATTGGAATCAATGAGATTTGCGATCGCACAAGTTAATAAAATAATGCTCAAAGAAAAAAATTTGCTTTTAGCAAAGTTTTGAGAATAATTTACTACCATAATTTTAATCAATTTTGATATTCCAAATTTCCGCTCGGACGCACAACAAACCGAGTCAATACTTGTAGGATAAAAATATCTAGTAGTCTGTCAAGAAGTAATTGAGGGATAAAGTCCAGCCTCCTAAATCCCCCAATTCTGGGGGACTTTGAATTTTTTCCCTCAGAATTGGGGGTAAGGGGGCTTCATTGTCGCAAGTGTGAGTTTTGTCCGATAAAAATTAGCCGCAGCCAACTTTACCAAGTTTGGGGAATAATTTGTCGTACTGGTGGCTTAGGTTTAACTATAGGTACTTCTACTTCTACAGGAATTGGGGCTGGTTGAACAGGAATTAGACCGCTATCACCATAACGACAAGGTTTGAAACCGCCGGCAATAACGACAAAATCATTAAAGTCGCTATCATCTTTACTCGGTTTTACTAACACAGAACCTGTGTCATCCCAGCTAATTTTGACTCCTCGACCATCTTCTAAACCAGAGAAATTCTCGCTCAACTTAGCTTGCTGATTTCCAGCTTTGTTGGCTCTGCTTGAAGTGTAGACAATTCCACCATCTTTACCTTTGATAGTAGACTCTAAATAGAGACTATAAGGTGTATTTGCCTTGAAATTAAATTCAGCAAATGGATTGGGAACTGTGTTACCAGGAGTGCCAAGAAAATCTTTATTTCTTGATGAAATTTGTTGATTGTCATCCGAAGGTTTGACTTCCCGAAGTAAAGGAGTCTTTTCTCCAGTGCTGAGGTTAACTATACCAAAGGTAGATTGGTAAGCACCACGAGACTCAACAAATTCAAATTCGACCGATGTATCTTTGTCAAATTGAATAGCTTGGTTATCAAAACTCTCAGATGCAAAAGCTGGACTTACGCAAGCTAACGCTAAACCTAGACCCCACCAAAGAGGGGAAAAAATACTTTTGGATTTCTTTGTCATGGTTGGTTTATGTCTATTAGTTAGGCAAAAAATTTCAATAATTACCAAGCTTGGCTAGAACCAGAAGCTTGTTTTTCCAACATTTCTGGAGTGGGATTTTTGATAGATTCGAGAAAAGCATTAGCTTTCGCTTTTGCTTCTTCTAATCTCACTTGTTCTGGGTTTGAGCAATTACATTTACGTTGACGGGTAAAACGTCGATTATCCTGATTGGCTGGTTGTTCTGCGTTTTGAAAAGCTTGTTCAGCGGCTTTTAAGTCGTTAGAAACTTGTTGCGATTGGTTTAGAACATCACTGTTATATCCACTCACACCACTTCCATTTCTAGATGGGAAACCTGGTGCATTAGTAGTATTGGTTCCCGTACTGTTGGAAGTATTGGTGCCTGAACTGTTGGAAGTATTACTTTGTGCAAGAACAGGAGCAACCATTGAGGTTAATAATAATGCTCCTATTAGAACTACAGACTTATTCATGAGAATTCCTATGAAGATAACAACCAATTGGATTTAGAACTTAAAAGAAATACCAGTTCCCAAAACGAAACGTGCTCCATCTCCTGCACCAGTAATATCTCTAAACGCAGGGGTGATGACAATGGGGATATTCTCGAAAGGAACAATAGAAAGACCAATCGCTAAATCTTGACCAGTCCATTCAGCGATCGCGCTAACTGGTTTTGCAACTCTAACTGCTACTGTACCAAAGACATTCAATCCACTGGGGTCTTTGCTACTTGCTCCTGTTTCATTTAAAAACTGACCACTACCAATTCCAGCAGTTACGGCAACTCTGCTCAAGGGTTGTTCGAGATATTCTTTGGTTTTGAAGACCTTGGTATAGGCAGCGTAATACGAGTTTTTGGGATAGTCTAAGTAGTTTGAACTATCGATGGTGGCAAAGTGGTTCCAGCCAACCGCAATCGAAGAGTCATCACTCGTGCGACGGTGGACTTTGACGTTAAATCCACCACCCGATTTTCCGTTACGTCCAAAGGAGTCTTGGGTATAAGACAATTCCACACCTACAGCTTTGCGAGCATCTCCTAAACCTATACCGATACCAGCCTCTGCATCGTCTGAGTTGGTATAACGGGTGCGACCTTGATAGTCTACAACCAAGAAGACCGTGTTATTGTCAGCCCCAAATCCATTGGGATTAGAAATAGTAAAACCAGGAGAAAGAGTTCTCGAATTACCATTGGATGTAGCAAATGTTTGCTTCGGGACATCATCTAACTGATTGATGATTTCTGGTACATCTGCATCGGCAGGTTGTACGTTTTGACCTTGCGGACAATTATTTTGCTCAAAAACTTCCTCGTTTGGTCGCTGAGATATTTTCGTCGCAGGATTCTTCTTGCAAATCGGATTTAGAGGTGTTACATTTGCTTGTGAAAGGTCCTTAGCTACGCCACCTGCATTTTCTTTCGTAGTAGTTTCTGAGGCAACAAAAGACTCTTTTGAAGTGGAGATAACTTGAGTCGGTTGATTTTCAGAAGTCAGGACTTCATTCGCTGTAGCATTTCCGCTCATCAGCACAGACAGCATAGTCCAAGTTGCTAAAGTTGTTAAACCCAAGCAAATACTCAGCGCTTTTTTATTCATTTGCACAAACACGCTTTAGCCGCTTATTTAATTGATTGTGTGTTAATAAAACCACTAATCAATTGGAAATTTTCAGTCCCCTTTATACCTTTTATTAAAAAAAAACTGCGGAAATGTTATTTGTTGACTGATTGTACCTGCTACGTAATATGTTAAGAATTGTTGTGTAATTATTCGACCTGCTTCATATAGGACATCAACGCAAAGCTCTGCATTAAAGTAGAAGTTCTTTTTATGGACTGAAGAATTACTTACTTATAAAAAATACATTTATACTGAAGAATCAATTTCGCTTATTCTCACTTCAGTTCAAATGTACTATTTCTAACTCCTAACTCCTAACTCCTAAAACTCAATCCCTGCCTGCGCTTTCACACCTTGTTCCCGGAAGGGGTGTTTTACCAAATTCATTTCGGTTACTAAGTCAGCGTAGTTGATGAGAGCATCTGGTGCGCCTCTACCTGTTAAAATTACATGATTATCAGCAGGTTTTTGGGCTAACCCAGTCAGAATTTCTTCAACTTGCAAATAACCGAGTTTGATGGCGATATTTATTTCATCCAACAACACCAGTTTAAATTCTGGGTTGCGGATGTATTCTAGTCCTTTTTGCCAAGCAGCTTGAGCCTTCTCAATATCTCTGTCTCTATCTTGAGTTTCCCAGGTGAAGCCTTCCCCCATAGCATGAAATTCTAGCTGGTTTTCCCAAAGACTGAAAACTTTCTTTTCTGAGGGTTCCCAAGCACCTTTGATGAATTGGACGATCGCCACTTTATAACCATGACCAAGCGATCGCAATATCATCCCTAATGCTGCAGTGGTTTTTCCTTTACCATTGCCTGTATGTACAATAATTAAACCTTTTTCTGGCACGGCTTGGGCTATCCTCTGATCTTGGACTTCCTTTCGTCGCTGCATTTTTTTTTGATACTGTTCGTCAGTTAGGGATAAAGATTCCTTAACGGCTGTGTCACTGGTGGTTTCGTGGGTGTCATTGATGTTCATATTTATAGGGTTTGTGCAAGATATAATTGAATGAAGGAAGAAGGAGGAAGGAAGGAGGAGGTTTTTAGATGAGGATACAGAACCCCAACTCAAAACGGACGACCTGCGTTCTTGTCGGGGTGTTAAAAAGAACAGCGAGGATAAAAAATCTTTGCCCCCCTACCCCAATTCTGGGGGAAAAGAAAACTCAAATTTGAACATGGTTGGGGTAGGGTGCTTGTCTTTACCTCTGAATAATTTATGTAGTGAAGTAATAGTACTCCATCTCATTCGCTTTGATGGATGAAGATAAGCCCCCTAAATCCCCCAATTCAAAGGGGACTTTGAGGGTAAAACAAATCGCACTAGTACAGTTCGGCGGAAATAAATCGAGCATCATAAATAGCAGCGAAAGCTTACTGTATAATAATTCTTTCTTTTTACTTTTGCGCGATTTGTACTAGTGCCATTTGGGTATTTGGATGAAGCTAGAGCAGCTAATCCGTAGACTCAATTAATTTGAAACCCCAAGGTTTCAGAGCTTGATCGGCTATCTCTCCATCTACACCTTCATAGGCCTCCCATTCAAACGGGTGTTCTTTAGGATGTCCGTCACCAACATTACCTGCAACTTTGATCACCGGAAGACCAGCCAAGCGATCGCGCTCCATCCCTTTTGGGAGGGCTAGTTGGACTTTGTGACCTACGAACTTCGACACACTTGAATTAGCTACAGATTCACGGACTAAACAGATATCACCAGCAGTTCCCCAAGTAGTTGAGTAGATGTGGAGGAACGATATATAGGTTTCTGGTTTGATGGCTCTTTTTAGAACTTGCATTATTTGTAATCCTTACTCATCATTCTTGGTTCAATAATTTTATTCAAACACTACCTAATTTTAAAAGATTCTCCTCTAATTATCCTTATAACTGTAACTCTGGCTGTAACTTCTGACAGATTTGGGTATGAGATAAAATTTTTAACTTACCTCAAAGAATAAAATTTGTTTGTTGTCTGTCAGGGTAACGGAAAAGCCAAATTGCTTTCACGTAAGTTAACAACTTTTTACAGGCTAATAACTCCCACAGAACAGGGGATTTTCCTTTATTTTGGGCAAACTAGCGATGATTGTTCCAAGACGATAATGCAAGAATTTACTCAAACCTAGCTAGGATTAGATTCGGCGTCTACTAGTTAAGGAGCAAAGAATGTCAAAACAACTGGGTAAAAAAATCGCACCGACACCGATGTCAACCGATATCAGCGTGGTTGATTTGATTGATAATTACTTCACCGCTTACAATTCAGCACGGTTGCGCGAAATTTGTCAACTGCTGAGTAATGAAGTTTTACAAGAAGGTGTGACAGTGGGAGTTAGCCTTTCCGGTGCGATGACACCAGCCGGATTTGGGGTTTCTGCACTAGCACCCTTAATTCGCAATGGTTTTATTGACTGGATGATTAGCACGGGTGCGAATCTTTATCACGACATGCACTATGGTTTGGGTTTTGAGTTGTTTGCAGGTAATCCATTTTTAGATGATGTGAAGCTGCGGGAAGAGGGCACCATCCGGATTTATGACATCATCTTTGGTTATGATGTCTTGTTGGAAACTGATGCTTTTATCCGCAAAATTCTGCAAGCAGAAGCATTTCAGAAGCGGATGGGTACTGCTGAGTTTCATTATTTGTTGGGTAAGTATGTGCGGGAAGTTGAGAAGCAATTGGGTGTCAAGCATTCCTGTTTGTTGGCGACAGCCTATGAGTGTGGTGTACCGATTTATACTTCATCTCCGGGTGATAGTTCCATTGGGATGAATGTTGCCGCATTGTCCTTGGAAGGTTCAAAATTGTTAATAGACCCTTCAATTGACGTAAATGAGACAGCAGCGATCGCCTACTGTGCCCGTGAGAATGAAGGGAAAAGTGCGGCAGTAATTATTGGTGGTGGCAGTCCCAAGAACTTTTTGCTACAAACCCAACCGCAACTTCACGAGGTTCTGGGATTGGAAGAGAGAGGACACGATTTCTTTGTCCAGTTTACTGATGCTCGTCCCGATACAGGTGGTTTGTCTGGAGCAACGCCAAGTGAAGCGGTAAGTTGGGGTAAAATTGATCCCGACGAGTTACCCAGCACAATTGTTTGTTACACCGACAGCACGATCGCTTTACCGTTGGTGACAGCATACGTAATGAATCAGACGCAGCCTCGAACATTAAAGCGTTTGTACGATAGACGGGAAGAAATATATGAAAAACTGCGGACAGATTATCTGGCAGCAAAAAGCCAACCATCTGAAAAAATTCCCTCTACTGTAGGAGTAACTTATCCCTGTGGTAAGTTGATTCCTAATACTCCATAGCTCAGATCCCCGACTTCTTGAAGAAGTCGGGGATCTAGCAGTTCAGAGGAAACCTGTGAGTTCTACACAACAGCGTTTTCATTGTTTTTCATCTGCGTTTATCTGCGGTTAATTATTTCTTTATTTTTTCGCAATGAAGCGAGAACTCTATTTCCTTCCAATCAAAAAATAAGTAGTCATCACCCCCTTACCTTTAATTTCGATATCACCCCGCTTTTCTAACAAAAACTCCTCACGTAAATGGTAATAGGTGGCTTCCGTTACCTGAATTCTGCCAACCATACCGTGCGATTCCATGCGGCTGGCAATGTTCACCGTATCTCCCCAGAGGTCGTATGTAAATTTTTTAATCCCAATAACTCCCGCAACTACTGGGCCGCTATGAATACCGATCCGGATGTTGAAGTCTTGGCTATTATTGTCATTGAATTGAGCGATCGCGGTTTGCATATCCAGTGCCATTTGAGCGATCGCTTGGGCATGATTGGAGCAACGTGTGGGTAAGCCGGCAACAACCATGTAAGCATCACCAATGGTTTTGATTTTCTCTAAGCCATATTGCTCACTCAAGCGGTCGAAGGCTGAGAAAATTTGGTTCAGTAACTTTACAAGTTGAATGGCAGTTATTTGTGCAGCAATTTTCGTAAAGCCAACGATATCTGCAAACAGTACTGTCACATCTGCAAAGTCTTCGGCAATGCTGGTGGACTGCTGTTTTAGCTGGTTGGCGATCGCTTCTGGCAAAACATTGAGCAACAGACGTTCGGTTTGTTCCTGTTGATGCCGGAGTGCGGTTTCTATTGCCAGTCTTTGAGTGATGTTGCGAAAAATACCCCGAGTTGCAATTGGTTTTCCTCTGAGAAATTTACAGTTAATATTCCCTTCTAAAAAAACTGTTTGCCCTTCTTTCGTTACGAATGCGGCTTGAACTTCCTCCAATTTTTCTCCCGACATTAAACGATGAAATATTCGCCGACAATGTTCTCTACAATCAGGGTGTATAATGTCAAAAACATTCATTTTAGCAATATCAGCTTCGCTATATCCCAAAGTTTCTCGCCATGCTCGATTAACATATATAAAACGACCGTAAGGAGTTACAGATTGAATTAAATCGTTGGCATTTTCAAATAAGTCTCGATAGCGTTCTTCACTTTCTAAAAGCGCTTCTTCTGTTCGTTGACGTTTAATAAATTGAGCAATTTGACTGCCAATAGCAATCATCATTTGTAGTAAATGTGCATTTTTTGGCTGCACCTCACGACTAAAGAAAACCATCACGCCAAAAAGCTCACCATCATCTAGAATGGGGAAGCCAAATGCGCCATGTAAACCAGCTTTGGTGGCAGCTTGTTTGCGTTTGCAGTTGCAATCCAAGACAACATCTCTAATCCAAATTGGCGAACGTGCCACCCAAATCTCCCCTGGCAAACCAATATTAGGAGTATAAGTAGTCTGCCAGGTAATTGCTTGAAATTCGCGAACCGCAACTGTTCTACTTGACCAATTTTCTACACACCTTAAGACAGGATTAATACTTGAAGATTGCATTGATGTAGATATGTATTGGTTTGGTGTCCATAGTTCCCCCAAATCCCATTCCAAACTTTCACAAATTGCCTGCAAAATTTGCGGCATTGCCTGCTTGACGCTCTGTGATTCCGATAAAATTTTGGTAATAGCATATTGTGCAGTTTGAAGCTTTTGCCTGGATTGTTTAGTAGTAACATCCCGACCAATACAGACAATCTGCTCTAATCCTTCTATCTTTTTTTGAATAACTGAACAAGAAAAAGCTATTATTAATTTCTCTTTTGCTTTCGTTTGACAAACTACTTCTACATTCTGAAAGTATTTTTGAAATAAATCAGGCTGCTGTAGAGCTTGTTGAAATAATTGATTATCTTTAATAATTAGAGAAATCGGCTGATTTATTAATTCTAATTCACTATATCCAAATAATTCAACTGTTGCCCGGTTTATCTTTTGGATTTTTCCCGTTCTAGTCGTCACTATCAAAGTATCCGCCATTGAAGTAATGACTTTATCCATATAATCTTGATATGTGGATAAAGCAAGTGACACTAAATTTGCTTCATGGACTTTTTGAGTAAACCTTTGTTGGAGATTCATCCGGGATGTGACATCCTCCATCAGGATGATTAATATGTTTTCACCTTTTTTTTGACTTATTTCTCCGATGATATATATATCAATATAAAAATTATCTTGATTCTCAAAATGGCGACAAATACCTTCTAATTCAAAAACTTCTTGATGACCTTCGAGGATAGATAATAAGATATCCTCAATGCCAATAAACTCCGGAAAACCTAGTCGGATATCCTTTCCCAGCATTACTTCTGACGGGCGATCGCTAAATTGCGGCACTTGAGGAGATATATCTATAATCCGGAAATTTTTATCTATTTCCAAGCGTTCAAATTTGCGTGGAGTTAAAGATTTTTTAAAAATCCGATCTAGTACCTGGTATTTCATTATGGTACGGAAATAAGAATTTAATCGCTTAATTTGGTATCTTTAAAATTTGCCCCCTGATTCAAAAATTCTAAAGATTTTTTTGATTTCAATTTCCAATCTCAAATCCAACATTTAAAATCTTGTTAGAGGTATGAGACTAGACTAGTTCATTTATTTTCTGTCATCAATTTTACTACAATTTTCAAGGATTATTACTTGAATTCAGAACACCCTGCGTTCAGCCACTACAGACCGTTAGAACTATTTTTTTTTGATAATCGCAATCTCTTTTAGCGACCACTTCTACACTCGAAATCAACCTGTCTTATATTTTACTGACACTTGCGCTATATACTTAAAAAAAATCTGAGTAATTAGCGATAAAAACAGTATCGCTTGTTACCTTACATTGTTTGTTTAAATTTTTACCAATAAATTAAAGTTTTTACAAAGACTATAGTATTCCCATTGGACAATTTTTTCCAAGTGTTAGTATTTATAGATATTTTCAAGAAAGTAGTAATTAAACGAAATATTTCTTGGAAATAAGTCGATGTAAGAACACTCAAGGGTAATTAAGTAAAATTTATATGTCTAATGTTCAATCATATCCCAATCAATATTACATCTACACAAGACAAAATCAACAGCCAATTCCCTGGAATATATACGACGCCCATCCACCATTTGAGATTGGCTTGGCGGCTTATGTTAGCAAGGTTTTGCAGGCTATGGAAAAGCACTTGGACGTTAGCGGACTTGTATTTTATATTACTTGGGATAAAATCGACGAGATGCCATCATATGGGCAAAATGTTGTTGTTATTATACTAGGGGATGAGTGGTATCGTATACCGAAATATGCTCACAAGGTAGGAGCTATATTTAAGTGTATTGGTACGCATCCAATACTTGGATGTAATCCCTTACTAAAACCATCTTATTTAAATATTCTGACTTTAATTCAATTTTTAAGACTATTAATTTTCCGACTTCCTGGCTTGGTAAGTTATCATTTTCATAAACTGAAAAGCTTGCTATTTGGTACAGATAAAGTTGCGGCAATATATGAAATTCCTTTGGGATACAATAATTCAAAGGATTTGCCGATAAAAGTTATACACGAGCGTTTTTACGACGCGTATTTTTCAGGTAGCGTTGTACATATACCTTATTCCTTATGGTCATTGAAACGCTGGTTGGGAACTCCAAAAACTCTTGCCAGACAACTCATGGTAGCAAGTTTAAATAATTTCCAGAAAAAACATCCTAATTTTAATGTAGAGTTAGCAATCACTTCTGGTTATTACGCTAGTACTAGCAAAGATGCGAGCAGCTATCCGGAAACAATGATGAATACAAAAATATGTCTTGTTCCTAGGGGTACTTCCTTTGAAACGACTCGCTTGTTTGAGGGAATGAAATATGGTTGTATTGTAGTTACAGAAGCTTTACCTTCACGCTGGTATTTAGATGGTTCGCCTGCGATTCAAATCAAAGACTGGCGGGATTTAGAGGCAGTACTGGAAAAACTGCTTGAAAACAAGCAACTCATGGAGAAAATGCACCAAGATTCTTTAGATTGGTGGAATACTAGATGCTCGGAAGTTGTTGTGGGTGACTATATCGCCTCATCTTTGAATATTTTACTGCAAGGACAGGAGAAAGCGGCTATTTCTGAGTCAAAATTCAATTACAGTTAGCTGGCAAAAATCATGCAGATTAACCACTGCCTCCATACCGCCATTTTGGTCACAGACCTTGAACGCTCGGAACATTTTTATGGCAAAGTATTAGGACTATCCAAAATAGACAGGACTTTAAAATACTCTGGTGCATGGTATGAAGTCGGGACATATCAAATTCACCTGATAGTCGCACCATCTGCCCCCACAGAAAACCCCAACGAAAAATGGGGACGCAATCCACACGTGGCATTCAGTGTCACCGATTTAGATGCCGCCAAGGAAGAACTTCTAAACCATAATTATGCCATCCAAAGTAGTGCCTCCGGTCGTGCTGCCCTCTTCACGCAAGACCCGGACGGGAATATTATTGAGTTGAGCCAGATGTAAGGGGATGACGGGAACTCCTAACACAAAGACTCAGAACAGATGAAAATTATCGCCTACACCTACACCGACCCTCTACTAGAACCCATTCCCGACGAAACAAACTGGGGATGGGAGATAGACCGAGTTTATCAAGATTTAGGCAAGCGATCGCAACTCAGGAATGTATTCAACGACTGCAAAACAAGGAGCGTTGATTATCTCGTCATCCGTCGTCTAGAAGAATTGGGGGATAGTCTAGAGGAAATCAATTCACGCCTAGAAGAACTAGAAACAATGGGTGTAGCTGTCATCGCTACCGAACAACCTTATAGCTCGCAAGCTGCCAACCCCCGCGCCGAATTGTTCGCATTATTACAGCAAATCCAGCGCGAACAACGCAGCCGACGCATCCGCCAAGGGCACGCACGCAATCGTTTGGATGCCACTCCCCCACCGGGAAAAGCCCCCTACGGCTACCGTAAAGGTAAAGATAAATACATCATTGACCGCAGTACTTCCCCAGTAATAAAAGACTTTTTTGATAACTTCTTGCTCTACGGATCGCTACGAGGAGCAGTGCGTTACTTGGCGAAAAAATACGCAAAGAAAATCTCTGTCACTACCGGACGGCGTTGGCTGAGGAATCCAGTTTATCGAGGTGACACCGCTTATCAAAATAGTGAAATTATTTCCAATACTCATGCTGCCATTATAACCAGAGAAGAAGCGGCACAGATTGACCGAGTGTTGCTTTGTAACAACCGTTTGCCGACTCGAACCGCTAGCGCACCCCGTTCTCTGGCGGGTTTAGTTGTTTGTGGCGAGTGCCAATCGCATATGACGGTTACCCGCGTTACCATCCGCAAGCAAGATAAAGAGTATCTTTATTTACGTCCTATTAACTGTAGCAAAATACCCAAGTGTCGTGCCATTCCCTACCAGGAAGTATTATCCAATACGATTGAAACAATTTGCCGTGACTTACCCTTAGCAGTGGCGGGAATGAATTTTCCTCAGTTGGATGCAATTAAGGCCAATTTGGGAGAAGCGATCGCCAGTCAAGAACAAATACTAATGCAACTACCAAAATTAGTCGAAAATGGCATTTTAGATGCAGAAACTGCAAAACTAAGAGCATATAAACTGAGGACGGAAATATCGAAAACCAGTGCAAAACTAGCAACTCTCCCCCCTGTGAATTTGGGTTCCGTTGCTCAAGCTGTTTCGATTCCCGAATTTTGGTTAGATTTGTCTGAATCAGAACGGCGATTTTATTTGCGAGAATTTATCAGGCAAATTGAGATAATTCGTCAAAATCAAGATTGGGAATTACAAATTATTTTTATTTTTTGATTGGCAAAGAGCATAGGCAAAATCAACAAAACTCCTAATCTCCAATTAACTCCACCGCATCCCGTCCATCAAAATCCTGTAAGTAAACTTTCACAATCTCATCTTGAGATGTGGGCAGTTGCTTGCCGATAAAATCAGGATGAATCGGGACTTCACGATGACCCCTATCTACAAGTACCGCTAATCTAATCACAGAGGGTCTACCGTAGTCGTGGACTGCATTCAACGCAGCACGAATAGTCCGTCCTTTAAAAATAACATCATCCACTAGGACAACGGTTTTTCCTGTCAAATCAAAAGGAATGTTAGTTTTGGCTGGGGTTCGTAACCCAATTTGGTCAAGATCATCGCGATAAAATGTAATATCTAATGCTCCCACCTCTACAGATATACCTTCCAACGTCTCAATTTGACGTGCCAATAATTCGGCTAAAGGTACACCTCTAGTATAAATACCGAGTAGCACCAACTGTGACAAATTACGAGTTCTTTCTACAATTTGAGAAGCAAGACGGGTCACAGTACGGCGGAGTTCTTCAGGTGAGAGAATCTCAACCACTTTGGCAGAAAGATTCATATATCAATACCCTGAGTGATGAGTTCTACTATAGCAACCGCCAAGGCGGTTAAGACGCGAAACGCAAGGCATCCTCAATGGCATCTCGTAAACAATCGAACTGATCAAGTTTTTTACGGATTCGACTTTTTAAGCAAGACCAGCATTGCTCAAT
>JAHHGZ010000033.1 GCA_019359595.1 Cyanomargarita calcarea GSE-NOS-MK-12-04C
GGAAGAAGGAAGAAGGAAGAAGGAAGAAGGAAGAAGGAAGAAGGAAGAAGGAAGAAGGAAGAAGGAAGAAGGAAGAAGGAAGAAGGAAGAAGGAAGAAGGAAGAAGGAAGAAGGAAGAAGGAAGAAGTCTTCATTTTTTTATTGGGAGTTAGGAGTTAGGAGGGTCGGAGTTTCAACTTCCAACTTCCCCTTTTCCTCAAGACTCAGGACTCAGGACACCCTGCGGGATCTTGGTACAGGACTCGGGACTTAAATATATGCGAATTGCTCATAACATTACAGAACTGATTGGTCGTACACCCTTAGTGCAGTTAAACTGCATTCCTCAAGCAGAGGGTTGTGTGGCACAAATTGTGGTTAAGTTGGAAAGTATGAATCCAGCGTCGTCAGTTAAAGACCGGATTGCATTGAGTATGATTGACGACGCTGAGGCTGGGGGATTGATTGCTCCTGAAAGGACAATTTTGGTGGAACCGACTTCGGGAAATACGGGAATTTCTCTGGCAATGATCGCAGCAGCAAAGGGTTATCGGTTAATTTTAACCATGCCGGATACAATGAGTTCTGAGCGACGGGCGATGTTGCGAGCCTATGGAGCCGACCTGGAATTAACTCCAGGAAGTGAAGGTATGAGTGGGGCAATTGGGCGAGCGCAACAGATAGTCGATCGGACACCTCATGCGTATATGTTACAACAATTTCGCAACCCAGCAAATGCGAAAATTCACCGAGAGACGACTGCCGAGGAAATTTGGGAAGATACCGATGGACAGGTCGATATAATGGTGGCTGGAGTTGGGACTGGTGGCACAATTACTGGTGTCGCAGAGGTTCTGAAAGCACGCAAACCGACTTTTCAGGCGATCGCAGTCGAGCCAGCCAACAGCCCTGTTTTAGCTGGGGGCAAACCAGGCCCACACAAAATTCAAGGAATTGGCGCTGGGTTTATACCACAGGTTCTGAATGTAAAATTAATAGATGAAGTTATTAGCGTAACTGACTCAGAAGCGATCGCCTATGGACGGCGCTTGGCAAGAGAAGAAGGGCTACTATCGGGAATCTCCAGTGGAGCAGCTTTGTGTGCTGCAATTCGCGTTGCACAACGGCAAGAAAACCAGGGACGTTTGATAGTGATGATTCAGCCCAGTTTTGGGGAAAGGTATTTAAGTACGCCATTGTTCCAAGACCTCGAACCAAGGGTAGCAACAAGCGTCAGGTAAAGATACATTGGAATAATGGCAGATTCTACCCACTACGAAACTCTGGAAGTAAATCCAACTGCAAGCCAAGCCCAGATAAAACAAGCTTATCGACGCTTGGCTAAATTGTTTCATCCTGATAGCAATCAAGAAACAGCAGATAACGAACAAATTATCCGCATCAATGCCGCTTATGAGGTATTGAGCGACATCAAAAGTCGCCAAAGATACGACCAAATACTGCGCTATAGTTCCCAAAAATCCCCAGGCGATCGCACTGAAAGGACAGCCGCAGCTCGACAATACCAAGCAACACGGAAAAGTGGACGCGATATTGATGAACAAGTCGAAGAGTGGCTGCGGCAAATTTATCAACCAGTCAATCGCGTATTGTGTCGGATTTTAAATTCTCTAGAGACACAAATCGACAAATTAGCCGCTGACCCCTTTGACGATGAACTATTAGAAGAATTCCAGGATTATTTGAAAGCCTGTCGTGATGACCTAAAGCTTGCTCAAAATACCTTTCGTTCCCTACCAAATCCCCCTAGTTTAGCTAGAGCAGCAGCCCACCTCTACTACTGTCTAAATCAAGTTGGCGATGGGCTAGATGAATTGGCATATTTCCCCCTCAACTACGACGAAAGCTATTTGCATGCGGGACAAGAAATGTTTCGTATCGCTGTCGGATTGCACTGCGAAGCCCAAGAATCTATGGATTGTTAGTGGTTGGTTGTTAGTTGTTGGTTGTTAGTGGTTGGTTGTTTACCACTAATATGATGTCTGGTCAATTAATCGTAATACAATAAGTTACAATATCCTACGTGAGGCAGATCATACGTAGGTGCAAAGTCAGTCGCGTAGCTATTGTAACTGCTTTAGGCTGCGACCACTTAAGGGGATATCATATTACTGCTGAACAACCAACAACCAACAACCAACAACCAACAACTAACAACTAACAATTAACAACTAACCAAATTAGTTTATGCTGGAAGTAGTGAAAGATTAAGAAGTTTTAATTTTTTTTGTTAGAGTACTCATGCAATGCATTATTAATCGCCGCGCTCAGTTTTCGGCAAGTCATCGCTATTGGTTGCCAGAACTGAGCGAATTCGAGAATATTGAGAAATTTGGTGCTTGTTCCCGTTTTCCCGGACACGGACATAATTATGTCTTATTTATTTCTCTTGCAGGGGAAGTAGATAAATATGGCATGGTGCTGAACTTGTCTGATGTGAAACAGGTAATCAAGCGAGAAGTTACCAGCCAGTTGGACTTTTCTTATCTCAACGATGCCTGGGCAGAATTTCAAGAAACTCTACCCACCACCGAGAATATTGCACGAGTTATTTGGCAAAAATTAGCACCTCATTTGCCACTAGTCCGCATACAGCTATTTGAACATCCTGAACTTTCGGCAGATTATATGGGAAACGGTATGGAAGCTTATCTCACCATCGGCACTCACTTTAGTGCAGCCCACCGACTGGCTCATCCTAGCTTGAGTCATGAAGAGAACTCTGAGATTTACGGTAAATGCGCTCGTCCCAACGGGCATGGACATAATTACCATTTGGAAATCACCGTCAAGGGTGAAATTGACCCGCGTACGGGGATGATTGTTGATTTAGGTGCTTTGAATAAAGCGATAGAAGATTATGTAGTTGAGCCATTTGACCACACCTTCTTAAACAAAGACATAGCACACTTCGGCGAGGTTGTCCCGACTGCAGAAAATATCGCCCTTCATATTAGTGATTTATTGCGATCGCCTGTTCAGGAATTGGGAGCAAAACTTTACAAAGTGAAATTAATCGAAAGTCCGAACAACTCCTGCGAAATCTACTGTACTGAGTCAAAATCAAACTCGGACAGCGCGACACAAAATCAGCCAGTTTTAATGCGTGTGTAGTCAAGATAAGCATTCACCACATCCAATTTGCATATTTAAACTCTTGTAGGGGAGCCAGTGCGTTGCGGGGGTACTTACAGAAGCCGCTTTGCGTCTACCCCCCGTTGTAGCACCTGGCGTTG
Source organism: Cyanomargarita calcarea GSE-NOS-MK-12-04C (assembly GCA_019359595.1). Lineage (GTDB taxonomy): Bacteria > Cyanobacteriota > Cyanobacteriia > Cyanobacteriales > Nostocaceae > Cyanomargarita > Cyanomargarita calcarea. The sequence continues at coordinate 3,237 of JAHHGZ010000033.1, forward strand.
GGCTTCGGTGCTTGCCCGAGCAGTTTAAATGCCTTATCAACGACGCGCTGCATATCGCAAATAGAGATAAATTCCCCAGGCTACAAGTCCGAATAATAGATTGAGTAAAAAGCGAGTCAATATCGGCGAGAAAAACCTTGCTGAAAAAATCTGCAACAGACTCAATGGGCTGATAATTCTTGCTAGAAGGAACAGTCCAAAAATCGCATTTCCACCCAGTATGAGAATAAATAAAACCAAACCTCTTTGCCAGTATCGCTGCTGGGTTGTATGACCCGAAATCAAGGTAATTGGGTATTTCCCTTGCACTCTGCGAAATAATTGCTCTAGTCGCCAAAACATCCACAACAGAAAGGGAAACAAAACATAACTCAGATATTGCAATGGTATTGGATAGCGCCCAGCACTAGATAGAATATTTACTAAAGAATGACAAATTACTGAATTTAGCCAAGCCCTGGTAACACTTTGGGTGTATCGATGAATACGGATTTGAAAGTAGAGAGATACTGCCAAAGCGTATCCCCAAGGGGCAGAGAACATGGCATGAACGGGAGTGCCAATCAAGCGATCGCTGATTGATGCTGTGCCGTAATAAAGGTAAATGCAGTTTTCTTGGGCTGCGAATCCGAGGGACACGGCTAGAGCAAAAAGGAATATAGTGCTGGGGGTTAATTTCTGGGGACGTAGTAGGTACTTGATTGGCAAGAAAACCGCTGCTAACTTGCAACCTTCTTCAATTGGAGCAATTACAACAAGCTGCCGCAAGGCTATACCAAGCAGACTCCGCTGAATCAAGCGCCAATTTAAAATTGAGCCGACTGTAGTCTCAAAAGCCCATTGTAAACCGAGGGCGATTAAACCAGATATTGCCCCCAGGATAAAGAACAACAGCAAGCGTTGTGGAGATGGGGCACCTGCGACACGCCAATAATATGCCAGCAGCAGCAGTGGTGGGATTACAGCCCAAAGTGCCAAAAAAAAATCAGCAAACACTCAGGACTCAGGACTCAGTACTAACTTGAGCAACAACAGTCCGGTGACGCGGGGTGTTAGAAGTAATTGTAGGAGTTTGGAAACCTGCCTCTATTAAGGTTTGTGAAATATCTAAAGAGAAATATTCATCTAGATACGGTTCTGTGCTTTTGAGCAGCGTTAAGATGTAGGGCGGCATTTTCTTGTAAATTTCTGATTGGGGATTCATATCCATGATTGTCAAGTAGCCACCCGGACGCAGCAAACGTCGTGCTTCGGCAAAAATCTGTCTGGTTGCAAATTGGGGCAATTCGTGGCATACCAAGAAAATCGAGACTAAATCAAATGACTCATCTGCTAACCCTGTGGATTCTGCTGTCGCATGAACCCAGTTGATTTTAGCTTGACGTTGTTGCGAACGGTACTGGGCAACGGCTAAAAAGTAGGGAGATAAATCTAAACCTGTAATTTGGGCTTGGGGGTAAATTTCTTGGAGGGCAAAGCTACTCATACCCACACTGCAACCCAAATCTAGGATATCTTGCGGTTGATTGGGAATGTGCGCTTTCAGAATAGAGTGATACGACGAGCGTAATTTAGCATCCCCTTGCACCCCTGCACCCGGCCAAATTCCGGCATGGACAGCTTGAGCGGCAACTTCTACCTCAAAAGCCGCATCCCAACTGAGATCCCCTTTTTCATAAGCATGGAATGAGGTGAGATAGTAGTCTGGGTAGGTTACTTGGGGATTTGAAGAGGAAGCTAAATCGTTATCCCAATTACGCGCTTGGAGTGTCTGAACTTCTTTTGTCCAATACACGCCAATTTTCTCAGCCCGTTTAATCATCATTTGTCTTGCTTGGTGCTTGGCTAACTTGGCTATAGGCTTGATTGACAGTATGCCATTTACCAACCGAGAAGCTAAACCAGGAGTATTTTGTACAGCAGCAGTCATAAATCGATTTGCGCTCAATGGTTTTCTTTACACTTATCACATTTTCCTGAACCTTGAAAATAGTGCGTGTTTTCACGAAAATATAGCGTTTGTTCAACCCGTTTTATGATATAGGTGCAATCCATTAAGCAAGTTGGCGTCTAAACTCTTTTCAATTTGTGATTTATTTAACTTGCTCCATTCCACCCAAACACTGTTGACTATTCACAGTCAGAGCGAATTCAGAGCCAGTTTGGGAGTGATATATTGAAGTGAAGCAACCTCGCCGTCTGTTTAAGTTGCAAAAGCTGATGTTGGTTTTGAGTTTCCCAGCCGCACTCGGTTTGGCTTACCTCCACTTTTCACAATTCGTCCCAAAGTCGAAAATCAGTTCGCCAAATCAGACTGCACCAGTTAAACCACTTGTGACACCTCAAGGATGGCCTGTACTTAACCCCATTCGATCGCCGATTGAGGTCTGGGAATGTTCTGTTGTGGTTGTTGGCGGTTCCTTGGGAGGTGTGGCTGCGGCAAATGGTGCCATGCGTTCGGGGGCAAAGACTTGCTTAATTGAACTCACACCTTGGCTTGGGGGACAAATCAGTTCTGGTGGGGTGCCGGCGGTGGATGAATCTCTGGCAATGCGCTCCAAGGAAAATTATTCCAAAAGTTGGATTGACTTTAAGCAGTTAATTAAAGACCAAATCGTAGAACTTCCTGCTTGGTCGAATATTTCTTCCCCTCTAAAAGTTGCTGACATCAATAGCTGCTGGGTAGCAAAACTCTGCTTCCCCCCTTCATCTGGAGCCGCAGCCGCAGAAAAACTCTTACAGTCCTCATCCCGTTATGCTCCTGGGAGCCGTTGGGAAACCTCCACTGCTTTTAAAGGTGCTTCTTTTGACAGCACGGGCAGTAAAATTACAGAAATTTATGCTGTGCGAAGGATTCCACGCGATCGCAACTATATACCGAAAGGTCGGCTTTCTCAAGAGTTGACTTCTTGGTACTCCTGGTTTGACGATAAAGTTTTTCAAAAAGTACCAATCCGATTGCAAGCTCCGGCAAATGGTCGAATGATAGTAATCGATGCGACCGATACGGGCGAGTTGGTGGGATGGGCAGGAATCCCCCATCGTTTGGGATCGGAAGGCAAGGCGACAACTGGTGAAGTTAATGCTGCGGTCAAAGATAACCCCCAATGTACCCAAGCTTTTACGTTTCCTTTTGTACTGGCGATTCGAGATGATAAGGGGGTAAGCCGTTCTCAATTGGCTGTGACTCAATCTGGAATGTCAAAAGAAGAACATCGGAAGGATTACGATTTAGAGGGCTTCCCGGTGTTTGAAGGTAGGAGCTTTTTCAATTATCGACGTATTGTCAGTCTCACCCGCAACAATCCCTTTGTTGATAGTCCGAAACTGGGGGACATGACCCTAGTTAATTGGAATCGCGGAAACGATTGGAAATTGATGAATCCGCCCCTAATTCTGACAAAAGAAGAAATAACTGCTTCCGGGCAACGTCAAAATTGGCTGGGGGGACTTTCTACAAACGCCCTAAAGATGAGCGAAAATCACGCCCTTCTGTTTGCCGAATGGCTGATGGAAACCCAAAGCAGACCGGATTTTCCCCTTACCTATTTGTCAGGTAATGAGTCTTTGATGGGTACAAACTCCGGGTTGAGTATGGTGCCTTATATTCGGGAAGGCCGAAGAATTTTGGGACGCAAAGCCTATGGACAGAGTGAATTCATGATACGAGAAGCGGATATTCGCAATGATATGTCCGGTGGGCGTGACTTTCGACCATCAAGAGTTGCTGTGACTCACTATGACATCGACTTGCATGGATGTCGCTATCGCAACTGGGAACCCTCTAATGAAGCGACTAAAGCACCTGCTCGGGAGTTTGTAGTCCGACCAATTTTTATTCCCTTAGAAAGCCTAATTCCCCAGCGAATTGATAATCTTTTGATCGGTGGTAAGGGTATTGCCGTCACTCACATAGTCAACGCTGTAACTCGCATCCATTACAGCGAATGGGGTATCGGTTCAGCGGCAGGAATAACAGCAGGTTGGCTGGTTACTCAACCCAATTTGACTCCATATTCTATTGTCCAACTTCGCTCTTATCCAGAATTGCAACAAGTATTGGAGAAAAATGGTTTGCGTCTTTCTTGGTAATACTTACCTCAAATGAATATAAAATGATTGATTTCACCCACAGGCCGCAAGCCTGGACGCCGGGTGCTTCTCCTGTCGGAGACGCTACGCGAACAAGTCGGCTGCATCCGCCCAACGCACTCGCAAAGGCTATACTAACATTCGCCCTTGGCGTTCCCGTTCAAAGCAGCGTGCCGCAGACAAGAGTAGCCCACGCAGGTGGGCTTATTAGACGCATCTTCATAATATTTGCTATAAGGAGTGCAAAGAAGAGTTCTGTCTAGGATGCCAAAAACCCTTAACTCCTAACTCCTAACTCCTAACTCCTAACTCCTAACTCCTAACTCCTAACTCCTAACTCCTAACTCCTAACTCCTAACTCCTAACTCCCTACTTTGCTCCTTTCTGTTTTAGAGATAACAACATTTCCATTTGAGTGGTTGACTTGTCGGGACTAGTAGCAGTAACACCGAGTCCGCGAATGGAGGTCAGAATGGCGTTCGCTTGCGGTGAGATAGTTTGACTTTGGGCCGTAAAACGATTTACCAAGGTCATGGTTTTATCCATATCTAAGTAAAAATAGCCTCCGTTGGGTTTTTGTAAAGAACCTGTAACGGTTTTGAAGCTATCGCTAGTTTCCAAAGACTGATTTTTCGGAGCGGCGATCGCATCGGCTACAGGGCCACCCAAAGCTACAAATACTGTATCGTTGTCCAACCAACCGTGAGAAATTAAAGCTCCTTGTTGGGGAATTTGCCAGTCGATTACGTCCTTACCGTTAATACTTCTCTTAGCGACGCTGACTAATTGTTTTTTGGCAAGGTCATCTAATTTAGTGAAGGTAGATAAAGCAGTTTTGCGATCGCTTGTATTAAATACTAAGGCTCCACCAAAACCAATCGGTGCGAGTATCCCTTGATTTGAAGGAACAGCGGCAAGGCCAAATTCCCCATCCATCCAGCCAAAAACTTCCTTATCTAAGTCCATACCGAGGCTTGTTTGGAGTTGCTGACGGGCCTGGTCAAAGCTTTGCTTTAATTCTGGATAATCCTTGGACTGTTCGTTTGCCGCTTTCCACCATTTACTGATGCCTTGTCCGCTAACTAAAGCAATCGTATCAACCGGAAATAACCCCACTACCTTCCCAGTAGTATTTTGATACTCGAATTTGTTCAGTTGTGGATCTAGATTGGCGATCGCCTTCATCCGCACTCCTGCATCATCAATCCCCATACCCGCTACCATCGATTTAATTTGCTTCAACTGCTTCAGGTTTTCTGGGGATATGCTTGCCGATGACGAGTTACTCTTGAGGAATTTTTCCATTGTGCGTGCATAATCGGGCACGTAAATTTGAGCTACGGTATTCTGTAAACCCATGCCTTTGCCGAGAATATCGTTTGCCCCTTCTTTACTGGCAAAGGAGGGCTGCCCTTTGTTAGTATCGATTGCTTGTTCTACAGAGTTCTTTTCTGGAGACAATACTATGTAGCTATTATTCAACACCACACTGTATGTCGGTTTGCCCTTACCTTCAGTTTGAATAATTTTTTCGCCTTTATAGTCAATTTCCTTAAGTTTTACGTCTTTTTGCTCCTTTAGTTTCTTTTGAAAATTCAAGGCGCTAATTTTATCCTTAATTCCCACTACCATTAAAATATTGGGTTCCTGTGTTTGTGTCGGTACAGGTGTGGGTGTGGCATTTGGCGTAGGTACAGTTTCTTGTGCTTGTACTGGTTTACTTACATTTGCTGGCAACAAAGCAATCATTACACCGCCAACCCAAGGTTTGATGTCCTGATCGTAAGAAATATTACTTTCAGAGAAGACATCTTTATTGAAGTCTGCCAAACCTTTAGCGATTAACTTTTGTGCTTCAAGATTGCCAAACTGTTCCAACTTTGCCCAAGCTTGGGGGTCAGTGGTCACGTATGTTGCCATCAACGCTCTCTCTGGGATGACTTTGGCACTTGCGAGGGCACCAGAAGCATCTCCAGAAGGTCCACCCTTGAAAAACATATAAGCTGCAACACTTCCTACCACGACTACCGCTGCAGCCCCGACGGCAGGAATTAAAAACTTGGATTTCTTTTCGGGCATTGGTGTTATCCTCTTTTCCTCATATTGCATTGAGGTTGTTACAAGCGTCACTGTGGACTTTGCGGATTTATGACTTCCGACGACTAATTTATCGGTATTTACTGATAAAATTAGTATTCCTACACACTTTAGGTTTGAAACATCTCCATGTATTACTTCAATGGAGTAAAGGGTAAATCCGCAAATGGTATATTATTAATCTCAAAAAAAACAAGGTTAGCAGCAGCAAGCTATCCTAGGCTATAGGAGTGTTTGGAAGTATTTTCACTTAAGATAAACTTACACCAGAGTTCCAAATCTCTTGACCCGATGACAACATAATACAACTTGGGTTGGAGCGATCGGGGTTTGATTGAAGAAATACACCCGAGAAACGCTGTTTTTCTTAAAAATATTCGGTAAAGCTTTTTAGGTAAGATAAGGTTAATTAGCATCAATGTCTCAGTCTTATTTTGATACAGAAAAAAATCATCACAAGTCTTTTGAGTTACCAGGGGCAAAGCCACACTATAATCCCGATCGCCCCGGACAAGTAGAACATATTTTTTTGGATCTCAGCCTGGATATCCCCAATGAAAGTTACCACGGGAATTGCGCGATCGCACTCAAGCCAATCCGCAGCGGTATTGACCGTTTAACTTTGGATGCTGTGAACTTGAACATAGAATCAGTGCGGGTAGACGATATACCGCAAAAATTCGACTGCGATGGGCAACAGCTTTTTATCCAACTCGATCCACCCACACAGGCTCAAGAAAGATTGCTGATTGCGATCGCCTACTCTGTAGAAAAGCCGCAACGCGGAATTTATTTTATTCAACCAGATAAATACTACCCCGACAAGCCCACCCAAGTGTGGACTCAAGGTGAAGATGAAGACTCTCGCTTCTGGTTTCCGTGCTTTGACTATCCAGGGCAACTCTCCACAAGTGAAATCAAAGTCCGCGTACCGAAACCCCTAATTGCGATTTCTAACGGTGAATTAATTGCGACTGAAGAAGATGGCGATTACAAAATTTACCACTGGGTACAACAACAAGTACATCCTACCTATTTAATGACACTGGCAGTCGGTGATTTTGTCGAAATTCGCGATGAATGGAACAAAAAACCCGTAACCTACTATGTAGACAAAAGCCGCTCAGAAGATGCGAAACGCAGCATGGGCAAAACTCCGCGAATGATGGAGTTTTTGAGCGAAAAATATGGTTATATCTATCCTTTCCCCAAATATGCCCAAGTCTCCGTGGATGATTTTATCTTTGGGGGGATGGAAAACACCTCTACAACGCTGTTAACCGATCGATGTTTGCTAGATGAACGCGCAGCATTAGATAATCGCAGCACGGAAAGTTTAGTAGTTCACGAGTTGGCGCACCAGTGGTTTGGCGATTTGGTAGTAATTAAACACTGGTCCCATGCTTGGATTAAAGAAGGAATGGCTTCCTATTCTGAGGTAATGTGGACAGAACATGAATATGGTGCTGACGAAGCGGCATATTATAGATTGCAAGAAGCCCGGAGTTATTTAGCTGAAGATAGCAATCGCTACCGTCGGCCGATGGTAACCCACGTCTATCGGGAAGCGATCGAACTTTACGATCGCCACATCTATGAAAAAGGATCGTGTGTATATCACATGATTCGTGCCGAGTTGGGCGAAGAACTCTTTTGGAAAGCCATACAGACATTTGTTCAGGATAATGCCCACAAAACAGTCGAAACAATAGATTTACTCCGGGCGATCGAAAAATCCACTGGACGTAACTTATCATATCTTTTCGACCAGTATGTTTACCGAGGCGGACATCCAGATTATAAAGTCGCTTATTCGTGGGATGGAGATTCCAACCTGGCGAAAATAACGGTTAGCCAAACTGGAGATAGCGATCTATTTGACCTCAAGATTCCCATCGGTTTTGGTTACAAACAAGAGTTAGAAGTTGAAAATGATTCAAAGCTCCGGACTTTCACTGTGCGAGTTCACGAACGCGAACAAAGCTTTTACTTCCTACTTGAAGAAAAACCCCAGTTTATTAGCTTTGATGTCGGGAATAATTTCCTGAAAACTGTGTCTTTGGAATACCCTGTACCAGAATTGAAAGCGCAGTTAGAATTCGATCCTCATCCAGTTTCCCGCATTTACGCGGCACAGGCTTTGGCGAAAAGCGGTGGTTTGGAAGCAGTGAAGGCGCTATCATCGGCATTGAAAAATGACCCATTCTGGGGTGTGCGCGTCGAAGCCGCCAAACAGCTAGCAGAAATCAAGTTAGACCAAGCCTTTGATGGGTTAGTCCCCAGATTAAAAGATAAAAATGCCTTTGTGCGGCGTGCGGTGGTGGAAGCACTGGCGACCATCAAGAGTGCTGAAAGCTACAAGGCTTTGAAAGGATTGGTGCAAGAGGGAGATAAAAGTTATTACGTAGAAGCTGCAGCCTGTCGTGCTATTGGAGCAATTGCATCCATGACAGGGGAAGATAAACCTAAGGAAGACAAGGTACTTAAGATACTCAAAACCGTTTTGGAGGAAAAAGCCGGTTGGAATGAAGTTGTTCGCAGTGGTGCAGTCGCTGGTTTAGCCCAACTCAAAACCTCAGAAGCAGCTTTAAACTTATTGCTGGAATACACAAAACTTGGCGTACCGCAACCTTTGAGATTATCAGCAATCCGGGCTCTAGGTAAAATTTCTGTCGGTCAAACTCCTATAAATTTGGAACGGATTTTAGAGAGATTAGCAGAAATCGCAAAAGAAACATTCTTTTTGACACAGGTTGCCGTAGTAGTTGCACTGGGACAAATGGAAACACCTAAAGCGATTGGGATATTGCGATCGCTTGCGGAACAAACACCAGATGGGCGTGTGCGTCGCTATGCTGAAGAAGAAATTACCAAAGTACACAAAAGTATTGGTTCCGAATTAGCGTTGCGTCAGGTACGAGAAGAGCTTGATGAACTCAAAAAACAAAATCAAGAACTCAAAAGCCGCTTAGAAAGCTTAGAAGCAAAATCTAAGTAGCCAGTAACGAATCAAAAGGGCAACTCAGAAAGGCAACGGATAATCAAATCATCGGTGGGCTAGAGAAGCTTTCCCTAAAATATAAATAAAATTCTTCTGGGGTGAGGCTCTGTAGCCCACCCATTTTATATTTAATTACCCTAATCTACTTATACAACTTATACGACCTTCCTCAGTAGTGTATTAATAATAAATACATTATGTAATCAATGGCACTTTACCTGAAGTTAAGCATCTTTTAGGCACGTCAATTATGCACTTCGTTGGTGCGTGCTTGAAGAATCTACGCACACTTCTAAGAAGCAATTGAAACTTTAGAAGAAGATTCTATTGAGTTGAAATTTATTAAAGCATGATGAAGTTGATAAAGATAAATGTATAAATTTAAGCCAAATTATTACAACAACTCAGATTTATACCAAAAGTCAAATACAATTGGCACATTTTGTATGAAGATTGTGCAAAGATATCATCCACTGAGTGAAATAAAACTTCAGAAATACTACCATGTGAAGGTGCGATTAATTTTTTATGTAGATATAACTAAGATTCGGTGTGTTTATTTTGAAGTTTAAAATCTACCACAGTGTATATACCAGTTGTCTAAGGTTGTAATGATGCGTAAACCTGTCTTGACAATTTTTTACCAGTTTAATCCTTGGAACAGTACTATCGGCGGAATTCAGACGCTCATCAATATTTTTATCAAATACGCTCCTAAGGAATTTGAGGTGCGCTTGGTGGGGACAGGAGAAAATAAAAATCAGCCTGTGGGGAGATGGCAAGAAGCGGAATTTGAGGGTAGGGAAATCAAATTTCTGCCTTTGTTTACCATAGAAAACGATAACGTCAGACATCTGATACCGACGACGTTAAAATACACAACTGCCCTTCTAGGCCGTTGCTATGCTTCAGATTTCATGCATTTTTATCGACTGGAGCCGACCTTAGCAGCACTTTCATGGTTAGGAGAAAAAACGCTTTTTATCCAGAACGATATTCAGAAACAAATGGAGTCGAAAAATGATAGAAATGCAATTTTGTGGCGAAGATTTCCAGTAGGCTATTATGCCTTGGAACGCTTGTTGGTTGGTCAATTTAACCAAATATTTTCTTGCAATACAGATTCCTTGGAACTCTATCAACAGCGTTATCCAGATGTGCGCGATCGCCTATCGTACCTAAAAAACACCTTTGACGGGGATATTTTTTACCCCTTGTCACCAAAAGAACGGCGTAATGGTAGACAAGAACTGGCGAGAAAAAACGGGTTGAGTGAGGATACAAGTTTTATTTTATTTGCCGGTCGCTTGCATCCCCAAAAAGATCCGATGCTGTTGATCCGGGCAATGGCTGCTTTAAACGATCCGAAAATTCACTTGCTCATAGCAGGAGATGGAGAGTTAGCTGTTGAAGTCCGTGCTTTGATTGCTGAATTAAATCTTTCAGAACGAATTACAATGCTGGGAGCTATGAAACAAGCAGAATTGGCAAACTTACATCAGGTTTGCAATGCTTTGGTTCTCAGCAGTGCTTTTGAAGGTTTACCTTTCGTCGTTTTGGAAGCGCTTGCTTGCGGAACGCCAATAGTGACGACAAAAGCTGGTGACACTCCCAGACTGTTGACTGCTGACAGTGGAATTGTCTGCTTGGAACGGACTCCAGAGTGTATTGCAGATGCATTACACAAAGTCGTAATGAATCCCGAAGATTATCCCGTTGCATCATGCGTGCGAGTCGCCGAGCCTTACGCCGCCCGCACTGTTGTTAATGAAGTATACAGCCAAATGTGGCAACGTTGGGAGCAGCGACAGTTCTCGGTTGTCGGCTGATAATAAAAGCTTTTAATCACCAAGAATGCTCATTACCTTGTTGTGACGAGTTGCTTGAATATTCTATTATTCTCGCTTCAGTCACAAAACATTCAATTTCATATCCGTTTCACTCTTCAAAGCTGATTAGTATGAAAATCGCTGTAATTGGTGCAAAAGGTCTACCTCCCAAACAGGGTGGCATCGAACATTATTGTGCAGAAGTTTATCCCCGGATGGTAAGAGCGGGTCACACAGTGGATTTATACGCTCGCTCCTCCTATACTGAGGGTTCTTGGCTAGAGCGCGATCAATTCCAAGGTGTCCAAGTTATCTCCTTACCCGATTTCAATCTGCGGGGGGTAGATGCATTCATTACCTCGGCACTGGGGGCGATCGCGGCCACTGGGAAAAAATATGATATCGTCCATTTTCATGCCTTGGGACCATCTTTATTTACTGCTTTACCCAGAATTGCCAATACCAAGGTTGTCGTTACCTGTCAGGGATTAGATTGGCAACGGGCAAAGTGGGGTGGTTTTTCCACACGCTTAATTCAACTCGGGGAAAAAGCCGCAGTCCGTTTCGCTCACGGATTGATTGTGGTATCGGACGCGCTCCAAACCTACTTTATGCAAACATATGGTAGAAAGACAATTTACATCCCCAACGCTCCCGCTAGTTACGGGGAGTCAGATGCTGATTTTACTTATGGGAGTGGGCTAGGTTTAGAAAAAGGGCGTTATACAATCTTTTTGGGCCGACTTGTCCCGGAAAAGCGTCCCGACTTGCTGGTTGATGCTTTTTCTCGCTTGAAACCACTTGGATGGAAACTCGTGTTGGCTGGTGGTGTTAGCGATACAAAATCTTTCACCTCAGAGTTATTAGAAAAAGTTGCCAATAACCGCAATATCATATTTGCAGGTGAATTGCGGGGTTCTCGTCTTTGGGAAATAGTTCGTGGTGCAGGATTGTTTGCCCTTCCTTCTGACTTGGAGGGATTGCCTTTAGCGATGTTAGAAGCGATGAAAGAAGGTATACCCATTTTGGCAAGCGATATTCCACCGCACAAACAATTAGTTAGTGGTGGACGGGGAATGCTTTTTGAAGCTGGCAATGTCGAGTCTTGTATTCGTTCTCTGGATTGGGCGATTAATCATCAAAAAGAACTGGCAGCAATGGCTAAGAATGCACGAAAGCACGTACAGCTTAACTATAGCTGGGATCGGATTACTAAAGAAACCTTGAAACTATATACAACACTTTTGGACTCCCCCGAATCAGAATTTATTACCAAGCCCAACGAAAGCGAACTTGCTGAAGTTTTAGGTAAAAAATAGATTTTGTTATTTATCTCCCTAGTCTCCCTCACTCTTCAATTAAAAAGGTATATGTATGGAGAAAGGTATTTCATCCTTACTAGCAGTTATTAAACGGCGTGCTTTACCGGCCATAGCTACCTTTGGTGCAGTTATTGGTGGGGCATTTGCTTACCTAGCAGTAACGCCGAATGTGTATCAAACATCAGCAAGATTGATGTTGGATGACAAACGGGTGAGCGTTTCGGAGTTGGGACAGAACCTCTCTCAAGTGTCTTCGGGTACACCGGGTGGTGCTAGTCCTTTAGCCGATCAAGCAGAGTTAGTTAAGTCGCAACCTGTATTAGACAGAGCGATCGCCAAAGTTTTTCCGCCCGGTCAAGGTAATCCACCATACACGGTAGGCGATTTGAGTAAAGGTTTGAAAGTCAAAATTGTTCCCGCAACCAATATTCTGGAACTCAACTATCAAACCAAAGATGCGAATTTGGCTGCCAATATCCTCAATGCGATTTCGATCGCAATGGTTGAGGAAAATACGAAAGCTATTAGCACAGAGGCTACCAAGGTACGGGAATTTTTGGAAAAAGAGGTACCCCAAGCGCGGAGTCGATTGCTTATTGCAGAAAAAAAGGAAAATCAGTACAGACAGAAAAGTGGGATTATTTCTTTTGATGAGCAAAGCAAAAGTATAGTTGAGAGTTTAGCGGCTTTAGAACAACAAGAGCGGACTTTGTTGACCCAATTGCAGGAAGTGCGATCGCGTGATGCATCCTTACGCCAAATTACCAACACCGGCAACCTCCCCAAGGCTTATTCTGCAGTCCGCAGCGGTCAAGATGAAGAAATTAAAAAATTACGTGCCAAATTAGCAGAGTTAGAAGGGAAAGTAATTCAAGCAAGGTTGAAGTTTACAGACAACCATCCAGAAGTTATTAAAGCGGTAGGGGAAAAAGAAGCCATCCGGGGTTTGTATACTCAAGAACTCGCTCGCATCTCACCCACAAATCAGGCGATCGCTCCTAACACTGCAGCTAATGACCCCCTTAGTCAAGAACTCACCTCCAAACTGATCGTCAATGAAGTTGAGCGATCGGCAATTGAAAATAAACTCAAGACAGTTGGGCTTCAAACAAGCAACCTCCGAGCCAACCTGGCACAACTCCCAATTAAACAGCAACCCCTAAGCGTCCTCAACCGCCAAAGGTTAGAAGCCGTCGAATCATTAAAATCGCTACAAAGCAAGTTAGAAGAAGCACGGATAGCCGAAGCTCAAAAGGTAGGAAATATTCGGATCATCGAACAAGCTCAACCACCAACAGCACCAGCAGCTCCCAGACGACCAATTGTACTGGCACTTGCCACCGTATTTGGCAGTATTCTAGCCACAGGTGTAATTCTCTTGCTGGAGGTGTTGGATAACACATTGCATGATGCCTCAGAAGCCGAAGAACTACTGAAACTGCCATTGTTGGGAGTTTTGCCCACCCTACCTGGGAGAATGCGCCTTCTGGAACCAGCGGAAAACTTCTTAGATAATGTCGGCTTGGTTGAACCTTACCGAATGCTACTCAAAACCCTGGAGTTTCGCGGGCACAAGCAGTTACGGTTAATTGTAGTCAGCAGCACCCTTTCAGGGGAGGGTAAATCCCTAGTTGCCTCCCACCTGGCAGCAGTCTCAGCCATGTTGTCACGTCGGACACTAATTATTGATGCCGACTTGCGCAGACCCGTGCAGCATCGGATATTCAACTTAAATGAAAATCCTGGAATTACCGATGTCATAGATGGTCACAAATCTCTGATGAACGCGGTACAGAAAACAGAGATTGAAAACCTCTCAATATTGACTTGTGGCGAACTCTACGGACGTCCTTCCCAGTTATTAGAGTCAGCAGCGATGAAGTCTCTTTTGGCAGAAGCCGCCGAGAAATTTGATTTGGTAATTATAGACACTCCTCCTCTAGCAGCTTGCGCGGATGCCGCCACCCTGAGTGGATACGGCGACGGAGTAATGCTGGTGACTCGTCCCGGCTTCACGCTCAAAGAAATCTTGCAAAAAGCCGTCGCAGATTTAACTCATAACAGCATCCCCATTCTCGGGGTAGTCGTAAATGGCATGACACCAGAGACGCAAAAGTATTACCGCTATCCAATCGATGGTTACAAGCCTGTATCCCGACCGTTGAGACGTTTAAATGCTTTCGGGTCTAAGTAAAATGTTGACTAATCAACCCTCAAGAGCATCTTCCCGTCTGGCACTGTTGATTAGTTTGGCAGGGGTGGTAGTCGGTGTAGGTGCAGGATTCCTTGTCGGTGTCAATCCCAACTTACTAGTATTAGCTCTAGTTGGGGTGGCTGTACTGATACTTTTCTTCGCCAAATTTGAGCAAACCGTACTTGGGCTAATCATCCTGCGTACTTCTCTTGACCCCTTCTCTAACCAACAGGTACCAGCCGCTTTTGCCATTGGATTAAATGCACTCACATTGCTGTACGTCATAGTTCAAATACTTTTAAGAAAAAAAGTATACACAGACAAATTTTTCTGGATTTTTGGGACTTGGGTAGGATTACAAGGAATATGGGTGGTGCTACCGGCATTGGGCTGGGGTTTAGGCTCTGCATACGTAGCAACATATATGCGTGAGTGGCTGCGTATATTTTCTTGGGCAATGGTTTATTTGTTGGTGATGCAACTCAAAGATCGGATTCATCCCCGCAAGATAATTTCCGCACTTTTCTTCAGCCTGCCGATACCCGTAATCGCAGGCTTCATGCAAGTATTTTTGCCAACTTCAGTGCTTCCGTCTTTCTTGCTATGTCATACGGATGGAATGGCTGTCATTGATTCATGTATCACCTCAACCCTCGGTCATCCCAGCGGATTTGGCACATTTTTATTATTATTTATTGCCTTAACCATTTGGAAATTGGGTCATGTTCAAGAACGGAGGTTATGGATAATATTGCTAACTATGCTTACCTTCTTATTAGTGATTAGTAAATCTTTTACTAGTCTCATCATGCTGATTGTATTTATCATCGCTTTAATTGCTCCAAGAATGGATTTTCTGAAGCTAATTGCGGGAGGATTATTTTTAGCAATAGTAATCGGTTTCTTTGCTAATACAGAATTGGGTCAAGAACGGATTAATTCTCTATTTGCTACACCACTTTTTAATCCAGACATGGATATTTCACGAACAATATTATTGTCATTTGGAGATGGAAACAGTTTCAATTGGCGGATTGCCCACTGGAGTTTTTTATTGCAATCTTGGCAAAATTCCCCGATATTAGGATACGGGTTAGCGACTAGTCCATATTTAAGCCTGTTTGCCGGCTATTATGCCCACAACGATTATGTGCGTTTCTTAGCAGAAGGAGGACTTGTGGGGTTTACGCTATTTTTAATGTTCTTGGCACTGCAATTCATTCGGCTTGTGCAATTGCTACGTTCTTCACCGATAGGAAGTATTCAAAGAAGTCTTTGCTCAACAATGATAGCAATTTTAGTTGCCATTATGGTCGGGATGTCTAGCGATAATATTTGGAATCACACCACTCTTTTCTCCTACTGGTGGGTGATATTAGCCGTGATTGGATGGAACTGGGAAGATGAACCAAAAGAGCAAAGATTTTTCTCAGCGTAATTTAATAGTGAGTCAAGTTATTTATGAATACTCCAATCCCAATTAATCCTATAATAAAATTAGCTGTTAATACTCAAGAACTGTTGCGGTGTCCGATTTGCAGTTCTAAATTTAAATTAGATGAAGCGAAATTTAAATGTACAAATTTTAAGCCTCACTGTTTTCCAGTTATTGATGGAATTCCAATTTTACTAAATGAATCTGAGAGCGTATTTTCGATTAGCGATTATGTAGAGCAAAAAGGTACAACTCTCAAACCAAAATCTCAAATAGAAAGATTGCTAGTTAATTTAGTACCACGACTTATTTGCAATATCAAAGCCAAGAAAAACTTTCAAGATTTTGCAGAATTACTCCTGAAAGAAAATTTAAATCCGAAAATTTTGATAATTGGTGCTAGCGTTGTTGGTGAAGGAATAGAATCTCTATTATCAATGCCAGAAATTGAACTTATCGAAAGCGATGTAGCTTTTGGACCTCGGGTATCGATGATTCTTGACGCACACAATATACCCTTCGATGATAATTCATTTGATGGCGTTATAGTCCAAGCAGTACTCGAACACGTCACCGATCCAGCTCATTGTGTAGAAGAAATTTATCGAGTTTTAAAACCAGATGCTTTAGTTTATTCAGAAACCCCATTTATTCAACAAGTACATTTAGGAAAATATGACTTTACCCGGTTCACGCATTTAGGTCATCGACGTTTGTTCCGCAAATTTGAAGAAATTTCTAGCGGTGCGTCATGCGGACCTGGAATGGCATTAGCCTGGTCATATCAGTACTTTCTTTTGAGCTTTGTTAAATCACCATTAGCACGAGGATTAGTGAAAGTTTTTGCGAGAATGACAGCATTTTGGTTAAAATATTTTGATTATTACCTGATTGATAAACCAGGAACATTTGATGCGGCCTCATCATATTATTTTATGGGGAAGAAGAGCGATCGCATCCTTTCTGATAGAGAATTGTTAACTTTATACAAGGGTACGCAATCTAGTTCTTTTTAATAAAAATTAACATCAGGGATGCAGAAAATATTGTATGTCACGAAAGAAGTTAAATCTCATTCAAGTTTTGAGAGGATTAGCAGCAGTTCTTGTAGTACTTGCTCACACTGACCTTATATTTAATCAGAACCTCAACCAAAACTTTTTTTATAAAGTATTTACGTTTGGAGGTTCTGGGGTAGACTTCTTCTTCGTCCTCAGTGGTTTTATCATGTTTTATATTCACCAGCATGATATCGGTCATTCAAATAAAGTGGGAACATTTTTTTTCAAACGTTTCACACGGATATATCCAATTTACTGGGTAATTTTAACCAGCAAAATATCTGCTTCTCTAATTTTTGGTTATGACACAGACAGCCAAAGCAATATAGGGGAATATATCAAAGCTTTTTTACTTTTGCCTCAAGACAGAAATATTCTTTCCACAATCTTTCTAGGAGTTAGTTGGACATTAAGCTTTGAAATCTTCTTTTATCTTCTCTTTGGTTTGTTAATTTGGTTAAAACCCAAATTTTCCTTTCCCATCATCGCAGCTTGGTTAACTGGAGTATTACTTAATTTCTTCGGCATCTTTCAACTTACTCAAAACAACTTATGGATGCAGATGATATTTGCCGATTACAATCTAGAGTTTATATTTGGATGTTTAGCAGCTTATATATTAACCAAATATCAAATTAAATACGGAATGCCAATCATTTGCATAGGAACATTTTTATATACACTATCAGCCATAAATTATTACTACAGTATCATCACAATATCATCAGTAATTACTTTCGGAATTCCCTCCACATTAATAGTATTAGGCTGTGTAGCCCTGGAACAGAAAAAAAACATTAACGTCCCCAACCTCCTCTTATACATAGGAAACGCATCCTATTCAATATACTTAGCACACGGCTTCTTCATCAACAACATAACAAAAATAATCCTGAAACTAAAACCCAACATAACCGACAACCTCCTAGCCTTAAACCTCTTAGGAATAATCATCGGCATCATCGCCATATTTTGTGGATGTTTAATTTACACCTACATCGAAAAACCATTATTTCTCATGTTCAAACCAAAAGTAGCCACAACCTAAACTCTCCCTCTCTCCTCTCTTACTTCGCGTCCTTCGCGTCTTCGTGGTTAATAAAAAAAAATCTACTAAACAAACCAAATGACCCCTAAAAACCCCTATAGAATAGCCCTAATACATCCAAGCGCAGGAGTAAACTGGAGCGGTGGCTCCGAAATCTTAGCAATAGAACTAACCCGCCATCTGAGCAAATATTTTGAAGTAGAACTATTAAGCCAAGCCGCAGGAGAAAACTTCAGTTATCCCATAAAATGCATACCCCGCACCCACTCCTATCGTGCAGTCCGCCACCCTTTACTAGCCCCATTCCTACGTAAATTCACAACCCCAGAAATAGTACTAGAACACCTCACAAGCTTCTTTCCCAGCCTGTTTCGGCTACTAACAAAACCCGCCGATTTAATATTTCCCCATAACGATTATGGCGGTCTCGCAATGGCTGCCTGTGCAAGATTCCTCACAAAAACACCCATCCTATTTTTAGAACACAACGGCTTATTAGGAAGAGGTGATGATGGTTCATTATTACAAAACGGAAAATGCTTAAATCGAAATCTGAAATTTAGCCCCGACCACCTTATCCTCTTTGATGAAGCTACCGCTGAGTTCGTGCATACCCAGAAGCCAGCACAAACAACGAGTGTAATTCCCAATGGTGTCAATCTAGAGCAATTTACCCCCGATGGAAAGCAAATTGATCTTGATTTGCCAAAGCCAATAATTCTTTGTGTTGCGTCATTAAATTGCCAAAACCAAAAACGAGTGGAACTAGCAATTCAAGCAGTATCTCGCCTAAAAGAAGCTAGTTTACTTGTGTGTGGAGATGGACCTGATCGTCCATATTTTCAAGCAATGGGAGAGCAGTTACTCGGAACAAAACGTTTTGCTATTCGTAGCTTTACCTTTGAGCAAATGCCTGCCGTCTATCGAAGTGCAAATGCTTTAACACTTCCTTCTATTCATGAGCCATTTGGATTGGTTTATTTAGAAGCAATGGCTAGTGGTTTGCCCGTAGTCGCTACCGATGACGAAATGCGCCGTTATATCGTCGGTGATGGCGGGATTCTTTGCGATGTCACCGATATAGATGCTTATGCAGAGGCTTTAAAAGATGCGTTGAGTGGAGATTGGAGTATATGCGCTAGAGAGAGTGCTGCACGTTTTAGCTGGGATGCGATCGCTATGCGTTATCGTGATGTGATTTTACAGACAATTCACGAGTCTAAGAAGTTTAAACGCAGTAGGACGCAGAGGTAAGCGCAGAGGTTCGCTAAGTTTTTATTACAATTATAACTAATTAAAAGTATGCCAAAGGTTACTGTAATTATTCCATCTTACAACGCGATGACTTATCTGCCGGAAACATTAAATAGTGTTTTACAGCAGAGTTTTACTGATTTTGAAGTGTTAATTATTAATGATGGTAGTACGGATAATGTTGTGGAGTGGGTTGGCACTATTAGAGATTCGCGAGTTAGGTTAATTTCTCAAGAAAATCAGCGTTTAGCGGCTGCAAGGAATACAGGAATTGCCCACGCAAAGGGTGAGTATTTAGCATTTCTGGATGCTGACGATGTTTGGCAACCAACTAAGTTAGAGAAACAAGTAAATTGTTTGGACAATAATCCGAAAATTGGTTTAGTACATACCTGGACACTATTAGTTAATAGTGAAACTAAACCGACAGGAAAAATGTTGAAAAGTTCAGTGGAGGGTGATGCATGGCAACAAATTGTTCAGAAAAATACAATTGTTGTTTCTTCTGTAATGGCTCGTTCTAGTTGTTTGGATGTGGGAGTTTTTGATAAAGATTTACACTACTGCGAAGATTATGATATGTGGATTCGTCTGGCTTGTCGTTACAATTTTGCAGTAATAAAAGAACCTTTGACTAGCTATCGCATCCACTCCAATACTTTATCTACTCATTGCGAAGCAGTTCTCAAATATTTCCGAATACTGATTGAAAGAGCATTTCAATCTGCACCAACTGAACTGTTGTATTTAAGAAATCACAGTTATGGGAATCAAAATTTTTATTTGGCTTGGAGATGTTTAAATAACAAAGATTACAAACAGGCTCTGCATTATCAAAAACAGGCGATCGCTCATTATCCGCAATTACGTTATACCAAAGATTGCCTGCGCTTAAGTTTGGCGATCGTTATCATGCAGTGGTTAAAACCTGAAGGTTACGGCAGAGTTTTATCGCTGATTTATACCCTTCGTCGTCGCATTTTATCAAGTAACACCTAATGGACATCATTGTTTTAGAACAATATCCCTCTTCTCGTCGTGGTGGACAAGGCATCGTCTTGTTTGAAGTTTGTCGTGTTTTAGCTAAACGAGGACACAATATCAGTCTGCTTTATACTCAAGAAGACAATTTACTTGATCAATATCAACAGTTTTGTACTCAAGTTATTAAGGTAAATAAATTTATCATTTCTCGACCGCAAGATATCTCCAATTTCTTCGTTGATATTACCAAGATTTGCAAAGAAATCACAACAACTGAAAATAATATTATTTTATGTAACGAAATACCAAATATTCCTTTTGGCTGGGTTTTAGCTGCATCCAAAAACATTCCTTTAATTGGTTACCTGCATTACACTCCAGACCCTCCTCTTTGGACGATATGGTATAAGAATAAAGGATTGCAAGGCTTTAAATCTCTTCTTGTCGGTTTCCTTCATAAACTACAATCAAATATTGCCATCAAACAAGTAAACCGTTTCATTGCCGTTTCCCAACAGACTAAATTAAATTGGGTTAACAGTAGTAATTATGATTTAGAAAATATTATTGATGTTGTTTACAATGGTATTGATTTAGACGCATACGAACCAACAACTGATTTCTCAGCCATTAGAAAAGAATGGCAGATTCCTGAGAATATCGGAGTTATATCTTATGTCGGCAGATTAGATAAAGAAAAGGGATTAGAAACATTAATTAAAGCCTTTGCTTTGTTATTAAATACTGGAGTTGAATGTAAATTAATAATTGCTGGTAAACCTGTATCTCAGGACGAAGATTACCAGAAATCTTTAGAACAGCTATCAAGTGATTTGGGTCTAGAAAATTATGTCAAATTTATTGGTCATGTAAGCAATCCTTGCAGTATTTATCAAATGAGTGATATCACAGTTTTACCTAGTCGATGGGCTGAACCTTTCGGACGAGTGATTATCGAATCAATGGCTTGTGGAACTCCCGTAGTAGCTAGCCGGATTGGAGGAATTCCCGAAATTTTGACAGGAGAATTTGAAAAATTGCTTTTTGAGCCAGAGAATGAATTAGAACTATCAAAAACACTCAGTAAAGTTATTCATTGGAGAGTCAAAGAACCGGAATTATCCCCTATATGTCGTCAGCATATTTCATCAAAATTTAGTATAGGGAAAACAGTCGATGGAATTGAAAAAGTTATAGAAAAGCAGATTCTAGCCAAAATATCAAATTCAAATATAGAGGATAAATATGGGACTACGTAATCAAGCCTTGAAAGGTGGATTTGTCATGGTTATCCGCCAAGGTTTGGGTCTATTACTCAGCTTAATTGGCGTGATATTAATTACTAGAGTTATAGGTCCTTCTGAATATGGATTGTATGGAGCAAGCTATGGAATTATTTTCTTTTTTGGCAGTTTAGGAACATGGGGTTTAGATGTCTATCTACTCCGAAAATCTAGCAATCCCGAGAAAGAAGAGTATGACCAAACTTTCACTTTATTGTTATGTATCAGCGCAATTTTTTGTCTGGGTATAATCTTCGGACGACAAGCGATCGCGCAGATGCTCAAGCTTCCAGAAGTATCGCAAATTCTGGGGATTTTGGCTTTAACCATACCCTTGAGTCTGTTAAATTTACCTGCAACAGTTAAGCTAGACCGTGACCTAAATTTTCATCGTGTCGCTTACATTGAACTAGTTAGTCAAATTAGTTATTATCTGATTGCAGTTCCATTAGCCCTTAAAGGTGCAGGTGCTTGGGCACCAGTTAGCGGTTTATTAACACAACAAGTTACTCAACTAACATTATTTTACTGGAGCAGCAAATTTCGCCCGAGTTTATGCTGGAATCCAATTTTAGTTCGGCAAATGCTTGTCTACGGTTTCAGCTATTCCAGTTCCAGTTGGGTTTGGCAATTGCGTACATTAGTTAACCCAGTCCTCGTCGGACGTTTTGCAGGTGCAGAAGCTGTCGGTTTTGTGGCATTAGCAACTCGCTTAGTAGAAATGCTCTCATTTGCTAAAACAGTAACTTGGCGGATTGCTATGGCTGCATTAGCAAAACTAAAAGATGATAAAACTCGCTTACGCAAAAGTATTGAAGAAGCAATGCGCTTGCAAACAATCGCAGTTGGCTTGCCAATAGCAGGATTTGCAATACTTGGCCCGATAGTTTTAATGCTTATCTTTGGTAAAGATTGGACACCAGCACTCCAAGTTTTTCCGTTTATTGCGGTTGGCTATCTGACTAATTCTATTTTCAGCTTGCATTCTTCCGTACTTTATTTATTAGGCAGAAATCTGTTAGTTACCTGGTTCCATTTAGCTCATATAGCCCTATTTGCTGGAAGCGCTTTCTTCTTAGTGCCATCACTGGGAATTGTCGGTTATGGCTGGGCAGAGGTCTGCGCTTTAGCTAGCTACGTAGTTATTCATTATTATGTAACTAAAGAAATAGGTAGTCCCAATTATGCTGATACTGTCCTGTGGTACGTTGTTTCAGTTGCTGTTTTGGCTTTGAGTGGAGTTAGCCCTTCAGCTCGTTATATGTCCTCTTGTTTGTTGCTACTACCATTAATCTCAACTCAACAGAGAAAAAGCTTAATTAACTACGTTCAAATACTTAGATCATAGAGTTAGTTATGAATACACAACCTTTAGTCACCATTTTGATTAACAACTATAACTATGCTAGGTTTCTGGGTGAAGCAATTGATAGTGCTTTGAACCAAACCTACCCGAATATTGAAGTTGTTGTAGTTGACGATGGCTCCACAGATAACTCACTGGAGATAATTTCCAGATACGAAGAACGAATTCTTCCCGTTTTGAAAGAAAATGGCGGACAAGCTTCAGCCTTTAATACTGGGTTTGCAAAAACTAAAGGAGAAATTATTGTCTTCTTGGATGCTGATGATTATTTATTTCCCCATACAGTTGAAGAAGTAGTTGCAGCTTGGAAACCGGGTATAGTGAAAGTTCAGTATCGATTGCAAAAAATTGATAATCTGAAAAACCCCATAGGGTTTTGCCCCGCAATTGATTCACCAATGGATAGTGGAGATGTATTGCCAATCTTGCTCAAAAAAGGCAGATATATCAGCCCAGTGACGAGTGGTAATAGTTTCAGTCGCTCAGTTCTGACTCAAATTCTTCCCGTACCAGAGGCAGAATTCCGACTTTGTGCTGATGCTTACTTGATATTTATTGCTCCTTTCTACGGGCAAGTAGTTTCTATCGAAAAGACACTAGGTGTTTACCGCATTCATGGAAGTAATTCCTGGTACGCAAATAATAGTAAATCGGTCACTAATGTTTTTCAAAAACTAGTACAGCAAGATTTAAAAGATTACGATTTGGTAACTAAGAAAGCCTTAGAATTAAATTATAAAGTCAGCCAAAATTTAGGTTTTCAAGATTACATCCATTTGCGATTTAGGCTTGCTTGTTTGCGTTTAGAACCACAGAACCACCCGGTTGAATCTGACTCTGCCTTCAGCTTAGTTTTCTGGGGTGTGCGAGCTGTTTGGCTATCAAACTTGGGTTGGAAAAAACGCTTCACCTTTAGCCTGTGGTTCCTTTGTGTTGGGTTTCTACCTTTACCTTTAGCTAAATTAGCAATTGACAGGTTGGATCAACGTTCGGGACCTAGACCTTTAAATTGGATCATTAAAAAGCTCCGTTTCCAGCCTGTTAGTTAGAAAAGGTACAAATTTATCTGCGTCCTACCCGTAGGGTAGGACGCAGATGAAAGAAGATTTTATAAATATAAATAATTTGGGTATGCAAAAAGTTTCTGTTGTAATTCCAGCCTACAATGCTATGGCTTATCTGCCCGAAACTTTAGAAAGTGTTTTCCGGCAGACTTTTAGTGATTTTGAAGTTTTGATTGTTAATGATGGCAGTTCAGATAATATTGTGCAATGGGCTGCAGGAATACAAGACCCACGATTCAAACTAATTTCGCAATCAAATCAAGGTGTATCTGTGGCCCGAAATACAGGTATTGCTCATGCAGAAGGGGAGTATATAGCTTTTTTGGATGCTGATGATTTGTGGGATTCAACGAAGCTAGAAAAGCAAGTAAGCTCCTTTGAGAATAATCCTAAACTCGGTTTAGTTTATACCTGGACGGCCCTAATTGATAACTTTGGTAAACCCATGAATAAATTCTTTATTTCTCATGCAGAAGGGAATGTCTGGGAGCAAATTTTAGTAGATGACATTATCTGTAATGGTAGTTCACCAATGGTGCGTCGTAGTTGCTTTGAAAAAGTCGGTGAGTTTGAGCCAAATGTCCATATAGGCGAAGATATTGATATGTGGATTCGGATTGCCGCTTATTATCCTTTTGCAGTAGTCAAAGAACTCTTAACATTTTATAGACGACACTCTCACAATGCAACCAGCAGCCGACAAAAAATTATTCAAGGAATACACAGAATGACTGAAAAGACTTTTCAATCTGTTCCTTTGGAATTATTGTATTTGAGAAACAGGAAATATGGGATATTGTTCCATAATGAATCTTGGATTGCTCTGATTGATGAAAAAAACTATGAAACAGCTATAGATTTTCATCGGCAAGCTTTTTTGCACTATCCTCAAATTCTATTTTCAAAAAATGGTTTTAGTTTGAGTCTCAGGATTTTATTGTTACGTTTATTCGGAGTAAAAAATTATGACGAAATGCGAATAATGATGGGCAATATAAAACAAGTTATCTTAAAAAAGACAAGTTAATATTACTTGTAGCACTTTCTTATATGGCCTTTCTAAATCATCAAAAATAAGATTCCCGACTTCTTTAAGAAGTCAGGAATCTAGATACGTGCGATTTTTACAATAAGTAGGTCGGCGGAATAAATCATTGTTGGTTCTAGACATTGCTTATGCCGTAATGAATGGAGTTAAAGCGACGGCAATACTGCAAGGGATAGCGCAAAAACCCGCCCTGAAATAAATTTCGGGCTAATAGCTAAAGTAAGCTAAAGCTTACTGAATAAGCTTTTTAACCCATTTTAATGGGTTTAAGCTTCTCGCTGTGAAATTTATTTCTGGGCTTCCTGGCATTGGTGCAAGATATCAGTTTTGATGGGTTTAAGCTTTCAGTCGGAAATTTATTTCACGGCAACAATATTGTTATAGTACGGCAACACAGAAAACGAGACGCGTAGACTAGATGACGATTCCCCTAATTGGAAAAATCTAACTTAGTTACAAAAACGCCAACTGTTGAATTTACAGATGACGAACATAAAATATCTGAATACAATAAGTACTAATATGCCGATTTAGCGGCTCTATATTTGGGTATAAAGATTGATTTTTATGGATTTTTCCAAAATCAAACAAGCACTAATCAGCCTTCCAGATAGTGCTACCGAACCAATAATTAGTAGCATATTTATCTCAGAACTACTAAAAACTCTGGGTTTTGACTTAAAGGAAACTGTTCCCGAGTTTACTACTGGGACTGGTGGTAATACTGTTGATTACGCTGTTCGCAAAAACTTTGGCGGTGATATCTTCATCGACACCAAGTCGAATCCTTACCTGTTAATGGAGGTCAAAGGAAGAAATATCAACCTCAGCCCCAATTCTGCACAATATAAGGCAACAGTCAATCAACTCAAACATTATTTACTAGCCTCAAAGTGTAAATCTGCTCGATGGGGAATTCTCACCAACGCTAACCATATCCAGTTATTTAGAAAACATGGCAAGGTCATCCATCCTGCGTCTCCCTGTTTGGAAATTACGCTAGATAACCTGGATAAAGTTGTCTCGACAATCAAGCAGAAAATAGATGAACCGCAAAAAGCCTTAACTGTAGCAGTTTATAACAATAAAGGTGGAGTGGGCAAAACTACAACCACAGTCAACTTAGCAGCTACCTTAGCACTTTTAGGAAAGCGAACACTGATTGTTGACTTCGACCCCAACCAACAAGACCTAACAAATTCACTAGGTCTTAAACCCAAAGAAGATACTTTGTATTCGTGGTTGGTAAATAAGAATAGCCCACTATCTGATGGATTGATAAGTTCATGTAAGTTCTCCCCAAAAAAAGATATTTTATGGCAATTTGACATCATTACCAGTGATGAAAAACTTCAAAATCTGGAAGAAGAAAAGTTGCGTCACATGATCAGTCCTGTCAGGTTGCGACAAGCACTAGAGCCATTCAAGTTGCGATACGACTATATTTTGATTGACTCTCCACCCAATTGGAGATTATTTAGCCAGAGTGCAGTTTGTGCAGCAGATGTGGTTTTGATTCCCACCAAGCACAACAGCATCTTCTCACTGGAAAATGCGGTGACAGTAATTAAACGTTTTGTACCTGAAATTCAAAAAGGGAGAAAAGACGGAGGACCGATTGCTCTACCCATCTTTTTCAACGGTGAATCCATTACAGAAGCTCAGAGACTCTGTGCAGAAAAGGCCATAAACGAAATTTTAGTAAAAGGCAAGAAAGATAAAGTTAATCCTATTGACCTAACACCATACTTTTACCCCAAATCCACTCCTGCAAGGGAAGACCATCATATTTTTGACATACCCAGTTTCGCCCACATTGCAGACGGTGCATTTACTCGTGTACCTGCTGCTTATAAACACAAAATAGCGTGTGAGTATTATTTGGCACTAGTGAAAGAATACTTTTTGCAATAACAATAAAAGGTCTAAAGATATGAGCTTAACTAATGTTGGAAATTTGATGTGCCTTGATATGCGTGAAATCAACCCAGGAAAAGGCACGGATGCACCAGAGTTTTGTATCAAAGCAGCTGCAAGAGTATTGATTGAATCAGGTGGTCGCAATTGGGTTCCAGTGATTGTTAAAGAAATCGAAGAAGATCAGTATGAAGTCATCGGCAACTCATTTGTTTACGCGATCGCTGAGGAAGTCGGTTTAGAAAGGGTATGGTGCATTGTTACAGATTCTTGTGAGAAAACATTTGAACTAACTAGGATTCTAACTGGTGAGTTAATACCTAAAGTTAATCTGTCAACTGCAAGCAGAGATGAAATCCAAGCGGCTTTGCAGTATCTGATTGAGAAACCTGAAAGTGAGTTGAAAGGTTTGAAACTGGCGATCACTACCAATCGTATTGATGAAGCTCCACGCAAATATTGGGAAACCTTCGAGCCAATTACAAACCTGAAATGTGGCATAACCAAAGGGAAAAAGCTGGATGCACTCAAGGAGGTATTTTATCTCACTCCTCAATCAAAACCAGAAGTCATTACACCAAAGGTTTCTACAGCTACTAATTTGAACACTTTGACAGTTACTCAGCTTAAAGATATGGCGAAAAAACAAGGATTTTCTGGATATAACAAGAAGAAAAAACCAGAGTTAGTTGCTCTGCTATCTACAAAGGAAGAATTTACGCATTGACAAATGAGACAATAAATGAATTAGGCAAAATTGCTAACAATCGTGTTGTATTTAACATTAAAGGCAATGATTATCGCTTAATTATTCACATTCGCTATGACAAAATAATCACTCCTATTACTCAGGGAAGACCAAAAAGCAGCTTATCGATACCTCGTTTAAGTTTTTGCATAAATCTGCTTTGGTCTTACTTAATAACTTGTAATATGATTATTGCTTATGCGTAATATCGAAACCTCTTTCCAATGGCTTATCCTACAGTTTATACTTAATAAAAATGTTGTTAAAATAATTACATTTAGTTGGACTTTATTTTTGTCTAGCTGAGACTCTTGCCTCATTTTCATGGAATAAATGTAGCTTAAATGAACATACCGCTATATGTGCCTCGGTCAGGCAAGATGCCCTACCGAGGCACATATTATGTGTAATTAAACTCAGGTCTAATTACCAATTGGCGGAGCAAGAGCAGCGCGGGGAGTCCCACCACCACCGATGCTATCGGGTCCATTGTTATCGACTATTTCCAGTACTTGAAATAACTGCATATAGTCATTGTAGAACTGGCCGTTTGTACCCTCAAAATCATAACCGTTAGCAGCGCGAAACTCTTCCAAAACTCCTTTTTCTATTGCAATATGATGCCCATCCCAACCTGCATCATCAGCAACATAGGCACCATAATCTTGCAAGGCATGAAACAGCTTTTTACCAGATGATGTTTGCAAATTCAGACTTGATTCAGTAATCTTTGGTGGAATTGCCAATAGTGAACCTTGCACCAGTGCTGGGTTTTTACCATGATATTGGTTGGCCGCATTGCCATCTGCAAGTTCAGCAGGCCACCGACGACCGGGAATATCTTTGGAGTAATAAAGGTATTTTTCACCCCAAATTACAACTTTTAAGGCGTGACGAATCGGCTGCTTACTTGTGAGTTCACCTTTGCGAATCGAGCCACCAATGGCAGAAAGTCCAGAACCAAAATGCGAACCGCCTAATCCCTGCCCGTAAATATTTTCATCACGATAGAAATGCCAACCATAGATGGAACCTCCAGGTTGACAACGCGCCAACGGACCAAGCTGCACTAGGGTTTTTCCGTCTGGCATCAAAAACGCTGAAGCATTGTTGGGTGTACTAAATGGTACCTTTGTGGCGTCTGGAACAATTAAGTCGTCTGGTATGGGCAGTGAAATTCCTACGGCTTGAGTGCCCGTACACCTTCCCTCTCCCCAAGCACCAGGCGCATAAATGGGACGCAATGGATCGCCTTCCTTGAGCTTAAAGAAGTATTCTGGATCTGCGCCAGCGTAATGTGCCTTGCCAATATTGGCTGGTACATACTTTGCATTACTTCCTATGGGCATATTCCAAGGTGATGTAGACGCAAACGGCCAGAGGTATTTGTCTCGGGTACTGGGTTGGCTAGGAGTAGGTAGACAGCCGATCGCCAACACAACAATTAAGCTAGCAGCAAATATCAAGCCGCCTAGCTGCGTTCGCCTTGTTAAATTTTCAAAAATTTTCATCAATGAGCCACTTTCAATTGATTATTGGATTGGAAACTTTGGTAGTGCTTTCCCTGGTATGGCTTATAGACGAAACAGGAGGTTATTAACTGCTTCATCTTACTGAAACATTCTAGCAGTTACATAAGTATTTGTACTTTTATGAACTATAATTAAGGAATAAATAGAAAGTCAAGGGTAGTAAATTAGGCAATTAAAAGACAGTTGTCTGAAGTTATACCCGAAAATGCATAAATCCGACTTGTTTTAAATAAAAGACAATCGATATTCTTGACTTACAAGCAATTTGTGAGTCAAGAAGACAAACAAAGTGTAAATTTACTAGTTGATGAGGCAAGAGTCGCCGTGGGTAAGTATGAAACTGCTCAGCTAAGGCGCTACAATCCAGACGCGATCGCTCGGTACTACAGCTACCGTCCTTGGCTCGCTTGGGGGAGGGCGCTAACTGTTATCTGGTTTTTTGCTGGGTTTATTTTTAATCTGAAGTGGGATGAATGGCAAGATCGAGTAGAGCAGAACCAGTTCAAACGGGCGGTACAACTGCGACGGTTACTGACACGGCTAGGTCCGACATTTATTAAAGTTGGTCAGGCTTTATCGACACGACCCGATCTAGTTCGGCAAGATTTTTTAGACGAACTGATTAAGCTGCAAGACCAGTTGCCGCCTTTTGATAATGCTTTAGCCTATAGAATTATCGAGAGGGAACTGAACCGCCCAATCAAGGAAGTTTATAGCGAGTTGTCGCCTAGTCCCGTGGCTGCGGCTAGTTTGGGTCAAGTTTATCGTGGGCGTTTGCAAAGTGGTGAAGAAGTAGCGGTAAAGGTACAACGTCCGAACTTGCGCCCAGTTCTAACACTCGACCTGTATTTAATGCGATGGGCAGCTAGTTGGTTGTCTCCATGGTTGCCTTTAAATCTCGGGCACGATCTGACTTTGATTGTGGACGAGTTCGGCACAAAGTTATTTGAAGAAATCGATTATATAAATGAAGCCCGGAATGCAGAGAGATTTGCGGCGAATTTCCGCGACAAAGCCGAAGTTAAGGTACCGTCAATTTACTGGCGTTACACCGCTACTACTGTTTTAACTTTGGAATGGATTAACGGCTTTAAACTCACAGATACTAAGAGTATCCGAGGAGTGGGTTTAGACCCTGAGGAGATTATCAAAATTGCTGTCACATCAGGCTTGCAGCAGCTTCTAGAACATGGATTTTTCCATGCTGACCCCCATCCAGGTAATTTGTTTGCCACCCCTAATGGGCAGATGGCTTACATTGACTTTGGGATGATGGATCAACTAGATGAAACCACAAAAGAAACCCTAGTTGATGCGATCGTGCATCTGGTGAATAAAGACTACACCGACTTAGCCAATGACTATGTAAAGTTGGGTTTTCTGACTCCAGACACAGATATTCGTCCCATTGTGCCAGCATTAGAAGAACTGCTGGGAAATGCAATTGGTAAAAACGTCGGAGATTTTAACTTCAAAACTATCACCGATCAATTCTCCCAACTGATGTATGATTTTCCTTTTCGAGTCCCAGCCAAATTTGCTTTGATTATTCGTTCTTTGGTGACTCAAGAAGGTATTGCCCTTAGCCTAAACCCCAACTTCAAAATTATCGAAGTGGCATATCCCTACATCGCAAAGCGTTTGCTGACAGGAGAATCTCCCGAATTTCGTCGCCGATTGTTAAATATTTTGTTCAAAGATGGTAAATTTCAGTGGCAGCGGTTAGAAAATTTGATTGCGATCGCCCGTACTGATGGTAACTTTGATTTGGTACCTACAGCTCGGATGGGGTTGCAATACTTACTTTCTGACGAAGGCAAATTTTTGCGTCGTCAGGTGGTAATTGCCCTCACTGAGGATGACCGTTTGCATACCGAAGAAGTTCAACGTTTATGGGATTTGGTCAAAGATGACTTACAGCCCAATCGGTTGTTAAATCTAGCGTTTGGCGCATTGGCAGAGTTATCTAGAGAGGGAGTAGCAGCTATTTTACCAGCATTTACTATCAACTTGAATAGTGGGCAAGTGGTGAAAGAGAGTTAGGGGTTAGGAGTTAGGAGTGAGGAGTTAGGAGTTAGGAGTGAGGAGTTAGGAGTTAAGAATAATTTATAACTCCAATCCTCCCTTTCTCTTAATTTTATCTCGCCCTTATTTTTAATACCCAGACCTCGCTCATGTCACCCGTTTTGAGTTGAGGTCTTAATCTCCATCTCAAAACTTCCTTCTTCCTTCTTCCTTCTTCCTTCTTCCTTCATTCAAAAACATTCAGGAGATTTCATGTATTATTTTCCAGAACAACCACCCTATT
Organism: Cyanomargarita calcarea GSE-NOS-MK-12-04C; assembly: GCA_019359595.1. Lineage (GTDB taxonomy): Bacteria > Cyanobacteriota > Cyanobacteriia > Cyanobacteriales > Nostocaceae > Cyanomargarita > Cyanomargarita calcarea. Next base: position 34,820 of record JAHHGZ010000033.1, read on the forward strand.
TTTTAATAGCAGTTGGTTTTTTTATGGCTTTGACTTCAGGGGCAGCATTGTCAGGAACATTGACAGTTATTGCTAAAAAATTAAAAAGTCAAGAACCAGGTAATTCTGGTGCCCGTGTTTTTATCAAACAATTAGTAGTACCTTTTATCGGAATTACAACTGGTGTAGTTCTGTTTGTCGTCTCTGGTTTAGAGATATTTGGTTTTCCTCCCATCCTTGCCTATGGAATTGGCTTACCAATTAGTCTTTTAACCTCCCTATTAATGTGGTTGCAGTTGGGAAGTATGCTGGCTTTTGTCGAACGTGAGGGAGGAATGAAATCCCTTGATTTAGATTCAATGAGTTAGAATTGAAGAAGGAAGAGGTTTTGATATGAGGATTTAGACCCCACTCAAAACGAGCGACCTGTTTATTGTCGGGGTATTAAACCCCCTGGTCTCGGATAAAATAATTTAAATTCATTTAGCTGACTAATAAAGATAATTACTCACCCCCAAGTTAGATGGCGGTGAGTCGTTTTTTATTTAATAATATTTCTATTATTAGATTTTAAATCTTGAAGTTAACAAATCATGAAGACAGAACCAGCGTTTTGCTTTTGCAGTTTAGCATTTTGTCAGAGATATCGTGACCTTGCATTATTACTAGCAAAAGATATAGAAAAATATTCGCCTAACACTTATTTTATCGTTTTAACTGATAAAATAAGCGACTTTAGCCAACAGCCTAATGTTTTAGCTTTTAAACATCGACAACAAAGTATTAAGTTTTACCACGATAAAAGGTTTGCGATCGCCAAGGCTTTATCTATGTTTAATTCCTGCATATTTCTGGATGCAGATATGCGAATCTTGGCATCAGTACCAGCAGATATGCAATGGATTAAAGAACCCGGAATCACAGCAAGAGTCTTTGAAAGTATGCCGAAAAAATATGCCAAAGTAATTGCTGGAACTGCTGGTGCGAAGCTTCTTTGGGAATTTGAAGTTAGTAAAAAGGCTGCTCAAAAAATCAATTTAGAATTGTCAGATGAAAATATTAAATTTGTTTATGAATATTTATTTGCGGTGACAAAAGACTCAGGAAGGGAAATTGAATTTCTCAAGCAGTGGGAAATAATTGCAAATTACAGTGAATTAAATGGACTTTATGATTCCGAAGGAAATGCCATCGGATTAGCTGCTGCTAAGGTCGGTTTGCCAGTGAGAAGAAGTGAAATGGAGGGGATTTCCTTTTTTAAGGATAGAGTCGAATTAGTCAGAATTCAAAAGGGACAATCAAACATGGAGGAAATGTCCATGTATTTTCAACAACAAAGAATGTTGGAATACCCAAATCGTCCGATTCTCGAAAAAATTGTAGTTAAACTCAGTAAAGTTATTGGGTATTTATATAATTCACTGCGTTTAAGAATTGTCACCTTGAGTAATTTTGGTTTGTATTACCGATGAGCTTTTTGCTGACTAGATGTGGTGAGTGCTTACAACTTAGCTTTCAATTGCCGCAATTGACTTTTGATGTTATCTAAATTTTGTTGCCAGTGACTTTTTGTAACTGGTTCTGGAAAATCTGCAGGAGGTAGGGCTGGATTCAGATTGCGGTAATGCTCCCAAATTTTCCAGTAGGGACAACCAGGTTGAATGCGAATACCTGCCCAGTGGAGATATTGCAATATTTGATTAATTTTGGGGTCGATTAGTGTATTTCCTTGAGTTTCAAAATAGGGAGTTCCCGCCCAATTTCCCGGTGCTTTGCCTTCTCTACGAACAATGTTGAAGCGGCGTGGAATTCGCTTGAGCAACATATAATTGATAATTGGTTGGTCGGAAGTCTTTTCAGAAAAATCAAAGTATTCTGGATGAGCGGCGCACTCAGCAAATACTTCATACAAATCATTTTCCGAGACTAAATTTTTCTTGGATGCCCAAAAACCGCCATTGAAAATATCTTTAACTTCTGTATCAGTAAATATTTTATTTTCTAGTACTTTGAGCGAGAAAACATTTTTAATACCACCCAAATATTGATAATCGCAATTAAGAAAATCGTGATTATCAAGGTAATTTAGATTATCAGCGATTTTTTCAAAGACGACGATATCTGTATCAATATACAAAAATTCATCAAAAGGGCCAAACCAACAAGCTTGCTTGCGGAATTGATTGGGACGAGCAAAAAATTTACCGCCAAAGGTTTCGTGTAATTTATTTGATAAGCGGTCAATAAAAGCCAAATCTTCATAGACTTGTACGCCATAATGCTTGTTTAAAATTTCTGCAATGCCATGATAATTGTCATCATAAGGAATCATCACAATTGGCGTATCTTTGTCATACAAACGAATACTGTTGAGTAAAGCGATCGCATGGTCTGTCACCTTATCATTAGCAATAATATAAATTCCCCGAGTCATATAGATATCCTCAAATTATTTATGTGTCAATACGTACCCTCTCCCTGTTGGGAGAGGGAATTTAAAAGTGGACTTACTCCCCTCTCCCAATGGGAGAGGGGTTGGGGGTGAGGGCATATTCGTTTTGTCAGTCAACCAAGTTTTTGTACTCATTGGGATGCTTCCAAAATCGTAAATCCCTATCAGCCAGCCAAACCTATTCTTCTGAAAATACGTGTAGCTAAACTTGGGGGTGCATTGTAAGCTTTTGGTTTCGTTGTGAATTGTGGCCGCTTGGATGGTTCATGCAAATAGCGATAGTGCAAGAAAAGCTCTCGGTAAGGAAAGTCAATATTTTCTTCACCAGCACAAAGATTGGTAAAGATTTTAGATGATAAACCAATGTAGTGAATATATGTTAATTGATTGCCTTTGTCATACAAGATATTATTTCTAGTTTCAAAATGACTGGAAGTTACACAACAACCTGTTTTGTCACCTTCAGGTAATTCTAAGGCTAAATTACAACTATCAACATCACCTCTGATTACCATGTAATTCAAAATAGGTTGGTCGGCAGACATGGTATATAAGATTTCTGCCTCTCCGTCTCGCAGTTTGGACAGCAAATAATCTCTCTTTTCTTGGTTAAATAAACCTTTTTTTGAACCATAAAATCCCGAACAAAATATTTTTGATTGGATTTGTTGTGGTGTAAATAGTTCTAATAATTTAGGTGAAGAGACATCATACACATGAGTTAAATCTGTGTATTGAAAGTCATATACAACCCAGTCTTTTTCATTCAATCGATTGAAAATTGCTTCTACTGGCCCTTGCAACAAAGTATCTGCATCCATGTAAATAAAGCGGTCAAAGGGGCCGTCAAAAGCACAGAAGCGGCGATGAGTACCGAAACGATGATATTTCGTGCTACCGATTTTTTCCCAATACTCTTGGGCCGTAGGATGGGCATCCCAGACATCCCGGAAAAATTGATCCCATCGCTGCATTGAATCTTTATCTTTGTAAAGCTGCACATTTGGACGGTTAGCAATTTCAGCAGCAATTTTTTCTGTTTCGTCGTTGTAGGGGTAAATACAAACAGGCATTTCTGGGCCGAGAATAGCCTCAATACTATTAAGTAGGGCGACTACTTGGTCGTAAACTCGGTCATTAGCGAGAGTGCAAATTCCATCCATATATATTATTTAAAAAATTAAAAACTAGAATTTAGCGGTGTATTCTGACAGCCAATTAAGAAGATTTAATTTGTGTAGAATAATTTGTCTGGCTTCGGCGATCGCTTCTTTTGCTTGATACCAAGCATCGGGAGAAGAGGTCATTTCTTTGATGTAAGCAATGCCTTTTTCATCCAAGCTAGGCAAGCGCAAGAAACTACCCGGTGGCAATAATTTATCAGCAGCGGGTCCACCGTAGTAAATTGGCAGACACCATGCAAGCAAAGAGTCCCACAATTTTTCGCTAACGTACCAATTATTTTCGGCATAGTTTTCAATAGCTAGATTGTAATAGTACGGTGCCATTCCATACCATTTGTTACTTAATTCTCCTGATTTATTTGCCCATGTAGGTAAATCACGTCCGTACAAATCAAATTTAATTTCATTATCTTGTAAGGACTGCAAAAAGTTTAACCGCTGACGATGTTTCACTGTACGACTAATACCAGAAGTAATCCAACTGCAAGAAGACATCTTTTCTGCGGGTGGCATTTCATTTAAATCTTTAAACGAGTTGGAATGATACCAAATCGCTGGCATATAGTCCGGAGTAGGGGCAAAATCATCGGGACCAGAAATGTAGCCACAATATTTGTGAGCTTCTTGATAATTCTGTTTCGTGAATTCTACGACCTCATCTAAAGGTGGTTCCCGCAGGAGATAAATAATCTTTTCTTTGGGGACATCCCGTAATAGAGAATTAACCTTTACTTCTGGTTTGTGCTGCTTTTTGCGAAAGCTATCTAACCAGGATTTATGCTGGGTAGGTTTAGGAAAATCAACCTGATACATTAACAGGAAATCTGGGTTGGGTGCAATTGCTTGCATTCTTATATTGCCCCAGGTTCCAAATTGATGAGGGGTTTGTTGCCACAGCCAATCGCATCTTTTCTCAAGACCCCGATAACTGCTAATCATACCAATTGTTTTTATAGTCATAGTTGTTATTTCATTCTCAAGACTTAAGCAAGGGACGGAGAGATTCGTCTACATAGCTCATGATTTTGGCGGCTCGATTTTCCCAAGAAAATTGTTGGACAAATTCGACACTATCTGTATAACCTTCAATTTTTCGGGGATGAGTTGCTAAAACTTGGCGTAAAGATTCCGCAAATGCTGCTGGATTATCTGCTTCGCACCAAGCAGCGATCGCTTTCGTATGTTTAAATTCCATAATGGAAGGAATTTCTGTAGATACGGTGGGAGTTCCAGAGGCAAAATAATCAAATAGTTTTAAGGGTGACGTGAAAGTTGCAGCATTTCCCAAACAATGAGGATGGGCTAAAATGTCTGCTGATTGTAGTAAAGAGGCTAAATCTTCATGGAGGATGTAGCCCAAAAAAGTAATATTATTAACTTGTTTTTCCTGAGCTAGTCGCTGATAATGTGCTACTTCTGCTTCGTTACCACCAGCACAGGCAAATTGCACGTTTGGCATATATGAAGCAACATCAATTAGCATATCAATCCCCTTAAATTGGCGTAACGCTCCAGCATAAACGACGAGTTGTTCTCGTCCATCTTTGAGGATTTTGTTACGCCATTCTGCGGCTTTTTCTGGTTGTCTCATCATAAACAACTGATTGAACCCATTGTGCAGCTTAATCACTTTTTCCGCTGGCATTCCATGTTTAATCATGGTTTCACGGATGGTATCTGCGACTGTGACAGAAATTTGAAACAGCGGATGATTGACAATTTCTGGCTCAAATTGTTTATCTTCGTGATGGTGGTGTTCGTAAATCGCTGGGACACCATTTTTTATTGCTGCTTTGATAAAATTCCAGTCCCGACTGTGGACAAGTTTGGTAGTGGAAAGCAGATGAAACGGTAAATAATATTTTGTGGCAATGGTGTTAGAGCTTGTGAATTTATTTTTGAAATAGTCAATGGGCCAAGGCATTGGCAGGGGAGAAACTTTTAGCTTGTCATGGAGATTGTAGTATTTGACAAGTTCTACTGGTGTTTCTCTGGGTTTAAAAGGACGAGCTAAATTAACTAAGTTAAAACTCTCTAATCCTTTCTGGGGATATACCAACACCGTTGAATAGCCTAAATTTGCCGCTGCATTAGCTGCATTTGTCGATTGAACTAGGTGAGCTTCTGGTTTTGGCAATTCTTCTCTAATGAAGAAAATATAGTGTTGTTTTAAATAAGTATTTTTCATAACTTTACTTTTTAATGCTATCCTCAAAATCTTCTAATTGATTGAGTAGATGGACAGCAGATTTGTATGCTTCTGAAATTGATTGGTTTTGTTCTTCGGGTGTTTCTATGTAGTTATCAGCAAGCGATCGCAAAGAGGTAAGCATGGGATTTAAATGTGTGCGGAATTCATCAGAAATGTGAGCGAAAGTTTGGGTTCGGGTTACCACACTGCAATTTGCGTCTCCCACCACCGCAGGTTGCCAATTCTTTTGCAGCTTTACAATATCGTCAAAAACTTCAATTATATTGAAGATTTTAAAAGCTGATTTGTAAGATTCTTCAATTAATTCCAGCCGTTCTTCAGCATTATCCGCCATATCATCAAGTAGCAAGCGCAACACACCCATCATCGAATTTAACCTAGTCCGAATTTCATAAGAAATACGGATTAAGTTTTCCTGACGTTTGTTACTTTCTTCTGCGCGATCGCTAAATTGCATTGAGTACAGACGTGAGTAATAACCACCCTTTTGTAATAATTCTTCATGGGTTCCCACCTCAACTACACGTCCTTGATCCAAGACAGCAATTTGATGGGCTTTTTGGACTGTAGACAAACGGTGGGCAATTACCAAAGTTGTGCGATCGCGGCTTAAATCATCAATTGCAGCTTGTACCAAACGTTCGGAAACGGTATCTAATGCGCTAGTAGCCTCATCAAGAATCAGAATTTCGGGATTTTGCAGTAATGCACGGGCGATCGCTAATCTTTGCCTCTGTCCCCCAGATAACATCACACCACGATCCCCAATCATGGTGTCCAACCCTTGAGGTAATTTGCTAATAAATTCATAAGCATTTGCTCGTTTGGTAGCGGTAATAATTTCCTCTTCAGTAGCTTCAGATTTTCCGTAGGCAATGTTATTTCTTACTGAATCATTGAACAAAAATGTATCTTGGCTGACAATTCCCATCGCCTTTCGCAACGATGTAGAATTAAACTCGCGCAAGTCCGTTCCGTCGATATCAATACTGCCGGAAATCGGGTCATAAAATCTGGGTAATAAGTCTGCTACCGTTGATTTACCTGCACCCGAGCTGCCTACCAAAGCTAAAGTTGTACCACGGGGTAAGAATAAATCGATATCCTTGAGTACTAACTTTTCATGTCCAGGGTAGGCAAAAGATATGCGATTAAAATGTATTCCTTTCTCTAATTTGCTGTAAGAAACCGTACCATTTCCCATAAACGGTTTATCATCCAGCCGCAGGAACTCAGCCACCGTATCCACACTACTAGCAGTATTGGCAAAGCTACTGCGAAGAGTATTTAACTGAGAAATCAACGGTAACACTCGCAGCAGCACTAATAAATATGTCAGCATTACCGTTGAAAGAGAGCTAATTTGACCTGTCAATAAGGTTTTACTTAAAAAGACAATTAGCAGTAAAGCTGTAATCCCCATTACCTCGCTAATTGGTGCGATCGCTTCAGAATTCATCTGAGAATCAAAATCAGCTTTTTCGCGATCGCTAATTAATTTTTTAATTCGTTCATATTCTTTTTCTTCATTACCCATTACCTTCACCAAACGAATACCGCTTAGGGTTTCTAACATGGTGATTGAATATACTTTTGACATTTCACTTAGTAACTTGCCGAACTTTTTGGAACGGGCAATGGAATATTGATTTACTAAGGTCACCAAAGATAACAAAAACGTTGCAGCCAGCGTTAATTGCCAGGAAATTGATAGCAACAACCCAACAAAAACTAAAATTGTAATTACCAAGACTACTAACTTAATCGCATTACCTATTGCACTGGCTGCACGACTTGTTTCTCCACCAAGACGGTTGATTAAATCACCAACTTTCATCTTGGCGTAATAATCTATGTCAATTTGTAGAAGTAACTGCAAGCCAGCTTCGCGAATATCTGAAGTTAGCCTGCGTGCTAAACTACTAGATGTCAAGGTGCTGACATAACTTGCGAAATTTTTTAAAGCAATGGTAAGTACAATTGCTCCCGCCATGACCACCATGCGGTAATCCTCCGGAATTTTATCAAACGGAGCCATCATCGCTTTGAGGATAGAAGGAGCATTACTTAAATCCACTTGTTGTCCCACAATTTTTAAAACTACGGGCACAATCAAAGTGGTGCTAACCCCATTAAATAAAGCTCCAGAAAATCCCAAGACTATCGTCAAGATAATCCAACCTGGATAGGGTTTTGCAAATCTTAGTAGTAGTTTCTTGGTAGACATTGGGATTTTTATTAAAATTACTTAATATTAATATTATTCAACAAATAACGTATAAAACAGCAAAATATTAGATAAATAGAACTAAATATTTATCATCTACTTGCTCCATAAAAACACAGATACACGAGATTCTCCTGCGACAGCCTCTTCAATTCAATTAAACTCACTTATCATTAATACTCACAACCGAGCAATTACTGATTTGAGATTAAATGCCATCGCATTTATGCTATATTTTTCCACACATCTTTCTCTAGCATTTCGACCGCGTTCGTTTGCTGCATCCAAATTCTCAAATATTAAGTCAATTTCTTCCGCAAGCTGTTCAGGAGAAGCCGGGTCAACCAAATAACCAGTTTCACCTAGAATTTCGGGAATATCTCCCACTTTTGTTGATAATACAGGTTTAGCCATTGCCATACCATCTGTCAACTTCAGAGGGAATTGAGCGCGAGTTTCTGGAGTATCTCGCTGTGGAACAACAACAACATGAGCCGCTGCTACAATATCAGGCATCGCATCAGCAGGATATTTTGGTAATTGAATAATCCTTTGTCCCCATCGCTGTTTCAGTTGCACATCATAATCATCATAAGGGCTGCCACCGACAATTACGAGTTTTAAATCTGGTCGATCAATCTTATCAAGCGCCATTAAAACATCTTCTAAACCTTTATAAGGTCTTGGGGCACCAGGAAACATTAAAATTTGATATCCAGACAAACCGTAACGCTTTCTACTCTCATCAGCATTATATTTAGCAGGGTCAAATAAGTCAGTATCTTTGCCATTGGGAACAGAGAAACCGCCAAAACGTTGCTGTAAAAAGCTAGTATGCACAGTCACCGCATCTGCATATTTGACTAAACCTTCCATCCATTTCAAATACAAAGGATGATTGGGATGTGTTAGTACACCATTTGGTTTTAATAATTCCCTAGCAAACTGTTTTGGCGTGGGATTGTATTTCCAATCATCACCACCATGCCAACTCATTTCCCAGTCATCAATATCTAAAATTACTTTTTTTCTAGTAAAGTATTTCTTCAACAATGCAACACCAAAACTTGCAGGTTGAGGTTTAATAGCATAAATAATATCGCCATCAATCTGTTTTAAAAGTTTGCCAACAGATTTAAAAAAGCCAGGATAATTTCCACCCTTAACCGCATATACCTTAGTTTCCGAAGAAATCGCCCCATATAACTCCTTCCCAAACAAAAAGCCCAGAATTTCCACCTCATATCCCAATTGCTTCAAAGCTTTTTGCAACAAAGAAGCACGAATATAACCATCATTAGTCGATAAATTCCAAACCAGCAACGATATCTTTATTTTCTCTTTCATTATCACCACACTACTTACAACCTTACCAATATACTCTCTTATTCTCTTCCTCCGTGTCCTACCGAAACTCCAGGCGTACAAGCGCCTATAGCGGTTTGTTAAAGAAGTATACTGATACATTGCCCAAAAAGATGTTAAAAAAAATAATCTCCAACACTGAGCTATAAGTCCCAGTCTCATAGCCGTTAAATATCTTTTTTTAGTCAATTTAGTTACTACTGAATAAAAGTATAGTCATAATGTATAACTTTTTATTACTTCGTTCGCCAAGGGTTTACAACTTGACTAGGCAGAAATACTTTAGCAAACTTATCAAACAACCTTGTATAAAATGAGCGAGTAATGTTTTTCGCATACTGTGGTCGGTACGGATAAGTACAATGAAGCACTTTAATTTCGCCTTCAAGATTATAAGCATCCTTCCACTTACTTAAGTAATTATACGTAGGTGGTAGTATTTTCATCTTTGGTTGAACAGTGGCGATCGCCGAAGCAAAAGCACCTTGGTCTTTTAGCAATAATTTATCCTGATTGTTCTTAACGATTTCAAAATAATATTTGAATTTGTCAAAAAACACATGAGTTATTTCTGTTTTTCTAAAAGCCATAAAACCCCCGTTGTACTGAATATTATCTTCTTTCAACGGTAAACCAACAGATTGTAAAATTGGTAAAACATTAGGTAAATTTTCTTCTTGATTACCCCGCAATAAATTTGTAGCTTTCACAATATAAGGTTGTACGTCTTCAGTTAACAAAAAATCATATTCATCTAAATACTCAAACACATCATTGATATTGCTCAACAGACAAATATCTGAATCCAAATAAATTGTTTTCTCAAATTCAGACGCTGCATATAAAGCTAATTTTGCCTCCCGTGAAGCTAATACAGTATTTTCATTCTTCGGGGCTGGCTTGAGAATGACATTCTTAAAAGCTGTGAGAAAAGGATAAAGAATTTTGGGAACACGGTCGATAAGAATAATTATCGGCTCTTGATGAAACTTTCTAATCGCTGCTAAAAAATGAACGCAATCTTGAAAAGAGTAAAGACCTGTCAAGATTGTAATAAAACCTCTGCTTTCGACCGCCATAAATTGTTGATTGTTGGTTGACTAACAAATATTAATGAGTCCATTCCCAAAAACTTTTACTCCAGTCTTCGTTGTAATGGAAAATTCCCTCCCATTGTTGAAAATGGATAAAATCTTTGATTTCTAAAGCTTTATTCATATCTCTAATCATATAAAGAGGTCGTTCACCATAAAATGATGCCCACATAGTATAACTACTGGGTGGCCCGATGATATAATCGCACTCCGCTAAGGAGTACATATCCTCAATTATATGATTGCTGCCAAACACATAGGAGAAATTTTCTAATTGTTGTTCTTCTTGCTTGACGTTTGAGCAAATCAAAAATGTGACCTTTTTATTTTGGAAAAGCGATCGCGCTGATTCCATCACCTTCATATATTGTTCAAGCTGATAAAAATATCTGCCATCTTGATGCTGCTGATAATCTCCTTGGCGGATATGAATTCCAATGAGAATATCAGTTTTACTCCGAATGCTTGATATTAGCTTTGAAACATTGGTTTGATGCCTTTTTAAAGGTTGGAAATAAGCACGAATCGCGGTACCATGTTTGTGAAGACTAGCTGTTTCAGATGCAAACCAGCCATCACGGAATAGCCATCCTTGAAAAAAGTTTATCCCTGGTTTTAATTGTTCTGATACATTCGATTTACTCCAGTTAAATGGTTGGTCGCGTTTAATATCAATTGTGTTAAAGCGTCCACTCTCAAGTAAATTCCGATTCAAATTATAGTATTTGTGACGGAGCCATTTGTTCCCTGGAATTGCGAATGGAGGAGCAGGATAGCGACAGAGAAAATCTCTAGCCGTTGACTCGAAAAACTCAGCATAATCATCAAAAGCTGGATTTAAAACCGTTAATTTATTTTCGATAGCAAATGCCATGAAATTAGCGAATAGTAACAGCCTATTTCCTAATTGCCCAGATTTTGCAGATATTACTAACATACATTTAACCACAAATTACTAGTAATATTTTATACTATTGATTAGGTTTTTGTGATTCTTCGACAGCATTACCTGCCAAAAAGATTCTCTATCTACCCTGCTTGCGTACTATTAACTCCTCCGACCGAGTATAGCCAGAATCATCGTTTACCAGTCAATTAATTTCAATTGACCAGTTTGGATATAATCAAATATGCGATTAATTTGGCGACGGTCTGTATCATTAATGTCACCACTCGCAAGTACCATAGATGTCAGCAGCTTATGGTCTTGGCGACTCATTTTTCCTGAGATTATAATTCGATCGACCATTCTTTTAACAACAATCCCGTATTGAATTTCAACTTTTTTGTACATAGGTGCTTTGTAAGTCATATTTAATTCTCCAGGTAGATGCTAAAACGCCAATATTTGCCATGCCATTGAGGGTCAAAAGCGATCTGTATTAATGAAAAATTATTCGGGCTAACATCTGAAAGCAAATATTGATATTTTTGTTCCGAAATTTATTTCTGTGTATTTGTACAACAAAATGGAACAAAATAAATCTAACTTTGGGCTTACTCTTCTTTCTAGGGAAATTTCACTGATAAATCTAAACTTTTTCTTAAGTGTAACAAAAGTTAATAAGTAACAATACGGTTGTAAATTAGCTTTTTTTATGTGGGGAAAGAGTTATAAGCAGAAAAAAATATAATTCGTTCATTATAATTTTGTAGTTAACCGCGATCGCTAAGTCATAGGATCGTTTATAAAGGTCAAACATCTATATTATGCTATGGAAATCCTCCGTATTCCAGTACTTACAGACAATTACATCTTTCTGCTACACGATATTTTTTCCAATACGGCTGCCGTTGTCGATCCAGCAGAAGCAGAACCCGTTATAAAAAAACTTCATGAACTTGAAGCTGAGTTAGTAGCGATTTTTAACACGCACCACCACAACGATCATGTGGGTGGTAACAAGCAACTGATACAACAATATCCCCAAGTCACAGTGTATGGGGGAGTGGAGGACAAGGGAAGAATTCCAGGACAGCAAGTGTTTTTGGAAGAAGGTTCCCGCATTAACTTTGCAAACCGTACAGGTGAAGTTTTCTTCATCCCTGGGCATACCCGCGCTCACATTGCCTATTACTTTCCTTCACAGTCAGGGGAGACGGGGGAACTATTCTGCGGGGATACGCTGTTTGCAGGCGGTTGTGGGCGCTTATTTGAAGGCACACCCATCCAGATGGTAGACTCCCTGAGCAAGCTCAGTTCTCTACCGGATAATACCCGTGTATGGTGCGCTCACGAATACACTTTAAAAAATTTGCAATTTGCCGTTACCGTAGACGCTGACAATCTCGACTTACAACAAAGGTATGATGAAGTGAAAGCTCACCGCAGTCGGGGTGAAGCTACTGTTCCCTCACTGTTGGGAGTCGAAAAGCGCACAAATCCATTTTTGCGTTACTCACAACCCGCATTACAATTAGCTGTGAACAGTAACGATCCAGTCCAAACCTTTGCGCGTCTGCGAGGAATGAAGGATAAATTTTAGTTGCTTGTTAGTTGGATTGGTTGCGATCGCACCCGCATGGGCGCTAGGATCTGTAAGCTCAACGGTTATGTCAAACAGCCAGAAAAAGCCACCAGATTATTAAGATTTTAAAGTAGAGAGAGAAAAAGAACCAAGATGGCGAAACGTGTGCAGTTAGTTTTAAATCAAGATATCAGCAAGCTGGGAAAATCAGGCGATTTGGTAGAAGTCGCTCCTGGCTATGCCCGTAATTATTTGCTTCCCCAGAAAATGGCAACTCATGTCACCCCTGGTATTCTCAGGCAAGTAGAACGCCGTCGGGAGTTGGAACGCCTGCGTCAATTAGAATTAAAGCAACAAGCTACCGAGCAAAAAGCAGCTTTAGAACAAGTTGCAGCATATATTGTTGCCAAACAGTTGGGTGAAAACGGCACAATTTTTGGTACTGTTACCGCCCAAGATGTAGCAGATGTCATTAAAGCAAACACCAATCAAGAAGTGGATCGTCGCGGTATTACTGTCCCCGATATTGGCAAATTGGGTACTTACGAAGCAGAAATTAAACTGCATTCCGAAGTTACTGCCAAAATCAATGTTCAAGTAATCCCTAGCTAAAAGTCCTATTTTGAGGATTTTGAACCACAGATAAACACTGCAATACGTAGATAAATAAAATACATCTGTGTTGATATGTGTCTATCTGAATATTGTGCATAGGACTGCGACCTTGACGCAGACAGGTCGTAGGGGAATTTAGGGCGAAAAGCTCGCCGCTCTAAACTTAGAGCGGCGAGCTTTCTATATAGTTATTTAGAACCCAAAATCCAAAATCCAAAATTTCTATGTCTGGTGAACCAAATTTTCAAGGTAACAGCGATCGCCTACCACCCCAAAATATCGAAGCCGAAGAAGCGATATTAGGAGGTATTTTATTAGACCCGGAAGCGATAAGTAGAGTCAGCGATCGCCTGGTTGCAGAAGCATTTTATATCAGCGCTCACAAAGATATCTATCAAGCAGCCTTGCGGCTCCACGGACAAAATAAACCCACAGACTTACTGGCAGTCATCAGTTGGTTGACCGACCACGATTTACTTACCCGGATTGGTGGTAGAAATAAATTAGCAACTCTAGTAGACCGCACCGTCTCAGCAGTCAACATTGATGCCTTAGCGCAACTGGTGATGGACAAATATCTGCGACGGATGTTAATTAAAGCCGGGAATGAAATTGTCCAGTTGGGGTATCAAACAGAAAACGAATTACCATTTGTACTAGACCAAGCAGAGCAAAAAGTATTCGGAATTACTCAAGAACGTCCGGAATCAGGTTTAGTTCACATTGCTGATACTCTGATTAATAATTTCCAAGAAATTGAAGCGAGAAATCAAGGTGTATCCTTACCCGGTATTCCCAGCGGTTTTTACGATTTAGATGCTATGACCAGCGGTTTCCAGCGTTCTGATTTGATTATCGTTGCTGGTAGACCATCAATGGGAAAATGTTTGTATGAAAATAGTGAAATTCTTTTGAGTGACGGTAGCATCACAACAATTAAAGAAATATATCATCGTCGTCAAGCGGAGTTACTAACTTTAGGAGATGATTGGAAGTTTCATCTTACTCAACCTTCTGCTTTTGTTGATGATGGTATTAAACCAGTTTTTGGTGTTGCGACTCGCTTAGGGCGATATATTGAAACTACCATCACCCATCCTTATCTAACTATTAATGGATGGCGGCAACTTTCGGAATTAAGAGTGGGGGATAAAATTGCTGTACCTCGTAAAATCGATGTATTCGGTACAGAAACCATCCGCGATTGTGAAGTTAAATTATTAGCATATTTCATAGGTGATGGATGCTTAACAGACTCAACACCAACTTGCATTCAAAATGATTTCACCGAGAGTATTACCAGTTTTTCACCAGAATTTGAAGCTAGGGTAGAAATTACGAGTGAACGGACACCAATACTCTACGCTGCTATGTGTCAGAGAGAAAAAAATCCCCTCACAGCTTGGCTGGAGACGATTGGTTTATGGGACAAAAAAGCTGATGCCCAAATAATTCCTAATCTTATATTTAAATTAGAGCGATCGCAAGTTTCTTTATTCCTCAATCGTCTGTTTGCAACCAATGGATGGTCTAGTCTACTTATTAGCGGTCAATCGCAATTAGAATACTGTAGTGTCAGCGAAAAATTAGGCAGACAAATACAACATCTACTCTTGCGGTTTGGAATTATTGCCACTCTGAAAAAATGCTCAATTAAATATCAAGAAACTCGCAGACAAGCTTGGCAACTAGATATTACTGATGCTCAATCTATCAAAACTTTTATCTCGGAAATTGGTATTTTTGGCGCAGATGAGGCATTAGGTCAAGTCGAAACAGCCTTAAATCAGAAGACACACCAAACTAGTTCTGACCTCATCCCAGGAGAAATTTGGGAGCAAATAGTCGCAGCTAAATGTGCTGGAATCAAGGGCAAAGAAGCTCTATCACGAGAAAAACTTTGGATATTGGCAACAAATTTAGAAAATTTACCACTTCAGCAGTTAGCAACTAGTGATGTATATTGGGATGAAATCGTTTCCATTGAACCAATGGGATGCAAACAAGTTTATGACTTAACAATCCCAGTCAGTCACAATTTTGTGGCTAATGACATCTGCGTTCACAACACTGCATTTTGCTTGAATATTGCTCATAATATTGCCTCTTTATACAAATTACCAGTTGCAGTTTTTAGCTTAGAAATGTCAAAAGAACAACTGGCACAACGGTTGTTAGCTAGCGAGGCAAAAATTGAAAGTAGTTATCTGCGGACTGGACGGCTCAGTCAAACACAATGGGAACCTTTAAGCCGTGCTATTGGTATGCTCTCGGATATGCCAATATTTATTGATGATACGCCCAATATTACGGTTACAGAAATGCGGAGTCAGGCGCGACGTTTGCAAGCAGAACAAAAC
This sequence comes from Cyanomargarita calcarea GSE-NOS-MK-12-04C, assembly GCA_019359595.1. Lineage (GTDB taxonomy): Bacteria > Cyanobacteriota > Cyanobacteriia > Cyanobacteriales > Nostocaceae > Cyanomargarita > Cyanomargarita calcarea. The sequence goes on from JAHHGZ010000033.1 coordinate 50,776, forward strand.
ACCCAATTAGGATTAATTGTAATAGATTACTTGCAATTGATGGAAGGTGGTGGTGATAATCGCGTGCAAGAATTATCTAAAATTACCCGCAGTATTAAAGGTTTAGCACGGGAATTGAGTGTTCCTGTAATTGCCCTTTCTCAATTAAGTCGTGGGGTGGAAGCACGGACAAATAAGCGTCCGATGTTGTCAGATTTGAGGGAAAGTGGAAGTATTGAACAGGATGCGGATTTAGTAATGATGCTTTACCGGGATGATTATTATAATCCAGACAGTCCCGATCGCCGGATTGCTGAAGTCAACATAGCTAAACATCGTAATGGCCCAGTGGGTACGATTAAACTTTTGTTTGACCCGCAGTTTACTAGGTTTGAGAATTTAGCGAAGAATAGTTATTAGTTGTTAGTTGTTAGTTGTTAGTTGTTTACTCCTAACTCCTAACTCCTAACTCCTAACTCCTAACTCCTAACTCCTATCTCCTAACTCCTAACTAACTTTCAACAATTCCACATCAAAAAGCAGAGTAGCGTTTGGTGGAATCACTCCGCCGGCACCACGGGCACCGTAACCTAACTCAGCGGGGATGATTAATTGGCGACGACCGCCAACTTTCATCGTGCCAACTCCCTCATCCCAACCTTTGATTACCTGTCCAACACCAATCTTGAAATCAAAGGGTTGATTGCGATCGCGTGAACTATCAAATTTAGTCCCGTCTTCCAAGGTGCCAGTGTAGTGAACCGTAACTTTCTGTCCGGCTTGAGGAGTCGCACCAGTCCCCTCCTGTAAATCTACATACTTCAATCCCGAAGGAGTGGTAACCTCATTAGCTTCAGACATAGTTTTGCTCGCAATCAGATTATTGTTTTCAAGTAAATTTGTGGATGCTGGTGTGGCTTGAGTAAGTTGGACAGCAATAGCAGAATCCTGTTTACCGCCAATTTGGGCCAATACTAAAATTAATACACAAGCCAGCATCAAACCCACGCTTAGTAAAATCCCTTTCATGCATCAGTCCTCCCTAATTAACAGGTTTGAGAGAATTACAAAAACTCCTGTTTTCAACGCTTTCAACACACGTAAGATTTACCTACGCATTTTTTCTACATAAGTCGCATCCGACCTCAATAATTTTATAGCAGTAGGGGACCCAATTAGAGTTCGTAGGCGATGCTCCTTTGGAGCCGCTACGCGATCGCAAGTTTTTAACCTTAAAATTGCCAGTTTGACAAAACTGAGTTTAAATCCCTTCCTCGGCATATTATCGCCAAAGCTTATTTTCTAAATCTCGCACTTGGCGCTCTAAACGGTCAATTCTACCCCGGAGTTCATCCACCTCAGACTGACGAGCAACACCCAAATCCTGCATCATGTTTCTCATCTGACGTTGCATCTGGGTTTCCCAAGTGCCCTGCTCGGACTTCAACTGCTGTACAATGTCATCCATTACCGCTTTGGCTTGTTCGGGATTGAGCTTACCATCCTTAACCAATTCATCGCCGACTTGCTTGAGCTTGTCTGCCACCAAAGAGGTTGTACCAATACCGAGCATGACTAACTGTTGCATCCAATTATTGTTGTCCATACTGCCTCATATCACCTTGTTTCTTACCAATTAACCCAAGTTTATTAAATTTAGGTAATAAAGTTATGCATCAAAGCATGATTACTTTAGCCCACAATTCTATTTTGGCAAACATACACAAGGATTTAAAGGTGTGGTAATCGAACTCTTGAGGGTGAAAGTACCGCCCAATGTGCGGGAAAAATATATACTTAAGGATGCGGAAATTTGGACAACAGCCCTTGCTGGGTATCCAGGATTTCTTGGTAAAGAGGTTTGGATCAATCCCAATGACTCTACGGAAGTGATGATGATTATTCGTTGGGCAACAAAAGAGCATTGGAAAGCTATACCCCACGCTGATTTGGAAGCTGTTGACGCTAAATTTACCCAAGCGATGGGAGAATCATATCCCTTTATGGAAACTGGCGAGTATCAAGTGAGAAAATTTCCTCAGCCTTGATTGTCCAGATGGTAAGTAGGGAGTAGAAAATGGCAATTTGACTCATTGCACTGCCGAAAAATAAGGTGCATTTTCATAGAAAAATCCTACTACACAATTCAATAAAAATAATTCTTTTCCATACCTTATTCCCTATTTTTTCTTTGGATTTTTGGTTGTTCCACAATGTTAATAATTAAAGCTATAAGAGCAATAAACATAAGTATTGTCACCCAGCCTGACCCCAGTTCTTGGTGGCCAAATACTGCCACAACAAATGAAAATATTCCGATGTAAGCTAAAATTTGAATATCTTTCATAATCGCTTTTTTTTTGACCTATTCTTATATTCTTATCATGAAAACACTAAAGTTTGTCTACTAGTAAAACACCAGCACTATCAATCCAAAAAAATCCAGTATTTATACTGTTATATTTTTGATACAAACTGAATATGGCGTTCCTAAGTCCGAAGTGAAAAATAAGATTCCTGACAACTTTTATGAAGTAGCGAATCTAGGCATATTGGAAGATTTACCTGTATATTTTTATTGGCATTTTTTCCAATCGCGAAAAGAACGTTGAAAGTCACTATCTTACGGTAGAGCGAGACTTCTAGTCGATGGGCGTATAATTTGGTAGTTTAGGTAGCTTTCAAAAGCACATCTAGTAAATCATATATGCTGGAATCCTTGCAAAGCTTTTTCGCTGATGGTTTATTTATTCCACATGGGCATTGTTATCTTTGGAAGCCCAGTTTGGTGTGGCTACATATCGCTTCAGATTCTCTGATTGCGATCGCCTATTATTCTATCCCGCTTACCCTTGTTTACTTTGTCCAAAAGCGACAAGATTTGCCTTTCAAATGGATACTTTTATTATTTGGAGCTTTCATCGTCTCCTGTGGTACAACCCATGTCATGGAAGTGTGGACGCTTTGGCATCCAACTTACTGGCTGTCCGGTTCCTTAAAACTTATTACCGCTTCTATTTCCGTGTATACAGCTATTGTACTAGTGCCAATAATTCCTCAAGCACTAGCTTTGCCAAGTCCAGAACAACTGGAAGCAGCGAACCGCCAACTAATCGCCGAAATCAGTGAGCGAAAAATTGCCGAAGCAGCACTTTTGAAAGCCAAAGCAGAATTAGAATCCAGAGTTGAGGAGCGCACAGTTGAATTAAGGAAAGCTGTGGCACGATCTCTTGCAGTTGCTACTACAGCCCAAGAGCAAGCAATCAAGCTTGAATTTACCTTACAAGAACTCCAACAGACGCAAGCCCAACTTATCCAAAGTGAAAAAATGTCCAGTCTTGGACAAATGGTTGCTGGGGTAGCTCACGAAATCAATAACCCTGTTGCTTTCATCTACGGTAATATCACTTATGCCAATCAATATACTTTAGACTTACTCAATTTGCTGCAACTCTACCAGCAATTATATCCCCAGCCACCAGCAGAAATTCAAGCTAGGGCTTCAGCGATTGACCTCGATTTCATAAAAGAAGACTTACCCAAAATTTTCACGTCGATGCAAATAGGTGCCGAGCGCATCACCCAAATTGTCTTATCTTTGCGCAACTTCTCGCGGCTAGATGAAGCTAATATGAAAGAGGTAGATATTCACGAGGGTATTGATAATACTCTACTGCTACTGCAACATCGCCTCAAAACTCGATCGGAGCATCCCCCCATTCTAGTTATTAAAGAGTATGGCGAACTACCGATGGTACAGTGCTATATTGGACAACTTAATCAGGTGTTCATGAATATTCTGAGCAATGCAATTGATGCGATAGAAGAACTAAACAAGTCACGAGCGCTTGAAGATATCCAAAACAATCCCAATACCATTTGCATTCGCACAAAAGTTTTAGAGAATAATCAAGTGATGATTTTCCTTGCTGACAATGGTTGTGGCATGACAGAAGAAGTAAAGCAAAAAATTTTTGACCCCTTCTTTACTACTAAACCAGTTGGTTCCGGTACAGGTTTAGGGATGTCGATTAGCTACCAGATTGTATCCAAGCATGGTGGTGAGTTGAAGTGTATTTCAGCACCGGGTGAAGGGGCAGAGTTTTCTATTCAGATTCCGATTTACATTAAGTCTTAAGTTCTACAAAAAGTAATATATAAATATTTTTGCTCTCTCTGTAATTAATATAAAAAGCGCCTGGGAGTGTTACCGTGTTTCCACCCCAGGCGCTTCTTATTTTCAACTTACTCCTCACACACAAATCTACAATATCACTTGTTTAATAATCGAGCAAGTATGCTGCATGACACTTTCTATGGTGTCCCTTTCTGCGCGAACAATATAAAAAGCGCCTGGGAGTGTTACCGTGTTTCCACCCCAGGCGCTTCTTATTTTCAACTTACTCCTCACACACTAATATATAATATCACTTGTTGAATTATTTTGCAAGTAGGTTGAGTGACACTTAGCAGACTGTCCACTGTAATTTTAAATAAAAAAGCGCCTGGGAGTGTTACCGTGTTTCCACCCCAGGCGCTTTTTACTTTCAACTTACTCCTCACACACTCCTAAAGACTAACATTCCCTTGTCCGTTGGGCAAGTATGCTGGGTGACACTTTTCCAATTGCACATCGAGCATGAGTAGTTGAGTCTGTACTTAATGCAAAAAGTGACGGACACCTGTAAACACCATTAATAAACCGAGTTCATTTGCAGCATTGATAGAATCTTGATCCCGCATACTTCCCCCTGGTTGAACTAGAGCAGTAATTCCCGCTTTCTGGGCAGTTCTCACAGAATCATCGAAGGGGAAGAATCCATCAGAAGCCAGAAAAGCACCAAGAGCCTTATTGCCGGCTTGTTCTAGGGCAATTTTTGCTGAACCGACGCGATTCATTTGTCCGGCACCGACACCCAATGTTGTGCGATCGCTTGTGACGACAATGGCGTTAGACTTAACGTGTTTACAAACTTTCCAAGCAAAGAGCAATTCTTCTAACTCAGAAGCAGTCGGTTGACGCTCGGTAACAACTTGCCATTTACTCGTGTCAGCAACGATATCATCAGCAGCTTGTACCAAAAAACCGCCGGCGATCGCTTTCACTGTTTCTTTTGCTCCACTATTTAAATCTGGTAATATTAATATCCGTAAATTTGATTTGTCAGCGAGAATTGCTTGTGCTTCCCTGTCGCAACCTGGTGCAACTACACACTCTAAAAATGTCTTTTTTAACTCAGTGGCTGTATCGACATCAATTGGCTGGTTGAGAGCGACGATACCACCAAAAGCCGAAACCGAGTCAGCATTAAAAGCTTTTTCATAAGCTTCTTTAAGAGAACTTCCCAAAGCGACACCACAGGGATTAGTATGCTTAAGAATCGCCGCTGCTGGCACATCCGCGAATTCAGAAATTATCCGGCGGGCTGCTTCTAAATCGACTAAGTTGTTATAGCTAAGTTCTTTACCTTGGAGTTTCGTAGCGGCTGCCCATCCCGTTGCAGTAGTCCCAGTTTGATACCATACCGCTGGTTGATGGGGATTTTCGCCATAACGTAGAGATTGCAGTTGTGTACCTGAAAGGGTGAATTCTTGATCAGATTTGGAAGATTGTTGAGTCAAATAGGAAGATATCGCTTGGTCATAGCTAGAAGTATGCAAAAATCCTTTCAATGCACAATTTTGGCGAAACTCTACCGACGCTTCCCCATTATTTTGACGTAATTCTTCTAAATATTCGCCATATTGTTCCGGTTCGCACAATACTGTCAGATTGGCAAAGTTTTTCGATGCGGCCCTCAACATCGCAGGCCCACCGATATCAATTTGCTCGATGGCCTGAGCTAAAGTAACACCAGGTTTCGCAATAGTTTCTTCAAAAGGATAAAGATTCACCACCACCAAATCAATCGGACGAATTTGGTTATTTGCCAAATCTGTGACATCCTCTGGCATATCCCGACGCGCTAAAATACCACCATGAATACGGGGATGCAGAGTTTTGACTCGACCGCCTAAAATTTCTGGAGAACCTGTGTAATCCGCTACTTTTGTCACAGGTAGTCCCGCATCTTTTAAAGCTTTTGCTGTGCCTCCACTACTAATTAAATCAAAGCCAAATTCTTCTACCAAACTGTGGGCAAGGTCAATCAAGCCTGTTTTATTAGATACACTCAGTAAAGCGAGATGCGGCATAATTCCCCTGTATCCTTCGGTCGATTCATGTGAGAGCAGAAGATTATTTTACAGTCCTTTGTCATTGCTAATTAAAACAAGAAGCAAAAAGTCTGTAAGAGTACCTACCTTCTTTCCCCTCTTCCTTTGCGCACTTCGTATCTTCGTGGTTAATTAAATAAATAATCTTCTGCCGATTCAAAAATCACCAATGACCAATACCCTAGATTTCATTGAATTTGCCCCCAAAGCAGGCATCACTGTCAAAGGTTTAATCGTCATTTTGCACGGTTGGGGTGCAAATGCTGACGATGTTGCATCTTTATTCCCCTTTTTCAACTTACCAGATTACCAGTTCATTTTTCCCCATGCACCCTTTCCTTATCCTTATTCCCCTACAGGCAAGGCTTGGTATGACTTGAAAGTAGAGAATATGTATGAGGGATTAACAGAAAGTCGGCAATTAGTCATCGATTGGTTGCAATCTTTAGAGAGGATCACTGGTGTACCATTATCGCGGACAATCTTAAGCGGATTTTCTCAAGGTGCTGCCATGACTCTAGATGTCGGATTAAAATTGCCGATCGCCGGTTTAGTTTGCATGAGTGGCTATTTGCATCCAGGTGCATCAGATATCAAGACAAAAGCACCAGTTTTGATTATGCATGGCAGACAAGATGAAGTAGTACCAGTACAAGCAGCAATCAAAGCCCGAGAAACTCTCGAATCCTTGAAAGTGCCGGTAAAATATGAAGAATTTGACATGGGTCACGAAATCCGACCGATAATGCTAGAATTATTTCGTTCGTTCGTTCTCGACGTTTTGAGGTAACTCCTTGGGTGAAGTTACAAAAATTTTATAAAATCCGGTAAAAATCCGGAATATTTTCACGAAATTAACCCCCTTGAGTGAGTAATATAGATTGGGTGGCTGCGTAAGTGCGCAACTTAACCCATGCTGAATGCTTTTGCAGCTACTGGGAGGGGCGAGCATAATGAAAACTCTGAGCATTTCCAAAAAAGAAATTGCTGCCATGACTCCACAAGATGTAGAAAACTTAGCTACACGTCTGGAGCAGGATAATTACAGCAACGCCTTTGAAGGTTTGAACGATTGGCATTTACTGCGAGCGATCGCATTTCAGCGTCCTGATTTAGTCGAGTCCTACATTCATCTCTTAGATTTGGAACCCTATGATGAAGCGTAATTGGGTATTGAGTTAGGAGTTATGAGTTAATAATTCTTCACTCCAAACTTTTTCTATGCCAAATCCCAAATCAAGTAGGGTTTTGATTGCTGTAGGTGGCGGTATCGCTGCCTACAAAATCTGTGAGGTTGTTTCGACGTTGTTTAAGTCTGGGGTACAAGTGCGAGTTATTCTCACTAACTCTGCACAAAATTTTATCACACCTCTGACTTTCGCAACGCTTTCCAGATATCCGGCTTACACAGATGAGAATTTTTGGCAACCAACTCACTCGCGCCCTTTACATATAGAATTGGGCGAGTGGGCTGATTTGTTGGTAATTGCGCCTTTAACAGCTAATACCCTGGGAAAGTTGGCTTGTGGGATGGCTGATAATTTATTGACGAACACCGTTTTAGCCTCCACTTGTCCCGTGTTGTTAGCACCGGCGATGAATACCGATATGTGGGAACAAGTGGCAGTACAGCGAAATTGGCGAGAACTATTACTAGATAGTCGATATCATGGCATGGGTACAGCCTCCGGTTTATTGGCGTGCGATCGCGTCGGCGCTGGTAGAATGGCAGAACCCCCAGAAATTATCGCCTATATCCACTCGCTGTTACATACCGCAGGCAAACGAGATTTAGTTGGGAAGCAAGTTTTGATTAGTGCTGGGGGAACGCAAGAGTATCTCGACCCAGTAAGATTTATCGGGAATCCCTCCACTGGTAAAATGGGACTGGCTTTAGCTTCTTCGGCATTGCATCGCGGTGCGAATGTCACGTTGGTGCATGGAATTGCCAGTTGGGATGTACCGTTAGGAGTCTTGTCAGTTCCCGTGGTTAGTGCGGCACAGATGGAAGAAGCGATGTTGCAGTATTTTCATAAATCAGATTTGATTATCATGTCCGCTGCAGTCGCAGATGTGAAACCGAGGGATTATAGTACCGAAAAATTACCCAAGCGTGAACTCCCCGAAAGTTTAGCTTTAGAACCTGTAGGGGATATAATTTCTGAATTGTCCCGTCGCAAACAACCCCATCAACGTTTAATTGGCTTTGCCGCACAAACTGGTGATATTGTCAAGCCTGCGTTAGAGAAAATGCAGCAAAAGAAATTGGATGCGATCGTTGCGAATCCTGTAGATAAGGTAGATAGTGGGTTTGGCAGCGATAACAATCAGGCGATATTTTTAGATAAAGAAGGTCAGAAGGTGGAGGTTCCGCCTTGTTCTAAGTTGGAGATGGCACATTATTTGTTTGATTTTCTCCGGAATCAATAAAAAAACGAACTTTAGATAAGGGCACCGGATTAATCCTCGGTGCTCACGATGTAGAAGGCATTTTGAATGGGCTGCGTTATGTGTTTGATTTTGGAGAAGATAAGTAAGAAAAATTAACCGCCATAGGCTCTTAGCCTTCCGCAGGGTAGACGCAGAGGACGCAGAGGAAGAATCTTTTTTTTACGTATCTCCTCATTTCGTCTCACTTCCATCCGCAATAACTTGGGCAGACTCGCTGGCTCGTTATAAATTAAGTAAGTAATAGTTTGTAACAACCGACTTACTCGGGCAAGGTTAGCGCAAAGCAAAAAGGGTTTGGAGAAATGTTCACTGCGTCTGAGACTCCTTTAATAGCGACGGTCTTACTAGTCGCTTTCGGTATTTTGGGTTGGGGCTTTTACCGCGCCAGAGATGAAGGTAAACTGGGAATCTTAGCCTGGTTGCAGTCGGTGGTGTTGATGGCTCCTTGGCTGTTGTTTTTTGGCTTGTTTGCTGCGGGAATTTATATCAATATTGTGGGTATTCTCTTTTTGTTGATAGCTTCCACTGGTTTGTACATCTTTTTGGGAAGACGACTGCGGAACCTCGGACAAGATGAAATGCTCAAGCAACGAGCAACCCAAAGAATTGCTCAAGCCGAGGCTAGTTCACCAGAAAATTCCAATACTCCAGCAGTAAATGTGGATGTGTTGCGGATAAAAGAAGAGGATTTACAGGTAATTCGAGGTATTTTCGGTATCGATACCTTTTTTGCCACTGAAGCGATCGCCTACCAAGAAGGAGCTATTTTTAAAGGTAATATGCGGGGTGAGCCAGAGGAGGTACACAACCGTCTGACTGCGACTCTAAAGAAGCGTTTGGGTGACAAATATCGCCTGTTTTTAGTGGAAAATACTGACGGTAGACCTGTTTTTATTGTCTTACCCAGTCGCAATGACCCCCGTCCCATGACCATAGCGCAAAAAGTTTTTGGGCTGGTCTTGTTGATTGCAACTATGGTCACAAGTCTGGAAGCTGCGGGTTTATTGCAGGGTTTTGATTTGTTTTCCGATCCAACTCGGTATCAAGAAGCATTGCCCATCGGTATAGGTATCATGACGATTTTAGCAGCACATGAAATCGGTCATTGGGTATTGGCACGTCGTCACCAAGTCCGTCTCAGTTTGCCTTTCTTTTTACCTTCGATCCAAATTGGCTCTTTTGGGTCGATTACGCGGTTTCAATCAGTGTTACCCAATCGCAAGGTATTATTTGATATCGCTTTGGCGGGACCTGCTGTGGGTGGGATTGTTTCTTTGTTAATGTTGGTGGTTGGCTTACTCCTTTCTCAAGAAGGAAGCCTGTTTCAAGTACCAAGTCAGTTTTTCTCAGGTTCGATTTTGGTCGGAACCTTAGCGCGGGTCGTCCTCGGTTCTGCCTTACAATCGTCTTTGGTGAGTGTTCATCCCTTGGTGGTGATTGGTTGGCTGGGGTTGGTAATTACTGCTTTAAACTTGATGCCAGCCGGACAGTTAGATGGTGGTCGAATCGTTCAGGCAATTTATGGACGCAAAACAGCAGGAAGGGCGACATTTGCGACTTTAATATTGTTGGGGTTGGTTTCTTTAGCGAATCCTTTAGCCATGTATTGGGCGATCGTAATTTTGTTCTTACAACGGGATTTAGAACGTCCCAGCTTGAATGAAATCAGCGAACCCGATGACGCTCGGGCTGCTTTAGGACTTTTAGCTTTATTTTTGATGATAGCTACTCTTTTACCCCTGACTCCTGCATTGGCTGGACGACTGGGAATTGGATAGGAGTTAGTTGTTGGTTGTTAGTTGTTGGTTGTAACCACTAACCACTAACCACTAACCACTAACCAATTCAAGGTTTCCACCCTTTAAACAAATTGGGATGACTTATTGGTGTGAGAAACATCTTCTGGAAGCTTGTTTGACGTTGTTCTGGTTTTTCTTTGCTCATATTCCACAGAGTTTCATAGAAAAAGAAGGAGACACCCGCAAAGTTGCGATCGCGGGCATTTTTTACCTGCGTCTCTATCTGTTGCGTGGGCACAAATCTACCTTTCAAACCGCTCAAAATCCCCACACTTACAGGAATATGACGCTTTGCGGATTTCACTTCCGGACGTTCTAATTCGCTGTTAAACACCTGCAAGTCATCCCGGTATATTTGCATTACCAATTCTTCAACCAGTCCCATGCGTTCCCATTTCTCCCAGTCGGCTAAAAAGAAGTCATAGGAGAAGCGCTGGGGATTGGGTGCTACTGAGACAAGGCAATCTTTTTTGACATTTTTAATGGCTTTAAATACCCGCTTCATATAATTGGTAATTTTGTCAGCCCTCCACCGCACCCATTCTGGGTCTTGGAAATTATTTGGCGGTGCTTGACCCCGATGTTCTTTTCTGTACAGTGCCACTGTGTAGGGGTCGTAGCCTAATTCCGTCGGCAAGCCAAAATGGTCATCAAATTGAATGCCGTCGATGTCGTAGTTTCTGACGATTTCGACAATTAAATCTTGGATAAATTGTTGCACATCTGGGCGAAAGGGACTCAACCAAACCCGCTCGTGGATGCCTTCTTTCACAATTTTAGTCCCATTGCGACGACTGGTGAGCCATTGCGGATGGCGTTTGGCTAAGTCGGAGTCCGCAGGAGCCATAAAGCCAAATTCAAACCAGGGGATGACTGTTAATCCTTGTTGATGTCCCCCATCCACGATTTCTTTGAGCATATCTCGCCCTTGCAATCCCGGTGTCGGGTCAAGCGATCGCCCAAATACTCTCTGTGCCACTTTACTGGGATACAGTGTATAACCCCAATTCCACACCGTCGGATATACAGTATTAAAATTTAACTGTTTGAGTTTTTGTAAAGCCTTTGAAAGGCGATCGCGTGCAAACAGGACATCACTATCTATATTAGTTAACCACACCCCCCGCAACTCAGAGGTTTGCCGACTCCTAGGAACATTCTGTGCCTCGACTTCAAAAGCAAAGGGAAATGATAGCATCAATGCTGATATCAGACTCAGCATCACCACCCCAACAAACAACCCCCGCTTTCTACACCACCTGATAAATATTTCAATCATTTACTTAGTTCAAAATTTCACATCGCATCATAAATCTATATGCAATGATTTAGATAGTAAAGAAAAAGTTGCCCAATTCCATTCTCCTTCCCCTTCTCCCCCCAATGCGGGGTGATACACTGCACCCTGAATAAATATACTGTGAGTAGAATCGTCCTAGGTCATCTAAATTAAGGTTAATCAAAATTGCCTCCATCGCCATCATGGCAAGAGCAAAGGCTGGTAATTTTGACGATATTTTTTAGTAGTTTTTTAAACAAGTCAGGGGTTGGAAATGTTCAGCTTAGTAAATTCCCAAGACAGCATGAAAGATACTTATTCAGCAATTCGCCGACTGACCAGAGCGATCGCACTTTCTGATGGGCAGTTTTCATTGCTGTTAGCGTGCTGTAACTCTATTGGCAAACAGCAGCAGGTACTAAGCTTGTTAGAAGAATTTTCCACAGCAAATATTCAAGAAATTTGCATCCCCGAAGAGGCACAGACCCTTTATACAACCATTGCCACGCAACTTGATTGTACTGAACCGGAAGCTTTAATCGTGAGCGGCTTAGAATCAGTCTTTGCAATTAATCAACTGCTCATCTCTACCAACCTGATGCGCGATGAGTTTCCCAAGCATTTTCAGTTTCCCCTAATTTTGTGGGTAAATGATGAAATTCTGCGAAAATTAGTCTGGTTGGCACCTGACTTGAAAGATTGGGCAGCTAGCACTATCAGATTTGATGTACCGGACTATCAGTTTATCGAACAACATCCCTTAAGCGCTTGAGCAATTAGACAAAAGTGCATTCATTCTTTTTTGTCTGCGTCGAGGGTGCGGTTAATTAATTATTTATTTATTTTTTTATATTCTATCAAAATCGCGGTTGTCGTCTTAATTTGTTGGTCAGTAAGTACATATAGCGCTAAAAAGTTTATAACCGCAGATACACGCAGATAAACTTCTACCTCATCTGCATGGCAACATCTATAAGAAAACCTGTAAACAAATTTACCACACAGAACTGTTGCATTCCTCTGTGAAAATGCAGTGAATGACAAAAAAGGGATGGTTTATTCTCACCCCTGATGAATTTCTGATGAATTTATTGTAAAAATTAAGGAACAACAGCCCCGTATATTAGAGTCTATCTTTATATCCAGTGTGGGAAAAGATAGTTAAATGTATCCCGAACTGCTTAGTGATGGGATGAATACTTCTTTTACAATCGATTATTTGCTTCACATTGCGGACGTCTTCAAAGAAGTACGTCGATGCTACTCATGCAAAACAAATGATTGATGACTAAACTACTAATGACTAATGGCTAACTATTGATATGAAAAACGTTCTCCAAAACTATTGTAACACAAACCAAGCTCGAATCTTCACTGCTTTGGTGTTAACTGGCATTTTATCTGTAGGCAATGGCTTCACGCTAATCAAAAGCGCTACTGCTACACCCGCTAATGGATCAAAAGAAACAAATCAAGTCATCACCCAAAGCCTAAGAACCAACAGCTTACCGCGTTCAGTCGCTAACGCCGTACTGCGAGATTTATCGCGTAGAGAGAGAATTCCAGTCAAAGAATTGGAAATTACTGACTACAGTCAAAAGGCTTGGAATAATGGCTGTTTGGCATTGGCGAGAAAAGATGAATTTTGCACCCAAGCTATAGTTCCCGGTTGGCGAGTTGTAGTGTCTAATGGCAAGCAACGTTGGACTTATCATACCAATAGTAATGGCCGTAATTTGCGTTTAGCGACTGCCGTTACTTCCGAAAGCAGCGTGCCGATAGGCTTGCCCAAATCGGTCAGAGATGCTGTTTTCAAAGATGCATCCCAACGGCTAAAATTGAACGTTTCCAGCCTCACCATCATGCAGGCTAAACAACGGACTTGGAACGATGGCTGTCTAAGTCTAGCGCGTCCTGAGGACTCCTGTACTATGGGTTTAGTCCCAGGTTGGCGGGTAGTAGTTGGCGCACCAGAACAAAGTTTGGTTTATCATACCAACACTACAGGTTCTGCATACAGGTTGAATGAAAAAGAAAGCGAAATTTCTAAAACCAACTCTCCTGATGAAGTCACAAAGAATGTCAAGTTGCCTTCATATATAGCTCAAAGAGTATTAGCAGAAGCCTCTAGTAAGTCGGGAGTATCCATCTCAAGACTGCGGATAGTTGATGCCGAACAGCGAGAATGGTCTAATGCTTGTCTTGGTATCAATAAACCAGGTGTATTGTGCGCCCAAGTTATTGTACCAGGTTGGCAAGTAACTGTAACCGACGGAGAACAGCGCTGGGTTTATCGGGTTGGTCAAACAGTTACAATCAGTTTCGATGAAGAGGCTAGCAAAATAGCTGATAACATAAAACCTGTAAGAATTCCCACAAGTGAGTTACCACCAGCATTGACTCCAGGTATGGTTTTTCGCCAAATTTCTAGCGGTGGCATTATCGGTAGAACCTACCAAACAGTTTTGATGAATGATGGACGGGTGATGCAAACTCTCATGGGTGATGCGAACGATTCATCCCGTCGAGTTTGGCGGATTTCTCCCGAATCTGTGCGAGATTTCCAAAAATTACTTCAACGTCAGCAATTCGAGAATCTCAGTTACCCAGCAACCAGGGGTTCTGCTGATTACATCACCTATACTTTAACCAGTGGTGAGAATACACTCCAGTATAACGATGTTTCTCGGAGTAACCTGCCTCGGAATCTGCAAGCAGTCCTTCAAGCTTGGAATCAGATTCTTAACCGCAAAGACAGCAATATCACCGAGAACACAGTTAAACCTGTAAGAATTCCCTTAAGTGAATTACCACCAGCCTTGACTCCAGGTATGGTTTTTCGGCAAATTTCTAGCGGTGGTATTATCGGTAGAACCTACCAAACTGTTTTGATGAATGATGGTCGTGTGATGCAATCTCGCATGGGTGATGCGAATGATTCATCCCGTCGAGTTTGGCGGATTTCTCCCGAATCTGTGCGAGATTTCCAAAAATTACTCCAACGTCAGCAATTCGAGAATCTCAGTTACCCAGCAACCAGCGGTTCTGCTGATTACATCACCTATACTTTAACCAGCGGTGAGAATACACTTCAATACAACGATGTTTCTCAAAATAACCTGCCTGAGAATTTACAAGCATTAGTGCGAGCTTGGAATCAGATCAGCAGCAGAAATAGCGTCCAGAAGTAACACGGATTGATACGGATTAAAGGATTACACGGATGATTAATTTCTATAATCTTCTAATCCGTGTCATCTGTGTAATCCGTTTAATCTTGATACGGATAATTAATTTCTCTAATCTTCTAATCCGTGTCATCAGTGTAATCCGTCTAATCCGTGATTGTGGCTTGATTAATTCTGTGAAGGACAGCTAGTGGGAGTAGTCGCCAAACTATTGTTACTGCCCGCAGAGGATATGAGCGTTACTTCCCCTTTGCCGTTGAATACCCAGCCAGTAGCGGGTACAATTACTATGGGTTTAGACTGTGGTTTTGCAGAAGGTTTTTTTGAGCTATGCTGCTGTGATGTAGTAGCTGGTAATCGAGTATCTGTCCAAACTACATCATTGGTGAGGGGTTCGTCAGGGCTAGGGGGTAAGCCTCCACGTCCAGTGATTGTGAAGCCACTGCCTCCTGAGTCAAAGGCGTTACAGCTAGTTTTTATTAGCTCAGGGGCACTGGCTAATCGTGCTACTACAGATTTACCTACGGTTACTTCAAAACGAGGTATTATATTTGTAATGTCTAATTAGTTTTTCTATTTCTAATACGCTGGAGGTCTTTCCAAAACTCTTCTTTTGTTACTTTATCTAGAGTTTCTTTCCTTTCTTGAGTATAGTCACCACTTCCCCATCCAGCTTGTTGTAAAAATCGAATAGCATCAACTTGTCCCAAATGCTCAACTAAAATTTCATAGCCTTTTTTTCTCAAATCTACTGGTGTCATCATGTGTTTTGCCTCATAATTAAGATTGAAAAATATTCATGAACCAAGTAAGAGGATTATCTACAGCTATTTTTAACACATCTTGATAGCGCAATGCATTTTTAAGTAAACGGTCATCAGTAGACAGTAAAATATCTACCGATGTGACTTCCGCACAAGCAATATGAAATGAATCATAAAGAGCAAAACCAAGATTTTCTAATTGTTGCGATCGCATATCAACCTCTTCATTGATATTGATGCTTATGGTCGCAAATTCTAATAACTTTAATATGTTATCTAGTTTTTCAAGATTACGCATTTTTTCTAACTCCACCCTTATAGCTTCGCTAGTAACAAGTTGCCATTTCTTAGCCCTAATTCTCTCCATAATGCTAAGAACTGCTTCCCCTTCTAAACGAATTCGCTCCTGATCCCAGTCATCAAAAGGACGATTGAGACAGCAAACATCAAGATAAATTTTATAATTACTTTCGTGTTTATCCTTCACTGCGCTAACCCCATCCTCTTTAAATAGGTTTTCAAACTACCATCGGCATTTTTGAAGTCGGATAAGACTATCGCGTGGTAGCATGATTGAGAATATTCGCCGTCTTATTAATCTTTAGCATAAATGTAGATTAACCGAGCGCCAAATCATCCACTGCACCACTCTGGTAAAAACGCAAGCTTATTACAAAACTTTACACTTATATTGTGATATCTTCATTATAGATAAAAATATAATTATTATCTATCTGGATCTCAGGATATAGAGTAGTCAACTCTTCTGTTATGTGGCAGTGATAGTTATTTATAGGAATTTCAATAATTTTATTACGTATTAATATAACAAATAAATATTGAAATAATGAAATGCTACGAGGAATTTTTTTAGATGAAGTCGAATTAATTTCTGTTTTTATCTTTTCAATAATTCCTTGGATATTGTTTTCTTGTTTGTCCTCAAAAGCCAGATGATATAAGTTATCACAAAAACGGTTCATGTCTTTTGGCTGTAGTTCATCAGGAATTTTACCATTTTGAAATAGCTTCTTAATTTCACTGGCTAACTTACGTTTTATTTTTATATCAACATAATTATTTTCTTGGATAATAATAGAGGTTTGTTCAAAAGCCAAAATTAATGTATCTAGTTGCTCAACGTTTGCTTTAATTTGTGCTGCTAAACGTAATCTTTTCCAGTCAATTTCAGGACTTTTATATACCAGGTCATGAGTTGAAACTGACCATGCGTGTTCAAAAGCACTTTTAATCTGAATTTCAAAAATAATATTATAAATACTTAATTTATTATCTATATTTAGGGAATCTGCTTTTTTAATTTGAGCATATATTCTAGTAGAATCAAACCTAAAAATATCTGGTGCTTTTTTATTTTGCCCTCTCTTGACTGTTCGTATAATCTCAAAAGTATTTTTACAAAATTTTGTAACTTCTTCTTCATGGGATAAAGTTGGCATTATAATTGTGCAAGCAAATAAATCGTCTAAATCTGACCATTTTTGAAATCGACCTGTTTCAATTTTTTCAGCAAGAGATTCAACACTTTTGATGCGTGAAGTAAAAGCATAACCTTTACTTTCACAGAAGTTTACTAATGTTGATTTAACCGTTTCTGCTACTCTTTTAACGAAAGGACTATATTCGTTATATTTACGCTCTAGTACCGAAGGATAGATCATACATCTAAAATTATTATCAATTGAGATTTCCCTGAATTACAGATTTCATAATTTTAATTCTAGTTTTTCTTGTACCTGCATCTGTAAATGAGAACTTAACAGCCTTATAGTAGTCTAGTGCATTTTTTTGATAGTCTGTTAGTGAATCTTTAGACTGATTTTTTACTTCTGCATCTCCTACTAATTTAAGAAAATTATTAATTCTTTCACCAATATCTTTAGTTATTGTATATTGATTGTCATTTTCACGACTTAACTCAGCAATAGCACCAAATAAAGAGTAAAAATCAGCTTGATTTTTCAATCTAGTTTTAGATAAATTTATATCTTGAGACAAATTTAATATCTCTTTAATATATTTAATAGTATTACGAAATTCATTCGCGATTTCTTCTTTCGCTTCCCAATTAATATCTCGGTCACTAAATGCTTTATCAAGATATTCTTGACTATAAGCTCTAACACCCTCTTCTAGAAAAAGTAAGAGTTGAGCTACCATTTCAACATCCTTCATTTGCTTTTTTGATTTCCGATCAATTGTTGGGAAAGTTCCACCTAAATACTCAAACATCCAGCTAGCCAATTCTTCTATGGTAGTAATAAAATCTCCGTTAAACTTTGCATGACGAAGTTCTTGAGAAGTTAGTTTAATGACATTACGATTTATACGATCAAATATATTACCAATTACTTTTTCATCAGATGATGGCACATATTCTATAGCAAATTGATATTTCCAAAAGTTCTGTTTAGCTTCAGTATCTAAATCCTTGAAATATTTACCACTAAATCTTTCAATTGTAGTTTTTTCGTACACTGGAAATTCATTGTTAGCAAATTCAAACAAAGTAGATAGTCTTTGTTTTCCATCAACTATACTAACCTTAGATACCCCTTCAGCAGTAATTTCTTGATATATAAATATTGCAGGTGCAGGATAGCCATTAAGTACAGTATCAACAAAAAAATCTTTATAGTCTTGATTCCAAACACTACGTCTTTGATAAGGTGGATCAAGCTCAAGGAGTTTTCTATTATAGAGATCCCAAAACCAAGAAATAGTTTGAAAGTTAATTGTCCTACTCATTGGACATCCTTAGTATATAGTGTTGTTCGTATTTAATCTATCATAGCTATTAAGTGCTTCTTGTTGTAAACCTGATTAAATCAATATCAAAACTCCTTAATTATTTTATTAGCAAGCATTAACAGAGATAAAAGTGTTTCATAACTGGCTCTGGGTCTGTTGAGTCTCTAGTCAAAGCTTGCCAAAATTTTGGAAGTCTTTATAGATAGAGGTTAAAAATTCGAGCAGTTTGAACTCCCATTCTGATATGAGTGCTTTTCCATATAAAGGCTTATTGAAGGTTGAGTAATGTTTTCAACAAGCCTCTATCAAGTTTGAGTTGAGTAAGCTTCTACTTATCAAGCCTAATCCGCGATCAGATTTTGTAACCCCATTGCAATCTTACTGTGCTTCTCAATCTGGCCCATCACCTGCTTGGCTCGCTGAATCACCACTGCAGGCAAACCCGCCAACCTTCCCGCTTCAATCCCATAAGACTTATCCGCACCTCCCGGCTGTACCTGATGCAAAAAGATAATTTTGTCAGGTAACTCCTTTACCGTCACTTGATAATTAGCCACATTCGACAACATACTCGCCAATTCATTCAACTCGTGGTAATGAGTTGCAAAGATTGTCCGTGACTTAATATCAGTTGCTAAATACTCAGCCACGGCCCAAGCAATCGAAAGACCGTCAAAAGTCGCCGTCCCCCGCCCAATTTCATCCAACAACACAAGCGATCGCGCGGTAGCATGATTCAGAATGTTCGCCGTCTCATTCATCTCGACCATAAATGTCGATTGACCGGTTGCCAAATCATCCACCGCACCGACTCTGGTAAAAATGCGATCGCATATCCCCAATTTCGCATACTTCGCTGGCACAAAACTCCCAATTTGCGCCATCAGTTGAATTAACCCCACCTGTCTCAAATAACAACTTTTTCCACTGGCATTTGGGCCGGTGAGAATAATTAAATCGGGGGTGGCTGCGGATTTTTCATTCGCTTCACATCCGTTGCCAAGTTCAGTTGAATTTGGGACAAAAAACCCGGCAGGAAGGGATTGTTCCACCACCGGATGCCGTCCATCCACCACAGAAATCTCGCGTCCCATCACCATAGAAGGGCGACAGAAAGCTTGATGCACGGCTAACTCAGATAACCCACACAACACATCCGCAGCAGCCACAGCCCGAGAAAGATTGCGAATTGCCTCAGCATGTATCCCCACCTCATCCCGTAACTGGACAAAAATCTCATATTCCAACTTATTTAAATCATCCCGTGCCGTCAAAATCCTGGCTTCCCGTTCCTTCAACTCTGGCGTTATATACCGTTCCTCATTCGTCAGAGTTTGCTTGCGAATATAATTCCCCGGTACTTGGTCGGCTTTCGCCCGAGAAATGCTGATGTAATAACCAAAAGTCTTATTAAAACCAACCTTCAGCGTCGGAATTCCCGTCCTCGCCCTCTCATCAACCTCTAAATTCGCCACCCATCTTTGGTCTTCTTCTACCAAAGAACGCCTTTCATCCAACAGGGAATTAATTCCAGGACGAATCAACCCACCTTCCTTTATATATATAGGTGGTGATTCCACAATATGGGCGCGTAACTTCTGTCCCAACTCCTCCAATACAGCCGGCACTTTTTGCAAAGCTTTCAGAAAAGGAGAATTTGCCTCCGACACCAAATAAGCTAATTCCGGCAATCGCGACAGGGAATCAGCCAAAGCGACCAAATCTCTGGCATTCGCCGTCCCAGAAGCTGACCGTCCCGTCAGCCGTTCCAAATCGTAAATTTGTCGGAGTAACTGCCGAATATCTTGACGCAGGGGAGTATTTTCTACCAACTCGGCAATCGTATCTTGCCTTGCGCCAATCCCTTTGACATCAAGTAGGGGTTGCAACAACCATCGCCGCAAAGCCCGACCGCCCATCGCCGTCGAAGTTCTATCCAGCGCCCACAGCAAGGACCCGTGGAATGTACCATCCCGAACGGTTTGCGTAATTTCCAGGTTGCGCCGTGTTTGATGGTCTACGATTAAATAATCAGTAATTGTGTAGGTGCGGAGCGATTGCAGCGGTACTGGGCTTTCTTTTTGGGTATCTTCCAAATATTCAATCAGACCACCAGCCGCACGGACTGCTAAAGAAAGGTGTTCGCAACCCAAACCTTCAAGCGATCGCACTTTGAATTTCTCCAATAATTTGCTTCTGGCTTCACCATTTGAGAAGGGAGTTTGCGATCGCAAGGAATAACAAAAGCTGGGTGGCAAACATTCCGGGAGATGTGGCGATTTTTCCCCCGGACGCAGCAAACTTCCTAAATCGGGCGCATTGGTAGGAAACAGCACTTCACTCGGTTGCAAACGCATCAATTCCTGACTCAGCAATTCTAAATTGGTTTCTTGAGTCGTAAGGAATTCCCCAGTAGAGATATCTGCATAAGCCAAACCCCAATGATTCCCGGCAATCACCACTGCAGCCAGATAATTATTTTTACTGGCTTTGAGCATTCCTTCTTCCAACAGCGTCCCAGGAGTTATAATCCTTGTCACTTCCCGACGCACCAACCTGCCTGCAGCTTCGGCAGCATCTTCCACTTGGTCGCAAATTACCACTGCATAACCTTTTTCAACCAACAGCGTTGCGTGACGTTCCCAAGCGTGGTGCGGTACACCAGACATTGCCACCCGTCCCTGCTCTCCGGCTTGCTTGCTTGTTAGGACTAGTTCCAATACAGTCGCCAGAATCACAGCATCTTGGAAATAGCATTCAAAAAAATCTCCCACCCGATACAACAATACGGAGTGGGGGTATTTATCCTTTGTCTCGACATAGTGCAAATACATTCCACTGAGTTTGCTGCGGTCTACTTGTCGATGGTCGGAAATAAATGTATTGGGGTCGGGTTTGGTGGGTTGAGTTGCAGAGTAAGAAGCGGTCATAAATGCAACGACTTATAGGGACGGAGATTCCACAATATTTTATGATAACTTGGTGTTCCTAAGATTCGGCGATCGCTCAAGGATTATTTATATTTCTTTGCCTGCTGTTCAAAGTTGGATGCAATTGTGTAAGGCAATTCTCAATAATCAATTCTCCTTTTTTTGAGAGAATCCACCATATTCACAAAATACCACTCTTTGTCAACCGTAATAAAAATGTTTATATTAAGCACGGTCAGTTAAATTTGATTTTTCAGAAAATTAACAACGTAGTTATAAGGGTTTCAGAGACAAAAATTGTAATTAGGTATAGCTTCGCTGCAGTCTTGCTTACCGCAGGCTGAAAGCCTTATGTTCTCGGAGACTAAAATCAAGTTTATCAGGCTTGATTTTCTGCTTTACAAAAAAAACGTTTTGTAATTTAAATTAAAACCCACATTTTTGATTAGTAAAATTTATCAATAAAGTGAAGATATGCAACATTTTGATTATATATCGACAATATGTGCTGTTTAGTTTCTAATTATTTGCAAGTCTGTTCAAGCTAAAACACATTTAAACTGCATAATCTGAATTTCTTTAACAATGAGTGGGGGTTCCCCTACAAGAGTTGTAGCACCTGGTATTGGGCAGGAGCGAACCGCCAAAATATGAATTCGTATATGTGGAACAGTTTAATATCAGAGATGCGAATACGATTAACGTCTGTTTGCGCGTTTTTTTGCGGCTTCTTGAGGATAATCACCCAACCATTGAGATTTAGGATTTCTTTCAAACAGCGTGGCTTCAAACATTGCTAGCAGAAGATTTTTGCGCTTCAAGGTTGATTAACATTAAAGAAAGAGTTTAAAAACCGCACGATGAGCGCTGTACGTCTTCCTTTTTGGTAGGACGGACGCTCAACTTGGGTTAGTAAGCGACTTTCCGAATGATTCCTTTTCTCTGTTTTTTTAATTAATTGGTAAATGAATAATCTGGTCTTGATATTCGTTCTCCAAAGAATATTCAGCCAGCAAAATCAACTCCTCAAGATTTTCACCTTTACTTAAATTTTGGTTAAGTATAAAAATACCGGGCATATGGCGATCCTCAACGATGTGGTCAGTTAAATGGACAGGCATAGATTTACGATTGTTTGTTACCAACACAAAATTATGTTCTTCGCACCAACAAAGAATTTCTGGGTCTAAAGTTCCTTTCGCAGGTGTGTCAGGTTCTCCTACAGTCCAAACTACTAAATAAGGTTTCTGTCGTCGCAGTTGATTGGTATACACTGGGTCAACATTCTCATCCATCAAATATTTAAGCGCCATTACCCTGTTTCATCGCTTCTTTTTCTTGTTTTATTTTTCGCAAACGAAGAATACCTGGGGGTGGATTCAAAGCTTGTGCTTTGCGTTGTTGATGTCCCCATTCCAACCAGTCTGCAATATAGTTATCCACGGCTTCTTTGTTATGCAAATAATAAAGAATCGTTGCGTATACTTGTTCTAAACTTAGAGATGTGTAAGTTTGAGAGATTTCTTCTGGAGTTCGAGAACGATAAATATATTCATAAAGGATTGTTTCAATCCCTATCCGCGAACCTTTGATGCGAATATCATCAGGTGCAAGAAAGTTGAAGTAATCTTCTAATTGCATGATTGAATCCTTTCTCTTTTGATTTTCCAGCAAATATTCATCTCTATATTTCCCGCTGACATTAATCGTAGTTGAATTCAGCACACCCCTATCTTTTGTTGCAAGATTCAGGAGTCAAATTCAAGAAAAACGCAGTAACCATAGCGATGGATTTGGCGAAAGCTGCTTTTACTGCCAAACTGAGAAGTGATTTAGAGCAAGAGCATCGCAATTTACCCGACAAGAATTTGAGAACGAGCAAGCAGTAGCATTCATTGAGCAAGACCCTTGGGTTAGTGAGTTTATACAGTTGTATCAACTTGAATATTATTAACTTGCCGATTTGCAACAGATGCTTCCCGAAATCCTCCAAGACGCCATTCATCGGTTACACCTTTGATAAAACTCGCTAAAGGTATGGCAACTAGTAAACCCAAAAGTCCTCCAAGTTTTGCTCCTAATAACAAAGAAATCACTACCCAGACGGGATTGAGGCCTGTTAAGTTACCTAAAATACGCGGTGCAATAAAATTAGAATTTACTTGGTCAATAGCAACAGCAGTACCTAAAACTTCTACCCCTAACCAAAAGTTTTGTAACGCTACTAAAAAACTAACTATAGTAATACCGATTCCTGTACCAAAAGGGAAAAGTGCAAAAAAACCAATCCCTAAACCAAAAAGTAAGGCTAAGGGAACTTGCAATGCTAAAAATGCTAGTGTGATGGCGAATGCTAATACAGCGCTTAATGTTGCTTGACCGATAAAATAATTTTGGAAATCTTCTCGCAATAATTGCCGCACTTGTTTGCCAATTTTGGGTGGAAACCACTGAAAAACTCCGTCCCAGAGATTTTCTCCGTTTAATACTAGATAAATAGTTAATACCACTGCTAACAGAACGTTGAGGACAATATTGATGGTATCGACAGCAAAACCAAGAATTCTACCAGTGAAACTTTGTAATTGGCTGGACAATCTGTCTAGAATTTGAGTAACTAAACCACTCAAATTAATTGGTAGTTGCTGTTGTTTTAAAGCCCAATCTTGGAAAGCTTGTAATTGTTGAGTCCCAGAATCAATCCAACTCGGTAAAATATTCGCTAATTCGTTGAGTTGCTGGATAATCAGCGGCACCAGGGTGATACCTAAAGCTGCTAAAACCACCACAGCTAAAAGTAAAACTCCGAAAATAGCTAGATTGCGGTTTACTCCTTGTCGCTGAAAAAATTGGATGGGATAGTCGAGTACAAAAGCCAGCAGAATAGCGGCTGCTAAAATGCTGACCAAAGGTTGAAAATAATTCACAACATTAATTAACAGCCAACCGTTGAGGATGACAAGAGGAAATGCCAAGCTTATACTTAACCATCGTGGTAGTTTATTCATAGTGTTAGTTGTTGGTTGTTATTTGTTAGTTGTTATTTGTTGGTTGTTTACTCCTAACTACTAACCACTAACTATTTCCTCACTCATAAAATCTAACAAAATGCGCTGATGTCTAGGCCCTAATGGTCGTACTTCTTTGGCTACTGCCGAATAACACTCACCTTTATGAATATCTTCTACTGCCAATAACCCCATATCCCAACCTTCCGTGAGAACAAGTTGATTTAACTCCACTTGTAGGGGTGCGTAAAAGACGTGACGGACAGCAATTTCATCAGGGTAGGTGCGAAAAAAGGAAAATGTTGGCGGTAGGGTATAGCCGATTTCTTCTAAAATTTCTCGCTGTACCGCTTCTTCTGGGGTTTCCCCTGCTTCCAGGTGTCCGCCAAAAAACGCCCAGTGACCTGGATAGAGAATAGTCGGTATATTGTCCCGCAGTTGCATCAGGAACTTATCTTCCTGGTAGAGAATAGCGATCGCTACATGAACAGTCATATTCACCACTGTTAATAACTCTCTGATTATCTTCTATGACTGTCTCCTTGTTACCTACTGCTGCAACAATTCAGACACAATCTATACCTTGACGATTATTACTCACCACGGCGCTCTAGAACTCCACACCACGAAGAAAGCAGGGCTGGTTCGACCTCTGCTAACATTACTGAGCTATCTAGAAAAACACAGTACCTCTATTTTTATCTTCTATCCGATGGCAGGATATTTTTAATTGCCGAAATCAACCCTACCTATTAGGCTTGATATCACTGTTCTTCTAAATAAACTTCACCGAAATCCTTCCCAGCCAAAGGTATAGTTTGGTAGCGAAGTTGACCCTTAATTACAGCTTGTTCTCCCACTTCCAGACCAGTTTGATTGGTGAGAACCCAGATTTTCCCTGTTGAGTCATTGATTTGATACACCCGTTGCTTTGATAAAAGCGGTACGATTTTTTCGACCTTACCTTGGATGTAAACCGTGGTATTATTCTGTTCTGGTTTCAATCCTTGAATTGGGGTAATGTTAGCACCAAGTCTAAAAGTGCTAGCGTTAAACCCAGACTGATTTAAACTACCACAACTTAGTAGCCCCCCGAACAGAAAAACAATCACCCCTAGACGACAAAGACAAATTACGTGTTTATACATAAAAAAGCGGTAATAAATACTATCCATGACTACCTATTGAGCAAACTTGCCATGTCGCCAATTACGAATGTAGTAGTTTCCATTAATACTATGTGTTTCAGTATCACAAACATACTCTCGATTGACGCTACAAATCTGAGAAGATAGAAAATATAGTCTTGTTGCGGTCAACAGTCAACGATGAAAAATGAATTTCTCTAAAATCGGAATGGAAACCAAAACTGCAAAACTGCTCGATGGTAAAGCGTTAGCCGAAAAAATTCATCAAGAACTTATAGATACCATTACAGAATTACAACCCCTGAAGGGACGGCCTCCTGGTTTAGCTGTGTTGATGGTAGGCGACAACCCAGCATCAGCGGCATACGTACGCAACAAGGAACGTGCCTGCGCCAAAGTCGGTATCGCCAGTGCAGGCAAGCATTTTCCCACAGAAGTCAACGGACGCGAATTAGAGGCTGTTATTCAAGCACTCAACGAAGACGAACGTGTCGATGGTATTCTAGTACAACTCCCTCTACCTAGTCATTTAGATGCTGTGAGGCTACTAAATACAATTGCACCAGAGAAAGATGCTGACGGACTGCACCCAGTGAATATGGGACGATTAATGCGGGGTGAACTTGGTTTACGCAGCTGCACCCCGGCTGGTGTGATGCGACTTCTACAAGAATATGATATTCCTTTGAAGGGAAAACAGGCAGTGGTACTAGGACGTAGTATTTTGGTGGGCAAACCACAGGCGTTGATGTTACTTGAAGCTGATGCAACTGTCACCATTGCTCACTCCAAAAGCGAAAACCTTGCCACGATTACCAAAAATGCTGATATTCTGATTGCAGCAGTAGGTCGTAACGGGCTAATAACGGCTGATATGGTGAAACAGGGCGCTGTTGTGGTAGATGTGGGAATGAATCGTGTTACCGATCAAGGTGGCAATAGTCGCTTAGTCGGTGATGTCGATTTTGAATCTGTGGCTAGTGTGGCCGAATTTATCACCCCAGTTCCTGGCGGTGTTGGTCCAATGACTGTTGCCATGTTATTGCAAAATACAGTTACCAGCTACAAACGATTCTTAAAAAGTTAGAAGTTAGAAGTTAGAAGTGAGGAGTTAGGAGTTTGGGGTTAGGGATGCTAATGCCCAATAACCAATAACCAATAACCAATGACTCTTTATTTTAAAATTGTTACGTAGATAACAGAAAATCAAGGACTTTCGGGATGATAGCAGCAGACAACCTTCAAAAAACTACCGGGGAAACAAACGGGGAAACAAAGTTTGACCTGTTAACTTATTTGAAAGAACGGCAAAAGCTTTGTGAGGCAGCTTTGGATGAGGCTGTTCCCATGCGTTATCCTGACAAAATTTACGAAGCAATGCGCTACTCCCTGTTAGCTGGTGGTAAGCGTCTGCGTCCTGTTCTTTGTCTTGCTACCTGTGAAATGACTGGTGGAACTATTGAATTGGCGATGCCAACTGCTTGTGCTGTGGAAATGGTTCACACAATGTCGTTGATTCACGACGACTTGCCGGCAATGGATAACGATGATTACCGCCGGGGCAAGTTGACAAATCACAAAGTTTATGGTGAAGATATTGCGATTTTAGCTGGGGATGGTTTGTTAGCTTACGCTTTTGAGTATATTGCCGTTAATACTAAGAATGTGCCGTGTGAGCAAGTATTGCAGGTAATTGCCCATCTGGGACGCGCATCGGGGGCTGCTGGGTTAGTTGGTGGTCAAGTTGTAGATTTAGAATCAGAAGGCAAGTTAGATACGAATGAAGAAACACTGACTTATATTCATAACCATAAAACTGCCGCCCTCTTAGAATCTTCTGTGGTTTGCGGTGGAATTTTGGCAGGAGCAAGTAGTGAAGATTTACTTTTATTATCTCGCTATTCGCAAAATATCGGGCTTGCGTTTCAGATAGTTGATGATATTCTTGATGTCACTTCCACCCAAGAACAATTGGGTAAAACGGCTGGCAAAGACCTTAGAGCGCAGAAAGTGACTTATCCCAGTATTTGGGGAATTGAGGAATCAAAGAATAAGGCTCAACAGTTGATTTCTAACGCTTGTGCGGAATTAGCGCCCTTTGGGGAAAAAGCACAACCTTTAATCGCGATCGCTGAATTTATCACCAGTCGCGATCGCTAGCTCAAAGTACGCTCTTTGCGGCCCTTCATTCATGCCGCAAAATAACCGAGTCTTTAAAAGTTACTAACAACACGCAAAATACCATGCAGGACATAGGCGACATCTTAGACAACCGGGTGCTGCTGGTTGCCCTGGTAGCTTGTCTGATTGCTCAAGCTCTCAAGCTAGTTACTGAATTAGTCAAAAATCGAAAACTGAATATACGTGTATTAGTTACAACTGGAGGTATGCCCAGTGCCCATTCGACTTTAGTCACATCTTTAGCCGCTGGAGTTGGGCAGAGCCTCGGTTGGGCATCTCCAGAATTTGCCGTAGCAGTGGTTTTTGCCATCATCGTCATGTATGATGCCGCTGGAGTTCGCCAAGCTGCTGGCAAACAGGCTCGGATTTTGAATCAAATTATTGATGATTTATTTCACGAAAAACCAGAATATACAGGCGATCGCTTGAAGGAGTTACTTGGACATACCCCCGTTCAGGTAATAGCTGGTTCCGCTTTAGGTATTACTATCTCTTGGTTAGCTAGGGCCGCATATTAAAATTAGTGACCGGGCTATCCCTTTCAAGGTGCTAACTCAAAAGCATCATTGATTGTTTTTGTCAATG
Organism: Cyanomargarita calcarea GSE-NOS-MK-12-04C; assembly: GCA_019359595.1. Classification (GTDB taxonomy): domain Bacteria; phylum Cyanobacteriota; class Cyanobacteriia; order Cyanobacteriales; family Nostocaceae; genus Cyanomargarita; species Cyanomargarita calcarea. Next base: position 79,076 of record JAHHGZ010000033.1, read on the forward strand.
TGTAAGTTTGATTGCACCAACTTTTGACTCAAAAAATAGCAAACGGATGATAAAAGTTATATTTATTACAACGTCTGCTTTATATCTATGTCGCTCACCCAACCTCTGAAAGATTTTTTTGTAAAAGTCACTGGAAAGACGAAGTTACGAAAAGTCTTGATAGTACCCTTTGTCGTGCAAATTGTTAGTACGGTGGGGTTGGTGGGGTATGTTTCGTTTAAAAATGGACAGCAGGCAGTAAACAATGTTGCTTTGCAGTTAAGGAGGGAAATTAGCGACCGCACGCAGCAATACCTTGTTAGCTATTTAGAAAAACCTCATCTCATCAATCAAATTAATGCCAATGCCATGCGTCTGGCTCAGTTGAATCTAGAGGATAGGAAGGGCTTTGAGCATCACTTATATCAACAAATTAAACTTTTTGATTCAGTCACAACATCTGCCATAGCCACAGAGTCCGGAGAAACAATTGGGGTTGGGCGGTATCTCGATGGCAAAATGTATATTGGAGTACAAGATAAATCTAGCGATAAAATTTACAGTTATCAAACAAATAGCAAAGGTGAACGCGGTAAACTTGTCAAAACAGTTTCCAACTATAACCCTCGAAATCTCCTCTGGTACAAAGCTGCAGTTGAAAAGGGTAAAGCCACTTGGAGTCCAATTTTAATTTGGAAACTCCGACCGATTACAATCAGTATCAATGCTTCATTGCCTTTATATGATGGAGAAAGAAAATTAAAGGCAGTTCTGACATCAGCCTTAAGTTTTGACGACATTAATCAATTCCTGGAACATCTAAAAATTAGTCATTCAGGAAAAGCATTTATCATTGACCGCTCAGGATTAATCGTAGCAACTTCTACCGACGAAAAACCATTTATTACTAGTTCTGATGGTCAGTCAGTCCAAAGAATCAAAGCCACAAGGGTGAGTGTACCTCTGATTCGCTCCACAGCAGAGTATTTAACAACTCGTTTTCGCAACCTCAATGAAATAAAGAGCAGCCAACAATTAGACTTTTTCATCAAAGGAGAGCGGCAATTTTTGCAAGTAACACCTCTAAAAGATGATAAAGGTTTGGACTGGCTAATTGTGGTAGTCGTCCCAGAATCAGATTTTATGGCAGAGATTAACACTAACTCTCGCAATACTATTCTGTTGTGTATAACAGCCTTGATAGTAGCTATAGTTGTTGGTATTCTTACCGCTCGTTGGGTGACAAAACCGCTGTTGCAATTAAATGATGCTGCGAAAAATATTGCTTCCGGTGACTGGGATAAAACTCTAGCTATTAACCGTGCTGATGAAGTCGGAGAACTGGCCACATCTTTTAAGATAATGGCAGCACAAATACAAACTAACTTTGCCCAGTTGCAATCCTTGAATGAAGCTTTAGCTCGCAGTGAAAATCGACTGACACAAATTCTGGAAGCCATACCCGTGGGGATATCAGTCCACGATATGACCGGACAAGTCATCTACTGCAATCCAACATCTTCCCAATTACTCGGTATTGAAGCTTTACCGTCAGCTAAAACCGAGCAATTAGCACAAATATACCACGTTTATCAGACAGGAACCGAGCAGTTATACCCGGTAGAAAATATGCCGATCGTTTGCTCTTTGAGAGGGGAAAGAGCAAGAGTTGATGACATGGAAATTCGTCTACCAGAGCGGACAGTTCCTCTAGAAGTTTATAGTACACCCCTTTTTGACGAAACTGGAAAAATTGTAGCAGCGATCGCAGCCTTTTTTGACATCAGCGAACGCAAAGAAACTGAACAAATCTTAGCTAACTACAATCGCACCTTAGAAGCCCAAGTTGCTGAAAGGACAGCAGAATTACATCGGGAAAATGCCGAGCGGGAATTACTAGCAGGAAAGCTTCGTAGTTCTGAGGAGAAAATTCGTACAGTCTTCGATGCGATAACTGATATTGTCCTAATCATTGACGATAAAAAAAGTATCCAAGTTATACCGACCAAAACAGTGAGTTCGCACAATTGTGATCCTAACCTCCTGGACTCGATAGTCAAAAAATTTTTTCAACAAGACGAACAAGAGAGTTGGTTTGCGAAAGTGCAACAGGCAATGTCAACCCAAGCAAACGTTAATTTTGACTATAATTTATGGGTTGGGAATCGAGAGATTTGGTTTGCAGCTAGCCTTTCACCATTGTCAAATAATTCCCTTGTCTGGGTTGCTCGTGACATCACTGAACGGAAACTAGCGGAATCGGCCTTACAAAAAGCCGCATTAGCAGCAGAAGTTGCTAACAAAGCAAAAAGCACTTTCCTCGCAAACATGAGTCACGAACTTCGCACTCCTCTAAATTGTGTTTTAGGATTTGCTCAAATTCTGCAACGAGATAAGAACTTAACACCCGACCAAAATCGTGACATTACCATGATTTACAAAAGTGGTAATCATCTTTTGACATTAATTAACGACATTTTAGATTTAGCTAAAATCGAAGCTGAGAAAGTAGAACTCTACACCACAGATTTGAATTTATCCTCCTTACTTGTAGAAATATCAGAACTTTTCCGTCTCAAAGCTGTAGAAAAAAGAATTGAATTTATTTACCAACCCCTCAATCAACTTCCTAAAATAATTCATGGAGATGAAAAACGCTTGCGTCAAGTGTTAATTAATTTGTTAGGAAATGCCGTAAAATTTACCCAACAAGGTAGCGTAAGCTTGAAAGTTGAGGTCATCGGGGATAGCGAAGAATGCCACCGATTAACAATTCCAAAAATTCGCTTTCAAATTGAGGATACAGGTATTGGTATTCCTCCAGAAGAATTGGACAAAATATTCTTACCCTTTGAACAAGTGAGAAATATTTCCCACTATTCGGAAGGGACAGGTTTGGGATTAGCAATTACTCAAAAAATTATCTTTTTAATGGGTAGTGAAATTTTTCTTCATAGTACCCCTGGAATTGGGAGTAAATTTTGGTTTGATTTACAGTTGCCAGAAGTAACAAATTCGATGGAAACAACTACCAGAAAGTCAACTAACAACATCATTGGCTATGAGGGCAAAAAATGTACAGTTTTAATCATTGATGATAAGAGGGAAAATCGTTTAGTTATCGTCAATATGCTGAAAACTATCGGTTTTGAAATCAAAGAAGCAGCTAATGGTTTATTGGGTTTAGAAGCAGCATTAGCATCGCAACCAGATTTAATTATCACTGACTTAATTATGCCAGTGATGGATGGCTTGGAAATGACACGAAAACTCAGGCAAATACCGCAGTTGCAAAGTATTCCTGTAATTGCCGCTTCTGCTAAGGTATTTGAAATCGATCGCAAACAAAGCTTGGAATCTGGCTGTAATGATTTTCTGTTCTTACCCATTCAAGTGGAAGAATTACTCGAACAAATCCAAGCATATTTAAATTTGTCATGGATTTACGATAATCAATTTATAGAACCTCTAAAAACAGAAACAACACCCCCACTAGAGGAACTTATTCAACTGTCCCAAGCACTTAAAATGGGTAATGCTGAGGCTATTGAAGACCAATTTTTTTTAATCGAGCAATTGTATCCTGAGACTAATAGTTTTGTTAATAAGTTACGAGTATTAGCCGCGAATTTCCAATATGAACAAATTATCAGTTTACTTGACCAGTCCTTGAGTCCCCCATAAAGCTGTGGAATTGATTGATAAACCACATATTAGAGACGTTCGTTACACCTAACGTCTCTAAATGGATTTAGGATTTAGGTTTCAGGTAACTATTATTTCACCCAATTAAAAACCACTGTCTGTCAGCTTAGAGCTTCAAAACTCCTAACTCTTAATTTCACATTTGCTGCAAACGCACAACAGAGCGCAGAAGCATCACCTTACGACTATCTACAAGGATTGTAAAAAAACCACGGTCAGTTAAAGACTGCAATCTGTTATATGCTTCTTTTTGATTGCTAGTATAAGTTGCCAATAAGTAAGGGCGTTGTCCGTAAGAAACAAAACCTACGTCACCTCCCACAACTTGCTGGACTTGATTTGCCAGTTCCGGTCTATTCATATAGTCCACCAACACAGCATAACCCTCTCCCAAAGCTTGAGGTTTATAGTTGACTGTCTCCGAAGGTGGCCGCTGTGAGGGAGCGTCTGTAGGTCGGGTCGTAATAATAGCAGACAAGCCCACAACATTACTGACAAACCTTGCCCAACGGTTGGCATCATCAATCTTCTTAAATCCACCGATCCGCGTCACCGTATCGCTAAGATACCTGCAAGTGCTGGTCTTGATTTCGTTTGGCAAAGCACTACGCAACTGCTTCTGGTTATCTGGTGTGGGACTAATTACCAGTAAAACATACTCACCCGCAGTCGGAGATTGACAAGTGGGAACACTTTGTTGAGCGGCGACAGAATTTATACCAGCGGTCACGGAGGCGATCGCTAGCATTAAAGAAGTCATTAATGAACTTGGTAGATTCTGGAGTCTCTGCACAACAGTTTGATACATACATTATTTGGTCTTAAAAGATTCATAATAAAAAAAATTGTTCCCCTCAATTGTAGGGAAATGGGAATGGAGAGTGGTTAGGAGTTAGGAGTTAGGAGTTAGAAGTCTCCCCCTCGCTCCCTACCCCCTCGCTCCCATCCCCCTGCCCCCTCGCTCCCATCCCCCTCGCTCCCTACTCCCTACTCCCTATCTTCTAGACAGTAGTCAAAGATGCTAGCGGCTCAGGTATACTGTGGGATGGGGCTTGAAATTCCCCTGTGATGACATATTCCAGTCGCAGTTTCAACCAGGTAATAAATTGAGGATTGGTGGAAATAACAGCCACTGCAGGTTGAGGACACTTGGCTTTCAGTTGTGCCATCTCGGGTGCTTCCAGGAAAGCTGGTTGCTTCACCAACCAAAAGTCAATTTCTTTTTCTTGCTCGTGGTAATAACGGATACGTTCTTTGAAAACTTCCTCGAAGGGTTCTTCTTCTAGTAAAAAGCGTTGACTTGCTAACAAGTAATAGTATGTTTGCATTTTCGTTCTCCTGAAAACCTAAAAAATGGTTTAAGGCTTACAATACCCTTAGTTAATTACTTCATCAAAGCACTGAAGGGACAACTACTGACTTTCATTTCCCCAGTTTCTGGTTTTTCTCTCCAATTCCAAAGTCGCTGGATGACACTCCAAAAGCTGGGTTTTTGTTCGCTTGTCAACTTTCTTGGTGTCGCAGTCCCTGCTTTTCCCCCTGCTGTCAGCTTTTGGAGAAACACATTATTATCAAAATAGTGTTCCAAGGAAATCACCTTTAAGTCATCCGTGACTCGTGCAAGACTCATCCCAATAACCTCAATTGTCTCTCCTGTGGGGGCAAAATTTTTGTACTGACCGTTAAAATGTCCCCAATGCCGCCATTTAAAAGTAACATTTGGTGGACCGGAGTAAACTTCTAACACTTCCCAGGGGAAACCTTTGGGAAATGAGGTGTGAAAAAGCTTTGCTGATGATTCAAAGGTTTCTTCAGATGCTTTGTAATGTTCTGAATCTGACATAAATGCATTGTAAGTCCCAGAAGCACCCAGTTCATCTGCTGTGTAATTCTTTCCGCCATTAGTACTAGCGCGAAACTTGTCATTGACAACAGACAACCATTGAGAAGGGTTGCTTTTAAAGGAGACTTCCATCTCAAAGGTTCTTACCAAGTTTTGCACGATCGCTTCGAGTGAACCTTCAGGATGATTGCATATACTTTCTGTCGCCAAATTCTCAACAGAGCGGGTATAGTCTGGCTTTGTACCATAGCGCCATTCTACATCCGTGCTATATTCCAAAACTGTATCTCTATCTTGTACCCAAAGTGGAAGATTATTAGACTGTGTTGCACTCATAAAAAAGAAGTATTTGCTTCACAATTTGCTCTGAGTTCCGCAAGCAGGGGAGCAGGGGAGATGGGGAGAATCAATAATTCCTAACTCCTAACTCCTAACTCCTAACTCCTAACTCCTAACTCCTAACTCCTAACTCCTAACTCCTAAAATTGCCCTCGCATAGATTGCTTCATCTCTCTAACCGCTCTTTCCAACCCGACTAAGGTCGCCCGAGAGATGATACTATGACCGATATTCAACTCTTCCATTCCCGGAATACAGGCCACAGGATTTACATTCCAGTAGGTGAGTCCATGTCCTGCATTCACTCGCAGTCCGGCTTTTATCGCTTCAAGACAGGCACGAGCTAACACGGACAATTCCTGCTTGCTTTTTGTTTCATCTCCAGCTTCCGCATATCGTCCAGTGTGCAGTTCAATAAACTTTGCTTGCACCTTGACGGATGCTTCAATTTGTGCTGGGTCGGGATCGATAAATAAACTAACTGGAATGCCAGCACTTTGCAATTTATCGACCACCATTTCCATTTTACTAAGTTGACCAGCGATATCTAGTCCGCCTTCAGTGGTGACTTCTTCGCGCTTTTCGGGGACGAGGGTAACGTAATCGGGTTTAATATCGAGAGCGATCGCTACCATTTCATCAGTAGCCGCCATCTCTAAGTTTAAGTGCGTTCTGACGGTTTGCCGCAACAGACGCACATCCCTGTCTTGAATATGTCGTCTATCTTCCCGCAAATGGACGGTAATTCCATCAGCACCAGCTAGTTCTGCTAGTACCGCAGCAGCTACGGGGTCAGGTTCCACCGTCCTTCTTGCTTGGCGAATGGTGGCGATGTGGTCAATATTTACGCCTAGTGTCAGCACCCTTTCTATCTCCCGGTATTGCCAGTCCTTAAGACTTGTATTTTACAGGAAATGTTGGTTTGGAGGGGAGTCAAAAAAAAATGGCAGAATATAATCATAATAATTCAATGGCTCTCACAACACAAATTCAGGAGAGTAAAATTTCATAGTATCAAGCAGCACCAGAGAGTAAAAATTAAAATTGTGAGGTGATATGCTTTTAGAACTGCAACAGATTATCGTCAAGCCGGGACAACAAATGTTGCTTCAAGATATTAGTTGGCAGCAGTTAGAAAATATTTTGTCAGAAATGGAAGAAAGAAGTGCCGCACGCATTTCTTATAGTTATGGCAGATTAGAAATTATGGTTCCCCTACCCGAACACGAAAAAGATAAAGAATATATTGGTGATTTAGTCAAAATCTTGTTAGAAACGCTTGAAATTGATTTTGAATCTTTCGGTTCCACAACACTAAAAAATGAGCAAATGCTTCAAGCGGTGGAACCTGATGCCTCTTTTTATATTCAAAATCAAGCTGCTGTAATTGGGAAAAATCGGATTGATTTAACTGTAGACCCACCACCAGACTTAGCAATCGAAATTGATATAACTTCCCGCACTCGATTTGATAACTATCAGATTTTGGGAGTTCCTGAATTTTGGCAATATACACAAAAAGGTTTAGAAATTTCCTTATTACAAGAAGGGAAATATATAAAAGCTGATAAGAGTCCTAATTTTCCCGATATCCCAATCATTGAATTAGTTAATGAATATGTGCAGCAATGTTTAACAATTGGGAGGAGTCAAGCTATCCGTAATTTTAGAAATTGGGTAAAGAATAATTTATAGTTCAGTGTTCATCAAAATTATCTTTCCATAGTACACTCAGCCAACGTTAATATTCCCGATGGCATATCTACTAACAATCGTCGAATTTTTAACCACTGACGACCCAATAAAATTTCTGGTATTCCTTGCCCAACGTGAACGGGGATCTCAAATTCTTGCCCATCAATTCGCACCAAACCTGCGTAAATTTTAAAATCGGCTTCTCCTTGTGCTGTTTGCTGCACCCGTGTCTGCACGTAAATCCAATCCAGACCTTGTAAATCTTGTTCGTTAATAGCTAGCCAGCCAGAAAACCCTGTATCAAACATTGCATCTACTGCTAGTTCTAAGCCATCCGAAGTAATAAGTTCAACTTCAAAGAATAATGCATCCTCATCACCAAACCAGCCAGTTATCATATCGTTCCGGAAACCCCTGTCTCATTAATTCTGAAGAGAAATAATGGTATAGTACCAGGGTGTTTTTGACGAGCTAAAAGCATTGCTAATTCTTCATCAGCGTCGATAAAATAGTCTCCACTATCCGGCTCAACAACCATATACCAGTTGTAGTGAGTTTCTATGTACTGCGGCTTAATTCGGTTAAAAATAACCTTACAACGTTGATGGAATTCTTCATCTTCTACTCTACGAAGTGCTTTTTCTTCTTCTGTCCACTGGATTTGAGGGAAAATTCTTCCCCGACGGTTTACACGAGCATACTTTGCTTCAGTCATGGGTTGTCCTTAGCTCCTGTTTATTGTTGTGCTGGACAAGGATTGATATTGTTGTATTAGTTGTTGACATCTCCTACCATGAGCGTGGGAAACACCGGATTAATTCTCCACCATGAGCAAGGTTGTTAAGAGCGAATGCCGTCCGAGCTTGACGTGCGTAATTTGCGGCTAATGACGATTCGTGTTGAATTTGTGATTTGAAGTCTTCCATAAATTTTCAACCACCTTGTTCTCTTATTATTATCTCCAAATTTTCGGCTAGTTCGTATACTTTATCGGCTTGGCTTTCAAGCAAACTCGCATCATTACAATTACCAGTCTGTACTGCCAATTCAAATTCCTCGTAGAAATGAGTGACAAGTAAGCACGTACTAATGCCTGAATCGTTCTTGTTTCCATCCTGCACCAGAAATAATAGATGCCTACAATCGCATTTACATTTACGTCTTAACTCGAAGCGCTAGTATAAAATCGCAGAGCAAAGCGCCAAAACCAGGTAGAAACCGCAAACAGCCCCAAAGCTAATACAGCTGCACCAAGTACCCAGCCTAATTGACTATTTCCCAGCATCGCTTCCGCCGGCACTGTGGTTAAAAATGCAACTGGGACTACAAAAGTAAAGAAAAACCGGAAAGCTGTGGGATAAGCTGCCATCGGATATCGTCCGGCTTCTAATAAACCCCGCAGGACTTCAGTAACGTTGTATATTTTCACAAACCAGATGCTACAGGCACCTAGCATAAACCATAAGCTGTAAAGAATAACTAAGCCAAAAAATAAGGGCACTGCACTGAGTATATAACCGCCGATTCCCAAGCTGAGTTTTGTCCCAGCGTAAACAATCATCACGCAGCCAAAAACTATATCTGGCATTCCCCAAGGTGAGAGAGTATGGATGGAAAGCCAAAATTGACTGCGGATAGGTTTGAGTAATACGAAATCTAGAGTCCCTTCTTGGACGTGACGGACAATCCGATTCAGGTTGGGTGCGAGAAATGTAGCAGAGAAGCCTTGGAGTAGGGTAAATATTCCCAACACAATCAAAGCTGATTCCCACGACCAACCAGGAAAGGTGTAGTTGTTGCCATAAAACAAGAATAATCCAAAAAGGCTGCCTGCAAGATTGCCCACGCTGCTAAGGGTAGCAATGAGGAAGTTAACACGATACTCTAATTCTGAGGCGATCGCTGCACTCCAAGACAGTTTTAATACGTTTATATATCTTTGCATGGCGAAGGGAGGAGGGGCGATTGTAGCTGTGATTGGTGCGATGAATTATCGGACATTTATGTTTTACAACCTAATCGGTGGCTTGGTTTGGACTGTCGGTGTCACCTTACTCAGATTTTTCTTACGCAAATCCCTACCACCCGAACAGGTTGATAAGTATTTGTTAACGATTATTCTAGGAATTATATTTGTATCTTTGATTCCATCCATTATCCATCTGGTTCAAAAAAGTTGTTCGAGTAAGCGTTAGTGGGGAGTGCGTCTAGGGGAAAGACCATTGACCCTTGAGTAAGTATCAATAGACTATTCAGAAACTACGCAAAAGCTGATAGCGTCTAACAAAGGAAAATGTCGTTGTGGATGTTATAGCTTGAAAACGCGCTCTAATTACTGGCAACTATTACCATATATCCGTCCCCAGTGGCAAAATATTCTCAAGGGGTTGATTGGCATTCTCGGATATGTAGTGGCAACATTGGGACTGATGAATCTTACGGGGAAATTGTCAACTCCCTTTGGTAATGGTGATGTTATCGCGATCGCCCAATTAGCTGGTATCCTCGCTCTTGTGTTTCTTGCGAGGGGCTTTTTTCAGTCGGTGCAAGATATCTACATGGCGAAAGCGGCTTTGCGAGTATCTTTTAATCTCCGCAACCAAGTCTACAGACACTTGCAAAGACTAGATCTTAGCTATTTTGAAACGGCGAAAGCTGGTGATTTATCTTACCGACTTACGGAAGATATTGACCGTGTAGGGGAAGTGGTACATAAATTCTTTCAGGATTTTACTCCTTGCGTTTTGCAGTTGCTGGTAATTCCGATATATATGATTTACCTAAGTTGGCAGCTAACGCTAACAACGGTGATAGTTGCACCGCTAATGATTATATTAATTGGTTGGTTTGGAGAAAGGTTGCAGAAATTTTCCCGTCGCAGTCAAAATTATGTATCAGATTTGTCTGCAATTCTGACAGAAGTTTTTAGCGGTATCCGAATTGTTCAAGCTTTTGCTGCGGAACAATACGAAGTTTCACGGTTTAGCCGGGAAGCTGAACACACCATGAAAGCTAAGTATTCTACAGAAAAATTGAAAGCGATTCAAATTCCGATTGTGGGATTTTTGCAAGCTCTGAGTTTTTTATTATTGCTATTTTTTGCAGCTTGGCAAATTTCCCGACGCAATTTAACTGTAGGGGATTTTTTCAGATATCTTGCTGGTGCAGCTTTATTGATTGACCCTGTAGGTCATGTTACTAATAACTATAATGAGTTCAAGCAGGGTGAAGCATCTGTTGACCGGGTTTTTGAGTTGTTGGCAATTAAACCTTTGGTGATAGAAAAAGTCGGTGCGATCGCTCTTCCCCCAGTCCAAGGGAAGGTGGAATATCGTCATGTCAGCTTTGCTTACAACAAGGGTGAAACTGTAATTAACAATATTAGTTTATTGGCAATGCCTGGAGAAGCGATCGCTCTTGTGGGTTCTTCCGGTGCTGGTAAAACGACTTTTGTAAATCTTCTACCCCGTTTTTATGACCCCCAATCTGGTGAAATATTAATAGATGGGGTGGATATTCGAGATGTGACGTTGAATAGTCTGCGGCGACAAATTGGCATTGTACCCCAAGAAACGACGATGTTTTCTGGTACAATTGCCCAAAATATCGCTTTTGGACAAGCTGAGTTTGATATCCAAGATGTGGAGAAAGCAGCCAAGATTGCTAATGCCCATCAATTTATTTCTCAGTTGCCAGAAAGTTATTATACTGTGGTAGGTGAACGCGGCGTAAATTTATCTGGTGGACAACGACAAAGAATAGCGATCGCTCGTGCTGTTCTCCTCAACCCGCGTATTTTGATACTTGATGAAGCCACCTCGGCACTAGATTCTGAGTCGGAAGCTTTGGTACAGGAAGCTTTGGAAAGATTAATGGACGGACGTACGGTGTTTATTATTGCTCATAGATTAAGTACAGTCAGGAGATGCGATCGCATTTTAGTTCTGGAAAAGGGACAAATTGTGGAATCGGGAACTCATGAAGAATTGTTAATGCTGAAGCATCGCTATGCTCGATTTTACGCACAACAATTTAGCTGAACAAAAAGACTGCTTCTCACTGTACTTGGTAAGCACTCACCACATTTAATTCACATATTTAAAACTTCTACAACAATGAGTGGGGGAGCCAGTGCGTTGCTTATTTTCCCCCCGTTGTAGCACCTTAGGTTGGGCTTTTAGTCTGCCCAAGATATGCGGGAATTATCAGTGACAAAAGAACAAGTCCAGCAACATTACCAATCACCATTAATCCACATGAGACCAAATACCAACCCCTTGGGATAATATCCAGCTTGTAAGAGTTGCCAAAATTCCTGACCGCTGAGGTCACTGCTAAAGGGTTTAGGTTAACGAAATAAGCGATCGCTCTCCCCAAGATTAAACTCTGGTTGACTCCTGCTAACTGGAAATGCTGAATAGATTGTATGATTCAGGGTGTGAATAAATAATTTAAACTTGATTTTGAAAACACATTAAATGTTTGAGCGGAGGTTTGTTTTGTTCGCAAAGCATCTGGTGAAGAGAATCAAGGGGCATCCGAAGGGCAAAGGACATAAAGAACCGTTGGAGTTTGAGAGGTCTAACAGCCTAAGTCCTGATATTGTTTAATTTAAAACTCTTAACTCTTAACTCCTAACTCCTAACTCTTAACTCCTAACTCCTAACTCCCACCCGCTAGAGACTCTCCAAATAACTTAACAAATCCGCCATTTCTTGAGTACTGGGCTGGAATTTGGGCATTGGGGGTGTCTCTCCACTAATGACTTGCCGAATAAGCCTGTAATGAGACTTGTGCTTGGATACTCCTTGCAAAGAAGGTCCAACCAGTCCATAAGCTTCCAAACCATGACAACCAGCACAGTTTATTTGAAAGATAGCGTGTCCCTGGACAGGGTTTCCTGTGAGCGATAGGACATTTTTGACGTATGGATCGCTTGAGTGGGCCATTTCAACGCCAAAAATGCTCACAAAGAATGCTAGCGCAACCGCCAGAGCCATTAAAGCGATCCGCTGAATCAAATTTTCTGGTGTGACGATCCGGTTATCCAAAAGGGTTACAACTTAAGTCTAAATGTACAGAAAAATTTCATTTCATACACATAGCTTAAAAGTTATTGATTGTGTCTGCAAGCACAAATTTATATTTTATCCTCGCTGGGCGTTTAATACCCCGACCTGAATATAGGTCGCCCGTTTTGAGTTGGGGTCCTGTATCCTCATATATGAACCTCCTTCTTCCTTCTTCCTTCTTCCTTCATTCAAGATGTCAGGGGCAGAAATCAAAATATCCTAGGACGCGGGATTTGACCCAATTTGATAGAATCAAGAACAGCAAACAATTGTTAAATAATCAGTAAAAGGAGCTTTCCAGTGGTTGAACCCCTACTCTCAGGCATTGTCATTGGTCTTGTTTTCGTTACTTTAGCTGGGTTATTCTATGCTGCTTATAAGCAATATAAGCGCGGGAATCAACTTGGTTTGTAATTGAAGAGTTAGGAGTTAGGTGTTAGGTGTTAAGAATTGTTAACTTTTAATTCATAACTCTTCACACATAACTCTTAACTTTTGCTCTAACTCCACAATTTTATAAAATGTAATCCCTGTATTACCGTAAACTTTTTGGCGACAGATTTCCCAAGTAGGAATTAATGGAGGTATCCAACCATGAGGATTGTGTTCCACTGCTATTTCACCGTCAGCAGCTAAAAGTTGATATTTGGCGATCGCTTCTAATACAGGTTGATACAATTCACTGGCATAAGGTGGGTCGAAGTAAATTCTGTCAAATTGCTCCCTGTCTAGTGTTTTTAAGCGTTGGACGACCGAACCCTGTAGCACTTTCCATTCCTGTTCTTGACTCGCGAAGCGCTGCCAGTTTTCCTTGATAATGGCGATTGCGGGGCTAGATTGTTCTATTCCTACTACTAAGCTGGCTCCTCTGCACAAAGCCTCTGCACCCATTGAACCGCTACCGGCACAAAGATCCAGCCAGCGACAACCGATAATTTTGCCCTGCCAAATATTAAACAATGCCTCTCTGACCCGCGCACTCGTGGGTCTGGTATCTTGCCCTGGTAAAGTTTTTAGCAGACGATTGCCGTAAATTCTCAGACTCATCAATTATTGGTCATTGGTTGTTAGTTGTAACTACAAACTATTCTAAACTGCAACTTGTTCGCGAAGTTGAGCAACAAAATTGGATAGGATTTGCAGTCCTATATTAGAGGATTTTTCGGGATGGAACTGGACTGCCAGGAGGTTATCAATAGCGATAGCTGCGGTGACGGTTTGATTGCCGTGGGTTACAGATGCAGCACGGACTTGTGAGTCAATTGGATCGACATAGTAGGAATGAACAAAATAAACCCAAGGATTGGATGGTAAATGTTCCCAAAGATTAGATTTTGGTTGAGTAAACTCTAATTGATTCCAACCCATGTGGGGAATTGTGATGCCGGGTTCAGGACGAAAACGTCGGACTTTTCCTTTAATAATTCCCAGCCCTGGTTGTCTGCCTTCTTCAGAAGCATCAAAGAGCATTTGCAGTCCCAAACAAATGCCTAAAAAGGGTTTACCTGATTCGATCGCTTCTTTTATTGGTTCTTCAAAACCGCGCGATCGTAAATGTTGGACTGCTGGATCGAAAGCACCTACTCCTGGCAAAACTATTGCATCTGCTGCTACCAAATCCTTGGGAGAATTTGTAATTTTTGGAAAAGCTCCAGCTTTTTCCAAACCTTTGCAGACAGAGTGCAAATTTCCCATGCCATAATCTACAACTGCAATCACCGCCATTTACCTGCTCCCTGTAAATTTATTGTGGAGGGTTCATTCTATTCTAAATAAAAATCGTTATGAAGAAAAGAATACTATTAACATCTTTTGACACTTGGTTACCTCATCATAAGTCAAATTCCTCAGATGATTTATTAATAGAAGTCGGCAAGCTTGAGTCGAGGCCTCATGATTTCACTTTTTTGCGACTGTTGCCTGTGGATGTAAAGCTTGCCAGTTCTAGGGTGATTGAGAAAATCCAGGAGTCCCAGCCTGATGCCGTCCTCTGTTGTGGCATGGCAGAAAGTCGGAGGCAATTAAGCTTGGAAAAAAATGCAAATTGGGAAGAAAGTGTTTTGCAGACAACTATTGATTTAGAAAAATTGGTGGCTGGGGTAGGCTCGATTCAGATTAGCCACGACTGTGGAAAATTTGTCTGCGAAGGTCTTTATTATTCGGTCTTGGATTACCTGCATCAATTCCAACTCACAGGCAAATGCATCTTTGTTCACGTTCCTATTTTGACCGAAGAAAATTCACCGGGACTTCTTGCCGATTTTCTATTAGTTATTCACAGGCTGGCACTTTCATAAAGTCACGAGCGTCTAAGGGGAGAAAAATATCTAAGTATATGTTGCCATTCTTACTGATTCCGACCATCGCGCAAATAACTCTACCGTTGCCACTACCACCGCAAGAAGTTGTTCAACAACAACAAGTACTTGCTTTGCCCGGTAGTTTGGATCGGGTACCTGTTTTTAATAGCAATAGTCCAGAATTGGTATTGAAAGAAGGGATTTTGCTCTCGACTTTTCCTTCACAAGGGAAAAATTTTTCTCCTGCACATCTAAATTTTCCCTTTCGAGGTCGATTTGATGTATTTGCCCACCACGTTGCCAGGGCTGATAATCCTCTCGATTTGCGCTCTCTTTATCTAGGGATTATGCTCCATAACCCCACCAAGAAACCTGTGACGGTAAATATAATGCAGGCAGCCAGTTATTTGAGTCAGCCGGATGCACCATTTATTCCATTGCCATCAAAAAGTGAAAATATTCAGGGTACGGTGTTTGCAGGTCCAGGCGATCGCGTGATGAATGATATTTTAAGGGGAGTTAGGCAAGAATCCTTCCCTCCGCAAATTGTCATTCCTGCGGGTGAAAGTCAAATGTTGTTTTCCGAGCCCATTCCTGTAATCGGACTGACACCACCTCTAAATGGTCGCTCTACATATATGCGCTTGTGGAGTAATGGCACAGTTTATGCAGCTAGTTTGGCAATGTTTGCCCAAATTAATGCTGATGGGAGCGAGCGTGCCCCGACTTTAGAAGAATGGCAAAATATATTAGATAATGGCGATTTGTCCACACCACGAGATAAAGCCCCCACTCCGTTGGAAGAAACAGGCAAACCGAGAATTTATGGTCGTGTTGCAGGAGTTGGACTCGGTTCTCAATGGCGAGCTTTTATAACTGATGGGCGGAAAGCTGAGTATCTAACTATACCGAATTCTGGAGAAGCTTTTTCCTACGCTATTAGTACCCTGAACAATGGAACTTTAGGGACTGGTCAAATTCAAAGTGCTAGGATGTTAGCTCGCTATCCTGACACTGCATATCTGGCTCACGGCAATTATGGAGTTCAATATAACTTTAGATTACCACTGTATAACAAAACTCAAACGCCGCAAAAGGTTGCTGTATCAATACAAACACCGTTAAAAGAAGAGCAGCTTCAGAAAGCAGGACTGCGCTTTTTCAGCACACCAGCACCGCAAGTATTCTTCCGTGGTTCAGTGCGATTGCGTTACAACGACGACGAAGGTAACCCCCAAACCCAGTTTTTGCATATAGTGCAGAGGAGAGGACAACCAGGGGAACCCTTGGTGATGTTAAATATGAAAGCAGGTGATAAGAGATTGGTAGAAATAGATTTGCTCTACCCCCCAGATGCTACACCACCGCAAGTATTGACAGTTTCAACAATTGCTCAAAGTCAGCAGAGCGCTTTTTGACAACAATATTAATATTGAATGCGGATGTCACTGATGCCTTATTTGGTCGTCCCAAAAATAACACATCCGTTACATCCGTTAATCCAACCGTTGTCACCTTAACCAACTCGACTAATACCAACGTGCTGGGCAAAGGCATACCAATCTTGAGTAAAGCCTTTAAATTCAGCATCTTTGAGGGTAAATTTCACATGACCACCTTCAATCGGCAATCTCACAATATTATTAGCATCTGGCTTGCTGGTAAATAGTATAAGTTCAGTACCTGCAGGTATTGCCTGTTTGGACTGTTCGTTCAGAAACCTTCCGTCAATTGGTTTGCGCTTGATGATGGTATCTACGTTAAAAACCAGCTTTAGAAAACCAAAAGTATCAACACTTTGCCGATCCACAATAATTTTTACAAATTTTTTGTCCTCTTGTTTGGTGAGGATTGCATCAACCGTTGGCACTGGAACTAGTTGTTTCTCACCGATTTCAACATATTCTGAAAAAGCATACCAGTTAAAGGAGCCTTTAAATTGAATGTCTTTGAAAGTCAGTTTGTAATGATTTTGGTTGTTTGCGGGTAACCCATAAGACTGAAGAACGAGTTCAGTACCAGCAGAAATTTTTTGGAGCTTATTGCTAGGCAGTTGACTGGATTGAATTGGTTCTTGTTTGATAGTAGTGTCTTGTAGAAATAGAACTCGGGTGAAAGTAGTCATATTGTTACATTAATAATTAAATTTTCCTGACAATGTATGCTTCAACTTATACTGTCCCAATTTCGGATTTACGTGTAAATTTATGTAGAGACGTGATATAAGCCTTCTTGTTTGCTTGCAAGTGATTTAATATAACGTCTCTACACAGCCCACAATTGTTTATGTCTTGGTTTTAACTAAGCTGTTGAAAAAATAGTTTTCATATTGCTAACCTCTCTGAAAACCTTTTGCAGCTTGTTTTTGTCCCTTATTTTTGCTCTTGTTCGATTTGTTAACTTCTGCTAACGCTTCTTGGAATAAGTTGTGCAAGTGTATGGGCACACTGGCAATTTCTGGTAGATCGGGTTCGATGGGTTTGTTGAATTCTTGTAAAAGTGCATCCAAATTACTTTCTATGCTAAAGTCTGGACGCTGTAGAAACCCTTGTAAAACTTTCTCTAACTGTGTTGGGTATTTTTGCATTAAGCGTTTCCAGATAAAGGCATTAATACTTTTATCTTCTAGATAGTAACGAATTAGTTTTTCTGAACCTTCGATGCTTTGCCAATCTTCTGCTACTAAAATTGATTTTACCTGACTGTAAGTTGGTAAAAACATTTGTCCCCAACGAGGATGAGAAAGTGCAGTTACCTGTTCTGCTTTCTTCAGTTCTGGAGGTAAATCCACTTTTGGCATTACCATTTTACCAATATCAGTTTTGTTTTTGAATATCTGAGCAACTGTTTTTGAGTCAGCACCCATTTCTGCTGCTGCTGCTTGAATTTCCTCTTCTTCAACTCCAGCTTGTTGTGCCATCTCTGCCAAAGATTTTGAACTGTCAATTCCCGCTGCTTCTAAGCTTTTTTGTGTCACAATTTCTTGTAATTCAGCAATCTTTTTATTTAGTTGATAACCAGGTAGTGTATTTTCATCGCTACCAAAAAAGTCTACAAATTGCTGATGATATTGCTCAACCGACTGCCAAGCCTCTTCTAGTAATTCGGGTGCATCACTGTAAATATGTTGCTTGTAATTATCTTTGAAATTCCCAAGTGCTACTGCTAATTTTGGTTTACCTAGTTTACCCATAAATACATAGGAACCAAAGAAAATCCAGTAGTCGTCGGTTACAGGTGCAATGCGAGTTAGTAAAATATCTCCCTCTTTGAAGCGAGACATCTCCTGTAAAGTTTGGGGATTATTCAGCTTCACTGTGTAATTTTTGGCTGTCAGCCAGTTCATTAATTCCATCCCATCGGGTAGAATTTTGGCGATGGCAAATAAGCCCATAAAACTACGATGCCAGCTAGTTATAAGTTGGCGATCGTCCGATAAATCAGGATTGCTTTGGATAAATAAATCCAGTGGTGAAGAATCCCCAACTTTCCCTTCTGTAACAAAGCTGTGAATTATTAAATCCTGTTGTGCATTATCCCCGCTACCACGACGAGACTGTACTGCTGCATAAGTTTCTAGCGCTTGTGCGAGTTCCCCTTCAGCATTGAGGACAAAATCAATTAAAGCTTGTTTGAGTGCGTGCGATCGCTCTAGTATTGCATCCACAAGTTATATCTCTGTATTCCGATAGTTGTAGATTATGCGTTGCCAAACAATTTTGGCATCTAGCAACAGCTAGATTTTACAAGAAAAGCGTATAAATTTAACGGACAGCCAGAGAATGCGATCGCTCTTTGTCAGCAACTGATCGTCAGCGAGCAAGAAGTAACGCAGATTTGGGCACGGCAATTTATCTTGACTTTATTGCCAGAGGGTGCGGTTCCTCTGACAGCAACAGATTCAACCACCCCAGAACAACCTCCAACTACATCCAAGACAATGAAAATGAGAACTTTGGAGGAGTTCAAAAGTTTCTGTCAGCAAAACTTATTAACTGATTTAAAGACTTTGGAAGCAATCAGAAAACAAGTACTACAATCTATTATCGTTGTTGGTATTATTGTATTAATTATTCTAGGATGTCTAATAAATTTCTTTCCCACACAATATATAATTTTGTGTTTAGTATATAAAGTCAGTCCACCATACCTTATTATATTTCTATTTTTGTTAGGATTTCTGGGTTGTTTGTGGGGATGGGTTGCTTTTTACACTTCTGCAACAGAAACTTATGCTAGTGGATTTAAATCAAAGATTATCCAAAAGATTTTTGATTTTATTAATAACGGGCAAAATCTTAAGTATTCTAGCTATTCTTCAGACACAGAATATACGATGTCTGCATTTAACCACAGTCAAATTTTCCATAGCTTATTAAAGCCTAATAAGATTACAGAAAATGACATTGAGTATCCAGAAGAAATATTTGAACCTAAGCTGTTCAAAAGTATGTTAAGCCTTGCTCCCATGCGAGAATATTTTGAAAACATACAATTAATGCTGGGAATTGTTGAAGATTTAAATCTCAACAAACGGATTTGGAGGGTTAATTAGTAGAATTTCCTCATATTAATTATATTTATTGTGATGCGATAAGCCTACCTCTAACGCTTTTAAGGTTTATATATTGAGTAATCACACTCATTCTTATTGTGGCTCAATTGTGTCAGGGTCAACACCAAGCGATCGCAGCTTTTCTTTAAGCCGTTCTACTTCCGACTCTGCTTGTTCAGCCCTTTCCTCTGCTTGTTGTCGTGCCTGCACTAACTCCCACTGTGCTAATAACTTTTCTCCTGTATCCTCTCGGTAAAAAGCAATCAGTTGACCATCTATTTCTAATCGCAGTTGTAAAGGTTCACTTCGTCCATCCGTAATTGGCTCATACTCTTCTCTCCTCAAACGATAGCCTCGTAGCTGTTCGGGAATCCACTCTCCCTTGGGGTCAAATAACCAGTATTCTTTTACACCCAACTGTTCGTACAGGGTTCTCTTATATCCGGTATCTTGATCTCTAGTTCCCTCAGAAGTGATTTCAAAAATAACCACAGGTATCTGACCTTCTTCCCAAATCTTATAATTATCTCGTGAACCAGGCTTGACATCCAAGATAACCATCACATCTGGAGCGACCCGTAATTTTGGATACCCCTGAGCATAGTAGAGAAACTGGTCTGCAAGCACAATTACATCTTGACTATTTAGATACTGACGCAAGGCAACAACCGTATTAATTATTGCATCTGCGTGAACAGAAGTTTCTGCCAAGGGTTCACCGTCCGAACTTGGATAAAAAATTCCCGTTGATTGGGAAGTAGGTAAGAGACTAGTCATGTTTAGCCACCTTTATTGAGGGGATGACTGGGTGATTTTATTATCTCA
>JAHHGZ010000034.1 GCA_019359595.1 Cyanomargarita calcarea GSE-NOS-MK-12-04C
CCACGACTATACCCACATGGGCAAAAGGGTAACTCCTTAAGAATATCGGAAGCTGGGTGCGGCGAAAGTCGCACGCCCAGATTTAACAGAGAGGTGCCGGGGATAATACCCCGCATCGACTCTACCAGACCTAACTAGTTTAGGCTTGCAATAGGCAGAGTAAAAGTTGGTTAGGGCATCGAGATAAGGTAGGGTGAAACGTACAAATATTTCCCTCGTTTGTACCTCTTTCTGGCTTAGTTGTGAATAGGAGTTACGCCTACTTTATTGCCCGAAGGGACTGGGGGAAAGCGATTAGTTTCACCCTCAATACATGGGATTATCTCCTAACAAAAATGACTCAACAAGTAACAAGAGTTCCAGTGGTTTCAAGTTCGGGCATTCTCCTAATGCCAACGACTTGTGCCAGAGCGAGAAGATGGATAGAACAAGGCAAAGCAACCGGAAAACGAAGTCCCATAGGCGTTTTTTACGTAGAGCTAAATCATCATCCATCGGGCTTTAAGACCCAAGAGATAGTAGTAGGTGTAGATAGAGGTAAGGCTTTTACTGGTATTGCCATCCAAACAAAATTAGTAACAATAGCACTGTTTCATTTATGCTTGCCTGGGTTTTACAAGTCTAAGAAAGATAAAAAAGATAGGCAATCTGTAACAGGTAAAATGGCGAAGCGGGCACAAATTAGGCGCACTCGCAGGGGACGACGCATTAACCGGAAAGTAGTGTTCAAATTACGCAACCACCGAGAAAAGCGATTTGATAACCGTCGCCAAAATAAACTACCTCCAAGCGTTAAATCCAACCGAGAAATGGAACTTCGTATTTTGTCTGAAATAGCCAAAATTGTTCCGATCACTGAATTTAGAGATGAGGCTTGTGGTGGAGATACTAAACGCAATGGTCGCGGCGTTTCTCCCGTCACGGTTGGTACTGTTTGGTTCAGGGCTGAAGCTTCTAAAATTGCACCCGTTGTAGAAGTAGATTCCTACGATACAGGCAAGTATCGTCGCCAGTTGGGATTACTCAAAGACAGAAAAGACAAGTCTCGACAAACAAAAGAAACCCATGCCAACGATGCAATTGCGTTAGCGTCTTCGTATTTTATTCAATACAAAGCTTTCCACACCTTAAATAGTCATGGACATCATTGGGTTGGAGAGTGTACTGTGACAAAAGCACCATTTATCGTGATTACTCGACCTAAATTGTTTAGGCGCAAATTGCACCAAGAAAACTATTCAAAGGGCGGAATTTTAAAGCGACAAGGTGGAACAATAACGCCGTTTGGATTTCGGTCGGGAGATTATGTGCAAACTACCTATAAAGGTGAAGTTATTCGTGGTTGGGTAGGGGGATTTAGCAACACCGCAAAAACTAAAAATATCTCAATCTATGATCACGACTGGAACCGTGTTGGTCAGTTTAATCCCAACAATATCAAATTAATAAAACGGAGTTCAAGATTATGCGTAGTAGCCTAAATTGTTACCAAATTGGTCGCTGTCCTCCGCACTGTTCTCTCTACGAGGAAAATTGATTGGAGGACGCAACCAATTTGGCTCGCAATTCCTCCCAACACCAAATCAAAAATTTCGCGCGCGGACTCCTTGCTGTTTAAAGTTGATGAAACGTTCTAAGTCGCAACTTCTAAATATAAACTGGCGACAATTGCAATGGCAGGAATACGGCGCAGAAATGCTGGGAAGGGCGTTCAATATCTTTGTAGGACTTAGCAAAGTTGTCAATATTGATGCTTCCAATGGCGTCAAACTGAATAATGCTACAGTCATCACGCCAGATATCGATACTGAAAACGGAGTGTTCCATGTGATTGACACCGTACTCCTGCCAGCATCTGTGAACCTGTTTTACAGGTAGTAAGTTTCAATACCCCAACGTAACGTAAACCAGATGTCTTGCCTGTTTATATACATAATATATCTCACTACGATAGACAATTCTAATAGCTTTGATGCATAGGAACAGACATGATTGGAAAAACATCCAAGGTTGGGGTGATTGGTGCGGGTCGTGTGGGTGCGGCAGTAGCAAATGCTCTAGTCCTACTACGTAAATGTGTCACTGTGGTTTTATTCGCTCGAACCTTATCAAAAGCGGAAGGAGAAGCATGGGATATTAGCGATTCCATTCCCCTGCTGTCAGAAATGGATGTGATACCAACCGATCGCTATGAAGATTTAGCTGATTCTGATGTCATTGTCATCACATCTGGGGCTACAAATAAAGAGGGGGAAAGCCGTTTAGATTTGTTGATGAAAAATGCAGAAATTATAATCGCAACCATCAAAGAATTGGATCGGGTGGCTCCGAACGCAGTTGTAATTATTGTCAGCAATCCAGTCGATGTGTTAACCCGAATTGCGATACGTTCCGTAACCGAAGGTATCGCCAATTCTCAACGTCCTGAAAACTTAATTATTGGGTCAGGTACCGTTTTGGATACAGCAAGACTTAGATATAGGCTGGGTAAGCAACTGAATGTGGATAATAGAGACATTCACACTTATGTGATTGGCGAGCATGGTGATAGTGAATTTACGGTTTGGTCAAGTGCGTTTATTGGCTCAATTCCCTTAGAAAAATTTCCCATGTCAGAAGGGGCTACATTCGCACAAATTACACAAAACTACACAGAATTAACCCGTTCGAGGGGCTATGCGATAGTAGAACGAAAAGGAGGCACGAGCTATGGAATAGCAACGGTAGTGGCTCAAATAATTGGGAGCATCTTGCGGGATGAAAAGCAAATATATACGGTATCGGTGAGAGCCGAATCAGCTTATGGAATTGGCGACGAGGTTGTACTCGGATTGCCGTGCATCATCGGTCAACAGGGAATTGAGCGGCAATTGTTGTTACCAAGGAATGATGAGGAACAACGCTTGCTAGAAGAGTCAGCCGCCAAACTGGATGAAGCCTATAGTTCCTTAAATAAATGAATTTCAAAGATTTAAAATCGATGTTTTGTTTGCTTTTTCATAAAAAAATTCACTTCCTTCAAACCATTGACGAAGTTATTTCTCGTAACTTTTAACTCCAAACTCCTAACTCCAAACTCCAAACTCCAAACTCCAAACTCCTAACTCCTAACTCCTAACTCCGTGAAGCTATGTCCTTATCGCGATCGCCATTTAAAAATCAACTTTGGATAGGGGTTGCGCTGTCCTTCTATGCCTTTATAGCCATTGGCATCGCGGAGGGGGGCTTGGGTGTCCTCATTCCCTCTATTCAGGCTACATACAACTTAACTGCTGCAACTATCACGCTACTTTTCATTAGCCAAGCCACAGGTTATATTGTGGCTGCATTTTCTAGCAGTTTGCTCAGTAGCCGCATCGGATTAGCACGGATGTTATTGCTGGGGGCTATTAGCCTGACAAGTGCCCTTCTTATTTATGCCCTTTCTCCCTACTGGTTGCTGATGGTTGCGGCTGGCACATTGATCGGTTTGGGGGTTGGACTCATTGATGCTGGCATCAACAGCTACATAGCCCATCAGCAAAGCAATGCCGACTTGATGGGTATTCTCCACGCTTTTTATGGCATTGGCGCATTTTTGGGGCCGACTGTTGCCACCACCCTGCTAGCAATGCATCTAAATTGGCGGCAGATTTACCTTGTATTTGCCGTAGTTGTAGGTTTGACAGTAATCGGGATGTTATGGGCCGTTGCGTATAATTACAAGCCGTTAACTAAGCGATCGCAAGTGTCAGGCACGAGTGCAAAAGCTAATTTGGGTGTAGCTTTGAAGACACCGACGGTATTGCTAGCGGCGCTATTATTGCTTGTATACGTAGGTATGGAAGTTTCTATTGGTAACTGGGCTTACAGCGTTCAGACCGTCAGCAGAGCCACACCAGCAACGCTTGCAGGTTACAGCGTCAGCGCCTACTGGATGGGACTAACTGTGGGACGATTAGCAACAGGGCGTGTTGTCAAATATCTCGGTGCAACTCGCACCCTTGACAGTGCTTTGATGTTGCTAGTAGTTGGTTTAGTTACTTGGTGGTTGTTACCAAATCAATTGCTGAGTTTGCCGATACTTGGCTTTGCTTTAGCTCCCATTTTTCCGATGACGATTTGGTTAATGCCCCAAAGAGTTCCCCCTGCTATAGTCCCGGCAGCGATTGGTTTTATGACGAGCGTTGCCAGTTTGGGTGCAGCCGGAATACCCGCAATATTGGGTTGGTTTGCGGCTCGTTTTAGCTTGGGAATAATTCCCTTTTTGATGATTCCTTTGGCCGGGTTGATAGTGGTTTTACATCGTTGTTTGGTACAACGTGCGACTGTATAATTATGAGGAAAGATTGTCCGTGATTTTCTTCCATCCAAGGAATAGCTATTCTCACTCTTGCACCTAGCTAATAGCTCAAATAGATTGCTTGATAATTCTTTTAACCCATTTTAATGGGTTTAAGCTTTCAGCCTCAACTTTAGTTGAAGGCTTGCTCCAAGATATTCACGAAGCGCACAATCTGAAATATCAATTTTTCACCATGATTTATGAGGTTTTATGAAAGTTAGTTCTGCATATACAAGGTTACTCGTCTCGGATATAAAAGCTTGCTTTCTTTTCTACAAAGATGTCATGGAATTTAATGTCAAAGTCGAAAATATAGAAGATGGATATGCTGAATTTCTAGTTGGAGATATGAAGCTGAGTTTATTTCGACGACAGGAGATGGCACAACTTATTGGTAATACAGAAAAGCCTGACCATGCCGAATGTCAAGATAAAGTAGCATTAATTCTTACAGTGCATGATGTGCAAGAAGAATACCAAAAACTAACGCATCAAGGTGTCAAATTTACTGCTCCCCCGATGAACAATCCTTACTACGGCATCAAAACAGCTTATCTGCGAGATCCAGATGAAAATCTGATTGGTTTATTTCAAATGATAGATTAGACAGACAGTTTGCTTGTGTATGGCAGACAGTTTGCTTGTGTATGGCAGACAGTTTGCTATTGTATGGTAGACAGTTTGCTTGTGTATGGTAGACAGTTTGCTTGTGTATGGTAGACAGTTTGCTATTGTATGGTAGACAGTTTGCTATTGTATGGCAGACAGCTTAAATAGGCAGGCATTATCAAATATAAGATAGGTGAGATGGAAGCCCACCCCATAAGAGTTTTGTGAATCTTATGAGGTGTCCTCCAGCCCACCCGAACCAAAAAATAGCAGATGAAAAAGACTTTTGCTTCCTTGTCTAATATATAGGAGCAATTTTGTCCTAGCTGTTCTTTTTAATACCCGACCTAAGGAAGGTCGGTCGTTTTGAGTTGGGTCTCAATCCCCATATATAAACCTCCTTCTTCCTTCTTCCTTCTTCCTTCATTCAATGGTTTACGTTGATTTGCACTTTTCCTTCAACTACTCTGGCTGTCCAAGTGGGAACACAAACAGCTTCATTATCTAAACATTGTCCAGTTTTTAGATTGAAATTTTGCTTGTAAATCGGAGATGCAACTTTGGCAATCCCATTGCGATCGCCTACAATTCCTCTGGATAAAACATAAGTCTTACTAAAGGGGTCGTAGTTGCTAATGGCATAAATTTCGGTGCTGTTTCCAATGCGAAATATCGCAACTTGTTCACCTTTAACTAATGCACAGACACCTGTATTAGGTAGAATTTGTTCGAGGGAACAAACGGTCATCCACTGTGTTGTTGTTTGTTGATTTGATGCAGCTTGAAGCATAAATTTAGGAATTGAATGGGAAGGGGGGGAGTTAGGAGTTAGGAGTTATGAGTTAGGAGTGATGAGTTACGAATAGGACTTAAGCCCACGCAGGTGTAGCTCTGTTTGTAGAGCAAGACCCTTATAGGGTGAGCGGTTCATACAGAATCGGTATTACGCACAGAAGACAGAGAACCGTTGGAGTTTGGGAGAGTTTTTGCGCAAGTCCTAATGAATTTTTAACTCCTAACTCCTAACTCCTAACTCCTAACTCCTAACTCCTAACTCCTAACTCCTAACTCCTAACTCCTAACTCTTTACTCTTTACTCACTAAAGTTGCAGGACGTTTCTGTTCGCGTTCTTCGATGTAGACTAAATTGGGGTCGGTTTCGTCAGAGTTGATGAAGTGACGGAACCGTGACATCTTGGCGGGGTCTTCAATTGTGGCTTTCCATTCACATGCATAAGTCGCCACATTATGAGCCATTTCTTTTTCTAGTTCGCTACAAATTCCTAAAGAGTCATCAATAATCACTTGTTTGAGATATTCCATACCCCCTTCTAATTTGTTGAACCAAGTCGCTGTCCGTTCCAAACGATTAGCAGTGCGAATATAGAACATTAGGAAACGGTCAATATATTTAATCAGGGTTTCCTCATCCAAATCGGCAGCAAAAAGTTGGGCATGTTGCGGTCTAATCCCACCATTGCCGCAAAGGTAGAGATTCCAGCCGTTTTCGGTGGCAATTACCCCAAAGTCTTTTCCTTGTGCCTCTGCACACTCACGGGTACAGCCAGAAACGGCGCTTTTCAATTTATGGGGGGCACGTAATCCACGATACCGCAGTTCTAATGCGATCGCCAGTGCTACAGAATCTTGAACGCCAAATCGACACCATGTACTGCCAACGCAGGATTTGACGGTTCGCAGGGCTTTACCGTAAGCATGACCTGATTCAAAACCAGCGTCTACCAAACGTCGCCAAATGTGTGGTAATTGGTCTAAGCGTGCCCCAAGCAAGTCGATGCGTTGTGCGCCAGTAATTTTGGTGTAAAGTTCAAATTCTGCAGCAATTTCGCCTATAACAATTAATTTTTGGGGTGTAATTTCACCGCCGGGAATCCGAGGAATTACTGAATAAGAACCATCTTTTTGGATATTGGCAAGGAAGACATCGTTGGTGTCTTGCAATCCTACATGAGGTGGATTGAGAATGTAATCATTCCAAGCAGAAGCAAGTATCGAGCCAACGGCTGGTTTACAAATTTCGCATCCGCGACCTTTACCATAGTTTTGTAACAACTCATCAAATGTAGTGATTTTTTGGCTGCGGATTAGGTGATACAATTCTTGTCGGGAATATGCAAAATGTTCGCACAGATGGTTATTAACTTCGATTCCGGCTTTCTTTAACTCCAGCTTCAATAAATCTGTGACCAAAGGGACGCATCCACCGCATCCTGTTCCCGCTTGAGTGCATTGCTTCACTAAGGCAATATCAGTTAATTTTTGTTCCTGGATGGTGTTGCAAATTGTGCCTTTACTGACGTTATTGCAAGAGCAAATTTGTGCCGTATCGGGAAGACTTTCTACACCAAATGCAGCCTTGCTACTCGTGCGTTGTGGCAGGATTAAATCTTCCGGATGGGGGGGGGTGGGAATTTGATTTTGCACCATAGACAGCAGCATTCCGTAGGCAGAGGCATCACCAACTAAAATGCCACCGAGAAGATAAGTACCTTCAGAGTTGATGACCAGCTTTTTGTAGGTGCCTTCCACTGAATTTTGCATGGCAATTTCTTGGGAACCGGGTGTTTTGGCGAAGGCATCACCGAAGCTTGCCACATCAACACCAAGTAGTTTTAATTTGCTAGACATATCAGCACCACTGAAGCGAGCTATTTCTGGGTGACTGCTGGGACGATCTAAATGGCACAAATGGTCTGCGGCAACTTCTGCCATTTTGTAACCGGGAGCTACCAAACCGTAAATCCGATTTTGGTAAAGGGCGCATTCTCCAATGGCATAAATATCACTGTCGGAGGTTTGGCAAAAATCATCGATAACAATACCTCCTCGTTCGCCAACTGTCAATCCGCAGTTTTTTGCCAGTTCATCACGGGGACGAATACCCGCTGAGAACACAATCATGTCAGTTTGCAACTCTGAACCGTCTCCAAACAGCATTTTGCTAACTTTACCTTGTTCGCTGACAATTTCTGTTGTGGATTTGCTGGTGTGAATGGTTACTCCCAAGGCTTCGATTTGTTTTCGCAGTATAAGTCCACCTGCTTCATCAACCTGAACGGGCATCAGACGTGGCATAAACTCGACCACATGGGTTTCAAGTCCCAAATTTTTCAGAGCATTGGCACATTCCAAACCCAACAATCCACCTCCAACCACTACTCCGACTCGGGAATTTTTGGCGTAATTAGCGATCGCTTCTAAATCCTCAATGGTGCGATAAACAAACGTCCCTGCCGTATCTTGTCCTTTAATAGTCGGCACAAATGGATAGGAACCCGTTGCAATTACAACTTTGTCGTAACTTAGAGTAACACCGTTGGCAGAAGTAATTTCTTTGCGATCGCGGTCAATTGCTATTGCTTTATCACCAATGTAAATTTTTACATCATTGTCTTGATAAAAACCAGGTTTTACCAAACTTAGGTCACCTGCGGTCGAACCCGAAAAAAAACTGCTGAGATTAACGCGATCGTAGGCAACACGGGGTTCTTCGCAAAAAGTAATCAAGTTCCAGTCCGCAATCGCACCCGAAGCGATTATGCGTTCCAAAAACTTGTGACCGACCATGCCATTGCCGATCGCAACTAAATTCTTTTTCGCCATACCAGGATTTTTTCTACGCTTGGGTTATCTCCTGAGTTAAGCGTAAAAAATTAAAGGTCAAAATTTGTATTGTTTAATACAGAATCTCATTTTGCATTCGGTTAACGCATATTGTAGATTCTCTTTATACATCTGCAAAGATTTATGTAATGATACTTTTCACTTTTTGAAGTTTGATTACGAAACTTGAAGCAAAAAATGCAAAATCCCCGACTTCGCAAGAGTTATCGGGGATCTGACCCTCACCACAGGTTAAAATTAATGTGGCGGAACACTAGTACTCTGTCACAGCAACTTTAATGAGTAAATCACCATTCCAATTTCTCTTCTCTTCTTCCTTGGCGTACTTGGCGTACTTGGCGGTTAAATCCTTTTAAATCCTTCCCCCTCATCGTGGCAGTCTACTAGTACTCCATCTCATTCGCTATGGTGGGTAAAGACAACAGAACTTAATCCCCCAATTTTGTTCTAGTTTAAATTCTATTCTCCCGCAGTATTGGGGGCAGGGGGGAAAAAGTAAGTTTTTCTTATCATCGACCTTTTGATAGATAAAAAGGATTAGATGAAAACTGTATATTTAGATGAATAAATCTATAAAATTATCACAAAATCTCTTGCCAAGTAAGTGATTTTTTAGAGCCACAGGATAAATCCTGATTTAGTTATAGTCAATTTTTTGGGTTCTCTGCACGCTATGAAATCCCCCGAACCTCAAACTGAGTTTGAAGAAAATATTTCACCGGAATATATCGACCAGCCACGACGCAAACAACGGCGGTGGCTTTGGTTGTTGCTAGCTCTACCGTTATTGGGTGGAGGCATTTTAGCTTGGCGATCGCTTGCTCCAATGGGTTCTAAACCACAAGCAGCGGCACAGGCTCCACCGCCAGCGGTACCAGTTAAGATATCTACAACCGAAATAGGTATAATTGAGGATAGTTCCGATTATGTTGCAAGCTTAGAGTCGCGGCGTTCGGTAACATTGCAACCGCGAATTCAAGGCCAAGTCACTCAAATATTCGTGCGATCGGGTGATGTTGTTGCACAAGGCGCTCCGATTATCCAAGTAGACCCCAGAGAACAACAAGCAGCCCTGAGTGGTGTCAATGCTGGGGTTTTAGCAGCTCAGTCACAACTCGAAAATGCCCGCGCTACACTCGCATCTTTGCAAGCCGATCGCCTATCGAGAGTTGCTGATGTGAAATTAAATCAGCAGGAATATCAACGCTATGCTAGTTTGGCTGATGTTGGGGCTGTGTCTCGACAGGTTAAGGAGCAGTATGCAAATAAGCTGGCATCTGCTCAAGCGAATCTAGGTGCGATTGATTCTCAAATAAAGGCACAGCAAGCCAGTGTTACTCAAGCCCAAAAAGCTATCCAACAAGCTCAAGCCAATACCGACGCCCAACAAGTTCAACTCCAATACTACAGAATTACCGCTCCCTTTGGCGGCACAGTTGGCGAAGTCCCCATCAAAGTCGGTGACTTTGCGAATACTTCCACGAAATTAGCTACCATCACTCAAAACCAACCTTTAGAAGTCAACATCTCTGTACCACTGGAAAAGGGATCTCAACTGCGTAAGGGTTTACCTGTTCAAATTCTGAACGCTCAAGGGCAGACTTTGGGAATGAGTCGGGTATTTTTTATATCTCCTAGTGTCAACAATAATACGCAATCAATACTTGTTAAAGCACTATATAACAACGTTAAAGGAGAACTGCGGGCAGACCAATTTGCCCGAGCAAAAGTGATTTGGAATCAGCGTCCTGGAGTTTTAATTCCAGCCACAGCAGTATCTCGTTTAGCTGGGGAAACCTTTGTCTTTGTCGCCCAAACTGGAGACACCCAACAAAATGCAGGCAAACTAATCGCAAGGCAAAAGCCAGTCAAATTAGGCAATATTAAAGGCAATAATTACCAGGTGATAGAAGGATTAGCGCCAGGAGAGCGAATCATCACCTCAGGAATACTCAATCTCACAGATGGCATTCCAATTGTAGCAACGGGGGGGTAAGAGTTAGGAATTAGGAGTTAGGAGTTAGGAGTTATGAGTTAAAAATTCCTAACTTTAGGACTATCTGTCGTAGCGGTAATATCGGCAGAGAGGCAAGCCACATGAATTACCGCTACTCAGAACTTTTTTGAGAATAAATCAATCGCTCCTCTACTCCTAACTTATAACTCCTAACTTATAACTCCTAACTCATAACTCCTAACTCCTAACTCCTAACTCTTTTCCCTTATGTTTGACTTCTTTATTAAGCGACCTGTTTTTACCAGTGTTTGCGCGATAATTATTCTACTGGTAGGGGCAATTAGTATCCCCACCCTACCAACAGCGCAATATCCAGAAATCGCTCCGACGCAAATCACTGTTAGTGCTAACTATGTTGGTGCGAGTGCTGAAGTTGTCGAAAATACTGTGACGACTGTCTTGGAACGGCAGATAAACGGGGTGGAGGGCATGAAATACATGACCTCCAGCAGCAGTAATAGCGGTACGAGTACGATTACAGCTACATTTGATGCATCGAAAAACAAAGATATTGCAGCGGTAGACGTGCAAAATCGCGTTTCTCTTGCGGAACCTTTGTTACCTGATGCGGTGCGCAGAACTGGTGTGACTGTGAGCACAAACAGTCCAACAATATTCTCTTGGCTATGGGGCTGTATACGGATAATAAAGAGTATAACAATGTATTTTTGAGCAATTATGCTGACCTCTACATGGTGGATGCACTGAAACGCATCAAGGGTGTGAGTGAAGCGCGGATTTTTGGCGAACGTCGCTATGCTATGCGGTTGTGGCTTGACCCGAATAAGTTAGCCAGTCGCAACCTCACCGCTGAAGATGTAATTAATGCTATTAACGAGCAAAATATCCAGGTGGGGGCTGGGCAAATTGGACAGCAGCCATCAGCGACCGGTCAAATGTATCAGATTGATTTAAGGGCGGTAAGTAGACTTACGGAGGCATCGGAGTTTGGTGATATTACAATCAAGTCCGGTGTTGATGGCTCGCTGATTAAGCTCAAAGATGTTGGTCGGGCAGAACTGGGAGCCGAAAATTACAACTCGTTTCTCAGGTTTAGAGGGAAAGAAGGTGTGGGGATTGGGATATTTCCGATTCCGGGAAGTAACGCTTTAGATGTTGCCTCCAGTGTGAAAGCAGAAATGGCACGACTGGCGAAAAGCTTCCCACCGGGGATGAAATATCAAGTAGCGTTTGACACCACGGCATTTGTGGAAGCGTCTTTGGCAGAGGTGATTAAGACCTTATTTGAAGCGATCGCCCTTGTAGTTCTAGTAATTTTTATCTTCTTACAGGATTGGCGGACTACCTTAATTCCTGTAATTACGATTCCTCTAGCGTTGGTGGGGACTTTTGCGTTTATCAAAGCTTTCGGTTTTT
The DNA here is from genome assembly GCA_019359595.1 of Cyanomargarita calcarea GSE-NOS-MK-12-04C. GTDB lineage: Bacteria > Cyanobacteriota > Cyanobacteriia > Cyanobacteriales > Nostocaceae > Cyanomargarita > Cyanomargarita calcarea. The sequence goes on from JAHHGZ010000034.1 coordinate 11,973, forward strand.
CGATTAACACCTTGACTCTATTTGGTCTAACTCTAGCGACAGGGCTAGTAGTAGATGATGCGATCGTGGTTGTGGAAGATATCTCCCGCTTAATTCAGGATGAAGGGATGCCACCCCGTGAAGCGGCTTTTCATTCGATGCGAGAGCTATTTGGAGCAGTAATTGCCACATCACTGGTCTTAATGGCAGTATTCGTTCCTGTGGCATTCTTCCCTGGTTCCACAGGGCAAATATACAAACAATTTGCGCTCACCATTGCCTTTTCTGTTACCCTTTCCACTTTTTTAGCGGTGACTTTGACACCTGCCCTCTCTGCATTATTACTGAGAAAACGCCCCGCAACGCGAGGGATATTGGGTTGGATATTTGGACGGATTAACGCCTTTATTGAGTGGATGCGTCGAGCATACGAGCGATCGCTTATTTTTCTGTCCCGCATCACATTAGTTGTAGTAGCGCTGTTTGTCGCTTCTTTGGTAGTGACCGGCTGGCTTTACACGAAAGTTCCTTCGGCATTTCTTCCAGAAGAAGACCAGGGCTATTTCATCACCATTGTTCAGGGACCAGAAGGGGTTTCGCTGAACTACACCAGCAAGGTGATGACTCAAGTAGAACAAGAAATCTTGAAACTACCGGAAGTTACGGGTACTTTCGCTGTTGGTGGCTTTAGTTTTAGTGGTAGTACAGCGAATACTGGCGTAATTTTCACGACACTCAAACCTTGGGGAGAACGTGCAGAAGAAAGTCAATCAGCCCAGGCAATCATTGGGAAATTGGGCGGGGTGCTATCAGGAATCACCGAAGCGAAGGTGTTTGCTGTGAACCCACCACCAATTCAGGGTTTGGGCAGTTTTGGTGGGTTCCAATTTCAACTGCAAGATCGGGCAGGGAACAGCGGCTTAAATACGATGTTGGAAGTTATGGGTCAGTTACTGCAACGAGGCAATCAAACCCCAGGACTGCAAGCTGTATTTAGTACCTTTGCAGCAAATACACCCCAGTTTTTAATTGAAGTAGACCGCAACAAAGCAAAAGCCCTGCAAGTTGACATCGACCAAGTTTTTAATACTTTACAGAGTTACTTGGGTTCGCGATACGTCAATGATTTTAACTTAGCGCAACGCACATACCGGGTGTATGTGCAAGCAGATGCCCAGTTCCGCTCCAATCCAGAGGATATCGGCAAATTATACGTGCGTTCTACTAATAATCAGATGATTCCTTTGAGTAACTTAGTCAAAGTTACCCCCACCATCGGAGCGCAAACAATCAACCATTACAACTTGTTTAGGTCGATAGAAATTAATGGTGGTGCGGCACCTGGGTTCAGTTCCGGACAAGCAACTATTGCGATGGAGAATTTAGCGAAACAGGTTTTACCCACAAGTATGGGTTATGAATGGTCCGGGACAACTGCTGAAGAGAAAGAATCTGGGGGACAAGCACCGCTGATTTTTGGTTTGGGTTTGGTCTTCGTATTTCTAGTATTAGCGGCTCAGTATGAGAATTATGTAGACCCCTTGATTATTATGCTCTCAGTACCCTTGGCGATTTTAGGGGCACTATCTGCACAATCATTGCGCGGTTTACCCAACGATGTGTATTGTCAAATTGGGTTAGTAATGTTGATTGGTTTAGCGAGTAAAAATGCCATTCTAATTGTCGAATTTGCCAATCAACTTCGAGAACGGGGAGTTCCCCTCGTCAAAGCCGCAGTCCAAGCATCAGAAGAACGTTTACGACCGATTTTGATGACATCGTTTGCGTTTATTTTGGGTGTTGAGCCATTAGTGAATCCAGAAGGTGCAGGTGCCGAAGCTCGAAAATCCCTCGGTACAGCGGTTGTCGGTGGGACGTTGGTGTCTACATTGTTGAGTTTATTTATCGTCCCCATCTTGTATATAGTAATCGGCAGAATCCGCGATCGCTTTACCAAACCCCGTCCAAAAACCGACCAATTGCAGCCTATTCATGAGGAGAAGATTCCGTCAACTACCCACAGGTAAATTTATAAGGCAAAAGTTAAAAGAAATAAGAAATAAGAAATAAAAAGGGTTACGCGATTCATTTATCTGGATTTACTTTTTACTTTGTAATACTAACGTCTCCTGACAGTTGCACCAAAGTCACCGTTGGGGGTGGGGTTCTTGTCTTATATAGCAAGGTTAGAAAATGCCTAAAATAGCAAAAAACAACGATGTCATAACAGTAATAATCATCTTTGCTGTCGAGCCAGAACGTCAGCAGGAACTTGTAGATACGATTGTGGAATTTTTGGAAAAAGGTGTCAAAAACCAACCTGGTTTTGTATCATCCAGTATTCACAAAAGTATAGACGGTGTAAGGGTGATGAATTATGCCCAATGGCAAACTCAGGAAGACTATCAAGCATTTTTAAATAATCCAACAATGCGTCAACTTGGTGTAAAGCTTTCTGAGTTTCAGCTACACGAATCGCATATTTATGAAGTTGTGGTTTCTCTGCCGGAAAATGCCGACCTAAAAATAGTAAAAGGTGGTAAAATTCATCTTGCCGAATTCCGCGTCAAGCCAGAAAATCAGATGCGTTTGGTGGAATTAGAAAGAGAATATTTACCCGTTGGCTTGCAAAACCCTGGACTTTTATCTGGAAACTTTCATCGTTCCTTGGATGGTGTTCATAACGTCAATTACGGGCAGTGGAGCAGTTTTGAACATTTTGATGAACTCTTGAAAGATCCAAAATACAAATCCTTAAGCGAGTATTGGCAAGGTTTGGCTGAAAATCAGTTTCATCTTTATGAGGTTGTTTTTACAGAACCTACTGAGTAAAAAGACTAGCAAATAGGTGATTCTAAAGGTTTTCGCATACCCAGATTCCCGACTTCTAAAACAAGTCGGGAATCTTATTTTTCACTAAATTAATCCCCCAATCGCAAAAATAAACATTTATAATGCGTTTGAACCATATCAAGACTGGAAAGCCGATATTAATTTACCTGATATTCGCGTCTTGATTGCTCTAATTGAGAACACTTCGCAACCCTCAAGAAAATATGGATCTATCAAATTTTACAACTCTACAGAACTTAGAATCAGCATTTGGCGGCGAATCGATGGCGAATCGTAAATATCTGTTTTTTGCGGAAGTAGCACGGAAACTGGGATTTGCAGACATCGCGAAACTTTTCCGAGAAACTGCAGAACAAGAAACTCAACACGCTTTTGCACATTTTGTGTTGTTACATCCAGAACTAGTTGTTCAAGATCCAGCCGCATTAACTACAGAACAAAAACACGAAATTATGTCTCGTTGCTTGTCTCTGGCAATTGAAGGCGAAACTTATGAATACACGACAATGTATCCTGAGTTCACCGCTGCAGCCCAGAAAGATAGAGATAATCCCGCTGCGGAAGAATTTATTACTCAAGCGAAAGAATCTGCTGTCCATGCTGATACTTTTCGGGAAGCTGCACACCGTTTCGGTTTGTTAAAATCTGTAGAAAATTATCACGCAGACCGCTACTCTGAAGCTTTAGATGTATTAAATGGCGGACATACTGCTAACAAAGCTGCTGGAAACGATCCGAAAACACGCAAATGGATTTGTAAAGTATGCAGCATGATTTATGACCCCCTTGCTGGCGACCCAGATTCGGGAATTCTTGCTGGCACAGTTTTTGAAGAAATTCCAGAGGATTGGCATTGTCCGATTTGCGGAGCTAGCAAGAAATCTTTTATACCTCTTGAAGAAAAAGTTGCTGCCTAGTTTTAAAGGCGATCGAAAGCCGGGGATTAGTAGTTACAATAATGGTTAATTGAGCTAGGAAAAGTTTGGAGTGGGCGATCGCTCACTTGCAATAGTCCCCTGACAGTTTACGGAGCTACGGTGGTGGTGTAGAAGATTAAAATCTAGGTTGGTGGGAAAGAGAAGGTAGAGGGGAAACAAGGGATAAAGATTGCGTCTAGAGTCCCCTTGTCCCCCTTGTACCTTTCTTTTTTCAACTTGTATATGCACCGTAGGTTTACGGCTAAACGGGGATAAAGGGTTAGGCTTCTAGGCTATGACTTCTTCTTGCTTGGCTTTCACCTGCAACGCTGCATACAACCTATTCAGTGCATTCACATAAGCCTGGGCTGATGCAACGATGATGTCTGTGTTCGCAGCATGACCGGAAAACACTCTATCTTCATACCGCAACCTAATGGTGACTTCCCCAATCGCATCGATACCCGCAGTTACCGATTGCACGGAAAACTCAATCAACTGGTTGGGCACGTTTACCACCCGGTTGATGGCTCTGTAAACTGCATCCACTGGTCCAGTACCAATCGCTGCATCGGTTAATTCTTCACCGGATGGGGTGCGCAAGGTCACAGTTGCAGTGGGTTTGGCATTGCTCCCTGCTGAAACTTGCACTAATTCTACACGGAATAATTCCGGAGATTGGAGAATCTCATCGTTAACGATCGCTTCCAAATCCCAATCTGTAATTTCTTTCTTCTTATCCGCTATGTCTTTGAATTTGACGAATGCTTTATTTAATTCAGTATCCGACAGTTCAAAGCCCAATTCTTTCAATCGACTGCGAAAGGCATTTCTTCCCGAAAGTTTGCCCAAAACGATTTGATTGTCTGTTAATCCAATCAATTGGGCATCCATAATTTCATAGGTGAGCTTGTTTTTTAAGACCCCATCTTGATGGATACCAGACTCGTGGGAAAATGCATTTGCCCCGACAATCGCTTTATTTGGTTGCACTAGCATCCCTGTGCAATTGGAAACTAGACGGGATGTTTTATAAATTTGTTTGGTGTCAATATTAGTTAACGGTTCTTCAGAATCAACCGCATGTCCTAAAAAAGGATTAAAATATTGTCGCCGCACATGTAACGCCATTACCAATTCTTCTAAGGCTGCATTCCCCGCTCGTTCACCTATACCATTGATGGTGCATTCTAACTGCCTTGCACCATTTTTCACAGCTTCAAGAAAGTTTGCAACTGCTAAACCGAGGTCATTGTGCCCGTGAACGGAAATTATTGCTTGGTCGATATTAGGCACATTATCTTTAATGCCTTTAATTATCGCCCCAAATTCGCTGGGAGTTGTATAACCAACGGTATCGGGAATATTAACTGTTGTGGCACCCGCTGCAATGGTTTTCTCAAGGACTTGGTACAGAAATTCTGGATCGGAACGAGCGGCATCCATCGGAGAAAATTCGACATCTGCCATAAAAGATTTAGCGTATGCCACCATTTCTTCGGCGATCGCTAAGACTTCCGAGCGGGATTTCCGCAGCTGATACTCTAAATGGATATCACTCGTGGAAATAAATGTGTGAATTCTGCCCTTAACTGCTGGTTTTAATGCCTCTGCCGCAGCTTCGATATCTGCTTTAATTGCCCTTGCTAAACTGCAAATAATCGGGCCATCTTCTGTTCCTACTGTTTGAGCAATCTTGCTGACTGCGGCAAAATCCCCTGGGCTGGTAAAGGCAAAACCCGCTTCAATTACATCGACTCCCAGACGTGCCAACTGTTTGGCTATTGCTAATTTTTCCTCTACATTTAACTTCGCTCCTGGAGACTGTTCTCCATCCCGGAGTGTTGTGTCAAAAATAATTATTTTTTCTGCTTTGTTGTCCATTTTCTGCTATGAATCTAGTTTTTAGCTGTTCCTTAAAATACCTTCAACTCTAGATATTTTTTTGTTACTACTTTTGTAAATAATTATTACAACTATTAACCTTCTGCTTTTTCTATGCAGTAACGGATATCATTCAAATCTATATATCTATCCGTAGCATTACGCAATTCTCTGGCAATCATTCCCTCGGTCGATACTACTGTAATATGAGTATTTTTGGAGCGCAATAGTTCGATTGCTCGTTCAAAATCGCCATCCCCGCTAAATAAAACTACTCGATCGTACTGGTCTACAGTATTAAACATATCTACAACAATTTCAATATCTAAATTCGCTTTTTGAGAGTAGCGACCTGAGGAATCATCATAATATTCTTTGAGAATTTTAGTTCGGACTGTATATCCCAAGCTAATTAGAGCATCTCTAAAACCTCGTTGGTCTTGGGGGTCTTTTAATCCAGTGTACCAGAATGCATTGATTAAAGTTGTCTCCGACTGCTCGTGTTTAAAGTATTCTAAGACTCGTCGCGGGTCAAAAAACCAGCCATTCTTTTGTTGAGCATAGAACATATTGTTTCCGTCTACAAAAATAGACAGACGATTCATTGTTGTACCCATAAAAAGTTACACCTAATAATAAAAATGAATTTAGATGGAACAATAGATTATAGCAATTATAAAATGACAAATATGCTAATATCTATAAATTATATTGTGATGTATAGGTTTTATCTGGCGTCATAAAAGCAAAACATCGACTTAAACATGTTTAGCTGTACCTGTAGGTGCTAAACCTTTTTCAGCGTCATAGTGGTAACTTGCGTCCCACTTCTCAAAATTTACCAATAAAATTGACTAATCAACAGCATCATTAGCTGTATATCAATTAAGTTTACTCCTAAAGAGGTCTGAGATACACAAATCCGGGGATGTAGACTGAAGCCTTTCTATAACTTTTGTTATCAAACAAATGCATAATTTAGCCTGTCATAGCAAACGATTGCTCTAAGTCCCCGATGTCCCAACAAAAATAACCCATATGTGGCTTTTTAGAGGTGAGGGGTACACCCGGCACTTCAAGGTAGAAGCGATGGCTGCAAATTTTCTAATCTAGGAACAATAACCACTAAAAGTTAAGTCAGGGGACATATCCGGTAGTGAATGTCTCTTCTGTGTGCCTCAACAAGTGCATGGAGAGCCGCTCGTAACTGTAGGCTGGGCCTTATGATGTTGGTTCACAGGGCAAGGCAACTGTGTTCTTGTATATAAGGTAAGGTTACAAATGTATAAGATTTTCATTTAAGTAATATTTCAGTTATTTGACATTCACAGGGCGCAGATAAATAAAAACGCATACGCAAAATAATCACCAATATAGCTATGGCAGAAGAACATACATCTACCTTAACCAAAAAATATGTATCTGCTACTAATCGGCAGTCAAATAGACTGACAAAGATGACTGCGACTGTATTGGCACGCTCTTCAAAGCTGATGCCGAGGTTGGGTCATCTGCTCGCTGGGATGACGGCGATAGGTGCAGCGATACTGACGTTTAATAGTTTAGAGTGGACTGAGTTGCTAGAGAATCACACACATTCCGCTTTTTTTCAACTGCGGGGAGAGGTGATACCTCCAGATAAAATTGCGATCTTAGGGATTGACCAGGAGTCGATGTCAAGTCCCCAGGAGTCCTATAAAAACGATCCTGTTAAGAACGCTTTTTTTGAACCACTACAAAAGTTTCCCTTCAAACGTCAAGCTTATGCTGAGGTAATCGAGAAGTTGATGCAAGCAGGGGCACGCTCTGTAGCGTTGGACATTGTCTTTGATGCCCCAAGTAGTTATGGAGTTGCTGACGATCGAAAGTTTCAGGCGGTATTGCAGCGCTACGCAGGTAAAGTTACTTTAGCTGCGATATATGACGAGTCTGAAATACGTGAAGGACAAATCCGCACCAGGAAGCTGCTGGAGCCTTATATCATGTTTCGGACAAAGCCAGCCTCGATTGGCTTGGCAAATTTCCCCCAAGAACCTGATGGAAAAATTCATAAATTGGGTGGTGATTTTACCAAATCAGTAAATAAAGAATTTAATAAACACCTGAAATCCTTTGATGAAGCGGTTCTTTCTGCCGCAAATGTAAATTATCCGCGTTTGAGAGGCGATCGCATTAATTTTTTTACTGCGGGTAAATTTGAATCATTTGCTTTTTCGCACGTACTCGATCCAGACAACTGGAACAGCTACCTAGAGCAGGGAAAAGTTTTCAAAGATAAAATTGTGATCGTCGGGGCAACAGATAAATTAGCGAAAGATTATTTTCCAGTACCTGTATATTCCGAGTCAATGGCAGGGGTGGAAATTCACGCCAATGCGATCGCAACTTTAATGTCAGGAAAAGCGATCGCCGAAGGAATTCCTAGCATACCCTTGCGTGCTTTATTTGTACTCTCGTTAGTCAGTGTATCTGCGGTCATCGTGATTAGAAGCAAGCACGGCATCTATAGATTTTTATCCAGCTTGGGTGTTGCGATCGCTTGGTTTTTCGGTAGCTATGGATTATTTGCTTACGCTCAATTAATATTACCGACAGCGATTCCAGTAGTTGCCATTGTGATGATTGGCTTTAGCTATCTTGTATGTGAAATTGTCAGAGAAAAAATTAAAAAAATTGAATTAGTCGATATCCTCAAGAGAAATTCATCTAATCGTCTGGCACAAGAGATTATCAGCCAACAAGATGACCTCAAAGACTTACTCGAACAGCGACAAATCGAAATAAGCGGTAAAATCCTGGATGGACGCTACGAAATTGTGAAAGTTCTCGGTTCCGGTGGATTTAGCGAAACTTATATAGCCAAAGATACCAAACGTCCCGGCAACCCTAGATGCGTTGTCAAACAGCTAAAACCAGCTAACAATAAATCTGGGCAGATGCAAGTTGCCAGACGTTTATTTAATTCCGAAGCCCAAACCCTTGAAAACTTGGGAACATACAACCAAATACCCCAGCTTTTAGCTTATTTTGAAGAAGAAGAAGAATTCTATTTAGTTCAAGAACAAATAATTGGTCATCCTCTGAGTCAAGAATTACCAACAGGCAAAAAAATTCCAGAAAACATAGTTATAGAAATTTTGCGCGATTTATTGCAAACATTGATATTTGTTCATAAAAATGGGGTAATTCATCGGGATATTAAACCCAGCAATATCATTCGGCGAAACTCAGACAGAAAGTTAGTATTAATTGACTTTGGAGCCGTTAAAGAAGCTGCCACACAACTGGTTGATCCTGAAGAAAGTACTGCTTTCACCATTGCAATTGGTACCAAAGGTTATGCACCAACCGAGCAATGTTTTGGTCGTCCGCAATACAATAGTGACATCTATGCAGTCGGGATGATAGGTATTAAAGCTTTAACTGGTATAGCGCCTCATGATATAGAAAGAGATTCTCATGGAGAATTAAAATGGACTGACAAAGTAGAAGTTAGTTCAAGTTTGGTTCTGATTATTAGTCAAATGGTATTGGATGACTTTCAAAAGCGTTATCAATCTGCTGCAGTTGCTCTTAAGGCACTTAATGAGTTGGTAGGGATACAACAAGATTGTGACCCTACAGATAGACAATTGCCAATAAACGATTCATCAATCAATACTGTGTTAGAAGATTCCAGCACCCCCACTACACCTTGGGCGGGAATACCTGAGGAAACGTAACTATTCACAGTCTTCTACATCTATATATAGCGATCCTATCTGATACGAAGTTGCATTTAAAGGTAGTACCCAGTCATTGCGACGTTTGCTGCAATCTTATGGACTTGAGCTACCACGATAGAACGCAACTTGGTATGAGTTGTGTTCAAATCGCGCGTACCTAGATTCCGGCGTTGCTGAATTGAGGTATGAATTACCCTCACACTTCCCAGCCCCTCTCCCTTGGCACAAAGGGGAGCTAGAATTCTTGTCCCCTCTCCCTTGGCACAGAGGGCTAGGGTGAGGGTAAATTTAGGAATTCATACCCGGATTCAGCAACGCCTAGATTCCCGACTTCTTGAAGGATACCGCTGGCGAATGGTAGGTCTGACCCCTCACCCAAGAATTTAATAGGGTTTTGAGGATATCGATAGGATAGCGATCGCTGCTGAAAAGGTTGATTTTTCGTTAGCATAAGGGGTGTTACCCCTGATTCGCCAGTGGCATCCTTGAAGAAGTCGGGAATCTTATTTTGACCCGGCATGATATCACGTAGTTGGTACAGATGGGGTTTGCGTGCCTGGACTAGGAGTAGTTGGTGGTGGTGGTGACTGAATTACCGGCGTTTCCGTAGTTGGCGGTGATGGTGGTGACGGAATTATCGGCGTTTCCGTGGTTGGCGGTGGCGGTGGTGGAGTTTGAATTACAGGTAATGTTGTCGTTGTAGTTGGTGGTTTCACATCAATAGGTGGTTTCACATCAATAGGTGGTTTCACATCAATAGGTGGTTTCACATCTACAGGTGGTTTCACATCTACAGGTGGTTTCACATCAATAGGTGGTTTCACATCAATAGGTGGTTTCACATCTACAGGTGGTTTCACATCTACAGGTGGTTTCACATCAATAGGTGGCTTCACATCAATAGGTGGCTTCACATCAATAGGTGGCTTCACATCAATAGGTGGTTTCACATCTACAGGTGGTTTCACATCTACAGGTGGTTTCACATCAATAGGTGGCTTCACATCAATAGGTGGCTTCACATCTACAGGTGGCTTCACATCTACAGGTGGTTTCACATCAATAGGTGGCTTCACATCAATAGGTGGCTTCACATCAATAGGTGGCTTCACATCAATAGGTGGCTTCACATCTACAGGTGGCTTCACATCTACAGGTGGCTTCACATCAATAGGTGGCTTCACATCAATAGGTGGAGGAGAAGGACTTGCAGGAGTTGGCTTGGTATCAGTAGGTGGAGGAGAAGGACTTGCAGGAGTTGGCTTGGTATCAGTAGGTGGAGGAGAAGGACTTGCAGGAGTTGGCTTTGTACTAGTTTCACTTCCACTGCCATTACTCGGTGGGGTGCTGCCTGTCCCTGTATGCGTACCAGAATTTGAATTGTCCTGAGTAACGCTTACTTGTGTACTATTATTATCTTTAGTATTCGTTTGCTTGGCAGAAGTTGAAATGGTTTCTCCTGTTCCCACCAAGTCTACTTTGAGATTTCCTGTGGCACTATTATTTATTGGTGCCGGTGAGGTGGTAGATGTTACCTTTAAAAAAGGAGGATTTTCAATTACTTCCTGTCCTGTTATTGGCGACTGTGCTGCTGCTGCGGCTGATGTTTCTGCTTGAACACTGGCGATCGCCGGATCTGAATTTGGGACACCATAAGCTTTAGTCAGATCCAGCCCGCGAACTAAATCGCTTGTTTCATAAAAAGTTCTTAAGTCAAAGTTGTATAAACCCTGAAGTTTGCCTTTGACTATAACTATCATCTGCCCTGGTTTCAATACCTGAGTTTGAGAGGCATCTTTGTTGGAAACTTCAATACCGCTATCAGTCAATGCACCCACAACTGAGGTATCTGTTTCTTTTATGTATTGCACAAATAAAGCCGAACCCCGAATTGCAGCTGCTGCATTAGGCGTGTTGATGAGCGTTTTCCCACGTTTGGGTGGTATGAGCAGCAATACAGTCCCGTTTGACAAACTAAAGTTTCGTGTTTTGGGTAAAAACTCAAATCCCGTTTGTTCGCCAACTCTTGCCAAAGAGCCGTCATTGAAGCGTAATTCTGCGAGAGAAGCTCTACCAGTAGACAAGCCATCTCCAGGAATCATTGCATCAGCTTTGCGTGCCTGACGCTTAGGTTGATTCTGGGGCATAAGCTGTACCAAGTTGCGAAGGTTCTGAATGACAGCTTTAACCAAAGGAATTGTGGCGCTTGCCCGATTTGGTAAAGGCAATGCCATCATTCCCCACAAAACGATTCCCAATACTGGTAACAATTTGCGAGACATAGTTTGGAACCTCGGAAGTTTTAATTGATACCAAACCAATCGAACAAGGGTTCTGATATTAAAGGTTTGAGTCTGCCCTACTTGTTATAGCAATTTCTTTGCGTAATTTTTCTTAATCTTTAAGGAAACTTCAAAATTTAATTCCGCAAATATACTATATATAATTTATTTAAATTGATATTGGCAATGATAACCGTAAACTAAATAACAATGTAAATTTTATCACATGATTGATGGATTATAGGTAGAAAGTTCATTTGTCGTGGCTAAACTTGTTGAAAAATTTATAATTCCTTCTTGGAACTTACAATTTTCCTTGTGGGTCAGTATTTTCCAAAAGCTATTAGACCTCAGTGCGTAAAGGGTAAAGGTTAAAACAGTGAACAGTGAACGTATGACAAAGCAAGCGCACTTTTGCGCACTCTTACACCAATTGGTATGGTGATTCCCCGAATTATATTGAAAGGCAACGCTGATAACTTTTAACGCTTCAACCCTAGAACTCTTCCCCTCCTTACTTCAAAAAAGAAGTCTATTGGATATGCAACCCAAAGGCTGGAAAAATTTTTGGTTTTCAATTTTGTTGGTTTCAAATGGTGCGATCTTTTGTGGCAGCAGGGGAAATGCGGCATTGGCTGCAAATCATGACACATGGGGTGGGCAATCTAAAACAGTCTCAAGCATCCCTTATGACCGAATTATGCTCTTAAACAGGGGACAGGGAGCAGGAGAAATCTGGTCTCAAGCCCCAGACCGCCACGCGTTCGCTCGCGGCGCTACGCGATTTATTGGTGGAACTTCAGAACTTTCCCAGAGTCTCTTCTCCCCTGCTCCCCGTCCCCTCCCCCTTTTTAGTGATTCAACACTTCGTGACGTCTGTAAAATTAATGTTTGCAAGCCCTCCGAAGAGTGGCAGATACACACACAGTTACCGTCAGGACAAGTACAACAAGCACCACCGGGTCCTGCACCACCAAATCCTCCGCCACCGGGTTCTACACCATCTGTACCACCAGAAATTTTGCAGCGCAACGATCCGCCACAGTTAGAAGTACAGCCTAAGGATTTTCCGACTCCTTCCCCTGGGACAATAGAGCAAAAGTTGCCAGAACTAGAGATAGAAAAGCTAGAATCACAAGAAGATTTGCGACGGAGACTGCGAGAAAGCAAAGAGCCACCTCCAAAGTTTAGTAATGGAGAATTGGGGATAATCCGGGTACAGCAAATACCACTACCGGAACAGCTGCCTCCACAGTTAAAAAAGCCAGTAGCTCAGTTTCGACCAGTGGGATATCTATTTGGCTACTTAGGCTATTTTTATACTAGTAACGTTTTTGCTTCAGAAGTCGATCCAATAGAAGATGGCTTGGCTTTTGGGGGGCTGACATTGGCATCTGCGTCTTTGCCTTTAGGTTCAAAGACTTATTTAAACGGCGGAATTGATGGTAATTTGATTCGTTATGCCAGTCAGTCAAAATTCAATTACAACCAGATTAGATTCAACCTTGGTATTTACCAGCAACTAACACCGAGAATGTATGGAGAAATCGGTTGGAGTAACCAACAATTTTTTTATGCTAGAGACTTAGATTTAGTCGGCTATAAATTTGGTGCAGGCGATCGCTTCTTAAACGAAAATTCAGTCCGGTTATCTTTGGGACGGCGGGATCTTCTGAGTTCAAGGTTGGTGTTAGATAGTTTATATGAATTGCGTCTGAATTTTTCCGATCCCGAAAGTCGCAGTCGCATTGTTAATTCCATGTCGGTTTCTCTGAGCTACTACCTACAGAAATCTCTCCAAGTTGGTATTGACTACCAATTTAACTTGTCAGATTTTACGCAACGGGAACGGGAAGACCAACTTCATAGGTTATTCGGTCAATTAACTTACGGACTATCCGATTATGGCAATCTTAATTTGCAAGTCGGCATGACAGCCGGTGGTTCTACTGAGCGCAATATTGACTTTAATGGCTGGTTCTTCTCTGTTAATTACAATTTGGAATTAGGACAGTTTTGAAAAGAGTTAGGAGTTAGGAGTTAGGAGTTATGAGTTATGAGCTATAAATCAAAATTCCTCACTCCTCACTCTTCACTCCTAACTAATAGCTAATCCAATCACTCCAGCTTCCAGCATAAAGTTTAGCCGTGTGAACACCTACTAGTTCTAAAGCCAGTAAATTGACACAAGCGGTGACACCAGAACCGCAATAAACTAAAATTTCTTCGGCTGTTTTTATACTTTCCCAACGCTTATGTTGTTGTGGTTGTTCGAGTAGGTAGCCTTTAATATCTGTGACTTCTAACCAAGGATAGTTAACTGCACCGGGAATATGACCGGCAATTTTATCAATTGGTTCACGATCGCCTCGATAGCGATCGCCTTCTCGTGAGTCTATCAGGACTACCTCCGACAAATCTTTGCGGTTTTTCACTACTTCCCTATCGACCAACATCTGTGGTTGAAGAGTAGGGATGAAAGTAGCCATCCGGGGTTCGGGAACAATATCGGTGATGGGATATTTAGCTTTTTGCCATCCATTAAAGCCTCCTTCTAGCACGGCTACTTGCTCATGTCCAAAATAGCGTAACAGCCACCACAGACGAGACGCAAAGGCCAGACGGGAATTATCATAAGCAACAACTAAGGTTTTTTGGGAGTTCACCCCAATTGCTGATAACTTTGTCGCTAATTCATCTGGATTGGGTAAAGGATGTCTCCCTCCATGCTTTCCCACAGGTCCGGAAAGGTCTTGATTTAAATCTAGATGAGTAGCTCCTGGTATATGACTTGTCTTGTAGACATGTTTTCCCAGTTGTGCATCGGCTAGAGAAAAGCGACAATCTACAATAACGACTTCTGGATCGTCAAGGTGTTGAAACAACCATTCAGAAGAAACGACAAAAGAGTTATTACTCATAAAAGGGGAGTGGGGGAGAGATGGCGAGTCGGGAGATGGAACAAAAGAATCAATCCTTCATCTTACCCCCCTTACCCTTTTTCTTACCACTAATACCATTTTTATATGAAGATGCATACAAAAACCCCACCGCCTCCAAACCTCCCCTTTACAAGGGGAGGTTTGGAGGGGTAAAAATTATATGCAGCTTCACAGCAAATTGGTATAACAACTAACTATTAACAAATAAAAAATGGCAATTGACGAAAATTTTATTCCACAAATAACGGCAGATGGGTCTTTTACTTTCACCTCGGCTGAATTTGGTGAGTCTTTTCACAGTCATTATGGAGCCAAGCAAGAGAGTTTTCGGAAGTTTATTGAACCTACGCAGCTAGCAGAAAAAGCCAATAGACCAAGATTGCGCTTGTTGGATGTTTGCTATGGGCTAGGATACAACACTGCAGCCGCTTTGCAGACAATTTGGAGAATTAATCCAAATTGTTATGTAGAAATAATTGGTTTAGAACTAAATGCTGCTGTCCCACAAGCTGCGATCGCTCATGATTTATTCAATGACTGGGAGGGTAATTATACTGAGATTTTGTCTCAATTGGCGATGAAGTTTCAAGTACAAAACGAACATCTCAAGGCAAGGCTGATTTTAGGTGATGCTAGAAATACAATCAAACAAGTATATCAATCTGGTTTCCAGGCGGATGCAATTTTTCTCGATCCCTTTTCCCCACCTCAGTGTCCTCATTTATGGACTATTGAATTTATTAAACTAGTCTCTCTGTGTTTACACGAGGATGGTTTACTGGCTACTTATTCTTGTGCTGCGGCTGTACGCACAGCATTGTTAGCAGCTGGTTTGCTTATTGCTTCCACCCCACCAGTGGGAAGAAACACTCCCGGTACTGTTGCTTTCCATGCAAAAGGAGGGGATGTTCTGATCTGGGAAAAAGAATTATTATATAAGCCTTTACCCAACGTCTTGCCCCTGTGCCAGTCAGAAAAAGAACATTTACAAACGAATGCAGCCATTCCCTACCGCGATTTGGAATTGTCAGATCCCGCCCCGATTATACTTAGGCGTCGAGAACAAGAACAACAAGATTCTTGTTTTGAACCTACTTCCCGTTGGCGCAAACGTTGGCCGCTCAAAGGTCAAGAGTTTTTATATCTTAAAATTTTAAATAAGAAATGTTAAATATAAAAACCATTTTAATTTAGTTTTTTCTTTTGATGATAACCAAATTACAAAAAAAAAGTCAAATGTCAAAAATGTTACTATTGCACGGTAATTTTTGATATATCGTCTTAACTCAGTTTTTGTGATATAAAACACTAAAGCTAGAATTCAGTCGTCACAGCTGTATAACCATCCCTCCCTATTCTGATTGTTCCCATAACTAGAGCGGACACTGAAGCTCAGAGATACTTAGATTAAATTCCTTTCTTGGAATTAGAACCTCCTGCTCTGAGATAAATTTAGCTTCTTATCATTTTCTTCATCAACCATGTCAATAAATCTCCGTGAAAAGCCTGATTTAACATTTGGAGTAATTGCTCATACTGGAATAACACTGTCCTATAATTTGGCAGACATATTACCAATGTTTTGATAACAGATAAAAAAACTCATGCAGGGCAAACCTATTAGACAAACAGTATT
Source organism: Cyanomargarita calcarea GSE-NOS-MK-12-04C (assembly GCA_019359595.1). GTDB lineage: Bacteria > Cyanobacteriota > Cyanobacteriia > Cyanobacteriales > Nostocaceae > Cyanomargarita > Cyanomargarita calcarea. The sequence goes on from JAHHGZ010000034.1 coordinate 28,191, forward strand.
TAAATCAGTTAACAGGTGTATGGTGTTGATTTTAGACCCACCACCTCAAAAAAACAAAAGACAGGTTATGAGTGTAGTGTTTCACACCTTGTTAAGGAAGCTGATACCTTTTAAATTGCACAAGGCTTGGAGAAATGCGTAGTGGAATGCACTCAAGTATTAAGCTGGTTTTTAAAATCTGACACTGTTAACTGTTTTTTTTAAAAGTGGAGTGTCTTTGTGATTCAACGGAAATCCAAGCATACAGGCTCTACCGAACAAAATGTTAGTGGGTTAAGTCCCATAGGCTTCTTGTATTATATCGGTAAAAATAATGCCGTAAGATTGCATTCTTCAGAGAGTTATTCCAATGGCGCAACTAAACAAGATGTGATGCGTGAAGTTAATGAAGCCTTGCCGAATTGGATGAACCGAAATGTTAATTCTGGTCACGATTCATTAGTATCGAGAACGTTGGAAGCCGAAGGGTCAAAAGTGAATGGCTTTGATTGTGATGCACCAAAAGTTTTAGTGGTTGATGACCATGCTGCAAGTCGGATGACTGCTGTTGCTTTATTGGCGATGGAAGGGTATGAAGTAATTGAGGCTGATAGTGGTTCTATTGCTATTGAACTGGTAACAAAAAAACAACCAGATTTGATTTTGCTGGATGTAATGATGCCGGGAATGGATGGGTTTGAAGTGTGTAACCGAATCAAGCAGGATGACCATACTAGGTTGATTCCGGTAATTTTTATTACAGCTTTAAACGACCGACGATCGCGCATCCAAGGAATTGAAGCTGGAGCGGATGACTTCTTAACCAAACCTTTTGACCGCGTAGAATTGGCAGCACGTGTAAAATCCTTGGTACGGCAAAAACGTCTCAATGAGGATTTAGACCACGCCGAACAAGTGCTATTTTCTATAGCTAGAGCCATTGAAAGTCGCGATCCCAATACCGGTGACCACTGCGAACGCTTGATGAGTTTGGGAAAAGTTTTTGGAGAATATCTCCATCTCTCACGCAACCAAATTCGAGATTTAATGTGGGGCGGTTATCTGCATGATATTGGTAAAGTTGGAATTCCCGACGCAGTACTACTCAAAAAAGGTCAATTGACGCCCCAAGATTGGGATATTATGAGACAGCACGTTTTGATTGGGGAACAAATCTGTCAGCCACTGCGTAGTATGCGGGGTGTAATTCCAATAATCCGCCATCATCACGAGCGCTGGGACGGTTCAGGCTACCCTGATGGACTCAAAGGGGATGATATTCCCTACCTGGCGCAAATTTTCCAAATCGTTGATATCTACGACGCTCTCACGAGCGAACGACCCTATAAACGAGCTTATACACCAGAAGAAGCTTTAATTGTGATGGCGGAAGAAACTGAATTAGGTTGGCGCAACCCCAAACTTGTGCAACAATTTGCAGAGTTTATTTCCACCAACAACCAACAACAGTTGTAGGCAATTTATCTTTCGGTTATTGCCGATTAGCTGGTATTATTTGAGCCTCATATCAAAGTACCAAGCTCATTCATCGCAATTCACAGACAGCTAATAGCTAATTATGGTAGTTGTAGCAATTCTAGCAGCGGGACGCGGAACACGGATGAAATCAAACCTCCCCAAGGTTTTACATCCTTTGGGTGGGCGATCGCTCGTATATAGAGTTCTTGATAGTGTAGAAGCACTTTCGCCCTCACGACGAATAGTAATCGTTGGCTATCAAGGGCAGGAAGTCACAACTGCTATGCAGACCATCCCTGATTTAGAGTTTGTCGAACAGACAGTACAATTGGGCACTGGTCATGCCATCCAGCAATTACTACCCCATCTGGAGGGTTACACGGGAGATTTGCTGGTGCTAAATGGCGATGTCCCCTTGCTTCGCACCGAAACTCTGAAAAATCTCCTGCAAATCCATCAAGCTCATGAGAATGCAGCTACAATCCTGACTGCCCAACTAGCTAATCCCAAAGGTTACGGGCGGGTTTTTTGTAACAGCGAAAATATTGTGCAGCAAATGGTCGAGGATAAGGATTGCACTGCTGCCCAAAAACAAAATCACCGTGTCAATGCTGGAATCTACTGCTTCCGTTGGCAAGATTTGGCAAAAGTTCTCCCGCACTTGAGTGCAGATAATGCCCAGAAAGAATATTATCTCCCCGATGCAGTGGACATGGTTTCTCCTGTGATGGCCGTAGATGTAGAAGATTATCAAGAAATTCTCGGCATTAACGATCGCCTGCAACTGGCCAATGCTTATGATATTTTGCAAAGCCGAGTCAAGGAAAAATGGATGATGGCAGGGGTGACGTTAATTGACCCGAACAGCATCACCATTGATGAAACAGTCGAATTACATCCAGATGTGATTATTGAACCGCAAACTCATCTCCGGGGAAATACGGTAATTAAAACTGGTTGTCGTATCGGACCGGGAAGTTTGATTGAAAACAGCCAGTTAGCAGAAAATGTTACCGTACAATATTCTGTGGTGATTGATAGCATAGTGCATGCCAATACACGGGTGGGTCCTTACAGTCATTTGCGCGGTCATGCAGAAGTCGGCGCAAATTGCCGTATTGGTAATTTTGTAGAACTGAAAAATACCCAGTTAGGCGATCGCACGAATGTATCTCACCTCTCTTATTTAGGCGATGCAACCGTGGGTACCCGCGTTAATATCGGTGCGGGGACAATTACCGCCAACTACGACGGTGTGAAAAAACACCGCACTAAAATTGGCGATCGCACAGCTACGGGTTCAAATACCGTCTTAGTTGCACCAGTTACCTTGGGTAATGATGTCTACGTTGCCGCAGGTTCTACAATCACAGAAGATGTTCCCGATGAAAGTCTGGCGATCGCCCGTCAGCGGCAAGTCGTGAAATTGGGATGGAAAAGGAAGGGTTAGGAGTTATACCAATTCTGTATGAAGATGCACATAATCAAGACCCCCCTGTAGTCCCCCCTTGCCAAGGGGGGACGGCGTAGCCGGGGGGTAATATATGCAGCTTCACAAAGAAACGGTATAACTCTTAATTCCTAACTCCTCACTCCTAATTCCTAACTTTTAAATTAGCCCCCCAACTTCAGTCCCCAGGGCAATTTCCAGCGTATCACCCAGGCGAACGCCATCGTGGTAGGCGGCGAGTAAGACATCGCTGGTTTTGCCCCAGGCGATCGCTCCACTGGCATCTAAGGCGATCGCCCCAAAATCTCGCTTGTTTTCCTGTGCTTCGGCAAATGAGCGCTGCATGGCATCTTGAAGGGACATACCATCACCAACCCGAACTACAATTCTTGGTGCCAAGCACTCATCAATAATATCTTCTCCGATACCTGTACAGCTAACTGCTGCATATTTCGTAGCATAATTTCCCGCTGGCATTGCAGAATCACTAACGCGCCCAATCCGCTCAAAGCCTTTGCCACCCGTGGAAGTACCAGTAGCTAAATTTCCATGAGCATCTAAAACTACTACGCCAATGGTGCCGCGTCGAGCGTTACTAGCCTCTGCTAGTTCTGGTTCTGCAACCACTCCAGCCATTGCTTTGGTAAAATTTTCTTGGCGTTCTTGTATCCATTCTTGCAATCGCAAGTCCGTTAAACCGTTGTAGCTGGGAATTTGCAACTCCCGCGCCAATTCTGCGGAGCCAAAATCTGATAGCACGCGATCGGGTGAGGTTTGCAAAAATAGTGCCAAGTCGATGGGATTTTTCACCCGTGAGACATTAATTACGCCGCTAAAGCTTTGGGATGTCCCATCCATCAAGGAAGCACTCATGCGAATTTGACCGTCGGATTGCAGCACCGAACCAGTCCCGGCATTAAAGCGAGGATCGTCTTCCAATAATTGGCAACCGTACACCACAGCTTCTGATGCACTGGCTCCTGCAAGTAGTATAGAATACACTGGCTCGATAATATTATAGAGCGATCGCCTTACCGATTCGACTCCGCCTTTTCCGTGGAGAGAACTGCCAGCCCCACCGTGAATAATTAATTTAGGTAACACCACTGACTTCATATATACCTTCAACCTATTTAGAGCTAAATAAAGTTATATCGCTTCATTTTTAGCCTGAGAACGGCGACGACGGCAACGTTCTGAGCAGTATTTCACCTCATCCCAGCAATCTTCCCATTTCTTCCGCCAAGCAAAGGGACGTTGACATACAACACAGATTTTTTCAGGTAAATCAGATTTTGAACGGGCACGTCCCATAAAATGCTGTACAGATTCAAGATTTTAGACAAAGAGTTGGAAGACAATTATAACCACTTGCCTACAACGGTAAGATAGTTTTGCCAAAAAAAGTGTAAGGTTAGTGCCATAAGTTGAGCTTGTCGGAATGTCCTAATTGTGGAGCAAAGTTTAACATTCCGGCTTGATGGGTACAAAGATGGTATTGCTTTTATACAGCATATTTCATCTTTGTTTTGTGAAGTACAATTGGACGGGCAAGGATGCCCATCCCACAAGACTTTGAGCTTTCAAGTTTGTACCTTATCTACTTGCAAAATGCTGTAAGTTCCACATATTTAACAAAATAGTGTCGAAAACAACAGACACTATTTTGTCAACAGGGACATTTCAAAGCGGGTGGCGGGAATCGAATCCGCATTATTAGCTTGGAAGGCTAAAGTTTTACCACTAAACTACACCCGCAAATTATCCAACTTATAAACAGTAACACAACTTTATTTGAAAATCAAGCAAATATCGTAAAGATTCCCGACTTCGCGCTCATTTGTCGGGGATCTGACCACCGCAATACTAAGGGGCTTTTTGCTCAATTGTGATGCTTACAAATAAATTGCTAGGTATTGGTATTGGTTTGGGAAGGCTGAGTTTCTGGGCAGGGACAAATATATATTTTTGGCAAATTTCTTCAACACCGAATTGCTCATATATTTTCTTGTCGGCTGAAGGCATATTTTTATCTTGCAATCGAGCATCAGAACATCTGCCATTTTCCTCAATGACTAAGCTAAATATGAAAGTTCCTGGCTGAAGTTTGGAGGTTGCGGGGATTGTAATTGAGTTAGATTCTTGTCCTGCTCTTCCTGCGAGTTTGGGTAGTTGCATATCTTTGAGGATTGTGGATAAATCACCTCCCATCCTAATCGCCTGTTGCTCTGGAGTTAAAGGACTCCAAGTAGCTAATAGTCCTCCACTGGGCTTCGTCGGTGGAGTTTGTGCAGTTCCCCCATTTTCAGTTCGTGGAGCATCTCCTGTTCCAGTGCGGGGGGCATCTAGAGGATCGCTGTTTTCTTGGTCGTCAAGTTCCTGTTGGCGCTTTTGTTCGGCTAGTTCTTGTTCCCTGCGTTGCTCTTGTTCGGCTAGCTCTTGTTCTCTACGTTGTTGACGCTTTTGTTCGTCTAGCTCTTGTTCTCTGAGTTGCTGTTGCTGGGCTAGCTCTTGTTCTCTGAGTTGTTGTTGCTGGGCTAGCTCTTGTTCTCTGAGTTGCTGTTGCTGGGCTAGCTCTTGTTCTCTGAGTTGCTGTTGCTGGGCTAGCTCTTGTTCTCTGAGTTGCTGTTGCTGGGCTAATTGAGAAAGACGCTCTTGTTCGGCTAGTTGTTGTTCCCTACGCTGTTGTTGCCGTTGTTGTCGTTGTTGCTCAATTAATTGCTGCTGTCGCTGTTGAGCCTCTTCGATACCAATGGGGCGCTTTCCTTCGGTTCTTGAAGGGAAAGCTAACTCATTCCTATCCAGATTTCTCAAAGCAGGCTTTGCAGTTAAATTCTTTTGGGGTAATTGCTTGGGTAAAGGCGCTACTCGTGATTTTTGCCTTGTGGATGTTACATTAGGTGTAACTGGTTGTGCCAGTACTGTTGTTCTAGTTTTGGGTTTTGGCTTGGCTCTTGATTGCCTCCGGGGAGAAATTTCGATAATTTCAAGGGGGATAGGGCTTTGATTTTGCCGAGAAAGGCTAAACGAATACGATCGCATCAGCCAAAACAGCAGCAAATGCAAAGCAACAGAAACTATGGCGATCGCAAACCACAAACCAGGTGGATCAGTATGTCGTCTCCAGACTTTTGCATATTCTTGAGTTTTGTCGCCAAGGGAATGTGCCATACCAAGTTTTGAGTTGTTGGTTGTACCGTTTGGGAAGCCGCAATAGACAGTCCCTGTCTTGGTGTAGGTAGCGTCCATAACCGTTAACGATTACGATTCACTGGTTCTGGTTTGACAACGAAAGTTAGAACAGTTTCATCTACTCCTTTTAGTTCTAATGAACTACCTTTAGTAATTTCCTCTTCATCCAAGTAATCAGCGACAGCAGCAGAAACCAGGATAGTACCAGGAACGGCAGCCACCTGCAATCTTGCTGCAATATTTACACTCGGACCAATAGCTGTATAGTCAGCACGTTCGTCACTGCCAAACATTCCCACAACCGCAGTCCCTTGGTGAATACCACAACGAAACTGGATGCCATTGCGTCCGTCGGTTACAAAGATACCTTGCTTGTGCCAGCGCTTGTTTAACTCAGACAGCGAAATTTGCATGGCTCTGGCTGTACTAATAGCACGACGTACCTGTTCATTTGGCGTGAGGTCTTCCGGCGCTCCATACAAAGCTAAAATAGCATCTCCCATAAATTTATCTACGGTGCCACCGTTATCAAACACCGCTTTTGTCATTGCTTCTAAATATTCATTTAGAATCTCTGCCACTTTGCGCGATCTGAGAGTATTCGATAGCTGGGTAAAACCCACAATGTCACTAAACAAAACAGTTATTAAGCGCGGTTCTGGACGTAAATCCAGTACTAAATCACCTGCTGCGGCTTTTTTGACCAATGCAGGTGGCAAAAAGCGCTTGAGAACCGATTCTGTGAGATAAGTATTTAACTCCAAAACCCGTTGTTCGTTTTCCTTCAAGGCTAAAAGATTCTTCGTCTCTGCCAGAAGTTCCCGATCGTTAAATGGCTTGCCTAAATAAGCATCTGCCCCAAGTTCGGTACCTTCAATCCGGGTTTCTTCATCCACTTTCGCTGTCAGCAGGATAATTGGTGTTCCTTTCAACTTGTCTTCGTTGCGGATCATCCGAATCATCTCTAACCCGGTAACCAAAGGCATCATCAAGTCGCTGACAATCAAGCTGGGTAAGTTATCCTTGGCTTGGTGGAATCCTTCTAAACCGTTACGAGCCGTCTGCACTTGATAGCCACTCGCACGCAGAATATTGGATACATAGGCTCGCATATCAGGATTGTCGTCTACAACCAAAATTGGGCGACGAGTCTTTTGTTCTGAAGGCAATTGAGTGGCTATTGCCTCTAAATTTAGTAATGCTTCGGCACTAGCAATCTCAGTGTTATCTACACTTGAGTCTATCAATTCTAAATCTGCTAATTCAACCGCCGCACGGTTGATATTCACGGATGTTGCTGCTTCTTTTAGCTGATTTTCGGGTAAATGAGCGCTTCCAGTAGATAGCGAGACAGTAAAAGTGCTGCCTTTGGCGTAAACAGATTCCACGCTGATTTTACCTCCATGCAGTTCCACTAGTTCTTTAACTAAAGCCAGACCCAACCCAGTGCCTTCATATGAGCGGTTTTCTGAGCCTTCAGCTTGACGAAAGCGTTCAAATAGGTAGGGAATTTGTTCTTTAGCAATACCAATTCCTGTGTCTTGTACTTGCAGGCTACAACCTTCATTTGTCGGTTGAATATTAATGCAAATAGTCCCACTTTCGGGAGTAAATTTCATGGCATTGGATAGGAGGTTGTAAACCACCTTGTCGAATTTTTCCAAATCCAAGTACACAGCCGGACATTCATGGAATTTTGTGACTAAATGCAGTGCTTTTTTCTCGCAGTATGGGCGAAAAGACTCAACAATTTGGCTGACAAATTCAACTAAGTCGCAAGGACGGAAACTCGGTTGCATCCGCTTTGCGTCGAGACGCTGCAAATCTAATAGTTGATTCACCAATCGCAATAAACGCCGAGAGTTCCGCAGGGCGATCGCACTTTGTTCGTGAGATAATCCCTCATTTGCCGCCACTGCGGACTCTAAGGGACCTTGAATCAAGGTAATCGGAGTCCGAAATTCGTGGGAAATATTTTGGAAAAATTCGGTTTTTTGTTTGTCTAATTCTAGCAGCCGCTCGGCTTGCTCGCGGGTTGTTTGATAGAGACGAGACTGCTGCACGGCGATCGCGGCTTGGGCAGCTACAGATGAGGCTAACTCAATTTCCGATGCTACCCACTGCCTCGCTTTGCTACCTTCGCGCAACGTAATACTACCGATACTCTTCCCATCCGAAAGTAAGGGTACGACCATTAAAGAGCGCGATCGCCCCCGCAAAGGCAAATCAAAGCCATTAATATTCGGGGGACAGTGGTTCATATCCGTAATTACCACTGGCTGTTGGGTCCTTAACATCTCTAGCAGGATCGGATTTTCCCTAATCGGTGCTAGAGATTGGGGTAATTCGTGCGAAATTATCTGTCCAAAGCCGTTTGAATCAGAATGTTCTGGACTTTGAGCGCTGTTATATAAGCCCACGCACTTGACAAACTCGTCATCATCTGTCCATAAAGACAAGATGCAGCCATCAACTTGTAAGGCTTGCCCTAATTGTTGAGTAATAGCAGCAAAAATATCTTGTGGATCTAAGCTACTGCGAATCGCGCTGGTAATGGTATTAATCAGGGCTTCGCGTTTGGCAAGGGCACGGACTTGCTCGTAAGCGTAGGCTTGAGATAAAGCTAATGCAGCCTGATTCGACACCATCATCACCAACTGCACCTCATCTTCTTCCCAAAGACGGCACTGGTTGCGCTGGTGCAGCGCTAAAACTGCCATCAGTTCTTGGCGGCAAATCAGCGGTACCACCAAGCTAGAGCAAATATTAGCTGTTGTGAAAGCTTCTGCCCGTTGATGCAGTTCTTCTGTATCACCTTGGATGCGCTCATCAGTTGCAACATCCTGAATTACCAGTACTTCGCGAGTTTCCCACACCGTCTGGGCTAGTTCTTTTAAGGAGGGTGATGTTCCAGATGGGGAAGACAAGCTGTTTGGTTCAAGCAAAGGAGATAAAGCTATGCTACCAAGTTGTTCCCCGAACTCTTTTATCGGCTTCTGATAAATAAATCCTTCATCCACTAACTGCTCTTGTTGGAAGGGACGCAACAGGCAGACATCCACCTCCAGCATATGGCCTACGGTATCGACAATTGTTTGCAAAATTTGCCGATAGTCTAAAGCACCGCGAATCGTATTGGTGACAGTGTTCAACAGCGATTCTTGACGGAGTGTGCGGGTTAATTCGCGGGTACGGGCTTTGAGGACATTATGAGTGTCCAAAGCTTGGCGAACAACTGCTTTGAGTTCTTCTGCTTCCCAAGGTTTGGTGACATATTTAAAAACCTTACCCGCATTAATCGCTTCTACTAGGTCTTCTACATCGGTGTAACCAGTTAAAATAATTCGGATGATATCTGGATATTGAGTCGCTGTCAGGCTCAAAAATTCTGTACCGCTCATCATTGGCATTCGCTGATCGGAGATGATCACTGAGACTTCTCCTTCTTGCGAGAGCAGATCCAGTGCGGCAGGACCAGATGTTGCTTTCAGCACCTTATAGTCGCGATAGAAGGTGCGGTAAAGCAAGTCAAGGTTGTCTGGTTCGTCATCGACAACCAAAATTTTCGGCTTACTGTTTGCTTGAGATTTCATGCACCGCTTTCCTGCTGCAACGGCAGTGGTGTAAACAATAATCTGATCGAGTAGAAATGAAATTGAGTCAGGTTTGAGCAGAGCATTTCAACTTTAGAGTGTTCCAACTTAAAAACTATCCCAAATATTGCGTAGAACACACACCCCCACAAGCTGTAAAGATTATATTCATCGATTGTAAATTTTTGTATTACAAAATAAATGTTTAAAAGCCAAATTCTCTCTCACCTCCGGTGAAAACTGTTCAATAATATATACACCTGTCAAGTCTGACTGAAACATCCACTTGAAGCTGCATATTAAGTTTTCCCACCGCAGCCGTTGCACTAACACTCATAGTGTAAATTTTATTATTCCGATCTTAGTAGAGTCCGCAATATTACAACTATAAGATTAAAAGGCAAAGTATACTATTAGACAAGCATAATAATTCAGCCAGTTTTCTTCGACCGCAAAAGCAGGAAGAAGCAAAAATCGCGCTTAGTTTACGTAGGAGTAGCCAAAAGCGAACTGACTCCTTGTCAGCCATGAGCGCGAAAGAATTAAGGATATGACTGCTAATGCCTGCTTGAGAAAACGGGTGCGAACTGATAAGTAGTGTTCATCCAGGTTCAGTAATTTCTTATGACAAAGTTATTAACTGCCAGTCTAACCTTAGCCATTATCCATTAGCCATTAGTTGTTACCCAATCCGCCGATAAAAGAAAAGCTTAAGGGCACTCGTGCATTCGTGAGGAGGTATACTATAACTTCTCCCCACATTTTCCCATACTCCCCATCACTCTCTAAGACTAAACTTAATTTAGTTATGATGTTGGGGGCAGATAAATCGATAAATATTTTTCGTTGAATTAAATCAACAATAAACTAGCCTTGATACCCTGGTTTTTTCATCCATCCCAACAAGAGTCGGTCAAAGGAAGCACCCAGAAGGCTTCCTGCCAATTTCAACTTCGTGTGGCTACACCTGCTGATTCTAATGGTGTTTCTCAAATCATTGCCGAAAGCTTCCACTCCCAAAATGGTTTTTGGGGATGGGCTTTCCCCTTACTGCGTTTAGGCATTTATGAAGATTTAAGGCATCGTCTGGCATCTCCTGCACCCCATCACCTTTGTTTGATTGCTGTTGACACTACTAGTGCCGCTAATAACTTAGCTGCAACTGTAGAATTGGGTGTGCGTTTTAGTGATTCTTGGAGTCGGCTTGGTAAAAGTTTTCCTTACCTGTCGAATTTAGCTGTTCACCCACAATACCGCAGGCAAGGTGCTGCCTCATGTTTGCTGCAAGCTTGTGAAAAAGCCACCGCATCGTGGGGTTTCCAAGACTTATATCTCCACGTCTTGGAAAATAACTTTTCTGCAAGACAGCTTTATTTCAAGCTGGGTTATCGGGTGCATCAAGTCGAATCTAATTGCAATACATTTTTCTTGGGGCGATCGCGTCAGATATTGTTGCACAAACATCTAAACACCGATTTTAATCAGTGAACAGCCAGCTGTCACCAAGTACTGTACCGTTGGATTTCAACAAGCAAGAGCAGTACAAAAGTCCACCACTTTTTGTTGTGTATTGTTTCATCTTAGTGTTAACACTGACTGTTAAATATCTAGAGTTGAAATTTGTATCTTTTCAAACTTGACGTAATTGCAACTGTTTTTACGAACAGACTGTCATTGATGTTGCATATAATACGAGAAAATAATGTATAACAACCAAATTTAGCCAAATATACTTATATTTACGAGCATAAAATTAAAGATATATTGTATTCATATATCTTTATAGTTATTAACGAACACTGTTTAAAGATTTTATTTCGGCGAGTAAATTGTCCTGAAAAAATATTCTTTATTTGATTTAGCCGGAATAATTTTTCTCCAAAATTGCAGTTTGTATAGATTTGTAAAAATATTCAAAAAAAATATATAGAACCTGTTTAATGTTTATTAATTGAAATAATATGGTGAAAAAAATGAGTACCAAATAACAAATTATCTTTCAATGTTTAGGGGATCGCGCATATAATATCAGTGAAAATACGCTCAACAATTTCTCAATTCCTCATAAGAACTTTGTATTCAATATATTCATCTTTATAAAAACTTTAAAAAAAGACTACTATACTTGGAGACAAATCCAGTTAAATCTCATAAAATATGATTACTCAATTGCCGAGTAATGCTTGTCTATAGTTAATTTAGTTAAACTGACCAAAAGATTCTTGATAATTAAGAAGAAAATCAAAGCTTTGATTCAACAGCAAGTTCCCTATTGAAGTGCAGACTAATACAAAACTAATTGAAAGTTTGAAAAAACATGGATAGCGAAAAGCGCCAGCGCTATCAAACTACTATGGTATCAACTTATTGCTCCGAAACTAGTTACCTTGACTATCTTGTTATGCAAGATGGAACTGAGCATTTTTTTGGCTCAGACTATCTCACAAAGCTACATAGTGGAGAGGTTTTTGTGGTCAACAGTCGTAAGAGGAATGGGTTAATACTCTTTAAGCACTACCATGCGGAATTTGCAGGACCGGGGGCAGCAGTGGGCGGCGATTACGATCGCGATTGTCAATGGGTAATGCCCATAGGCAATTTGTCTTTATTGACTCTGGAGTCTCATGAAGATCGTCAGAAGGCTTATCTAATTAGGCGACAGTGGATTCGGTTAATCAAACAAATTACAGAAAATCCAGTACCAAGACAGCGAGTCCAAAAGATTTTAGATCAGTTTGAGCAATACTTTCCACCAGAAATGGTGGCTAGCTTACCAGATGAGGCTTTTGCTCTTTTAGTAGGAGTACTACCTCAAACAGTGGGGATTGTCAGACTTTTGGGCAACGAGTTAGACGACAAAATTGATTATTAAGTTAATCACGACTATTGAAGGTTTGCCAAAACTGTTTGGAGTCTATTTAGCGTGCGAATATTTTCCTTTGGAGTTCCGATGGTAATTCGCAATCCGCCATTAATTTCGCGCACAAGAGTGCCACTGCTTCTAAGTTTTTCGGTAAGATTTTTTAAATAAAATTCTTTCAGGTCAGAGTTCTCAGGTTTTGGACGCAGGAAAATAAAGTTAGCTGCGCTATTCCAAACTTGTAATGCTGGGTTTTGAGATAAAGCTTCAAACAGTTTGGCTCGTTCGTTTAGGGTTTCGGAAATTGAGTCTAGTAATTCCCGGTTTTCAAGAGCGATTAAGCCGGCAGCGATAGAGAAACTGGGGAGATTGTAAGGTAGGCGAACTTTTTCTAAGATAGCGATTAACTCCACATGGGCTAGAGCATAACCGAGACGATGGGCAGCTAACCGAAAAGCTTTAGAAAACGTTCGTAAAACTATCCAGTTCGGATGATGCGGTAATTCACCAACTAAGCTATTTTGGCTAAATTCAAAGTAAGCTTCATCAATCACTACTAAAATGTTTTCACTCAGACTTCTTAACCAAGCCAATTCTGCCGCAGTTAAGGCATTTGCTGTGGGGGAATTAGGATGAACGACAAAAACTGTCCGAATTGGCGGATTTTGAGTATTTTCTATGGCTAATTGGGCTGCTTTTAAGTCGATTTCAAAATTATCTTGATTTCTTCCCACCGTAACGACAGGAATCCCCAAAGTTTGGGCCAAAATGGCGTACATTGAGAAAGTGGGTTGAGCTACTAGAATTGAGCCTTCTCCCCCAAGACAGGTGGCGATTAATATTGAACGGATAAGTTCATCAGAACCGTTCCCAACAGAAATATTGTCTTTTGTGAATAAAGATGGTGAGAGTTGGGCTGATTGAGAGACATATTCAGCGATCGCATTTTTGAGTTTCTCATGTCCGCCATCGGGATAACGGTTTGTCTCAATTAACTGCTGGTATTCAACAGCTAACTTTTCTTTTAAGTGATAAGGCAGGTCATAGGGACTTTCATTTGTATCCAAGCGATCAAACTGGATTGCGACTGGTTCTTTGCTATCACTACCGGGGTGAGGCTTGTAAGCAGTAAATTTGGCTAAATCTGAGCGAATGAATGGCAGCATAGGGATTTTAGATTTGAGATTTTGGAGCCAAGGATTAAATCTAAACTCCAAAATCCGAGCTTCGCCGTTAATGGCGATTTTATTTTTAGAAGAATTTAATATTCTACAACATGGTTGGCAACTGGCATTCGACTTGAATTGCCTGCCATATTGCAAAAAGTGTATTACCCAATGCATGATCGCTATCGAGTTCAACCAATTCAACCCAAGGACGAGATTTCGCAAAGTCTCGACTGGCTTGAATGGGGATGACTTCATCATCTAAACCATGCAAGATGAGGGTGGAAACCGGGCGGGTTAATAAATCTTCTTGATATTCAAGAGCGTCTGTAACGAAATCGTAACTTAGGGGTAGTTCACGTTTTTCGCCGTAGTGATGAACCATCAAATATTTTTCTTCTTGCCAGCGATGTAACTGTTCATCTCCTAATTTGGACAACCAATGGGATAAAAACCCGAATGCTGGTGCTAGTAAGACGAGTCGCTGTACTTGTTTGTATTTATTCGCGATGTGAGCCGCTGTTAAGCCTCCTAAACTCGAACCAATGAGGGTTATGGGGGAGGAGGAGAATAAAGAGGTTACTTGATTTATCTGACGGCTGATTGTCAAGTGAGAAAAATCGCCAAAATTCAAATCGGGAATTTGTATATTTACGTCAATTTCGGCGAAGCGATCGCTTATGTATTTGGCTTTGGCAGAATTTGGGCTGGATGCAAAGCCATGAAGGTAGATGAACATTTAACTCCTAACTCCTAACTCCTAACTCTTATTAGCGCATGGTGACGAATTCTTCTGCGGCTGAGGGGTGAATGCCAACTGTTGCGTCAAAGTCTTTTTTGGTTGCGCCCATTTTTACAGCGATCGCTATACCTTGAATTATCTCCGCTGCACTGTGTCCCACCATGTGAGCGCCTAGAACTTTGTCGGTAGCAGTATCCACTACCAACTTCATCATGATTTTTTCTTGGCCACCAGTTAAACTGTGGTACATAGGACGGAAGCGGGTGCGATATATTTTGATTCCTTCTTCTCCGTATTTTTCCTTAGCTTCAGCTTCAGTTAACCCGACAGTCGCGGCTTCGGGTGTAGTAAAAACGGCTGTTGCTACGGTGTCGTGACTAAATACACGAGGATTATCGCCAAATTCGCTATCAGCAAAAGCCCGACCTTCACCAATTGCAACTGGTGTTAAATTAAGTCTGTCCGTAACATCCCCGACAGCGTAGATATTTGGTTGGCTAGTTTGACTGTTTTCGTTCACAGCGATCGCATTCATCGTGCTGTAACCTGGACCTTCGATTTTACTGTCAGCAACAACATCAACGCCTGCATTCTCCAAACCCAATCCTTCGACATTTGGGGCGCGACCGGTTGCTACCAAAAACACATCGGCAATTACTGGTTCTTGATTTTCATCATCAGATAATGTGATTTTTAATCCTTCCGCGACTTTTTCCACGGATTTCACCACATTTTTCTTAATTAGCTTAATGCCATGATTCGCCATCCCTTCTGCAATACCATCGCGGATGTCCTCATCAAACCCTTTCAAAATTTTCTCACTTCGGGTAATTTGAGTGACTTCAGAACCCAAACCGCGCATAATGCAAGCGAATTCTGTACCGATATAACCAGCACCAATAATGACGATATGCTTTGGTTTTTCCTTGAGGTGAAAAATTTCATTGGAGGTAATTCCATATTCCATCCCCGGCATATCAGGTTTCACCGGACGACCGCCAACAGCGATTAAAATTTTGTCAGCAGTAACTTTTCGCCCATCAACTTCTACGGTATGTGAATCTACCAAAGTCGCACGAGTGGGGAATAATTCCACCCCAGCTTTTTCTAAGAAATTGATATGCATTTGCGAAAGTCGCCGTACTTCCTTATCTATAGATGTGATGAAGTGTTCCCAGTCTAATTCCGCTTCACCCACCTTCCAGCCATAGCCAGCAGCATCATGGAACAGCGCCGGAAAGTGAGAACCGTAAACCATCAGTTTTTTGGGAACGCAACCCCGGATAACGCAGGTTCCACCCACTAAGTCATTTTCGGCGATCGCTACTTTTTTACCGTAGCTAGCAGCGCGTTTGGAAGCCGCCAAACCGCCAGAACCGGCACCAATTACAAACAAATCATAATCGTATGTCATAAGTTTTTGTTGCTTGTTAGTAGTCATCATGAACAGCGTACAGTAGAGGCTACAGACTAGGGTTAGGGTAGTCGTATGGGGGTTATATCGATATTCATCGAATTAGCATTGGGATGGATAAGCCAAAGTTGGTGCAAAATGAATACACAACAAAGGATGAAAATATTTCTTCGTCTTTCCCCTACCCTATTTTAAAGTTAGGAATTCCTCTGCTGTAGTGGGATGAATCCCAATTGTCTCATCTAAATCTTGTTTGGTGATTCCTTGGCGAATTCCAACCGCCAGACTTTGAATAATTTCGGCGGCATTTTCCCCTACCATATGAGCGCCTAAAATTCGCTCTGTATCACCCTCAACCACTAACTTAATTATCGCTTGCTCATCTTGGTTGCTAAATTGCGACAAAAGCGGCTGGAAATAGCTGCGGTAACATTTTACAGATTCGCCAAATTTTTTTCTTGCCTTTGCTTCCGTCATCCCTACACTTGCTGCTTCCGGACGGGCAAAAACGGCGGAGGGGACAAAATCATAATTTAGTTTTTGCGGTTTCCCAAAAACCGTATTGACAAAAGCGACAGCTTCTGATTTTGCAACTGGCGTTAATTGCAAGCGGTCGGTACAGTCACCCACAGCAAAAATATTCTCTTGGGTAGTACGGCTGTATTCATCTACTTTAATCGCGCCTTTTTCCCCAAGTTCAACACCGGCATTTTCCAAACCGAGATTTTCGGTATTTGGGGCGCGACCTATGGCAATAAGGATGCTATCTGCGACAATTGTTTGAGAGCTAGCATTGCCTGCTATTGCCAACAACAAACCCTCTTCTGAGTATGTAATTTCTTGAGCAGTACTGTTGTTGAAAAACGAAATCCCCCGTTTGCTCAAACCGGATTGAACAGCGGAGGAAATATCCTCATCAAATCCTGACAAAATCTTTTCTGAAGTATTAATAACTGTGACTTCGCAACCCAAAGCGTTCATCATGCTAGAAAACTCGACACCAATATAACCTCCACCTAGAATTGCCAGTCGTTTCGGCAGGTAGGGTAGATGAAACATCTCGCGAGAAGTGATGGTAAATTCTATACCTGGGATATCCGGTGTAATTGGGCGTCCACCTACAGTAATTAAAATTTTGTCAGCCGAAAATTTCCGTCCATCTATATCAATCGTATGCTCATCAACGAAATTTGCATGACCGCGAATTAAATCAATTCCAGCTTCTTGGAACTGCCTTATGTAGGAGTTCTGAATACCTTCAATATGCTGATGTACTTCTTGGATAAATCGCGTCCAGTCAAAGTATCTTTCGCACTCACTCCATCCATAGGAGTATGCCATTTCACTTTGGAGGGCGAAGTCAGCAGCATAAACAATTAGCTTTTTGGGAATACAACCGCGATTTACACAAGTACCACCAATACCTTCTGTTTCGACAATCGCGACACGAACACCAAACTCAGCTGCTTTTTTAGCTGCAGCCAGTCCTCCAGGACCAGCACCAATTATAAATAGGTCATAATCAAATGTCATGGCTTGTGGAAAGATGAAAAGTCAATTATCGTTTCATTTTGGCAATTTTCAGCAGCGTTAACATCTATCTAAATTATTGTTTTTTAGAGTTATTGGGGATGAATCTACCTGTGGGTAGAGATTATAGGGTTATGGGTTGCGAGATCCTCGATTTTTTTAACAAGTCGGGAATCTTACCAATAAGAAGGAGAATCAACCCACCGCAAAATCCGTAAACTGCCGCGCATAAGGTGTGTGGAACCCCAACACAATATCTTGCTTGGCGACACCCATTTCCATTAATTCCGCAGCGATATCATCTTCTGTCCCATTCCACTGAAGCCAAATTTTTCCATCCTTAATATCTAAATGCATCACAGGACCAAAAACCCGCTTCCGATTGCGCCAACCAACATAAGAAAGCTGATAGTGGTCATGCTCTCTATCAAAAATGGTTTGCGCTTCTACGCCATCTTCATGAGAGTCGCGTGCTGCATATTTAGTTAGTAGTTGTTGAATATATTCTCTATATTCTTCTAGCTTTGCCATCGCACAACCTCTTCTTTCTCATCATCGTAAATGAGTAAATTTACTTGACTACGTTGAATCACCGTTTGAATAAACGGCTGTGTAAAAAAATCATCATAAATATAAAAAGGTACTGCTAAATACAAAGTTTGCTCATAGCCAAAATCTATCAAAGCGTAGCGGTAGTTAATATACTGTCCAACCGCTGTATGAAATTCAGCCATTGTCGAAGCACCGAGAAAACTTTTGACTTCAACGGCAATTTTTTGGCGATCGCGTTGTGCAGCAATAATTTTTTCTGCTCCTAAATCTATATAAAGTTTGGTTCTAGAGCTTATGCGGATAGTCAGCGGATCGTCTGTAATCACCCACCCGTCTTTCTGGAGCGCTGTTTTTACTGCGTCGTGAAATTTATCCTTAGCTGACATACCCGACCCTTGGGAGCTTAATTAGGTATTTTAGCAAAAAGCGATTATCGCCCCCAGCTTTCACGCGATGCCCGTATGTCTACGGAATCAACGCCGGATCGCGATATCTATTACATATCCTCCAACTCCTTCCCCTTCGTCTCCCTCACTAGAAACATCACAAAAAATATTGAAATCGCCGATGCTACAGTATACAAACCGTAAGCAGAACCCAAACCAAAATACTTAAGCAAAGGCGGAAACGTCATAGACACAAGAAAATTCGCTATCCACTGCACCCCAGCAGCCAGGGAAAGTGCCGCAGCGCGAATCTTATTGTTAAACATTTCCCCTAACAGCACCCAAACAATTGGTCCCCAGGAAAAGCCAAAGAAGACAACATACAAATTCGCTGCTACCAGTGCAACAATTCCCGGTACACCAGATAAAGTCGGATTCAGAGTAACTGGGTCAATCTTTGCATTACCAAACACAATGGTCAAAGTTCCCAAAGTAACCGTCATCCCGATAGAACCCAAGATAAGCAGGGGCTTGCGACCAAATTTGTCAACGAAGGCGATCGCAATAAATGTAGTCACAATATTGACAACTCCAGTAATCGCCGTAATCAGTAAAGAATTCCTTTCCGAGAATCCCACAGCCTGCCACAAAATACTGCTGTAGTAAAAAATCACGTTGATACCGACAAACTGCTGCAAGATAGACAACCCCATCCCAATCCAAACTATCGGCAACAGTCCACCACTGCGACTGAGCAAATCGGAAAATTTCGGCTTGCGTTCGGTCAATACAGTTTCGCGAATTTCTTCAACTTTGGCATCGACGTTACCCCCCAAAACTTTTTCTAGGACAACTGTGGCTTCTTGATACCGTTTCTGTGCAATTAGATATCGCGGTGATTCGGGAATCATGAACGCAGCCACACCATAGACAATTGCGGGAGGAATTTCTGTCCAAAACATCCAACGCCAAGCCGGAATGCCAAACCAAAATGCGCCTTCTGCTGAACCACCTGCACCCAATGCAATGAAGTAATCGCCAACTAAAGCAATAAAAATTCCAACTACGATCGCCAATTGTTGCAGGGAACCCAATCTACCGCGCAGGTTAGCCGGTGCTACTTCCGCAATGTAAGCAGGGGCAATGACACTCGCCATCCCCACCGCGACTCCACCCAATGTCCGCCAGAAGATAAAGTCCCAAATCGTAAACGCAATACCAGAACCGATAGCGCTTAGGGTAAAAAATACCGAGGCGATAATCATGGTTCTGAGACGCCCTTGCCTATCGGCGATCGCTCCTGCAACAAAAGCTCCCAAAGCAGACCCCAGCAAGGCACAGGACACTGCAAAGCCTGTCATTACACTGTTTGCGCTAAAAGCTTTTGAAAGAGCCGAAACAGCGCCGTTGATAACAGCAGTATCAAAACCAAACAAAAAACCACCGAGTGCTGCTGCACCAGCAATCAGAATTACAAAAGTTAGATTTTGCCCTTTGTTAAAAACTGGTTCTCTTAATTTCATTTTCAAAGTTCCAAACGATGTTTTTATCTAAGTTTGTTACAAATGATGTTGAAGTAAGGACCGAAGTTGGAAGAAGGAATAGCTAATAAAAATGCGCGTTCTGAGTTTAGAGCTTCAGTAAAAAAAAAGATGTTTTTCAAGTCCTTTGTAGCGCGTTCACGTAGTGTCTCGCAGAGAAGAAAAACAGTGTCCTTGTTTCAATCCTACATGAGTACTCATGTGGGTACTTCTTCCTTCTTTCTTCGTGAATTTATTAATTCAGAGACAATTTTTAAAACCTATGCTCTTAAAGTTTGTTTTATTAATAGGGCTTACGCAAAACCAACCTTAGCCCAAACTTTAGTGACAAGGTATATAAGATATGAATTTAGTTATTTTTATGTGATTTTATTGACAAATAAAACTTTGGTTTTAGCAATAAATTTCCACAAACTTAATTGCATATTGACAATTTGCGAAAGTTTTATGCCACTACTGAATAAGTAAGTGTGTCCAAAGTGTCTATTTCTAGAATATCTAAAACTTTTCGTAAGTTACGTCTAGCCAAGTAGGTAGAAATATAAAATCTTAAGATAGAAATATAACCCCATTCGGTTTCGCTGCCACTCGTCGGCACTACTCACTGCTAAATCTCTAAACTAAGGCGATCGCTAGAAAACATTTCTATCAAATATCTTTTGTATGAAATAATACAAAAAATAAATTATATAAATATGTAAATTGGGCGAAAACTCCGCCCAATAAACCATGAGAATAAAACAATTATGACACCTTATGTATTTATATTATCTACGTAAATGCAGTACTTACATTTTAAAAATGCAAAATTTGCATTAATGAATTTCCCCGCTAGCCAAGAGATTGTCATAGAAGTCTGACTGAGCTAGTTCCCGAGACACCTTCGAGCGCGAATTCTATTGGTTCATGCTTTCCCCAACAAATTTTTCTAGGCAAAAACGCAATTTTGCCGAATTTTCCTTTTAATAGCAAGGCTTTGGGGCTTACTGTCTTAAGTTAGGTAGAAAGATTTTTGCCAATTTTTTGCTTATTACTACAAACAAATGTCCCAATTTTTGCCAATATTATATTATTTCCCAAAAATCACTTGGCAAAAATCGGCATGAGTGAAAAATCAATAGAAAGCTACGGTAAGAGTTTTCTCGTTCTACTTTTGCCTATCTCGTTCTTGATTATTTTCTTTGTTTCCACCTGGCGCGTTTGGCTGGTGCTAGCTGTTCTGTTAACTGGTTTGAACCTTTGGCAGCGCTATCAATGGCAACAGTGGTGTCTAAAAGTTAACCCGATTTTCCATGAACTCATTCAGGCAAATCAGGGCAAAATTACACCGATGGATTTGGCAATCAAAGGAAATTTTCCTGGGGATACGGCAAAACGTTACTTGGAAACTAAAGTTGACGAATTTGGAGCTACTCTCCTGATTCCGGAACAGGGTGATAAAGTTTATTACTTTTTAACTTCTAGTATTCTCGGCAACATCCTTGATTCTAGCGAGCCTCATCAAGAGCTTGCAAATCAAGTCGTTGTGAATCCGGCACCAGAACTTTTAGCAGCACCACCCAAGTTTCTAGAGTCACAACCAGAGACTGTAACGAATGAATTATTACCAGAAAAAGACTACGAGGAAGTACATATACCATTAGAACAACAACTGTTATTTGGTTCTCTGATTCAATCGGAACTAGCAAAACGGCTGAATGTTTATTCCAGTACAGTGTATAAACGACGCAGTGAAGCAGATTTTTCCGAATGGACTCGCAGCAGAGATCCAGATGGAATTGCTTGGACTTATTCTCCTGAAACTAGGGAGTTTTTTCCTGTGGAAGAAGTTAATAGTTCCGAGTCCTGAATTCTGAGGAGCCAGCGTCATTAAGGGGTTCTCCGACTTTAGACGTCTGGCATTCCTGAGTAAAAAAATATCGTTTTTTTTGAAGATTTACTCATTGAACTACCAAGACCAAACTACGTTATGGTTTTGGAGTCTGAAAAAATTGTAAACTCCCGAATCCAACAATTCAGTACAATTTTTTCAGCATGACGCAGTTTGTTTTGTTGGTTTGTGCGTCTTCCCAGGCTCATAAGTCGTTGCTTATGATTTCTCCTTAAATGTATTTTGGACGTAAATTCCGGCTCGACTATCCGTACTTTATTATTCAATTGGGCTGTACCAATGGCTCTATGAGCAATATTAGTACCAGCAAGGGGAAAATAAGATTCAAAGTCCCCCAGAATTGGGGAGCCACTGCGTTTCTTGGCTCTGCCGACTTATAGCATGTGGCGTGGATTTAGGGGGCAAAAGCGCTACTTCCAAACCTACTGCTTCCGAAATAGAATTTAATCCGTTTTCTTCTAATTTACCCAACAAACCTTGGAGAATGCGGCGTACCATCCAAGGTCCCTCGTAAATCCAGCCTGTATAAACCTGAATAAGGTTGGCACCAGCGGTGATTTTCTCCCAAGCATCTTCTTCTGTAAATATCCCACCAACGCCGATAATCGGTATTTGCCCTTGGGTTTGTCGATAAATATATCTAATAATTTCTGTGGAGCGATCGCGGACTGGCGCACCACTAATTCCACCGGCTTCTTCTGTAGGTGATTTCCCTGTTTGCTCTATTACCTGGGTTTTCAAATTGTCGCGGCGAATGGTGGTATTCGTGGCGATAATCCCCGCCAATTGATATGTTTTTGCCAGAGTAATAATATCGGCGATCGCTTCCCATTCTAAATCTGGCGCTATCTTGACAAATATTGGCTTATGTGAATCATTTTCTTGTTGCAATAATTCCAAAATAGCACCGAGCATTGAAGCATCTTGAAGCGATCGCAATCCAGGGGTATTCGGGGAAGACACATTTACTACAAAATAGTCGCCGCAATTCTTCAGCAAGCGAAAACTATCTAGGTAATCTTTTGCGGCTTCTTCAAGGGGTGTCACCTTAGATTTACCGAGATTGATACCTATGGGTATTGAGTGTTGCAAATCTTTTAACCGCGCGGCCATATCTGCTGCACCAAGATTATTAAAGCCCATGCGATTGAGAGCAGCGTTATCTAATTCCAGCCGGAACAAACGGGGGCGGGGATTACCTGGCTGGGCATGAAAAGTTACAGTACCCACCTCAGCAAAGCCAAAACCAAGACTCCCCCAAATCGGAGTCGCAACGCCATCTTTGTCAAACCCAGCGGCCAAACCTACGGGGTTGGGAAAGCGTAGCCCAAATAAATTTTGTTCCAGACGTGCATCATCCAAACACAACGACTGCCGCAAGGGTTTGTTTAGCAAGCTTTTTGAGGAAAGCCAATTTAAACTACGAACCGTTGTAGTGTGCGCCCATTCTGGGTTTTTTTTTGTCAGATTGAGTAAAAGCGGACGAATTGCAAGTTGATAGATATTCAATTTAGTTGTTAGTGGTTGGTTGTTAGTGGTTGGTCTTTCCCACTCCCCATTAATCAGAGTGCGATTTTGGGCATCTTATATAGTAACAAGCTATGTTGACTGATAATTCAGATGGGGCAACCACAAAAACCTCTAGTCACCGAACAACCGATTTTGTCCTTGGGGCGGATTTTGCAGAGTCTCCGAGAACAAGATAATGTTGATGCTCTCATTGAAACTACTATTTCTTATCTCCAGGAGCAGTTTGACTACAGGCTGGTTTGGATTGCTCTTTACGATCGCCTGGAGCATATTTTATATGGCAAAGGGGGTATCACACCTGGTAGTGACAGCAGTTATTTAAAACAAAGGGTAGTTCTCAGCCCTGGAGATTTATTAGAACAAGTGGTGATTGAACAGCGTCCCTTGGGTGTAGCTGATTTGCGAGCCGAGTTACGTGCTGATGGATGGCAAGGAATTGCTGTAAAATTTAATATTCAAGGAACGATTATTTTACCAATTCGCGCTAAAGACCGCTGTTTGGGGATAGTTTTACTGGGGAGTGAGCATTGGGGCTATTTGCTCAATGGTGAAGATAAATCCAGGCTGTCGATAGTTTTAGGTGAGTTGGGGGCAGTGCTTCACTATCAGCAGATGGATGTGCTGTACAAACAAACGAAGCGTTCTGAGGAGCCGTTGTTGCGCTTGTTGGAAAAGTTACGTAGTACAGATAATCTGGAGAACAAGTTAGAAGCGGTAGTCAGTGCAACTCATGAATTTGTTTCACCCAGTCGCACTAATATTTACTGGTTTGAGCGGGAAGGGCGCTTTTTCTGGCGGCGGGTAAGTAATCAATCTGCGAAAGGAGGAAAAATACAAAAAGATACTCATGCGGTAAGTAAAATTACGGTAGAAGAGTTAAGCGATTTTTATTTTGCTTTATCGGTTAATAATATTGTTTCTATTGGTGAGGCTCGCAGTTCGCTCAAAAGCCATTTCACAGCCAAGCTGTTGCAAAGATTGCAAGTACGTAGTCTCTTAGCTGCACCGATTATTTGGCAAAAGGACTTATTAGGGTTTCTGGCAGTGGAAGCTAAAGAACCGCGAATTTGGACAGAAACCGAGCGAAATTTTGTTCAGGGTGCTGCTGGATATATTTCTTTGGCTGTACCTATCGATAATATAGAAACTACCATTCAACAAGTCAAAGAAGATGCTGAACTAAAAAGCCAAGTCGCTCAAGCAATTTATAGCGATGAAGAGGGTCTGGAAATTTTAAATGGGTGTACGCTGAAGGTTTTGGATCGACTTTCTGGCACTAGATTTTTATTATTGCAGCATGACCCAGACCAAAATAAATATCAAATTTTTTACCAAAGCCAACCGTATAATCGCCGTCCTTTGACAGAGACGTTTGATGCGCTCAAAGAATTGGATTGGCAGCTTTTGCAGCATTCAACGGAGGCAGTAGGAATTGAGAATTTAGAAGAAGATTTGCGCTTTTTTAACTGGCGTTCTTTGTTAATCGAAAACGGAGCGCGATCGCTAATCGTGAGTAACTGCGCTCAAGCTAAATCACCAGACGCTCTTTTAGTCATCGTTACAGATAACACTCGCTCTTGGACAACAACAGAAAAAGAATTAGTCCAGGTTATTGCTCAACAGCTTGGTGTGGTTGTCCGTCAATGGCAATTGTACAAAAGCACAGAGCAGCAGCATAAAATTTTAGACAGCTTCTGGCAATGCTTTCGTATCCTTGAACAAGCCCAGAACCCAACAATTGAGGGGAAAAATCATCTCGAACGTACCGCACTTGAACAAATTGCTTCTGTTCTTGGCTGTCCTTTAGCGATACTCATATCCTGGCAACCCGGTCAGAGTCATGGCGAAATTCTATCTGGTGTAATTCCCAACACTCAATTTGAGTTCGCCTCTGATACACTTATCCCCATATATGCTGAGAGTCTTGTGCAGTGGGCGCTCGCCACAGATGGGATGTTGAGCTTGAAAGTGGATGATATCCCTGCTGGTACCAGAAAATGGCTCTTTGGTACTGGTATTGGTCAAATTTTGGTGATGGCGTTACGCACATCGGCTGATTATGAAACCACAGGGATAGCAATTATCGCAGACCACACAGAACGACAGTGGTCAGAACAAACTTTGTATGCCATAGAAACCCTGATTTGTCAACTAGCTTGGTCGCGTCGGCAACAGCAAATCAGCCAAATTCTCCGTTCTCGAACCGAGGAATTACAGCAAGTCAATTGGTACAAGCATCGTCGTTTGGAGGATATCCAGAAAACGACTATCCAGTTACTCGCTCAAATGCATGGTTTGGGCATTCCTACCAGTGAATTGCAGCAAATGCGCTATCAGCAATTATTGCGTCAGCTAGATAGCGCAACAGCCTCAATGACGGGACTGGTAAAACTTGAGCAATGGCAGTTGTTAATTAGTGAACATTGCATACCCATTGCCAGTTTACTCAAGCGATCGCTCGAACGTGTTGATATTTTTCTCAAACAACAAAAGCTGTGGGTCGGTGTACATGGTTTGGGACAAGAAACAGGTGAAGAATCATCCAATTATTCAATTGGGCCAAAATCAACATTGACAGTCAGAGGGGATATCGCGAAAATCGAATTAGTTCTGTATGAACTATTAGCCGCAGCCTGTGAGCGTTCTATAGGTAGCGGCAGAATTGATATTTGGTGTCGTCGCTTGGATGAATCACTTGAGATGTCCATTACAGATAATGGCACTATTGAACCACAACTTTTGATAGAGCTACACAAAGATACACCAAAGGATGTGCTGGCAACCTCTACCCTCAATCAACCACCAGGTTTGCATTTGTTAATCTGTCAAAACCTTATGCAACAACTGGGAGGAGAATTGCAATTCTATCAATTACCAGATGGTCGAATAGTTAGTCGTTTGCTCTTGCCGCTTTGTGATGGCAACTAAGGAAGAAGGAAGAAGGAAGAAGGAAGAAGGAAGAAGAAGTTTTGAGATGGGGATACAGAACCCCAACTCAAAACGGGCTCCCTGAATAAGTCGGGGTCTTAAACCCCCACAAGGAAGCGGATAATAAAATATTAACCAAATTTGCCGCTGATGTACTCCTTCGTTGATTCCTGTTTGGGATCGTTGAAAATTACTTCTGTGTTGTCAAACTCCACTAAGTAGCCCTGACGACCACCCTTATCAGTTGGTTGGACGTTAAAAAATGCTGTTTTATCGGCTACCCGTGTTGCTTGTTGCATATTATGGGTGACGATGACAATTGTGTACTGTTCTTTAAGTTCGGTAATCAGTTCTTCCACCCGCAGAGTCGATCTCGGGTCTAGAGCAGAGCAAGGCTCATCCATTAAAATAACATCTGGCTGAACGGCGATCGCCCGAGCAATACACAACCTTTGTTGTTGTCCACCAGATAATGAATTGCCACTTTGACGCAGCTTGTCTTTAACTTCATCCCACAAAGCAGCTTTTGTGAGACTCTCTTCTACTAACTGATCCATATTGCCTTTGTAGCCATTAATTTTGGCTCCAAAAGTAATATTGTCATAAATTGATTTAGGAAATGGGTTTGGTCTTTGAAACACCATCCCAATTCTCCGACGCACCTCTACAGGGTCGATATCTTCTGCGTACAAATTTTTACCATCGTAAAAAATTTGACCTTCTGCCCGAAAGCTATCAATCAAGTCATTAAGGCGGTTATAGCATCGGAGCAATGTACTTTTACCACAACCAGAAGGCCCAATAAAGGCTGTCACATGGTTTTTGGGGATATTTAGCCAAATATTCTTCAAGGCTAAAAAGTCGCCGTAGTAAACGTTAACATTCTCTGCCCGTAAAATTGTTTCGGTATCGTTTGCTGTGCGTGTGTTAGTCGCCATAAATAATCTAGTTTAAGTTTTGGAAAATGCGCTCATAACAATGATTTGAGTCATACAGAGAAAGTCAGCAACTTCCATGAGACATTTCAATTGCTTATCTTTGAATCTATCTAAAAGGAGATGTAAATATCTAGTTATTATGAGTAACCAGGTCAATTCAATCAAATAAATTATCCCGTCTTCTTGGTTGTCTGGCTTATTCTTATGACATGATGTCACTTGCTTGACAAAACCATTGGATACTTTTTTACTTGGAATTTTGTTATCATAATAACTTTTTATCTCGTGATATTTACATTCTCGACTGGTATAAATCAGTTAACAGCGATCAACAGCGTTTGTTCCTCTGACTTAAACTTCACTCGGGAGCATGGAACTGACAACTGATGACTGATAACTGTTAATAAACTTTTTGACGAGTTGCCCAGCGAGCGATGATACTAGTGACTAGAACCATCAACACTAAAATTAGAGATGCAGCCCAAGCTAGAGACTGCCAATTTTTAAAGGGAGAAATAGCGTAGTTGTAAACCAAGACAGCTAGGGAAGCTGTAGGTTCAAATAAACTCTTGGGCCAAAACTGCGAGAATAGAGCAGTAAATAGTAGAGGTGCGGTTTCTCCCGATGCTCGTGCAATCGACAAAGTTGCTCCAGTGACGATTGCAGGTAGTGCTGCTGGCAACACCACTTGGGTTACTGTTTGAAAGTTAGTTGCTCCAACCCCTACAGCCGCTTGTCGCAAATCTTGGGATACTAACTGCAAGGCTTCGTCAGTAGTTCGCACAATAATTGGCAACATCAAAATCGCTAGGGCAAAACCTCCACCGATCGCCGAGTAAGAGCCTAAACCAAGCCTTTGCAATGTCAGAACGATAACGCCATAGGCAAACACTCCGGCAATAATTGAGGGAACTCCACTCAGGATGTTAGTCGCAAAACGTATCGTTCTGGAAATCTTACCAGAGCTAAACTCTGTTAAATAAATTGCCGCCATCACCCCAAAGGGAATGCTAATTAAAGCAGCGACTCCTACCATCAGGATTGTTCCGAGAATTGCATTACCAAAGCCTCCCGTAATTTTTCCAATCGGGGGCGGTGGCAATTCAGTAAAGTTACTTATGCTCAGGCTGCTGAAGCCTTGAAAAAGCACGTAAGAAAGCACTGCCACTAAAGGGATAATAGCCAATACGGCACAAATAAATGCCACAACGGTCATTACCGAGTTAAACAGCGTCCGGGGAGAGGAGGGAGAGCGAGTTAGACTACCCGTAGGATATCCGCTCTGATGATTATCCGAAAAATTAGATGTCATAGCCGCTTGACTCGCATCACAACTAACTCTGCCAAAACATTGACCACCAGCGTTAAGAAAAACAGCACTAAGGCTGCGTACATCAAGGCAGCAACTTGCAAGCCGCTAGCTTCTGCAAATTGATTTGCAAGTAGGGAAGAAATCGTATTCGCTGGTGCAAACAACGAAGGACTGATGTTGTTGGAGTTACCAATTAACATCGTTACAGCCATCGTTTCTCCCATTGCTCGACCGAGTGCTAGCATCACAGCACTAACAATTCCAGAAAAAGCGGCTGGAACCAGGACTCTGAGAATTGTTTCCCATCGGGTACAACCTAGTCCCACAGCTGCTTGGCGGATACTGGGGGGGACAGAAACCAGCGCATCACGGGAAATAGCTGTGATGATGGGCAAAGTCATAATTGCCAGAATAAAGCCCGCTACCAACATATTTGGACCTGTGGAAGGGGTGCTAAAAATTGGCAAAAAGCCCAAGGAAGCATTTAACCCTTTTCCCACGTTGGTTAGTATAGGGACTAAAACGAAAATTCCCCAGACTCCGTAAACAACGCTAGGAATAGCGGCTAGTAGTTCTACCAAGAACACCATTACCACTCGCACCTTCTGCGGTAGAAAATTCTCGCTCAGTAAAATCGCTGTACCAACACCAATGGGTACAGCTATCAATAAACCGATAAAAGAACTAGCCAAAGTTCCGTAAACTTGCGGTAGAACTCCGTAGTCATTTTGAGGTGGGTTCCAATCCCTTTTGGCTAAAAAGCTCAGACCAAATTGTTGGATGGCAGGCATTGCTTGAATCGCAACCTGCGCTGCAATCCATAATAAAGTGCCAGCGATCGCTAGGGCAAAAAACTTCGTCAGCCAAATAAAACCACGATCTAGGTTTCTATCTAGGTCCGAGCGTTGTTTAGCTCCTGATGGAATATGTTGAGATTGTGCAGTCATGACTGACTTTACTTATTAAATTTGGGGAAAATGTGGAAGCGAACCAGATTGGTTATTGGTTATTGGTTATTTGTTATTGGTTACAACTAACAACCAACAACCAACAAACTATTAATTATTTACTCGCACTGGCACCACCAGCACCGGTTACAGCAATTTTATAATCAGGGCTGATTGCGTCAGCGGCAGCTGCAACTTTAGTAACTACAGCAGCAGGTAGAGGTACATATCCCAATTCTGCAGCTTGTTTTTGACCTTCAGTCAAGCCATACTCAATCATCGCTTCCACTGCTTTGGCCTTTGCCGCATCTGGATATTTCTTATAGGCGAGAATCCAAGAGTAGCTGACGATGGGATAAGAATCAGCTCCTTCTGGATCGGAAATGAAGGCACGGAGATTTTCAGGCAAGGTTACTGCTTCTAGGGTTTTAGCTGCGGACTGATCGCTAGATACTATGAAGTTACCAGCTTTGTTTTCTAAAGCAGCAAACTTCAGATTATTTTGTTTGGCATAACCATACTCAAGGTAACCGATTGAGCCTTGAGTTTGTCCTACCTGCGCGGTAACACCTTCATTACCCTTAGCACCCACACCTACTGGCCATTTTACGCTCTTGCCATCGCCAACTTTTGTCTTCCATTCTGGGCTGATAGTGCTGAGGTGTTTTGTAAACACACCTGTGGTACCGCTACCATCAGAACGATATATAACTGTGATGGGCTGTTTGGGAAGTTTTGCTCCAGGATTAGCCTTGGCGATCGCTGCGTCATCCCAAGATTTAATCTTGCCTAGTAAAATATCGGCATAAACGGCTCGTGGCAGTTTAAGTTCTGGTACATCTGGCAGATTGTATGCCATAACAATGCTACCAGCAGTCATTGGCAGCAAAAGTACACCTTTGTCGGCTGGCACTTTCTGAATTTCTTCATCGTTCATTGCCACGTCGCTAGCACCAAAGTCTACAGTGCCTTTAGTAAATTGCTCAACTCCTGCGCCGCTACCTACTGACTGATAGTTAACTTGCAAGCCGGGATATTTTTGTCTCAAACCACCACTAAACCAATTTTGATACAAGGGAGCTGGGAAAGAGGCTCCTGCACCAGTTAATGTAACGTTACCTAAATCGACTCCTTTGGCCGGACTTGAAGCTGTGGTATCGGTAGCTCCAGCAGCAGGGGTTTCAGTACTTGCAGGATTAGTTGCGGTATCCGTACCGCCACCGCCGCAAGCCGCTAAACTTGATGTCAAAGCAATAATGGTCGCGAAGAACCGAATTTTTGGGGAAAACATGGGAATACTTTATAAATGATGTTATCGGTTAACAGTTTGAACAGTAGCACCCAAGGGTAAAATTAAGGTAAATATAGGTTAAGAAAAGATTAATTGATACAATGAGTTTGATAAGGTTGCTAAATATTGGCTTGACGATGGGTACAAACTACTATAATAAAGCCTGTAAATTATACACCATAGCAAGCGCAAAAATGAACCTACTGTACTGCCAGAGTGCGGTTGACATAACTAGTATATGTAGCTTAACGGTTTACTCGTACCTTTTCTTAATTGTGAAACAAAAATTGCTGGACTTTTTATATATTTGTATAATTTCCAAAAATATGTAATTAAATTCCAATAAACAGAACTCAAGAGCCAGGAATTAAAAAGAAATTAAAAAAATATGCTAAGTCTTAAAGTGTAACTACCTTAACTTAGTTTTTGTCTGTTGCTTTGCTTTAAACCCCTTGTCCATGAACGTGTTGTCAATGTTTGCCGTTTCCAACCAACTGCTATGGTCTATGATTGGCTTACTCCTGACGATGGGTGGTACCTTTTTAGAAGCGTATGTCACCACCTTGCCTTGGAGTTGGAGTAACCAAGGAATTCACACTTCTTCTTTAGGTGTCAGTTTTCAAATTGGCGGAGTGCTGCTGGTGGGTTGTTTGGGAGGAAAAAATGCTGGGGCACTCTCGCAAATTGCCTATTTAGTTATTGGCTTAACTTTGTTACCTGTGTTTGCTGACGGAGGGGGTGTTGGCTATGTCAAACTATCTCAGTTTGGCTATTTGTTAGGCTTTATTCCAGGGGCTTGGGTGTGCGGCTTTGTCGCTTTTAAAGCTAGACCGAAATTAGAAACTTTGGCGTTTAGTTGTTTTTGTGGCTTGTTGACTGTCCACATATGCGGTATTACTTATTTGGTTCTTAGTTATTTTTTTCATCTCAAAGGCACAGAAACTCTTACTTTGACGCAAGCGATCGTAAAATACTCTTGGGTTGCACTGCCCGGTCAATTAACAGTACTATGCGCCGTCACAGTATTAGCATACCTTTTACGACACTTAATGTTTTATTAGTTCTGTGTCATTCGTGCTACCCCTAGTAGTTCACCAAGATAACTTTGTATGAATGACTAATGACTAATTTGCCATGCGTTTAAAAAAAAATCGCCTCTTTTGGATCGTTGCCCCGATCGCAGTTGCGCTTGACCAATTAACCAAATATTGGATAGTACAAACGATCGCTTACAAACAGACAATTCCACTACTGCCAGGGGTATTTCATTTTACCTATGTCAGCAATACCGGCGCAGCTTTTAGTTTATTAACTGGCAAAGTAGATTTATTGCGGTGGCTATCGTTGGCTGCAAGTTTGGCTTTGGTAGCCTTTGCATATTTTGAGCCAAATTGGAATCGTTGGGAAAAATTAGGTTGGGGCTTGATTTTAGGTGGTGCGATCGGGAATGGTATAGATCGCTTTCGTTTAGGCTATGTCGTAGATTTTCTGGATTTTCGACTGATTAACTTTGCTGTATTTAATGTGGCGGATTCATTTATTAGTATTGGTATTGTTTGCCTGCTGATTAGTTCATTCCAGAAAACACCATCTCAAAATCGCAGGTTGCGATGAATGAAGGAAGAAGGAAGAAGGAAGAAGGAATAGCTAATAAAAATGCGCGTTCGTAAGTTTAGAGCTTCAGTAAAAAAAAGATGTTTTTCGAGTCCTTTGTAGCGCGTTCACGTAGTGTCTTGCAGAGAAGAAAAACAGTGTCCTTGTTTCAATCCCACATGAGTGCTCATGTGGGTACTTCTTCCTTCTTTCTTCGTGAAATTACACGGCTTCTGCTGTTTTAGATACTAAAAAACTCAAATAGGATAAGAAAACAAGGTGAATAATTATTTCCCTTGTCTTCTTATCCTACTAATAGGCTCTTTTAAAAGCACTTTCAAATGATAACTGGGCAAAGAGAGAGCCTAGTTTTTTGTACCATCAGTACTGGGAACTGTTTCTAAACTGGAGTTGGGAGCTTTTTCTGGTGAACTCGGTTTGGGTTCAGTCACGCTGCCAGGAATACCCGTGTTATTAGGGGTTTCACTTGGATTGGTCATGCTGCCAGGTCCTGGAACTGGAGTTACAGGAGAGTCCTGATTCGTGCTGCCCGGTATGGGTGTTACAGGAAGGGTTTGCTGATTAGTGGAGCCGGGAGCCGGTATCGGAGTTACAGGAGTGTCCTGATTGCTGGAGCCGGGAGCCGGTATCGGAGTTACAGGAGTGTCCTGATTGCTGGAGTCGGGAGCCGGTATCGGAGTTATAGGAGTGGTTTCGCGATTGGTGCCACCTGGTTCGGGCATCGGAGTGATTTGGGGAGTGGTGCCACCTGGTTCGGGCATCGGAGTCACTTCGGGAGTACTCTCTTGATTAATGCCACCTGGTCCTGGAGGTGTCATCGGAGTTTCGTTACTGCTACCTGGGACTGGAGGTGTCACAGGATTCTCGGTGCTACCTGGTGCCATTTGGTTTGTGCTACCGTCGGCAGGTTGTGGTGTTGCTCCCTCGTTAGTAGTGCCGCTAGGTGCAGCACCACTACCTGGAGTTAGAGCTGTGCCACCGGGACAACGGGAATTAAGCGGGAAATTTTTACACAAAATTTCCATCGCATCCGCATTAAGCTTAATATCCGTGGGTGAGTTAGTGGTTTCGCCGCTGTTTGCCTCAAGTATACGGAATTTAGTGGATTGGGCAGAAGCGACATTGCTGGTGAGTGCCAGAGTCAGGGCTGTACCGATAAGGGTCAGATATTTTCCCCTCATAATATTACTTAACCTCAACGGAATACTCAGCCCATTAAACCAAACAATCCCTTACATAAAATCTTCCTAAATGGTGATGTGTATTTTCACTTCTAATTGTATGTAAATATTACAGTTGTAACAATTAAATCGCTATTTTATTGGTTGATAGTTTGGAGAGATACTATCTTAAAGAAGAGGGGCTAGACTTTAGAAACTATATAAGCTATGTGATAAGAAGATTATAGACCAAAGAACAATTTTTGGCTGCAAATCAGATGTAACAAAAATAACAAGACAAATATAATATCTATATACTATCTTGGTATCAGATTGAATGGGGGAACAATTCAGTATATGCAACGTCTTGAAAAGCTTATGATTACAATGGTGGAATCCCAGCATCGTCATTACAGTTCGCTCGATTTTTCAGTAATAACCGCGACCCAATAGCCGATGAGTTCTCCCCAACCCCCTCAAAAGCCAAAGACTGTTCTTGGTCAGCTGACGCAAGCAGTACAGACAATTCAAGCCAGGGTTGATTTTAACAAACTGGCGCTCAAGCCGAATGCCAGAGTCCCAGAGCTATGGGTTCAGGATTCGGGGGCTCCGAAGGCGGAAGTCTTTCCGCTGTTGGGCGATCGCTATATGCTTGGTCGCAGTTCCAAATCCTGCGATATAGTCATCCGCAACCCTGTTGTCAGCCAAATACACCTGTCACTTTCACGAGATTCTTCGCAACGCACTCCGGTTTTCATTATCAAAGATGAAGGCTCCACCAATGGTATTTATCGTGGTAAGCGACGGGTAAATTCTTTGGAACTGCGTCATGGCGATGTCCTCACCCTCGGACCACCAGAGCTAGCGGCATCAGTCAAGCTCCAATACGTCGATCCACCACCTTGGTATGTCAAAGCGGCAACTTGGGGTGCTTATGGTGTCGGTGGTGTCACTGCGCTGTTTGCATTGTTGATTGGTAGTGAATGGCTGAAAGTTTCCGTAAAAAATCTCCCGGAAGCGACGCGGGCCCCAGTGCTTATTTTTGCCCGTGATGGTGAAACAAAGTTGCGGGAACCTCGGACAACTGTTCATATAGATATGAAGCGGTTGGAGGACTTTGGGCCTTATTTGAGTAATGCCGTGATTGCCTCAGAGGACAGTCGTTACTATTGGCACTTCGGTGTTGACCCCTTAGGGGTTTTACGAGCGGTGCTGATTAACAGTCGTAGTGGCGATGTTCAGCAAGGAGCGAGTACTGTTACTCAGCAAGTTGCTCGAAGTTTGTACCGGGATTATGTGGGGAGGCAGGACTCCTTGGGACGGAAATGGCGAGAAGCCGTTGTAGCACTAAAGTTAGAAACTTTCTACAGCAAAAATGACATCATGCGGACTTACTTAAACCGGGTTTTTCTGGGAGCAGATACCTCCGGTTTTGAAGATGCCGCACAGTATTACTTTGGCAAGCAAGCTCGGGAATTAACTCTGTCAGAAGCCGCAACATTGGTGGGAATTTTGCCTGCTCCCAACGCATTCGATTTTTGCGGTGCTGGGAAAAACAAGCTTGATAGCGCTTATTACCGGAATCGGGTGCTACAGCGGATGTTGGAAATGGGCAAAATTAAGCAAGATGAGTATAACCGCGCTCGGCGATCGGTTGTTCAAGTTAGTCCGAAAGTTTGCGAACGACAGTCCAAAACTATTGCTCCCTATTTTTACAGCTATGTGTTTGACGAATTGGAAGCGATTTTAGGGCAAGGAGCAGCCAGAGAAGGAAATTTTATTATTGAAACTCAGTTAGACCCTGAGTTTCAACGTCAAGCAGAAGCAACTTTGCGTAATTCAGTCAGCAAAGAAGGCGGAAATTTTGGTTATTCCCAAGGAGCAGTTGTCACCATTGATTCCAGTACTGGCGCTATTCTGGCAATGGTGGGAGGCACTGATTACAAAAGCAGTCAGTTTAATCGTGCCATTCAAGCCAAAAGACAGCCCGGTTCAACCTTTAAAGTCTTTGCTTACACAGCGGCTATTGAAGAGGGGATTTCACCAGGTAATTCTTATTCCTGCGCTCCTTTGCGCTGGCAAGGTTTTACATACAAACCCTGTCGGACTGGTACTAGCAGTTTAGATATTGCCACGGGATTGGCACAAAGTGAAAACCCGATCGCTTTACGGGTTGCAAGAGAGATTGGGCTAGATAAAGTAGTGACGATGGCTCGGCGGTTGGGGGTAAAGTCTAACCTCGACCCAGTTCCTGGCTTGGTATTGGGTCAGAGTGTAGTTAATGTCACGGAGATGACTGGTGCTTTTGGTAGCATAGGTAATGGTGGCGTGTGGAATCGTCCCCATGCAATTAGTCGGATTTTGGACAGCAGCGACTGCCGCAATCGCGATGATTTAAAGACCTGCCGTGTCATCTATTCCTTTGACCAAGACCAAGAAGCAAACAAACGAGTTCTGAAACCGGAAATCGCCAATACTATGACTCGTCTGCTGCGGGGCGTGGTAACAAATGGTACTGGTCGCAGTGCTGCCATTGGGTTGGGAGAAGCTGGAAAAACTGGTACAACCAATAGCAACGTAGACTTGTGGTTTATTGGCTTTATTCCCAGTCGCAGATTGGCAACTGGTGTCTGGTTGGGAAATGACAATAATTCCCCTACATCTGGTAGTAGCGCTCAAGCTGCTCAGTTGTGGGGAAATTATATGGGAAGAGTGGCAAAATGAAGGAAGAAGGAAGAAGGAAGAAGGAAGAAGGAGGTTTATATATGTGGATACAAGACCCTAACTCAAAACGGGCGATCTGTTTCTTGTCTTTGTATTAAACCTCCACAAAAAAGCGGATAAAAGTGTTTGAGTTTTTGTGTTAAGAGTTTGGAATTTTTAATAACTCTTAACTCCTAACTCCTAACTCCTAACTCCTAACCCTTAATTACCGATATCCCTGCCAGGGAGCAACTTCTAGTTTACCGTCTGGGGTGAATACGACCTGGAAGTGGGCGAGGGGTTCTTTAGTGCTAGCTGCAGCCACGTTTGAGCCACCATGCGTTGCTATGAACATATTGGGCAGGGGTGTTTCCCGGAAAGAGTCGTATGCGGATTGGTTCAGTGGTTCGTAGTCGGCTAGAGCACCATCTTTGTTTACCGCTACCCGATACTTTAATTCTTTCTTGCTGCTGATATTACCGCTCCAACTTTGGCGCAGACTATCCGAAAGCTTTTGATTTAAATCCTTGACAGTATTAGGGTCGCTAATTTTTGCTCCAACCACGTCTGGTGTTTTGGTATATCCCCGCCAAGGGCTAACTTGCAGTTCTCCTTGTGGGTTAAAGACTACTCGGAACTGGGCGATCGGTTCACTAGCAATCGGCGATCGGTTCGCAGGATTGTAAAGCAGGTTAGGTAAAGGAGTTTTTTCTACTGTATCGTTAGATCCTTTATTCACCGCTTTATAACCAACAATCGAACCATCGGCAGCCACACCCACACGGAAGATACTTTCTTGATTTAATCCAGTGCGACTAGTCCAAGCTGGATTGATAGTGTTGTAGACTTGGCGATTTAATGCTCGCAGTTGGGATGGATCGGTAATTTCTGGAACAGTAGTTAAAAGAGCTTCTAAATCTTTAACTGCTCCTAGGGGTGTAACAGGTGTGGGAGTCGGTGTTGTAGTATTTATAGCCGGCTGTTCATTTGCGATCGGTGTGGCAGATGCAGTTGGTGTAGAAGTATTCGCTATGCGGTTTTGCGTAACAGCTTTGGATTGGAGATTTTCTTGTGGTTGGCGCACTTGCGGTACTGGAATCAAACCAAAAGCGATCGCTGAAAGAGCTAAACTCGATACTCCCACACCCGCCGGTACAGCTTGCTTCATCAAGGCTTGGCTAGTACCACCATATCGTCTGGCGACTGGTTGTAATTCTAATGATAACTCGGGTATTGTTTGACTATCAGCAAAAAATTGGTCTACTGCTTCGACCAAATCAAATAACTGTACTGTATTCAAATCAAGTTCAATAGGAGATTTAGCATAATTCGAGTTAGCTTCCAACCCTTGTTGTGAAGCCTCGGAATTGACAATTAACCGATGTCGATTAGTTCCAATTTTTTGCAGTTGTACTAATTCCGAATCCTGGTTATGCGCTTGGGGATTTGGTACATTACTCAAAAATTCCTGAGCATAGGCACTAACAGCCCTCACCAAACTTTCAAAAAAATCCCGTCCACCTGTTAGGGGCTGATTGTAACCAGTAAAATAGCATTCCGCATTTACTAATATTGATAGTTCCGGACGGAGCTCTTGAAAATGTGCTGTTCTGGAAGCATCGCTCAAACCTTCTAAAAGCAGCGTGCAGTTAGGTAAACTATATTTACGTTGAATATTCATTCCACTTCACCGTCAAAAAGACTAATCCAGAACCGCTGCATTCCAGCAGTCCCGGTACAGAATAATAATTGTCCCAACAAATTTATTGCCAAATCGTCTAATTTTTCATCAGAACTTAATGCCAGTAAACCAGAACGTCGAGTATTCATCCGGCTCTTGAAATGCGCTCTAAAACGCTCTAAATAATTGGATAGCCGCAAATTTTGTTCCAGTGGTATCTGTTTATCGTTCATCTGTTGATATATCATTAGCATCTGACGAATGACGACTGTTAAGCGCCGTGCTATGTAACAAGCGATTACCACCAAAGCTTTCGCCTCAGTGATACTCAAAGGACGGCGAATATGCGCTCTTCGCATCGGGTTCGTACTACGCATTCGCCATAAATTCACCCGGTCTTTGATAACTCCTTTCAGATCCAACTCTTGAGCAAATGTCAAGATGGCTTCAGAGCCACCAAGCTCCAATGCTTCAATTGCCAGTAAAATTAGGTCAATTTGCAACCGGGTTTTGCGGGGACATCCCTGTCCCTCAATGGCGGGATCGGGTAAAGTGTCCAGTATCATCGGCAGTGACTGGGGTGTTGGACTATTATAAGGCTTTAAACTGGCTGAGACATTCATTATAAATACCTTGTGCGGCTGCAACAAACTCGGTAAAACTAATTTAAGATTGGTAGTCTAACGAGAGAGAACATTAGACTTGTGGCAGTTAACAGCACTGCTTGATATATACATTACTTACCCGTTCGATTCCAAGGTTTCCGTATACTGAAATCTAACTTTCTAAACCATAATTTTAAAAGCATGATATTCAGTGCGATCCCATCCCTAGCTTCGTTTGATTTTTGGTTATCGTCAATGGGAAACCAGATTGGCGATCCCAAGCGTATGACATTATAGTGTACGATTTTTCAGGTATCTTCCAAAAATAGTGGGGAATTGGGAATGAGTTAGGAGTTATGAGTTAGGAGTTATGATTCTCTCCCCCTCTGTTTCCCATCTCCCCATCTCCCCTTCTCCCTCTCCCCCCTCCCTTTGTTTATGGATTTGAAGTCTCTAATTCGTGACATTCCAGATTATCCTAAACCCGGAATCTTATTTCGGGATATCACTACGCTGCTTCGCAACCCAGACGGACTGCGCTACACTATTGACTTTTTGATGGATAAGTGCATATCGGCAGGAATCAGAGCCGATTATGTTGTTGGAATGGAGTCTCGGGGATTTATTTTTGGCGCTCCACTGGCTTATAAGTTAGGGGCTGGTTTTATTCCCGTCCGCAAAAAAGGTAAGTTGCCCTATTTGGTTCACTCTATTGAATATGCCCTAGAGTATGGTACAGACTGCTTGGAAATCCATCAGGATGCTTTAATGCCCGGTAACCGAGTCTTGATTGTAGACGATTTGATTGCCACTGGTGGAACTGCAGGGGCAACCGCCAAGTTGTTACAGCAAATTGGCTGCGAACTGGTAGGATTTGGGTTTATCATCGAACTACGAGATTTAAAAGGGCGCAAGCATTTGCCGGATGTGCCTATTATTAGTCTCGTGGAGTATTAATTTGGTTAGTGGTTGTTAACCCTAACCCCACCGTTCACCGTAGCTTTAGGGTAGCGTTGGCATAGCCGAAGCGGGGTTTGCCAATCTTTGCTTTCTAGAGCAAACCCCTATAAATCCTCCCCGGCTCACAACAACTAACAAGTAACAACCAACAGCTAACAACAGAGATGACATCTACAAAAATTTCCTTGGAGTCGGGTAAAGATTGGCTGGCAAGACTACTCACTGGCGATACATTTATTTATGTAACAAAGCGACTATTGCAAGCGCTGTTGACTTTGTTTTTGGCGTCGGCATTGTCGTTTTTAATTATCCAACTGGCTCCGGGAGATTATGTAGATACATTGCGGCAAAATCCGAAAATTTCCCCAGAAACAATTGCGGCAAAAATTCGGCAGTTTGGTTTGGATAAGTCTTGGCTAGAGCAATATTTTCTATGGTTGTGGCGAATTATTACAAAAGGTGATTTTGGTACAAGTTTTACTTACCTGCGTTCTGTGTCATCGCTGTTATGGGAGAGAGTCCCTGCGACTTTGTTGTTAGCGATCGCCTCTTTGATAATCACATGGGCTATTGCTATTCCTTTGGGGATTATCGCTGCCGTTAAGCAAAATACCACTACTGATAAGATTTTGCAGGTAATTAGCTACGCCGGACAAGGATTTCCCACTTTCATCACCGCCCTGTTTTTATTAATTTTTGCTCAAATTACTTCCCCACTATTTCCAGTGGGTAATATGACTAGCATCACTTACGACGAACTATCTTGGTTTGGCAAATTGTTGGATATCGGTTGGCATATGATTTTGCCGACTGTTGCTTTGAGTATTACTAGCTTTGCGGGTTTGCAGCGCATCACCAGAGGAGAATTATTGGATGTTTTGCGGCAAGATTACATCCAAACAGCCCGTGCGAAAGGACTGCCTGAAAACCGCGTGATTTACGTCCACGCCCTTCGTAATGCTATCAACCCTTTAATTACCTTGTTAGGTTTTGAGTTAGCTAGTTTGTTAAGCGGTGCATTTATAGCCGAATTTTTCTTCAACTGGCCTGGTTTAGGACGATTAACATTACAAGCGTTGCTAGCTCAAGATTTATATTTGTTAATGGGAAGTTTGATTATGGGCGCGGTATTGTTGATTGTTGGCAATTTAGTCGCAGATTTGATGCTCAAGGCCGCCGATCCGCGTATTCGCTTAGAAAATTTAAATTAGTTGTTAGTTGTTGGTTGTTAGTTATTGGTTGTTAACGACTAACCAATAACCAATAACCATTAACCTTTTAGTATTGACTATGTTTTCAGAAACTTTTTATCTAGTGCGATCGCAAGCTGATGGAAGGCATTTAGGAGCACACCCGAACCCAGATGATACCTCAACTTATCTGTTGTTGTTTAAGGAACGCTTTGATGCTCTGAGTTATCTCAATACTCACGCAGGGGATTTGGCGAACCGTTTTGGTGTAGAGTCTATTCCTGGTTCGCAGTTAGGGGGTTTGTTAAAGCGCTGGGGTTTTCAAGGTGTCGGTATTGTCACCGATGCGTTAATACCGATTATTGAGTTTTTGAAAATTTAGGAAGCAAGAAGGAGGAGGTTTATATATGTGGATTGGAACCTCAACTCAAAACGAGCGACCTGAATAAGTCGGGGTATTAAATAAACCCCCTGCTTGCGGATAAAAATAAAAAATAAGATTCCCGACAACTTTCACGAAGTCGGGGCAATACGGTTCGGTTAAGAGCCGTGAAATAAATTTCACAGCGAGAAGCTGAAACCCATTTTAATGGGTTAAAAAACTCCCCAGTAAGATGACCGCAAAATTTAGCTATTAGCCCGTAGGCGAAGCCAGTCCCCTTGCGACTTAGTGTGCCCGCAAGGGCTTAGGTACTTTAGTTCAGGGCGGGATTTTGGGTTTAACCGAACCGTATTGGAAGTCGGGCATCTTGCAGCAAGAGCGAAATTAATGACACAGACTACTAGGTATGCGCAATTTTGACAACTAACTACACTACAACGGGTTCTAATATCAATTTAGAACGTTTCACTAGTTCTGGAATGGCAACAGGGTAATCTCCAGTAAAGCAAGCAGAACAGAAACTATTAGTATCTTCTCTGGTTGCTTCTAACATTCCTTCCCAACTGAGATATGCAAGGCTATCTACTTCCAACTGTGCGGAGATTTCTGCTACTGATTTAGTCGCAGCAATCAACTGATCTTGAGTATCGGTATCAATGCCATAAAAACAGGGATGAGTCACAGGAGGTGAGGAAATTCGCATATGAACTTCCACTGCACCCGCATCACGCAACATTTTCACCAATTTCCGGCTAGTAGTTCCACGCACAATGGAGTCATCAACTATCACCACTCTTTTACCAGCTAGCACGTCTTTAAGGGGATTGAGTTTCATCTTAATCCCCGACTCCCGCATGGTTTGAGTCGGCTGAATAAAGGTGCGTCCGACGTAGCGATTTTTGATCAATCCTTCAGCGTAGGAAATACCTGAGGCTTGGGAAAACCCAATAGCTGCAGGAATACCAGAATCAGGTACACCAAAAACAATATCGGCATCCACTAAAGATTCTTTTGCTAGTTGCCGTCCTAAGCGCATCCGGTAGCTGTACAAACTCTCGTTGTGCATGAGGCTATCAGGACGGGCGAAGTAGATCATTTCAAAGATACACAGTTTGCGTTCGGACTTTTGACTCCAAGGGAAAGAAGACAAACCAGATTCGGTTATCCAAACTAACTCACCCGGTTCTACATCCCGTAGGTAATCAGCACCAATGATGTCTAAACCACATGTTTCGGAAGCAAGTACGTAACGCATGGGATTTTCGCCTAAAGTCCCAATGACTAAGGGGCGAATCCCATTCGGGTCGCGAACACCCATCACACCATCAGGAGTCCCAATTACTAAACTAAAAGCACCTTCGCAGCGGTGAAATGCCTTGATTGCCCCGGACAACCAGTCTTTTCCCCTATTCACTTCTTCAGCTACAGCAAAGGCAATCATCTCTGAATCTGTTGTGGTTATTAAGTTGCATTTATTTTCTAATAACTCTTCACGTAATTTTACTGTATTGACTAAATTACCATTATGTGCTAATGCTATTGTGCCTAGACGAGTTTCCACAAGAGCCGGTTGAGCATTAACTCTGCGGCTAGAACCTGTCGTGGAATAGCGATTATGACCGATGCCTATGTTCCCAGGCAATTGGCTCAAAATCGATTCATTAAAGACTTGGGAAACCAAACCCATGTCTTTGTGGAGGTGTACCTTTGCACCTTCAAAAGTGGCAATCCCAGCGGATTCTTGACCCCGATGCTGGAGGGCGTACAATCCAAAATAAGTTAATTTGGCAACGTCTTGTCCAGGTGCGTAGATGCCGAAAACACCGCAAGCTTCTTCTGGCTTGTCAGGTCGATTTTCTTGACTATCGACTGAGTTATCAGCGAATTGGGAATGATTCTCCGAGGTGACGGGATGGAGAGGAATCATACTAGCTTTTGCTCCTGATGGGGGGGGTATCAAGTCACTGGGATTATAGAAATGGATCGTTTCAGAAAGAAATCTTAATTAATCCTTAACCATCCATCTCTAACATTACAGTATTTATGCTCACAGAGGATAATAGTTCTGAGTTTTGAGGATTAAACTTCAATATCTATTCAAAGAAGGGGAAAGGCAAAGAGTTCAAGGGCTAAATATTCTTATTAGACATATATCTATTGTCCTTTACCCGCAATTTTGAAGTCATCCAATCGAGTCTGAACACTCACAACTATCTGGCAAGACGATTTTCAATGGCATTGAAGTAGCGATCGCTCATATGCTCGATGCTAACCTCAACTAAGGTGCGATCGTCAGTGTTTAAAACCCGCAAACCTATATCGGAATTCCCGACCACACCAAGTTTTTGCCAATTTGAATTTAGATGTTTCTGTAAGTAGGATTCCCAAATTTCTTGTTTCGCTAAAGATACAGAGACTACAATTCTAGCCCCACCTTCAGCGAATAACACCTCATCAAGGCGTATTGACTGGTGAGATAGTTCGGATGATAAATTTAAAGTAATTTGGGCACCCAATTTCCCAGCAATACAAGATTCGGCAAGGGCAACAGCTAGTCCACCTTCAGCGCAATCATGTGCAGAAGTTATGAAACCTTGACAAATCGCCTCACGACAAGCTTGTTGTACCCGACGTTCCAAGTCAAAATCTACCCGTGGCGGTTTTCCGGCAACAACACCGTGAATAGTTGCTAAATATTCTGATGCACCCAATTGAATTTTCGATTCTATGGGTAATCCCAGTAAATAAATTAGATCACCCTCATTTTGCCAAGCTTGACCGCAAATTTTGGTTAAATCGGGAATTAAACCGATCATACCCACAACTGGAGTTGGATAAATTGGCTGTGGCTTGCCTTGAGAATCAAGAGTTTCGTTGTAAAGCGAGACATTTCCACCAGTTACAGGGGTTGCCAATTCTCGACAACCTTCCGCTAAACCACGACAAGCTTCTGACAACTGCCAGTAACCAATCGGATTTTCTGGACTGCCAAAATTCAAATTATCAGTCACCGCTATAGGTTGGGCACCCACACAAGATAAATTCCGTGCAGCTTCAGCCACTACCGCTTTCGCACCTTCATAGGGGTCAAGATATACATAGCGAGGATTGCAATCAACTGTGGCTGCTACGGCAGGCTGGGGAGTAGAGGAAAGTCCTGGGGGACGCAACCGCACCACTGCCGCATCTGCACCACCCGGTAACATCACCGTATTATTTTGTACTTGATGGTCATATTGGCGATAAACCCAGCGTTTAGAAGCGATAGTGGGAGTATCGAGCAAAGTTAATAAGATATGATTCCAACTTTCCAAATGTCCTTGAATTTCAATGCCAGCAGTTGTGCAAACCGGGAGAGAATCAACGCTCCATTCCCAAGCTTTAATAGCATATTCAGGGGCTTCTGTCAATAACTCTCGCTCATACAGTGGCGTATTTTCTGCCAAAGCATCAGCCGGAATCTCCGCTGCCACCTGACCTTGAAATAAAATTCGCACAATGGGTTCTTGGATAACTGTTCCCGCAACCACCGCATGAAGTCCCCAACGGTGAAAGATGTCGATTAACTCCTGTTCTCGTCCCTTCTGTGCCACAAACAGCATTCTTTCTTGAGACTCTGACAGCAAGTATTCATAGGGAACCATCCCAGATTCTCGCACCGGAACCTTATCTAAATCAAACTCAATCCCCACACCGCCTTTTGCCGCCATTTCCGAAGTAGAACAGGTGATTCCGGCTGCACCCATATCTTGTGCCGCTACCACCGCACCTGTTTTGAATGCTTCTAAGCAAGCTTCAATTAAGGACTTTTCTA
Organism: Cyanomargarita calcarea GSE-NOS-MK-12-04C; assembly: GCA_019359595.1. Lineage (GTDB taxonomy): Bacteria > Cyanobacteriota > Cyanobacteriia > Cyanobacteriales > Nostocaceae > Cyanomargarita > Cyanomargarita calcarea. Next base: position 73,021 of record JAHHGZ010000034.1, read on the forward strand.
AAAATGGGTCACCGACTTGCACCGCTGGGCGATCGTCCATTGAGCTAGAACTGAGTTCCGCACTGGCAAAACTAGCACCTCCCATACCATCGCGTCCGGTTGTGGAACCGACATACAGCACGGGGTTGCCAAAACCAGAAGCCCCAGATTTGACGATTTCCGGCGTTTCCATCAAACCGAGTGCCATCACGTTCACTAGAGGATTCCCGGAGTATGCAGGGTCAAAGTATACTTCGCCGCCAACGGTGGGTACTCCAACACAATTACCATAATGTGAAATTCCAGCGACAACACCTTGAAATATCCGTCGTGTTCTAGCATCTTCTAGAGAACCGAACCGCAGGGAATTTAGTAGAGCAATGGGACGGGCACCCATTGTAAAGATATCTCTTAGGATACCGCCTACACCTGTGGCAGCACCTTGGAAGGGTTCAACGGCTGAGGGGTGGTTGTGAGACTCGATTTTAAATGCCAGTTGCAAACCTTCACCCAAATCTACAACTCCCGCATTCTCACCAGGCCCGACCAGAATGCGATCGCCTGTTGTGGGAAACTGTTTTAGTAGAGGCCGAGAATTCTTATAACAGCAATGTTCCGACCACATTACCCCAAACATTCCTAGTTCAGCTTTGTTGGGATGACGCTTGAGACGGCGGAATATTTCTTGATATTCAATAGGTTTGATACCTTCTGCGGCAATTTCTTCGGGTGTGAAGGGACTATGTGAGGTAGCGGTCATACTCGTAATGCACCGATGGGATAGAGCATTATTTTATCGATTTACTTGCCCTGTAGATACATTTCTAGAAACGCAGATAATTTTCGCTGCTACTGGTAAAATTTCCTGTGATACAGTCATAGTATCGTCAAAGATGCAAGCTAATAAATTTCTCTAATGTAAAAAATTATTCTAGTACACTCACTTTACGCCTCAAAAGGATGTGATAACAATCACCGACTTGAATGATTGAGATCGTATACTCCAATGACCTAGACAGACATAATTATATATAACTGAACTCTAGCCGAGTCATTAATAGGGAACACACTTAATTGCCGACAGCCCCCACAGGGGACTGGCGGTTTTTTATTTAGAGGATATTTGGGAAAACCTTCCAGCTTTTAGCCATACCGATAAACATCGCCTTACAAGTCTGTTTGATGTTTTACACGCTCGTTTCTGTATGGGAAATAATTGATGTGATGACAATCACAGATACGGATGATTAAGATCGTCTCCCAGTTGAAGGCTAACAGGCATAATCACATATAACTGAACTCTAGCCGAGTCATTAATAGGGAACACACTTAATTGCCGACAGTCTCCACCGGGGACTGGCGGTTTTTTATCCGCAAGTAGGGGGTTTAATACCCCGACCTTTACAGGTCGCTCCTTTTGAGTTGGGGGTCTTAATCCACATATATAAACCTTCTTACGAATTCCTTCTTAAAATTAGAAGATATTTGGAACACTTCTGTAAGTATAACGTTTGCTGCTTTACATTTTGGTTTGTGCATCCAAAATCATTAATGTGATAACAATCACAGATACTCATGATTAAGATCGTCTCCCGTTTACAGGCGAATAGGCATAATCACGTATAACTGAACTCTAGCCGAGTCATTAATAGGGAACACACTTAATTGCCGACAGCTTCCACCTGGGACTGGCGGTTTTTTATTTGCAGAATTTTTGGGTACTTCTGTAAGTATAACGTTTACCGTTTTAAGTAAGTCGGCATAAATAAACTTAGTTCTGTTACGAAATATTAAGTAGCCGAGACCCTTGCAATTGCTATGCTTCACTTCGTTTCATAAGCGCTAGCTCTGAAAGGGCGGCTACGCCAACACGAAGGCAATGACACAGTTATAAATTTTCTTGGACGACTTAGTGACACTCTGATTTGTGCATCCAAAATAATTGATGTGATGACAGTCACAGATACTGATGATTAAGATCGTCTGCCGTTGAGAGGCGAATAGGCATAATTACATGTAACTGAACTCTAGCCGAGTCATTAATAGGGAACACACTAATTGCCGACAGCTTCCACCTGGGACTGGCGGTTTTTTATTTGCAGAATTTTCGGGGCATTTCTGTAAGTATAGGTTTTGCTCCGTCTATGCACGAGCAAAGAATATCAAGCAAGTGATAACAATCACAAATACTGATGATTAAGATCGTCTCCCGTTGAGAGGCGAATAAGCATAATTACATATTAATGAACTCTAGCCGAGTCATTAATAGGGAACACACTTAATTGCCGACAGCTTCCATCCGGGACTGGCGGTTTTTTTTTCGTTTATCTTTTATCGTTGGTTGTTTGTGGTTAGTGGTTAATCGTTAATAGATATCTGGTGTCCAAGAAAAAAGACCCTAGCGGGATCTTGCTATGGCGTAAGCCTGCCGTTAGGCATAGCAAAGAGGCTTTAAAACCCCCTTGCCACCCCTTTGTTTAAGGGAAGTGCGTGTAAACTTGCGGTCTCTAAATCTTTTTCAGCAGATGTCTAATGGTTAGTTGTTGAGTATTATTTGTTAACCAACTACCACTAACCACTAACCAACTTGCTTTATCGAGATACAATTTGGATTACGACATCGCTTGAATGACGTAATCAAAATAGGGTGCAGATAAAGGAGCATCTTCGCCACTGAGTAAATCAAGGGAGGCTTTTTTCAGACAGCCGATCGCTTCTACCATTCCAGGAACAGGAACACCCAAGGAATTGTACATTTCCCGCACGCCAATTAAACCAATTTTTTCAATTGGTTCTTTGTCACCTGCAAGTACACCGTAAGTAATTAGGCGTAAGTACCAGCCATAGTCGCGGATACATAGAGCGCGTTGACGTTCTCCGTAGGCGTTACCACCAGGTGAAATAAAGTCGGGACGCTTTTGCCAAAGCTGTTTAGTGGCTTCTTGAACTATCTTTTTTTCATTTTCAGCGAGGGTGTTCGCAATCCGTACCCTTTGTTCGCCAGTTTGCAAAAATTCTTTGATACTCTTGAGTTCCCCACTGCTGGGGTAGCGCAGTTGGTCGTCGGCTTTGAGGATAACTTGGCTTACTACAGTCATGATTTTTTAAGATAATTTTGCGAGAGTCCCCAACCCTAGTTTTAATTAACATAGGCTAGTTGACATGGCATGAAATATATTTGCTAGTTTACCGAGTCTTGTGGTCACAAGTGAAGACAGTATTCTCGGTTACTTAATTATTTTACTTCTTAAAGGGGGTGGGGAACAAGGGAGACAGGGGGGACAGGAGGGGACAGCCAGCAACCAACAAATAACAACTAACAAGCAATAACCAACAACTAAATGACAAATTGGCAGCAGGGTGAATTAATCGAGGTGGTAATTACAGACTTGAGTGATACTGGTGATGGCGTGGGACGTGCTTTTGAACGGGTCGTATTTATTTCTGATGCAGTAAGCGGCGATCGCATTCTTGCCCGACTAGTACACGTCAAGCAGAAATTCGCTCACGCTAAAATAAAAGAATTGTTGCAAGCGTCACCCCACCGCATCAAGCCTAGTTGCATTGTGGCTGATAAGTGTGGTGGTTGTCAGTGGCAACATATTGATTATGAATACCAACTTTTAGCGAAGCAAAATCAAGTTATCCAAGCTTTGGAACGAATTGGCGGTTTTGTGCAACCACCTGTAGATCCAGTTTTAGCAGCACCCTCTAGTTTGGGTTATCGGAACAAATCTACTTACCCGATGAGCGTATCTCGCACCGGGGATGTGCAAGCTGGTTATTACCAAAAAGGCAGCCATCAGTTAATTAACTTAAATGAGTGTCCCGTACAAGATGCAAGATTAAATCCGATACTTGCAGAAGTTAAACAAGATATCCAAAGGCAAGGGTGGCAAATTTATAACGAAGAGCGGCATACTGGACAAATACGCCATCTTAGTTTACGCATTGGTAGACGCACTGGTGAAATATTGCTGACTTTGGTGGTCAAGGATTGGAATTTACCAAGAATTCAAAACCAAGCTGAGGAATGGTTAAAGCGCTATCCACAGTTGGTGGGAGTGTCATTAAATCAACAGGGCGATCGCACTAATGCCATATTTGGAAGGGAAACCCGATGCGTTGCAGGCAAATCATACCTGCGAGAAATCTTTGCTGGATTGGAATTTCAAGTCCTACCAGATACGTTTTTCCAAGTTTACACAGAAACCGCTGAGGCACTTTTACAAGAAATTCAATCAGAATTAAATCTGCAAGGTTCGGAAGTACTGGTTGACGCTTATTGTGGTATAGGAACCTTAACATTACCCCTAGCCAAACAAGTTCGTCGGGCATTAGGTTTAGAAGTACAAGCCTCTTCTGTACAACAAGCGATTATAAATGCCCAACTAAATGATATTAATAATGTCAGCTTCCACACAGGAACAGTAGAAAAATTGCTTCCCCATCTAGACATTACACCTGATGTTGTGTTAATAGATCCGCCACGTAAAGGATGCGCGAACACTGTGATCGAAACATTATTGGAATCGAAACCTAAGCGCATTGTTTACGTCAGCTGTAAGGTCTCTACCCTTGCCCGTGACTTGAAATTACTTTGTCAAGAGGGGGTGTATACTATTAGACGGATTCAGCCTGCTGATTTTTTTCCACAAACCCCTCATGTGGAAGCAGCGGCTTTTCTTGTGCGATCGCCATCGATATAACGGTATTTAGACATGACACAAAACTCAAATTTGAAAATTGTAGTCTAGCGCATAGTAAAAATGCTAAAATTGAATTAATCTGAATAATAGAATTAGTGTTTTGTAAAGAAAGCCAATTACTTATACCTCCCTTTCCTAACCTTCGGTAGCGCTGAGTCCCAATGAGACAGGCTCCTTTCAAGGCTTACGGAATGCTCTGCGATAGCAAGACCCCCGTTAGCTTTACTCCGCCCTTCCAGGGCTAAGGGTACACAAAGGTATACGCTTGCAAAAATCCGAATAAATTAAATTTACGGTATGCAACGCTCTTAGTTGGTTGGGTCAGTGAGATAAAGTCAGGGCTAAACGTATAAATGTTTCCCTGGTTTGTACCTCTCTATTACTTAGTCGTAAAGAAGAGATACATTTAACTTTATAGCCCCTACGCCCTTGGCGTTATTGAAGGGTAAAGACTGAGTTTTAGCCTAAATAAAAGTTTGCTGTTTCTTGGCTTGTAAAGCATCAAAAACGAGTGCCCTAATAGGGTACTAATGATAAAGATTATTGCTATTTTTATCGCCACCATTCTCCTTGTCTTTCTAGTAGAAAGAATCAGTCAACGGATGCGATAAAAATAGCGTGTAACTCCGGAACTACACCAATTTGAATAAAAATATGGTGTAACACCTCTTACTGTTTTAGTTGAAGGCAACATGACCACCTCAATTTCTATCAGGGTGCTTGCTTTGTGCAAACTGATGTCTAGCTAACTCTGAAGGCTACGGGGTTTCTCTTGTGATTACTATTTCGCTTCGTCCAGTTGGACGTAATTGGGGCACAATAAGTTTCGCCTCGACCCTATATCTCTGTCCAATTTTAGATTTACTCCTGACAGAGATTCCATTAAAAATACAAGGTGAACTGCGACTAGGACTTCAAGAAGCCTTAGTAAATGCAGCTAAACATGGGAATAAACTAGATCCTAGTAAAACCGTTGTAGTCCGTTTTTCGTTAATAGATAATCAGTATTGGTGGATAATATCAGATCAAGGCAGAGGCTTTAGTCCTTCATGTGTTTGTGATACCGATCCCGCAGACTACTTACCCCCAGATGAGTCCGAAAACGGTAGGGGGATGTGTATACTCCATCAGATTTTCGATCAGGTGGAGTGGAATCGTACAGGTACAGAATTAAGGCTTTGCAAACAGCTAGAAAGTAAACACAGGATACCGCTCCTGTCAAGGTCGTAGAAATGGGGATGTATGTGTTTTCGGGGAATGGGAAAAAGAATTAATTCTTCCCCTTCCCCATTCCCCTTTACCCTAGTTCCTTAGTTCCGTGTGTTGGACAGGGTGGGGCAGAAACAGATTTATCTAACCAACCAGTAGCCATAGATAGTCTTTGTAATGCTTCTTCTGGTTGGTCTTTAAGTAAAAATACTAATGCTGCTGCAGTTTGTTCGCTAGCGCGGACTTTGCGGTTAGACTTGAGACGATGCCAATTTGCCGGCGAAACGCTCAACCTTTCCATGAGTGCTTGAGCTAGTTCTAATGTACTCATTTCTTGTAGGCGATCGCTTTTAGACAGTTGTGTGTTCATTTTGAGTTGTTGGTTGTTAAGTGTGAACTATCAGCCAAGTCAGCTAACGACTAATCGCTATCTAATGAGCCATAATCGCATCTAGTCTTAGTTTAGCCGCAGGAAGCATGGAAGCAGAATTTGAGCAAGAACTTGAGAATGTAGAGCGATCGCTTATCGATGTCAAAGAACGCTACAGGCAAATTAAACAGGACAAACAGCGTCAACTAGAACTTGGATATCGGTTTGAGGAAGTTCGGCCAAAGCAAAAAACGAGAAATAAAGAACTTAAAAAAGAGTTAAAAGATATTCAAGAACAGTTGGAAGCCTTAGATAACGCTTTGGGTTTATTTTCCGAAAGTTATCTGGTGCTGTTTGGCGGTAGTATTATTTTCTCTAGAAGCGGTTTAAAAGAAGCATTTTGGCAAATAACCCGCTTTGGGGGATTGGGAGTTATCATAGGCTGGATATTAAAATCTTGTAATTGATAGGGTATTGGGGAGTGGGGTAAAAGAATTAATTGTTTCCCTTTGACATACATCCCCTTTACCCGAATTTAATTCCCTACTCCTAACTTTATATTTTCTTATCGGATAAAAATATGATAGAGAGACGAATTGCAGAAATATTGCGAAGCGGTCAGCCATCGGAGTCATTGAAAGTTCAAGGCTGGGTGCGGACAAAACGTGATTTGAAAGGTTTTGCTTTTATAGAAGTAAATGATGGTTCATCGATGGCTAATTTGCAAATAGTCATCAGTCAAGATTTACCAGATTATGAAGCGATCGCCAAAAAGCTAAATACAGGTGCTTCCGTGGAAGTGACTGGAGTGGTGGTGGCATCCGTTGGCAAAGGACAGCGGATAGAAGTGAAAGCTACGGACGTAAAGGTATACGGAGAAGCCGATCCCGAGACTTATCCTCTGCAAAAGAAACGTCATTCCTTTGAATTCTTGCGGACAATTGGACATTTGCGATCGCGTACCAATTCTTTTGGTGCAGTTTTCCGAGTCCGCAATGCTTGTGCAACTGCTGTTCACCAATTCTTTCAAGAGCGGGGCTTTTTGTGGGTACACACACCCATTATCACCGCCAGCGATTGCGAAGGCGCGGGCGAACTTTTCAGCGTCACAAATTTTAACCTGAAAAACATTCCCCGCACGGATAAACAAGAAGTAGACTACAGCCAAGACTTTTTTGGTAAACCCACATACCTGACAGTCAGCGGACAGTTAGAAGCGGAAGTTATGGCGATGGCCTTTAGCAACGTCTATACTTTTGGCCCCACCTTCCGCGCCGAAAACTCCAATACCTCCCGTCATTTAGCCGAATTCTGGATGATAGAACCAGAAATGGCATTTTGTGACCTGAAAGAGGATATGGACCTAGCAGAGGCATTTCTGAAGCATATTTTCAAATATGTGATGGAAACTTGCCCGGAAGATATGGAATTTTTCAACCAACGCATAGATGATACCGTATTGTCAACTGCTGAAAATATTATTAATAATGAATTTCAGCGGATTACATATACAGAAGCTATCAGTCTGTTAGAAAAAGCTGATGTTAAGTTTGATTACCCGGTAAATTGGGGCTTAGATTTACAATCAGAACACGAACGGTATCTTTCTGAGCAGTTATTCAAGAAGCCGACAATCGTTACTGATTACCCAGCGCAAATCAAAGCCTTTTATATGCGCTTGAATGATGATGAAAAGACAGTAAGGGCAATGGATGTTCTTGCGCCGAAAATTGGGGAAATTATTGGCGGTTCTCAGCGGGAAGAACGTTTAGATGTTTTGGAGAGGCGGATAATAGCGCAAGGAATGAAACCGGAAGATTTGTGGTGGTATCTGGATTTGCGTCGTTATGGTACTGTACCGCATGCCGGTTTTGGATTGGGTTTTGAGAGATTGGTGCAGTTTATGACGGGGATGGGGAATATTCGCGATGTGATTCCATTTCCACGGGCACCGTTGAGTGCGGAGTTTTAGAACCATTTCGCTATCCCTATTACCTAAACAGTCTTTCATCCTATCCCTTTACAGGGTTGGGATGAAAGCCGTGTCAATCCGACAAATCTCCAAACTGCTCTCGATAACGAGATAGTAATTCTTCCGCTTGCGTAGCGCGTTCTTCTGCTTGCATAGCGCGTTTCTCAGCTTCCTGAACTTTGGCGACCAACTCATCAGGGATTAACAATTTCTCTCCTGTATCTTCCCGATAAAAGCCAATCAGTTCATCTTCTACAGCCAAGCGTAATTGCAAAGGTTCGCTGCAACTATTTGTAATTAATTCGTAGCTGTCTTTTTGCAAACGATATCCTCGCAACTTTTCTTCTATCCATTCACCTTTGGGGTCAAAAAGCCAGTATTCTTTGACTTCTAACTGTTCGTATAGAGTTTTTTTCGAGTCTGTATCTTGGTTTTTTGTCCCTGGGGATGTAATTTCAAAAATAACTGAAGGTACTTTGCCTTCTTCCCATATTTTATAATTGTCTCGACCACCAGGTGCTACATCAAAAATTACCATTACATCAGGAGCAACTCGTAATTTAGGAAAACCCTGTGCGTAATAGAGAAACTGATTTCCTAAAACAGTGGCTTGACGACCTTGAAGATATTGTCGCAACACTTCCAGCGTCGTCAGAATGGCATATAAATGAGTGTAAGTTTCTGCCACTGGTTCTCCATCTGAACTCGGATATCCGGGTTGGGACTGTTTGACGATCGGGATAATGCTAGTCATAAGTCGCACATAGAGACTCCTATTAACTATTATGTCAGAGAATGCAAAAGTTAATAAAGGGAAAGGGATTCTCTACTTTCCACTCTCACTCCCCATTTTCCAAACCAAAGCCGAGCAAATTTGTAGAATTGATTCATCCGGGAGTTGGGGGTTTAATACCCCGACAAGAAACACGGCAGATTGTACCGCAAACATGATGAATCAAAACGCACAGAACCCTTCAAACATTTTGGCGTTGGATTGTTTGGTGTGAACAGTCACACTCATCGCCAACATCGACAGCTATTGATGCCTGCGTTCCATAAACAACGCATAAATGCATACCGAGATGAAATGGTAGCTATTATTCAATCTGTACTGAATGAATTGCAGATTAATCAACCTGCGGATATCGCTAAAGTCATGCGAATACTGACTATGCGTGTAGCAACCAAAACACTATTTGGTTCTGATGTGGGCGAGGAGGGAGGAAGTAGTGGGCGGCTATTAGAATCAGTGGGAGGTCTATTGAGCAACAGCAAGACATCCCTACTGCCTTTTGACATACCGGGTTTGCATTACCACCAGATGCTCAATCAAATGGCGTTGGTAGATGAGGAAATGTTGAGAATAATTCGGCAAAAACGTGCAAGAGGTACAGACGATGGGGATGTTCTCTCGATGTTAATCCAGGCAAGGGATGCAGAAACTGGTCTGGCGCTGACTGAAGATGAGTTGCTAGGTCACGTCAGCGTTATTTTTAGCGCAGGGCATGATACCAGCGCCAATGCCCTCACCTGGACGCTATTTTTACTGTCACAACACCCGGAAATAACTGCCAATTTACTGGATGAACTTGAAAGCGTATTACAAGGACCGCCAACCGTTGAGCAGTTGCAGCAGTTACCGTTATTGGAACGAGTGATTAAAGAGAGTATGCGAATATTGCCGCCTGTACCGTGGAACGCGCGGGTGACATCCGAACCAACTACGCTATCCGGCTATGACTTGCCTGAAGGGACGGAGGTTTTTGTCAGTATTTATCAGACGCATCATATAAGCGAAGTTTATCCGAACCCAGAAAAATTTGACCCAAAACGCTGGGAAAGCTTTGAACCAAATATGTTTGAGTACAACCCCTTTAGCGCCGGTTCACGCATCTGCATCGGTGCGGGCTTTGCGATGATGGAGATTAAGATTGTGCTGGCAATGGTACTAATGCAATACCGTCTGCAATTTCTGCCAAATCTTGCCGTAGAGCGGAATGGAATAATTGTTATGTCTCCCAAGTATGGGATGCCAATGTCCGTCCACAAGCAAGACAGACAATTTTCTTTGGGAGTAGGAGGAGTGTGGGGCAACGTGCGGGAGATGGTGCAGTTACCCCAATAATTAGTTAAAAGTTAGGAGTTAGGAGTTAGGAGTTGAAAGACAACAATTCTTAACTCCGCTCTTTTGCTCTTCCTAACTAATTTTACGCCATTTGATTTTCAATCGCCCATCGCGCCAGTTCGGTGCGGTTGTGGAGATTGGTCTTGCCCAACATATTGGAGACGTGACTTTCAACTGTCCGCTGACTAACGTTGAGTTCTTCAGCGATTTCGCGGTTGGCTAAACCTCTGGCCACAAACTGGACTACTTTCAGTTCGGTTGGAGTTAGCTGCACATCGAAGGGAACCTGGATACGGGAACCGTTTTCCCCTCCTTTTGCTTGGTGTTCTTTCCAGCGAATGGTTTGCTTGAGGGAAGATTCTACTTGTGCAACGAGTTCTTCTGGTTCAAAGGGCTTGACCATGTATACATCAGCACCTTTGTTTAAACCTTTAACTCGGTCTGCACTTTGTCCTTTAGCAGAAAGGAAAAGAACGGGAATCCAGCTAGTGCGTTCATTTTGCCGGACTTGTTCAACAAAAGTATAACCGTCCATTTCCGGCATCATCACGTCGCAAATAATCATATCTGGGACATCTTGCTCTAGAATTTCTAGAGCTTCTCGACCATTTTCGGCGGTGATGACTTCGTATCCCCGGAATTCCAAGTAATCCTTCACCAGCAGGATGAGGTTAGGGTCATCATCAATCAGTAGAAGTCGTTTGTGATCTTTCATGCTGGGTTCTTTCATAGCAGTGGCACTTGTCGCGCTTCTTCGGTCCATCAAGGCTTGTATAGTTGTCCTAATTGGTGGATTATTGAGATGTTGTCCTTTTTTTCCCACTTAACTTGCCTTTGTTTCCTCCAACTCTCAAAAGCGCCTATTACTTTTGAGAGTCTGCCAGACCAATGGCAATAGTCCAGTAAGGATACGTAGAGCAGTAGTATTTATAATGCGCTATTATATATCGCTTTGAAAGGGGCGGGTGAAAAAAACACTGATTAAATAATAATCCTTTAGATTCACAAATAAATGTGGGGTCAAGACACACCCAAAGTAAAATTCAACCCGCTCTTTTCAATTTCTACTACTTTTCCATATCAATAGGAGATTAAGCCTTTATAAGTTGTTCACTCATTATTGGGGAAGTTTCTGGCTCCATGTTGGGCAAAAAAGGTGTATTCTTCCACCACCTTGTTGCCGATTAAGTGTTCAGTGATGATCCGCGATGGTTAGTTCCCTTATGTTGCTTGGCGATACCAGACACTGTCGGGGGAAACCATTATTATCGGTCTTCAGCAACAAACAAAGCAAGCAGTTGGCTTTTTTCCTAAATATGCAACTGGGACGATCTTGTTGCAAAGCATCAAGTTTTAGAGCTTGAAGTCGCTTTTTCAAGTATTCCCATCATCCCAGACTAGCTTATGATTGAGCAACATTTTGGAATTGTCTGTTCACCAGGGATAAAAATGTTGTCCTAATTTTTTGCAAGTCCTAAATTTTCGCTTCCATTTATTTGGGACTTTACTTTCTTGAAAAATCGTGCTTTTTGGTATTTGAACGCTTGATATCACTGTGCTGCTGCTCCGGACTCGGCTCCCTGATTACAGTTCTATATCAATTTTTCAACTTTGCAAAGAAGCTTAACTTGAGAAAAATATTTTTAACTTAATATAAGGCAACTTTCTGCTTGCTCAAATTCTAGTATATATACTTAAACGAACCCTCAACTGTTGTCAGCCATCGGTTTCCTTCATTGCGATGACTGGCGTTTTGCCTGTTAACTGTTGACTGTTCCATGTTTGTCCCGAACTTCAGTTCGGAAACCCGTACATGAGCATTTATTGCCATTGGGCCTTGATTTTAGGTACATTAGCACTCAGGAGTTGAGAGTGCTAACTAGGCGCAAAAATTAATATGGCAGCTGTATCTCTAAGCGTTTCTACCGTTAAACCATTAGGCGATCGCGTATTTGTGAAAGTGAGCGCGTCTGAAGAAAAGACCGCTGGTGGTCTATATCTACCCGACACCGCAAAGGAAAAGCCCCAAGTAGGGGAAGTAGTTTCCGTCGGCGATGGCAAAATCAAGGATGACGGCGGTCGTCAGGCTATGGATGTAAAGGTTGGAGACAAAGTTCTGTACTCCAAGTACGCTGGCACCGACATCAAGCTGGGTACCGACGAATACGTCTTGCTTTCTGAAAAGGACATTCTAGCAGTAGTTTCATAGTCATTGGTTAGTGCTATTTGTTAACGGTTGACGGTTCATAGAGTCAACAGTCAACAACCAACAGTCAACAACCAACAACCAACAAGTAACAACCAACAACTAGCGAATCACAATTATGGCAAAGCGCATTATTTACAATGAAAATGCCCGTCGTGCCCTAGAGCGCGGTATGGACATCCTAGCTGAGGCTGTGGCTGTTACCCTCGGTCCCAAAGGTCGTAACGTCGTATTAGAAAAGAAATTTGGCGCACCGCAAATCATCAATGATGGTGTAACGATCGCTAAAGAAATTGAATTGGAAGACCACGTTGAAAATACTGGCGTTGCGTTGATTCGTCAAGCAGCTTCTCGAACCAACGATGCTGCGGGTGATGGAACCACCACTGCGACCGTTTTGGCTCACGCTATGGTCAAAGAAGGCTTGCGGAACGTTGCAGCCGGCGCTAACGCAATTTTGTTGAAGCGCGGTATTGACAAAGCGACTGCATTTTTGGTAGGCAAGATTGCTGAACACGCCCGTCAAGTAGAAGATTCTAAATCTATCGCTCAAGTTGGTGCAATTTCTGCTGGTAACGACGAAGAAGTCGGTCAGATGATTGCCCAAGCAATGGAAAAGGTGGGTAAAGAAGGTGTGATTTCCTTGGAAGAAGGAAAATCTATGACCACCGAATTGGAAATCACCGAAGGGATGCGTTTTGATAAGGGTTATATCTCCCCTTACTTCGCTACCGACGCTGAACGGATGGAAACCGTTTTCGATGAGCCTTATATCCTACTCACCGATAAGAAAATTGCTTTGGTACAAGACTTAGTACCGGTACTTGAACAAGTAGCGCGTTCTGGTCGTCCTTTGGTGATTATCGCCGAAGATATTGAGAAAGAAGCTTTGGCAACTCTAGTTGTAAACCGTTTGCGTGGTGTGCTGAACGTGGCTGCTGTGAAGGCACCTGGATTTGGCGATCGCCGCAAATCGATGTTAGAAGACATCGCTACCTTGACCGGTGGTCAACTAATTACGGAAGATGCTGGTTTGAAGCTTGACAACACCAAGCTAGATATGCTAGGTAAAGCTCGCCGCATCACCATTACCAAAGACAACACCACAATTGTTGCGGAAGGTAACGACGTTGCTGTGAAAGCTCGTTGCGAACAAATCCGTCGTCAGATGGAAGAAACTGAATCTTCTTACGATAAAGAGAAGCTGCAAGAGCGTCTCGCTAAATTGGCTGGTGGTGTAGCAGTCGTTAAGGTTGGTGCTGCTACCGAAACCGAAATGAAAGATAAGAAGCTGCGTTTAGAAGATGCAATTAACGCCACCAAGGCTGCTGTGGAAGAAGGTATCGTTCCCGGTGGTGGTACAACTCTGACTCACCTAGGTCCTGAGTTGGAAGTTTGGGCTGCGGCTAATCTCAAAGAGGAAGAGTTGATTGGTGCGATGATTGTAACTCGCGCTTTGGCTGCTCCTCTGAAGAGAATTGCTGAGAATGCAGGTCAAAATGGTGCAGTAATTGCCGAGCGTGTGAAAGAAAGAGAATTCAACGTGGGCTTCAATGCTGCGACCAACGAATTCGTCGATATGTTTGCCGCTGGTATTGTTGACCCTGCGAAAGTGACTCGTTCAGCGCTGCAAAACGCTGCTTCCATCGCTGGGATGGTGTTGACAACCGAATGTATCGTTGTTGACAAGCCTGAGCCTAAGGATGGCGCTCCTGCTGCCGGTGCTGGCATGGGTGGCGGAGATTACGATTACTAAGATTTGTTAAATTTCTATTTGTGAAAGCAGTCGTCTCCTACGGGAGGCGGCTGTTTTTTTTACCGGACGATGAAGCCCCCTACCCCCAATTCTGGGCTACCGTGTACACACAAATCCTATCGCCCTCACCCTGGAAGGGTGGGGCTACACCAACAAAGCCCACCTTCGTGGGCTAAAATCTCTTTAGCCCACGCAGGTGGGCTTGGCACGTATAGCCCCACCCTTCTAGGGTGAGGGAGCAGATATTGGCGCTATTGAGCCAAACGTAGCCATGCGACAAGCCTTTCACTGGTTCACCCCAGAACCAAGTTTACGGGAATTTCGCCGGATTTTGAAACCATCAGGACGCTTGGCTGTGGTGTGGAATAACCGCGATAATGAAGATGCTTTCACTGGGGAATACAGCCGAATTATCAGGAAAGCATCAAGCAACCATCCAGCCGAGTCGCGGATGAAATCGGTAGAACCACTGTTAGCTACAACCCATTTTGGTAATGTCCGCGAATATAAATTTATTTACAGACAAGAGTTAGATTTAAATGGACTTATTGGTCGTGCAATGAGCGTTTCTTACCTTCCTCGTGAAGGTGCAGTACACGAGCAACTAATTGCCGATTTAAAATCTGCACATCACTTTCTGAGCAATCGGCAAGGTTTCGTTTACATAGTTTATCGTACGAGCGTACATCTTGCGGAGCCATTACAAGATTAGTGCAAAGGGTAAGATTTTGACGATTTTAATTGGCAAGGTTATATTTTTACTCATACAATCGAGGAATAGGCTTTGGTTGTATGTAATCCAAACCCTATATATCCTAGATTCATAAATATACTAACAATTCAGGGTTGAACGCCAGCCTTTTGCACCAAGAGCAACGAAGAAGGCTTATACACACATGATGGTAGACAGGATAAATGATATCTCTTGGCAAGCGCACCAGGGTAGCGTTGCCGCAATAATTCAAGTTTTGAACGATAGGTTGGCGGATTCCGGCATCAGAGCTCGTGCTGTTTTTGCTGATGGGGTCCTGCAACTGCTCTGTGAGGTTCGGACGGCTGATAAACTGGAAAAATCTAGTATTATCAGGCAAATTCGGCAGATTTTGGAGGCGATCGCACCTCGAAATGTACATCGGGTAAATGTCAACTGTCGAATTGTCCGGGAAGAACAATTGCTTTGGCTAGACGAAATTCACCGTGAGAATCAATTGCTTTGGTCAGAGGAAATTATTTTAGCAAAGCCGAATATTTTTCAGCAATTAATTCAAGATTTTAACGAGTCGAAAACTGAGCCGTTAAAGCCAAGTTTATCTCAGGGCAGATCCTCTTTACCATTGGTAATTGTTAATAGGAGTCAGCCGCAAAATAAAGCATCTCAACCGATATTATGGATAGTTAGTTTTTTGATATTTTTCTTAGCAGTCGGTGGGGCTGTTTATATATTTTTAGATAGTCAAGTAGAAACATCTAAATTTTTAATATTAAAAAATAATAACCAAGTAAATAGTAAAGCGGATTCTCTTGGTTCTAATTCAGAAGATTTTTTTGCAGATGCAGTGCGAATTGCGAATGAAGCTTCATCAACTGGGAAAACTGCGAAAAACTCGACTCAATGGTTGCAAATTGCTGCAAGTTGGCAACGGGCTTCTGATTTAATGGGTAAGGTTCCGGCTAGTCACAGTCGTTATCAGGAAGCTCAGATTAGGACTAAGTTGTATCGACAATATAGTGAAGCGGCACAGAAGCAAGCGGAGAATATTAAGTAGAATAGTTTTCAAATCTAAAAATATTATGCACTCCAGCCAAAATTTGACTGAAACTCACAACCAAGTAGTTTCTGACTTAGAAAAGCATCTTCCGGGTGTCCAATTTCTGAAAAATTTTTTGGGAGAAAAAACTGCTGTACTAATAGATTTGAAAGAACATAGTGAACTTTGGACAGAGATTGAGGCAGAAGTAGAAATACCCTTGACAGTTCAACTTAGTAACTTTATTCGTTTTGCTCCGAAGTTGATTGCTGAATCCGGGATTCAAGGTCTTGTTCCCACTGATTATTATCTACAGCACTTTGCAAGTAAATGAAGTACACCCCCTCCCCAAGGCATACGGGGAGGGTTGGGGAGGGGTATTTCTGTACCTCACAAAGTTGAAATTTGCTGTAAGTCAATGGTAATCATCCGTCCCGATGCTTTGGAACGGTCTATATATAGATGAAACGCTTCTAAATCTTCTCGGTGATTTAATACATATTGACGTAACTCGTCAATATTCATCGCATCATAATTTGCCGTTGTCATGGTTCGTAACCTTGCCCGTCTCTTCAAGAATCGCTAAAACAAATTATTTGCGAACAACCTCATTTAATGCTTCATGAATTACCTCATCGCTAACTCCCCGACGCTTGAGACTAGCAACCAACGCAGAAACCGTATCACCCTGCAATCGCTCCAAATCAGATCGAAGTCCCTGACCTATGTAAGCTCGTATCAACGGTTGATAACCGGAAAATCCCAGTAAGGGAGCTATTTGTTTTAAATCCTCAATCACGTCTTCAGGAATCCGAATCGTGACAGAGGACATTGGACGGTTTCGATCTAATCGTTTTTTCAAAGCTTCAATTTTCATAATATTCACGTTCCTTCCGTGTTGCTTTTCGAGCCGAAATAATCCTAAAATTATGGAATCATACGGAAATAAATTTATCTATAACTAGATAGGAAGCATAATATTGCCGAAGTGAATTGGAAGCATAAGCAGGTAAAAACGGCAATATTATGGGTTAAGCGACATTTGTTTATGCGTCTGTAACACTTTCGCCAACAGTATCTTCGCTATATCTACCCCCTAGTAACAACAATTACAATGTTTTCATTAAGGAATCGGTGAGGGGCATCTATGGCATTGAGAATAAAAGTTCCGCATGCGGATTTTGAATCAGCGTCCGAGGACGGCTGGATTGACGGACTGTTGCAGGGGAGAAGAGAAATATGGGTATATGTGGAACTGGGTACTGAGCAAGAATATATCTCCAGCCCCAACGATGACCCAAGAACCGAGTATCGGCTTTTTTGGGGGTGTGATGCGTTTTTTGCTAAAACCCAGGAACGGTTAGAAGCACAAGATTACGAAGCGGAACAATATAACGTAACTGTGATTTTGTATAGTTAGGCAGCGGGATTGTTTTCTGCTGCAATTTTCGAGCGTATCGGACCGCGACGGCTTTTAAGTTTCTGCAGTTGGATTTTATCTTCGTTTTCGTATAGATAATCTCCCAGTTCTTCGATCGAAACTTCGACGACTTCTCCAGTTTTTAAATAAACGGTAGGCATTGGTTCGCGCTCCGGGTGAGAATGGTTACTTTACCAGCTTTGCTATCTGCGAGTCCAGCTTCAATAGTTTGCCGTACATATATTTGGTACATCAAATCGTCCCATGTGGAATTTTCGGGCAATTTGTCAATCAATTTGCGAGCTTCTTCCTTAATATTTTCCATTGGTATGTTAGAGGCTCTATTTACATAATATTGTAAATGCAAATTCTGGCTTTGCATTTTGCGGTAATGCACAATTAGGGAATTCAGGTGGCAATACTTCAAGGGATAGCCCAGAAATAAATTACCTTCGGAAGGCTAGGTAATTTATTTCTGGGCTGGATTCTGACCTTCCTGACATTGGTGCATTCCGGTCAGCCTAGTAGCGGGCGCAGGCAGCAAACGCGGAGCGTAAAATATGAAAATAACACATTTTCTTGCAACCCTTGCTATATATGGATTGTGGAATGTGTTAGTTAGGAGTTTAAACGGGTTAAAAAGTCTGCTCAGTAAGATGACCGCAAAATTTAGCTAAAAGCCTCGAAATTTATTTCTTGGCTCAAAACCTTCGCAGTATTGATTCAAGTGGCACTAATTTGGATAAGCGGACAGAAATATATCGGTTGAGTTGTTGAGTTGACGCAACCAAACCCAGGCAAAGTAAAGGCTGATTTTGCATTTTGTAACGCTTATTCCCAAAAAAATCTCTAGAGTAGAGACAAAGAAATTTCTCTGTCCCCACAAACCCTACCTAAACACTCATTTCCAGCATCCTCTGCATCGGACGCAAAGCAGCCAACCGAATCTCCTCAGACATCGTAATCTCCGGAGTCCGATTCTTCATGGCCAAATACAGCTTCTCCAACGTATTCAACCGCATAAACGGACACTCATTGCAATTACAGTTATTCATCGGTGGTGCCGGAATAAACTGTTTATCAGGTGCCATTTTTTGCATTTGGTGAATGATTCCTGGCTCTGTAGCCACGATAAATTCTTGTGTTGGACTCTCTTGACAATATTTCAGTAAAGCCGCTGTAGAGCCGATAAAACTCGCGTGGCGCAATACTGAAGTTTCACATTCTGGGTGAGCGATCGCCTCAGCTTTCGGATGTGTTATTTTTAACTGCACCATCTTCTTCTCTGAGAAGGTTTCATGCACAATACAGCTTCCCTGCCATAGTACCAAGTCTCGCCCTGTTTGTTCCATTACATAGCGCCCTAAATTTCTATCGGGGGCAAATATAATCGGCTGGGATGATGGTATTTGCTGCACAATCTTGACAGCGTTGGAACTGGTACAGATAATATCGCTCATCGCTTTTATTTCAGCGGAGCAATTTACGTAAGAAACTACTAAATGTCCTGGATGGGCTGCTTTAAACTTTGCGAACTCTTTTGGTGGACAAGTATCAGCTAAAGAACAACCAGCATTTAAGTCTGGTAAAAGTACCAATTTCTCAGGATTGAGAATCTTTGCCGTTTCTGCCATGAAGTGAACACCAGCAAAGACTATTACATCCGCATTGGTATTTGCTGCGGCTCTTGCCAGTTGTAACGAATCTCCGATAAAATCCGCGATATCCTGGATATCCGGCTCTTGGTAGTAATGAGCTAAGATAACCGCGTTGAGTTCCTTTTTCAGACTAGCGATCGCTGCAAATAAATCTAGTGGTAATGCACCCGGATGGGTTCTGTCTCGTTGAGCAAGTACAGTTGTAAACACAGTTTGGTAGTGCTTAATATTGCGATTTGTTTCTTGTAAAATCAATTATAGTAGTTTTTACCAAAAATGTCTGGAGGGTGAGAGTCCCGATAAAATTTTGGGTTGGGGATTTTTGATTGGGATTTGTGCTATTTTCATATCAAACAAGGGGAGGCTGTAGCTATATCTTGTAGCCAATCCAAAATCTCCAATCCAAAATCGTCTGGGTTGTGCCAAAATCCCGTGAGTTTCATATCCTGGAAGTAGATGGCTTTCTAAAATGGCATGACCAGTCAGATAACTCAATTAAGAACGCTTAAAATCGCTGTAGTTGGCGATGTTCACGACCAATGGGAAGAAGAAGATGGCATTGCGCTAAAAGCTCTGGGTGTTGACTTAGTGCTGTTTGTCGGGGATTTTGGTAACGAGTCGGTGTCCGTGGTCAGAGCGATCGCCAAACTCGACATCCCCAAAGCAGCAATCATGGGCAACCACGATGCTTGGTACACTGCCACAGAATGGGGACGTAAAAAGTGTCCTTACGATCGCACGAAGGAAGACTGGGTGCAGGAACAGCTGGATTTATTGGGAGAGACTCAAGTCGGTTATGGCAAGTTGGATTTTCCCGCTTTCAATTTAACTGTGGTTGGGAGTCGTCCTTTTAGTTGGGGTGGTCCAGAATGGAAATTTGCCGATTTGTGCAAAGAAAGGTATGGTGTGACGAGTTTTGAAGACTCCGCTGACCTGATAGTGAAAGCGGCAAAAAGTGCAGATTATGAGACAATTCTTTTTCTGGGACACAATGGACCAACAGGTTTAGGCGATCGCCCAGAAGATCCCTGCGGCAAAGACTGGCATCCTATAGGTGGTGACTTTGGCGATCCAGATTTTGCCGAAGCGATTTCTCGGACGCTCACGGCTGGTAAAACCGTCGCTCTGGTGACGTTTGGTCATATGCACCACACCATGAGACATACAAAACAGGCTATCAGGAAGCGGATTTTTACCAGTATTGAGGGGACAGTTTACTTAAATGCTGCCAGCGTGCCGAGGATTGTAGAAAAGGGTACCCAGACACTGCGGACTTTCGCTATTGTTTGCATGGAGGGTAGTGCTGTCTCGCAAGTTTCTCAGGTTTGGGTTGGCAAAGACTGCAAAATTACTTCTGAAGAAATTTTGTACGAATTACCCAGTAAAGTAGTGCAAAGTGCCTAAAACTTGTGGTAAGATGTGAAGCTGGTTAGCGTTAGTGTATACTGATAGCTGACTGCTTACCTGGAGAGGTGGCAGAGTGGTCGAATGCGCTCGACTTGAAATCGAGTGATGTGAAAGCATCCGTGAGTTCGAATCTCACCCTCTCCGTTTATTTAAGAAGCCAACAGCCTGCAATTGTAATAAGTGGGGGTTGGTTTTTTATTTGTAAACGAACCAATGCAAGAATCATGCGATTGAATTTAAACTTCTAGGAGCGCAGAGAAGGCATAATTGTCACCAGGGCTATTTCATTCTCAAAAAGCCCTCACCCTACGGCTGTTAAGGTGTAAGCTGTTAAATAATCTTTTCTTCGCTTTTTCGTTACTAACCTGCACAGAAGGCGAAGCGCCTATCGCGGTTCAAAAAAAGATATGTTTTAACCGCGTAAGCGAAGCGCTCCCGGAGGGTAGTAACGAAGAACGCGAAGGTAAGAGTTAAGATTAACTATTTGGCACTACGAATTGAGTCACCTTAACAACCCTAGCCCTCACCCCCAACCCCTCTCCCAAGTTTGACAAGAGGGGAGGAAGACTCCAATCCCACGAATCCCAAGGTGGGAGAAGGGGTTAGGGGATGAGGGCAAGATCCCGCAGGGTCGGCTTCGCGAATTTTTGAGAGAATGAAATAGCCCTATGATTATCACAATATTTATTAAATAAACTCCGCATATTTTCTGAATCAATCAAGCCAGTAAAATATCCGTGTATCTGCGCTGGAAAAGAGCTTTTTGGCAGTGCTAATTTAGCTTCATAATCAGGGTGCATCGGTGTCGTTAATTTAACTATTACACAGGTGCAAAAAATGGCTGTTGGTTTGGAAGAACAGGGTAGCAAGTTTATCACGACGGAACCACTGAAAGTTACCGCTCATGGCGGAGAACAGAAGGTTTGGGATTCTGTAAAGAGTGCATTTGCTGATAGAAATTGTATCGGTTATTGGCGTTATCCGATTTTCTCGAAGCTGGGAGAAGTTCGGAAGGAGCCTGATATATTAGTTGCGGATAGAGAATTTGGTTTAGTTGTAATTGAAACCAAATCTGTCACCATTGAGCAAATCGTTTCTATTGATGGTGAAAGCTGGCAATTACAAAATTTTGAGACTCCAGAAGCGAATCCCTATCAGTATGCAGAACATCAATTGCGAGCATTGATTGCGTATACTAATAAAGAGCCTGCAATTTCCTCTAGGGTAATGGGTAGAGTGATTGTTGCATTACCTTTAATTACTCAAGAACAATGGCAAGAAAAAGGTTTTGATAAAGTTCCCAATTGTCCAAGAATCCTTTTTCAAGAGCAATTGAGTAAAGCTGCTTTAGTGGAATGCATTCAACAAACTGCCCCGGTAGTTCCTGGGGAAGATTTGGAAGATAAGGACTGGGAATTACTACTCTCAGTTGTTAGTGGAACACCTGTACTACGCAAACCACCGCGTGCGATTGCAACCAGTGGTAAAACCCGTTCTAGCATTGTTCATAGTTTGCGGGAAAAATTGTACGAAATCGATTTGCAGCAAGAACATATTGGTAAAGAAATACCCCCCGGACCTCAGCGGATTCGTGGAATTGCAGGTTCTGGTAAAACGGTGTTGTTGTGTCAAAAAGCAGCGCATATGCACCTGAAGCATCCTGAATGGGATATTGCATTGGTATTTTTTACGCGATCGCTCTACGATTTGATGATAAGTTCCTTGGATCGGTGGTTGCGTCGTTTCAGTGCTGGGGAGTTGGAATATAACCCCAAAACTAATATGAAACTGCGAGTGCTTCATGCTTGGGGTGCTAAGGAACAAGCAGGTTTGTACAGCACAATTTGCGATTTTCACGGTAAAAGACCGAGGACAGTTGTAGATACAAAAGAAAGACTACCGAACCGAGGTTTGGCCCAATTATGTAAGCGGCTACAGGAAGAGGTTAAAATCGAGCCGATGTTTGATGCGATATTGATTGATGAAGGTCAAGATTTAGTTACGGAAGATGATTTGAAATTTCAGGATAAGCAAGCTATTTATTGGCTAGCTTATCAAGCTCTGCGTCCTGTGAGCGAAGGGAAATTAGAGGAGAAGCGGTTAATTTGGGCTTACGATGAAGCACAAAGTCTTGAGAGTTTGGTGGTACCGAAAGCTAAAGAGGTATTCGGTGAAAATTTCAGCAATCTTTTGAGCAAACAACCATCATATCTAGGTGGTATTAAACGTTCGGAAGTCATGCGTCGTTGTTATCGGACACCGGGGCAAATTCTGACGGCCGCTCATGCAATTGGGATGGGTTTGTTGCGTGTTGAGGGAATGCTTTCTGGCATTAGCAATAAAAAAGATTGGAACACAATTGGTTATGAAGTTGAGGGAGATTTTCGTCGTGCGAGTAAGCCAATTACTATCTCTAGACCAGCAGAATATTCACCTAATCCGATAGCTGAACTCTGGGGAAATCCCTTATTAGAATTTGAAATTTACAGTTCTCGGGAAGAAGAATTTACGGCTTTAGGTCAAAATATTATGCATAATATTGTGCATGATGGACTCAATCCCAGTCGTGATATTTTGGTATTGGTTTTAGGCTCTAATACTGAAGCAATAGAGTTAGAAAAAGAAGTTGCCGGATTCTTGATTGACCAAGATATCGATGTCTATATTCCCACTGCTTTAAACTTAAACGATTTGTATCCTGAATGGCCCAACAATGACCCAGATAAATTCTGGCACGATGGTGGGGTTACGGTATCTCGCATCAATCGTGCTAAGGGACATGAAGCTGATATGGTTTATGTGGTGGGTTTTGATAATGTCGCTCGCAATGAAAGTGATGTGAATTTTCGCAACCAATTGTTTGTGGCTTTAACTAGAACACGGGGTTGGTCTGTTTTGAGCGGTGTTGGAAGTTATCCGATGTATGAGGAGATGCGACAAGTAATGAATAGTGGAGACTGTTTTACTTTTACCTATAAGCGTCCTTTGAAGCGAGATATTGGGGATAGAGAAGAGGTATAGGGGTTTTTAATCCTGATTAATTTCGAGAGTCAGATCCCCGACAACTTTCACGGATGCAGAAGAGCGAATTGGGGGTAAGACCCCTCAATACAGATCCAAACAGTTCTTTCGCATACCCAATAATAACTGCCCGCAGGATGTAATGCTGGGGCTATTAATACAAAGCCCACCAACGCGAGGCTAATTTTTTAGCCTCGCGTTGGTGATGGTTCGGTTAGCCGCACCATTCTATGGTGACGACGGGATTTCGGTTTCTTGTCGGGGTGTCACCCTTTATTCGCCAACGGTATCCTTTAAGAAGTCGGGGATCTTGCAGTCCCTCACAACGTACTACAGCAACAAAAAAAACTCAACGGTCACAAAATATACTCTTGGGGTAGGCTATTTAAAAAATTTTGAGTTACACTAAAAAAATCCGCTAAGGGGATGGTCGAAACCACCCTCATTAGCAGAGGAACGCTAATGTGTAAAATACCACGATATTTTAGGAGGTTGCGTCCGCAATTATCCTGAACTATTAAAACACCTTTAAAAATGTGTCAGTGGTTCTACAGTCGTTGGAGCATAGGCATATTAGTTGACTATGCTGCAATGCTTGATTTGGACGAGTATTTTGTCTGTTTTATTTAAAAAATTTTGAGTTACACTAAAAAAATCCGCTAAGAGGGCGATTAATTTCACCCTCTTTAGCAGAGGAACGCTAATGTGTAAAATACCACGATATTTTAGGAGGTTGCGTCCGCAATTATCCTGAACTATTAAAACACCTTTAAAAATGTGTCAGTGGTTCTACAGTCGTTGGAGCATAGGCATATTAGTTGACTATGCTGCAATGCTTGATTTGGACGAGTATTTTGTCTGTTTTATTTAAAAAATTTTGAGTTACACTAAAAAAATCCGCTAAGAGGGCGATTAATTTCACCCTCTTTAGCAGAGGAACGCTAATGTGTAAAATACCATGATATTTCTTTTGATTGCGTCCGCAATTATCCGGAAATATTAAAAGACTCAAAAAAACGAGTCAGTGGTTCTACAGTGGTAGGTAGGATACGGATATTAATTTGTTATGCTGCGATGATTTATTTGGACAGGCATAACAATAACTTTTTAACTTTGGTGAAAAGGCGATCAGATTCACCATAAAACAGTTGCACTACCCTTGCTGCTTTTAGATGGTAGGTTAAAGGTAGCATTTACCAATAGCTTTGAAACCTTGGAGAATGCTGATTAAATCTTCTTCTGTATCAATCACTTTCAACCAAGTCTAATCTTCTAACACTTCAACCAAGTCTTCGATCATCACATCAAACGTCCGGGCTAATTTTCGGATTGCGGTAAAGTCAACCATTGTCATTCCTGGTGAACGGGCATAAGTCCTGAGCGTACTATAGACAACTCCTGAGCGATCGGACACTTCTTTTATCGTCCAGCCCTTCTCCAAAGCAAGTTCTCTTACCCGCAACCTAATAATTCCCATTTTTTTCTTGACAGTTGACTACTGGTAGTCGTTTAATAAATAATTGTAGTCTATAAAACGATCGCTCTCTGTCCTAATAAAACTGAAGAGCGATCGCAATAATAGCAAAATTAATCCTGCTTCAACAGGATGTATCTACTATGGTATCATTGCTCCAAGAAAAAACGCTCGTCATCCGTGAATCAAAAATTGTTCACAAATCGCCTGTCATTCATAATCTAGCGCGATTTGTCACGGAAAAAGCCGTTTGTTTAATGTTTAACCTCTCCCTGGAAGATATCTACACTGTGGAATGTTGGTGGAAGCAATTAGAGCCGAAACTGAAAAAACAAGCCCGTCCTGTTGGTGGGCAGAATTGTTTACGGCTGAATTTTTCCAAGCTCTCAGTAAATCCGTGTTGTACACCGATAACTCAACTGCGGGGTAGCCCCTGCTTTTAAGCATGGGGGCTAGCAGTTGGCGATTTTATAAGCCCTGCGGGCACGCTACGCGAACGCCGGGAATTGTTAGGTTTCTTTTTGATTTTG
>JAHHGZ010000035.1 GCA_019359595.1 Cyanomargarita calcarea GSE-NOS-MK-12-04C
AGTTGAAGCCCTCTAATTGGGGGAAAACGCCTGTGGACAAGAAGGAGCCGTCTCCCTTGGTTGAAACAGGAAGTAGACAACAACTATTACAACGATGTCAATAGTTGTCTAAGTTCTATAGAGCAGCATAGAGTATTCTTTCAAGGCGTTGCTGATTCCATCTATGATGCAGGATTTTACAACCGGAAAAAAGCTTTTAATTAATGCTGATTGCAACGGAGCAGCGCGAACATCATTAAAAAAGTAGCGGTAACCCTAGACCTGGATCTAACGGGAGTCAGTAGTGGCGCATTGAGTACGCCTTTAAGGGTTCATTTTTGGACTCCTTAAGAATCCCCCGGATTTATCCGTGGGGAGTTTCAAGTTGTATGTAAGTATATTTATTTCCAACCATCTACTTAACATCCGCATTAATAGCTCAATTCAGCAACGCCTGGAAAGAAACTCTTAGATGCTTTATGCTTTGTATTATGTTGAAATATATTTAACATAAATAAATATTATCAGAATTGAAGAAGGAAGAAGGACGAGGTTTATATATGTGGATTGGAACCCCAACTCAAAACTGGCTCCCTGTAAAAGCCGGGGTATTAAACCCTCTGTTCCTGGATAGATAAATAAGTAAAAAATATTTTAATAAAATTTACAAAAGTACAAAATATTGTTAAGCTTAGTTACGTAAGAGTTAAACCTCTGAAAAAAAATTGCATAACTTCGCTGAGTTAAGTTGTTGACAATTTAGAGTCAACGAACAGATTTATAATTGAACTGAAGATTTATCTGTGAGACAGTCCTTGGGCTGGCTTGATTGAGTGTGCGGAAAAACTCAATCAAGCTAGCACCTACGAGATTAGTTTTGTGTAGATGAAGGGCAATATCGGCTTATTTTGACGCGAATTGCTTAGTTTTCTTCGGCAAAATTCTTTTGCTTTAACATTTGTTCGTTGACATTTTGAATTTTCTGAATTTACAAACAAAAATACTGGGGTATCTATCATGGCTTTAACTATCGAGTCCGCTCAGAATATTTTCTCAAACACTCAAATTCCCAGCCCCATTCCAGCGACCATAGCATTGTTCGATCAACTCAGCATTGACGACCAACTAGCATATTTGTGGTATGCCTACACCGAAATGGGCAAGACAATTACTCCCGCAGCCCCAGGAGCAGCGCGTTTGCAACTAGCGGAAAGTTTGCTAAATCAAATTAAGCAGATGTCTCCTGATGAGCAAACAAAAGTCATGCGGGATTTGGCAAGCCGTGCTGATACTCCCATCAGCCGTTCTTATGGCTTCTTTAGTGTCAACACCAAACTAGCTTTTTGGTTTGAATTATCAGAATTGATGGTAAAAGGTTTTGTCGTACCCATCCCAATTGGTTATCAAATGTCCCCAGGGGTGCAAATGGTGCTAGAAGCAACCAAAAAACTTGATGCAGGTCAGCAAATTACGGTACTGCGTAATACCGTAGTAGATATGGGATTTGACACTTCAGAGTTAGGTCCAAGCAGCTCAAAAGCGGCTCCAGAACCTGCATTTGCACGTACATCTGCTCCTATTACCTCAATCAAAATTGATGGTGTTACAGAGCCTGCTGTCCTGGGCTACATTCAGGCAATGAACTCAGACAACTTTGATGCTGCGATTGATTTATTTACTGATGATGGAGCCTTGCAACCCCCATTCCAGAAGCCAATTGTCGGTCGTGAAGCGATCGCCAAATATATGCGTGAAGAAGCACAGGGATTGAATATGATGCCCAAACAAGGCATTTGCGATGTTCAATCTGATGGTTCCAAGCAGTTGAAAGTTACAGGTGTAGTTCAAACACCTTGGTTTGGTGTCACTGTGGGAATGAATATTTCCTGGCGGTTTTTAATCAATCCCCAAGGTAAGATTTTCTTTGTGGCGATTGATATGTTGGCATCTCCCCAAGAATTGATGAATCTGCGTCCTGTGTAGGAATTGCAAGTTAAAAAATTGAGTTGGGGTTCTGTATCCCCATCTCAAAACCTTCTTCTTCCTTCTTCCTTCTTCAACTCCCATATTCAAGCGTCTGACCATTGAGAAATCTAACCAGCTTATCCCGTGCTTGGGAACCAGCACTTTGAGAAACTGCACAGATTCCCATAAAGTTTAATGTGCCGTCTCGATAAAGCATTTCTTGTCCGGTGCTGGCATTATCGGCGATCGCCTTGATAATCACTCGTTGATTTGGTGTCAAGTCGTGGACAGTTGCTCCCTCTGGGATTTGAGACTGACCGAAAACTAAATAGAGGAGTAAATCGGCGCATACTTGGGGAGCCACTGCGTTTCTTGGCTCTGCCGACTTGTAGCATGTGACCGGGATTTAGGGGGCTGTGCTTTACCTTAACTACTAACAGCCCACCCCAAATTCGTTGGCTGTTCGTAAACCCGCTTCAAAGTATTCACATCTCTGGCAGAAATTGGTGGCGGGTTGCGGACTTGGGATTTGTATAGAGCATCACTTTGTAGCGGGCTGTGACCCCATATACCCAAGGCGTGACCGAATTCATGGCGCACTGCTGCAGTCAGATAATCACCTGTTTGACTGGGACTCAACAGAATACTGAAGCGATGGGATAAGACGTTGTTGTTTGTGTATAGCTCGTAGCTGGTTTGTGCGGAACGGGCGCGGGGTGGGTTGCCGCTCAGGGGTGGAGTTTTGCGAATAATGGCAATATCTGCATCTGCTGGCTGTTCGACTATCGAATTGGGCAAATAGACATTCCATTCTTGCAGAGCCATTCTGACAGTTTCTACCCAATCTTCAGCCTGCTGAATATTAACTATTTTCGGTGGTTCTATATAAACCCGAACTGGAAATTTTGACCAAACTAAATAACCAACCTTTGTCGGTGCTATTTGCGAAAAATAATCACCACTGTTCCTATTATCTTGCCACTTCGCCAGTGTGTGTGGTAAAGAATGGGGCTTTTGGGAGACGGAAATCGATACCTTGCCTATACTATATATTGTGTTTTTTGTCAAGCCATTGGTAGAGTGCGGCAGTATAGCAAAGGACTGCCCGTTAATGAAAATAACAAGCAGTCCCGTGCAAATAGCTAATGTCAGGGCTGCAATTAACTGCCGCACTAGTACTCGACCAACCCAAAAATAACGGGTGAAGGCAGGCAGGGGGAGCAGGGGAGCAGGGGAGCAGGGGAGCAGGGGGAGAAAAAACTTCTTACCATAAACCCTGCAAAGTTGCTGTGATGGACTAGTAGACATTTCAGGGTATTAAGCGTAGGTTGTTGGGTTTTACCGCTCAAAAAAGTTTACTCATATCTACCCACAAATGGATAAAATTGTTCAACCGGAAAGATAGCGGTCAATCTCTCCTCCCTTGAAGGAGTCACACCTTCACTACCTGATGGAAAGGATTGAACTCTCTTGCCTGTGCCGTAGCTTTGGAAATCCAAGATTTCCGGTGTTCGCCAAGCCGTCACCAGTAGAACCTGTTAGATTAGGTATACCAAACCAAGCATTACGAGAACCTACATTCCTGTAATACCGATTGAAACGCTGCCAATGTGCAAAGACGTGCTTGCGAGGTGAGGCTTGAATCTGACTCTGCAAGGCGTATCTCGCTGGCAGCTTTTCATAATAAATTCCCATACCACGACGTGCTATTACTAGTCCTGCCGCAGAATCAAAACCCATGCCATAACGACGCATATACTTGACAACACCGATTTGACTTGAGTATTTGGGACTGACTTCAATAACTTTGATACCAAGTTTCAAACATCTAGCTTTTAATAGCTCAAAGAACTTAGAGTAAGCAAAACCAGATAGCATCCGGTTATATTTACGACCTCTCTTAAACTGCTTTTTCTTTTGAGAGAAGTCTAACTTTTCAATTACAATTGGCTTATTTGATGCTAATGCTCGTTGAGTAATTTTGGTAATGGCTTCGCTTAAACGAGATTCAGTTTGTTGCGAACTGCAAGAATGTAAATCGAGATTAATTTTTCCCCAAGCGATTGGATTTCCATGCTCACTTGTGGCACACCAACCAATTGAACCAGGGTTGATATCTAAGCCAATACAGCCAAGTAAGCTATTATTACTATGTAGCGGAAAGTCCACTGCGGTCATAATCGCCACTACCCACTTGCCTTTCTTATTTTTAGAGAAGACATAGGATAAAGCGCGATTTAATGCCCAGGATGTATTGATTTGGGCAGCACCATGTTTATTGAACTTATAAAGTGGTAGTTGAATATATTCTCCAAATGATGCCTCTAAGAAGTAAGGAATACGAATCTTTAATGAAGGAATAATTCCTGGCTCAAATTGGCATATTTGGTTACTTCCAGTTTCATTAGTACTGCCAATAAAGGGAATTTTTCCTAAGTTGCCTAAATTGACTTTCACGCCAATTTTTAGTACTGTTGCCTTGCGGTCTAAGTACATTTTTAGTTGGCGTTTCTTTTGATGTAATTGAAATTTCGCTAGTTGTAAATAAGTTTTACCATGTTGCCTACCATTAATTGGGCAAGCATCATCAAATTCTGCTTTTTTCTTTGAGGGGACAAGCTTTTTAACTTGACCATTCTTGGTATTTTGAATATATTTAATCGAATTGTTTTGTTTTTCAATCGCTTGAACGTATTGACTATGCTGATAAAACCTTTTACTGAAATTATTAATAGTTTCGTTAATTGACTTAATTTTAGCGTCGAAGATTTCAATGTGTCTTTTATAAGATTCTTGCGCTGATTTTAATTCACCATTCACGAAATTAATGACGCTATTGGCATAACGTTTATTTACACCAAAGGTTTGCTGAAGAACCGTATTAAGTTTCGCTTTTTTGATACTGCTTGACAATCCCGCCAACGCCCGGATTGACATTTGCGCCATTGTGGGTGAGAGTTGTTCTAACATCTCAATTGCTTTTTGTTCTAAACAAAAGCTATTTGAGATTTGAGTGACGTAGGATTGAAAAATTTGCGGCATAAAGTTATTACCGACTCAATGCTCGTACCTTTAATTAGCTCACTTATTAATTATACGCGTCTAATAACGTATTTTCAAAAATATGTTCGCGCCTTTTAGCACTCAAAAGCTCAAACTGTCAAGAAAGATACGAACAGGCAAAAAAAGCCTCTTGACGGGTGCCTTGCTTTTCGTCAAGAGTCATATACAGAACTCAAACAAGGGCTACTAAAGATTGATATCTGGACAATTGAGATATTTTGTCCACTTATGGGTATATTTTATTTAACAGTTCTTAGCCCCCACTCCCTTTGTCCTTCATCCCCCTCCTCATTTTGGCAGCCAACCAGCGCTGAGAACTACGGTTAGACCGAGGAAAATCACTGTGAGTGCCCAGGTAACTCGGTTGAGGGTATTTTCTGCACTTTTGGTGCTGCTAAACAATTGGGCTTGTCCGCCAATTGCCCCAATACCATCACCTTTGGGGCTATGGAGTAATACTAGGATAATTAAACCAACGCCGGAAAAAGACCAAAGGCCTTGCACAATATTAGTAATGGTCATGGTAACAATGTAATTTATTAGGGAGTGGAAGGAATGGAGTTAGGAGTTAGGAGTTAGGAGTTAGGAGTTAGGAGTTAGGAGTTAGGAGTTAGGAGTTAGGAGTTAGGAGTTAGGAGTTAGGAATTACAACTGCCTGTTAATTCATAACTTACAACTCCTAATTAATAACTCTTAATTAATAACTCTTAATTCTTAACTCCTAACTCATAACTCCTAATTAATAACTCCTAATTGTTTGACAGTCCAACTGGTGTGGGAGTGCGTTTGAATTGCACATCATACTCAGATGCTTGTACGAGCGATCGCCCTGTCATTTCTAGCGGTTGGGGTAGCTGTAAAATCTCCAGGATGGTGGGAGCAATGTCGGCTAGTTTACCGTCGCTTCGCAATGCCACATCTGTACCGTGTCCGGGGATTTTTGCGCCCTCTCCTTCTACGAGAATTAAGGGGACTGGGTTGGTGGTGTGAGCTGTCCAAGGATTACCCACATTATCTAGCATATACTCAGCGTTCCCGTGGTCGGCGGTAATAATTGTTGTACCCCCAACTTTGCTGATGCTTTCGACTAAACGACCAAGGCATTTATCTACTGTTTCGATTGCTGTCACTGTTGCGTCTATGATTCCTGTATGCCCTACCATGTCTGGGTTGGCATAATTAATCACAATCAAGGAGTAGACGCGCTTGGAAACGGCGGCGATCGCTATTTCGGTCACAGAAGAGGCGGACATTGCAGGTGCGCTGTCGTAAGTCGCTACCATTGGACTGCTAATGAGTTCCCTATCTTCAAAAGGAAAGGGTTCTTCTAGTCCGCCATTGAAGAAGTAGGTGACGTGGGCATATTTCTCGGTTTCGGCTGTACGAAACTGCTGTAAGCCATGTTGAGCAATTACTTCTCCGAGGATATTACTGAGGTTCTGAGGCTCAAAGGCTACAGCAACTGGTAATTCTGGGTCGTATTGGGTAAAGGTGGCAAAGGACAATGGCTTAATTTGCTGTCTCTCAAATCCGTCAAATTTAGGACTGACAAAGGCTTGGGTGAGTTGTCTGGCACGGTCTGGACGGAAGTTAAAAAATATTACCCCATCCCCTGCTTCTACCGCACCAGGTGCAAGTCGAATTGGAGCGATAAACTCGTCGTTTACGCCGGATTCATAGGATTCTTTGATAACTTCAACTGCTGTTCGTCCATCACCTTTGCCATCAATTGCCATGACATCGTAGGCGCGTTTAACCCGATCCCAGCGCTTATCTCTATCCATTGCGTAGTAACGACCACTGAGGGTGGCTATACGCCCAATGCCTCGGCGTTCTATATAGTCTTGAATTAACCCAATGGCTGTTACGCCTTCTTTAGGTGAGGTGTCACGTCCATCGGTGATGGCGTGAATGCAAATTTCCGAAATTTTCTGTGATGCAGCTAAGTCTAGTAGTCCGAATAAATGGCTTAAATGCGAGTGTACCCCACCCTCTGAACAAAGCCCTACTACGTGTAGCTTGCCGTTTTGAGCGCGAACTTCCTGACAAATCTTGACAAGCGCTGGATTTTGTGCTATTGAGCCATCCTCTACCGCGTCTGAGATGCGTACCAATTCCTGAGGTACCACTCTCCCAGCACCAATGTTCAAATGACCAACTTCTGAGTTACCCATTTGTCCATCTGGCAATCCCACGGCTTTACCTGATGTGCGGATGAGGGTGTGCGGATAAGCTGCCCATAAGCTGTCCATTACGGGAGTTTTAGCAGCGGCAATGGCGTTTCCTCGTGTCTCCTCGCAGTAGCCCCATCCGTCTAAAATGACTAGCACCACCGGAGCAACAGGTGCTTTGGTCATAGTAAATAGCCCTTTACTTTTTGTAATATCCGAATGATACCACTGCTGTTCACCAGAGCAAGTGAATTTCTGCCTAAAAACTTGTTTTGTTATTTTTTGATTAATTCTTCGCCGTTATTGAGAATTATTTTTGTTAGTAGTTAGTTGTTAGTAGTTATTTGTTGGTTGTTAATTGTTAGTAGTTAGTTGTTAATTGTTAGTTGTTGACTCCTAGCCACTAACCAATATCCAATAAACACTATACTATTAACCACTAACCACTAACCACTATCCACTAACTCATTTCTTCTTCGTCCCAGCTTTAGAAGATTTTGCCGCTTTTTTGGCGGCTTTTTCGGCAGCTAATACTTCTTGTTTTGCTTGTTCTTTTTCTTCAGCTATTTTATCCAAGTAGTAATGGTAATCGCCTAAATAAACGCGGAATTCTCCATCGCGAATTTCAACGATTTTGTTAGCTATTTGGGAGATAAAATAACGGTCGTGGGAGACTACAATCACGGTGCCGTCATAATTTTGAATGGCTTCTTCTAGCATTTCCTTTGCTGGAATATCCAAGTGGTTTGTCGGCTCATCTAGGATCAAGAAATTAACGGTACGTAAAAGCATTTTTGCTAATGCCAAACGTGCTTTTTCTCCACCACTCAAAGACTCAACTTTCTTATATACAGTATCGCCAGAAAAGAGAAATCTTCCTAAAATTGTGCGGACTTCTTCATTCTTCCAATCGGGCACTTCATCATGGATGGTTTCCATGACTGTTTTACTCAAATCCAAAGCTTCTGCTTGGTTTTGTTCAAAGTAACCGGGAATAACGCCGTGTTCGCCTAATTTTACAGTACCTTCTGTCGGTTGCTCGCTACCTGTAATTAGACGCAATAATGTAGATTTACCAGCACCGTTGGGACCTAAGAAAGCAATGCGATCGCCTCTTTCAATCGTCAAATTCGCTGCTAGAAATAAGATTTTATCACCATAGGTATGAGTTAAATCTTTAATTTCGACAACTTCCCTACCGCTACGGGGTGCGTCAGGAAAGCGGAAACGCAAAGTTCTCACACCCGCAATCGGTGCTTCGACCCGTTCAATTTTGTCTAATTGTTTTTCCCGGCTTTTTGCTTGAGTACTGCGAGTCGCACTAGCCCGGAATCTATCAACAAACGTTTGTTGCTTGTCGATTTCCTTCTGCTGACGTTCGTATGCACTCAATTGCGCTGCTTGATTTTCAGCTTTTTGTGCCAGGTATGAAGAGTAGTTACCCAGGTAGGTAGCAGAAACCCCACGTTCCGTTTCTACAATTTGAGTGCAGAGGCGGTCAAGGAACTCCCGGTCATGGGAGACTATTACCATCGGTGTAGTTAAATTACGCAGGTAATTTTCCAACCACTCGATAGTTTCCAAATCCAGGTGGTTTGTAGGTTCATCCAGCAGCAACAAGTCAGGCTTTTGCAGCAGAATTTTACCCAAACTCATCCGCATTTGCCAACCACCGCTAAAAGCACTCACCAGGCGATCGCTATCTTGGGCATCGAAACCCATTTCTGGTAAAATCTTATCGATTTTGGCCTCTAAGTTATAGCCATCCATTGCTTCAAACTGGCGTTGGAGACGATCCATTTTGTGAATCAACTCGTCTAACTCATCAGGTGTGGCCGTTTCCATCGAACGATGAACACCAGATAAATCTTGATTCACCTGGTTCGCTTCCGCAAATGCCCGCCAAAATTCTTCCTTGACAGTCCGGGTGGTATCAACTTCAAACTCTTGGTTCAAGTAAGCGATATGCATACTCGTAGGGCGAATTATAACACCCGCAGTGGGTTCAATTTCCCCAGCAATCATCTTGAGTTGGGTTGATTTTCCGGCACCATTGACTCCAACCAAGCCAATGCGATCGCCTGACTTGACTTCCCAATTTACATCTTTGAGGACTTCGCCTGTGGGGTAAATCTTACTGATATGTTCCAGTCGCAGCATCAAGTGTCTCCAAAGCGAGGGATAGGTGGATAAGGCGGAAGTGTTCGCACCGTGTCCAATCTTAACAAAATTTTACTTAAAATTTGGCATCGCGACACCACCAATTGACGGATTATTTCTTAATTTCTTTAATATTCTCCATTTCCCTGTGTCGCTGGTCTAAAATTTGACACTGTTTTCCTCCCAAGTGCGATCCATCAAGTTCTCTACCTGGAGCGTTTAAATATTATCATCGCTATTCTTTTTAATACCCCGACAAGAACGTAGGGTCTTTGCTTTTGAGTTGGGGTTCTGTATCTCCATATATAAACCTCCTTCTTCCTTCTTCCTTCTTCCTTCATTAAGCACTCAATTTAGCCTGAAAAATATCGCTAGCGACCTTGCGATGAAAGAACATTGAGCCACGAGCTAATTTAATGATTTCAATTAGTTTTTGTCTGCTTTCGATGTTCACTGCCTTTATAGCTAGTCAAGTTTAATTACAAGTTTAGTTAGCAAACTAAAACTTTACTTGTATATTGATATGGTTCATTAAAACTGGTATCCTATTAGATAAGATGTTAACAATCAACATTTAGTTTAAACAATTAAATAATTTAATTTACTTTTTTTCGACTTTCGACATTAGTGCTGATAACAGGGAGGGTGCATCATGTTTACCAAGTCACGCAAAGTTAACCGATACCGCCGTAAAGGTCAAAATTTAATAACCGCTAATAAGATTAAACCAGAAAATTGGGATATTTCTGACGCTGAGGCGAAAGAAGCTTTGAAAGTTAAGAATATTAACGTCAAGGAAATCAAGAAAATTCGCAAATTGAAGCATCAGGTGTGTATTTCCTTCTGGGATGAGAAAGGAAACATCTGTAGCAGCTTTTTTAGTTACCGAATTTTCTCTCGCTGGCAGCAGGAAATCGAAGAAACAATTGATACCTGCCCTAACATTAAAGAATGGGCAAGATTAAATCGCATCATGCATTATGAATTCGCTTACTATGACTATCTTTCCGAAATGGAAGATGCCCTCAACGTCGCATTAGAAAACCGAATGTGTGTGTTAAAAGCAACAGGAAAACTCTTGGAAAGTGAGGAGTTAGGAGTATTGAGTTAGGAATTTTTAAATCCTCTCCCATCTCCCCATCTTTCCATCTCCCAATTAATTAGCATTTGAAGTGGCGAGTTCCGCTAGGCGTTCCTGCTGGTCTTGAGAGATACAAGACTGAACTAGAACCTCTAAATCGCCTTGTAGAACAGGGTCAAGGGAGTAGTTCTGATTCAAACGGTGGTCGGTGACCCGGTTATCTTTGTAATTGTATGTCCGTATTTTTTCGGAACGCGAACCCGTACCAACTTGCGATCGCCGTTCAGAACTTATAGCATCCTGTTGTTCGCGTAGCTTGATTTCATAGAGCTTGGCGCGGAGAATTTGCATTGCCCGTTCTTTGTTTTGTAACTGGCTGCGTTCTTCTGTGCAGAAAATTCGGATACCAGTGGGTTTGTGGATCAAGTCAACAGCAGTTTCGACCTTGTTGACGTTTTGTCCGCCAGCACCGCCAGAACGAGCAGTTTTCATCTCAATTTCTTTCGGGTCAATGTGGATTTCCACATCATCCACTTCGGGCATAATCGCCACAGTTGCGGTAGAAGTGTGAATTCGTCCGCCAGCTTCAGTTGCTGGTACGCGCTGCACGCGATGCACTCCGGCTTCAAACTTCAGTTGGCTGTAAACATTGTCCCCTGTAATCTCAAGAATAACTTCTTTCCAACCGCCCATTTCTCCTTCAGATGCGCTGACCGATTTGACTTTCCAGCCTTGAGTATCGGCATAGCGAGTGTACATCCGCATCAAATCACCAGCCCAAATACTGGCTTCATCGCCACCAGTACCAGCCCGAATTTCCAACATGATGTTTTTATCATCATTAGGATCGCGGGGTAAGAGCAATACCTTCAGACGAGTTTCTAAATATTCTATTTTTTCTTCAAGTTCCTTAACTTCCAGAGCCGCCATTTCTTGGAACTCTAGGTCACTTGCCGACTCTTTGTAAACCTGACGGGCCCCTACTAAGTCGAACTGAGCGATTTTCCAATTTTCGTAGGTATTAACTACCTCCTCCAATCCAGAACGAGACTTAGCTATTTTTTGATACTCGTCGGGGTTTTTCGCCGTATCTGGGTCACCAAGGCGACGAGTTAATTCATTAAAAGTTTGTTCAACAGATTTGAGTTTCTCCAACAGGTATGATTCAGCCATGATGAGCGTCCTTAAAAAATAACTAATGAGCTTCTGCAAGATACACAAAATCGACCCAGCAGATGCAGGGTCGTCATTAACAGCAGAGCCAACCAGCTACTTTTTAGTTTCGTCGGAGGAATCTGTACTGCCAGAGTTGCTGGCTTCAAACATACCGTACTTCCGCATGAAGCGCTCAACGCGACCTTCGGTGTCAATAATCTTTTGGGTACCAGTGTAAAAAGGGTGGTTTCCAGACCAAACATCGACATGTAGTTCGGGTTTAGTAGAACCAACAGTCATTACAACTTGACCGTTGCAGTAAACCTTCGCATCTGGATACCACTTGGGATGAATATCAGGTTTTGCCATTTTTCCTTTCGTGGTCAATCTGTACAAATTATAGCTTTTGATAGTCTCGCGCACTCGTCGCATTCGGCGGAAATTGACATCCTCTCCGCCCTCTAGTCGCACGAACAGGGCGCTTGAATATGCGCTCCAATCGCTGCATTGCTTACCGTTTCGAGTACTGAGGAGCTTTGCGGGCTTTGTGCAAACCGTATTTTTTCCGCTCTTTCGCTCGTGGGTCGCGGGTGAGGTAGCCTTCGACTTTCAGAGGTGGACGATTACCAGGGTCTAATTCGCACAAAGCGCGAGCCACTCCGAGGCGAATTGCATCTGATTGTCCAGTCAAGCCGCCGCCTTCCGCTGTAACTAGGATATCGTAGTCATTTTCCATCCCTAGGGTTTCTAGGGGGGCTTTGATGACTCCGAGGTAGTTAGCGTTGAACTGGAAGTACACCTCTCCAGGCTTTTTATTCACAGTTAGTTGACCTGTACCTGGAACTAAGCGTACCCGTGCAACGGAACACTTCCGGCGGCCAGTGCCCCAGTATACGGCGCGTCCGCTGTCTTTATCAGTGGCTTGCATTATTTTTCAGCTCCTGGGATTGTATTAATTTTTAGTTCTTTGGGTTTTTGAGCATCATGGGGATGGACTGAACCCGCGTAGACTTTGAGTTTGGTAAATAGCTGCTTGCCGAGGCTGCATTTAGGTAGCATACCCTTAACGGCCTTTTCCACAATTCTTTCGGGGATGCGGTCTTGCAGCTTGGCGAAGGTTTCGGTTTTCATCCCACCGGGACGACCGGAATGCCGACGGTAAAGTTTTTGGGTACGCTTTTTACCTGTAACTGTAACTTTTTCGGCGTTGATGACGATTACAAAGTCACCTGTGTCGATGCTGGGGGTGTATTGGGGTTTCTTTTTCCCACGTAACACCATTGCAATTTCGGTAGCTAGACGACCGAGACGTTGGTCGGCAGCGTCTACTATGTACCACTCATGCTCTATGGTAGCCGGTGTAGGAAGGGGGGTTTTGTTGGTGGTCATTTTTCTTGTTGTTAGTTGTTAATTGTTGGTTGTTAGTTGTTGGCTGTTAGTTGTTGGTTGTTGGTTGTTGGTTGTTAGTTGTTTATTAACTCCTAACTCAATACTCCTAACTCAATACTCCTAACTCCTAACCACTATCCAATAACGAATTTCGGCTGCGTGTCAAACCAGACTTCTTTGGGGAAAGGAAATTCTGGATAACCGACTCGCAATAAGCATAAACCGTGGGCGGGTGCAGCGTGTTTGACTTCTTCTCGACGTTCCAAAGTCCAAAGTTCGGTGAAGTTGGCGAGCGATCGCGTTCTGGCACCTACTTGTACTAACATCCCCACTAATAGCCGCACCATGCCATACAAAAATCCATCTGCTTGAATTTCAATATGGATAAACGATTCACTGCGATAGCACTCTACTGCTTGCACGGTGACCCAAGAATGCTCGCGTTTCGAGCCGGCACGGTGGAAAGCTGCTAGGTGATGGCGTCCCATCAGGGGTTCTAATGCCTCTTGGATTAATAATTCATTCAGGGGTGAATGATAATAGTGCCAACTGAAGGGTTCGACAAACAAGTTGGGTCGATTTTCAGTGTATAAGGTATAGCGATACCGACGATAGGCCGCACTATATTGGGCGTGCCAATCACTATCGACACCGGCACTAGCCCGAATCAATATATCTTTGGGGAGATAACTATTAAGAATTGTCGCCCACTTATGAGCCGGGATCACACAATTGGCATCAAAATGTGCTACTTGGGCTGCGGCGTGGACTCCGCTATCGGTTCTACCCGCGCCGTGTAGTGTCACATGATGTCCAACGACCTTAAAGATGGCTTTTTCTATCTCTTCTTGGACGGTGCGATGTTGTTGCAGTTGCCTTTGCCAGCCACGAAAATGGGTGCCGAGGTATTGAATTACTAAGGCGACTCGTTGGGTTGGTGTAGACTGGACGCTCTCTAACATAGTGATTCTGTCAAAAGTCAAAAGTCAAAAGTAACTACTAATGACCAATGACCAATGACTTAAACTAGTTCAATGATTGCCATTTCAGCATTATCACCCCGACGCGGTACGGTGTGTAAAATGCGGGTATAACCGCCGTTACGACTACCATAACGAGTCGGGGCTTGCTCGAATAGGGCATGAACCAGTTGCTTGTCGAAGATGTAGCCAAGAGCGCGACGACGTGCTGGTAAGGAGCCTTCTTTGGCTAGGGTAATCATTTTTTCCACTTCACTTCTTAACGCTTTCGCCCTAATTAGAGTGGTGGTAATTCGACCATGACGGATCAACTCGGTGGTGAGCGATCGCAACAATGCGCGGCGCTGGTCGGCTGGTTTTCCTAGTTTTTTGACGCGACAACGGTGACGCATAATGTTTTGTTAGTTGGAGTGTTGTTAATTATTGGTAGTTGGATGTTGGTTGTCGTCAATTAACTACCAACCAATAACCACTAACCATTTTTAGTTGTGTTTAGAAGCTCTTTCCATTGGCAGGGTAATGCCCAATCGGCGCTGCAATGCTTCTACTACTTCTTCTGCTGACTTCTGACCAAAGTTTTTGATTTCTAACAGGTCTTCTTGGGTATAATCCAATAAGTCGGCTACAGAGTTGACTTGCGCCCGCTTCAGACAGTTGTAAGCCCGTACCGAAAGTTGCAACTCTTCGATCGGAATCTGAGCGGTTGGGTCTTGGTCAATGTCCGAAATCGTGTCTGTTGGTTCGAGGGAGATATCTTTCAGCGGATTGAATAAATCTACCAAGATCGCAGCAGCTGAAGAAAGAGCTTCTTGGGGGCTGAGACTACCATTTGTCCAGACTTCTAACAGCAGTCTATCTTTGGGAATTGACCCTTCACCACGGGAATCTTCAACACTATAGTTGACTTTCCGCACTGGCATAAACACTGAGTCTATTTGTAAGAAGTCCAACGAAGTTGCTTCTTCCCGACCGCGTTCAACTGTGCGATAACCCTTACCTTTCTCAATCCGAAATTCCATTTCCAGCTTGGCTCCCTCTGCTAAGGTCGCTACATACTGGGTGGGATCGATGACTTCTACCTCACCGGGTAGGTCAAAGTGGGCTGAGGTGACGGTTGAAGGACCTGTAACGAGTAACCTCCCAATCTGGGGCTGAGAAGAATAGCTTTTTAGGATAACTTCCTTCATTTTCATGAGGATTTCCAGCACGTCTTCCCGCACACCCGGAACTGTGGCAAACTCGTGTGAGACGCCTGCAATCCGCACTGCTGTAACCGCTGTTCCTTCTAGATTCGACAATAAAACCCGTCTCAGGGCATTGCCAACGGTCGTTCCTTGACCGCGTTCTAGAGGTTCGAGAACAAATTTACTGTAATGACTCCGAGTTTCCTCGTTATTTGACTCTACACATTCAATTTGAAATTGCGCCACGGAGTAGCCTCCCTCGTTTTAAGGTCCTGCTAGCAGGCTTGCGGATATGAATTGCCGATTCGAGATTACTAGCGCGACAGCTATCAGCTTTGTTGCGTTGAGGCTAGACAGGCGAATACAGCCTGAATGGGCGTCGGTCGGCAAAACTTGAAAAGCTGACCGCTATTTTTTATGCCCACCGTTATGACGGTCGTTCCCTAGTCCTTTTATCCAATGGCGGTATTAGACGCGCCTCAAGACAGAATTAGCTAGTGACATAACATTTTGGGTTTTGGTGCTTGATTGGTTGGGAGGAGCCTAAGTTCAAGCCTAATAAGGATAGACACCAAGCAAGTCAGATTTTCAAAAATCGATGCTAGTGCCTAATATTCCCGTTTGCGTTCTCTTGCTACCGCCCTGGACTTTAGGTTGTCTTCTAAACCCGACGGCGCTTGGGAGGACGGCAACCATTGTGAGGAATTGGGGTGATATCCCGAATCAGCGTAATTTCCAACCCTGCCCCTTGGAGTGCCCGGATAGCGGTTTCCCGTCCGGCTCCTGGACCGCTCACCATTACCTCAATCTGCCGCATTCCTTGGTCGATGGCTCGACGGGCGGCGCTTTCTGCAGCGGTTTGTGCGGCAAACGGAGTTCCTTTCTTAGCTCCCTTAAAACCGCTAGACCCAGCACTTGCCCAAGAGATGACATCTCCGTTTTGATCGGTAATGGTGACAATGCTATTGTTGAAAGTAGACTGGATGTAGCCAATCCCGTTTGGAACGTTACGCTTTTGCTTTTTGCTCCCGGTTTTTTTAGTTGGTCGCGCCATAAAGTTGGTGTCACTGAATTAAGGTAAAACTTGCCTTGTCGTGCATTGAAAAAATTATTTCCCTGGTGCTTTCTTCTTACCAGCCACTGTCTGCCTTCTACCGCGACGGGTTCTGGCATTAGTGCGAGTCCGTTGTCCCCTTACCGGCAAGCCCATACGATGGCGTCGTCCTCTGTAGGTACCAATATCAATTAATCGCTTGATATTCATCGCTTCCCAGCGGCGCAAGTCACCTTCAATTTGGTAATTGCTTTCGATTTCGCCTCTGAGGGAAGTTACGTCGGTATCGCTTAAATCCTTAACGCGGGTATCGGGATTTACACCTGTAGCGGCGATAATTTTTTGCGCCCTTGATAGTCCAATTCCGTAAATATAAGTTAGACCGATTTCAATACGCTTATCGCGTGGAAGGTCTACTCCGGCAATCCGTGCCACGGTATTTATCTCCCTATTTTCTTGTGCTTGGCTGTTACTTGCAATTGATTGTGATGTTTGTGACTCATCTCACATCGGTGAGCCGGACATCTGCGTTATCCTTGACGTTGTTTATGTTTGGGATTTACACAAATCACCATTACACGACCCCGACGTTTGATCACGCTACACTTTTCACAAATTTTCTTGACAGATGCTCTAACTTTCATGGCTTTTCCGATTGACTCCAAATAGTAAATTATAGCATTTCTGGGGAATTTTAGTCACTTAAATGATTCTATGGCACCAAAAAAGCGATCTTATGGTAAAATTTTCTACATAGTTTTACTTTTTCCGAAGTCGGTAGGTAATTCTACCCTTTGTCAAGTCATAGGGAGTTAACTCGACTTTGACGCGATCGCCAGGTAAAATTTTAATGTAGTTACGGCGAATCTTACCGGAAATGTGAGCTAGAACGTTAAAGCCGTTATCCAAGTCAACACGAAACATTGCATTAGGCAATGACTCGGTAACAGTGCCTTCCATTTCAATCAAATCTTGCTTAGACAACTTGTGTTTTCCTCAACTCAGTAGTTTTTTATTCCTTTGCAGCACCTTCACCTGCAAGAGAACACAT
This sequence comes from Cyanomargarita calcarea GSE-NOS-MK-12-04C, assembly GCA_019359595.1. Lineage (GTDB taxonomy): Bacteria > Cyanobacteriota > Cyanobacteriia > Cyanobacteriales > Nostocaceae > Cyanomargarita > Cyanomargarita calcarea. The sequence goes on from JAHHGZ010000035.1 coordinate 17,233, forward strand.
TTTTGAAAATATATCAACAGTTTTTTAATATATCTTATTTAAGATTTGCTCGCATCGTGGGGGGGGGAGGAAGTTAGGAGTTAGGAGTTAGGAGTTAGGAGTTAGAAATTAATTCTCCCCTGCTCCCCTGCCTCCCCTGCCTCCCCTGTCTCCTATTAAGAAGCGATCGCCAACTCCAGTTCGGTAGTGACTTCTTCAAGGGACTGATTACCATTAACTTTTAGCAACTTCTGCTGCTCGTGGTAATGATTAATCAAGGGTGCTGTTTCAAAACGGTAGACTTCCAAGCGACGGCGAATCACGTCTTCTGAATCATCTTTCCGTCCGCGTGCTAGCAACCGCGCCACTACGACATCATCTGGTACTTCTAGGCTGACTACCATTTCACCAGACTGGTCTAGTTTCACCAGTAATTTCTCAAGAAAAACAGCTTGGTTAACAGTGCGAGGAAAGCCATCCAAAATCCAACCGTGCTGGGCATCAGGTTGATTTAGGCGCTCCTGCACCATCTCCTGCACAAGAATATCTGGAACCAATTCACCGCGATCCATATAACTTTGAGCTTTAATACCCAAAGGGGTTTGGTCTTGCAGTGCTTGCCGCAATATCTCACCTGTGGAAATATGGGGAATATTCAAATGTTCCGCTAAGGCTTTAGCTTGAGTTCCTTTACCAGCTCCAGGCGGTCCCAAGAAGATTAATCGTGTCACTATTACTTCACCATTCCTTCGTAGCGTTGAGAAATCACATAAGTTTGGATTTGTCTTGCCGTCTCAATCGCCACACCGACCAGAATCAACAATGAGGTAGCGCCTATACCTTTAAAGGTTGGCACAGACAAAGCACTTTCAACTGCGGTAGGGACAATAGCAATCAAGCCCAAAAAGATTGCACCCAAAAAAGTCAGTCGATTCGTGACCCGCTCAATATACTCAGTAGTTGCTTTCCCCGGACGAATCCCAGGGATACTAGAACCCATTTTCTTTAAGTTCTGCGCCACATCCACTGGGTTGAGAATCAACGAAGAATAGAAGTAGCTGAAGAAAACGATGGCAACTAGGGAAACCAGTGCGTATACCCAAGACCCTGAACCCACAGGACTGAGATAAGTACTGACGAAATTCGCTACATCAGCATTTTTAGTTACCTGAGCAATCAAACCGGGCAAGCTGAGGATAGCAGTAGCAAAAATAATTGGCATTACCCCACCTTGGTTGAGTCGCAAGGGTAGGAAACTACGTTGCTCTGCCAAAACTCGGCGACCGACTTGACGGCGGGCACTAATGATCGGGATGCGACGCATTCCTTCTTGAACAAACACAATCCCAACAATGGTGGCGATAAACAGTAGCAATAATACAATTACGCGACCCACTGCTTCCCGATTTCCTGTTTGCACAAAATCGAGGGTGTCACCCAAGGCTTTTGGCAGTGTTGCGACAATGTTGACAAAAATCAACAAAGATGCACCATTACCAATACCCCGTTCTGTAATCAGTTCCGATGCCCACATCACGAACATTGAACCAGCTACCAGAGCGATCGCCGTTTGAGCGACAAAAATAGGTCCATAATTATAGGCATAGGGTCTTAGCAAGAATGCCGCCAAGAAGATACTTTGAATAATCCCCCAACCCAAAGACACATAACGTGTATATTGAGAAATTTTCCGCCGTCCCGCCTCGCCTTCATTTTTCTGTAAATTTTCTAAAAATGGGATCGCTGCAGTCAGTAATTGGATAATAATCGAAGCATTGATATAAGGCAAAATACCTAAAGCAAAGACTCCCACTGCAGAAAGTCCGCCTCCAGAAAAAATATCCAAAAAGCTCAGTATCTGGTTACTATTTTGGAGGGCTGCGCCAAAAGCTTCTCGATTAATTCCGGGAATGGGCACGTGGATGCCCAGACGAATCAAAATTAAAATACCGATGGTGACAAGCAGCCGACCTCTAAGTCCAGCTGCTTGCGCCATCTGCATAAAAGTTTCTTGAGCCGTTGGGGCTTTATCTCGACTGATCATAAAGGGCTACCTTGAGAGTGAGGGGGGACGGCAGCATATGGGAGCAGGGGTTTACCCTACAACTTCACAACTCCCACCAGCTGCCTCAATTTTGGTTTTTGCTGATTGTGTGAAAGCTGCTGCTTTGACATTGAGCGCAACGCCCAATTCCCCATTACCTAAAATTTTCAGTGGGTGTTTGCCAGCGGTAAGAATACCGACTTCCTTTAAGGATTGCAAAGTTACCTCTGTGTTGGCGGGGAGAGAAGCGAGCTTTTCTACATTAATCGTAGTGTAATTTTTACGGTTAATGACGGGAAAGCCCTTCAACTTGGGTATCCGACGGTACAACGGCTGTTGACCACCCTCAAACCCAGGTCTGGTACCGCTACCAGAACGAGATTTTTGACCCCGCATACCTAGACCGGCACTGGCACCTTGACCTGCGGCAATACCGCGTCCTACACGTTTGCGGCGTTTTTTCGAGCCTTTTTGTGGCTTAAGATCGTTTAGTCTCATAAGTGAAACTTTATTGGTTGTTGGTTGTCTTTTGTTAATTGTTAGTCGTTAGTTGTTAATTGTTAGTTGTTAACTGTCAACCAATAACCACTAACCAAGAACAAATAACTACTTAGATGTAAAGATTTTCTACAGGAATGCCTCGGTCTTCAGCTACTTCAGCGAAGGTTCGCAGGGTAGATAAAGCATTGACTGCGGCTCTAGCATTGTTCAGTGGATTGTTGGAACCGAGTTGTTTTGCCAGGACGTTCCGAACACCTGCCAACTCTAATACTGTCCGGACAGCACCACCGGCAATTACACCAGTACCTGGGGCTGCTGGGCGCATCATCACCTTAGCGCCGCCACCTGTACCGTTAATGGGGTGGGGAATGGAGTTCCCTTTATTAATAGGCACATCAATCAGATGTTTTTTGCCGTCGGCTACGCCTTTTTTGACAGCACCAATTACATCTGAGGCTTTGCCTACACCAACACCAACTTGACCGCGTTCGTTACCAACAACGACAATGGCACGGAAGCTAAGTTTTTTACCACCCTTAACAACCTTGCTCACCCGTCGAATTTGGATCACGCGCTCTTGCCAGGTAGTTTCTTCCTTTTTGGCGCGTTTTGTTCTGCTTTTTCTCTCAGTTGCCATAAATCAATGTCCTTTGCCATTTGAATCAATCTCATTTGTCTTTCGTCTTCTGTCTAAAGTCATTTGCGTTATTTCCAATGACGCTCTGACGCTCTGACGCTCTAACAAATGACCAATGACTTTAAAAATCTAAACCAGCTTCCCGTGCAGCTTCAGCTAGTGCTTTGACACGACCGTGATAAAGGTTACCACCGCGATCGAAGACGATCTTGCTGATTCCTTTTTCGAGCGATCGCGCTGCAATTAACTTGCCAACTTCTATAGAAGCTTGACAGTTAGAACCGGAACCTAATTTAGTTTTTAAATCGGGTTCTAAGCTCGAAGCTGATACCAAAGTTTGCTGCAAAGTGTCATCAATTAGCTGAACGTAAATATGCTCATTCGAGCGAAATACAGCTAACCTTGGGCGTTCTGCACAACCCTCGACCTTACCACGGATACGTCGATGGCGACGTGTTTTTGATTCTCTACGAGTAAGTTTCATTTCTACTTCTTACCACTCTTACCAGTCTTACCAGCTTTCCGTCTTACCACTTCACCTGCATAGCGAATCCCCTTACCTTTGTAAGGTTCTGGTGGACGAACAGCACGAATTTTCGCGGCTGTATTCCCGACTATTTCTTTGTCATAGCCGCTAACAATCACATTTAGGGTACCCTCAACAGCAAATTGAACTCCCTCTGGAGGAACAATCTGCACTTGATGGCTGTAACCCATGTTTAATATCAGGTTGCGACCTTGAAGTTGTGCCCGGTAACCAACCCCTTGAATTTCCAAGCGACGTTGAAATCCAGTGGAAACCCCTTCCACCATGTTGGCGACCAAAGTCCGGCATAAACCGTGCAATTGGCGGGATGTGCGGGTTTCATCACGACGGTTCACCGTCAAAATTTCCCCTTCTTGAGATACATTCACATTCGGGGGTAAAACGCGAGATAGTTCGCCTTTAGGACCTTTGACAAGTACATTTGCGCCATCAATGGTTACTTGTACTTTCGCCGGAACTGTAATTAAGCGTCTTCCAATTCGAGACATAATTTTTTATCCTTTGTCCTGTTAAAAGTTATGAGTTATGAGTTGTATTTTTGATTCTTAACTCCCCACTCCTAACTCACGAGCTTTTTTACCAGACGTAGCAAAGCACTTCACCACCCAAGTTCTCACGCCGCGCTTGGCGGTCTGTCATGATTCCACTGGATGTAGAAATTACCGCAATGCCAATACCGCCTAGTACTCGTGGCAATTCTTTTTTATTGGAGTAAACACGTAAACCGGGCTTACTGACTCGCTTTAGGGCAGTAATTAGGGGCTGACGATTTTTACCTTTGTACTTCAAGGCTATTACTAGGTTTAGTTTTATACCATCCCCAGCTTCTTCAAACTCACCAATAAAGCCTTCTTCACGTAGTACTTTAGCAATACTACGGGTCATTTTTGTCGCTGGCACTTGTGTTGTTTGGTGCCGTGCTAAGTTCGCATTGCGGATGCGCGTCAGCATATCTGCAATTGTATCGTTTGCCGCCATCGTTCCCTCTTTAGATGAAATTAATTATCCCGAAAGGGCATTCCCATTTCTTTTAGTAAGGCGCGACCCTCTTCGTCGTTTCTCGCTGTGGTAACAATTGAAATATCCATACCACGAACCTGGTCGATGCTATCGTACTCGACCTCTGGAAAAATTAGCTGTTCTCTGACGCCGAGGGTATAGTTACCGCGACCATCAAAGCTTTTAGGGCTAACACCGCGAAAGTCACGAATTCTGGGTAGCGTCAGGCTAATCAGTCTGTCAACAAAGGCGTACATCCGTTCGCCCCGAAGAGTGACCATGATCCCAACAGGCATCCCTTCCCGAATTTTAAAGCCTGCGATCGCTTTCTTTGCTCTGGTAACTACAGGTTTTTGACCGGTAATCAGGGCAATTTCGCTCAAAGACGCTTCCAGTGCTTTGGCATTGGTAGCTGCTTCTCCCAAACCTCGGTTGATAGTAACCTTGATCAACTTCGGAGCTTGATGAACGTTTGTGTACTGAAACTGACTCATCAACTTGGGAACAATTGTCTCTTGGTATAAACTTTTAAGTCTTGTAGCAGGCATACTTATTTGTCCTTGATGACCCCTGGGCTTGGTCAGGGAAGAAAAAGTTATGAGTTATGAGTTATGAGTTAATTTTTTCACTTTTGAATTCTTAACTCCTAACTCCCAACTATTTATCGAGAATTTCACCAGTTTTCTTGAGCATCCGCACCTTTTTACCTTCGGCGGTTGTGGTGTAGCAGATGCGACTGGCGACGTTTTGCTTTGTGGAATAAAGCATGACGTTAGAGCTATGAATCGGGGCTTCTTGGGTAACAATTTTACCCGATTCACCTTCTTGCTGGGGTTTGACGTGCTTCGTTTTAATGTTGACGCCTTTGACTACGACTTGACTAAGTTGGGGAAGGGCCTTGACAATTTCACCAACTTTGCCTTTATCTTTGCCGGCAATTACTTGCACGGTGTCGCCCATTTTGACGTGCATTCTGTGGAAGACTTTAGGTAGAGGTTTTTTCGCCATTACAGCACCTCCGGAGCCAGAGAAACGATTTTTGTAAAGTTTTTCTCGCGCAATTCCCGTGCAACTGGACCAAATACCCGTGTGCCTCTGGGGTTGCCGTCTTTGTTAATAATAACTGCAGCGTTATCGTCAAAACGGATACTCATACCAGTGTCGCGACGCATTCCTTTGCGGGTACGGACAATCACCGCTTCCACAACATCAGACTTTTTCACAGGCATATTGGGAATAGCATCTTTGACAACAGCAATAATTTTATCGCCGACGTGACCGTAACGGCGGTTGCCTCCGCCTCCGCCTAAAACGCGGATGCACATTAATTTACGCGCACCGCTGTTATCAGCGACATTAAGATAGGTTTGTTGTTGAATCACTGGTTATCTCCCGATTGGTTGCTAGATAACTAACAACTGTTAATTTCTAGGTAGTAGGTTTAACTGTCAGAATTTCTGTGATTTGCCAGTGCTTGCTTTTGCTCAGGGGTCGAGTTTCCTGAATGCGAACGCGATCGCCCACTTTGCACTTATTTTCTTCATCGTGGACTTTGTACCGCTGAGTCCGAACCACAATCTTGCCGTATTTCGGGTGGGGAGCGCGGTTTTCGATGGCGACTATCACCGTTTTTTGCATTTTGTCGCTGACAACAAAGCCAACTCGTTCTTTAACTGCCATAATCTCCTTTCTATTTAAGTTATGAGTTATGAATTCTCCTCTTTTAACTCAATACTCCTAACTCTCGTTTACTGTTGCTCTTTTTCTTTCTGACTCTACCGTCATCAATTGAGATAAACGGTGTCTGGCATGTTTGAACTGGTGAGGCTTATCTAGTTGTCTAGTTGCATTTTGCAAGCGCAACTGAAATAACTGCTTTTTAACGGCAAGAATTTCCTCAACCAGTTTCTCGTCAGTCAGTTCTCTTGCTTCTGAAATTTTGGGAAGTGGCATAACCTACTCCAACTCCTCGGGTTCCTGGTCGGAACGTAAAATGAACTTAGTTTTAATTGGTAGCTTGGTGTCAGCTAAACGCATCGCTTCACGAGCAATTTCTTCAGTTACACCACCGATTTCAAACAATATCCGCCCCGGCTTAACCACAGCTACCCAAAACTCTGGTGAACCTTTACCAGAACCCATCCGGGTTTCTGCAGGACGCATCGTTACAGGTTTGTCTGGGAAAATACGAATCCAGATTTTACCACCCCGGCGGATATAACGGGTCATTGCTCGTCGAGAAGCTTCAATTTGACGGGCGGTAATCCATGCCGGTTCTTGAGCTTGGAGGGCAAATTCACCAAAATTAAAGGTGCTACCACGTGTCGCTACACCAGACATCCGCCCACGTTGTTGTTTGCGGAATTTAGTTCTTCTTGGACTTAACATAATTTGTCACTTGTCATTTGTTAGTTGTTGGCTGTTAGTTGTTGGTTGTTAATTGTTGGCTGTTAGTTGTTGGTTGTTAATTGTTGGTTGTTAGTTGTTACCACTAACTACTAACCACTAACTACTAACCACTAACTACTAACCACTAACCACTAACCACTAACCACTAACTATCCTTCATTTGAACGGTCTTCAAACTGTTGACGACGGCGTTGTTGATTGCGACGGCGGGGTTCGCGATCGCGATCGCCACGTTCGCGTTCCCGCTCCCGTGCTTGTGGTGGTGGAGCAATTGGTTCCTGTCCGGGAATAATTTCTCCCTTAAATACCCACACCTTAATGCCAAGAATGCCGTAAACCGTTTTGGCGGTGCAGCAAGAGTAATCAATATCAGCCCGCAAGGTATGCAAAGGCACTCTACCTTCACGAGTCCACTCTGTCCGGGCAATTTCTGCACCATTCAGACGACCGCCGACTTGAACTTTGATGCCTTGAACGCCAGCGCGTTGGGCACGTTGAATTGCTTGGCGCACCACCCGACGGAAGGAAACACGACGTTCCAACTGCTGGGCAATATATTCAGCAATCAAAAATGCATCAGCATCAACTCGTTGAACTTCAACTACGTTGATCCGAATTTGGCGATTGCCACCCAACAATTCTTGAAGTCCGGTTCGTAAAGATTCAATACCTTGTCCGCCCCGACCCACTACCACACCAGGTCTAGCTGTGCGGACTTCTAGGTCAATTTGGTCTGCTTTACGTTCAATCCGGACTTCGGAAATCCCGGCGTTATTTTGAGCCAATCTACCCAGTTTTCTTTCAATATAACCACGTAGTTTGTAGTCTTCTTGTAAAAGTTCTGGATAGCGCTCGGGAACTGCAAACCACCGCGATTGATGCTCTTGAGTAATTCCGAGGCGAAAACCTACTGGATGTATCTTCTGTCCCACTACTACAAATCCTCTAAAATTTCTTACTTTACGCAATTTTTTCTGTAAATCTGCTTACTTAGGGTCAGGAGCAGATTTAACAGCTACTGTGATATGACACGTTGGTTTGCGAATCTGGTAAGCTCGTCCTTGCGCTCTGGGTTGGAACCTTTTCAGCACTGGACCCTGGTCAGCGAAAGCTTGAGAGATTACAAGTTTAGTCCGATCCATTCCATTGTTATGCTCGGCATTGGCAGCAGCGCTTCGGATTAACTTCAACACTGGTTCGCAAGCACGATAGGGCATGAATTCCAGGATAATCAGCGCTTCTCGATATGACCGTCCCCGAATTTGATCGAGGACGCGGCGCACCTTAAGGGGAGACATCCGAATAAAACGCGAACTAGCCTTAACTTCTTTAGTATCAGTAGCCATAATTTTCTCCATTTTTGTTAATAGTTACTTATTAGTAGTTAGTAGTAATTAATTCATCACTCCTAACTGCTAACACAAGAAACTTCTAACTATCTCCCTGCTTTTTTATCACTTTTTCCGTGACCTCTATAGGCGCGGGTGGGGGCAAATTCGCCCAATTTATGTCCTACCATCTGCTCGCTGACAAAAACTGGAACGTGTTGGCGTCCATTGTGAACTGCGATTGTATGACCAACCATTAAAGGCAAAATTGTCGAAGCTCTTGACCAAGTTTTAATAACTTCTTTTTTGTTATTGTCGTTGAGCTTTTCAATTTTCTTGAGTAAATGATCCGCGACAAAAGGACCTTTTTTAAGAGAACGACCCATAATTAGTTGTTGGTTGTTAGTTGCTAATTGTTAGTTGTTAGTTGTTAGCTGTTAGTTGTTAGTTGTTAGTTGTTAGCTGTTAGTTGTTAGCTGTTAGTTGTTGGTTGTTGGTTGTTTATTCCTAACTCTTAACTCCTAACTCCTAATTCCTAACTCCTAACTATTTAAGACTCACGACCGCCACGACCGCGTTTAGAAGATTTCCGGCGACGGCGCACAATCAACTTACTGCTTGCTTTCTTGGGCTTCCGTGTCTTATAGCCCAAAGTCGGTTTACCCCAAGGTGTTACAGGTCCGGGTCTACCAATTGGTGCCCGACCTTCACCACCACCATGTGGGTGATCCACTGGGTTCATGACACTACCTCTGACCTTCGGACGGCGACCTTTCCAGCGATTTCTACCAGCTTTACCGGCACTCAAGTTTCGGAAATCGGTGTTACCAACTTGTCCAATTGTGGCGTAGCATTCGCGACGAATCATCCGCACTTCTCCAGAAGGCATTTTGACGGTGACGTAACCACCTTCTTTGGCGACAACTTGAGCGCTAGCACCAGCCGCACGCACAATTTGACCGCCTCTACCGGGAGTCAATTCGAGGTTGTGAATGGTGGTACCCAAGGGAATTTTCGACAAAGGTAAAGCGTTGCCATCTTCAAATGGCGCATCTGGACCTGCAATAACTGTTGTCCCGACTTTTAAGTTGTTGGGATGCAAGATGTAACGCTTTTCACCATCTTGATAAAACAATAAGGCAATCCGGGCGTTCCGGTTGGGGTCGTATTCAATCGCTGCGACTTTGGCTGGAATGTTACGTTTATCCCGTTTAAAGTCAATTATCCGATAAAGTTGCTTGTGTCCGCCACCCCGACGACGGCTAGTAATCCGCCCAAGATTGTTCCGACCTTTGGCACGGTGTTTGTTCTTCGTTAAGGACTTTTCCGGCTCGGTTTTAGTAATTTCCGCAAAGTCAGAGACAATAACTTGGCGAGTACTGGGTGTATAGGGACGATAAGAACGAGTACCCATAATTAAATTTTGGATTTAGGAGTTAGGAGTGAGGAGTTAGGAGTGAGGAGTGAAGAGTGAAGAGTGGGTAGTCAAGAGTGAGGAGTGAGAAGTAAGGAATTAAATTTAACTCCTAACTCCTAACTCATAACTCCTAACTTCTAACTTCTAACTTCTAACTTCTCGCTCCTAACTTTTTTACACGTCTGGGAATAGAACTTGTCTAATCTTGTTTTCGTCCCCAGTAGCCACTGTAACAATGGCTCGTTTGAATTGTGGCTTAAAACCAAGAAACCTGCCAACGCGGCGCTTTTTACGGGGTTGTTGAGCAGTATTTACCTTTACAACCTTGACATCGAACAAATTTTCAATTGCCGCTTTGATTTGCGGTTTGGTTGCCTTGGGAACTACTTCAAATGTGTATTTATTTTGCTCCATCAAGATTGTCGCTTTTTCAGTGACAATTGGACGATGGACTAAATCGGCAAGGTTACGGGGGTCAAACTTAGCCATTGTAGACCTCCTGAATTTTTTCTAATGCTGATGCTGTCACAATAATTTTGTCGGCGTGCAGCAAGTCAAAAACGTTTAGCTGGTCGGCTGCAAGTAACTTTAAGTTCTCAATGTTACGGGCTGACAAATATACATTCTGATCCCGATCTGAAACGATTAATAAAGCATTCACTTCTGGATCTGCTCCCCAACGAGCGATCGCTCCTACCAATTCTTTGGTCTTGGGACGAGTCAGCTCATTGTTAAATTCTTCGACCACAATCATATCGTCAATCCGACTGGCAAACGCTGTCCGTAATGCTAGACGACGCTCTTTGCGGTTCATCTTCACACTAAAATCTCTGGGCTTGGGTCCAAAGATGACACCACCACCACGCCATAACGGTGAACGAATGGAACCCGCACGCGCGCGACCTGTTCCTTTTTGCCGCCAAGGCTTGCGACCGCCACCTCTTACTTCGGAGCGGGTTTTTGTACTTGCGGTTCCTTGACGAGCATTGGCCATTTGCCTTACCAGCGCTCTATGTACAATCCCTACCGCTGTTTCTTCTTTCGCAACCCGCAAATCGAACGTTTTCTGTCCAACTTGCTCTCCCTGCCAATTTTTAACTACTGTCTCAAATGTCATTTGTCTTTTAATCCTTTGTTGGTTGTTAGTTGTTACTTGATAGTTGTTAGTTGTTGGTTGTTAGTTCTTAACCACTAACCATTAACCACCAACCAATAACCACTAACTATTTACCCACTAGCTTTGCAGGCAAGATACTTACCAAGGCACCTGGTTTACCAGGAATTGCTCCCTTGATCAGCAATAAGTTACGTTCCACGTCTACTCGCACTATCATCAGCTTGCGAATTGTTACGCGAGTACCACCTAAACGACCTGCTAGGCGTTTACCCGGATAGACACGACCAGGGGTTGTACCAGCACCGATAGAACCCGGCGCTCTGTGGTTTTTGGAACCGTGAGACATTGGTCCGCGAGCGAAGTTGTTGCGTTTTTGGTTACCCGCAAAACCACGACCGATACTTGTACCAACTACGTCTACGATTTGACCCGCAGTAAATATATCTGCCTTAATTTGTTGACCTAAAGAATACTCATCACTAGTGTGATATTCCCGTAAGTGACGCAGTGCTGGGGCTGATGATTTTGCCAAATGTCCCAGCAGTGGCTTATTTAGCGCTTTTGGCTTCACTTCCCGATAGCCAACTTGAATGGCAAAGTAACCGTCGGTCTGTTTCGTTTTAACTTGTGTTACTGTGCATGGACCTGCTTGAATGACAGTTACAGGAATGGCTAATCCTGCTTCGTCAAAGACTTGGGTCATGCCCAGTTTGGTGCCGAGAATACCTACAGACACAGTTACTGGCTCTCCTTTCTAGTTTTTTTTCAAACATAGATTCTAGGTGACACGCTTTACGGAAGCCTTAATTAAAAAAGCTTCCCGCCTTTCACGGATCTCAAATTAGAACTAACTAAAATAAAGCCGTTACTAAACTCGAACTTGAAGCTACTCTGGCTCCAGTCCTTGCAGTGCTGGTGAATCTATTAAATTTTATTCACTTCATGACCAGAGCAGCCAAAAAATTTTCCATTTGGAAGAAATAACTTTTGGATTTAATGCTCATAGTAATTAAGCTATGTGCTTTGTGCAACAAGGCTTCTTACATTTGCTCTGGCACTGTTTGCTTGCAGTAGGACTTAAGCGATTTCCCGCCCAGTATCCGTTAACTGATACTCATGTAATGCCACAAACCAACATTATCGCTCAGTTTCCACTTCATTAAACACCTTAAACTATTGTTTAAGGTTTTGCCCACCTTTTGGTGAGGTTACAGGAGTGAATCTACTTTTCCAACTTAGGTTGGCTTTGACTTTTTAGCCAAACCTCAACCGTAGACCTCAAGGCTTTTTTAGTTTACCAGTCTTTTTCCACTATCAGCTAAATTATCCCTAATGGGATATAAAATCATCACTTTCGGATGCTCAATTAGCTCAAAATATCAATCAAGATGGCAACCTAATTTAAACATTTGGTCACAATCTAACAATATAAACTATCTATTTATATTTGTCTAGGGTTTTTTTTTAGTGGCGAAACGCTCACAACCAGGTCGGAAAAATCGTCTTCTGCTACTCCCTACATCCTAAAAATAGTCTACGAAACGCACTTCTCAACCGAAAAGCGCTCTTTGAAAGCAGAATCAAATGTACTGCGATGAATCATATAGAGACTTTGGATGCAACCTCTCTACATGATTATGTATTGCACGCAACCAAAAACCAACATAATCCATTCCACTAATGTAATCTAGCGATTGACGGTAAATAATAGAAATATCTAAAGTGGGATAAGACGAAAATCTATGGCACTCATTACCACTGGCAACGGTTTAATTCGCGATCTGGAAAAATTTGGCGCTCTTGGCGTATATATGCCTCTGGAAGGAGGTTTTGAAGGTCGCTATCGCCGCCGACTGCGTGCAGCAGGTTATACCGCTCTGAACATTACCGCTAGAGGGCTGGGCGACGTAGCTGCCTATCTCACAGGAGTTCATGGAGTTAGACCTCCTCACCTGGGTAAAAAAAGTACTAGTGCTGGTGCAGCAGTAGGTTCTGTATACTACATACCACCAATTATTGGTACTCAGTTAGAACAGCTACCACCAAAGTCTAAAGGTTTGGTCTTGTGGATTATTGAGGGGCATATTCTTTCCAATCAGGAAGTAGAGTATCTATCGAATTTGCCCAAATTGGAACCACAAGTCAGGGTAGTACTTGAGATGGGAGGCGATCGCTCTTTCCGCTGGATGCCTCTACAAAAGACGCTGTTAGCTAGTTAACAAAAAGTTAGGAGTTAGGAGCTAGGAGTTAGGAGTTAGGAGTTAGGAGTTAAGAGTTAGGAGTTAAGAGTCAATAACTCAGCTTTGCTACTCCCTGCTCCCCTACTCCAACTCTTTAAGCATTTCTATCGTGCTGATGCGGAAACCGCAGGATGCAAATAACCGCCGAGCCGCTTCGTTGATAGCTACGGTATCCAAGCGAATTTGCTTAACTCCGAGATTTTGAAAACGCTCTACTGTCTGCATTATCAATTCTCGCGCTACACCTTGCTTGCGATATTCTGCCTCAACCCAAAGATCATGAACAAACGCGTATTCTTCTAAACGGTAAACTGGGATTTCTTTCTCAACTGTAGCGACAACAAATCCTAACAGTCTCCCTTCATCCTCAGCAACCAAAAACACACTGCGTTCTTGAGTTGCTAACCGCTTCAACCATCGTTCATAACCCTGTTCTGGATTTGGCAAAAAACCATACTTAGCATTATCCCAAGTTTCGTGTAATGCACAAATCTTGGCAACCATCGGTAGAACTGCAAGTACATCATCAGGTGTAGCAGGGCGGATGAGCATATGGGGGGCAGGGGGCAGGGGGCAGGGGGCAGGGGCAGTAGGAGAAAGAAGGAATTAATTCTTCTCCTTTACTCCTCTTCCCCTTCTTCGTAACAACTAACAACTAACAAATCAAAATTGATAACGCACTTCTCCTTTAATCACATTGTCGCTGATATCGTTACGCCTAATGATTGTTTCGTAGTCGATTGCGCCGGATAAATTCTGCGAAAATACTAGCTGCGCTCCTGCACCCAATTTAATATAATCACGGTCGGGGTCGCCTGTTCTTGTCCGCATGGGAATTCCTGGTTGGGTAACAAGTTCTGTGGTGATTTCCCGACTATTGTTGGCGAATTGGTGTTCGTAACTGGCGCGAACGTTGGGTATAACTGTACCGATACCAGTATTTAATGCTACAGAAGCTTCAGCGCCTACATTCAATACGAATGATTCTGCTTCTTGATTGTTTACTTTCATGTTCAGGCTACCAGCGTTTTTTTCTGTGTAGCCGTCGATATTTACGCGATCGTATCGCATTCCTAATGTCGGTCCATAAGAAACATTGCCAGATTTGGCGATGTAACCTCCGTTCATATTCACAGAAAATTGGTCGCCACTGGTACTGGCTGTTGCTGTACGGTTATCAAATGTGATTTGACGTTTGATATCAAAGTCGTTACCACCGTAACTGACTGCACCGTTTGCATAAAAATTGTTTTGGGCATAATTGCTATAAAGAGAAACAGCATAACCATTGGTATCGATTTTGCCTCTGTTTCCACTTAAGTTAGTTTCATTACCCGTTAACCCTAATGCGATTCCCAAAGCTAGGTTATCTGTGATGCGGTAGTCAACACCAGCGGTTACTCCTGATGTGGTGAAGTTATAACCCGGCTCTGTGTTGTGAGAATGTTTGTCACCGAAGTTGACATCCCCGTTGAGGAATGTACCCAAGCGCTTATCGGATGTTGTTGGGGGTATCCGCAATGCAATTAACCGAGAATCTATCAATTGCACCTGTCTTTTGGCAATACCTAATGCTATGTCACCTTGGGGAGCGATCCTGAAGGGTGCATTCAATATCGCTACAGCAAATTCTCCGATGAGTTGATGAAGGTGTGCTGTGGGGTGAACGCCATCCCAAAATAAATATTGGTCTGGGTTAGAACAAATTGTACCTGTTGCTTGATTCAAACAAGCGTCTGTAGTGTTTGTAAAACCGTATTTACCAGGTTCGGCACTAATTTCATTCACCAGCGCGAAGGAATCAACGGGGATGATATTAACATCACGGTTTTTGGCAATTTGTTGGAGGGCTATATTTAAATTGTTGTTATGACTGGTGGTCATCGCGCTGAGGTTGCCAGTTGTTGGTAATACTCGCTCTTGGGGAAGTTTGCCCAAATCTGGCAAGTTAACAACGATAATATTCCGAGCCCCTTTGCCAATTAACGCTGCCACAGAATTGGATAAATTATTAACTACCACTTGCGTGTCTGTTGTCCGGAGTTCGGACGGTAGAATTAAGTAGTCATTAGCACCCGCCCATAATACAAATAGGGCATCGCGGCTGGGAGTTCCCGCTGCGGAGGTAAAAATACTTAGTTGCGATGGCAAAGATGGTAAGGTTACTCCCAACACACCGTTTAGGGAGTTTAGCTGTCCGGTGCTGGCACCAGCAATGGCGAAGTTATTGGTGGAAGTAGAACCGATTTTCAACTGCGAACCTAGTGTTTCTACCCATACCAACCCATTAGAAAAACGTCCTTGGTAGTAGGGATTTGGGGGAAATGTGTTGCCGGTTAATCGAAATAAGTTACCGTTGTCTGTCAAGCTGTCGCCGAAGAGATAAAGCTGATTGTACTCCTGAGCCTCGGCTTTGAGGGGCAACATAGCAGACATGAGAGAGAGTGCCAACGTTGCAAAGGATGCTGCCCAAAAAGCAATACCATCCTTGCAAGAACCCCTTTGCGGTAAGAAGAGGGTAGACATACGGACATCGCTCAACTTTTTTTTCATGATGTTTTTTGACAATTTCAAACAGCAATTTTCTCCGCATATACACTGGCACGAAAGTTACGCATCTTACAAAATACCACAACGTTCTCGGCAGCGCATATTCCTGGTTTCTGGAGGTGGTGCAAGATATCCGTTACATTTGAGATAAAATTCGTTGCCGACTTCTCAAGACTCAGGACTAAAATACAAAGTCGGAGACAATTGCAGTCAGGAATCGTCATACTTAAGGAGGGGGAACAGTTGAAACCATTCCCTACCCAAAAGGCGTGAAGTTGAAGAAGTAAAAATGAGAAGTAGAAATAACAATAAAACTGCTAACAGAACTACTAATAAACCCTCTGCTTTCCAAAACCCTATATTTAATATCACCTCCATCGCGATTTTGGCAGGAGTCTTGATTTTGGGGATTGGGATTGGGATTGCTTTTAGCTCATCAACCACTTTGAGTTCCTCAAACGTGGCTACCCGTGAGTTTATTGACACCAAAGCACCAAACCCTGAGCTTTGCGTGCAGTATGGAGCCAGTGCGATGGTGATGGACACCAGGCTATTCGTAACTCTCAATCCTTTTAAGGTTTACGTTGCTCAACCCAGCATGCGCCCTGGATGCGTTTTGCGTACTAGTAACTGGGCAATTTTAGAGCAGAAAAAGCTTGTGACATCAGACCAGGTCAGAGAATGTAAGAATCGCCTAAACTCTTTTGCTTATGCGGGTGACTTGAACGGTCAGAACCCTGATATTAGCTGTATTTATGAAAATGAAGATGCGAAGAACTACTTCATCAATCAACCAGGTTCAGTAGCACCAACACAAGAAACAGAAAGATTTTAAGAAGGAGTTAGGAGTATTGAGTTAAAAATTCATAACTCTACCCCTACGGGGAAGCAAGCTACACTCCTAACTTTATCCCCTTTCCATCGCTCCTCTACTATCTGCGATTCGGTATCGGTTGACCAAATTCAATTATCCCTGAGCCAGGAACATTGGGTTGAGAGTTGAAAGGTTGATAATTGGGTGGTTGAGAGTTTGGAACTGTTGGAACTGTCAAACCTGTAGGTGCGGGGAAAGGAGCAATATTGTTCAAGTTACCAGACATTGGAGGGAAGGTAGCAGGAGGAAGAATATAGTTTGGTTGAGAAAAGTTGTTTTGAGTTGGGCGTGGTACGTTGACTGTGGGTCGCTGGTTGTTAAAGACAGCCGGCTGTTGCTGTTGCTGGGGATTAAAAAACGCTGGCGGTAGGGTTGAAGAAGGAGGTGGTACATTTACAGATGGCATTTGGGGTGGGTTGTTGTAAATGCCTGGAGGATAACTGTTAGGTTGGGGTGGGTTGCTGTAAATGCCTGGAGGATAACTGTTAGGTTGGGGTGGGTTGCTGTAAATGCCTGGAGGATAACTGTTAGGTTGGGGTGGGTTGCTGTAAATACCTGGAGGATAACTGTTAGGTTGGGGTGGGTTGTTGTAAATACCTGGAGGATAACTGTTAGGTTGGGGTGGGTTGTTGTAAATACCTGGAGGATAACTGTTAGGTTGGGGTGCTTGGGAATAGTTAATGTAACTCCCAGTAAAAGGACGTAACACCCAACGAGTAGAATTTTGCCCGTCTACAGGCTGTAGTTGCAATTGGTTGCGGTCAACAATAGTCCCAGGTGCCAAATCCATTACAATTCGAGTTATCCCTGCTTTTAGTTGAGAAACACGAATTCTTTGGATTGCTCCAGAGTAATTTTGTTGAGTGGGAATGTTGCCTAATTTAGTTGAAGGCAAATCTACAACAATACGCGGGGGTTCGGCGAGATAAAATAACTTAGGTTTTGTACCTGTTGAGAGGGTAAATTCTAGCTGTGATGCATCTGGGTAATAGCGCCAATCATCTAGTCTTCCCACTGGTGAGGCTGCAAAAGTACTAGTTTCAAAAGGGGCGACCGCACAGGTTACACTCAACACACTAAGCCCCAATATGACTCCTGTTAAGATGCCATCTGAAAAACGATTCTTTCCTTTGCGTCTTTTTGTCTGAGCGCATTCGCCCTTGGCGTTCCCGTAGGCAAAGCGTGCCCTTACGGGCACGCTTTGCGCAGGCTGAGGGTACGCCAACGCGGTTAAAAAACGGAAAAATTTTCTATTCTTTAGTCTGTCCATAATCTTGCTTCTTACTCCTCACCCATAACTTTTATCAATTACCAATTTCCCATGTATCAATGGTCAACGGGAATGGGGAATGGGCAAGACTCTTTCCTAATCTTACCCTTACCCCTTCCCCCTGACCCTGCCCTAATGCTGTTTGCTTTTTTGTTGATTTTTTTCTGTTACAGCAGTAAATTCAATCGCTTTGGAAATGCCATTTACTGTCATCTGACCTGTAACATTGGATTTATCAAGCAATTGCATTTGCATGGTGAGATTGGTAAAAGAATTATCCTCGAAACTGACTCGATTACACAGGATATTTTTGGATATTTTTCCAGAAAGGTTTAACTTTTGATTGCTCAGTCTGCCGATCAGAGTTGGTTTAGTGGCAGTAGCTGTAGATACTTTGGTATTAGTGTTAGCTAATGATAAATACCCATTTAGGTAAATACCTGATTGTTGAATATTTAACATCAAACCTTCGGGCTTTTCGCAACTGGGTAAATTTTGGCTCAGTGTAAGACGATAGCGATCGCCTATTGCAGGAGAAGCCTTAAGATTCCTCTCACCGTAGGCAGTGACGACTTTTAACAACATCAATGCTGAAGCAATTGCTATTCCATAAAAACTTAGGGATTTCCAATTGAGATTCATAGGAATAGGGGGGATGGGAAAAGTTAAAAGTTAGGAGTTATGAGTGATAAATTTGTAACTCCACTCCTCCACTCCTCAAGGCTCATGATTCAGGCTGCTGGTTGCTCAATGTTCTCGAATGAAAGAATGGAGGAGAGATGAGAGGTAACCTTGCTGTAGCGACGGGTGATGAGTAGTGAGGAGCGACACTGGATGGCTAACTCATCTGTGTAGCGTCCTAGGGTTTGGCGTTCAATACCCCAAGCGCGGCTGGTTCCGGCTATAGTTAGGTCAACGTTTTCGGAAGCTGCGACTACGGCTTGAATTGGCTCTGGGGCTTCGACGCTTTTGATTTCGATGCGTGAGCTTACACTTTCTGGTAGCTGCTTCATCATTGACTGAAGCTCATAACTCAATTCGTTCTTGACTTGATTGTCTGGGACTACTTGTAATATTTGGAGATTGCGAGTGTCAATATTAACTAACATCCTCAGTGCAAGTATCAGTGCCAAGTCGTCGTGGATGTTTGCAGAATAAGGGACTAACAATCTTTCTAAGCGTTCTCCTCCCCTATCGATGAAGACTGCGACATCAACCGGGGCAGAGGTGAGGATTTGACCTACTCGCCCACCTAAGCGATTGGTACTAAAAGCTGGGCGGTGCCATCCGACTAAAATTAAATCAGCTTTTTCTAGTACGGCTATCTCTGCTGTTTCCCGTGCGACATTATTTGATACGCGAATAATCGGATGAACATAAGAGCGCGTTGCTACTGGTTCGAGACGTTGAATTAATTCTTCTAGCTGGTCTCTACGCTGTGCAATCAGCCGATCCGCTTCAACTGGGGTACTCTCAAAGGCATAGTTTTCTGAGATTTCAATCAAGCTTAGGGGATGCACAATGGCTGTTTGGCGATGATTGAGAGCGATCGCTACAGCTAACTGCACTAAACCTCTCTGAGTGCTAGGATTAGCCACTGGAACTAAAATTCTATAAGCATTATCTTCAACAACCAAGTCGATATCTGCTTCTTGTTGGTCTTCGTCAACGACATCCAACTTAATCAGCCGTTTTGGATATGTCCACTCTAGCAAGGGTGAGGTCATAAATGTTGTTACCAATGCCATAATGACCAGCATGGTAAACAGTAGCGGCGAAATTACTCCCAACTCCAAACCAATATTTAATACTATCAGTTCAGTTAAACCGCGTGTATTCATCAACCAACCGAGTGCAGAAGCTTCGCGCTTTTTAATCCCACCGATACGAGCCGCTACATAAGTACCGAAATACTTACCCGCGATCGCAACCAGCAGTACTAATGCACACAAACCCCATAATTCCGGACGGTTCAACAAACCAATCTGCGTCCGCAAACCGCTGAAGGCGAAAAATATTGGCAGCAGAACTATCAACACAAAGTCTTCAGTTTTTTCTGCCAATTCCCGCACCAAACCTGCATTTTTGGGCATTATTGCTCCCAGTAAAAATGCGCCGAAAATCAGGTGAATCCCAATTAGTTCAGTGATTAATGCTGATGCAACCACCGCCATATAAATTAACGCCAGAACCCACTGATTCAGGCGTCCGGCGCGGCGGTAGTAAGTGGCAAGGCGTTTGAGAAAAATTCTTCCCACTGTTGCCATCAAGCCGATATAGACTAAGCTTTCAAAAATGGTGGGGATGGCTTTGGCAATGCTACCTTCCCTCGCTACTGCGATCGCTATTGCCAACATACACCATGCTGTCACATCATCCACAGCCGCACAAGTCAGGGCTAATGTCCCCAAACGAGTGCCTTGTAAGTTGTTTTCGGTAATAATTCGCGCTAATACCGGAAAGGCTGTAATTGACATTGCTGCCCCCAAAAATAGGGCGAAGGCTGTAAATGAGACATTAGCGTTGGAAACTAGGGGATACAGCACCAAAGATAAAATTGCCGCCAAGGAAAACGGCACAATAATGCTAACATTTGAAATTAGAATCGCTACATTTAAATTACCTTTGAGATATTTTGGATCTAGCTCTAGCCCAATCAGGAACATGAAAAATATCAGTCCCACCTGAGACAGCACATTAAGGAAGGGAATTGTTGCTGGGGGAAACAGAGTAGCGGCAAATAAAGGAGCAAGCAAACCAAAAAGAGATGGTCCGAGCATAATCCCAGCGACAATCTCACCGATTACTAGAGGTTGTTTAATCCACCTAAATGCCAGTCCTACTAGCCGTGACAGTCCAATAACAATTAGCACCTCAATTAAAACGAGAACAACTGTTTGCATAGTTTCCTCAACAGTGACTATCCGGTGTCCTTAGAATCATTCTTCATAACACTTCATAATGTCAACATTAGCCACAGACAGATAATTGATTTTTGATAAGATATAATATTAATTCTTATTAAGATAGCATATATTATATCTCTAAATCCCAAGTGAAAATTTAGAAACCCGACAACTTTCGCTCAGTCGAGTTCCTGCACATTGTGAATTTATCTATTCTGATTAAGTAGCGGCATTCTGATAACTGCTACCTTGCAAAAAATATACCACTAAAGGCGATGGCATAAGAGTTGTGACAATCGCCATAATCACCATAATAGTGAATAAAGTCGGTGTAATTGCCCCTTTATCTAAGCCAATATTGAGGATAATTAACTCCATCAATCACCTTGCATTCAGGGTAAGCGCCAATTAGTCAGAGTTTGCATTGTTACACCACCATTATTCTTGGTGATTCGAGTGAAAATAGTCAATGCACCTTTTGCCAACAAAAATCTAAAATAGCACGTAGCCAATACCATCACCAATAGCGAAAGCTGCTATATTTGCGTTCTGTTGCAGACTACCTAGAACAATCGCTACGCTAGCAAACACCATGCAGTCGCATCATCTATTGAACCAGCAGCTAGTGCCAAAGTTCCGATAGGGGTTTTGGCTATGCCACGTTCATATAACATCCGCGGTGACATTGGAAACGCAGTGATTGACATACAAATTGCCCCTGGAAAAATCCATAGAAAAGGCTCAAAGTTAAGCATAATCGAAGACCTTCGTATCCGCGATATCTTTTGGGGCACATTTTTTACCAATATTCGGCACCCCTACTGGCACATTTTTTAATATTTTCACTTAAAAGTAAAGTTTATTTTATACTTGTAAAGTGTTTTTGTATGGCGATACCATCCGGCATGGAACCGCAAAGCTCTACGAAGATGGTAGACATAGGAGCATCGCATATTGGCGAAACCCCAAAAGCCTAAAATTCGTAGTGTGACAATGCGCAGGTGGAGAATGTGGGTTTAAATGTTAGTTACCACTGAGTGTAATGACTACTACCGCACGGGGTAAGTACAGATCCCCGACAACTTTTACGAAGTCGGGGATCTAAAAAGCTTCTGTGCGCTTGGAAACGGGGAAGTGAACGTTAAAAAATCATCTACTTTGTTGTTTTTTTACAAATTCTCCTCAATTTCAGATAAACCTGCTTTGATGTTCAATAGAAGTCAAGATATTTACATCTGGTGAGATTCTTGAGCATTTCTATTAACTTTTTTTACAAAACAGCTTAGTTGTTGGATCTAAGCAGCCAAAGAATGCTTGTGGGTACATTTCCTGCAAACAGGCTCACTTGTGAAGCGGCAGAACAACAGATTAACTTACAAAGGCAAAAAGGAATTTTTTATGCCAACAACTCCCACCTATCCCGGCGTATATATTGAGGAAATACCCAGTGGTGTACGCACCATTACAGGAGTAGCTACCTCAATTACTGCTTTTATTGGGCGATCGCGCAAGGGATTAGTAGATACTCCAGTCAGAATTCAAAGCCTTGGTGATTTCGAGCGGCAGTTTGGCGGTTTGTGGATTGAAAGCGCCATGAGTTACGCCGTACAGCAATACTTCCTGAATGGAGGTACTGACGCGATTATTGTCCGCGTCGTCCATAAAACAAATGCTACCAAAGCTACTGCTACGGTAGGAGGGTTAAATCTCCAAGCTGCTAGCGAAGGCGATTGGTGCAACTCTTTGAAAGCTGTAATTGACAAGAACACAAAAAACCCTAGTGATAGTAAGCTTTTTAACCTCACCATCGTCCAAGACAACCCAGCAGATCCAGAGGTACCGATAACACTAGAATCATTTCGCAATCTTTCCACAGACCGCAATACATCCAGATACGTCAAAAAAGTACTTGAACAAGAGTCTTCTCTGGTTGATGTTACTGCCAACCCACCAGAAATTCCACAGGCGGGTGAAGGTCCATTTGCCAGCGGACAGAACGGTGATGCGCCAACTTATGCAGAGTTTTTGGGGAGTCAAGGGGAACAGACTGGTCTTTATGCTTTAGAGAAAGCTGACCTGTTTAACTTACTGTGCATTCCACCAGCAACACGCGAACCTAACGATGATGTTGACTTAGGATTACTGGCAAATGCTCTCAAGTATTGCAAAAAGCGGCGGGCTATGCTCGTAATCGATCCTCCGACAAGTTGGAAAAAAACTGCCGATGTCACAAACCAAAGTTCAGGTGTAGACAGCTTATCTGAGTTACGAGATGAAAATGCGGTCATCTACTTCCCACGAATCAGAATGGCAGATCCCCTCAAAGAGAACCGCCTGGAAGAGTTTCCTCCTTGTGGTGTCGTGGCTGGGATATATGCTCGCACAGATGCGAATCGCGGTGTTTGGAAAGCGCCGGCCGGAATCGAGGCGACACTTTCTGGTGTGAGACAGCTTTCTTACAAACTTACCGACGGCGAAAACGGTCAGTTAAATCCTTTGGGCGTGAACTGCTTGCGATCGTTTCCTGTATATGGAAATGTAGTTTGGGGCGCAAGAACGATGAAAGGGGCAGATGTACTAGCTTCTGAGTGGAAATATTTACCCGTGCGTCGTTTGACTTTGTTCTTACAAGAAAGCCTTTATCGCGGTACTCAATGGGTAGTGTTTGAGCCAAATGATGAACCGTTGTGGGCGCAAATTCGTTTGAATATTGGCGCGTTTATGAATAACCTATTTCGCCAAGGAGCATTTCAGGGGAAATCACCCAAAGAAGCTTATTTTGTGAAATGCGACAGTGAAACAACCACCCAGAATGACATCAATCTTGGCATTGTGAATATTGTTGTCGGTTTTGCACCGCTCAAACCAGCGGAATTTGTAATTATTAAATTCCAGCAAATGACCGGACAAATTGCAGTTTAGGAATAGGGTTGTTAGTAGTTAGTAGTTAATTGTTGGTTGTTCTACTATCGACTAAGACAGCAGATGGGGCTTTTCAGACAATTTTGCATAAGTCCTATAATATTTAGCCCACTTAAGTGGACTTATGCGATTAACCGGAGAATTTATTCTCTGGGGGGGTTAGGTTAAGAATGAAATAGCCTATCCACTATCCACCATCTATTGAATATCGATGAAAAAAGGGAGAAAATATGCCTCAATTTAGCGTGAATGCCCAACGTTTTGACCCTTACAAGAATTTCAAATTTCGCGTCAAATGGGATGGAAAATATGTTGCTGGAGTTAGCAAAGTTGGTGCTTTGAAACGCACGACTGAAGTTGTGACACATCGGGAAGGAGGTGACCCCAGCAGCGCTCGTCATTCACCGGGACAAAGTAAATATGAAGCCATTACCTTAGAACGGGGTGTTACCCACGATAAAGATTTTGAACAATGGGCAAATAAAGTTTGGAACTTTGGATCTGGTTTGGGTGCAGAAGTTTCGCTCAAAGACTTCCGCAAAGACATCATTATCGAAGTTTATAACGAGGCTGGACAATTAGCGATCGCCTACAAAGTCTTTCGTTGTTGGGTATCAGAATTCCAAGCTCTACCTGAACTTGACGCCAACGCCAACGCTGTCGCAATTCAAAGCATTCAATTGCAAAACGAAGGCTGGGAACGTGACTATGCTGTCAGCGAACCTACAGAACCAAGTTTCGTTGAACCAAGCTAATACCGAAGATAGAATTATGAGTTTGGAGTTATGAGTTAGGAATTAAGAGTTAGGAATTAGGAGTTTTAGCTTTTGAGTTATAAATTAAAAACTTTTAACTCCAAACCAAACCCTTAACTCCTAACTCCTAACTCCTACTTCTGAAAAAAGGCTTTTTGGTATAAATTATGCGTTCATTGTCTGCCCAAAATATTATTCAAATTTGGGAAATTGGTCAGGGTCAGCATCCAATAGACAGAGCGCTTACCCTGCTTGCTTTTGCCTACCCCGATCAATTGGCGGATGATTTGGCGGCTCTCAGCATTGGGCAACGAGATTGGTATTTATTGACACTCAGACAGCTAACCTTTGGCTCTCAAATGGAAAGTTATGCTGAGTGTCCAAAATGCGCTGAACGTCTGGAATTTTCTCTAAATGTGGCAGATATTCGCGTTGCTGAATCAATAACGGTAGTGAATCAGGAATACACGCTGACTTCAGGAGAGTTTCAATTGCGGTTCCGCTTACCCAATAGCAAAGATTTGGCTGCTGTGGTTGGCTATCAAGATGTCAACACGGTACGTCGCTTAATTGGACAGCGTTGCGTGTTGGAAGTTAGCTGTGATGGAGTTGCTGTGACTGACGGGGAATTATCTCCTGCTGTTATTGACGAGTTGGCTCTTCAGATGGCCCAATGCGATCCTCAAGCAGAAGTGTTATTAAACCTGGACTGTCCGGCTTGCAATTACAATTGGCAGGTTATTTTTGATATCGTCGCATTTTTCTGGAGCGAATTGAGTACCCAAGCAAAGCGTTTGCTGCGTGAAGTCCACACACTAGCGCGATTTTATAGTTGGTCAGAGACGGATATCCTTGCTATGAGCGCAACCCGACGACAGTTTTATTTAGATTTATCTATCAGGGAGCAGGGAGTTTAATACCCCGACCGTGAAAGAGATTGCCCGTTTTGAGTTGGGGTTCTGTATCCCCATATATAAACCTACGAATTCCCTCTTCTTCCCTCTTCCCTCTTCCCTCTTCCCTCTTCCCTCTTCCTTCTTCCTTCTTCCCTCTTCCTTCTTCCTTCATCCTTCATTCAATAACTTAGACTCAGCACTCGTTATGACTGATTTTCTTACCACATTAGCTGCAAGGACTCTAGGTTTACCGCCAGTTATACAACCCATGATTTCCTCAATATTTTCTTCGGGGTTGGTTGTGTTTGGCGACTATGGTTCAGGGGAGATGGGAGGGGAGAGAGAATATAAAGAAAGTTCGTCGCTTTATCAATTTTCTTCACCTAATTTACCAGCAATATCTAGGTTACCTCTGAGTCAGATATCTACTCCTGCATCTGAATTTAATAATATTGAGTTTAATGATGAAATGGGGAAGATGCCACGTCAGCCAAATATTGAACCAATTGTAGAAAGTGCAAATGCATCAACAAATGAATTGTCAGAATCTTTGCCAGTCCAACGCTTCAGTGAAGTAGAAGTTAAAGGGAGTTCCTTGGAGAAATTTGCAACGTCTGAAATACAGAATATGCCGACAATGCAGGGTAATTATTATGAAACTTCGCCCACATCTGAGCAACAAGAATTACCAAAAAAATCATCACAGTCAAACCCGGATATCCCAGATGGAACACTAACTTTTGCCACACCACCACAGCCTACTGAAAAAACTGAAAGCCAATCTCCGACTATTTGGACTTCCAATCAGCTAGCTCAACCAAGTTCGGCTAAAACGATATTGCCGTTAACTCAATTTGAACCGTTAGTTAATCAGGTACAACCAAGTGAAATTAAAGTTGAAATATCCAAGCAACTAGAAAATATATCAACTGAAAGTACATCAACGGTTCCAAAATCTACTTCCAATCAGGAAAATCAACAAAATATAACTAAATCAGTTCCATCGTTAATTAATCAGTTAAAACTAGATGAAATTCCGGTTGAAATATCCAAGCAACTAGAAAATACATCACCAATTACAAAACCGACTATCAGCAAGGAAAACCAACGAAATATAAATAAATTAATTTTGCCTTTAAGTAGTTCCCAAACAATTACACCTCGTTTAGTCGAACCGTTAATTAATCAAATACAACCAGATGAAGTTCCGGTTCAAATATCCAAGCAACTAGAAAATATATCAGATGAAAGTACATCAACGGTTCCAAAATCTACTTCCAATCAGGAAAATCAACAAAATATAAATAAATCAATTTTACCTTTAACTAGTTCCCAAACAATTACACCTCGTTTAGTTGAACCGTTAATAATTAGTCTAGGACTTTCGCAGAAATTACCAGAAACTTTGATTGATATAACCGCCAAGACGCCATTGACGCGGAGCGGCTTCCGTTTCGGTAGTACGCTTTCGCCCTTGGCGTTGCCGTTCGCGGAGCGTGCCGAAGGCAAGGCTAGGAATAATAGTTTAAGAGAGTTTTTTCATAAGTCTTATAATCAAGTAAAAATAGATGAAGTTGCGGTTCAAACACGAGGGCAAAAGACTTTGATAGAAACATTAATTGATAGTGCTATTCCAGTTTCGAGTTCCAATGAAGTAGGTAAATTAGATAAGGAAATAAAGGCGAAGGAGGTGGATACTTCCAAAGTGAAATTGTCCTCTTCACTAAGTTTTCCTGTTTCCACGCCTTCCAAAAATGTATCTACTTTACAACCGAGTCAATCGTTTACCAATGTAAATATAGTTGTAGTTAAACCTTTGGTTGATAGAAGGATGAATGCAAATCGGCAAGAACAAGAAACTAGTTTGAAATCAGCAAATTTATCAGAATATTTATTACAATATGCTACTTCAAAAAATCAGTCAGTTGTCTTACCCCAGCAACTATCTGTTTATTCACAGTTTCACACTCAGATGGAATCGAGAGAATCAGGACAAACAGACCGGCGTGGTGAAGGTGTAACAATGGAACAAGCACCAACAAAGACAATTCAAGTTACTATTGGTCGCATTGAAGTGCGCTGTAATCAAACTGCATCGCAAACAAAGCACACCAAGCCGAATAGAAGCGAACCGAAGCTTTCTCTGCAAGATTACCTAAAAAAACGCCAAGGAGGTAATTCATGAGTAACTCTCTGGCGATCGCTGCTGTCACGGCTACATTACGCAATCTAATTACCCCTGGTATCCTTAACGAACTGGGTAGCGGTACGGTGACGGCGAAACCTCCAGATAAGGCACGCGAACCCGGTGACAATGGTAACCAAATTAACATTTTTCTCTACCAAGTTCTACCGAATGGCTCTTTGCGGAATATGGATTTGCCCAATCGGGTAAAACCTGGGGAAACAGGTCAAGCGCCACTGGCTTTGAATCTTTACTACCTGATTACTGCTTACGGCAAAGATAACGATGATATCTTGGCACATCGTCTGTTAGGAAAGACGATGCAACTGTTACATGACTTTTCTATTTTAAACCCTGCTGACATCAAAACAGCATTAGCTGAAAGTGACCTCCACAATCAATTGGAACGAGTCCGGATGACGCTTCAGCCGATGTCTACTGAAGAAGTATCTAAACTGTGGGGAACTTTTCAAACTCAGTATAGAATTTCTGCAAGCTACGAAGCTTCTGTAGTATTAATTGATAGCAATCGCGCAGTGAAAACACCTTTACCTGTGTTAACTCGCGGTTCTGGTGACGAAGGTGTCTTAGCTCAAGCAGATACAACTCCCCCCTTCCCGGCTTTGGAAGCTGTGCAAGCACCGAATCAGCAACCCAGTGTCCGTTTGGGTGAAGTTCTTACCCTCAACGGTCATCATCTCGATAGCGATGGCAGTCAGGTGGTTGTGTTATTAATGCATCCTCGGTTCACAGCACCGAAAACATTTACATTACAGCAACAATACTCAGATACGGAAATTAAAGTACAGATACCAAACCAACCTGAAGACTTTCCACCGGGATTTTATACTGCAGCTGTACGACTTTTGCGAGATGGCAAGGAACAGACAACCAATGCTTTACCCTTCTGTCTTGCACCCATGATTCAACAAATTAGATTGAGCGATCGCATATTAACTTTGACCTGCAATCCGCAAATCTGGCGAGAGCAACCCCTGGCTTTATTATTAGGCGATCGCGAAATTTTTCTCCTAACTACTTCTTCGGAAACCGAAAGACCAGAAAAAACAGATACCCTCATATTTAACGTTGGCAACATTCCCAATGGCGAGTATTTTGTTCGCTTGCGTGTTGATGGAACAGACAGCCTATTAATCGACCGTTCCGTCAAACCGCCAGTATTCGATTTGACTCAGAAGGTGACACTGCCATGAACGGCTGGCAATTAGCAAACGAGCAGTATCTTGCAGCGGCTTTGCATTGGTTGCGTCTGCGCTTGCAGCATTCCGCCTCAGCAGCGGAAATCGAGCAAGCTCGTGTAGCGATGGAGACTACTGCCAACGTGGAACCACCGCCACCCTTAGTAATTTTGAGCCAGCAATTTGGGCTATCTCCCTTTGAGGAAACACTGCTGTTGCTGTGTGCGGCGATGGAATTTGATACCAGTATCGCCAGCCTTTGCAACCAAGCACAAGACGATTCCCATCGACCATATCCCACCTTCGCTTTAGCCCTAGCCTGCTTCGACCAACCGGCTTGGGACGTGCTTTCGCCCCTAAGACCCCTGCGCCATTGGCGATTCATCGAAATTAACCAATCTGCTACCAGTCCTTTAACTACCAGTCCCCTGCGGGCTGACGAACGCATAGTTAATTACATCAAAGGATTAAATTATTTAGACGACCGCTTTATGTCCTTATTGATACCTTTGTCAACGGCTAACAGTGAAGTGGAATTGCCACCTTCACAACAAAGGATAGAAGAGACGATTATTAAGCAGTTAGAGAAAAATAAAAGCGATCGCCTACCGATCATTCAGTTATTGGGAAGCGATTGTCTGAGTAAACAACTGATAGCACAAAAAGTATGCGCGAGCTTAAATTTGCACCTCTACCGCTTACCCGTAGAACTGCTACCAAACCAAGCAACTGAATTAGAGACATTAGCCCGACTGTGGCAGCGAGAAAGTATATTATTGCCCATAGCCTTATATTTAGATACCCAAGAAATTGAAAGCGCATCTTCAACACAAGGACTGGCATCACCATTAAATCGGTTTTTGACACGTAGCAACGGCTTATTTTTTTTAGATACTCGTGAAACGCGATCGCTACTTGGTCGAACCAGCATCACCTTAGATATCGCCAAACCCACCCCATCCGAACAGCAAACCGCTTGGATACAAGGTTTAGGTATAGAAGCAAATGGCAATCTCCAATTGTTAGCAGGTCAATTTAACCTGAACTTGGTAACAATCGAGCAAATTATCCAGGAAATGGAGACAGGGGGACAAGGAAGAATTATTGAGCAAAATTCTCCCCCTCCCCCCCTCCTCCTATGGGATGCCTGTCTAGCCAGCACCCGTCCACGTTTGGACAATTTAGCGCAACGTCTCGACACCAAAGCCACCTGGGATGATATTGTGTTGCCGGCAGAAGAATTAAACTTGTTACATCAAATTGCCGATCAAGTGCGATCGCGCAGTATTGTTTATCAAGAATGGGGATTTGGGCAACGAATGAATCGGGGGATGGGAATCAGCGCTTTGTTTGCAGGTGAAAGCGGTACAGGTAAAACAATGGCAGCGGAAGTAATAGCCAACGATTTGCGTTTGAATCTTTATCGGATTGACCTTTCATCTGTAGTTAGTAAATATATAGGTGAGACAGAGAAAAATTTGCGACGTTTATTTGATGCAGCAGAAGATGGAGGCACCATTTTGTTTTTTGACGAAGCTGATGCCTTGTTTGGTAAACGTAGCGAAGTCAAAGACAGTCACGACCGCTATGCCAATATTGAAATTAACTATTTATTGCAGAGAATGGAAGCTTATCGCGGTTTAGCCATTCTCGCCACCAATTTTAAAAGTTCGCTAGATGCAGCATTTATGCGACGCTTGCGCTTTATTATTAATTTTCCCTTTCCGACTGCAAAAGAACGTAAAACAATGTGGCAGAAAGTCTTTCCACCACAGACACCAACCGAAGAATTAGACTTTCACCGCTTGAGCCAATTTAATTTTACAGGAGGTAGTATTCACAACATAGCTTTGAATGCCGCCTTTCTGGCTGCTAAAGTCGGTACAGCGATTAATATGTCGTTGTTATTAGCAGCCGCACGAACAGAGTGTCGTAAACTAGATAGACCGATTAACGAAGCAGATTTTCGCTTATAAACTACCAACTAACAACTAACAACCAACAATTAACTTTTTATGAACATTAATTTACAAATTGAAAAACTTATTTTAGAGGGAATTGAACTTTCTCCTCGTCAACGTCGCCAATTGCAAGCTGCCGTAGAAACAGAACTTTCTCGGCTGTGTACTGAAAACGGATTACCACCCAGTTTGCAAAATAGCGGCACAATTCCCAAAATGCCTGCAAACTTGAACATTACTAATAACTCCAACCCAAGCCTTATGGGAGAACAAATTGCCCAATCTATATATGGAGGACTGAGCCAATGACCCGCGATTCAAAATCTCAAATTCCAAATCCTAAATCAACATCACCTACAGTGAGTGGTATCCTTCAGCGGACTGCCGTACGTACTATCTCTGAGAGAACAGTGCAACCAATTGAAGAAACTCAAACATTCAGGGAATCGCACTTCCAACACGATTTTAGTGCGGTGCCCGTTAATACCGCAGCAGCGTCAATAATTCAGCCTAAATTGAAAATTGGTGCGGTGGGGGATAAATATGAACAGGAGGCGGATAGAGTAGCGCGTCAAGTGGTGAATCAGATGAATGCACCTGGGGGTGAGGCTATCGAGCGTGAGGAAAAGCCTGAAGATGACGAAAAACTGCAGATGAAACCAATGGTACAGCGTCAGGCTGCGGGGTATGCAATGGCTGCGACACCGGAGGTGGAAACGTCAATTCAAAGCGCAAAAGGTAGCGGACAGCCCCTTGCAAGCAATATCAGGAAACCGATGGAACAGGCATTTGGGGCTGATTTTAGTAGAGTGAAGGTTCATACTGATGCCCAATCTGACCAGTTAAATCAATCAATTCAAGCAAAAGCCTTTACTACAGGGGAAAATATTTTCTTTCGGCGGGGAGAGTATAACCCTGGGAGTCAGGGGGGTAAAGAGTTAATTGCCCATGAATTAACCCATGTAGTGCAGCAGAGTACTAGTGCAGTCCAGCGAAAGACAGAGCAGAAGTCGGCAACAAATCTAGACCAACAACCACAGGAAAATAAGCTTATTACAACCCAACAACAATCGGAAACTATACAAAGAGCGATCGGTATGGAAATAGAAATACCCGTCCCCATCGACCAATTAACAGGAGGACAGATCGCTCAAATTCGCAATGAGGTGGTGGCAGAACAGGCTGCAGGGAATAATGCTACAAAGATGCAGCACAAATTAGCCGCAAAAAATATAAGGGATCAAAATGGTCGTATTGCTTATGGCACAATACGAGGAGCTAATGGAGGATTCCGCGTTGATGCGGATCACGATGATCGAGTTATGACTCCAAACCCTTATAACTCCGGTTGGCCGCTGCCTGAGGGAGGTAGAGACTCGATAATGGAAATCGTGATGGACCCGCCTGCGGTAGATATAACCGCATTCAACAACACGATGGATAATATTGACCAGTTCATAAACCAGATCAACGCTCAGACTAATAATCTAACCAGCAGATGGAACAGTGCCTTTGGCAATGTGAGTGTAGGACCGATGAACTATGCAGTATTGGGGTTTCCAGCTATGAGGCAGCCCAATCATAATTTTCAAGGTAGCGTCCAGGTCAATATAGGTATCGACTTGCGTGAATACCACAGCCTTATAAAATGGTACGTAAATTCCGACTATGCCAAAGCCAATAATGCACCAGCAAACGAGCAAGCATTGTACAGGCAGATTAAAACCGATATCAGACAGGCTGTCAATATCGGTCGTACCATAATACAAAACATCTACGCTGGCATGACGCCACTCCAACGTCAACAAGCTGGAAATTTGAGGGGACTAAGAGGATGGATCACCCACCTAGCTTTGTACTTGAAACGTGGAACGATAGGTTTGGGGGTTTTAGGCGGAACAGCAAAAAACATTGCGCCGATTTTATTGAAGAGTCCCAATGATGTGGTTGCTCTGTATGGAATGACACCTGGTGAAAGCACGTATTTTACTCTCAACAGGAATACAATTATGGATCAAATATTCCAAATGACGGGTCGGGTTGGTAATGTGGGACAGCCCTTGAATGCAGTGGATGCATTTGCAGCCAATCCTAATCATATCAATGCAGATGTCCTGTCCGATCTCACTTCGGGATTGAATGATGTCCCGCTAACAGGAAAACCCATTCAGGAAGCAACTGGTGTAGGACCACAACGTACGGGTAACCCCTCAGTACAAGGTCTTCCCAATGTCCCGGTAAACGATTTAGTAACAGGAAATCCCACAGTGGGTGGTGGAGCTAATACACGTGGCGGGATGATTCTTGAGTTCCGAACATTACCAGGCTACTACAATGGATCAACAAGTTGGCGAGCGTTAGGACTAAAATTTTTACAAGAAGCAATAGCTCGCAATACCCGAAGTGGGATCGGGACTTAGTGCGATCGCCCGTAGGTTTGATTAATCCGGCGATACGGCTTAAGCCGTTGCCAAGGGCATCGCGCTTCAAATCAGCCTTTAGTAGCGCCGATTTTGCTAGACTAAAAACATAAATTAACCAGGGTTTAGGAGCCATGAATGCCACAACTACCCAACCCCTCACCCTAGAGAAATTTCTGAAGCTCCCAGAAACCAAACCCGCCAGCGAATATATCAACGGTGAGATTATCCCCAAGCCAATGCCGAAAGGAAAGCATAGTCGATTGCAGCTAAGGCTTTGCAATAGTATCAACGAGAGTGCAGAAAGCCATAAAATTGCTTATGCATTCCCAAAATTGCGCTGTAGCTTTGGTATTCGCTCCATTGTGCCCGATATAGCCGTCTTCAAATGGTCGCGAATTCCATTTGATGCCGATGGGGAAGCTCCTAACGATTTTTTGCTCTCCCCAGATTGGACTATCGAAATCCTCTCCCCAGAACAGAGTTCAAACCGAGTAATTGGCAACATTCTCTACTGTCTGCAGCATGGTTGCCAACTAGGTTGGTTAATCGATCCAGCAGATCGGTCTATTTTGGTTTTCCGTCCAAGTCAACAACCAGAATTGTTACAAGGAAGCGATCGCCCATTACTGCTAGAGGAAATTGACTTAGAGTTAACGGTGGATCAGATTTTTGGTTGGTTGAAGATGGACAGCTAATTAACAAAAGAATTGCCTGAAATCCCCTCATCGGCAAAAGTGCAATCCCCTAATATTTCACTTCTTTACCGATGCAGCTATTACATAGTCTAAAATTTGGGCGATCGCCCCATCCGTCAAAATCGCTCAAAGTACGATCGCCATTAACTGTAAAATTTTCCGTTTGGGCGATCGCTTGTTGATTTAGTGCGAGGATGATCTTTGGTATCATCTAAAAAAGTAGAAAGATTTAACCATGATTGGTACTAATATTTACATCAGTCAAGAAACTCAGGAATCTCTAATTAAAGCTGCTGCTTTAAAACAAATGTCTGTTGAAGAACTAGCTTCTTCTATCTTGAGGGAAAGTATCCAAGAAAAGTTTGGGGAAATAAGCTATTCTTCGGAAAGTCAAGGCCAATTTGCCGTCAATCCTCTTCGGGAAATGCAACCCTATGCTTATTTGGCAGATCCTAATGAACCCGTTATTTCTCCTGATGATTGGGAAATGAATCAGGATTTTGGGGTGAATGATTTGTGATTGTTCTTGATACTCATATTTGGGTTTGGTGGAATCACAATGATTCAAGGTTGACTACTCCCCACCATGAGGCAATCAACAAGGAAAGACCTCATGGCTTAGGTGTTTGCTCCATAAGTTTGATAGAGATTACTAGACTTTTTACTCAAAATAAGTTAATTCTTCCCTGTCCGGTTCAAGAATGGTTTAATATTGCTTTGGCACAAGAGGGGGTACTTCTTCTGTCAATCACTCCCCAAATTGCCATTGATTCCTATTCACTTCCAGGGAATTTTCATAAAGATCCAGCCGATAGAATTATCGTTTCAACAGCAAGAATGTATGATGTTCCTTTGGTAAGTGTAGATGAAAAAATACTTGCCTATTCTTATGTAAAAAAAAATTCTACCCTAATGTGAAGTGCGATCGCTTTCTACTTCACTTCTTTACCGAGTCTAAAATTTTAGCGATCGCCCGTAGGTTTGATTAATCCGGCGATACGGCTTAAGCCGTTGCCAAGGGCATCGCCCTTGACGATAGAATAAACCCATGAATATTGTCTATCAGCTACAAGGCGTTGAATTTGAGTGGGATAGCAATAAAGCCCTGAGTAACCTGGAAAAACATGGTATTACCTTTGAAGAAGCAGCAGAAGCTTTTTTCGATCCCTTTTACCAAATGGGTGATGCGACTTTGAACAAGATCGCAAATAACGAGGAACGCGATTTCATTCTCGGTTACTCTCTAGAACAACGTCTCTTGTTAGTCGTTTATGTAGAACGAAGTCAGCGAACTCGCATAATTTCTGCTCGTCCTGCGACTCGAACCCAAAGGAAACTCTATGAACAAGCCTGAAGAAGAATTAACATTGCAACTTCATCCTCGCCCAAAACAGACAGTTTCTCTGGAAATTCCCAGCGACACCTTAGAATCCCTCAAAAAAGTAGCCGCTAGTCGAGATATGTCCCTTGAAGCCTTACTCCGATTTTATATTGGACAAGGACTCCGGCAAGATTTAGCCAAATTATTTTCTAATCGGATACTAGAGGCAACGGCTCAAGTCCTTGCACGGCATATTCAATCAGAAGAAGAAATCTCAGATATCCTGCAAGAAATTCGCTCTCAAACAAGTCCTTAGCGGTTTCAAACTATCAACATCGCCCACACAAGCAGCTTTGACAAAGTTATTGGTCGGTACTATCTCGGCAACACTGGCTTAACCTTATACACCTGTTTAATTGCCGAGTTCTAGAGCAAGAGACTAGCACGCATCTCTTGGTAGGTCTTAAACTCTTGCCAATAACGTAGCGGGCGCTGAGTCTGGTCAACTAATCCTAAAAATTAGAGACTTCAAGCCGAAGCCCGAAGCCCCTCGCCTTTAGGCAGGGGTTGTTGACATTAGTTAGAACTTTCGTTTCTCAATTTATCACCAATACAGAAATTTAAAGCAAGCCATCCGTAAGCGTGAGAGATGCAGCTTTTGGGGATGGTACAGCATCCATGAAAAAGGGTGCTTTTTACTTACAAAAATTTACCCTAGACAACAAAAAGCCTTTACCCAGAATTGTTGTCAAAACTGGGTTAAAAGACGACCAAGGTAATAATTTAGAAGATATTGAAAAGACATTACCCGCCTGGTTTAGGGCAGAAACTATTTACGGACATTTCAACGGTAAACCGATTCAGTTTGAGGAGTAATAAAACAGGGTCAGCATGAAAAATAAACTCGGTATCATCACTAAATGCACGCTCACAATTGGTATTATTGGGATGGCTACAACATGTATCGGTCTTGGTGCTAATCTCGCGGGTGTTGTTAGAATTCCAGTTAGTCATTTTTACCAAAAAATAGAATTAAAACCATGCATTAAAAAAGGCTTTTTATTTCGGGAATGTTAAAATTAATTATTGTTTTAACACTGGTAGCGTGCAAAAATCACCAGACGAAATTAGGGTTGAATTAATTAAACTGATTGAAGAAACTCTGCCTGTTTTCCCAAAGCTATCACAAAGGTTAAGCGAGATGAACCGTTGGATAGCTCGCAAAAAATCCGGTCTTCTTATGAGTAAACCACATATTTTACAACTTCTTGAAGAATTGATTACAGATGCTACTTTCTGGTTTGAAGTCCAGTTGCTGCCTGATGAAGATAGAGAATCCGAATTTGCCCAATTATCACCAACAGAAAAATATTGGTATAAATATTTATTTCCGGCTTGGATTAATGAAACAGACCCAAAAATTTATATTTGGAAACAAAAGTTAATGGCGGGTGAGTTTGAAAAAAGCGATGCGTCTCTAATTGAAAAAATCTGCCAAGAAATAGAAAATTTTGGTGGAGACACCTTTAATCCGTACATAGCGGATTTATCAATGGCAACAGACTTAATCGCATCTGGAATGAAAGAGTTACCGTTATGTGTCCAACTTACCAGTGTTCGGGACAGTCTTAATCAAACAAAGCAAGCCGAATGGTTATCAACCTTAAAATACTGGGGAATTAAACGGGGTGTTTTTATAAACTTTAATCCAACTCTAAATCAAGTAGAATTAAATATTAGCCAAAATGTACTTCAATATAGTGACCATATTGAAGATAACTGTTATCCTGTAATTAAGATAGACAGATAGGTTTATGATGTCGATTCAACCTCAAGAACAAAAAATAACCAGAGCAAGAGTTGCGCTTCAAAGGTCAAGAGAGTTGAAACGCTCCAGGAGAGCTATGGGAGTTGATGGTATTCGCCAATTTGTTAAAGATGTTGATGGAGACTGGTTAGATAATTGGACTGATACAGCACAGTCAGAAAATATACCAATTAGTTGCACTAGCCTACAAATACTTCTTATTGAAACTTTTTTATATTTTTCAGTCCTCAGCTATTGGTGTATTTCATTACCATTTTTATATAATTACTCAAGTACAAACACTGAAGCACAACTATTAAGTTTCTAATGCGCGTACATAGAGTAAAATCGATATTGCCTTTACAACGGGCAAATTTTAGAACAGATCAACATAATCTCATAAAATACAAAAACCGCTCAAAGTATTGCAAATTCCATACAAAAAGCGGTTTCTTAATGTTTGTTCAACATAACCAGTGTATCAAATGTGCCCTGTAAAGGTCTATAACGCCGAACTACTTAACGTAACCGTAATTTTGTACTGTTAAGCAATAGGTTAGTTTCTGCCGCAATTTTTGAGCGAATCGGACCGCGACGGCTTTTAAGTTTCTGTACCTGGATGTTGTCTCGGTAGCGAACGAGATATTCTCCCGGTTCCCTATTTAAACTTCACCTGTGTCGGTTCGCGGACTAATTGAAATTTTCGGCTTTTAGGAAATAAAAAGATTACAATTTATACGCGGCAAGGGTTTGGAGAATTATATGTCATGTCATAAGTCAATTTACTAACCCCAAAATTTTGTTTACGGTTCGTGAATTCAACGAACAAGATAGCCAGGACATTGTGCAGATTCATCGAGTGCTTCGTGCAGCCCAAGAGCGATTGCAAGATTTACGGCAACTCCTCGGTGACAAGGATGATTGAGTGCGATGCCTGCGGGCAAAGAAGCGTACAGACAAAGCGATCGCCTTTCACTTCTTTGTCGATGGAGATATTTCCACGATGTCCTTGGCATCGATTGCAACACTTTTATCTGTTTTTCCTGCAATCAACTTTGCTGGAGAACTAGGTGCAATTGCTGTTGATTGTTTAATACCCAGAAATTCCTGAAGTTTCAATTCAGACCATTTTGACAGCCACTTAACAGGCTTAAGTAGCAACTCCAGTGTTTTGGATACTAATTCCTCTGGCGATACCATTGCGGTTTCCAACCAGTAGCGAAAATCACTTCCTGTACGGTAAGCCACAGTCCAAAACCAGACAACGACGACAAGGAAAAATAGCCCGACTAAAAATACTAGTCTACCCGCTTGTTTCAGCACCTTCCAAAGGGCGATCGCTGCTTGCTTAAAAGTCAGCGTTGTGTCTTTATCAGAGAGAGTTTGCCACAATTCAATTGCTTGGTATTGGATGGGATTTGGGTTCATTTTTGTTACAAAGTGTTGAGGTTTGAGTTCTAAGTGAATTTAAGGGAGTTCTGCGTCTATCCTTTTTGTGAGTGCTGAAGGTGTCAACAGTATCTTTTAAGAGTTTGAAAATAATTTTACTTAGCAATGGGAATACTAGTATCAAAAAATAAAGTTGAGCAGCAATTTTTATCAGTTTGCCAACACAGAGTTTTTTCTCTCGGATATTACTTTCCTCTGTAATAGCACAAAATATGACACACGTTAGGCACTTTTCAACTCCAAAAGTGATGAACTATCGTTAAATATCTAGTCAAAATGTTTACAAATCGTGCT
The DNA here is from genome assembly GCA_019359595.1 of Cyanomargarita calcarea GSE-NOS-MK-12-04C. GTDB lineage: Bacteria > Cyanobacteriota > Cyanobacteriia > Cyanobacteriales > Nostocaceae > Cyanomargarita > Cyanomargarita calcarea. The sequence goes on from JAHHGZ010000035.1 coordinate 55,958, forward strand.
TAAATGCCTCCAAAGAGGTAATTTATTCCAAAGGTCAAAAAACCGCGTTCACAAGCAATAATTATTACCGGACATCAAACGATTAAAGTAGCAGACGACACTACCTGCCTGATGGTAGATAGGTATCGCGACAAAATCCAGTAACTCACGGGAGGAATTAAAAACCACTATGACAACCTTCCCTGGCTCTCCTCGATTGCCCAAAGGTGCGATTGTTGCTATTGACACTTCTTCTCCATTGATAGTCAGCACGATCGCTTTTCAGTACAATCCTGAAACGATGACGCGCACTTTGCAAGCGCAAACAGTAGGCAATGAAAGCGGCGCGAAAACTGAAGCTTTGCGTCTTGCAGGGGCACCAGTGGAAACGATTAAGTTAGATGTAGAAATTGACGCTACCGACCAATTAGAAAAGGCAAATGCGATCGCTATTGGTTTTGGTATTTACCCGCAACTGTCAGCATTGGAGACGTTGCTTTACCCCAAAAGCACCCAAGTTATAGCAAATATGGCATTGGCAAAATTGGGAACGGTGGAAATTATTCCGATGGAAGCACCGATGACTCTATTGGTCTGGGGTGCGAAACGGGTGCTACCAGTGCGTCTTACTGATTTCAGCATTACAGAAGAAGCTTATGACACGAGTCTCAACCCGATTCGCGCTAAGGTTTCTCTTAGTCTGCGCGTCCTTAGTTATAATGATTTGCCCTGGAATAAGCTTGGTTCGCGATTATTCTTAGCAAACCAAATCCAAAAAGAACTAATGGGAGTCGTAGGTGGCATTATCAACCCCGCTGCAGTTACTGGAGTTAACATCATTTAAAAATTGGGAGTTAGGAGTTGGGAGTTGGGAGTTAGGAGTTAGCAGGAGCAAAGTTAAGAGTTAGCGATTTATGTTTGAACACACAAGCCGTTATTACAACTTAGAGACAGCACAATTGACAACGACTGATGGGCGCAAGATTGCTTATAAACGGCGTCGCTTCTTGCCTCAAGGTAAGGATATGCCAGTTTTAGTAGAAGTGATTATTAATGATGGCGATCGCTTAGATTTGATCGCAGCTCGCACCCTCGGCGTTCCAGATCAGTTTTGGCAGGTATGTGATGCTAACAATGCCATGAACCCAGATACTCTAACCGCCGAACCAGGTCAGAGAATTCGCGTCCCGGTACCCCAAGTTTGATTGCTCATCCAGAATGCATCCTGTAGTTACAATACCCTACGCTCCGGCAAGCCACATGAATTGTAACTACGGTTTTAACCCGTTTTAACGGGTTTAAGCTAAAAGCTATGAACTTTAGTTCACGGCTAAGTGTGTGCCTCGATTCCTGAAAGCCCAAAATCCGTCGAGGATGCATTTGCCGCTAGTAGGAAACCGACTAAGCAACACTTTCCGCAAAATCCAACATAGTTTGAGGAGGTTGCGATGCCAATTGGCATTAACCTAACTTTATTGATTGGTCCAAATATTCCCGTACCCGTTCCAACGCTGTTTACTGAAGCTTTACGGGATGTAGAAGTCACTCACAGTGATGAAGGGAGATCCGGCTTTCAGATTACTTTTACGGTAGGTCGAGCCGGTCGCAATGACCTCAAGGACTATCAATTAATCAATAGCCCCCTGCTCAAACCTGGGAATCGAGTAATTCTGATTGTCATTCTGCAAGCCTCAGCTAAGGTGTTGATGGATGGTATTATTACTCACCAGCAATTTTTACCCAGCATGGAACTTGGGGCTTCGACCTTTAGCATCACTGGTGAGGATGTCAGCATCATGATGGATTTGGAGGAAAAATCCGTCGAACATCCCGCTCAAGATGAGAGAATTATCGTTACTAAAATCGTCGGTAGTTATGCCAAGTACGGTTTAATACCTAAAGTTAAGAAACCGCCAATAGTCGATCGCCCAACCGTAACTCAACGCATTCCATCACAAACAGCTACTGACCTAAAATATATCGAAAAACTAGCAGAACGTTATAAATACGTCTTCTATGTTTCACCGGGGCCAGTTGCGGGAACTAACACCGCTTATTGGGGACCACCCATCCGAATTGGAACTTCACAAAAGGCGCTAACTGTCAACATGGGGACATACAGCAATGTAAATTCTATCAACTTCCAGAACAATGCTCTGTCTCCCAGCACCGTAGCTGGTCAAGTTCAAGACCGCAAAACCAACAAGATTAAATCAGTACAGGCTAAAGATAGCGATCGCGAAGATTTATCCCAAAATCCAGCGTTAAACAACAAAAGCCTTCTGCGTAAAACCCAATATCGCCAAACTGGTAAAGAAGCATTGCAAGCTATGACTCGCGCTAAGTCAATCCTGAATAGTTCTGTAGACAAAGTGATAGAAGCTACTGGTGAAGTTGATACAATCCGATACGGCAATTTATTAGAACTGCGTGGTGTAGTCGGTTTGCGCGGCGTCGGCCATAACTACGACGGACTTTATTACGTCAAATCGGTAACACATAAACTTCGTCTAGGAGAATACAAGCAAAGCTTCATCATCACCCGCGAAGGATTAGGTACAACAAAGCAATTTTTAGATGTTTAGTTAGTTAGTTAGTGGTTAAGAATAAGGATTTATTAATGTCGAAAATTCGCCCTCATCCCCAACCCTTCTCCCCAAGGGAGAAGGGAGTCCTCACCCTATCCCTCTCCCCAAGGGAAAGGGATAGGGTGAGGGCAAATCCGGGTCTTATTTAATCCACATTCCTTAGTGGTTAATAGTTAGTAGGTAATTAATTTCCTTGTCACCCTGCCCTCCTTGTCCCCCTCTCAACAGTTATGTCACCATTTTTTGGTAAATATCGCGGTAAAGTAACTAGCAATAAAGACCCTCTACATTTAGGTCGAATTCAAGTTGAGGTTCCTGCTATCTTTGGAGCAGAACGCCAGAGTTGGGCTATGCCCTGCACGCCTTATGCTGGTGTCGATATTGGCTTTTTTGCTATCCCACCCGTAGCCGCAAATGTCTGGGTAGAATTTGAGGAAGGCGATCCCGATTATCCTATTTGGAGCGGTTGTTTTTGGGGCGAAAATGAATTGCCTCAAAATGCAAAAGTAGAAGAACCGGAAAAAGTTCAGGTTTTTAGAGTTAAAGGAATTACCTTTACTTTCAGCAATTTGGGTGATAACAAAGGTTTGACAATTGAAGTTAAAGACCCTGTGGTTAAAAGACCTCTCAAAATGCTTTTTAATGCCGATGGTATTGAAATTAATAATAATAATCAAACAACTGTAAAAATAAAAGAAGATGTAATTGAACTCAAAAATCGCGAGTCTTCTACTGTCACAATCAAGCAAGATGATATCCTGATTAAAGAAGGTGCAATTGAAGCCAAACTGACGCAGAACAGTATTGAATTAACCTGTTCCCCGGCAACTATGAAGTTAAGTACAGCATCGGGGATTGAGTTAAATAACTCTCCGTCAAACGCCAAGTTAAGCGCTTCTGGTATTGAACTCGGCGCTACTCCTGCAACTGTGAAAATTACGCCTGCATCGATTGAATTAAGCAATACTGCCGCAAATGTCAAACTTTCACCTGTTAGTGTCAATGTCAATAATGGTGCTTTGGAGGTAATATAATGCCTGGTTTTTTACTCAATGTTGGTAGTACGGTAATTTGCGCTCATGGTGGGCAAGCAAAACCGACTGTTCCCAATCCTCGGGTGCGGGTGATGGGTTTACCTGTGGTTACTCAACCACCACCCTATGTCATCGCTGGTTGTGCAAATCCACCTCCCCCAGTGAATGTCGGACCGTGTATTACTGGCGTGTGGGTGTTGGCTGCTTTGCGAGTCAAGGTGATGGGGATGCCGGTGCTGTTGCAGGATAGTCAGGCAATTTGCGCTCCCACTGGTACGCCATTAACTGTTGTTCTTGCCCAGCCTCGGGTGAAAGGAATGTGACTATGGAGATTGCTTATCCCTTTGGTATTGATGGACGCGGAAGAATTGCTGATGCCACTGACAACCAGCATATTCAACAGATGATTGAGCAAGTTTTGTTTACCCTTCCTGGTGAACGAGTTAATCGTCCAGATTTTGGCAGCAATTTACAACAGTTGGTTTTCTCTCCCAATAGTTTTGAACTCTCTGCCGCTACGGAGTTTATTGTCAAAGGTGCGTTAGAGCAATGGTTGGGTGATGTTATTCAAGTGGAGGTGGTGCAGATTGCCACTGAAGAAGCAACTTTGGAAGTCACAATTCAATATGTGGTTCGACGCACTCAACAACGCCAAATAGGAGTTTTTTCAAGGTAGTTAGGAGTGAGGAGTTAGGAGTTAGGAGTTATTAGTTAGGAGTTATACCGATTTTGTATGAAGTTTTCTTTATGCCCCCTCACCCTAGAAGGGTGGGTCTATACAAACAAAGCCCACCTGCGTGGGCTATTCGTGGTCTATTAATTGCATTTTCATACAGAAATGTTATTAGGAGCTTTTTCATAACTCAAATCCTAACTCCTAACTCCTAACTCCTAACTCCTAACTTAACTCCTAACTCATAACTTGAAAAATATGGCTACTCAGTATCGCAAAATTAGCAGTCAAATAGGAAGCGAGCAACGACGGGAAAAAGTCCGCAATACAAAAGGGGCTGATGGCAAACCTGTTGTTAACGGGATTGATTTTCTGGAGGTTTCAAAAAACCAGACAATTCTCAGCGTGCATTTTATACACAATTTGCCGGGTGAGGATGATGCTGTTTTGCCACAGCCAAAAAACTTTTTAAGTAAGGAAAATGTCGTAATCCAAGGCGGGGCGTTACTCCAAAGTTTGTTTGTGGAGTCTGTTACTTCTTTTGGCAATATCCTTACGGTCAAAGTGAGTGATACAGGCGACATTGGCAGGGCAGGTATTTTTGGTGCATCTACTTACATTTTCCGTCTGGTAAATTCAGAGGTTCGCTCTCAACCTCCCGATGGTTTCGATCCACAACTTTCACTCATTGAGTTTTCTTTCCAAGTCGATGAAGGAAGTGAATTTGATTGCAAATCTGACTCGGATCTCCCAGAAGAAAAGCCCCCAACCCCACCAGTTATTGACTATCTAGCAAAGGATTACGCTAGTTTCCGCCAGTTGATGCTCGATCGCCTAACTATTACTATGCCAGATTGGCGATCGCGCAACCCTTCCGATATCGGCGTGATGTTGGTGGAGTTGTTGGCTGATGCAGGCGATCGCTTGAGTTATTACCAAGATGCTGTCGCTACTGAAGCTTATCTGGGTACGGCACGCCAGCGTGTATCAATTCGCCGTCATGCTCGCTTGCTGGATTATCCAATGCATGATGGTTGTAATGCTCGCACTTGGGTAACGCTACAAGTTAACGACAAAGGTGACACAAAAAAGCTTCTTGGCGCTTCTGAAAATCGCCGGGGAACTCGGTTTTTCACGCTTGCTGATGGGCGACCTCTACAGGAGGGGGAAACTTTGTTACAACGGGGCGTGCAGGTGTTTGAAGCGATGCACGATATCACTTTATACAAGGCTCATAACGCAATTAGGTTTTATACTTGGGGCAATGATGAGGATTTGTTAGCTTACTGCTTACCTCAAGGTGCAACACAGGCAACATTGGAAGACCGTAATAGTACGGTGCGGGGTTCTCTGAAAGTTGGTGATGTGCTGATTTTTGAAGAAGTCAAAGGACCAAACACGGGTAATCCATCTGATGCAAATCCCAGACATCGCCATGCTGTGCGTTTAACGGATGTACGGGGTTATGAAGACCCGTTATTGAAACAGGATGTGGTGGAAATTCAATGGGCGCAGGAGGATGCTTTACCTTTTACTTTGTGGATTTGCACGATTGTAGATGACAAACTGAAAGCTAATGTGAGTGTAGCGCGGGGTAATGTGGTTTTGGTAGATTGTGGTTGCACTGTGGAAGAACTACTTTCGGAAGTACCCCTTCAGGATCGCTATCGACCTAGGTTGCAACAAGGCCCATTGACTCAACAAGGATATGTGCGTCTAAATGTTGGCGAATTGTACAAAAAACGCCTTGCTCCTTTGCCACAAGGTCGTCAATATACTTTTGACCCCACTTCCCCAGCCAGTCAAGCGTTTAGTTGGGACATGGGAAATGTTCAACCGCAAATATGGTTGCAGCAGCAAGATGATTCGGGTGCTTATTGGTATCCGCAGCGAGATTTACTCAACAGCGATCGCTTTGCACGTGAGTTTGTAGTTGAGACAGAAGACGACGGACGTGCTTATCTGCGGTTTGGGGATAGTGTGTTGGGTAAAAGACCAGAAGCTGGAACTCAGTTTAAAGCCACGTATCGCATAGGTAGCGGTAGTTTGGGTAATGTTGGGGCAGAAGCGATCGCGACTATTCAACCAGATTTACAAAACTTGATTATTAAGGTACGCAATCCTTTACCAGCAAAAGGTGGTGTAGATCCCGAACCAATAGAACAAGTGCAACTCTATGCACCCCAAGCTTTTCGCACTCAAAAGCGGGCTGTAACTGAAAGTGATTATGCCGCGATCGCGCAACTGTTTCCAGGAGTTCGCAAAGCTGTAGCTACTAGACGTTGGACAGGTAGTTGGTACACGATATTTATTACTGTAGACAGGGAAGGCGGTTTACCAGTTGATGATGAATTCAAAGAAAAATTAAGCACTTTTTTAGAACGCTTTCGGTTAGCAGGAGTTGATATGAAAATTGAAGCGCCGATTTTCATACCTTTAGATATAGCGTTGACTGTTAATGTAGCGACTGATTATTTCCGCAGCGATATCAAAGAGGAATTACTAACAATTCTTGGTAACAAAGTTTTAATTGATGGCAAATTGGGTTTCTTTCATCCAGATAACTTCACCTTTGGTCAACCCGTCTATTTAAGTCAAATAATCGCCAGTGCGATGCAAGTTACTGGAGTAACAGCAGTAGAAGTCAAGCGTTTTCAGCGTTTGGGACAGCCTCCTTGCAACGAATTGCAAACAGGTCAAATTAGTTTTGAACGTTTAGAAATTGCCGTTTTAGATAACGACCCCAACGCACCCCGCAACGGCAAAATTTTCCTTGAAATGAAAGGAGGAGTATAAAAAGTTAGGAGTTAGGAGTTAGGAGTTAAGAGTTATTAGTTTTCTTGTCCCCCCCATCCCCCCATCCCCCTATGAACGACGAACCAAAAATCAACAATCGTCCGGGTTTACCAGCACTGGCTTATCGTATTGGTGACTGGGCTAGTTTTCTGAGCAGGATGCTGACTCGTCTACCCAGTCAACTCAAAAATCCTGACGACCCGGCAAGAGTTTATCCCCTTTCTAGGCTTACCACTCGTGCTTTGGACGATCCCGCGATCGCTCTGATTGATGCTTGGGCTGTTGTCGCTGATGTCTTAACTTTCTATCAAGAACGAATTGCTAATGAAGGTTTTATCAAGACTGCGACGGAACAGCGTTCTATTTTGGAACTCGCACGAGCTATAGGTTACGAACTCAATCCCGGTGTCGCTGCTAGTACTTTCCTCGCATTCACTGTGGATGATGCTCCCGGCAGTCCGGGTTTTGCTGTAGTACCAAAAGGTACGCAAGTAGTAAGTATTCCTGGGGAAGATGAATTGCCCCAAACCTTTGAAACGAGTGGAGAAATCGTTGCCCGTGTCGAGTGGAATCAGTTAAAACCGCGACCAACGAAACCGCAGGAGATTAATAACAGTACCGATAAACTATATTTACAAGGTATAAATACTCAATTACAAGCAGGCGATCGCATTTTATTAATTGATGACGTACCCGAAAAAGATGTTTGGTATCTCTTAACTTTGGCGACAGTGGAGACAATTACCCAAGCGGGTTATACCAAAATTACTTGGGATATTCAGTTACCAACAAAAATATCTCAAATACTCCGCAACCCGAAAATTTTCGCTTTTCGTCAACGGGGTGCGTTGTTTGGATACAATGCTCCCAAATGGCAAGATATGCCGAATGAGGTTAAGCGGGATTACAAAGGGACAATTAAAGGTGGAATTTATCGGACTGCGAATAATGGGAAAAGTTGGACAAGCAGCAACACAGGTTTACCGATAACAGATATTCGTTGCTTTGCTCGAAATTCAAGCAATGATTATATATTTGTTGGTACAGCAGGGGCTGGAATTTTTCGTTCTACAGATGATGGTTATAGTTGGATATCTATTAATACTGGCTTATCGAGTCTAAATATTCAAACTCTCTATATTGATGAGCGCAATTATATTTTGGCTGGGACGACTGGTGGTGTATTTAGTTCTAAAGATGGTGGTGAAAGTTGGACTCCCATTCATTTAGGAACTGTAAGTGTAGAAACCGATACTAATAATAAGGTAAGAGCTATTAATACGGCTTTACCTAACACAGTTGTTCGTTCGTTAGTTAGTTATGCTAGCAATAAGTTGGCAGGTACTATAGAAGGTTCTGGTATTACGGTTTCCTTGAATATAAATGAATCCTCTCGAAAGCTGGCAGTCGGTGATACTATCATTGCTGATAGCCAGACAAAATCAATCAAAGAAGTTATAAATTACAGTTTTACTAAAGACATAACTGTCGATTCTGCTTTTGGGGGTGAATTTGAAAATCTAGGATATCAGCTTTCAGGACTTCCGGGTATTGGGACGATTCGCAGGACTTCTGAGACAACAGCAACAGTTAGTATTAGCAGGGTTAGTCAAAATAATTTATCGCAAATTGAAAACTATCTCCAAAATATTAAATTAGGGGAGACTATAACAGTAACCAATGATAGTACATCAAAACGCATATCTGCCGTCAATTCTCATCAGATTATTGCTAATGTTACGGTCGATTCTGCTTTTACCAATTCTTTAGCAAGCGGTACAAACTTCTTAAAGAGTGCAAATTATATCTTTGCTGGAACTGACAATAATATTTATCGCACTCAAGACCAAGGTAAAAATTGGGCAGGAAAAAATTTATCAAATAAGGCTATAAATTCATTAATTACTTATAACAAGAATCCGGATAAATGCTTCCTTTTTGCTGGTACTGATGATGGGGTATATGTTTCTTTAGACAACGGAGAATCTTGGAAGCTCAAACCATTTCCAAGTAAGGTAAATGCATCCAAAATAGTCACTTCATTAATTACCTATACTGACAGTAAAGGCATATACTACATCTTTGCTGGAACGAAATATGGCATTTTTCTTTCTAAGGACGATGGCGATAAATGGGAAGAGTTGGATGAAATAAAAAATAAAATTGTTAATTATTTGGCATTAAATAAAGAGAAAAATTACATATTTGCTGGCACTGAAAATGGTGCTTTTATATCTCTGAATGATGGCAATAAATGGGACAAAGTTAATAACGGTTTGGCAAATATTAATGTAAATTCAATTGTTGCTTATACTAAGTCAGTTACAGGAATTTCGTCAGACCAAACTACAATTGCGGGAAGTCAAACATTTACTAAATTGTTAAAAGTAGGCGACATTATCAATTTTAGCAATCAAACCCGAATTGTCACAAAGATTGATGATAACATACTGACACTTAATGAACCTTTGAATTTTAATTTAGGTTCTGGTTCTATTACTTTTAATATAGATTATGCATTTTCTGGTTTTGCGTTTACTGGCTTTGCTGAAGATGAACAAAAGGAATGGCCCAATTTTCAAATTAAACCAAAGCAAGATAATCAAAATCAGGAAATTGATTTAAATAATGTTTATCCCAAAATTCTGCCCGATACTTGGATAGTGTTGATGACAGAAGATGGTAATAACGCTCAACCTTGTAAAGTGGAGAATATTACCAGCGTCCAATGTCGGGATTTTGGTTTAGATGTTAAAGTTTCGCGGGTTGAAGTTGGTAATGCAGTAAAATCCGATATTTTTGGACTGCGCAGTACGATTGTTTTGGCAGAAAGTCAAGCCTTGACTTTGGCACGCGAAAATCTCACTATTGAGTTGCAACAGCAGAAAATATTTAACGACACTATACGAGAAAATGAGATTTATCTTAGTGAATATGTGGCTGGGTTGTTGCCAGAAAAAGCTGCGATTGTTAGCGGTAAACGAATCCGAGTAAAATTTAATAATATTGGTGGTGTTTTTAGTTCACAGAATAATGAGTGGGGACGAAACAATAATGGCTTGACAAATACCACTGTGAGGACACTTGTTATCAGTACAGATGGTAAGTTATTACTGGCTGGGACTGAAGGTGGCGTTTTTCTGTCAACAGATAATGGTAAAAATTGGGAAGCCGTTAATGAAGGTTTAAAAAATAAAGATGTCCGAAGTTTGGTAATTACTACAAAAGAAGAGATTTCTACAGTTTATGCGGGGACGAGTGATGGTATTTTCAACGTCAAAATCGCAACAGCAGAAAAGAAATGGCAAGCAATTACTAGTAATTTCTTAAAGAATCCTAATGTGCAAGCACTGGCTGTAAATAAAACGAACGGTACTATTTTTGTGGGGATGGAGGAAGGTGGTGTTTTTTCTATAATTGATGGTAGCGATAATTTGACGCAAACTGCATTAATCAATCCAGATATTCAGGCACTCGGGATTAATGAAGCAGGAGACATTTTTGCTGGAACTAGTAGCAGTTTATATCGTTTTCCAAATAATGGCAGCAGTTGGGAAGAAATTTTAAAAGATACGAATGTTACTGCTATAGCATTTTCTCAAAATCAACAAATATTATATGTCGGTACGTTTGACAGTGGCGTTTTATGTTCCACAAATAATGGTGAGACATGGGAACAATTTAATCACAATCTGACGAGTATGAATATTCGCAGCCTTGCAGTATCTAGTAATGGTGATATTTTTGCAGGTACAGCTAGCGGTGGTGTTTTCCAGTTAGCAAACAATAGCGGAAATTGGACACCGAGAAATACAGGTTTAAAGAATATTGACGTAAAAGCGATCGCTCTCCATGAGAATACTATTTATGCAGGGGGTGTTGGTCTGTTATTTGCTGCTGATGGCTTCTCTACCGTTGAGTTGAAACTCGGGGACATACTCCAAGTGATGTCACCACCAATTGATAATCGTTGGCATTTGCGTGATATAGATGGTGTGGAAGGCTTTGTAGAAACCCTTTCGCCAAAGGATATCACATTGCAACCCGCAACAAAGGATGACGAAATGGTGAGTGAAGTTTGTTATATCAAAACTCCACCGGATGACCAACAATTACCAGTTTTAACTTTTAGAGAACCATTAAAAAATAGCTACGACCCCACCACTACAATTATTTACGCCAACGTTGCCAGCGCCACACATGGCGAGACAATTGAAGAAGTATTAGGTAGCGGTAACGGCACATTAGCAAATCAGCGTTTTGCTATCAAAAAACCGCCGCTTACTTATGTTGCAGCAGCCACACCAAGCGGTTCCAACACCACTTTAGAAATAGTTGTGGATGGTGTGCGCTGGGAAGAAGTGGCATCATTATATGGATTAAACAACCTTGACCAAAAATACATTACCCGCATTGATGACGATGGCACAACCACCATTACCTTTGGTGATGGGAAAAGCGGCGCACGTTTGCCAAGCGGTCAAGAAAACCTTGTCGGACGTTATCGCAGCGGTATCGGCTTACCAGGAAACTTGGGAAAAGACAGCCTGAGTTTGCTGAAAACCCGACCATTAGGAATTATAGAAGTTACAAATCCCGTACCAGCCACAGGAGCAGCCGCACGCGAACAGTTATCTAAAGCGCGTGACAGCGCACCTTTAACAGTACGCACCTTGGATCGTATCGTTTCGCTACAAGATTTTGAAGATTTTGCCCGTTCTTTTGCTGGTATCGGTAAAGCCAAAACCGAAGTTATCTTGAACGGGATAAACCAAATAGTACATATCACCGTTGCTGCTGTTGGTGGCGATCCAGTGTTAACAGACTCAAATTTATACAACAGTTTAGTCAAAGCAATTGATGCAGCAAGAGATCCCGTGCAAGTGATTGTACAGGTGGATTCTTACAAACTGCTGTTATTCAACTTAGAAGCAAAGATTCTCGTAGATCCTCGAAGTGAGGCTAAACCAGTACTAGCGAAAGTCCGTACAGCATTGCAACAGAGATTTGCCTTTGAAAACCGAGATTTTGGTCAACCCGTCACAACCTCAGAAGCGATCGCGACTATTCAAAGTATAGAAGGTGTGGTTGCAGTAGATTTGGATGCACTGTATCTTTTTGGTTTTGCTAAGGCTTTACAACAATCTTTACCAGCATCAACAGCACGTTTAGACGAACAACAAAATAAAATTTTACCTGCTGAGTTGTTATTGCTTAATGTCAACGGGATGAGTCTTGAATCAAAAGTTAGGAGTTAGGAGTTAGGAGTTAGGAGTTAGGAGTTAGGAGTTTTGAATTAGAAGTTAGGAGTTTTGAATTAACTAATATCTTGCACCTCTAAAAAAAATGTCAAAATCATCACTGCTATTACCTGGTGAAATCTATAACGTCGCTACCCGCCAGGGAATATAAGTCCCTGTCTAATAGCACAAGTCCATTAAAATGGACTAAAAACAATGGTTTAATTTTGTCGTAATTTTTAGAACTTATAAAATTATAAATTTGTGGTTTATACGCAAAGCGGAAGATATGATTTAAGAAATTTTACCTTTAAGCTAATCAACTAACAACTATCCACTAACAACCCACAACCAACAACTAACAACCAACAACTAGCAACCAACCACTAACTAAAAAATTATGAATGAAGAACGTTTATATAACTTACTACCGGCAATTTACCGCATCCGAGATGAATCTCAAGGCAGTACTTTACGGGCTTTATTGAATGTCATCGAAAATGAACTGCAAATTGTTGAATCTGATATAGACAACTTATACGACAACTGGTTTATAGAAACTTGCGATGAATGGGTGGTACCTTATATCGGTGACTTACTCGCAGTCAATTTATACGCCGAAAAATCACGCACTTACGGGCAAGAACGACGTGCTTATATAGCCAACACCTTGGCATATCGTGCCCGCAAAGGCACAGCACCTGTTTTAGAACAACTCGTTGTAGATATCACCGGCTGGCGATCGCGTGTTGTGGAGTTCTTTAAACTTCTCAGTACAACCCAGAATTTAAACCACCTGCGACCCACGAACGGCTTTGTAGACTTGCGTCGTTCAAGCCAAGCCGAACGTTTGGGAACACCTTTTGAACAAGCTGCGGCATATACGGTGCAGCTTGGTAATGTTAACAACCAAAGTGGTAAGTATAACATTCCCAATATTGGGATATTTGTTTGGCGGCTAAAAAGCTATCCAATTGAACGGGGAACCGCATTTTTAATCAAAAGTGCAGATCCAAAAACTCAAGGACGTTGCTATACATTTAATCCCTTGGGTGATGATATTCCTCTATTTAACCAACCGCAAACAGAAACAGAAATTACCAGTCTAGCTGACGAAAATAATGTACCAGCACCCTTGCGTCGTGAGGCTTTAAACAGCGATTATTTAAACTTAAATCCGGTTTTGCAAGTATTTTTAAATGGTCAACCAAAACCGATTTTGCCAGAAAAAATACTATTTAGAAACCTCAATAAATGGGAAATTCCTGCTAACAATGAGCAAAATGGCAAGACTTATCAAGTCATAGTCGATCCTGAAAAAGGACGGCTAGCATTTCTCACCGAAACAGTGCCGGAATCAGTCGAAGTTAGTTACTCCTACGGTTTCAACGGTGACATCGGGGGGGGTCCCTATGACCGCAGCGAGTCTATTGCAAGTATTACACCCTCGTCTATCAGCCGAATTAAGTGGGACGTGGAAGAGGCAGGGGAAAGGGGGAGACAAGGAGAGGGGGGGACAAGGAGAACTTTGCAGAATTCTCTTTCTTCCCATCCCCCCATCCCCCCATCCTCCTCTTTACACACTGCGGTGCAAAAGTGGAATAAAAACGTACAAATTTGGGAATATTGTCAAGAACAGATTTATATTCAATTGCAGCGCTTAAGTATCAATGCCGACGGTGAAATCAGTGCGATCGCTTTGTCAGATACTAACCTTCGTCCTAAATTTCAAGCTGGCATTGTCAATGGTCTTAAGGTGATTGCCAAACCCGGAGAAAGTGACGTGATTGTATCATCTGGCACCGCTGTAGATAGTCAAGGAAGACGCATCGATTTGGGAATTAACTATCGGGTGAGTCTGGGAAATTACCGAAGTCAAACTGTAATACTGGCAATTTCCTATCAAGCAGCATCAGAAGAACCAAGATGGGAAATTCAAATTCTTCCGTCTCCCTCTCCCTCCTCTACTTCGCTCGCAAGCCTAACCACCGACTCCCTAGGAAGAGTTCGGGAATTTGAAACCAACATTTCCCCTAGTTTTCAGCCAGGAGTTATCAATGGCTTGGAAGTCTCAGTAACTAATTCCAGTAAACCTGAAGTAAAAATAACCTCCGGTAAGGCCGTAAATAGTAAAGCAAAGCTAATTCAACTAAAAGAGGGCAATTATCCGCTTTCTATTAGTAGTAAGGAAGCCCAAAATTGGATTTTATACATTACTCCCAAAGGCAAAATTGATGTTGTCTTAGATGTGGAGACGGGAGTAATTAACTTAAAAGATAACCATACTTACAAGGGAAACTTTACTGTTAAAATTCCCGCAGACAAAAAGTTGCAAATTATTGCGGCTAATGAACATCGTCCCCACTTGCGAGGTAATTTAGCAATACAAGGTACTGCTAAAAACAACACTGACCCTGGTGAATTTAGCTTGAACGGTCTGCTAGTGGAAGGCAAGGTAACTGTGTTGTCAGGAAATCTGAAAAAATTACACATTGCTCATTGCACCTTGGTTCCAGATAAAGGTGGACTGACGGTGGAACAGCCGGAACGGGAAATCGAAACAGAAGAAGAGGAGGATAATGCCTTTTCGCTGTTTGCGGTGGTAATGTATTTTCTTAGCCTAATTCAGAAAATTATTAAATTGGGTATACCTCTAGATAATTCTAATTCTCAAAAAAATCTGACCAAGCTGTTTCAATTAGCTTTTCAACAAATCACTCGTGTATTTTCTTTCTTAAAAGATGTGACTCGTCAATGGCAATGTCCGGAATTACCTTCAGAAAATAATTTGTTTGAAGAAATTTGTGAACCTCTATTTCTTGAAGAAATAAATTTTCTTGAAAAAAACAATACCAAATTAAATGTAATCATTGACAGTAGTATCTGCGGAACTATCAGATTAGCTGATACCGTGCCAAAACTGACAATTACAGACAGTATTATAGATAAGGGTTCTTCCAAAGGCAATCAAGTAGCGATCGCATCTCCTGGAAGTAGCGTTAATATAAACACAACAACGCTTTTCGGTAGAACTAGTGTCAGCATTTTAGAAGCTAGTAACAGTATTTTTAATGAGAAAGTAACTGTGTTGCGTCAACAAGATGGTTGCGTGCGGTTTTCTTATTTACAATATGGTTCTAAGACACCACATCGCTATTTTTGTCAGCCAGATAAAGCCTTAGAGACTAAAGTTAATTTGCCAAAAGAAATCACTGCAATAGCTATTAATACCAATACTGGACATATGTTTGCTGGTAGCGCTGGCAATGGTGTCTTTTGTTATCTCAATGATGAAAACGATGAAAATGATAAATGGACATCAGTCAACAATAACTTAACGAATCTAAACATCACCGCACTCATTACCTATACCAAACCTGAAATAAAAAATAGTATTAACTACTTGTTTGCTGGCACTACCGAAGGGGGAATCTTTCGTTCTACAGATAATGGTGAGAACTGGGTACAAAGCAATAATATTTCCAAAAATACAGATTTTATTCCCCTTGTTTCCACAAATGTTACTGACTTCATTGCTTATGAAAAATCTCTTCCAGGTACAATTAGTAGCGATGACATTACAGTAACGGGTAATGCTACAGCCTTTACCAAAGAACTAACAAAAGATAGCATTATCATTGCCGCAGGTGAGACAAGGACTGTCACAGAAATCATTGATGATACTGCGATTAAAATCAATGTACCCTTTAGCACGAATTTACCTGCGGAGACAACTTTTAAAAGCCACTATCTTTTAGCGGGGACTGCTAGCGGTGTATTTATTTCTCAGAATAATGGCAACAATTGGAAATCCGTTAATGTCGGTTTGACAAATCGCAATGTCACAGCATTAGTTGTCAGCAAAGAAGGTGAAATTTTTGCAGGGACATCTAATGGAATTTTTCGGTCAAAAAACAACGGTTTAAGCTGGAATTCAGTTAATCGCAACTTGCCAAATCGGAATATCACCGCTTTAGCAGTTAATCCCAATAACGGAGAAATTTTTATTGGAACTGGAGATGGGGTTTTCCGTTCGCATAACAACTTCCAAAAATGGAAACAGTTAAAAGCTGGTTTAACCGATACAGATATTACTGCAGTGGTGACATACGCCAAACGTGGTACAAGTACTATTAAGAGTGATGGTACTAAGGTCACAGGTATTGGTACAGGTACTATAAAGAGTGAGGGTACAAAGGTCACAGGTATTGATACACTCTTCAAAGGAGAACTCGCAAAAGGCAGCGTTATTACTGTTGTTATTGAAAATCGTGTTGAAACTAGAAAAGTCATCGACCGGGATTTAACAGATACGACCCTAATTATTGATGCAGAATTTAGTGAAGACTTAATCTCTGAAATAGACTTTACTATTAATTATCTTTTAGCAGGTACTGTTGGGGGCAATATTTTTCTTTCCAAAGATAATGGCAATAGTTGGGAATCAGTTACGACAAGTTTAAGCATTACCGCTATTACGGCATTAGCGATTAATTACAATAATCAAAATTCCAATAATCCAAATCTTTTTGCTGGTACAACTGCTGGTAGTGTTTTGTGTTCCACAGAAAACGCTAAAAACTGGTTACCAATGAATAACGGGTTTGAAAATATCAATGAAAAAATTCTCATCTTGACGAGTCACAAACCGATATTCACTTCCGAAAAATATGGTGAACCTGGTTATGCCCAACTTAGTCAAGTCTGTGGGAAAGAAATACGCACAGGGGCAGAAGATGGTTCAGAAATGGGAGTTTTTAATTCTCTAAAACAGCCGCAACGTGAGGCAAACTTGCGTGCCAGTTTAAAAGAATATTTACGTTTTGGACTCGAAGCAGGCATTTTTTACGAAACTTAAGGGAAGAAGAAAATTATGAAAGGTGATTTTACCCGGTCTACATTTAAAGCTGAAAAACATTATAATGGCGTGCGAATGCAACAAGGTCGGTTGCAATTAGATGCCGATTGGAACGAACAAGTTGATATTCAAAATCATATTAATCAATCCCTAACTCAAGATTTGATTGGTGACAGTGGTGCAGCTAAGAGTGGTGACGGATTTAAGATTAGTATCAAAGCTGAAGCTACAGATAAAGACTTGACCATTGCAGCCGGTCACATTTATGTAAATGGCATTCTTTGCGAATTAGAAGAACCCACAACTTACACAGTACAACCTGATTATCCAAACCCACCTAAGTTAGATAATGGCTCTTATTTAGCATATTTGGATGTTTGGGAACGTCATATTACTGCAATTGAAGACCAAAAGATTCTTGAACCGGCACTTAAGGGACTGGATACTGCTACTCGCACCAAAACAATTTGGCAGGTAAAGTTAATATCAGCCCCCAAAGACTTATCTGAAGGCAAAATAGAAGAGTGGATTAAAACCTGGAAATCTCCTGATGGAGGTTCTTTAAATCAAGACTCCAAGGCTTATCTGACTGCTGCTACTGCTGACGGTATTTCGGCGAAGGATCTCATCAACCCAAATAAAAAAAATTATCGGGGTTCAGAAAATCAGTTGTATCGGGTTGAAATTCATACATCTGGTGATATTAATACAGCAAAATTTAAATGGTCGCGAAATAACGGCACAACTGTTAGTGCCATTGATAGTATTAAGGGAAATAGCATTAATCTCGTTAATATTGGTCGAGATGATTTGCAGTCATTTAAAGTAAATCAATGGGTAGAAATCCTTGATGAAGAACAGGAATTAAAGAATGAACCAGGGATGTTACTACGCTTGCAGAAAGCGTTTAATACACAGCTTGATGTAATTGGTAACCCTGTAGAATCACAATTTTCTGGAAAGAAAAAGCTGAAAGTTAGAGGCTGGCATGATACAGATAAACAGGAAATTCCTGTTTCTGATACTGATAAATGGTTTGAAATAGAGAATGGAATTTACATCAAATTTGACGAAAATTCTAATTATAAAACTGGTGATTATTGGTTGATTCCAGCACGTGCTGTTACAAAAGATATTGATTGGGACTACGACAAATCAGGAGAACGAAAAAAAGAGCGATCGCATGGGATTCAACATCACTATTCTCCTTTAGCATTGGTAAAATATGAAAATGAAAAATTTACCGAAGTTAAGGATTATCGCCAAACTTTTCCACCACTAAAGAATGTTTTAGATAAAACTGGCGATATCATGACAGGTGACTTAGAAATTCAAGCGAATCTTTATGTCACCCGCAAGTTGGTTAATAGTGAATTTATCCCTGGTAAAGTAGGTATTGGTACAACCACGCCTTTCCAACAACTAATTATTGATTCTACTGGAAAAGTTGGCATTGGTTATAACGAAGCCAACCAAACCGCAGGGTTAGCAATTAGAGATAATGTTGGTATTGGTACCTTTGACCCCAAACAGCAATTAATCATTAACTCTGGAAAAGTTGGCATTGGTTATAACGAAACGAACCAAACCGCAGGGTTAGCAATTAGAGGTAATGTTGGTATTGGTACCTTTGACCCGAAACAGCAATTAATTATTAACTCCGGAAAAGTTGGCATTGGTTATAATGAACCGAACCAAACTGCAGGGTTAGCAATTAGAGATAATGTTGGTATTGGTACCTTTGACCCCAAACAACAATTAATTATTAACTCTGGAAAAGTTGGCATTGGTTATAACGAAGCTAATCAAACCGCAGGGTTAGCAATTAGAGATAATGTTGGTATTGGTACCTTTGACCCCAAACAACAATTAATTATTAACTCTGGAAAAGTTGGCATTGGTTATAACGAAGCTAATCAAACCGCAGGGTTAGCAATTAGAGATAATGTTGGTATTGGTACCTTTGACCCCAAACAACAATTAATTATTAACTCTGGAAAAGTTGGCATTGGTTATAACGAAGCTAATCAAACCGCAGGGTTAGCAATTAGAGATAATGTTGGTATCGGAACAACTCAACCAAACGCTTTATTAGATATCAAAGCTACTACAAAAGATGGTGTCAAAACTCCATTTTTGGTGCAAAATCCCGAAAAAAGTTTGTTTGCTATCAAAGATGATGGTAAAGTCGGAATCGGTATCGACAACCCAGAACAAAAATTAGTCATTAACAACGGTAAAGTTGGTATTGGCTATAACGATTCTACCCAAACCGCCACATTAGCAATTAAAGAAAATGTTGGTATCGGTACACCAACACCAAACGCTTTACTAAACATCAAAACTCTAACAAAAGATGGCACTAAAACCTCTTTATTGGTAGAAAATTCTGATAGCAATTTGTTTGCTATCAAAGATGATGGTAAAGTCGGAATCGGTATCGACAGCCCAGAACAAAAATTAGTCATTAACAATGGTAAAGTTGGCATTGGCTATAACGAAGCGAACCAAACCGCAGCGTTAGCAATTAGAGATAATCTTGGAATTGGTACCTTTGACCCATCCGCTTTACTGGAAATTCAAGCCACAACAAAAAATGCAGCAGCAATCTCGTTTTTGGTGCAAAATTCCGAGCGCAGTTTATTTGCTATCAAAAATGATGGTAACATTGGTATCGGCGTTGTCACCCCAGAACAAAAATTAGTTATAAACGAAGGCAAAGTCAGCATTGGTTATAACGATTCCACACAAACTGCTGCATTAGCAATTCAAGATAATGTCGGTATCGGTACAACTAAACCAAATGCTTTACTCGACATCAAAACTGCGACAAAAGATGGTATAGAAACTTCTTTTTTAGTGCAAAATCCCGATCGCGCTTTGTTGACTGTTAAAGATGACGGTAAAGTTGGTATCGGAATTTCTCAGCCAAAAGCCAAACTAGAAATAGAAGGTGTAGTACCCACCTTTGGAACAGGACAAATAAAAAGCGATCGCGCTAACAAAATAACCGGAATTCAAACTAAATTTCAACAAGAATTACATATCGGCGATACTATCACTGTCGATACTCAACCCAGAATCATCACTAATATTGATGATGATAACTCTTTAACAGTCAACGTTGCTTTCGACCCCGATTTACCATCAGATGGAACAACATTTACCTATCAGTCGCCAATTCTGAACTTACTAGATAGCGTTGGTAAAACTCAAATGATTGTCACCAACGGGGGTAATGTTAGCATCGGCAATACTTTTCCAAATACCAACGCCAAGCTGTTTTTGGATGGCGATTTGAGAGTTAATGGCAAGTTGTTGCAAAATTCATCAAGAGAATTGAAGGAGAATATTACCAAACTTTCTAGTCAAGAAGCATTGGAAACATTAAATAGTTTAGAACCTGTTAAATTTACTTACAAGGACAGTCCAGATCCAAAAATTCATGTTGGTTTTATTTCGGAAGACGTTCCGAACTTGCTTACGTCTTCTGATAACACATCAGTCAGTCCTGTAGATATTGCAGCGGTCTTAACTAAAGCCGTGAAAGACCAACAAGTAACAATCAGTCTATTAGTTCATGCTTTAAAAGAACATCAGAAACAGATAAGTACACTGGTGGAAAAAGTGAGGGTTTTAGAATCAAGAAATTAATAAAATTTACATCTGTTTTGGAACTAGTACAGGTAGGCGGAAATAAAGCTACCATTTGAAATAGATCCCCGACTTCTTAAAGGATACCGCTGGCGAATCAGGGGTAAGACCCCTCCGAAACCCGGAATCCCGCCGTCACCATAGAATGGTGTGGCTAATTAAACAAAGCCCACGCAGGTGGGCTTCGTATCAATAGCCCCAGGCTTCTAGGCTGCGGGCGGTTGTCAGGTATGCGAGAGAACTGTTTCGATCCTCATTGAGGGGTCAGACCTACCATTCGGCAGCAGCATCCTTTAAGAAGTCGGGGATCTTGCAGCAAGAGCGAAATTAATGAGTTGAAAATGTTGAAAAAAACCCTTCATTTTAGAGCCATTGACCACCACGAAAGCGCCAACGGGGAAAAATAATCCTCATCAAACTTTGAGAAGCAATAAACACCCCCAGCCACACTGCGCTGTAATGTAAAAAGAAAACTCCCCAAAATACTTGCTTGGGTAAAGGTAAGAAGTGAACAACACCTATTCCAAGCCAGATAAATATCATTTCCCAAATGCCAGCAAAAAGCTGATAAACAGCGGGCCAATCTCTATCCCAACGAAACTTTTGCAAGTAGTTATAAAGTACATCCCAGCCGCAACCCAAAATACCGACATAAATAAGTATTAGAAAATAAGTTATGTCGGGACCAGGCCCAATTAAACCGCTCGCAAAGGGTAAAGTTGCCAATACGCCAACGGTTGCAAGTAATAATAAACGAGTTTGCCAACGACCAAATAAGGTTGGAGTCATAATAAATAGTTAGGAGTTATGAGTTAGGAGTTAGGAGTTAGGAGTACGGCTGTTAAGGTGTAAGCTGTAAAATCGTTTTTCCTTCGCTTCTACCCTGCACAGAAGACGAAGCGTCTATCGTTACTTTGTGGTTCAAAAAAAGATATATATATTTAACCGCGAAGAAACAAAGAACGCGAAGGTAAGAGTTAAGATTAAGTATTTTGCACTCTTTATTGAGTCACCTTAACAGCCGTAGAGTTAGGAGTTAGAAGTTAGCGCTTCCCAATTCCTCACATCCTCTAATAAACTTTGATACCCCAATGTATTCGGATGCAAACCATCTTGACTCAAACGTTTGAGTCTCCAACTTTCACTGCGCTCCATCCATTGCTGGAAAATATCTAAATAAGGAATTCCTCGTTGTTGACAAACCAGTCTAGTCGCTTCTTTGTAGCGGTACTGGTCAGCATGGTTATAATACAAACAATCCAAAAATGGCATATAAGCCTCATTCACCGGCACCATGCCTACAAATAATACGGGACACAGTTGCTGTGCCTGCTCTAATAAAGCAGTAATTTCCGATAAAAACAATTCAAAATCTGTATAATTTTTGCCATTTCGACGACCTACCCGCGCAGAATCATTCAACCCTACTGACAAAATAATCAAATCGGGAACGCGATTTCGCAGCTCACCCCGATGGCGAAATTCAACTTCTAGTCTCTGGGCAACTTGAATTGTGCGATCGCCTCTGACACCCAAATTATAGAGTACGTGACCCGCGCTATCCGGCAACATCCAACTTCGCCGCAGCCTCTCAACCCAGCCTCCGCCTTCCGGGTCGCCAAAGCCATATACTAAGCTATCCCCCAGTGCGACAATCTTCAGAGGCTGAATAACTTTCGGTGGTGCTTCATACAGCTGCATTGAGGAAGGAAATTCTAAAGTGTGCATTTAAAAAAACTATATTTTATCTTTCTACAAGTTTCTATACATTTATATACCATTGATGAGTATCTAATATTGACTAGGCAGACGAAGGTAAAGACAAGCCCCCCTCCCCCCAGAATTGCGGGCAGGGATGGGGTAAAGAGTAAGGGTAAGGGTGCAAGAATTAATTCCTTTCCCCTCGTCCCCCTAATCCCCCTAATCCCCCTCGTCAACTCGGTGACTGATTCAACACCCACTTTAACCATTGCCCAAAGGAACTAAAAACATTTAAACGATTTACTCCAACAGCACGGGCTGCACTAAGTCCATCAAGAGCGACTAATGCGGCATACTGCAACCCCAGGAAGCTATCAACTGCAGCATAGGGACCACCCAAAGTAATTGCCCCAGATGCATACATCTGACCGTTGCCATTACGCATTTCTGGCAATTCAAAATTATTCGCTACCACTAAGCGCCCTAAATAATTTAACGGCAATTTGTAATGCTTCACCAAGTCTTCGAGTAGCGGACTTGCTTCCACCTTGGCATCTAGTCCGGTAGCGTCAACAATAAAGTCAGCGTCGAGGGCCATTTGCCCAAAACCTTTTTCTTGGATATAGGTAATGGTACGGTTTTGGGCATCGCGTTCTACTTTCTGCACCTCGCCAAACTCGATTTTATACCAGCCTTCTCGCAAACCTTGCTCAGTCATGTACTGCCAATCTTGACGGTCGGCGGTAGTTGTACCACCCCAATCTGATAGTAAACCCTTGCGTTCTTCAGGAGTGGCTTTTTCTAACATTACTCGCAATTCCCCACCCCAACAAGCTTTGGGCCAGTTGAAAGGTTGAAATTCATAATGATTTCTAACGTTTCGAGTCGCTTTCTGGAACTTATTGCCTTGGGGTTTAGGCGATCGCATTAAATGCAATACTGTAATTTCTTTATTTTGCTTGCGTGCTTCATAAATCCGCTGTACAACCCGCGAAGCCACAATACCCCGTCCCCGAATCAGGACTTTACCGCCATGCTGTTCTAATTGTTGATAAACATGGTCGTGTTCCTCATAGGCATTCACAACCGTCTTAAAATCTTGATATTTTTCCCGAAAAGCTTGCAAATCGGGGAGGAACTGAATCGCAGGATACCCAGTAGCTAAGTGTAAATAACGAGTAATTACAAAAGCATGATTGCCGCCACCCTGACGGGAATAAGCAACACAATACCGACCATCTTCAGTTTTTCTGATTGCCCGGACTCGCCCATAATGATAAATTTTATCCCAACCAATGCGCTTTGCCTCGCGGTCAATGGAATCAAAGACATTAGCCGCACGTGGTGTATAAGTTTCTGCAAAAGTTGGTTCGGAAAATACTTGCCATAAATGCTTCATCGCCGCGTCCAACTTGCCTTTAATTAAATCATGCCAAGATTCCCGCAAGGCGTAACTAGGCCAACCCCAAATATTGTCAGGACAAGAGTCAGAATTAGAACGCAGTCTTTCATGTAGGGGAATTTGGGAATTTAGACACAAGCGCTTGTATCTGGCATAGGGTTCGCCTTCCAATCCCAAAGCCATAATTTTGTTACCACGGACACCACTTAATCTCAGCAAATCCACCCAAATAAAGCTACCTAGACCCGCCCCCACCGCCAGATAATCACATTCCTCAATAGGCTTGCCTGTAGCGTGAACTGCCTGTACGGAGACTAACTCATTCTGAAACACTGGCGGCGGAAAATTGCTACCCAGAGGTGTTACAGGCTGGGCTGGACGGAAACTGGGGTCTGGTAGATTGGTGCTTGGGTTGAACTGAATAGTGGAAGGTACAACAGTAACAGGTGCGGGCGCGAGAATCACAGCCCCAAAAGTTAGAGTAATTATATAAGGTCCAATTTTCAGGGTATCGCCGCTATTAAGAACACTGCGCGTTAGCTGTTGACCGTTAACAGAAACACCATTAACACTACCTTGGTCAACTACAACTATTTGGTCTTGTTCGCAGTCAATTAAAGCATGGAAGCGAGAAACCTCAGTACTATTGAGCAACATCCGGGCAACAGGCTGTCCCCGAAGTTCAGGTGGCATTCGAGCGAATTCTCGACCGAAAGCGATCGGTACATTTAAACGAGGTTCCCGTCGTTCTCCCGTAGCCGGATCTTCCCAACTTAATTGAATTTGTATATTAGTCATTTGTTAGTTGTTAATTGTTAGTTGTTAGTTGTTATTTGTTGGTTGTTAGTTGTTGGTTGTTAATTGTTGGTTGTGATTTGTTGGTTGTTGGTTGGAGCGTCCAAACCACTACCACTAACCACTAACCAATAACCACTAACAACTAACCAATTACTGAGGTCCCACCAAAACACTCATACCCGCTGCCAAAGATGTACCGCACCAACGACAGGGAAGATGCTGATGTTCATAAGGCGAAACTCTATGACATTTGGGACACTCTATGCCATAGACAGCTTGCTTGATTGGGGGTGTGGGTGGATGTTGATGTCCTGCTTGTATTTGGAACTGTGCTACTGGTGGTTGCGGTGGTGCCAAAATTGTTGCCGGAATACCGATGATATCAACTGCAATAACCTTGAGTTGCATTTCTCCCAAACAGATAATACTGCCTTGTTTTAAAGGCATCTCACCTTGAAGTAATTGCTGCCCATCAACAAGGGGGGGGTTTTGCGATCGCAGATTCCTGATAAAAAAGCCCTGTATTTCGGGGTAAAAATAAATTTCTATATGCAGACCAGATACGGTAGGATTACTTAGAACAATGTCACACCTTGCTGGATCGCGACCGATACGAACAGTGCCAGGATTTTTTGTCGGTTGTTGTTCATAAATTTTCCTAGTTATTTCTTGACCCGCATCGTGCCACTGTAAAGTTAGTGCGTTCATCCTTCTAACTCGGTAACTCTTATTAGCTACTTCAAATTTTGCCTGTGCGATTCCTAACACGACTGGACAAGGGAGGGCAAGTATTTGGAAGAAACTTAAACGAAACTTATATTGTTCAAACGGATAATTACGCTTTATCTGAGTTTTTCCCCGACTTGCCCTCATACGACCGGATTTTGCATTACCCGAAAGGGTAATTCTAAAATCATTTTGCGGACGCTATTTTATCAGCAATCCGCGTAGTTTCTGGCAGCCGATATTTTGGTGTACAGCGCATAACATAATCAATTGCTGTCGCTAAACTAATTCGATGACCGCTAGAGATATATAGAGGTTTTACTCCTGTCCTCGTCCGTAAAACTGCGCCAATGACTTCATCCTTATGTATTAATGGCTGCCGACTACCTCGCGTTTCTGCTAACTCTTCATATTTACCTACTAGCAAAGATTTAGCCACACCAATTGTTGGTATATCTACTAAGACACCCAAATGACAAGCTATGCCAAATCTACGGGGATGAGCAATTCCTTGACCATCACAGAGAATAATATCTGGTGTTATTTTAACCTTTTCTAGGGCATCAAGTACAGCCGGAATTTCTCGGAATGAGAGAAAACCAGGTATATAAGGAAACGATGTCGGTCGTCGGGCAACACTTGTTTCCACAAGCTGTAAATCAGGGAAACTCAATACTGCCACTGCCGCATGACTAATCGTACCGTTAGCTTCAAAACCCATATCCACACCAGCGACATACTGCACTGGTTCTTTGAATTTATTTTCAGTAATGACCTCAGTTTTTAGTTGTTCTTGGATAGCGATCGCTTCATCCACTGTTAGCGACCAAGAATGACGTTGATAAATCTTCATATTTATACTTGAAATTTAAATCACTATTTTTCCGAAATCATTTCTGACAATCGTGTATCTACGAACATCATCAATTTTAAAAATTCTATAACATGAGTGATAAGTCTAAGGGAGCAAAAAATATTTCGTAGGATAGGCTTTTCGACCTATCTAGTCAAGTAGGTAATTTATTTTTAAAGAAGCCCATTAGTCAAACCATAAACCAGTCTAAACGACATACATATGCAGAACAATAGTAGAATTACTGCCAGAAATTTTCAGCTTGGATTTTACGCAGTTGGGGGAATAGTATTCTTGCTTATGGCGATTCTTTTCCGTCCCTTTGCTATTGTAAATGCGGGAGACAGAGGAGTTGTCATGCATTTTGGCAAAATCCAAAATCAAGTTTTGGATGAAGGTATCCACCCCATTATGCCAATATTCACATCAGTAAAAAGCCTGAGTGTTCGTGTTCAACAAAATACTTTTAATGCGGATGCGGCTTCTCGTGACCTCCAGAAAATTACAACAGAATTGGCAGTGAACTGGCACATTGACCCAATTAAAGTAAATAGAGTATTTCAACAAGTAGGCGACAATCAACAAATAATTACAGGGATAATCACTCCTGCCGTTTCAGAAGTTTTGAAAGCGTCGGTGTCTAAACAAACAGCCGAAGAAGTTATCACAAAAAGAACAGAACTCAAACAAGAAATTGATAACAATCTTAAAAAGCGTCTGGCTACTTATGGTGTAATTGTGGATGATGTGTCTCTAGTAAACTTTGCTTTTTCTCCAGAGTTTGGTAAAGCGATTGAATCCAAACAAATAGCGGAACAAGAGGCAAAACAGGCAGAATTTATCGCTCAAAAAGCAACTCAAGAAGCACAAGCAGAAGTCAACCGTGCCAAAGGTCAAGCTGAAGCGCAAAGATTGCAGCGAGAAACCTTAACCCCAGTTTTATTGCAAAAACAAGCTATAGAAAAATGGGATGGACGCTTTCCAACGGTTATGGGTGGTAGTGGTACCCTTCCTTTAATCAATATTAATCCCAATAGTTTAGCCAATCAGGAAAAGCAAGGAAATTAATAATTTTTGGGCTGTACCAGTAGAGATGCTATTAATAGCGTCTCTTTTTTTGTATATTAGATGTAATTAGAGTCAAAACAAAATATGGCAGTTGTAGCAGCTAAATCCTACGTAGAGTATCGAAATGATGCTTATTGGGTTGAAGGAACTCGAATTTCCCTTGACTCAGTTGTCTATGCTTTTCAAAAGGGATTATCACCTGAAAGTATTGTTCAATCTTTTCCGTTGCTAACACTTGAACAAGTTTATGGTGCGATCGCATTTTATCTCGCCAATCATGCTGAGATTGATGCTTATTTAGCAACTGAGGAAGTAGCATTTGATGCGATGCAGCAACCACTACAAACTACCGATTCAGCTTTGTATAATAAGCTTATGGCAGCTAAAATAGCAAGATCGTAGATGGAATGGT
This sequence comes from Cyanomargarita calcarea GSE-NOS-MK-12-04C, assembly GCA_019359595.1. Classification (GTDB taxonomy): domain Bacteria; phylum Cyanobacteriota; class Cyanobacteriia; order Cyanobacteriales; family Nostocaceae; genus Cyanomargarita; species Cyanomargarita calcarea. Next base: position 83,740 of record JAHHGZ010000035.1, read on the forward strand.
GAATATTCGTTACCAAGCTGACGCTGACTTAAATCAAGCGATTGTAACAGGGACTCTACGACGAGAAACGACTATTGACTTCCAAACCGCTTTTGCTGCTGGACTAGAAGGCATTAAAGACCCAGAAGTATTAGCGATCGCTGCACAGCAGGAGCGTATTCTCGTTAGCCACGACCGTAAAACGATGCCATCAGAGTTTGCTGAGTTCATTGCCAACAATCAAAGTGCAGGAGTTATCATCGTTTCCAGAAAAATACCGATTGAAGTTGTGATTGAGGAACTGCTGCTGATTTGGGCTGTATCGAGTGCAGAGGAATGGGTAGATCGAATTGCAAAGATACCCCTTTGATGCAGCTAATAAGCACTCACCAAATCTAGTTTGCATATTGTTAATGATTTTAACAAAGCAAAAGAAAGAAGGCTTGTTTGATGAACTTTTCAGCTAATGCAAGATCCCCGACTTCTTTGAGAAGTCGGGGATCTGACCAACCTAATCTATCAACTAAAATCCCTGATTATAGCCTCCATTGGCAGAAATAGCGATCGCTCTCTATCTTGAAAAGGAATAAACTCATACTTTAGATAAAGCTCTTTTGCCTGTAAATCGATTGCATCAACCCTGACTGCATAAATACCAATTTCAGCGGAAGCACGAATAGCACGGTAAAGTGCATCTGCTAATAGTTCTCCTCCTAAACCTTGTCCTTTAGCTGGATTATCTACAGCCAATTTACCAATTAACATCGCTGGAATTGGGTAGGTAGGCATACCCCGTTGCTCAGATTCTGGTAAAGATTCGTATTCAATAACGCTGGCACTAACTGTATAGTATCCATCAATTTTTAAACTTCCTGATTCAGAAATTGCCACAAAAGTTTTCGCAATTCCTTTTTCATGATTTTGCCGAGCATATTTCTTGAGATAATCATTTAGAATTGGATAGCCGCAATCAAAAGTATCTCTTTGATATTTTTTTTCAATTGGAACAAAACTCCATCTTATATCGCGATCATTTTCCATACTTTTCTCGATATTTCTGGATAGCAGACTTGAGTTTTCCTTTTAGTTCTGGTGGATTTTCCATGACTGACATAAACAAGTCTCTGTCACGATTAGATAGCACCAATCTTTCATAAGTATCTATATCTTGTTTGGCTATTGGTAAAACATGAGATAGCGTATAGGCACTTAAAGAAATTCCTCTGAAACTTGCAGCACGTTCTAATATTTCTTTCTGTTCTTCAGTTACTCGTAAGTCAATGCGATAATCTTTTGGCGATGATTTTTCTGACATGATTATTTTCCACTATTAATATCATCTTTATTTAGAGTATAAATGATAATGGGACAAAGTACACACAATGCTTTCTATATTTCCATCCCCGTGAGGGGTAAGAGATTTAAAACCCTTGGCTTTTTCCCTAATTTCGGCTACTATCGTAAATATACTGATATTGCTATCTGGAATCCTGTTTTGTATATTTGTAGCTTTATATACTCACATCTTTCACCAGGGATATGGTCAATACAGAAATAACTAAGTATTTATAAATTTATCGACTGCGCTCCTATCTGCCAGGGACTAGAAGTTGAATGGCACTAAGTTAAGACATTTTTAGCCCTGAAATAAATTATCCCGAAGGGATAATTTATTTCAGGGCTCAACAAGAGTGCCATTCGACTAGAAGTCCCTGTCTAATAGCTAAAGTCCTCTAAAAGAGGACTATTTGAGTATCATAATTAAATGTTGAATTAGTGAGTCCAAAACATAAAAAATCAGAGTTAATATGGCATACAATCTGTCAAAAATTCAGCAATTAATTAAGCAAGCTCTTAACGCCGAAAACTTCACCGATTTATGTTTCAACTATTTTCGTTTAGTACACGATAACTTCACCGATGGACAGTCCGTTAGTCCTCGAATACGGCAGTTGCTTGAATATGCCGAAAAACACCGAGAAATTCCGAAATTATTAGAAGCTATTAAGGAATGCAATCCTACAGTTTATCATGAGTTCGCCTCAGAGTTAGGTAATTCAGAATCAAATCAGGCAGCTTCTACGACAGAAGTTAAGACCTGCGATATTCTAGTCCTCGCTGCCAATCCAATCGGCACCAATATACTCCAATTGGAGCAAGAAGCTGCGCTAATTCGACAGCGATTGCAAGAAGGAGAAGTGGGAAAAAAGTATATAGTTAAAGTTGAAAGAGCCGTCCAGGTAGAAGACCTGTCTAAATACTTACTGCAATATCAACCGCTAATTGTTCACTTTAGCGGTCATGGTAATCCCAGTGGTGAAATTATTTTAAATAACTCTCAAGGACAAGCGCAGCTAGTTTCGCCAGTAGCATTGGCAGAGTTATTGGCTATAATTCGAGGACGGATAGAATGTGTGGTACTCAATGCCTGTTTTTCCTTACAAAAAGCGGATGCACTGTTAGAGCAAATTAGCTGTGTTATCGGTATGAGTGCAGAAATTAATGATAATTCTGCCGTAAGATTTGCCGCAGGATTTTATCGAGGTTTAGGATTTGGTTACGGATATTACAAAGCCTTTGAACTTGGTCGCAATGAAGTTCAATTATTGAATTTGCCAGATAATTTAATACCACATTTCGTCACTCGTGGCACATCGCTCTTTGAGGAGGAGGTGGTAAAAGCAAGAGTGACTCGCACTTCCCCCGAAAAGTCAACCACAGCCACCCTATATCCTCTGTGGTTTGGGACGAACCGGCAACCGAGCGATCCTGACGATGTATCTAAAGGATTTTCAGGAGAGCGCGATCGCCAACTTCACTATGGCACTTGTCAGGTAGCAGTACCCAAGTCTCATAAAATCGGCTCTACTGGTTCTTCTGCGTTGCAAAGGTTCTTAAATTTAACAGACGATCGCCTCAAACTAGAACAAGACAGTCTAAACCTTCTAGATGAAGCTAGTTTTTTTGTTAACATACAGCAAGCTCTGCAAAAACAGGGACTAGATAAAAATTCGGCATTAGTATTTATTCATGGCTTTAACGTCAGTTTTAAAGATGCAGCCTTACGAGCGGCTCAGATTGGGGTCGATCTGCAAGTGCCAGGGATTATGGCTTTCTATAGCTGGCCGTCAAAGGGAAAACTAGCCAGTTATACAGCAGATGAGGCGACAATTGAAGCCAGTGAGAGATATATTGCTGAGTTTTTACTTAACTTGGCGCAAAATAGTAAGGTAGACAAAATCCATATTATCGCTCACAGTATGGGGAATCGAGGGTTACTCAGGGCAATGCAGCGAATTTTAGCTCAAGTTCAAGTCGAGAGCGGAATCTCTTTTGGACAAATATTCCTTGCAGCTCCTGATGTTGACCCGGATCTGTTTCAAGAATTAGCAGCAGCTTATCGAAACCTAGCCGAGCGCACAACTCTTTACGTTTCAGCTAAAGACAAAGCCTTGGCAACATCGGGAATTATTCACGATCATCCCCGTGTCGGTTTTTTCCCACCGATTACTGTAGTTGAGGGGTTAGATACAGTGGAGGTTTCTAATATTGATTTGACACTTCTCGGTCATGGTTATTTTGCAGATGCCCGCGACTTGTTGCAAGATATACATCAATTATTGCTACATAATACATCTCCTGATAAACGTTTTGGTCTGCGAACACGGGAAGAAGGAACGCAAAAGTATTGGATTATTGGCCAGTAGGTAAATAGTTAATGGAGTACAATCTTGGCAGTATTAAAGATTTAATCGAAAAAGCTCTAACAAATGACGAGTTTCATGACTTAGTTTTTGACGGTTTTTATTGCCTACATGGACAGTTTACTGATGGACAGTCACTACCCGATCGAAGACGCAAACTAGTGGAATATGCGGATATACATCGAGAGATTCCTAAATTATTAGAGCTAATAAAGAAAAAGAATAATACTGTTTATAAAGAATTTAGCGATCGGTTATTGAAATCAAATATTCTAGTATCAAATTTTCAAGAAGCATTAATTTCAAATGATTCATTGATTAATGTTTTAGAAAGAATATTACGTCAAGAAGATGAATCATTTTGGCAATGTGTCAAGCAAGTGTATCAACAGTTTTTACTACAAGTAGAAGATGAAGCTGAATTAGAAGATGAACCTGATAATTTAGACGAGCTTTTGGATCTGCTAAAAGACCGGACGGAACAGGTAGTAATCCTGGAGTTTATTCCTCGTCTAATTGCTTATATTTCAATTTATTATAAAACAAAATATCGAATCATTTTGAATAATTTACAACAATGGAAAAGAGAGAATATCTCTAATTTTAAAGTTAATGAATCTGACTTCAATAAAGCATTCAAACAGTTTAAAAAAGAATATCAACAATCATCTGGTATAGTTTATTTAATCGTTGAAATTAAAGAAATTAAATCTTATTCAAAATTTCAAATCTCCGGTTGGTTAGGAACTGACGAAATAATTAACAATCCCGATCTTGATTTAATTTCTTTAGACAATCAACATTCAAACGGACAGAATGACGATACTCAAACCGAAGAAAAACATTATAGCCTAGAAAGTTTAAAAGAAAATGTTAGATTGTATTTGAACGAAATTTGCAACAGAATAAAGAAAGATTCAAACTTAATTATTGAATTTTTCTTACCTTCGTCTCTGTTAGGATGGGATGTAGATAAATGGGAATTAGAACCGTCTGACAAAATTGTTTTAGGTTTAGTACATGAAGTCAGAATTCGTTCTTTAGACCGTCTGAGCATTAAATATAAGACACACCGCCATAAATGGAAAAATAAATGGACGGCTGTTCAAAAATGTAGAAGTCCTCTCCAGCTATTTTCCCAAAGTCATTTTAACGGTGATGCGAATACTCTACTTGGTCAGTTACAAAATGAAAAAATTGTCGGCTTGAAACTCATATCGACTCTAAAATCAGGTCATGAAGGTATTGCCTCAGCTTTATACTATTCGGGAACACCGATCGCTCTCTGGTTTAGATGCGAGCCGGGAGAAGGTGATTGTGAAACAGAACTTGATAATCTATTGCAGAATCACCTATTAGAACTTCCCAAACGAGTGTTTCAAAAGCGCAGTCAGCCAGAATGCCATATTTCCCTAATCTGGGACGACCCAAATCGTATAATTCCTAACTATCAACTCCAATGAACGACTGGAAAATCTTTAAAAAAGAGAGCTTACCCCATAAAGACATTGAACACTTACCTCTACCACCGAGTTGGCGCAGTTTTAGTTCGTTAGAGGGAGCAATTACAGAAGAAGAAAAACGAGGGGCAACCTTTCAGATTAGGGATGAAGAAGTCGAATTAGTCAATGCCGCTCTCTACCTGCGTCGTCCTCTGCTAGTAGAAGGCAAACCAGGGACGGGAAAAACCTCTCTTGCCTACGCGATCGCCCATCAATTAAGCTTAGGAAAAGTCTTGCGATGGAATATTACAACTCGTTCTACCTTAACAGAGGGCCTCTACAGCTATGATGCAGTCGGACGGTTACAGAGTATCAGAAAGCAAGATCCAGATTCCCAGAATTTAGAAAGTAACATAGCTAAGCAAGAAAGCAACCAATTAGACGATATTGGTAAGTATGTGCGATTAGGGGCAGTAGGAACAGCTTTGCACCAAAGCCAACTGAAAAAACCCCGAGTCTTGCTAATAGATGAAATTGATAAGAGTGATATTGACTTGCCGAATAATCTCTTGCATATTTTTGAAGAAGGGGAATTTGATATTCCCGAATTAGCTCGCATCAAAAAACAGCAACCTGTAGTAAAAGTGTTTACCTCTGAAAACGAAGAAGTAGATATTACAGGGGGCAAAATTGCTTGTAAAGCTTTTCCTTTTGTGATTTTGACGAGTAACGGAGAACGGGATTTTCCCCCTCCCTTTTTACGTCGCTGTATCCGCTTTACCATGCCAGAACCCGACCCCGATCGCCTCAAAAAAATTGTCCAGGCTCACTTTCAAGAAGAAGCAGATATTTTAGAAAAAGCAAAGCCTATCATTGAGAAATACCAGGAATTACAGAAGAAGGGACAATTGTCAACCGACCAGCTACTAAATGCGATTTATCTTGTCACCCGAAATAATTTTCCAGAGATGGATAAAGATAAACTGGTAGAGAAGTTATTACAGTATTTATCCAACCTGCTTTGAGAGGATAACTAGGTAGGCACCAATAAACACAACTATGTTAACTTCTGTTAACTTGTTTCAAGCCTACTAACAACTAACAACTAACCACTAACAGCCTTCACAGATAATTGTGTTTATTCATGCCAACTTACTTATATGTCTGCCCCGAAAGAAGAAGGGATAGCTAAATTGACAGAAGAAATTAACCTAACGGCGCAGGAGCTAGCAGATATTATCTGGCTGATGGTTCAAATCAAGGAGTCAAGCGATGTTTCTGAGGTCTCTCCAATTCCAACCATAGCTGATTCCCCAAAAAAAACATTACCCTCTCAAAACCCTGAATCCAATACTGATTCTCAGATTATTCAACCACTCGATAATACTGTCCCCATTTATGCTGATTCTTCCCGTCCTCAAGATTCTGAGTCTGTATCCGGATCGGGATTGCCAATCAAAATAACCGATCCCCTCGCATTGAGAAATGCCTTAGCATTGGGGCGATCGCTGCGTCCTTTCATGCGAAAAGTGCCTTCTTTGACTGAAACCGTTTTGGATGAAGAAGCAACTGTCAGCAGCATTGACGAAGAAGATTTCTGGCTTCCTGTTTTTCAGCCTGTCCCATCTCGATGGCTAGAAGTCGCTTTAGTCATTGAAGAAACGGAAAGATATCCGCTTTGGCGACAAACCCTGACAGAATTTCAACAACTTCTGGAGCGGCATGGTGCATTTAGGAATGTAACTCTATTGCATTTGCAGATCGGCTCCAAGGGCGAGGTCCAACTGTACTCAAAAAAACGTCAAGCTAGTTTAAAAGAACTGAGAGATCCCAGTGGCAGACGTTTAATTTGGGTGGTCAGTGACTGCGTATCGCCAATTTGGCACGATGGCTCTTTGCTGAAAGTCTTGAGGGATTGGGCTAGAGTTCAACCAGTCTCGCTACTTCAGTTGTTACCAGAACGGTTGTGGTCGAGGACAGCGTTAGGCTGGGGAATTGAGGTTCAATTATACTCAGAAAATCCCGGTGTTCCCAATCCTCGTTTATTAAAAGACCTTCCAAGTGGAGAGGAAAAATTTAAATCACAGCAAGCTCTGACTCTACCCATTGTCACCTTAGAATCGCTTCCCCTGAAAAACTGGGCAAATGTTTTGGCTGGTGTAGGAGGAAGCAGGACACCAGGGTTGGTTTTTTTTCCAGAAGAAATCACACCTCAAGCCAATTTCAGCGATCGAGAAGAAGACAAAAAACTTTCTGCCAAAGCTAGGGTCAGTCGTTTTCGGGCTGCGGCTTCCCCTCTATCTCGTCAGTTGGCGCGAATGATGGCTGCGGTTCCTGTCAGTTTACCTGTAATTCGGCTAATTCAGCAAAAACTATTACCGGACTCTAATGCGGTTCATCTGGCAGAAGTTTTGATGGGAGGGTTGCTCAAGCCAACAGCAGCAGAAGGGAAAGATGGGGAGACGGGGGAGGTTAACTACGAGTTTTATCAAGGTGTGAGGCAGGAACTCATCACAATAACGCCAAAAAGCAAGACAGTTGACGTAATTCTCTGTCTTTCTGAGTTTGTCAATCGCGAGTTGCGTTTAAGGCAATCAGTCAGAAAATTTGAGGCAATGTTGCTCGATCCTGATGTAGAAATTGAACCCGAGTATCTACCTTTTGCTCAAATTACGGCTCAAACTTTACAGCTATTGGGTGGTAAATATGCTGAGATGGGGCAGCAAATTCAGCAAAAAATTTCGCAACCAGAATTAGGCAATATCCAGCAACCCTTAAGGCTCCAGGTTTTTGAGTGCAAAACGGTTACAGTCAACCAACTAGGAGAAATTATCAAGGAAGACATCAAACTTGTCCAATATTTCACCGAAAACCTTCCCAACAATATCAGATTAGAAATGGTCGTCATTCCTGGCGGTACTTTCCTTATGGGTTCACCAAGAGGAGAACCCGAACGTTATAACAATGAAAATCCCCAACATGAGGTAACTGTACCACCCTTTTTCATGGGTAAGTACCCCGTCACCCAAGCACAATGGCGTGCGGTAGCTGAAGAAGAACAAGTAAACCGGGAACTTAACCCCGCATCACATTTTAAAGGAGATGATCTACCAGTCGAGTCAATATCGTGGTATGATGCAGTGGAATTCTGCGATAGACTATCTAAATTAACAAGACGACACTACCGACTTCCTTCCGAAGCCGAGTGGGAGTATGCTTGCCGGGGAGGCACGACAACCCCATTCAACTTTGGTGAAACCATTACACCACAGTTGGCAAATTATAACGGCAATAATACTTATGGCTCTGGCTCAAAGGGAGGGTACCGCAAAAAAACTACACCCGTTGGCAGCTTTGAATTAGCTAATGCCTTTGGGTTGTACGATATGCATGGCAATGTATGGGAGTGGTGTCAAGACCACTGGCACAAAGATTATCATAATGCACCTTCAAATGGTAGCGCTTGGCTAAAAAAAGAATCGTTCGATAATAATAATAATTCTTTTCCTCGGATGCTGCGCGGCGGTTCGTGGAGCAGTAAGCCCATGAATTGCCGTTCAGTATATCGTAACCACCACGTCCCGGACGACAGGTTCAACTACAACGGCTTTCGGGTTGTAGTTTCTTTTGCGAGGATTTAATAATTCTTTACCCTATTGCGCTTTTGCTCTCTTCGCTTTTTCTTTTTCCCTTAGCTCTTTGCCGAAGGCAATCGATATTTTTTAATTTTAACACGAGACACCCTATTATGCAGGTAGTCACTAAAAATGTCAAGTCAAGTGGCTCTGAAAATTTTAGCCAACTACCAGAAGTTGGTGGGAGTCTCCTGGAGGTTTAGATGAAAATGATAACGAACTGGGTGGTTGGATTAAACAACAACGACAGAGGAGATAAGATGATAGGGAAATGGGGAGATTGCGAGAATCAAAAGCCTCAGAATTGGGTTTCTCAACTCCTATCTAGCAGCTTGCGTATAAACCACAGATTTATAATTTTGTATTTATTTTTAGTCCATTTAAATGGACTTATGCGACTCGTCAGGGACTTATAGTCGAATGGCACGCTTGTTAGGCTATTTTTAGCCCTGAAATAAATTATCCCTTCGGGACCCTGCGCGAACGGGCTTAAAGCTTAAACCCGTTTTAACTCCTAACTAACACATTCCACAATCCATATATAGCAAGGGTTACAAAAAAATGTGTTATTTTCATATTTTACGCTCCGCGATGGCCGCGCCCGTTAGAGGCTGACCGGAATGCAGCATTCTCAATTAGCCCAGAAATAAATTATCCCTTCGGGACGCTGCGCGAACGGGCTTAAAGCTAAAACCCATTAAAATGGGTTAAAAGATTTATACAGTAAGCTTTAGCTTACTTAAGCTATTAGCCCGAAATTTATTTCAGGGCGGGATTTAGGGCTAATTGAGAATGCTGCAAGATATCAGTTAAAACGGGTTAAAACTCTTATTTTAGTTAGCTTACCCTGCGTCCGGGCGTACAGCGCCCATAGCTAACTTTAGCTTTTAGCCCGTTCGCGCAGCGTCCCGAAGGGATATTTTAATTCAGGGCTTAACAAGCGTCCCATTCGACTTATAGTCCCTGGCGGGTAGGCCCCAAAACCGTTGGTTTCGGAAAATTGGACGATTTTGGTTGCTAGATTTTTTGAGTTCTTGTGCGATTACATCTCAGTCTCAATGTATTTTTGAAATTTCATCTTCAAACAACATTTCATCTCCAATTAAAAAATACTAAAAGATTAGGAAGGCTGTTACGATGTAAAGCCCAAGACCAAGTACCGTACAAGCCAGGGCAAAAAATAATCACCGTACATCCTTCGATGGGCGAGGACTTATCCTCCAAAAGGTATATACTTTTGGATGTATTATTGCATGGAACCCAAAGCTGTACTTTTATTTCTAATTAAGCTTTGTTTATCCACCCTTAGATATCATAGGATTGTGTCTGACAACTACGTTATTTTAGGATTTCTTTACCTTGAATCATTCAATTCATCAAATAATTTATGACAATTTGCAACGAACAAAAGTTGATTCGCCAAGCTGATTATGCCAAGAGATTGCGTCCTCTCTTGCCAGATGAAGCATTTATCCCCGACCCAAATAAATTAGTTGTCCTTTTGATTAATGTGGCAATCTTGATTCTAGGATGGGGAATAGCATCTCATCTGGATCGTTGGTCTACATATCTTTTATGGCTTTATTTACCTTTAGCAGTGGTGATGGGTAATAGTGTCATCGTCTTACTATTTAGCTCCCATGAACTGATGCATGGTAGCGCAATTAGAAATTCCCGCTTAATTTATACATTTAGTTTTATCGGGCTGGCAATTCTTTGGATGTCTCCGACTTTGTGGAAAGCAGTTCATAACCGAGAACATCATAATAAAACGAATTCCCTTGATGACCCCGATCGCAATTATTTATCCAGCCAGCCCAAGACTTGGGGAAAATGGATTCAGAATCTCTTTGTACCTTCTGCGGAAGTTAATCCGATAACATTTACCGTCGGAATGGCAACAGCTTGGTTAGTACATAATTTTCGTAATTTGACCTCTGTGTTGTTATTTAACAGTAAATCTGTCAATTATGTTCCTGCTGCTTTTACCATTAGTAATAAAGAACGTCGGCGAATTGCAGGTGAATATATCGTAATTTTCGCCATCCATTTTAGTATCTTGGCATATTTAGAATTTAACTTGCTAAAAATAGTATTTGCCTATTTGATACCTATTGGTATTGGATATGCAGGGTCGATGTTTTATATCTATACAAATCACATGATTTGTCAGATGACTAGCGTGAACGACCCACTGATTAATAGTCTTTCTGTTCGAGTTCCTAAAATCTTCGATTTGTTACACCTGAATTTTTCCTATCATACGGAACATCATATTTTCCCAGGGATGAATTCTAACTATTACCCACTAGTTCAAGAATTATTAAAAGAATACTATCCCGAACGGATGAATTTATTAGATGTCAAAGATGCTTGGCATTTACTGATGAGAACTCCAAGACATTATCAAGATGAAAATAACTTCACAGATTGGTTAGGAGAAAAGTCTGTTCTTTGCCCGTTGATACAGAGCGATCGTAGGGCTTAACAAGGTGACTCCGCCAATACTGTGCAGTTGCGGTACACAGCATTACCCCCCGCACGCCTACAAATTCCCATCTGTTTTAAGAAACAGACCCGAATTTTTCTTAATCTGGCTTAGGCATACACCTACAGGGCGTGCTGGATAAGCTGTTGCAAAAAATTGGCTGCCGACAGGTCTGGACGTGGTTCCATATAGTTCGGGGTTTCTGCCGCTTGTTCGCGGTCAGTTAATAAAAAGCAGGCAGCAGTGAAATGTCGCTCCCGTATCATCTTTTGGCAGAACAGTTCGTAGCGTTTAGCATAGCTCGCCCCCTGGAACTCTGGCAATACCGCAAAATGTGGTTCGGCAACAATAACCGGGGTGCGCGAGGCAGGACAATCATCCAAAACAAACAGATATCCGAGCCACGGTGGCGGCGGGGCTTCGCCAAACACCCCTTCCCGGTATGCAGTCCAGATGTCGAGGGCAGCCCCCATCGCTTCCTCTGTCCGATTGTTGAAGTTGTTACCAAAGCTGCCAACCTGACTCTTTAACTCTATGACCACCTTGAGTTGGCGTTTTGCCGGGTCTACCACCAAAAAATCATACATTTTTGTTGGGCGAAAGAACCCTGGTATCACCGTCAGACTTTTCTTTACGTGGATATGGTCTTGGGGAACCCCTGCGGCGAGCAGAAAATCTGTCAGGGTGAGGATAAAACCGTCCATCTGCTTGCCCCCCGTCACAGCACTGCGGTTGCCTTGGTCAACCTTGCCTGCCAATGTCTGGGCTTGTGCTTGGGCGATGCGGGTATCCCAGAAACCACGCACAGCTTCCTGGAAAACATGAGGCGGTATGACGGGTACAATCCCGGTCATTCTGCCACCTTTGCCATCGCCTGCCCGTGGACGACGCGCAGCCCATAGGTCTCCTGCATCCGGGTTAGCGCCAATTGATGGTAGCTTGGCTCAACATCTATGCCGATACTGTTGCGTCCCCAATTTGCGGCGGCGACACAGGTGGTGCCTGTCCCCATAAACGGGTCAAGTACCGTGTCCCCAGCAAAGGAAAACATCCGCACCAGCCGTTCCGCTAGTTCCAGAGGATAGGGCGCAGGGTGCTGCCGGGTAGACGCACCTTTGATATCCTGCCAAATCTGTTGGAACCACTGCCGATGCAAGGTTTCCGGTATCACCGACAATACCCGTGCGGTCAGCGTGGGACTGCGATAACCTGCTGGTTTGCGCTGCATCAAGATAAATTCGATATCGTTTTTGATGACACCCCCCGGCTCGTAGGGCTTGCCCAAAAAACTCGTGCCATTTCCTGCCGCTTCCAGCGAGGCATTGGCGATTTTGTACCAAATAATCGGTGCCAGGTTATCAAACCCCAAATGACGGCAATGTTCCTGAATACTGGCGTGCAGGGGAAACACCATGTGTCTGCCAAACCGTCTGCGGGCCACACAAACATCCCCAACCACAATTACCAACCGTCCCCCAGGAACCAACACCCGCCATACCTGTTCCCATACCCTGTCCAGTTCCAGCAAAAACGCCTCATAATCATCAATATCACCAAGCTGGTTGGGACTTGTAACATATTCCTTTAAATTCCAGTACGGTGGCGATGTGACAGCCAACTGCACGCTTTCATCTCTGATCTGCTCCAGATGACGGCTATCGCCCTGCAACAGATAATGGGACGATGGCAACGCCTGTACCTGATGCTGGATATGCTGCATTAACAGCGTATCTTTGCTGATAGCAGGGATGGCGCGTTGCTCGTCGGCGGCCAGCAACACCGCTGCTTCCTGTGGCACAAGGCTGGTATCCTGTAGCGCCTGTTGCAACGGGTCAGCCTCTTCCTGATAGCGAAACCGCGTTGAAACATATACCTTGCTTAAACTGGAAGACTTCATACATCTGGCATCATAATCGTGTTCATCATACCAACTTTATCCCGCACTCATATGGCAAATTAAAAGCTCCCTTGTTTTTGTGCTTTTTTGCGTGGCGATCGCCGCCATCGCCAGCAGTTTGAAAAATCTGTATTTTAACATGGGTCAGATCCTCGCAATAACACCCTCCTTCCTGATAAGCAGTCACCCCACAAGAGTTACATGAATTTTGAATATGCAAACTAGATGTGGTGAGTGCTTAGTCTGTGAGCGAATATTTTACTTTGGGAGGAACTTTTGAGTAAACAGTTCGATTTCAAACCAAGAATCCGAGGTCCACGTAGAGCCAACGTGAAGCAAAATAATTTGTTATCCTAATTTATGTAAACCAGTTTTGACTAATTATGGTTAACATTTATGGCAGGCAGAAAGAAACTCGACCGCACCAATCTTCACGCACGAGTTGCACCAAAGACAGGCGAGAAGCTCAAAGAAATCGCGCAAGCATTGGGTTATATCCACGGTGGGGAAGGGTCAACAGGTCAATTATTAGATGCGATCGCTTTGGGTGGAATCATCTTAATTGCGACTAAACAGTCACCCAATGCGGCTAAAAATGGTTAATTCTATAACGTAAAAGTGGTTTAAAATAAATCTGGGGACTAAATGTCCCCAGATATCACAAAAAAGGAGGTGTTTATTGAGTAAAAATGGTAACGGTCATCGAGGTTTCTGGAATCCGGTGAAAGTCTTCACTCTTCTCGTCCTTGGACGTTGGATGAAAGAAGTTGACACTCTCAGGTCTAAAGACACTGAGATTCTGCTGACAAAACTAATTTAGAAACTGGTTTTTTGAGGAACCAATCCACAATTTAATTTTCGCTACGGATGTCAAAGTCCGTCTACCCAGTAAG
>JAHHGZ010000036.1 GCA_019359595.1 Cyanomargarita calcarea GSE-NOS-MK-12-04C
TCGCATTCGGTGGAATTTCGGTAACCAAACGAATGGGAAATGCTTTCGTAGAAGCAACTTGAGCGTAATCTGACGTGAGAAATACAGCATAATCCTTGGCTTCTGTTGTCATTTGAGCAGCAAAAGCCAAAGAAATAGCCTTCACATATTGACGGACATCAACGGCTTTCTCCCCTACTACTTCACCACCACTAAAAGGTGTATTTGGTTTCCCTACCTGATCCATTGTCGCACTCGGATCTTTCACACTCAGATGAGTACCCCCCACTACACCAACAAACCATTTGGGAGACGGAATTTTTTCAAAGCCAACAATTTGTTCTGTTAACGCTGGGGTAGTTTTATCAGCGGAACTTGCTAACACTAAAGTGGGGACTTGCACCTTTGTTAAACCAGTGTCGCCAAACATTAAAGAAGTTGTCGGCGAAAGAGCGATCGCCCGCTTAATTCTCGAATCTCGAAGTTGGTATTTATTCTCTGGCAATTCTTGAGCAACGCACTGGATAGTTTCGCCCAAACTAAACCCAACCAAGTTATCTTTACAACGTCGTTTCAAACCTTCCAACTGCAACTCCCCACCCGCAATATTTAAAGCTGTTCCTCCACCGAAAGAATACCCAATCACCATCGTATTATTTGTATCAAGCTTCCCTCGCAACGAATTATCAACAGTTTTATTGAGCTTTTCGAGTTCATCCAACACAAAACTAATATCTCTCGGACGTTCTAAAAATTCTTGTGGTTTGAGCAGTCTATTTTTACCACCTAGCGCCGCATTGGTATTTGTCTCATTACTACCAGGATGTTCCAAAGCCGCTACCACGTAACCATGAGATGCAAGATGCTCTGCCAAATAACGCAACTCAGTCCGCACTGAACCCAAGCCGTGAGTAAAAACGATTACAGGTTTATTCGGACTTGCCGCACTTGAAGAATAAACATCAACAGGAATCTGACGCTGCCGTTGCAGGTCATCAAAGGCAAGATTCAATACTTTTACTTCAGCGTTTCCCGGTTTCCTGGGGTCAAAAGGTAAAGAAAGTTTGGGGTTTCTGCGAGAAAGTTGTGGCGAAATTGCCACCATAAACCGCTGAGTTTGCCAAAAACTCGTGTTTAAATTCAGAGCCACTCTAAAAGCTTGGGGTAAATCAATTTCCAGGCGTTTGCTAGGATAAGCAGCAATAAAAGAAAGGACACAAAGACCTTGCTCTGCGGTAGAACCCAATACCAATCCGGCTCTCATGGCTTGCACCCCAGCATTATCCTTGCGCTGAATCGCCGTCGCTATGTCATCTAAAATCGCTTTACCAATTTGCGTATTTAGCAATCGGTCTACAGTCACAACGTTTAGAGGTAATTTCATTTTCAATGCCCCTAAAACTATTCGACGCTGTTCTTCAGATAACTTGTTCGCGTACATCTCATAACCAGAGGGGAATTTTCCCGTTTCCGCACTCTTGTTCAGTTCGGCAAGAGAAATTGATTCCGCAAACGGTCCAAAACGCAGGACAACGCTGTCAGCAGCTTTTACAGAACCTGCAGCAGTCAAAATAGCTATAAAAGCCAACGCACTCAGAAAACTTGGCAATATCTTAAAACTTTTTACCATAACCTTAATTTCGTTGTTTACGTAATATTACTTAGAAATAACCACAAATCATGAAAATTATATAATCAGTAATATTGTCGTGTCTACTTTTATTTGTCAAAGAAATTTGAAAATTTTGGTTAACATTTAAGCAAATGCTTATCTATTATTTAGATAGTTAAGTATTAAGTGAACCTCATATCCAAAACCCCACCCCCAACGGTCACTCCTCGCTTGCGCTCTACGGGGCTTATAGAAGCAATCCAAAATCTAAAACTTAGAGGTATGAGTAGAACGGCTCGCCCCGCGATAACGATGACCCTATCCAAATCTCTGAACAATCCTCAGGTTTCTTGCCACCAATCATCGTTCCAATCTTCAGGACCTAGGGCGTGTTTTCAAACTCGTTGTATCCTAAAAAATAGGCGATCGCATATGGGGTGTTTTGATGAATCGAGGAGACTTAAGCAACGAACAGTGGGAGAGGTTAAAATCGTTACTTCCACCTCAAAAACCCAGAACAGGTAAACCAAATAATGACCATCGCACAGTCGTGAATGGCATTCTCTGGATACTCAGAACAGGGGCACCGTGGAGGGATATGCCGGAACGTTATGGAAAGTGGGAGAGTATTGCAACGCGGTTTTATCGATGGCAAAAAGCGCTGGTGTGGAAACAAATCCTGGAACGACTACAAGCGATCGCCCCGTCAGAGCGATGACCCTATCCAAATCTCGGAACAATCGTCAGTGATGTCACTCCAACGAATACCTATGGCTTCGCTTATGCGAGTTCCAGTCCATGAACGGAGAAGCCAGTGGGAGAAAGGTTTTTTATTAAATCGGAACGTTGGGATTTGAACCCAAGACCTCCACTACCCCAAAGTGGCGCGCTACCAAGCTGCGCTACGCCCCGTAGTCAAACCGATTTTGCTAGATTCTTTGGATTTTAGATGTGGGGATTTTCTATTCCTAAAGTCTAATCGGTCAACTTAGATATTATAGCAGGTAAACCATCTAATACAACTTTTATTCAAAAAACTTTCAACGTGTCGGCAGCTTGCAGCAAACCGCCAACAGCAGCAGCATCCAATTGACCTTCTACACAACGCCCTGTATTCAGGATAAAGCGCAAACACCAAGTATGAGGATAACCTTCAGCTTCCATCCAAACTAAATTGCTTTCAACTTCGCATGCAATTTTTTCCTCATCCATCAATTCAGCCGCAAGTTGCTTCATAGTGTCTGCTAATTGCTTCAAAAGCCGACAAAAATCATTCAACTCCGCTTCGGTTAACTCCACAGCCCAATCATCTGTACCTACCAAACCTTTAAATTCCGCTGCTTGCGGGTTCCAACCAATGCGCCAACCTGTTCCACTTTTAATTAGACGTTCCATAAGATGTGGAGTTAGGAGTTAGGAGTGAGAAATCTCCCTGCTCCCTGCACCCTATTTCTGTGGACTAAAAACATTCACTAGAGCTTGTACCAGACCTTCTCGCTGTTTGCGGGTGAGTTTGGCAATTGCTGCGCGATCGCCTTCTAGAGGGTTTTGCTGCAAGCTATCATTACCTGGATAGGATGCGTCATAAATCACTTCATTTGCACCCAAGTAGTCAGCCAAAGTCAGCTTCCAATCTAGGCGATAATTTGGCGCACGCCCTTTGACGTAAACGTGATACCGTATCAGACGACTCACTAAAGTGTTAGTATCGGCAGCTTTCCCAGTTTGTTTGCTAATGTACTGATTTTCTCGTGGAAAGTCGGGCAGTTGCTGATAAATCTGCTGCCAAACGTCGCTGGGGGTTATCCTTTGAGCTACGACAGGTTGGATACCTATTAAACTTGTGTGCTTTAATTCACCCGCACCGGAACCAAGCATAATTACACCCACTACCATGAAGGCAATGAGTGTGAGTCTTGGTTTGGCAAACGGTTGAATGAACGATAATTTTTTGCTCATTCTACCTTAAGATCGCCTATAATTCGCCAATAATTTCTGGCTGAGTCAATTCATCGGACATCTCGATAATTGCCCTGAGTACTGGCTTCATCAACACATCGTCTGCATTGTCAAAGTCTTCATAACGCCGACGCTTGGCACGATTTGCTACTTGAACCGTAATGCGATAGCGATTTGAAGCTGCACTAATCAAATCTTCTGCACGGTGCATGATTTGAGACTGAGTTGTCTCGAACTTAGAACGCTTGAGCATAATCACTGGTTCTTGAGGTTATTCACCAGTTTAGCAGTACTGACAAGTTCAGGGTCTAACTCCTAAATTACTCCTATACTCCCCACTCCTAACTCCAAACTCCTCAAAGCAACCTCTCTATTGATAGAGGTTGATAACCGTTTATGACTTTATAAGTATTTTGTAAGACTATCTGAATTAAGTAATCAACTTTATGTCTGACCTTGTTGAAACTGCTGTAAATGCTGGAAATTTCAAAACTCTTTTGAAGGCTGTCGAAGCTGCAGAATTATTAAATGTTCTCAAAAGTCCTGGTCCTTATACTATCTTTGCACCTACAGATGATGCCTTTGCCAAATTGCCAGAGGGAACTTTAGATTCTTTATTGCAAGATATCCCTAAACTTAAGCAAATTCTCACATATCATGTAGCGTTTGGGGATGTCAGGTCTGATGATTTGGCGCAAATTCATGAAGCACCGACGTTTGAAGGTTCTATTCTGGCGATCGCTTCAGATAATGGCAAAGTTCAAGTGAACAACGCGAATGTCCTCAAAACTGACATTCTTACCGATAATGGTGTGATTCATGTTATCGACTCCGTTTTGATGCCCGCAATACTTCCTGGCTAGTAAATTCTTAATTTCTTTACTGGAGGCACCCGAAATGGGTGTCTGCATAATGAAGGAAGAAGGAAGAAGTTTATATATGGGCTTTAATACCCCAACTCAAAACGGGCGACCTCTTTCTTGTCGGGGTATTAAAGCCCTGCATAGGATAGATAAAATTTTATAATTAAAAATTATATTTAGTTGCTTTTTCGCCACTAAAATCCGAGGAATATAATGCAAATAAACTTGAAATATTATTAATGTAATAATAACCTATTCTTAACCTAATATCTCGATTACAACATCCCTTGCACGTAAATGTAACGGATAAAATAGTTGAGATTAATGCCGATTGATTACCCAACCCTCAAAGCTGTATCTTTAGTAAGAGATTTTAAGTGAAATTGTATTGAGGAATACTTTAATCTCTATCGAAGTATATATGGAATTATTTGTTTTAACTTAATAACATTTAGTAGTGCTTGTAACGAAACTTCATAGTAAACATTGCAGATACTACTAATAAAGCCTTGTCTTGAGATGAAAGGTGTACTTATTACGTGACACACTGTTTGTGAAAAGATTAAAGCAGATGAAGTAGTAATTTGTTTTGTGAATACTATGTAACTCTTAACAAGAGCAGACAGAGCAACTAAACTATTCGAGGGTCTACTAATGGCAGCCGATTTAAATGCAACTATCTCAGCACTAAAGAGTGGTTTAACTTCGATTCCACCCGAAGCAGCAGTAAAAAATATTGAAAGCTGGGAGAACGATCTTAAGGATGCAGCACCAGAAATCGCGAGTGCGCTTGGTCAACTCAAATCAGCCCTTCTGAATGGTACTGCAACTCCAGAGTCTTTGAGTCAGTTGTTAACCAGTGTTGGTCAAAAGACTTCATCTGCTGGTGCTGGAAATGCTCAAGTAGAAGAGTTAGGCTCTCTGCTCAGTAAAGCTGGTGGTTCATTGGGCTAGATATTAAAGTAATCAGAGTGAGCATGCATTTTTAAGGCAAGTCTCAACTATGAGATTACATAAAATAATGTGGTGGGTAATGCCTACCACATTATTTTATGTAATCTCAATAGGGATTTATTTTGAACGCTGTTGTTGTGCAGCTTGCCTTACCTCGTCCACAGTTAAACCTAAAGCCTGTGCTATCTGTTCTACCGTCACCCCAGCAGCTAGCATTGGTGGTACAGCGAGTAACTTTCCTTTCTGTTCTCCTTTCTGTTCTCCTTTCTGTTCGCCTTCTGCAAAAGCTTGCTGATATACTCGTGTTTGCTTCAAGTCGCTTAATCCAAACATTTCCTGTATCTCCTCGATATCCATGCTGGGAAATTTATAAACCAAAATCGTCTAGATTAATTGTAACAATTGTTGCTGTTGTCGTACTGAATAAACTTCCTGTCTGGTTCTAGTAATTAACTCCCTGGCTTCCTGTATTGCCTTGTCTTCATTTTCGATCACTAATTTGATCGTAGCAATGCCAATGGGTAGAGATGCATTTTTCCCTAACTCATTTAAATAAATGCGAGTGACTCTTCCTGAAGCAAAAGACTCCCGGTAATGTTTGGTTTTTGCGGTGTCGATACTGCGAGTTGGATAGATAACCACAGCTAACCAATCATTTTCTGGTTGGTTTTGACGCAGGTATAAATGAGCTTCTGTAAACAGCCGGGAGTAAATTTCTGGGTCTGCTTGAAATTGGACTTCGAGAAAATAAATTGGCTTTTCCTCTGTTTCTGGGAGAAATACACCATCTATTCGGAAAGCTGTTTGCTTGATTTCAACTGATGAAAATTGATACCCTGTGGCAGTTTCCGGAGAATTGCCAATTAGTTCAAAGAATATGTTGGGGAATTCTTGAAATAGGCGATAAAATACGCTATCTGTTTTCACAACTTGGAGTATTTGAACGCAGAGTTATTATGCCTTTCTAAATTATCATAACCTTATCTGCAAACGGAGATATCTTTGGAAGTAGCGATCGCTCGTGGTTAGTAACGTTAAGCCACCAAAACCAAACAACAAGCAAAACAATCCCCAGTACGGATGCTGAGATTGGGATTAAGTTACTGATATCTGGAATTTTGCGTATAAACCACATATTTATAATTTGACAAGTTATTCAAATTACAAGAAAATTAAACCATTATTTCAAGTCAATTTTAATGGAATTATGCTCTTAAAAAAGGACTTATAGTCCCTGGCGGCTAGGGAAGTTAATCAACTTGCTTAGAGGAAAGTAGTAATTCTTTTTACATTTATTTCCCAAGCGCAAGATATCAACCTCCGACAGGCACCGCAAACGCTCCAGCCAGTAATATCTAATACTTTTAAAAATATTTCAGGAATCTTACCCCAAAGGTGTGAGATATATAATTAAGGCCATTTCGTAGCTCCCCTCCCCAGGAGTCGCTCCCTAATAGCGCTGTTGCTCTTTAAAAATTTAGCTTTCTAATGAGCACATATCATACACAAACTCGGAATATCTTACTTTTATCAGCAAATCCTAAAGGCACCAGCCAACTGCGTCTAAGTGAAGAAATGCGCGATATTAAGGAAGGGTTAAGACTGTCAGAGAACCGTGACCTATTTTCAATTAGTACAGCAGAAGCTATACGTCCCAGAGATATACGTAGAGCTATTTTGACATATAAACCACATATCATCCACTTTTCTGGGCATGGTTCTGCGGAAGAAGGTTTGGTATTTGAAGATGAAACGGGTGCAATAAAACTTGTTGATACAGAAGCTTTAGCTGGTTTATTTGAATTATTTGCTAATCAAGTCGAGTGTGTTGTCCTCAATGCTTGCCATTCCAAATATCAAGCAGCGGAAATTGCCCGACATATTAATTATGTAGTGGGGATGAGTCAGGCAATTCAAGATAAAGCTGCAATTGAATTTGCTGTGGGTTTTTATGATGGACTGGGAGCAGGTGAAGGTTATGATTTTGCTTATAAATTAGGTTGTAATGCTATTTTGATGGCTGGAATTAAACAACATTTAATTCCAGAGCTAATTCCATTTCAAAATTTTAAATCGCAGGATATATCTAAAAAATATACTTCAGAATTATCCCCGAATATATATATTGAAAGACCCCCAATTGAAATAAAATGCTACCAAGAGATTTTACAACCAGGAGCGCTGATTCGTATCAAAGCTCCGCAGAAAATGGGTAAAACCTGGCTTTTGGAGAATTTGCTGTCATATGCTAGAGAGCAGGGTTATCAGACAGTAAAATTAGATTTGCAGCAAGCCGAAAACTCGATTCTGGATAATTTGAAAAGCTTCTTACAGTGGGTATGTGTTGATGTTTCTGATAGCTTAGACATTGAACCCCAAGTTAATGAAACTTGGCAAGACATATATGGTGTAAATAAAAATTGTACTCGTTACTTTCAAAAGCGTTTATTATCAGTTACTGAAAGTCACCTAGTTTTGGCAATAGATAATTTTGAGCGATTGTTTCAATATCCAGATATTTTCTCTCAATTTTGCTTACTCTTGCGGGGTTGGTATGAAAATGCTAAAGGAGGAGACAGGGTTGCTAATATTTGGAAGAAACTGCGGTTAGTGGTGGTTCATTCGACTGAAATTTATCCTGCTTTGGATAGCAATCACTCACCCTTCAATGTTGGTATACCAATTGAATTACCTGAATTTAACCCGCAACAGGTAAAAGCTTTTGCGACTGAGTATGAATTAGATAAACAATTGGGCGAGCAAGGTTTAATTAGGTTAATGGAGTTGATAGGAGGACACCCTTATTTACTACAACAAGCATTTGTTAACCTCAAAAATCAGCAAATTAACTTAGAGCAATTGTTTACCCTTGCACCAACAGAAGAGGGAATATTTAGGGACAATCTGCGACAACAATTGTGGCATTTACAACATAATTCTCAGCTAGAGATAGGGTATAAAAAAGTGGTAAGGTCGAATGCTCCTGTGCGACTTGATGCTGAAGTTGCATTTAAGCTGCATAGTTTGGGGTTAGTGAAACTTTCAGGTAATGATTGCGTTCCTAGCTGTGATTTATATCGTCAGTATTTTTCTGAGCGTTTGGTGTGATTTCGAGGGCATTAGTTCAAAAGTATCGTAATCGTTCACGAAGGTAGAACACTAGGTTGCGTGATAAGCGGAGCTTAACGCCAAGGGCGTATAAACGCAATTTTATATTTGCAAAAAGCGATCGCGCTACACTCATACCCAAACGGTCGCATTGGTACAACCTCTTGTTAGTTTAGCGGCTTATGTCTTACGCGCTCTACCATTGTATTATTAAGCAGTCAGGTGGAGCAACAAGGATTTATAAAAAAGATGGAGCTTCGTCAACAAATTACGCAAATAGCAAGTCGTTTCCAATTATTTGAGTGTGTCGATTGCGCCGAGGCTCTGACAGAATTTTTAACTCAAAGAGGAATCAGAGGAAAACATATTAAACTGTATACAGGAAAAGCCAAAGGAAAGTATGGCAATATTTACCATGATGGTCTTCAACGTAATATTGCTACAAATGGTCGCCATGAGGGAATCGTGATTGAAATTGCAGGGCAAGAGATTGTTTTTGATAATATTCACCATGAAGGCATTTCTAGAGAAACGTGGATGACAAATTTGCATTGTCTAGCAGTGGATTTAGGTGGTGGATTTGAGGTGACAGAGGTTGAATTTTAGAGAAGTTTTGCGCTCCTACTTTGAGGTTGAGTATGTCTAATTTTTACGATCTATTACAAAAAATTAAACAAAGACCTGCTTTGTATTTAGGGAAACGTTCTTTGAGTCATCTACAAGTATTTTTGGATGGATACACATTTTCTCGTCGTGAGTTGGGAATAGAAGTAACAAAGCAAGAACGAGAATTTGAAGAGTTTCAAGAGTGGATAGAACAACGATTTAATCAGGTTGATACACAATCTTGGAGTCGAATTATTTTGTTTTACTCGGAAGATGAAAGTGATGCATTAGATAGATTTTTTGAATTATTCGATAAATTTTTACAACGTGATGATACTCTAGAAGTCAATGCCATGAATTATGGACATCCAGTTACATATAGCTAGTAAATACTTAGTAATAATACTCTGATGGAGTTGATAAGAGGATACCCTTCTCTAAAATATGTAAAATTTCTGCAGAAATCTTTGTTGCTTGCTTTTAAACTTTTAGTAGCTGATAATTTTAACTATGAACTATCGAAATTACATCACGATTGAGCCAAATAAACGCGGTGGCAAGCCTTGTGTGCGCGGCTTGCGAATTACGGTTTATGAAGTGCTTGAGTATTTAGCTTCCGAGATGACCGAAGCAGAAATACTTGATGACTTTCCCGATCTGACACGGGAAGATTTAAAAGCCTGTATTGCCTATGCCGCTGACCGTGAGCGTCGGTTGATGACTGCTCCAATGCCCGCATGAAATTACTTTTTGACGAAAACTTGTCTCCCAAGTTGCCGCGTCTTTTGGCTGACCTTTTTCCAGGTTCGGTTCACGTCCGAGATGTCGGTATGAAAGCAACTGACGACCCATTGGTCTGGGACTATGCTAAAGATAATAGCTTCATGATTGTCTCGAAAGACGCGGATATGCACGACCTCAGCTTGGTGTTTGGGAATCCGCCGAAGGTTGTTTGGCTACGGCTTGGAAACTGCTCGACATCGCAGGTTGAAAATTTGCTGCGTCGAGATGTTGACGTTATCAAATTATTTTATGAAGACGAGTATGTATCGCTGCTTGCTTTATCATAACGCCGCACCGAACAAGTTGCTTACGGACATTCATCAATCACGCACCCTACAAGAATTTTATTTTTCTGAGCGTTTGGGGTAAATCATGTTTAACGAATACAGATTTTCCGGAAGTCTACCAGAAAATGCCAGTACCTATGTCACACGGGAAGCTGATAAAGAGTTATATGAGTCACTGACAGCAGGGACGTTTTGTTATGTTTTAAACTCCAGACAATCGGGAAAATCTAGCATCCGGGTGCGTACTATGCGACGGTTGCGAGATGCTGGGGTCGAATGTGCTGCAATTGATTTATCTGCCGGTGGTGTGCAAAATGTCACACCCGAACAGTGGTATGTGGATTTGATTGATAATTTAATTGAAAGTTTTGATTTAGATGTAGATTTACCAAAGTGGTGGGTCAAGAATCAATTACACTCAGAAGTAACAAGATTTCGGAAGTTTATTGAAGAAGTTTTGTTAGTTGAAGTTAAAGAAAATATTGTTATTTTTATTGATGAAATTGATAGTGTTCTCAGTCTAAAAGTTTCCACAGATGACTTCTTCGCTTTAATTCGTGCTTGTCACAATCAACGGGTTGATAATTCAGATTATAATCGTCTCACTTTTTGTTTATTGGGGGTAGCTTCACCGAGTAATTTAATTAAAGATAAGCAACGCACACCTTTTAATATTGGAAAAGCAATTAATCTCAAAGGTTTTCAATTGCATGAAGTAGGAGTTTTAAGGAAGGGTTTGGAGGGGAAATTTCCAGATTCCCAAGGGGTGATGCAAGAGATATTAAATTGGACGGGGGGACAACCATTTTTGACGCAGAAATTGTGTCAGTTTATGGTGGAAGAGTCAGAGAAGGATAATCCTCGTTCTGTTGAACGGGTAGCGAGAGCAAGGATAATTGAAAATTGGGAATTGCAAGATGAACCGGAGCATTTACGCACTATTCGAGCCAGAGTTTTACGGGATGAAGAACAGGCTGGATATTTATTAGATTTATATCAGCAAATTCATTCTAATGGAGATGTGCTAAATAATGATAGTGCAGAACAAAGCGAGTTATTATTATCGGGCTTAGTTGGTAAACAGCAGGATAAATTAAGGGTTTATAATCCAATTTATCAAGAAGTTTTTAATCAAAATTGGGTTGAAGCTGAATTAAAAAAATTGCGTCCCTATTCGGAAACTTTTAAAGCTTGGGTTGCTTCTGGGTGTATTGATGAGTCTCGGCTTTTGCGGGGAAATGCGTTGAAAGGTGCGGAGGAATGGGGGAAGGATAAGAATTTAACTTATCAAGATAAACAGTTTTTAGCTGCTAGTCGAGAGAAGGAAATTCAAGAGGAAATTGTTGCGAGGGAAAAAGAAGCGCAGTTCGAGAGGGAGAGAAAAGATAGGGAAGCAGCGGAACAGAGAAACTTATTATTAACTGAAGCGAATATTAAAGCTAAACGGCAGATTAGAAAAGGCTCTACTATTGTATTCTTAGCTTTATTTGTTGCTGGAATTTTAGGGGTATTTGCAGTAAGACAAGTAAATCAGCTTGCTTCGATAGAGAATGAAATTAAAACTGTTCAAAAACTATCTCAACTAGCCGGAGACTTACGAAATAAAAATCTGACATCTGAATCAGACCAAGCTTTAAGACAGGCTGGTTTATCCTTTAGAGTGAATGACCACAACCTCAAACAATCCTTGTTATTGGCTTCTATATCGCAAGCATATCAGCAACTTAAAAAGCCAGATGAAGCACAAAAAAATATCACAGAAAGTTTGAATAATTTACCAGACAAAGGAAATAATATTACTTCCGAGCAAGAACTGCAAATTAAAGTTTTGGCTAAGAAGACTGAAGGAAATTTATTTGATGAAAAAGATAAAACAAAAGCAATAGAAGCTTATGAAGAAGCATATAAAATTATTAAAACTCACCCGAACCAAACCAACCCCTTTAAAAAGGATCAAATTATCACTGCTAAAAACATTGAATCAGTCCATCGAGGACTACTTAAGTTACTGATTAATAAGAATCAAGAAAATTTCAGACAAGAGGTTTTGGAATCTCTCAAACAGCACTTTTTTGCTGAATTGGAATATTTTTTGAAAGGGAAACAATGGCAACAAGCTGACGAAAGAACTTGGGAGATGATGCTTTTTATTGCTAATAGAGAAAAAGAAGGTTACCTCGATTACACACAAATAGAGAATTTTTCCTGTCCTGTTCTTAAACAAATTGATAATTATTGGGTGCAAAACTCAAAAGGTAATTTTGGTTTCAGCGTGCAAAAGAAAATTTGGGTTGATACAGGAAATAGACTGGGTATTAAAGTAGAAGATTGGAATGACAACGATATAAATAATTACTTGCGCTTCGCTAGTGCTGTCGGGTGGTACAATGAACAGCCGAGCAGTAGTGGAGAATACGTGAGATACGAAGAGTTAATAGATCGAATAAAAAAAGACCCATACAGATCGAAGATAAGGGGTGGGATACCGGCATACAGCAGAGTGGGGGGGATACCGGGTATACCGGGAGAGGGAATGGTTCTCGGTGTGGTTGGTGGGGGAACGGTAAGGGGTAGAGAGGTTACTTCTTTTCTCGCGCTGCGATTTGTAAACTGTAGCATATAAGCGTCCCAGCCTTTTGTAAAGATTTATGTCTGAAAGATTTTCTACGAATTCATAAGCATTTGGCGATTTCGATATCTGGCACTGGTCATACGCAAAAAAAAATTATTGGAATAACTGTGCCGCTATTTTAGGGTCATAGCAATTAGCTGTCACAAACTGTTCTGCCACTTCACGCACTTCTGAATCAGCAACTTCCCAATCGTCCGAAGGTAGCCTCATTTGTCCGGGAGAAGCCTTATTTTTCTTTTTATCCTTCACGACCTTTGGTAATAATTTACTTCCCCAGTGATAACTTCTCTCTGGCTTCGGCTTGGGTTTATATTTTTTGCAAAATCCCCGATACCTTGCCGCACATTCTTCTAAACTTTTCCCTAAAGATAAAAAAGCAGGATGCCATTTTGTTAAACCATAGATTCAAATGAGTCCCATAGTTGCTAAAATCGTAGAAAAATCCCTGTTGCATTCCTGCGGCTTTGGGATTAGCGTGAATATACCGAAGCGTGTTTAAAGCCCGTCGATAATCACTCGTTTCAAATCCCGAACTGTGATATCTTTTTTCCCAAAAATGTCCCGTTCGATTCAACATCCGATTAAAGCACATCGCTGTATACCAGTTCAGCCAGTGCATTATTTTGGGTAAATCTTCTGGTGAACCTGGTTCAAGGTTTGATAAATTTCCCCACACCCTAGAAGGGTGGGGCGTTGTGCGTTGCTTGCTTCCCCGAAGGGGTACAAAGCCCACCTGCGTGGGCAAGGAAATTGCATCTTCATACAGAAATGGTATAAGTAGAGGATAAAACATTCGGCGGTAATGGTAAATCAAGCCTTAGCCTAGCTCGAACACCAAGTTGGTATTTAACCTACACCCAAAATGCAACCAGTCCGTGGGGGGAGATTTAAAGTTAATTGCTTACTTTCTCCATCACCATTCCACTCAACAGAAGCAGTACCATATAAAATCTTACTCGGTTGTGTTTGTAATTTCCCTGCATTTAAACTCGCCTTTGCCTCAGCGGTACCGGCATTAACTGCAATAATTAATTCCTCACTTCCCAAAGTTCGGGCAAATATGTAAATTTCTCCTTGGGCATACAATACTTGATAATCACCAGTCCGCAGACATGGATAAGTGTGACGCAAGGTAATTAATTGACGGTGAGTATTGAGAATTTCTGTATCCCAATTTGCTTCTAGAGGGAAACCACGACGGGAGTCTGGGTCAATCGCACCGGGTAAACCTACTTCATCACCATAATAGATGCTGGGGGCACCAGGAAAGGTTAGTAGAAGTAGAGTTGATAATTCGATACTGGGAATATCTTCTCCCGCAATCGTCATTAACCGAGCAGTATCGTGAGAAGCCAGTAAATTTAACTGTGTAAGTTGAATTTCCCAAGGATAGAGTTGTAGTAATTCCTGAATTTTTTGACCGTACTCCGCAGCAAATAAGGGTGGATAAGGTTTGTAGTCCCGGCTTTGCACCTGTTCCAAGACTACGCGATCGCCTGCAGCAAAAGCAATAGTTGGTCCAGCAAACAGATAATTCATCACTCCATCAAATTGAGTCCCATCCAACCACTCACGGGAATCTCCCCATACTTCTCCAACAATATAAGCCTCGGGATTTACAGCCTTAACACGAGTGCGAAATTCTTGCCAAAAACCAGGAGTTCTAATTTCAAATGGTACATCCAATCGCCAACCATCAACGCCGAATTTAATCCAATATTCGGCGATTTCCATAATATATTCCCGCACTTCTGGGTTATCGTGATTAAACACTGGCAAAGCACGATTTCCACCCCAACCTTCATAATTCGCAGGGAAGTCTCCATTGTAAGCAGAAAGTGGCCAACCCTCTATTTTAAACCAATTTAACCAAGGCGAATAGGATCCATTTTCTAAAACATCGTGAAAAAAGAAAAATCCCCGACTGGAGTGGTTAAACACCCCATCCAGAACTACTTTAATATTGCGTTCATGCGCCCCATCTAGCAAATCCCGAAAAGCCTGATTTCCCCCCAACATTGGGTCAACTTGATAATAATCGTGGGTATGATAGCGGTGATTGCTAGCTGATTGAAAAATCGGCGTAAAGTAAATTGCATTAATTCCCAAACTCTGTATATAGTCTAACTGTTCGAGAATGCCCCACAAATCTCCTCCCTTATAACCTTGGAGTGTCGGCATCGCTTCCCAATCTTCCCAGGGTGCATTTACGTGTAACCGCTTGCGTTCCTGTTTGCTTTTGGCAAAGCGGTCTGGAAAAATTTGGTAGAAAACAGCGTGTTTAACCCAGTCTGGTGTTTGTATTTCCATGAATTACACTTTATACCTTCACCGTCATCGTTACAAATAATCGCTTATTTGTCGCTTATACCTTTGATAGAAAATTTCACTGTTACTTTAGGTTAATATTGTGTCATCTTTTGTGTCATCTTTGATTGGACTGCCTTTATTTTAGCTTAACCACATCGCGCTTTCGTAGAAAACGGATCGCACTCATCGGCCACGGTGTGATGTATATTGCAATCGAACTAATTAAAATTTGTCGCATTAAGAATATTAAAGCGATAATTGGCAATGAAATGTATATCATCAGCGGTGATATAACCAAGTCGTTTTAGCTAAAAGTACAAAAGGTTATAAAAATTCAGTAAAATTAACATCGATTTCCTGCCAGCGGTAGAATCCCCTCGGCTGACTACCAGGGGAGTGTCAAGTTGCAGGTAAATTATTTGGGTCGATACCTTGAGATTGCAAGTAGGCAATTAGTCGTTCTTTCTGCTGACGTTCTTGTTCGGCACGCTGACTTTCTTGTTCGGCACGTTGACGTTCCAACTCAACTCTTTCAACTGCCCACAGTAATAAATTACCCGCAGCATCCCACCAACGCAACCAATAACCATTTCGTGCTTCTTTTTCTCCTTGCCAAGTTCCTAAAAATAAACCCATTGACTCAATCCAATGCCGACCATTTTCGTCAGGTAATTGTAGTTTGTAGTGTCCGTTTTCAAGATTATAAAATTCTACTAATCCCCCATCTGGGTCAAAAATTATATAAACGGGAACCTGTAATATTTGCTCGTAAAAAAACCATTTTCCCGGTGGATAGCTTGGTTTTGCGGAATATTCTTCACCTTGAGTTTCCGACAAAAATTCTATTACAACCGCTGGTATATTACCTTCTAAATTGGGTGTATAGCTTCTGCGGTTGCTTAAAATCTGATTGACGCTATCGACATAAACCCAATCAGGTGCTTTCGCTGTAAATTCACCGTCTAAAGTTGCACAAAGACCAAAATTTGAGGCTATCAGCATTTGAGGCTGGATAAATCCAACAATTTCTAAGCTTTCACGCAAAGCTCCAGCCAATAGCGGCTGACCTGTATTCTCCACCGGGTCGTCCTCTAACCTAAAATCATCGGGTAACGCTTCCCAAGATATTACCATTCGAGCGAACGATTTCGGTCTACTCAGTTGGGTTACCATTTTTTACCCCATCAGTTAATTTGTTTCTATTTTATCTAGATTTAGTTGTTAAGTAGGTAGGCATTAAAAAAGCGAAGTACGTAACGCTGAGGTAAAATACCCAAAACTCTTTCTGCTACTCCCTAACCCCAACCATGATTTTTCCCACCCACCTACCTACCAGCCATGAGCGTTTAGCCTGATTATTTCCGCTCGGTCTTTTACTTTCTGTGGTACATCAGCTGTTCTTAGTTTTAATAGGGATTCGTCTTGCTCACGAGTTAAAAATAGCCTTAAACGAGCGCCCATATAAATCACCTCGGTAGATGCATTCTCCGCATATATTTATCTTTACATAGTTTGGTTTTATTATGCCCACCTACTTAGTCTAGGTTTTCTTCTTTTCTTAATCATTCCGAAAACTCTTGAGAAACTAGTACAAGAAGGCAAAAGTAAAAAATAAAAAGACAAAAGAAATAAAGATGATTTTATGGGACTTTTCAGCCATTTTAGATGGAAGCTTTATTTCCGGCGCTGTGTACTAGGAAAACTCACTTGAGGCAAAAGATAATTTTAGAAAGATTTAATTATTATGATTAAGTTCTAATTTCTTTAACAACTATCTAATGACTGATTTTATCTGAAAAATTCGTCAAATCAAAAAAAAAATTATCATAATTGTGAAGTGATATTACAAAAGGTTCAAAAATATTTAGAAATTGTCTAAAAACCAAACAATGACATAAGGTAGTAGCTAAGGAGATTGAGGCAAATCATAATGATTAATATGCAAAAGTATCGGTTTGTTTGTACCCTGACTTTTGGTGATATATACGGTCAAATAATGGCTTGGTTAATTACAATTACCATAAGTCTAGCCGCAGCTTTAGCATTAATGGGTGCCAAACGACCTGTTTATGCTTTAGCCACAGTCGGACTTGTCGTCTTGCTATCCCTACCTTTCTTGCTTTTTGCCTTTGTGACCACCTTGTTAAATCATATCGAATTGACTGCTGTGGAACCAGGTACCAAGATGGAACCAATCCCCGGTAATGTATCTCAGCAACAGCCGGTGCAAGCAACTAGTTGAAGGAGTTAGGAGGAGCGGAGGAGCGGAGTACGGCTGTTAAAGTGTAGGCTATAAAATGGTTTTTTCTTCGCGTTCTTCGTTACTACCCTCCGGGAAGGCGAAGCGCCTATCGTGGTTAAATATATCTTTTTTTTTAACCGCGAAGTAACGTTTGCGAAGGTAAGAGTAAAGATTAGGTATTTTACACTAGTTCTTGAGTTATTTTAACAGCCGTAGAGTTAGGAGTTAGGGTTATACCAAATATTATGAAGATGCGTCTAATTAGCCCACGCAGGTGTAGCTCTGTACCCCTTTGGGGAAGCAAGCAACGTAGAGCAAGACATGAATAGGGTCAGGGGCTTCATACAGAATCGGTATTATGAATTCTCCATATCCTTATCCTCCCATCTTGTCCATCCCGCTCCCTGCTATTGGCAGGGATTTTTTTTATGGGTAACTTATATAAACAACCAGAAGTCTCTACTTCTTTTCGCTTTGGTATGTCCACAGGGCCAAATTATGCTGGAACATGATGTAATTATTGTCGGTGGTGGATTGGCGGGATGCCGTGCTGCAGTGGAAATTGCCCGAAAAAATCCCAAGTTGAATGTGGCTGTGGTGGCAAAAACTCACCCCATTCGTTCCCACTCAGTAGCGGCACAAGGTGGGATGGCAGCGTCGCTCAGAAATGTTGATGAGGCTGACAGTTGGGAAGCACATGCTTTTGATACTGTCAAGGGTTCTGACTATTTGGCAGACCAAGATGCTGTGGAAATTCTCACCCGCGAAGCTCCAGATGTGGTGATTGACCTAGAACATATGGGCGTGTTGTTTTCTCGCCTACCAGATGGTCGGATTGCCCAGCGGGCTTTTGGCGGTCATTCCCACAACCGTACCTGCTACGCTGCTGATAAAACAGGTCACGCTATTTTGCATGAATTGGTGAACAACCTGCGTCGGTTTGGCGTGCAAATTTATGAAGAATGGTATGTGATGCGCCTGATTTTAGAAGAGGGTCAGGCTAAGGGTTTGGTAATGTTCCGCATTGAGGATGGGCAAATCGAGGTAGTGCGGGCCAAGGCCGTGATGTTTGCGACTGGGGGCTATGGTCGCGTTTATAACACCACCTCCAATGATTATGCTTCCTGCGGTGATGGTCTGGCAATGACTGCTCTGGCTGGGTTGCCGTTGGAAGATATGGAATTTGTGCAATTTCACCCAACAGGATTGTATCCGGTAGGGGTGTTAATTTCCGAAGCGGTGCGGGGAGAAGGGGCGTATTTGATTAATAGTGAAGGCGATCGCTTTATGGCGAACTATGCCCCCAGTCGGATGGAATTGGCACCACGGGATATTACATCCAGAGCGATCGCCTATGAAATTCGTGCCGGTCGTGGGGTTCATCAGGATGGTACTGCCGGGGGTTCGTTTGTCTATCTCGACTTGCGGCACATGGGCAAGGAAAAAATCATGAGTCGTGTCCCTTTTTGTTGGGAAGAAGCACACCGTCTTGTCGGTGTTGATGCCGTAACTCAACCGATGCCAGTCCGTCCCACAATTCACTATTGCATGGGTGGTATCCCCGTTAACACCGATGGACAAGTCCGCAGTGGCAGTCAAGGCTTCGTTGAGGGCTTCTTTGCTGCTGGAGAGACTTCCTGTGTTTCCGTCCACGGTGCCAATCGTCTGGGTAGTAACTCGTTGCTCGAATGCGTCGTTTATGGAAAAAGAACCGGGGCTGCGATCGCCCAATATGTGCAAAACCGTAAGTTACCCACCATCGACGAACAACGGTACATCAAAGAAGCCAAGGAACAAATACAAGCCTTGCTAGACCAACCCGGACAGTACCGCATTAACCAAGTTCGGCAAGCCTTCCAGGACTGTATGACCGAATACTGCGGCGTTTTTCGTACTGAGGAATTAATGCAGGAAGGTCTGCGACAATTGCAAGATTTTCAAGGGCAGTACTCGCAAATATACTTAGATGACAAAGGCTCTTGCTGGAACACGGAATTAGTAGAAGCCTTGGAATTGCGCAGTTTGATGGTAGTCGGGCAGATGATTCTGGCCTCAGCCAACAATCGTCGAGAAAGTCGTGGGGCACACTTCCGGGAAGATTATTCCCAACGAGATGATACCAACTTCCTCAGACATACAATAGCCTACTATTCCGCAGCTGGAATTGATATCCAGTATCTGCCGGTGAGTATTACTATGTTCCAACCACAGGAAAGGAAGTATTAGGTGGTTAGTGGTTATTGGTTAGTGGTTAGTGGTTAGGAGTTAACAACTAACAACCAACAACCAACAACCAACAACTAACTCATAATTCCGCTTCTGGTTGCTTTTGACTAGATTCCACAAAGCGGAACATGAAAGGTAAAGCAATTAACATCCCAGCCAAAACTATCAAGAAAACAGAAATCCCAAAGATTTGATTCTGAGGAATTTCCAACACACCCCGCAAAATCACTTCTCGCAATGCCGAGACGATAGTAATTTCCACTGCTGCACCAACAGAAATGCTTTGTGCTTCCAAGTAATCCAGCAACAGACGGAATAATTCTACTAAAATCAAAATAAATAGAATATCAGAAGTAATTTGCCGCACATCTAAAGGATGCAAGAGAGTGAAGAACATATCTCCCAAGCGCAGCAGCATTACACAAAATAGCCCAACGCACAGGGAAACGACGACAAAATCTTGAAATCTCTCTAAATTGCGAACAATTGTTTGCCTCTGGAACAAATAAATAAATCCGGTTAACGCACGTTTTGGCATAATACATCCGGCTTGTTGATGTTTGTCCAGTTATATGATATTAAATTTGTTAAAATAAAAAGTCCATTGCCCACGGAAACCTACCCCTGTTTTGTTTTAACAAAACTCCCCTCTTTGCAAGGGAAAAATTTTGGGTTGGATAAAATACTTTTTTCCAAAATTTGTAGGGACACTTCATAGAAGCATCCCTATAAAAAACTATAGCGGTTTGCAGTTGAGTCCAATACAGACCTAATCCCCAATCCCTTCCTTCCCAGGTTCGTGGAGTAAGACTCAAAGCCTCTCTCCTCATAGGAAAGAGGTTAAAAATCTACTCTACTCAACCTAAAACCGCTATATTTTGCGAGTGGGAGTTACTTTCGTTTTTTTACCAGAGAGACGAAGTTCGCGGTTTTCTTTGTCTCGGAGTTGGCGATCGCGCCAACCAACCAAGGTTAAATAACCAACTCCCCCAGTGACTGCTACCAGCAAGACTAATGCCACTAATGCCAAAATACTCAGGAATTGATTTTCCACGATTCCCCTAAAGTCCGTTGCGACCCCAAACTACCATTGCAATTGACCATGTAAACACAACCAACAGTGAAACCCATCCCAGTGTCAAAATCGCCATAGCACTACTTTTAAACTAATTTACAAAACGACTGATGCTTTCAACATAGACATTTTGGACAAGCCAAAAATCTAGGTATAACATTCTTGGTTTTCCAAGAAAGGTGGCATCCCACATAGGCTTGAGCGAGCCCAAACCACTTAAATTAATACTTATCAATGCCGGAACCAATGGTTACACAAGCTAAAAGTAATTAATTTAACAGTATTTTATCACAAAAATAAACGACTCAATGTCTGGTAATGTTTGAATTATAGAGGTATTTCACGTCCTATCTTTTGCTCCATTATTCATGATAGTTTCCTTTCGCATAGTCAAATACATCCAAATATTAACTATCTACTCAGTCTGAGTTAGTAACTAACCGATGTGGAACTACACAACCCATAATGCCCACAGCTTAATCATTGGGGAATTCTTTTCTATCCTAGATTAAGGTCTACTTAATCTTTTTGACGTGGTTTTGTAAAAAACTCTCAACTTTAAATTTAGCACTTTACTGTATATAAATAGATATATTTGAGTATATTTTTTGTAAAATTTTGTAACGCTGGGAATTGGGAATGGGGAATTAGGAAATGAGAATCAAGAAGTAATGAGAAGCATATTTGATACCGAATTAATGGCAGAACGCCTAGAATCGCTAAAGGCTGGAATTGTCGGTGGTTCCTGCCTAGCCTTTACTTTCACCATCTCTACTTTGGTCAACAGCTTCCTGCTAGGACAGTATTTCAAGGCCCTAGATAATCTCCAAAATCCTGGTCTGAATACAGAGTTTTTGTTAAGTGGGGGAATTGCGATTTTCTCTGGTTTGCTATTTGGTGTCACCTACCGCTATATTATCCGCTCAGATAAAAATCCTCAACTCAAAGCAGGTGGGGTGATGGCGTTTGGCTTGGTACGCGGTTTAACTCAGGTGGATACTGGATTCAATTCTACTGGTGCAATTGTACCGTTTGTGGTGCTGTCTTTTGAAAGTATTTTGTGGTTCGCAGTGGCGGGTTTTGTCCTTGACACTGCAATTCAACTCGACTGGGTAAAACCGTTTAAGTCGGAATAAACTCGGCAATGGATGTGGCAACGCGGATAAGTAAAATAGAACTAAGGTAGTATTGGCGACAATTCTGTCACACTATCAACTAGCATTGGCTGATACGCAACCAGAAATACCTCGTCGTCGCGGTGTTACCCTTGCGCCTCAACGCGGTGTCAAAATGGTAATTACAGGAATTAGTTGTTAGTTGTTAGTTGTTAGTTGTTAGTTGTCTACTAACCATTAACCAATAACCAATAACCAACAACCAATAACCAATAACCAATAACCATTAACCATTAACCATTAACCAATAACCAACAACCAATAACCAATAACCAATAACCAATAACCAATGACTAATTTAATTTCTCGCATGGAGTCGGTACAGTCGCCGGTTATTCCTATTGTTGGCGAACTGATAAGAAATACTCCCGGAACCATATCTTTAGGGCAAGGTATTGTGTCTTATGCGCCACCTCCAGAAGCAATTGAGATTTTGCCGAAATTCTTTGCAGACCCTACTAACAATTTATACAAACCAGTTGAGGGAATTCCCCTATTATTAGCCGCGATTGAAGCGAAATTACAAGCTTTCAACAATATAGAAATTAGCGACGAAAATTGTATTGTCGTCACTGCGGGCAGTAATATGGGGTCTATAAATGCCATTCTTGCGATTACTGTACCTGGTGATGAAATTATTCTAAATACGCCTTATTATTTCAATCACGAAATGGCGATCGCTATGGCGGGATGTCGTGCGGTGTTGGTCGGGTGTGATGAAAATTACCAGTTGCGTCCGGAAGCGATCGCCCAAGCAATTACACCCAAAACACGAGCAGTTGTAACGGTTTCACCGAATAATCCGACTGGGGTAGTTTATTCATTCGAGTTACTGCGGGAAGTTAATCAGATTTGTGCCAGTCGCGGGATTTATCACATCAGCGACGAAGCTTACGAATATTTTACCTATAACGGGGTGAAACACATCTCTCCTGGGTCATTTCCGGGGAGTCGAGATTATACCATTTCTCTGTTTAGTCTATCCAAAGCTTACGGTTTTGCCAGTTGGCGCATTGGTTATATGGTGATTCCCAAACATTTGCTGGTTGCCGTCAAAAAAGTCCAGGATACAATTTTGATTTGTCCACCTGTAATTTCTCAGTATGCAGCATTGGGGGCATTGCAGGCAAAACCGGAGTATTTAAAGGATAATATTGGAGCGATCGCGCAAGTTAGAGAGTTGGTGCTTGAATCTTTGAAGCGTCTCGAAGGTTTATGTACTGTTACTCTCGCTGATGGTGCGTTCTATTTTTTCCTCAAAGTTCATACTGATATCGATGCTTTTGAGTTGGTGGAAAGATTGATTCGGGAGTATCAAGTAGCCGTAATTCCCGGTACTACTTTTGGGATGAATAAAGGCTGTTATTTGCGTGTTGCTTATGGTGCGTTACAAAAAGAGACGGTGAAAGAAGGTATGGAAAGGTTGGTAAGGGGTTTGCAAGGAATTATATCTTTATAAACGCATTAGGTAGCAGAGTAGATGATAATTAATCAAATATTTGAAGTTGAAACGGAAGTGGGAATTAATATTTATAATATTACGCCACAAATTGAGGAATTTATAGCATCAACAACTATTCAAAATGGGCAAATATTGATATTTTCTCGTCATACGACAACAGCATTGGCAATTAATGAAAATGAAGAAAGATTGTTAGAAGATATCAAAGTTTTTTTGCGCAAATTGGCTCCAGAATCGGAGCGATATTTACATAATGACTTACATTTAAGAGAAAATATTCCCTCAGATGAACCAATGAATGCTCATTCTCATCTGATGGCGATGATGTTAAATACTAGCGAAGTTATTCCTATTGTTGACGGGAAATTAGCTTTGGGAACCTATCAATCTTTATTATTTTTTGAGTTGGATGGAGCCCGTAAAAGAATTGTATTTTGCCAAATTTCTGGAGAAGTTTAATATTTGGCAAAAGCATTTGATGACGGGCATTCTCGGCTTCCAGAACATACCCTCTCGGTATACCCCTGAGGTGTACTTTATGCAGGTGAACCGTATAAGTTAGTAACTAATACCATTTTTGTAATTAAGATACAATTAATAACTCACGTAGGTGGGCGTATGTTTGTATAGCCTTACCCTTCTAGTACAGGTCTTTTGGAAATAAAGCGACCATCTGAAATAGGTAAAAAGCTTACAACATAGGTATTCTTTCTTTTTACTTTTTACTTTTGCGCGATTTGTATTAGGGTGTGAGAGCATTCAAAATAAACTCTTCAAATTCTGGTTGTCCAAACAGCATATTTTTATCGAGTGCTGATAAAATCTTATTATTAGCGCCGTCAGAATTTAAACAGCGGCAAACTAGTTGAGCGACATCTGGACGATGAATGATGCCTGCGACTCGCGGATTTTCTGTTAAAATACCATTACCAGTTGCTGCTTCTGACTTTAATCCACCGGGACGAATTATAGTGTATATCAGTCCGCTGGCAATTAAATCTGTTTCAGCTTTTTCTTTTTCAATTAAAACTGGTTTTAATGTTTCCAGAGCTTGAGGATTTAAAGCAACAACACTATTGCCGCTACCAATTGATGTAATCAAAATAAATCTTTTTACTCCAGCTTTCACTGCGGCATCAATGAGATTTTTATTACCTAAATAATCAGGTCTTTGACCAGAAGAGGGTAAACCGCCAATGGTACTGATAACTACGTCGATAGGTTCGGAGTTTAACATTGCCCGTTCGATGTCTTCCAGATTCATCGCATCTCCTAAAACTACTGTAATTCCCATTGCTTCTAGTTCATTTTGACTTGCTTCTGTTCTGAGGAGTGCTTTAACTTTTAGCCGTTGTTTTGTCAAACATTTGGCGATTTCTCTACCGACACCACGACTTGCTCCTGCGAGAAAAATAGAGGATGTAGTTGTCATAAATAATTTATAGGTGCTATTGCTGAACAATTAATAACTATATCTAATTATCCGCGTCCTACCCTACGGGAATGCGAAGCGCATACTGCAGTTAATTAACAGTAGCTTAAATAACACAGTACTTAACTTAGTAATTTTACCTAACCCAAAAGTATGAGGCTGTTTTGCACGCATCGTGCCAAAGTATTAGATAACTGTCGCAGTAGTATGCCTTTGAAAAACTTATGGCTAAAAAATCGGAAAAAGACTCAGAAGCACCCAAAGATATACGCTTGGCAGCGACTACAAGAATTTGGGGATTTACAATGGGAATCTTGGCCATTTGCGTTCCACTCTCAATTCCCCTGAGAAGTTCG
The DNA here is from genome assembly GCA_019359595.1 of Cyanomargarita calcarea GSE-NOS-MK-12-04C. Lineage (GTDB taxonomy): Bacteria > Cyanobacteriota > Cyanobacteriia > Cyanobacteriales > Nostocaceae > Cyanomargarita > Cyanomargarita calcarea. Next base: position 25,062 of record JAHHGZ010000036.1, read on the forward strand.
CTGATTCCTTTAGCCGCGATTGGCGGTGCAACTGCGGGTACAATCGCTGTATGGCGTTCTGATGAGAAAAAATCCCGGAATAAGCTTTTGCTTATTCAGGAAGTGGAACTTTTAGAGCAACGTCTCGCTAATTTAGAAACAATTGTGGGTAGGGATGACTTCGATTTGCAGATGAAGATTAAACGCTTAGAGTCAAACAACCGCAATGGTCACACTTTAGACGATCGCAAAATGTAAAGTTATAAAATTCTGACAATTGCGGATACAAAATTTGAAATCTTGCTTGCGGGCATAACTATAATCAGAATCCCAGCATTTTCCTGCGGCTGATGAATGCATCAACTCCTTGTCCCGTCCGCTAAAGTGGTCATTATAGAAAAACGCGATTTTTTCGTGGGGTTATTTTGCTTATCTGAAGTATAAGATTAATGCTACCGTGAGAGGACGCATACCAATCAGGCATAATTTAAATTAACTCAATAAACTTGAGTTTTTGCCTTGGTATCACTTAACGTAGGTATGCACTCTTTGTGCCATAGGAATGCACATGGATTGGATTGGCTTACTAAAAGCTCAACAAGTTGATTTCCTCGTTCGGGTTAAGAAACCGAAGACTTATGACCTCTCTTTGCTAGAAAGTCAGGCCAAAGGTTGTCACAGTGAAGTTATAACATTTTTCAGCGAGTCATTGACCTCGTGGCGAGATATTTCCCGTCAGGGGGCAGAAATTCTGGCAAAAAACCCACCCCCAACTCCGTCTGAATATCCAGAACCTGGTGAATGGTCGATGCCTTTTCCCAAATATTTCCAGCAGCAAGCGGAAGATTATCTGTTGCGGGAGCAGGTTGTCGATCGCATAATCAGCGATCGCTTAGGTAAACTGGTAAAAAGAGTGCCGCAAGACACTGTGAAAAATATTGATTTAGATGATGAGGGAAATTTGCGTGGTGAGAGCAAATTTTCTTATCAGCTTGCGGATAATCGGAATGTCAGTATTCAAGTTTATGCTGCCGATCGGGAAAGCTTTAATAGTCTTAAGAAAGATAAAGTCCGCTGGACAGTTACTCAAGAGGATTTAAAAAATCATCAGGTATTGATTTTTCTATGTTTGTTAGGGCCATGCACTACTAGCAGAGGTTATGAAAAGCAAACAGTTTTTAGTGGCTTTTTACCTGCGAATCAAGTTGAATTTAGCGAGCCAAAAATCTATATAACTCCCAGTAGTTTATTGTATGGGGGGGGATTGAGTTGGTATTTAAAATCGTTAGTAACTAAAACAGATGTGCCGTCTAGTGATGGGATGGTGTTTGAGAGAATTCAGACTTTACCAGCAGAACATAGTCTCAAGGATGTTGTTGGGGATTGGGAATGCTGGCAAACCTTAGGTGGGCATACGAGAGGAATTAATTGCCTTGCCTACTTTCCGGGGGGGGAGAGTGATAAAATTTCAATTCCGCCGATAGTTGCTAGTGGTAGCCGTGGAGAGACGAAACTGTGGGATTTGAGTTCATGTGACTTAATTGGTACCTTGTCAGAACATCCTTGGGTTACCAGCGGATTGGTGGATGAAGTTAATTCCCTGACCTTGAGTCCAGATGGACAGACTTTAGTGAGTGGTGGTGCAGACTCGACGATTAAGATTTGGCACGTTGGTGCGAAGGATTTGATAGATATCCTGCACAAGCATAACGGCATGGTGCGATGTGTCGAGTTTACCCCCGATGGACGGATGCTAGCAACTGGTGGGGATGATAGAAAGATTCTGTTTTGGGACTTGATGCAGCGTCAGGTGTGCATGACCCTATCTCTAGATGATACAGCAGCCCATTCCATGACATTTAGTCAAGATGGGCAAATTTTGGTGACAGGTAGTTACCGCAAAATCAAAGTTTGGGGTTTATCACCAGGAGTAGGGTTGTTAACGTGCGAACCGGAGTTACTCCATAGCCTTACAGGTCATACTCATATCGTGCGATCGCTTGCTGTAAGTAGTGATAGTAAGCTGCTTGTGAGTGGTTGTGGGGATAAGACAATCAAGATTTGGAATTTAGAGACTGGGGAATTAATTCGTACCCTTACAGGACATCGGGATGGAGTGTATGCGATCGCTCTTAGTCCTGATGATAAGATTATTGCCAGTGGTAGTGCTGATAAAACGATTAAATTGTGGTATGCAAAAACTGGCGAATTATTAGGTACATTTGTCGGTCATGCCAATACGATAACGGCAGTAAAATTTTCTACCTCTGGGGAAATTTTGGTGAGTGGTAGTCTAGATAAGACGATTAAAATTTGGCAACGGAGTTAAAAAAAGTTAAATATTACAAATGAAGGAAGAAGGAAGAAGGAAGAAGGAAGAAGGAAGAACTAATAAAAGTTCTGAGTTTAGAGCTTTAGTCAAAAAAAGATGTTTTTTGACTTGAGTGCAACGTTAGCGGCACGTTAACGGAGTTTTCCCGTAGGGTAGTGCTAAAAAACAGCGTCCTTGTTTCAATCCCACCCCTTTTAAGGGTGGGTACTTTTTACGAATTCCTTCTTTCTTCGTGAATGACTGTGGTCTAATAAAAAATCGTGACTAAAGTCATGGATAAATTTAGGACATTTGATACTTCTGTTTGATTATCATAATCTTATAGACTATAAATTGACACTCAGCAAGCTTGCATTTTAATTCATTAAGTCAACCTGAAAAAATATCGCGGTTTGTAGTTGAGCTAATACAGCAGACCTAACCCCCAAACCCTTCCCTGCTAAGGGCAGTTACAGGAGAGGTAGCAGAAAAGAAGCTCAAGAAGACGTTTATGGAGAGAGGTAATTTAATTGTCTGCAGCATTCCCTAAATCAGTTCAATCGCCTTTCTACATAGGAAAAGTAAATGAAACTTGATACATCACACCCTAGTGATACTCCGCAGTTTATCCCAAATCTGAAGAAATTCAAGATTTTCCGACTTTCTTGGCTGCTTATCCTTTTGCTTGTGGGTGGAGGACTTAGTTACGTTGCTTATAACCAATTGGTAATTATCCCTAGTAAGGAAGCCAAACGCCGAGTTCTCACTGTTCCTGTAGAAAGACAAACTTTAGCAATAACGATTTCAGCAAATGGAACTGTCAAGGCAGAACGACTGATTAATGTTAGCCCAAAAAACGCAGGCATATTGAAAAGATTGTTGGTAAAAGAAGGTGATTCTGTGAAAAATGGGGAGGTAATAGCCTACATGGATGACTCCAATTTTCAGGGACAACTCACTCAAGCAAAGGGTCAACTTGCCAGTGCCGAAGCGAATTTGCAAAAATTAATTGCCGGAAATCGTCCGCAAGAAATCGCCCAATCTCAAGCACAATTAGAGGAAGCACAGGTAAATCTCCAAAAATTAATTGCCGGAAATCGTTCGCAAGATATTGCCCAAAGCCTTGCCCGTTTAGAAGGTCAAAAAGCAACTCTCAATCAAAAAGAAGATGACTTGCGTCGCAATCAACAATTATATCAAGCAGGCGCAATTTCTCGGCAAATTGTCAACCAAAAACGCTCAGAACGTGATGCAGCGATCGCCCTAGTTAGAGAAGCAGAACAAGCCGCAGCACTGCAAAAAGTCGGTTCCAGGCAAGAAGACATCCAACAAGCCCGAACGAAAGTCAAGCAGCAACAACAAACTTTATCACTCCTCAAAGCTGGAACCCGTAAAGAAGAAATTGCTCAAGCCCAAGCCCAGGTAATATCTGCACGAGGTTCCCTGCAAACCGTCCAAGCCCAAATTAATGACACAGTAATTCGGGCACCTTTTGATGGATTGGTTACGAAAAAATACGCAGACCCCGGTTCTTTTGTCACTCCCACAACGGCAGCTAGTGCAGTCTCCTCCGCCGTCTCGTCTTCAATTTTAGCCCTCGCGTCCAAAAATCAAGTTGTAGCAAATTTAGCTGAATCCAATATTGCAAAAATCGCGATCGGTCAACCAGTTACGATAAAAGCAGATGCCTATCCCGGCACAGTTTTTCGAGGTAGAGTCAGTGAAATTGCCGCACAAGCAACCGTAGAGCAAAATGTGACTAGTTTTGAAGTCAAAGTAGCAATTCTCTCCGACTCAAAAAATCTACTGCGTTCTGGGATGAATGTAGGAGCCGAATTTCAAGTTGGTCAATTAGAGAATGCCCAAGTAGTACCAACAGTTGCAGTTGTGCGGCAAGAAAATGAGACGGGTGTATTTGTGGCCGGGAAGGATAATAAGCCTGTATTTACACCCATCGAGACTGGTGCAACCGTAAATAATAAGACAGAGGTTAAATCTGGCTTGAAGGGTAGCGAGAGAGTATTAATTAGTTTCCCACCCGGTTCTCGTCCTCGTTCCAAACCGCGAGGGGGGGTATTTCCTGGTGTCGGAGGAGGTGGTGGTGGTCCTTCAAGAGGTGGTTCACCTTGAATGAAGGAAGAAGGAAGTTCGTATAAAAACATACTATTAACTAATTATGCGTTTTTCCAAGCGTAAACGTCGTCGGACACTTTCAATATTAGAAATATTATCAATGGCCGCAGATGCGCTGTGGAGGAATAAATTACGCACAGGTTTAACGATGCTAGGTGTAATTATCGGGATTTCCTCAGTCATCGCTATTACTTCAGTCGGACAAGGTGTACAAAAAAGCGTTGAACAACAAATACAAGCCCTAGGTACCAATGTTTTACAAATCTTTTCTGGTGCTGCCAGGAGTGGAAATATTAGTCAGGGACTTGGTTCCACTAGTACCTTAACTTGGGAGGATGCGAAAGCGATCGCCGAATTTGCACCATCCGCACAAGTTGTTTCTGCTTATCTCCAACGTAACGTCCAAGTTGTTTATGAAGGGCAAAATACTTCCACCAGAGTTTTTGGTACAGATGCGAGTTATCCAGAAGCTAGAGAAACTCGTCCCCAAGAAGGAAGATATTTTAACCAAGATGAATTAAACACTTCCAAACAAGTGGCAATTGTTGGTACAACGGTTCGTGATAAACTTTTTGGTGAGGGTGGTAATGGCATTGGAGAAAAAATTAGAATTCAAGGTGAAGCTTATGAAGTGATTGGGGTGATGGAGCCGAAAGGTTCTCAGGGACAAGTAGATAGAGATGATTCTGTATATATTCCCTTAACGATTATGTCGGCACGAATTGTTGGGAATAATGCTTTAACCGGGATTTCTGTAAATTCAATTTTAGTTAAATCTAGCAGCCAAGAAGAATTAGAAGCGGCACAATTTCAAGTTACAAATCTTTTACGGCTGCGCCATAATATTTATCCACAACAAGAGGATGATTTTAGAGTCACCAACCAAGCCGATATTGTTAGTACCTTTACTAATGTAGTCGGTTTGTTTACAATCATGGTGGTAGCTATTGCAGGTATTTCGTTATTAGTTGGTGGAATTGGGATTGCTAATATTATGTTAGTTTCTGTTGTGGAAAGAACTCAGGAAATCGGCATCAGAAAAGCATTAGGAGCTACCAATTCCGCGATACTGAAACAATTTCTAGCAGAATCGATTGTGATTTCCATTGTGGGGGGAATTATTGGTGTAGGAAGCGGCATTTTAATTGCTTTTGCAGCTTCTCTAAGTTTCAAATTTCCTTTTATTGTCTCTCCTTTATCAATTATCGCTGGTTTTGGACTCTCCTTTATTGTTGGCTTACTCGCTGGAGTAATTCCCGCTAGAAATGCCGCAAAATTAGACCCAATTACTGCTTTAAGAAGTAGTTAAAAAGGGCTTGATGTCAAACCTCAGCAATTCTAAATACGAGAGCAAATAATCCACAAATAATCATCAAACCTAATATATACAGAGCCTGGGTGGTACGTTGAGCCATAACCAAGATTTTTTGGTATGAAAGTAGATGATTCTGAATCAGAAAGAAGGCTGGGGGACTAAAGAAGAAAGGCATTAACCGACTGAGGATAATTCTTGCAAAAAAGTTAATACTCCACAGCTTCCCACGAAGAGGAGCCTGATTGTACTGCCAGGGATAACCAATTTGGGCAAGACGGACTAAAGCTTTAACATCAGGTAAGCGCAAGGATTCGTACAAAGGTAAAGCAAGTGAAAGGTTGTCATTACTTTTTTCAAGTGCTTCATTCAAAACATAGACATCCTCTAATGCAGAGTTGACTCCTTGTCCAATGTCTGGAGGAAAGCAATGAATGGCATCTCCTAACAGTACTACTCCAGTAGTAAAATCATTTCTCGAAGCAAAGTGCAAACCAGAACAATATTGGGGAGTAGGGAAATAACCACCTTCACTTTTGGCAAAACGTTCCGTTTCTGATGATGATACAATTTGCTCTATGGGTAATTGCGGAAAGCCTTTCTCTAAAAAGTCGTATATTTCCTCACTATTCTTCAAATTCCATATGTAATGATTTGGTCGAGTAATGATATTTGCAGTCCGGAGAGAATCTTGGTTTTTCAGTGGTAATAAACCAAGGGATACAGCACGATTGCGGTCTTTGAAAGCACTACGAATCGAGTATGCCATATTGGATACAGCATGTTCCTTGCCATCATTATCCAGAGGAAACTTAGGTGGCAAGGTTAATACTTTATACCTCAGTCCCGAACTAGGGGAAGGTAAATGTTTCATCTCAAATTTATCCGATCCAGATTTGTCCCACTCTTTGAGGATGTTTCGGACAATAGAGTTAATGCCATCACAGCCAACCAGAAGAGAAGGCTCAAATTTAATAGAGTCTCCCTCGACTTGAGCAACAATTTCCAGATTCTCTTCCTCTGGCTGATTTTTTTTCCGATCTATCCGGACACACTCCGCATTAAAAAGTACAGTAATCCGGTCTTGCCAATTCTTCTGAATTTCCTGATAGAGTAAAAGAACAAATTCCTTGCGTGGTAACCAGTAGGCAGTTTTCCGATTTGGATTTACCATTGGCACTTTAAATGTTTTTCGGCTACCATTTGGCTTAATCCGTGTTAGATAAAATTCCGTATTGGGAACGCTAGTTTCCGATAACTGGGGAGTCAAACCAAGAAAGTCAGTTAATTTTTGACCACGACCATCAATTAAGTAATTAAATGATTTGTCCGGCTCATAATAATCGGCACTAGGACGTTTCTCCAAAACTGTAATATTTCTCCAGCCACGTTTAGCTAGCATCAATGCAGTGGCAAGACCTGCTGGGCCTCCCCCAACAATTAATGCATTTTGGCATTCGTCTTGATTTTCCTTTGCAATCATAAAAAAGCGATTATGTGATATGTAGCTTTAATGTATCGCAGTGCATAGAAAAGCGAACTCGCAATTAATAATCTTGAAGCTCTATTGCGTTTATCTTAAACGTCATGGTTGGTGTGAGAGACTAATAGGGATTAGGGATTAAGAATAATTTTTAATTTATAGCCCCACGATTTACTCATGAATGACCAACTCGGCTTTATTGTAAAAGTATTTCTCCTCTCGGCGGGTATATCTTTGTTAATTAAGTACATTGCTCCCAGTTTCCCCATTCCAGCGACAGCAACGAACGCTTTGATTATAGTTTTGTTACCGACTGTGATTCTGGCGATCGCTTTTTTTTGGCGATTTCAGGGGCAAAAAGAAAATTGACTGAAACTATCGATGCGAAAGTCGCTAGAATCAGCTAACCTAGCTGAGTTGAAATAAAATCGCATCTTGCTATACTCTGGGAGTCAGCCTGTGAAGCTCGGTCAATGGATTGGCTTAATTGCCCTACTTTTATCTTTATACATACTCTGGCAAATTAAGGAAGTACTTTTACTAATATTTGCCGCAGTAGTATTAGCCACGACCTTAAATCGTCTGGCTCGAAGGTTCCAACGCATGGGAATGAAGCGTGGATTTGCCGTCTTGATGTCGGTGGGCATTTTTCTGGCCATCGTAGTTGGTTTCTTTTGGTTGATTGTGCCCCCTTTTATCGGGCAGTTCAACGAACTGACGTTGCGAGTTCCCAAGGGTGTGGAACGCTTTAATAGTTGGCTGGATATATTAGAATCCCGTGTCCCCAATTTCACAAATTACTTCCCTGATATCACCAAACTCGCAGAACAAGCACAACCGATACTAAACCGGGTTCTAGGAAGCTCTTTCGCTTTTGTATCTGGCTCTTTGGAAGTAATCCTGAAAATTTTGCTGGTGCTAGTTTTGACAGGAATGTTTTTATCCGACCCCTTAGCTTATCGAAAAGTATTTGTCCGCTTGTTTCCCTCATTTTATCGGCGACGAATCGAGGGCATTTTGGATCAATGCGAGGAGTCTTTAGAGGGATGGGTAACAGGGGCACTCATTGCTATGGGTGTGATCGGAATGATGAGTTTGATTGGGCTGTCGATTTTGCGTATTCCCTCTGCATTGGCTTTAGCGGTGTTGGCAGGATTTATGAATTTGATTCCGAATCTCGGCCCCACCCTGAGTGTAGTTCCAGCAATGGCGATCGCGCTTTTGGACGATCCCTGGAAATGTCTGGCTGTTCTGGGTTTATACTTTGTTATTCAGCAGTGTGAGGGCAATTTCATCACTCCGATGGTTATGGCTCATCAAGTCTCGCTATTACCAGCAGTGACGTTGATTGCGCAGTTGTTTTTCGTGACCTTCTTTGGCTTTTTGGGTTTATTTTTAGCGCTACCTTTGACTGTTGTCGCTAAAATTTGGGTTCAAGAAATTTTAATTAAAGATGTTTTGGATCAATGGGGTGATAAGTCAGAGAAAGAGACTGAAATTGTTCTCCTCACAGATGAATCTTCTCTAGAATCAAAAAACACCGGTTCGCAATGATATTCAGTAGATTGTTAATGGTTAGTCCTATATTTGTTAGTTGATATTAAACAACGAACAAAATACGAAATTTTTTTCATAAAACTTTCACGGATGAGTTATGCCGCTTGGCGATACTAGCAGTGATATGATGTCCGTATAATCTATAGTCCTTCTTCATTCAACCCCAGCCCGCTTCCTCCGTGCAATTGTCCCCTCCCGTTCATTTGCGCCAAAAGGATGGGGGGGGGGAAGCGGGGATTCTAAGTAATTAGACAGACATCAATATAACGACAAACTTTATGAGCGGAATCGAACCAATTAATAAAGATAAAAACTTCACGAAACCTAGACTCAATTCAGCTTTCAAAGCACTGATGTCTGTACACTGGTGGATGGCAGCTTGCTATTTAATGCTGTTTGTCACTGGTCCTTTGATGGCGCAGTTATCTAGAGAAGTATCTTTTCGCAGTTCTCTGTATGATTTCCATAAATCTATAGGTGTGCTGACGATGGCGTTACTTACTTGGAGAATATTAGTTCTGTTGCGTGTTTGGTGGCGGAAATACACAAAACGCATACCCAAGTTAACCTCAGAGTGGTGGAAAACATTTGGCCTACATACAAGTTTATACATTTTTATGTGGGGAGTTCCGGTAAGTGGATTTTTCTTCTCCAACTCTTATCAAAGCAATAATATTAAATTTTTCGGGTTGATTTTACCAGATTTATTTCCCCAAAATTCTGCAAGAGTTGATTTGGGAAGAAGTGTACATTTCTGGCTTTCTTATACATTTTTGGTGTTTATTTTATTGCATAGTCTGACTTATTGGAAAGTTATTCGCGCTAATTGGCGACGGTTGACAAATTTTGTGAATAAGAAGTTTGTCAAGTAGAAAAAGTAGAATAAAAAATTCATTAAAAAAGGAAAATTATCTACCTGTGGTTCAATTGTCTGAAAATCACTCTGACTTATATTATATAACTGGTCGAAACTTTCTAAAATAGAAAGCGAACTGACAAAAACGCGAGTCCGCTAACACTTAAGTTCAATAAATAACAAAACCATCACATTCATAGTCAATAGAAATACAGAGGATTTATGTCTGTCAACATCAGCCCAATCTGAATTTGGGTCTAGCAAATAGATTAGATGCAATTCATATTATGGCAACAAAAATAACACTGCCAAAAACCGTAACAGTACCACAGCCGACCCTTTCAACATTAGATGCAGGTGCCTTAATTGTCGGCATGGTTGTAGGTGTCGGTATTTTTGAGACACCGGCTTTAGTGGCAGCGAATAGTGCCAGTGCAAGTGTAGCGCTTTTAGCATGGTTGCTGGGTGGAGCGATATCTTTGGTGGGCGCTCTGTGCTATGCAGAGTTAGCAACAACCTTTCCCCACGCTGGGGGAAATTACCACTATTTAATGCGTGCCTTTGGTAAAAATTTAGCCTTCTTATTTGCTTGGGCGCGGATGACTGTAGTCCAAACAGGCTCTATTACCTTGCTGGCATTTGTATTTGGGGACTATGCCTCTCAATTGATACCTCTGTCTGAGTATTCTTCAGCCATTTATGCCGCAGTCGCGATCGCCTGTTTAACGTTGATTAACATTATCGGCTTAAAGCAAGGAAAGTGGACGCAAAACTTACTAACTGCGGCAAAAATACTGGGGTTGCTGCTGGTGATTCTTGCCGGTATTACCCATGCCGCACCCTTAGCAATAAATAACTCAACAGCATCTACTCCCCAAACAACCTTTGGAATGGCGATGATTTTTGTATTGCTGACTTATGGTGGTTGGAACGAAGCTGCATATATTTCAGCGGAAGTGCAAAATGGTAGGCGCAACATGGTGCGGGTATTGCTGGGAAGTGTTGTTATCATCACCGCGATCTATCTATTAATTAACTTTGCATACTTCCAAGGCTTGGGTTTAGCGGGGATGACAAAATCAACAGCACCCGCAGCCGATTTAATGCGTCGTTCTTTTGGTGAAGGTGGAGCAAGATTTGTTAGTTCGTTAATCGCAATTTCAGCATTAGGTGCAGCTAACGCCACCATCTTCACTGGTGCTAGAACGAACTACGCCCTCGGGCAGGATTTCCCTCTATTTGGATTTTTGGGACAGTGGCGAGAACGCACCAGCACCCCAGCCAATGCCTTGATACTTCAAGGAGCGATCGCCCTGGGGTTGGTGTTTCTTGGTGCCCTTACCCGCAAAGGGTTTGAAACAATGGTAGACTACACCGCTCCAGTATTTTGGTTCTTTTTCCTCCTGTCTGGTATTGCACTTTTAGTACTGCGGTTTCGGGAATCTAGCATAGACCGTCCCTTCCAAGTGCCCCTTTATCCCCTCACACCGTTGTTATTTTGTGCCACCTGTGGCTATATGCTCTATTCCAGCCTCACTTATGCAGGTATCGGCGGCAGTATCGGTGTCATAGTTTTGCTCGCAGGTATTCCCCTTTTGTTGTTTAACCGCAGCACAAGAATAGGGAATTAATTCTTCCAATCAACAACTAACAACTCTCAGGGAGAAATCTATCATGCAATTACAACAAATGTTCAAAGTATTGTTTGCAAGTGTTAGTGCAACAAGTTTAATGCTTGCTGGCTGCGCTCAACAAGTTACTCCTCAAGCAAATGCTGAACCTACTACAAACAGTGTCCAAGTCCAGCAAACCACAACACCCACAACTCCACCTGAAACAAAGTCACCTGATGTAGTATATGTGCCAACACCCCAGGCAGTAGTTGATAAAATGCTGGAATTAGCTAAGGTTGGCAAAAATGACGTGATTTACGACCTTGGCAGTGGTGACGGACGCATTCCCATTACTGCAGCCCAGAAGTTTGGGACGCAGGGTGTTGGTATAGATATTGACCCAGAGCGGATAAAAGAAGCTAACGCAAATGCCCAGAAAGCCGGGGTTACTGATAAGGTGAAGTTTCTTCAACAAGACTTGTTTACAACTGACTTTAGCAAAGCAACTGTTGTCACTCTCTACCTATTACCCGAACTCAACGTTAGATTGCGTCCACAGTTATTTAAACAACTCAAACCTGGTACCCGGATAGTATCCCACGCCTTTGATATGGGTGACTGGAAGCCGGAGAGAACCGTGCAAGTTGACGGTAAAACAATTTACTACTGGACTGTTCCAGAAAATGTGCCGGCTAATTTGCAATCTTCTCCAACAAGTTAACAAGACTTATATCTATATTTTGCAGTAGCCCGGAACCCCACCCCCTAGCCCCGCTTATTGGAAGCGGCGAGGGGGATAATAAGATTAAAATTTCTCCACATCAGGTCCACAGCAAAACCTTCACGGGCAAGCTGAGTATTGGGGTAAATTATATGGAATGCACCAAAAAATGCCATTTTAGGGGTATCTCTGCTGGGTTCTGGTAAATTAGTGGTAGCCAACTGGCATAAGGAAACTCATCCTCTAAACCTTGTAGTCTCAAACGTGCCTCACGTACTGATTGATACAAAGACTTACCACTAGAAAATTCTGTCAGAAAATTCTTCAAAAACTCTTGTGCGACTCGATCGGGTATGGGTTCGCGCATGATAATCATCTGGGGAATATGCAAATTTGCTAAATTGGCTGCTAGTCCCAAACCATCGCAGGAGTTAAAAATTGCTAGATGCAAACCCCCATTGATTGCTTTTGTCAGAGCATTTTTTATCTCGGCAATAGTTAAACTATCAGCTTGGTTGATGCGAAAATGACCAACTTCTTGCTCGGATTGAGTAAAACTGTGACCTGCAAAAAAGAGAATATCCCACGATTGCAACCAAAGTTCATCATTTAGGACTTGACGTTGCGGTTCCACTAAAAAGTGGACTTCTGCATGGGGTAATTCTTCCAGTAAAGCCCGATCTTTTTGAGTATTAATGCCAGTACTATCTCCCAATATTGCTAATATTTTAATATGGGATTTAGAAGATTTAGACTTTACTCTTTTCTCATAGACAGTTGAGGAAAGAGCAATTTCTGCTTGAGGATAGCGTTCAAAAAAATCCCAAACTTGCCAAGGTATTCGGCGTAGTTGGCTATTTTCTGTTTGCAGAAGAATCCGAATCGATTCGGATGAATCTAATTTTTCTAATAATTGCTCCTTAATAGGGCGAAATAATTCCGAATTTAACCATAAATTTACGTGTTTTTTTAAATTATTCGCCGATTCATCGCATTTTTTGAACAATTCGCGGTTGCTAATATTGGTAACTTGTGTCTTTGGAATCTTGATTCGCAAACTTCCCTGTAAGCTTTGGCGATATGCAACTTGCCATTGATTGTAAAAGAAAGCTAAATCTGAAGCAGGTGGTAACTGACCGTTTGATTCAAAATCTGGGCGATCGCCTTCTAAACCAATTTGTATTGTAACAGGAAAACCTGTACTTAAGTCGCCTTGACCTAACTTTAAAACCACTAGCTTCCCATCTGCTGATTTTTTAGCAGTAGGAGCTATCATTTGGATTAATTCTTTTAAATCTGCTTGATGCTGACGATAAAGAGCAATTTGCTGGTCTTTACTATTTAGTTCCGCTTGATATTTTGCTTCTAAAGTATTCAGAGCTAATTCATAATTTTGAGTAAAGTCAGCATGGATTTTTGCTTTATTCGCCGATTCGGGTACATCGACGCGAACAAGAACAATACCATTTCCTTTATTTTCAATACTCTTAATAGTTAAGGAAATATCTCTATTCTCTATTTTTACCTTTGCAAAAGCCGCAGATAATGCTTGTAAATTTAAACCGTTACGGAAAATTAAATCAACGGTATTTATCGCCACTTGAAATAGTTTCGTAAATTCTCCGGGAGCAAATTCTCCATTGTTGGGACGGCGTTCTTTTTGATTATTTAAAAGATAAACATACCGACAAATCACTCCTTCTATATTTGTGGTGCTGTCAATATTGAATGCTTCTAAACAAGCCGCAGTGAAGATTGCGTTTTGAAAATTTGTTTTTATTGCTTGAGTTTTTGTGAGATTAGCACTTTCTAAACTTGCACCTTGAAAAGTAGCTTCACTAATATCTGATTCGGTTAAATCAATATAGCTGAGGTCTGCACCTACTAGGTTTGCACCCAACAGATTATAACCAACAAAGGATTGGCTTGCACCTCTTTTAGTAACAAGTAAGTCTCGAACTTTTGGGTCAATTAAAATAGTATTTTCGACTCTAGCTCTATCTAGATTTTTTGCTAAATGAAAATTAGTACGGATAATTTTTGTATTTCTAAAGTCTGTATTTTTGAGTGTGGCTCCTGTAAAATCAGCATCGGTTAGGTTGCTCGCTTTAAAACTTGTACCACCGACAGCGGCAAGAGAAATAGCAATTTTGCGAAGTAAAGCAAATTTTTCGTCTCCTGTAACCGTTAGCCAGCCCATGTAGCTACTCAGCAACATCTCAGTTATATGCCAGATACTACCGCTAATCAAAGCTGAAGAATTATTCCAACCTTGAACCCAAACTATTCCTGCGAAAGCACCAATCTCATAGGCAACTACTACCAGAAACCCTAAACCAATTCCAGTTAGTTGTGTTATCCAGGCTACATTGGTTGCCATAAACACAACTGCAAGCCAAGTCACAAGTATAGGTAAAATTACGGCTAAGGGTAACAATGCTTGTGTAGCGCTAGATAAAGCTCCAAAACCAATGGCAATTAGCATGAGAATTGTGACAACAAACAAAGTCAAAAGGGCGGTTCTCAATCCCCTAACGAAAGTCGCAAAAAATACTAAAAAACAAAGCAGCGCTACTGTTATTTGAAAGGAATCCCCTACCCCAAATCCGACTTTATGCGTTGCAACAGTGGGAATAAATCCAACCAGTATTAAATGTTCCAGCAATACAGTAATGACAATACCAGTTACCCAAAAGCTTTGAAGTCCAGCTTTCGCATAGCTGAAGTTGGCTTCTGCGAGATTGGCTTTTGTAAAGTTAGCACCGCGAATATCTGAGTGACTAAAGTCTCCACCTGTAAGGTTTTGACCCCTAAAGTCACGACCTTGAAGATTTCTACCTGAAAAGTTGGGAAACGTCACTAGTGACATAAGTTAAGGTGGTTTGATGTAGGTATGGCTTTTGTACTTAAAAACATTTCTGTTACTAATTTTGCCATAACCTACTTAGTTTAATGAAATTAAATTAGAAAATCTTCGCTAAAATTAGCATCTCCCAAAGCTACCCGCACCCTAAATCTCTCTCCTCTTTGACAGCTGAATTTGAGTTGGATATAAACATCTACACGTCTAGCAGTAACTGCACGTAATATTTCTCCGGAACCATCAAGCAATATTAGCTTCAAATCAGGTGGTAAATAATCATTATTACCTGTAGGGTAAACTTGTAAAAGTACGCTAACGTCGTCATCAATTTTTTGTAACAATGCAACAGCCAAAGCTACAGCTTTACCAGCAATGTCCATACCTAAATCAATTAGTTTTACCCTCCTGACTCCAGCAGATGGGTTTTCTGGGTCAAGTTTTCGCAAACTTTCGACGGCTAACCACAGAGTTTCATCATCTGAAGTACTTCGCAACAAACTTGTCAACGCTTGAATTGCATCTAAATTACCAACAGCAATTTCTCCTAATTGCTTGGCTGCTTGCTGACGTTGACTTTCGTCATTTTCAGATGATAATTGCTGAATAATTGCGGCAATTTCATCAGAATTTGAGTCAGTATTTTGCAAGTCAGCATCACTGCGCGTAGCAATTGCTAATGGGACTGCGGAAAAAACCTGCCAGTCTGGTTCAAAAATGTTTTGGCACCAGTGACTAAGAATAGTATGGGTTTTATTAAAAGGGGTAGATAGTAGATCGATCAATCTATTTTGACTCGACTCAAATTCTGCTAATTCTTGGTCTAATTGTAACTGCTCGTTGAGAATTTGACTCGTAAAATTTACAGTTTTAATGTAGGTGCGATAAACTGATACTGGTATTGTTAAAACATCACTCCAGGCTTGCTCTTGTTTGTGAAATAGGAGATTTTTTGATATTTCTAAAGCCTTTTTTCCTACCTTTAACCCCAATCGCTCAATATCATCAATTTTTGGCTGTTGATTTACTAGCCCATGATGATAATCGCCTGCGGTTAGTAATATGTCATAAATATCACGTGCAAGTCTCTTCCCAATTGGCTGCAACAAATTACAAACCAGCATCGGCTGTACCTGCCAAGTTTCAGCTAGTAAATCTTGCGGCAAGCCAGAAATCTTTGTGGGAATAAGCAAATCGACATCGGAAATCAAACTGGTTTCCGCAGATAATATCATTACAGAGACAATATTCCATTCTTCCTCTGTTTCACAATCAAACGAAGGTTCTGTCACAATCATTACATAGCGGGGTGGAGTGCTACCTTGTAAAAAATTTTGAGCCTCAGTTGAGTAAAGCTTGTTTTCTTCACTTGGAGAAAATTTCCCAGGAAATCGTACCTGACGATTTAATTCCCAAATTTCTCCAGGTTGTGGTATTATCGAGTTATAATTTGGCATATTAGCGGATTTATATTTTTCACAGTCGGTACCCATAGGTTTAGATTCCTGGTATTGTAAGGATGGCTAATTGTGTTAACAAGTAAGCGAACTATCCTATGCCAATAAATAATAATCTTCTCAAATACTTGACAAAAGTGTCATTTGCTTTTTGTCATTCGCAAGCAATAATCACCATTTAGCTTTCGAGCGTCTGCGAGTGTCTTGAAGCTTACTATTTTGTTGTTCCTGCTTAACTGCTAAAGGTTCTAGTAGTCCTAAT
Organism: Cyanomargarita calcarea GSE-NOS-MK-12-04C; assembly: GCA_019359595.1. Classification (GTDB taxonomy): domain Bacteria; phylum Cyanobacteriota; class Cyanobacteriia; order Cyanobacteriales; family Nostocaceae; genus Cyanomargarita; species Cyanomargarita calcarea. The sequence continues at coordinate 41,606 of JAHHGZ010000036.1, forward strand.
TCCATACCAACACGTTCGACTAATTCCTTCCAACGCTTGGAAACTTCCCCTTGGCTAATTCCCAAGGAAGACGCTTGTTGGGTTTGGTTTTTACCTTCAACCATGAGTTGCCATAGTTTTAGATAGCCGCGATCGCAATAACGTGAATCCAAATTCGTAATTGCTTCTTTTGCCTTAATAATTAAATCAGCGCGGCTTACAGTTTCCAACAGGTTGAACTCCGATGGAATGGTATCTATTAAAGATAAATCTGTACCAGCAATGGTTACATCTAAACTTTGGTAGTTCCGCAAATATTCTTTTTTGACAAAGTTAAGTATCTCGTATCGAGCTACAACCGTTGCCCAACGCTGAAATTCTTTGACTCCTCCTTGACGAAACTTTCCAGCTTTCACAGCTTCGATAACTTTCATTATGGCGGTTTGTGCGGCATCTTCCCAAGATATAGAACTGCCTCTGGTATATTTTCGGGCAATCTTGGCGATTACTTCTTGATGGTCGGCATCGATGAGAAGATTTGTAAAAGGTTCTGCCACTGGTTTTGACTGTATAAGCATATTAGCTCAATTTATATAAAAGGTACCAGATGAAAAGAGAACAGCGAACGCAGATTAGGTAGAAAGACTAATCTAAGGTGCGTATGTTCCGAATTATTTAAGTAATTTTACTGTCATAGGGAATTCCCATGTTCGTAAATCTTTTAGATACATATGTTCAATAGGTGGCTCTTATGCATCAACTCTCAATACTTGTCGGGAAGGGGTAATGGGGATTTCCCTGTTGCCTGTTGCCCGTTCCCTGTTCCCTCTTAACAGTATTGCATTCACTCTGCCCAGAGAATTAATTGACACGTCCACGCTTCACCTTTGGTAAAAGGATTAGTAAACCCTTGCCAAAATTACAACAAAAAATTTTTAGTAAATTTCGGAATAATGTGTTTTTCCCGCTTGTTGTTGAAAGTGAGAGCAAGCAACGCTCATCACATTCGGAAATATTTAACCAGAGAAAATAATCATGAAAAGACATTTCCAAATTAAAAACGTTGTTCTTAGTTTACTCCTAGCGACAAGTACTATTCCAGTAACCTCTATTTTGGGTTTGCGGCAATCTACTGCGATCGCACAATCTCTTTCCGGTTTAGAAATGACAATTACCACCGGAGGTGACGATTTACGCGAAGGTTCTGTTGCCTATGGAGTAGTCGAATTACGGGGAGGAAGAAGAGAAAAAGTTAATCTCAATGGTGGAAGGGGTTGGGGTAATAACTCCACAAACAAGGTTTTTATACCTTTACCTGGAGGTACAAAACTTGACGATTTGATTTCTTTCACCCTAGAACATGCTGGTCCTCCCCGTAGGTTTCCTGATAGCTATGATAACTGGAATGTAGATAAGCTCAGGGTTGCCACAGCTAAAACTTGTTCTGCGGGAGTACGACTCGCAAACTCATCTGGACGACCATTTGTGCGTTTTACAGGTGGAAAGACATTTCAAGACATCACCCTGAATTCCCCATCTTCAGCTAGAAATACCCCCGTCTCCCGATTACAAGTAACTATCACAACTGGTGGTGATGACCTCAGAGGAGGTTCGGTAGCCTATGGAGAAATTAAGCTACAGAATGGCACAACACTATCCAAGGTGAATCTCAACCAGGGAAGAGGTTGGGGAAATAATTCCACTAATACAGTTTCTATTCCTTTACAATCAGGTACAAAAATTGGTGATTTGGCTTCATTGAGAATAGAACATGATGGCGCACCGCGTGACGTGTTTCAAGGCTACGACAACTGGAATGTTGATAGAGCCATAGTTGCGACACCTGAAGCTTGTTCTACGGAGGTACAACTTATTAACAAAACCGGGCGACCACTAGTACGTTTCACAGGAGCAGATACATTTAGGAAATACCCGATTAACCAGCGGTAAGAAAGTAACTGATTTTTTCTCATTTGTTATCAAAAGTGAAGGTCGATAAATTTTATCAGTCCTAGAGCAATTTAACGAGAGGAAATAATAATGAAGAAAGATGTCCAAAATGTTATTCTCAGTTTACTTGTAGTCGCAAATACCATTCCCATTTCCACTGCTTTTGCTCAATCAACAGCACCATCTCCCACTGGAAATGGCGGAAATATTGATATTTCACCCACTGCTGCACCGCGTTTCAATTGTGGTCCTCATCTGATTACCTTTCGCGTTAAAGAACCTCAAGGTACAAGCATTCGGTGCGTCAAATTAAGTGAAGGTAGACCTGGTAATCCTCGTATTCCGCAGTTTGCCTGGTATGGAGAATATAATTTACCGGGTGGAACTTGGTCAAATCCAGTGGAAATAAAAGTCACGGGTGCTTTAACAGAGAATTGGCAGCGTGTTGATTCTGTCCCTTACAAGCCACTACCAAAACTCATAAAATGCGGCCGCTACTTTCAAGAATATAAAGTTTCTGACCTGGTTGGAAGACGCACAGGCTCTGGGTTGCGCTGCATTTTGAATGAATTACCAGAAAGTTTTGATTTCCGGCTTCCCTTAGCAAAACCAGTAACTACTTGGTTTGGCAACGGCTACTGGGGAAGAACTACAAACACCTATTCCCACCTAGGGACATTTTCCCACAATGGTTACGGAGCAAGCGATATTTGCGGACTCGACCCAACTTGCAACACTTTTGGTTGGGGTTCTTTGAAATTTACTATCGTTCCAGATGGATTCGATGTTACAGGTGCTTGGAGCGAAAAGTGGAGACGATAACGTCCCTTGTATTTTTTAGCAAACACATCGAAACACAACCGCTCCTAACATATTTTCAAGCTATCCACAAAAAGGATGGTTAAGGATACTTGATTTGACCTTCGTGCAGCGTGCCCTAAGTAGTATTTGTTGAGTGCGTTAGTACTCTTGGTAACGCACTCGACGTATATTTCATTGCGAGTTATATATGCAAATTGGTGTAATATTAACCCACAGGAGCTAGAACTTTATGAAAATATATTTTCAAATTTTGCTTCAGTTTCTATCCAAACTGGCTAGGAAAATCATATCAACAGTAATTAATAAACCAGTTGTTGCAAAGACAGGCATATTTGCGCTTGCCATGTGCCTACTTTTGCGTGGTATTTCACCTGGGTTTAGTCAAGTCCCAACAGTCCCAATAATTCCAGACCGAATAATACCAATTGACCCAGGAAGAATTATTTTTGATAACTGGAGTTTTGAACTTGGTCTACAAAATTGGCAAAAGACAGGAACAGCCTTTAATAATCAACCAACCCAAGGAAGTAATGTTGTCACATATAGAGTTACCTCTATTCCTTTAGGAGGAGATTATTGGCGGGATGTAGCTTACCCAATTGGTCACAAAGGTAACTATTGGATTGGTACTTATGAAAACCATCCCAAAGATACAGCTAATCCTCTTGGAAGCATCCAAGGAGATTCACCAATGGGAACTCTAATTTCTAAATCATTTGAGTTACAAAATAACTTTATTACCTTCCTAATCAGTGGAGGAAATGATATTAGAAATCTTAATTTAGAATTGCTAGAAAAAGTCACATCAGCAGGAACACTTACACTTGCCGATGGTCAATATAAAGAAATTACTGGTATTGCGGCAACGGGAAGAAATTCAGAAATTATGCGCCGTGATTGGTGGAATGTTACTCCTCACAAAGGGAAAACTGTACGCATCAGAATAGTTGATAATGCCAGTGGTTCTTGGGGACATATTAATATTGATGATATTCGATTTACTGATATTGAACCTCCCTATGGACCAGTGCCACAAGGAGCAGATTTACCATCACTGACTGCATATAAAGATGGTGATATCTGGCGCGACTTAGATGCACCTATTTGGGGATTCGTGGATATGCATACCCATCCAATGGCACACTTAGGTTTTGGGAAAAAACTTCTACATGGTGTTCCTGATGTTGGTTCAATTATTCCAGCGGGAACCAGAGACTGTAATCGTACTGATAGGCGAAGTTCAAGTATTCAAGAAGCTCTAGGACATGATAATTCTACACATGGTGGGCACGGTGTATTCGATAATTCTTGTGGAGACCATCAGAGAAATCTGATTATCACAACATTAGAAGAGGCAAAGGGTGCTCAAAGCCAACACGGTAGTAACTCTCTAGGTTACTCAGATGACCCCAGTAAAGCATTTGTAAATTGGCCCAAATTTAATGACATTACTCACCAACAAATGTGGGTTGACTGGATCAGAAGGTCTTACCAAGGTGGTTTAAGAGTGATGGTTACTTTAGCTGTTAATAATAAAACTTTGGCTGATGGAGTTAAAGGCGACCCTCCAACTGATGATAAAGGTTCGGGAGATTTACAAATTCGGGAAATAGAACAATTTGTAAATCGACATAATGATTTCATGGAAATTGCTACCAATCCTCAACAGTTGCGAAGCATAGTTCGTCGAAACAAATTAGCTGTAGTAATTGGAGTCGAGCTTGACAATATTGGTAACTTCAATCAGGTTCCCAGTTTAACAAGAGAAATGATAGCTAGGGAAATTCAAAGGTTATACAACGATAAAGTTCGATATATTTTCCCCATTCATGTGATTGACAATAAGTTTGGCGGAACAGCAGTTTATGAAGATATTTTTAACTACTCGAATAAAAGAGAGTTTGGTAGTTTCTGGGATTTAGCTTGTGCGTTACCAAGCGATAGTATTACTAAGCAAATTCAAGGTAATACATTAGTTCAATTAGCTGGAATTCTTTTAGGGCAAGACCCATTTAGAAATCCTCCAATTCCTTCTTGTCCTGCGGGGATTGGACATAAGAACCGCAAAAGATTAACACCATCAGGTGAATTTGCCATTAAAGAAATGATGAAACTAGGAATGATAATTGATATCGACCATATGTCTCAAGAGTCAGCAAATCAAGCTTTCGCAATTGCAGAGGGCATTCCTGGTAAATATCCACTTAACGCCGGACATAATGGATTTAGAAGTAACGGACATGCAGATGAAAACAGCCGTACAGACGATCAACTTCAGAAAATATCTGAATCTGGCGGCATGATGGGAGTTGGATGGGGTGATAATGTATCCTGTGGGTTCTTAAATAACTTTCGATTTGGACTTGGAAAAATGTCTGGAAGGCAGCTTGCGATTGGAACCGATATCAATGGACTAGTAAAAGCGCCAAGACCTAGAAATACCAGTCGAGATTGTTCGGGGAGTCGAGTTAACTATATAGAATTAGGCGATCGTAATGCACCTTTGACGATGGCACAAACCGGACCAAAAAGATGGAATTATAATAATGAGGGAGTCGCACATTACGGTCTCTTTCCAGATTTTTTACAGGACTTGAAAAATATAGGTATGAGTTCCCAAGAGCGTAGTTCTTTCTTTACGTCTGCTGAGTACTTCGCTCAAATGTGGGAGAAATCTCTGAGAGTGTCTGGAAATGTAAGATAAGTTACAAACTTTATAGTTCATCTGTGCAATTTTTTGTCAGACTATAAACAAGTTAGCAGACCATTTTTTTGAGTCCTATCTTACTCATCAGAATCGACAAACTTAAAGAAACAACGAGTAGTAGACCCCATCCGCATACTTTCAGGAGCAATATGTGGGTAAAATCAAATACAGTATTTCGCAGCAGATGAGTACTCAAGGAAAGAAATAATAAATATAAAATTCCGTTAAGACAAAATATTCCCAAAGAGTATTTTGATAGTAATTTTACAGCTTTGATAACAAAAAGTGGCAGTTGTATTTCTTCGATAGAACTAAAGCACAAAAATAAGATTATTGTGTTTAAAATACAGGATAACGTTATATATTCAAACGGTACAATATTATCATTATTAATTTGATTGAAAAAAATATAATTTCCAATTGCTCCTAAGTATGATATTACCAGCATGATTACTTGAATCCTTCTAGAAATCAAAGAAGATATGTTTACTAAAATAGATATATTTTTATATAAAAATCCGCCAAGCGCAGCATATGCAAACCAATAAATAAATGGGACACGACCTATATTTATTAAAAATGCAGATAACTGAGGTGCATCTTTAAAAATTAAACTTAGATAAGTTAAGGAAAAAATTAATCCTTGGATGCCAAATATTAATAAAATGTTTATCCAACTACTTAGCCAACGTCTAATCAAAATATAAAGTGGTATAAGTTGGAAAAGAATTAGTAAGTAATATGCACCTGTAAATATCTCCCCCCGAAAAATTTCAATGGCAATTTCGGTAATTGAGTTACCACTCAAAATTTTTAGGACTGCTACTAAGCTGAACCAAAACACGGTTGGAACTGCTAAACGAGTCAAACGCTTTTTAATGATTGACATTTGAGGTATAGCAAAATCTTTAGATAATCCCCGCTCAAACAACATGAAAGAAATTGTTAGCAGTACCGGAACACAAAATCTCAGAGGTGAGAATAGGATATCTATTAATGATGCACTGTCTGTATAAGTTGACCTGGGGACAATAAGTGAGTGGAATGAAACAACAGCAGTAATACTGATTGCTTTGATAAAATCAATGAAGAATAATCTACTATTAACGCTGATTTCAACAGTTTTTGTCATGCTATTTTTGCTAGCTATTTCTTCTTGCATAAAACAGTTAATTTCGGATAACTGGGAATTGAATTTAAAACTATTTCAAAGTACGACGAACCAAGTCGATTAACATCTGAGGCACTCTACCTTTGGAGACTAAAGATATGATGATTCCATAGCCAAGAATAATCGCCAGTGGCTGTAGATAAGGCGCAAGATGTGTTGGTATTGGAGTTGCAAGTAGAGCAACTAATATCAATCCGATTGTAATTGTGGGTAGCAGCACAGGTGCGAGCAAAACTCTGATACTCCAACCTGTAGAGTAGCAAATAGCTATCCAAAACCAGACTGTAGCAGCGATACCCATAACCAACGCTGTGGCGATCGCGACACCATTAACTCCTCCCAAATAAGCCCCGACTAGAAAGCCAGAGATAGATAAAGGGACTAAAACCCAGTTAATAGCAGCATTAATATGGGGTTTATCTAACGTATTCAATGCAGTACCCAAGATAGCCATAAACCCTCGGGCATAAGCAAAAATTAGGACAATTTGAAAAATAGGTGCGGCTTTTGTCCACTCAGCACCATAAACAAGGGGAATCAACCAGGGAGCCATTACAAATGCCACGCCATAAATGGGAGCATAAAATAAGGCGTATAATTCTAACATTTTGCAAACATATACCCGTTTACCCTCGTTGTCTTTTTGCGATAAAACGGAGAAATTTACCCGGTTAATTTGTGACAAAGCAAAGGTGGGTAACATGGCTAATTGATACCCCAAACTGTAAAAACCTAATGCTTGAGCGCCAAGTAATCGACCTACAATCAAGTTGTCAGTATTAGTATTGACGTATACAGCTAGATTGATACCTACAAGGCTAGTAATGTATCCCCGGACTTCCTGGACAGCAGATGCATCTGGGATGAAGTGGTAAGTGAAGCGGTAGCCGCTAAACCAACGCTTGATTAAGGCATCTACTGCTGTCATTGCAATGTTGCCAACCACAAAAGACCAGACTCCCCAACCGATGACAGCGCAACTTATAACAATTGAAAACCCCACTAATTTGACTACAGAGTCTGAAATAGCGATCGCTCGAAAATTCATTTGTCGCTGCAAAACAGCTGCATGGGAACCCCTACCTGCACCGATCAGAAAAACCAAGGATTCGCAAACAATCAAAGGAAAAACAATTGGCTGATGAAAAAATTGCGATAGGGGAAATCCAACCAGCATTTGCACAAAGAACATACAGACTGAAATATTCACCCCCACGCTGTAGACTGCGTTAGCTAATTTTTTATCGGACAATCCTTTGTAAATCAATACACTGGCAATGGCTGAGTCCTTAAAAAGTTCCGACAGTGTGGTGACAATTAAAACCATCCCCCAAATGCCGAAATCTTTCGGTGACAGCAGACGAGCAAGGATAATCTGAGCAATCAGTTGTGAGACTTTGGTAACAGCAAAACTCCCTGTTAGCCACAAACTACTTCCAGCTATCTTGGCAGTTTTAGGACTTGACATATAAATTTTTTGTTGTCTCTACTGTTAATGCTGAGGTTTTGAGTAGAGGATAGAGTGAGGGGTTTTACGGTTTGCTAATTCTTGACCTTTACGACCAAGCCGATCGCGTAATTGTCTATTTGTACACAATTGCCGCAGTCCCTCAGTAATTTCACTATTTTTTGGATTTACTAATATGCCATTTGACATATGGTAAACTGCATCTGTCACACCCCCTACCCGTGAAGCAATTACAGGTTTGCCAAAATAACCAGCTTCTAAATAAACAATGCCAAAACCTTCTACACTAGCAGCTTCAGTATCAAAAAATGTAAACATGGCAAACAAGTCACAAGCCCTGTAGTAGTCTGCTAACTGTTCATTGGGGACGTATCCGGCAAAATGTACTTTTTCTGCAACCCCTAAATTTTCGGCTTGAGACTTCAATTCCCCAGCAATCGCACCTCGACCGCAGATTAAGTAATGGACATCCAATCCAGCAGCTAGTAATAAAGGCAAGTTGTCTATTACTTGGTTAAAACCTTTGCGTTTCACCAAACGTCCTACAGATAGAATCACTACTGCTGTTTCCGGAATACCATACTTTTTCCGCAGAGAATTTCTGGCAGCATTACCAAAGTGAAATTTTTCTGGTCTGACAGAGGGGTTGATTATGCGGGTGGGTGTTGTGCATTGGCAGTGTTCATGTAAGTAATCTCTAGTAAATGAACTGTTACATACAATGGTCGTGCAACGCTTGAGAGTCCATTCAAAGAGCGATCGCAACACCGAATTTTTGACCGGACAAAGGACATCGTTGCCATGCAAGTATATGAAACACTGGATAGGTAATATATAAGTCAGCAACAACAAAGAGGGAAAGTCATAACCATGTGCCCATTCGATGTAACGATAGCGGTAGCGGAAATAAAGCCTAATTGCTAGGAATAACGAGCAGACCATGTTTACAATCTGCTTGAGGATACTACCCAACTTTCCATTCGTTAAAAAAGTCGGAACTTGCCAGCGATATATGGAAAAAGATTGCACCGCATCAAAAGCTACATCACCTGGATAGCTTGCGGTGAGGAGAATTACCCGCTTTGGGTCTTGCAAACAGCGATTGTAAACATATTCTTCAATTCCTCCTTCTTTGGGAAAGAAGGTGCGAGAAATGACTAGAATATCGGGTATTTCCAGTTTATCTTTATTAACGGTAGGAAGTTGAAAAATATTTTGCATTATTGAATTGGTTGTTTTTCAGTGTAATTAAAAAATCTCTTGAGTTCAGCGATTGGCTTTTCGACAAAGTGCCATGAAATACTAACCAGAATAGTGGCAATTATTGAAAATATCGCTATCACTATTTCCCAACTAAAAAATGATGATTTTAAATTATGAAACACTTTACTAACCTCATACAGCATAAAGAAGTGTATAAGCTTAAATGCTTTGTTCGGGGGGATGCCGTAGGTCTCCCCTGAACGGTTACAAGTAAATTTATTTTTCCTGTGTGACAGAATCTTTTTCCCACCCATCATATGCAATCAATGATTTGGTTAAGCCCAAAAATTTTTCTTCAAAAATAGCTGCTTTAGGAAACAATTCAACTAATTCTTTTTTAGTGAGGAGCTTTACACTAGTTACAAGTTCTTTTGCGGCTGCTTTGTCAGTAGTTTTTGGTCGCCATCCTAGATTAAAATGAGTAATCAGAAACATTTTTGCCCATAAAGGTAAAAATTGAAAAAAGGGGAAAAGAAAGTGAGGTTCTATGGGAAAATATCGATTGGGAGTTTGGATAAAATATCTTTTCCCTACCCGTTGCACTTCCATTGCCATCTGCCGTTGAGCTTCATAATCTCCTACGTGTTCGATGACAGAATTGGAAAAAACAATATCAAAAGCATTGTCAGCGAAATGTTCCATATTTGTGGCATTGCCTATCAAAGCTTTGATATTAGAGATATTAGAATGGGCTATTTTGTTTGTTTCATTTTCAAAATTGATAATAGTAATTTCGACATTTTTAGCGACTTCTTTATTACAAAAACCTTCTTTTAACCAAATATTTTCTCTTCCGCCTACATCAAGAATTTTTAAAGGTTTTGGTAGTGTTTTCAAAAGACTATTGAAGAACGCAAAACGTCTCTTTCTTAATTTGGTGGATAAAGATTCACTTTTACTGTCATCAGCTAATTTTGTTAAAATTTGGTTTAACATCAATGATTCTCCTTGTTTTAATTGGACTGCTATTTTAGAGCTAAATTTTCTGTTATCTGCCTAAATAAACGGTGAGTATAACAAAATCGTAATTGATTAATTACGTAGATTTGTAAATAAACTTTAAAGCCTCTTTCTAAAATTTCCATGTGCAGAACCAGCCTCGCTGAGTTTAATATCATTTAAGGGAGGAGGAGTTAGACCCGTAATTGTCATCATTCCCTGTGCATAAGCAGTGAGGTTACAGTAAGTTTCAACCCAATTCCTAGCTTTATTTAAGAGTTCGGGTGTGTTGGGATTGTTAGTAATATCTATAATTGCTTTAGCTGCAGCGGTTGGATTGTTAGGGTCAACTATCCACTCCGGGGCAAAGTGGCGTAAAATCTCACCAATACCGCCAGTTTCACTGCCAACTACTGGTACACCGCAGGCAATCGCTTCAACCACTATCCGTCCAAAAGGTTCTCTGGGGGCTAGGGTCAGGACTATATCTGCATATTTGTAGTAATTTTCAATAGCGAAACTGGGAGGCAAAATAGTAAAGCGATCGCTTACGCCAAACTCTTTTGCACTTTCTAGTAAGGTTCGACTATTAATGCGATCGCTAGAATTATCTTCTCCAATTATTACACTGTGATAGTTATGACCTGTTGCTTTCAAATGAGCCAGAACAGGAATTAAAGCCCGGAGATTTTTATCATTGACCATTCCTGGTTGACTAATTCGGGAAGGAGTTAAAATGATGCGACAACCAGAGTTAATAATCCTTTCTAATTCAACAGGTGGAGGATTAAAAATAGAGTGCGAATTAAATTTTTCAGTATCTACTGGTTGATAAAGAATACCTCGAATATCCGGCATAATAGAACGCACATGGCTAGCAGTGAAATGTGAATTACAAATCACTCGTGGTGCTAAACAGGCAAAAGTAAACTTTCTGGCTAGATAACCTAAAAGATTGTGAGAAAGTGCTAAATCGTGGCAGAAGTGATAAACAGAGCGATTTTGTAGACGCAATTTCCATGTTGCGCGTAAGATAATTGGCAGAAAACTTCGCCAGACACAGTTATCTAAGAGCAAAGGCCAATCAGATGGTTGCTGACTAACCCAAGCAAATGCTCGCTCTAAAAACTGTCCCTGATCCTCCCCATCAGCCGGAATAATTTTTACGCAAAAATCTAAACCAGCTTCCTTAAGATATTTTTCCATCAAGGAATTGGAACGTACCAAAACACACAATTGCTCTTGTGCATTACCACGTCTAAATCCTTCAATTAACAACGAGAGAGTAACGAGAGTACCACCTAATGAATGGCAGGCTCCTGGTATAATTACAAGCTTTTTCATCTCTGGCTCACAAATGTATATATTTTGACTAATTGCCAGATAAATTAAATTTTTGTGGTTCTTTACCTGTCAATTTAAATTGCAAATATCCTCGTCTTCCAAAGCGGATATATGCCTGACCTTCATTTGGAAAAAATGCAAAGATACTGCGTTGTATTAGCTTGTTAAAAGTTTCATCAAAACTACGTCCAATTGCGATACTTTCTCGTAATGATAGCCAAATAGTCTGAATCCCTTTTGCCCAAGTTAAACCACCTTGTTGTAGTGAGAAAAAGCTCTGATAATCTGCACTCCGTTTAATATCAAAACGCTTATCTATCCCTGTTATAGCTGCTGCTTCATTAATAAATTTAGCTGTTTCTTCTTGCACCTCCATCCAGTAGGATAAATTAATACTGCGGCACTGCATATTGTTGCCATGTTGGCGATAAAACATTAGTGGCTTATTTATACATCCCACTTCACCTAAAAAGGGAACTACCGCAGTTAAATAAGGGTCTGCTCCCATGCTTTTTTTTGTTGGAATGGGGAGAACTTTTTCCAGAATTTCGCGCCGATAAGATAGTGCCGAAGTCGTTTCCCAAATATATTGACCCCATTGCAATAATAAGTTACGGACATCACCCTGACTGAAAGTTTTCGGCCCACGACCAATAGGCAAACCTTCGCGATTCACAATAATTTTACTGTGAATAATTTGTACCCATTCGGGATGCTCAAAAAACGCCATAACAACGTTTTCTAACTTTTCTGGATGAAAATAATCATCAGCATCCAAAAGACAAATAATCTCTCCTTTAGCACGAGTAATTCCAGCATTCAAAGCCGCACCCATACCACCATTATTTTGAAATATTGAAATTAAACGACTTCCATAAGAGGAAATCACTTCTCGTGAGTTATCTGTAGAACCATCATCGACCACAATTAACTCAAAATTTTGGTAAGTTTGTTTGAAAACGCTATCAATAGCTTCACTAAGGTAGTTGCCATAGTTATAGTTATCGATAATAACGCTAACTAAAGGATGAGCAGGCAACTTGTGCAATATCTCGGATGTTAAGGGAAGTTTTTCCATACTTGATAAATAAAATGTTAGGTGATAATCCTTTACAAGCTGTTAATTCGTCAGAAGTTGATAAGTCATAGTTATAGTTATTGAATTTTCAATAATAACTTTCGGCGCGAGTTATCAAATAAACTAATCAAACTGTAACCAATTTTTGGTTTTAATATATATATCAAACTTACTTTCAATAAGAGATTTAGGACTCGTTTTTCTTTTAAAATTGCGGGGTAAAAGCGAATTCCTTTCCATAACTTTTCTGCTGTTTTTTGGACTTTATCTTGCCCTTTCGTCAAAGTCCAATACTTGTAAGCCAAATATCTGTAACTATTGGCAAGACTTTGAATTTTCAAAGATTGCATTTCTAACGGAGCGGCTTGAAATGCCTTTTCAGTAGTTTTGAGAATACACTGCTCCATGTACTCAATGTTTGTAGACATTGCACTTGAAGAAGCACGATAAAAAATCTGGAATTTCGGTACTAATACAAACTGCCAACCCGCAGCTAACCGCAGCCAGTAATCCCAATCTGCCGTCCCGTCCATAGATGGATCAAATTCACCCACAGACTCAATAGCTTGCCTCGAAACCAGACAGTTTGAGCCGTTAACGATAAAGTTATTTACTAATAATGGAGCATATACGTTTCCTTCAAAAGAAATAGAATGACCAGGAAAAAAAGATTCGCCTTTTTCATCCATTGAATAAATCCAACTATAGGCTAATCCTGCCTCTGGATGGTTTTTCAAAGCTGCGAGTTGCAATTCTAACTTATCAGTTGTCCATAAATCATCAGCATCGAGAAAACTAATGTATTCACCTTTGGCAAGATTAATCCCACGATTGCGAGCTAATGAAAGTCCACCATTAGGATAAGAATAAACTTTCAAACGAGCATCATTGACTCCAAGTAATAGTTTTAAGGTTCTGTCTGTTGAACCATCATTAATTACTATTAACTCCCAATCTAAAAAAGTTTGCTTGAGAACAGAATTAACCGTGTCTATGATTGTTTTTTCCGCATTATAGGCAGGAATAATTACAGAAATAATTGCCATTTGATTTGTTTAAAATAAACAACAAAAATTGGTATGCTTCTAATTAATGGCGTCTGGACTTACCACACAAAAGGCTATTTTTTCCATCTTCCCCCCCCCAATTTTAAATTAAAATATCCACGCAAACCAAAGCGCAGAATTAGTTTTCCTTCTTGGGGAAACAAAGTACAGATACTCCGATAAATTAATCTGATTAAAGTATCTCTCAGACTGCGACGAATGGCTATACTTTCTTGTAGAGATAGCCAAATAATTTGTAACTTTTCTGTCAGAGGTGCGCCACCTTCCTGCATTACTTTGTAGCTGCGATAATCGACATCTCGTTGCAACTCAAAACGTTTGCTTTCACCAACTTTAACTGCTACTTCATTGATGAATCGAGCCGTGTTTTCACGTTGCTGCATTAAGTAAGTTAAATTATCACAATAAGCACGCATATTATTACCATGCATCCGGTAAAACATTAAAGGCTCATTAATACTGCCAACTTTGCCGTAGAAAGGAAGTGCGGCATTTAAATAAGCATCGACTCCCCAACCTTTACTCAGAGGCATAACTTTCTCTAGATAAGAGTGTTTACAAGCTAGTCCAGAACTAATTGACGATGCATATTTGCCCCATTTCAACAGTAACTTTTTCACATCACCTTGACTGAGAATATTAGAAGCACCGCTACCTACAGGTTTTCCTTCTTTATTAACTGAAATCCAGCAGTGACCAACCATCACCCATTCAGGATGAGTTAAAAAACTGTTCACTACTTTCTCTAGCTTTTCTTCGTGAAAGTAGTCATCAGCATCGAGAAAACAAATAATTTCACCCGTCGCTCTTTGAATTCCGGCATTAAATGTTGCCTCCTGTCCGGAATTCTCTTGCAAAATAGCAATTATCCGAGAACCATAGGATTTGATAATTTCCTCTGAGTTGTCTGTTGAGCCATCATCTACTACTATCAGTTCAAAATTTTGGTAAGTTTGGTTGAAAACACTATCAATCGACTGTTGCAAAAAACGTCCATAGTTGTAGTTACCGAGGACGACGCTGACTAAAGGATTGGCTTGACTTATGGCTGATTTTACAGACTGTTTTGGCTCGACATTTAGCATACTGCACCTTTAAAATTCAATTATGCTTTTCAAACTTAAAGCTTTGAAATCGTGCTTACTTTTCGGTATTTGTAATGTTGGGTTATGGGTAACTGAAGTTATTAATATAATGGGCATCACTACCGATTCCCACTCCATGACACTAAAAGTAAGACTGAATAATACATAGACAATTAAACAAGACATTGGTCTGGATTTTCGTGTCGCATATAACCACGAAATCAACGATATCCAAAAGGTCAAAAAAATTGCAGTCCCTAGTAAACCTTTGCGATAAAGTAAAGTCGATAAAAGGAAACTATGAGAACCAACTACAGCAGGAGCATATCCTGGTAAAACAGTTTCTCCTGAAACTATATGACCAAAGATTAGTTGAGTATCTGAACCATTGATGAAACCTTCCCATGTTCGTCTATAAATCTCAGCACGAACTTCGGTAGAATCTCCCCGAAACTCTCCAGTTGCTTTCGCTGTATGTGTAGCAGAATTGGAGAATAAATCAGTGACAGCGGGAATTGATAGTGTGACAAAACTAACAATTGCCAGGAGTGCAAACATCCGCCACAGCTTGCCATTTTTAGAAATTGTTAACAGCCATCTGATAATCAAAACAGCAGGAATAGCTAGCCAGGTAGAACGAGTGCCACTTAAAAGTAGTAAAAAAAATGAACCTGAAAATAAAATAATAGACCAAAATTTTTGTTGAATATCTACAGCTAAAATGCATCCGAACCCAACTACTAAAGCCAGAGATTCAGGCCCGTGAAAGAAAAAAACGTAACGTACCATTCCTAGCAAAGAACTATCACTTGGAAAGTAGGGCATTAAAAAATTACTATTACCGACTCCTGGGACAAAAACTTCTCCCTTTCCTGTTAGTAGCCCAAATAAGCTTCGAGGGGGGATATAGAAGTTTTCTTTCCATGCAAAATGAATAACTACCCAGAATAATAACATCTGAAAAACAACAACTGAAAAAGCCCAAGCGATAACTTGTGGGCGTACCTTAATTCTATAGCTTTTGATATACCAAAGGAGGAAAAGAGGCGCTATCCATGTAGTAATTGAATTTGTAAATGACCGAGGATTAAGTGAATAATTGTTGTAAATTGCCCAGAAGGAGATGGATAACAGTTCATGTAGACCATAAGCTATTCCTGCGATTACAAATACACTTGGTTTTTGCAAATGCAAACTCCCTTTGTGGAAATATTGGTAAGCAAAAACGCTAATTGCTAGAAACACAGCTAAATAACTCCATCCCCATAACCACCATAGAGGGACGAGAAAAATGCAGCTACAAACAACTTTTTCTGACTGGGTGAGATTATGCCACTGAATCAAAATTCCAGCGAAAATAGGATCATTCTGCTGAACTACTGCTGAAGAAATAGCTGAGTGTCTACGGGACTTCATACGTTGAACTTAGCCTTTATGTCCGTAAAGATAGTTTTTAGCTTGCATCTGTACCCCGTTGATGACTAAACCAACAACGGATGCTTGATGTCGTGACAGTTGTTCAATGCTATTGCTGAATGGATGGCGATCGCTATTTCCCAAGCAAGTAACAAGTAATACATTGCTAATCGCTGTTGTCATCAGGGCGGTTTCGCTCGTTAAAGTCAAAGGAGCGCTGTCTACAAGTACATAGTCATACTTATTGTTAGCCTGCACTGACTTGAGAAACTCCTTAAAGCCACCACGAGCAATAAATTCAATGATTTCGTCTCCTTGAGGAGCGGTTGGTACTAAATCGAAATTGGGAGCCAAGTTGACTGGAATTGGAAGCGAACCATTTACTCCAACTGGAGAGTAACCTAAGTGCTTACTGAGTTGAGCCTTGCGAAAATCACCATCTACAATCAGTACTCGAAAACCTAAAGTCAGAAGTGCTTTTGCCAATCCCAAGGTGACAGTAGTCTTACCTTCAGAAGCAGTAGCGCTAGTAATCATCAAGCAACCTTTCTCAAGTTGCATCATACTGACAGCGGATGCTAACCTTTGAAACTCCAACACTGCTTCGGATTTCAACTTAACTTCCATTGCAGAGTG
Source organism: Cyanomargarita calcarea GSE-NOS-MK-12-04C (assembly GCA_019359595.1). Lineage (GTDB taxonomy): Bacteria > Cyanobacteriota > Cyanobacteriia > Cyanobacteriales > Nostocaceae > Cyanomargarita > Cyanomargarita calcarea. The sequence continues at coordinate 58,531 of JAHHGZ010000036.1, forward strand.
CTTGAGTCGGGGAATATTGCTAAGGACAGGAATTTCTAATTCTTGTAAGTCAGCCCAACTTAACAGCGGATTACGGCTTTCTAGAAGTAGCACGATCGCCACACTGCCAAAAGCAGAAGCAAGAATTCCTCCCAAAGCGATCGCTTTGCGTTTAGAACCTGAGGGATTGGGATCTACACTCGGCAGAGTTAAAGTCTGCACATTTGGGTAGGTACTAAAGGCATTCAGCTTTGCCTCTTGTACCTTAGCCACCAAACCGTTGTATACTCCTTCGGCAATATTATATTGGCGCTGTAACTCCAGCAAATTAGATTGGGCTAGAGGAAGCGATACCAGAAGTTGCTGAAGCTTGTCTGTTTCCATTTGCAACTGCTTGGCTCGCTCACCTAAAGCCTTAGTTTGGCTTTCTGCTAAAGCGAGTTGCTGAATCAAAACCGCAGAATCACTACCGATAGATGTATTAATACCTACCTCGCCTCTAGCAGCTTCTGCAATGTAATTTTCTAGTTGTTGGCGTAACTGATTGCGTTCAGATAGTAACTTTTTGACTTGCGGATACTCGTTAGTATATGAAACCTGGAGTTTCATCAACTCCGCTTCCACTTCCGGCAATTTTTTCTGAATATATTGGTAGTTTTGATTCTCTTTCAATCGTAAAGATCGGATACCTTTTTCAGGAGACAACTCTAAGCGACTAGACAACATTTTTACTTGCGCTTGACTCGCTTGAAACTCAGCTTGCACTTGCGCTCTATCTCTAGTCAAAGTGTTAATAGAAATAACCATTTCTCGCGTTTGGTCTTCACTGCTGACCAAATTTGCAGACTTTTTAAAATTTGTTAACATCCTCTGCGTCTCTACCAAGTTTAGACGTGCCTGATTTAGTTCCTTTTGAATAAAATTTGCTCGTTCTGAAGCATCTTCGGCACGCAATTTATTCAAGCGGGACTGAAATACCGTAATTAGATTGTCTAATCTTTTACGAGCTACTTCTGGGCTAGAACCATTTGCACTCATTGAAATTACCGTAGTTTCCCCCTGAGGAGATACATCAAACAATTCCCGAAAAGCGGTTAAATTTGCATACTCATCCTTTTGAGGATCAAACTTTTGTGCCTCAATTAAGGTGTCATTACTCAACAGAATCGAAGACAGAATTTTTAAAGGATTTAGCTGTTGAGAAAAAACTACTTTACCACTACTTATATTGCCTAATGTACCTAAATTTGCATTCAAATCGCTAGTTGTATTAGGTAAAATCATTTCTGCATTTGCAGTCCAGACCTTGGGTTGTCTGGAGATGATTAAGTATGTTACACCCAACACAAGTATATTCAAGCTGAGTAAAGGCAACCACTGCCTCATTGCAGTAGCAATGATTCTATTCATAGAATTTATAACTCGGAAAGTTTTTATGAAAGCAAGGTCAGCCGATTTTAGATTGAGCGGTAAAAACCTTAATGGTTAATAAAATTTCAGACTGGTGTAGAATAGCGTCTCACCTGTCTTTTGCAGACATAAATTGAATCGTTTTTTTAATTGAAATGCTCTAACGTTTGACAGTCTTGGCAGGATAAACCTGACAGAGATACTGGCTTAACTTCGGTCCCTCAAATAATTGCTTTTGTATGTAAGGTGGTGGTTGCAAAATGTTTTGTTTTAACTGGTATAAATCCAAGCAAACTGTAACTCCAAACTCTTTCACACTTTCAGCAAATAACATTTGATGATTGTCTATGTGTTCCCCATAACGGGCTAAACGTGGTAACAAAATCAAGCTTGCTCCTTTCTCGGTAAAGGCACGAGTAGAACCCTGACCGGCATGGGAGATTACTAATCTAGAGTTTTTTGCTGTTTGCATCAAACTTGCGGACTCAAGCAAAGGTACTGCTGTGACTAGAGCATATTTAGCGATCGCTGAAATATCAGTGACACCATGCTGAATAAATATCGGTTCTGTGATTACTTGGGTATCTAAAAGAATATCAAGCCAGCTAATAACACGATTAAATGGAAAAGGAATTGTTCCCAATGTCACTGTAATCACTTTAAACACCCCTTGTCTGCTTCATAATTTTGTACGGAAGATGCTTCACGATTGCGGCACTGAAATTTGAGATGCAAGCAACAGCTTTGCCTAAACCAGCGCAGAATGAACATTAGACATGACCTTTAAAGATTGCCTTGGGATACTTGCTACACAAGTTAGGCCATTGCACATAAAATTCGTTGCAAATTAAATAGATAAGTTTGCCTGAAAGACTCAATTCTTTGGAACGTGAAATGCTTTCAATAAAAACGAACTTGATTCCAAAAAGTTTCGCAACAATTGCAAAATTTACAGCAATACTAGCCCCTGTTGAAACTATCAAGGTAGGTTCCTCTTGTGAAACAATCCTTAAAGCTGTTGGAAAGTTAACTACAAAGGGAATTATTTGTCTAGGGCCTTGGTAAGGTAGCCAATAAACTTTTTCTTTCCCCTTAAGCACTTCCGTATCCTTTTTCAGGTCAGTAACCCATACTCTTTCGTGCTGTGACCAAAATGCCTCAAGACCTCTCATGGTCGAAAAGTGACCTCCTGAAGTTGATACCAGAATAATTTTCATCGTGGCTTACAATCCTTGTAGTCTCAGAAGATATCAAGCAACTATTTTAGACGTATAAAAACGTTTTTTTGGGAACAAACCTAAGTAGAAAACTTTTCTCTGATTACTTTTTGATGGTCGAAATCTTACGTTATTTTATTTTCACCTGACTTGAAAAAATAAAGATGCAGGCAAGCTGTGTTTTTAAGATGAGCTATAACTTGATTGATTAATTCATTAATTCAATTAACATTTCAGATAGCTTTTGCATACATTTTATTCGGTTCTTCAGTTAATAATCATACAGATATTTAGGGCAAAGTCAACATACTTTTTTTTCGCAAATAATTAGTTATTATAAGGTATGCATCAAATCATACTCGTTATCACGAAAGGCAAAAATGTCAAAAAAGTTACATATACATTAGTTTTAAATGTTACTTTATCGAATCTTACAATAAGAGAGGATACACAGAAGATATTAGAAGTGAATGCGAGGGAAATGTACGTTAATGATTCTGGTTTTCCTGCAAGAAACAAAGTAAAAAAAAATACATCGTACGATTGGAATAAATGGGGTTAGAGAGCTTGAAATGATTATCCAATTTACCCTTATTTGATAAGCACTGAAGTCCATATAAGACTTACGTAACTGGCAGATTAATAACCGTAGGGTCTGTGACGAAGAAGATAAATACTACACAGTAAATCAAGGGTTTTAGCGTCACGCAGCGACGATAATTTGTGACAATATCGTAAGTCCTGCGATATTGTCAGCAAAAGTTATATGATACGAATAGAAGGTGATACGGAGCCGTTTTAGACATTCTTGAGGCTCGGTTACAAAACTACGCGAGCCTAAAACTTTTTGTGATTCTAAATCCGAGGAAATGCTTAAATTATTTATTTGATTAGTAATACATTATATTAAGTATGCTTCCGTAGCATGAAAAAGCGCTACGTGCCCACAAGCTTGAAAATTACATTCCTTGTGGTATCCGTTTTTACGAATTTTAAATTGGTCAAATATCGATTGAATCTCATCTGGCAGCGAACATTGACCATTTCCTCCCGCAAGTCGGTAAGTCTGGCTACAAAACTCTAAATATTGCTGGTCAGCGAGATGCTCGACTTAGGGTCACAATTTATCACCCATTCAAATTAATTAATCTGGCTTTGTCAAAGCTTTAACAGTTCCGTTCGCATCTGGCTCAATGGAACTCGTTGTTCTAAATTTGCAGTTAATTCTTGAAGCTGAATATTTTTTTCTTAAAGAGTTTTACGAAGCGTATGTAGTTATTTTTGTATTAAATAGCGATTCTGCCGCCGGATTGACCTGATAAATGACTCCATCTTCATCCAGTACGGCAATATTAAACAGGTGTTCGGTAGCAGAACGGGTTTCATACAGACTCACCACTTGGGGCAGAGTCGTCCAAGAGGCAATATGCTTATCTTACAATGAATTATTATTAGGACTTACGCAAAACTAACCTATTGTACGGGCAGTACCCGGTAAGAAAGCAAGCCACATATAGGAGTGTAACTATTGCTCCTAGGTAAATTCAAGGTTTTGACAATTTTTAGCGTAAGTCCTGATTATAAAAAAAAATATGCGTACAATCGCTGAAATTAATGACAAAATCACCAGCAAACGTGCGGTGGTGTTGACGGTAGAAGAACTCAAAGCAAAAGTTGCTGAAGTTGGTGTTACGAAAGTTGCCAAGGAAGTTGATGTCATCACCACAGGCACTTTTGAACCGATGGAATCTAGTGGTGCCATTATTAACCTCGGACATACTGACCCGCCAATAAAAATCCGCCGCTGTTGGTTGGATGGCGTGCCAGTTTACTCTGGCTTTGGTGCTGTCGATTTATACCTCGGTGCTAGTTGTGCCGTGGAAGTGATGGATGGGGAGGAAGTCCGAGAACGCGGCGGGGGTCATGTAATTGAAGATTTAATCGCGGGTAAACATGTACATATCAAAGCTTCTGGACAAGTTACAGATTGTTACCCCCGTGCCTCTTTTGAAACGACGATTACCCGCGAAACGATAAATCAGTTCTATTTATTCAATCCGCGTAATTTATACCAAAATTTTATAGTGGGTGTAAATGGAGGCGATCGCCCACTTTTTACTTACCTCGGTCCATTACAACCGCGTTTGAATAATGCTGTTTACTCTAACCCTGGGGCCATTTCTCCTTTATTCAACGACCCAGATTTAGAAATCGTTGGCATTGGCACAAAGATATTTTTTGGAGGTGGTATTGGCTACGTCGCTTGGGAAGGAACTCAGAATTTTACTTTACAAAAGCGCTTGCCGAATCACACGCCAATTGGGCCTGCTGCGACTTTGGCGTTAATTGGTGACGCCAAACAAATGGATGCTCGTTGGGTGCGGGGCTGTTATTTTAAAAACTACGGACCTTCAATGATGTTGGGTGTAGGCGTGCCATTGCCAGTGTTAAACGAGGAAGTTGTAGCCAAATGCGCTGTGTTAGATAAAGATTTAGTCGCGCCAATCGTAGACTTTTCTATACCTCGGCGCGTACGTCCCACCTTTGGTTTAGTGAGTTACGCCCAACTCAAATCTGGGCGTATCACCATTGAGGGCAAAGCAGTAAGGGTTGCACCGCTTGCGAGTATGTTTCTTTCAAGGCAAGTTGCACAAGAATTGAAACAATGGATTCAAGCAGGAACATTTACCCTCACTTCTCCAGTCGCTTCAATTGCAATGCAGCGATCATTTTTACCACAAGATCGGTGGACGGAGCTTTGAAATTGGTTAGTTGTTAGTTGTTAGTTGTTAGTTGTTAGTTGTTAGTGGTTGGTGGTAATAACTAAAGACCCCACTCCCAAAACCTGAAAATGCTCGCTCTTGTGAGGGGCAAAAAAAGACAACGCTCCAACCAACAACCAACAACGCTCCAACCAACAACTACTCCGGCGGCTTGGAGCGCTTAATCGGTTTCGGTGTAGGTTTACTGGGTACAGGGCGTGGTGGGGGCGCTGAAGACTCGCCTACTTTCTTGACAGGACGTGGTGTTTCGCCATTGCGTTTGACGAATGGTTTCCGACTACCACCGCCACTTCCAGGACGACCTCCACCCCCTCCCTTATTAAAGGGTGGTCGGCGTTTTCTTGGCAACTCAGCGATCGCCTCGGCGGTTAAGAGGAGTAATTCGTCTCCTTCCCGCTTGAGATGCAAGTCCCAGAACTTGCCCACTGCTTTGGTCGCTAACACACCCTTAATTTTCAACTTGAAATATTTGGGCTTGTCGTCTTGCTTGCGGGGAGCTTGTTTAATCTTGATTACCAAGCTACTAGTATCAGCAGCCTGGTAAACTAACTCACCCCGTACGGAAAAACCACCATCTGCAACTTCTGATGAGGGTACAAGGGAGCTTGCAGTTTCTTGTGGCTCCTCTGATGTGGCAAGAGAAGGTGTCTCGATTTCTGGTGACACCTCAGATTCCTCTTGGTCGTCTGCTTGCTGTTTGGCGAGGTTTTCTGGCTCCCAAACACCGACAATTTGCAGATGTAACTTGTCGCTGTCTTGTCTAGTGCGCGGATAAACCACCCACAGATGTTCTTTCTCTAAATCCAGGTGATTCTTGACTAAACTCATGATCCGACCTAAAAGGACGGAATCAATAAGTATACTATCACTAGTTAACAGCGAACCTTGAGTGAATTGTTCTGCAGAAGCAAGATATCGACCTCGAACTAAGCCGATGGCTCGATACTGCATTGGTTCGCTAGGAGGCGGAATCGGTTGTTGCCGAGAAGCCAAAAGAGCATCGGTAGGTGTCTCCATTGAGTTCTCTGGCGAATTCTCAACTCCAGAGGGGTTAACCTCAAGGGGTGGATTGTTCGAGGCAACAACGTTACTTAGATCCTCTTTTGAGGCATTTGAATTGGAAGATTCAGGGGACGGCATCAGGTCGGAAGTCATAAAACTCCTTGCGGCGGAGACTCATCCCATTGTGGGATTGAACGAAGGCAGTTGAAAAGAGCGTTTGTGCAGCGTTTGAAAGTATGTAACATTCAATTTGCTACTCAATAGCGCCCTATGTGATACTAAAGACGCGAAAATTTGCGTCAAGCACTAAATGTGTAATTTAGCGCCTTTACGACCGTTTCGGAAGCATACCATAGCTACAATTGGGACGATTCCTCCTAAAGTCAGCATTTTATGTTTGGCAAAAAGGGTTATTTGTTATAAAGTTCACTGACAAATCGCGGTATTCCGCAAAGTTTTTCAAATTTTTAAGTTTTTGTATTTTTGTAAACAATAAAAAATTAGAGTTAAGGACGGTTTTGTGTCTCAAGCCTCCAATCGATGGATAATTAAGGTCATACTAGCGCTCTGTCTCATAAGTTTTGTTGCTGTTTCGATTGTGCCGATTATTGCGGCATTTAATGATACAGAACGTTCACCAACAGATACTGCCGCTAAAGGCAATTCGCCCACAGTAGACCAAAAATCGAAATTGCAAGACGAAGTACGGGGTTATGAACTGGTCTTACAACGAGAACCAGAAAATCAAGCTGCTCTCAAAGGATTATTACAGTCGAGGTTACAATTACTTAGTTTAGGTCAAGGTGACGTTAAGGGGGTAATTGAACCTCTGGAAAAACTAGTTAAGCTCAATCCAGAGGAAACTCGATACGCTGTCTTGCTGGCACAGGCCAAGCAGCAAACTGGTGATAAAGAAGGAGCAGCTACAGCATATCGTACAGTTCTAACAACCAAACCTGGTGATTTACAAGCTTTGCAAGGTATGGTGGCTTTGCTGCTACAGCAAAAACGCCCAGAAGCCGCGATTGGTTTGCTCCAAGATACCCTCTCTAAGGCTCCCCAAGCAAATAAAATAGAAGCGGGTAGTGTGGATACTATTGCTGTGCAGGTACTGTTAGGCAATATCCACGCTTCACAGAAACGTTTCTCTGAAGCCCTCTCTGTTTATGACAAGTCAATAAAAAGCGATCCGTTGGATTTTCGTCCGGTTTTGGCAAAGGCGATCGTCCTGAAAGAACAAGGCAAAGTCGATGAGGCAAAACCTTTGTTTGACAAAGCTGCTACTTTAGCTCCCGCTCAGTATAAAGACGAAATTAACAAACAGGCCACAGCAGCTCCAACTCCAACTGCTTCTGCCACACCGTCGGATCAAACTACACCCAAGAAATGATGGGGAAGGGAGGAGAGTTATGAGTTATGAGTTATGAGTTATGAATTTTTAACTTTGCTCCTCTCCCCACCCCTAACACCTGTAGTTAGAATACCGTTAAGGACTTATTTTTTTATGAAGATCCAATTAATAGCCCACCTGCGTGGGCTTGGTTTGTATAGCCCCACCCTTCCAGGGTGAGGGAGCCAAAACAATCCAAAATCTCTACAATTGCTTCACCTCAGAAACCAACTTCGCTACCATATCCTTAGCACCACCAAACAGCATGGTGGTTTTCTCTTTGTAGAACAAATCATTATCTACACCAGCAAAACCCGCACTCATACCACGCTTAATCACGATCGCCTGTTTTGCTCTATCAACTTCTAAAATCGGCATACCATAAATTGGACTCTTTTCATCAGTTCGAGCTGCTGGATTTACCACATCATTCGCACCAATTATCAAAGCGACATCTGTCTGATCGAACTGGGTATTGATATCTTCCATATCGTAAAGCTGAGTATAAGGAACATTCGCCTCAGCCAATAACACATTCATATGCCCAGGCATTCTCCCAGCAACCGGGTGGATGGCATACTTGACTTCTACACCCATACGTTCTAGTTGATCGGCTAATTCCCTTACGCTGTGCTGTGCTTGCGCTACCGCCATCCCATAACCAGGTACAATCACCACAGAACGGGCATAACCCAACATCATCGCTCCTTCTTCGGCATCAATGCTGCGGACGGCTTTATCACCAGCAGCACCACCTGTACCACCAGCAGCACCACCAGCACTCGCACCACCAAAAGCACTGAACAATACACTGAAGAGGGTACGGTTCATTGCTTTACACATAATCTCAGTGAGGATTAAACCAGATGCACCGACTAAAGCACCAGCGATGATGAGCATATTGTTCATCACCACAAATCCCGCTGCTGCTGCCGCAATTCCTGACAGCGAGTTCAACAGCGAAATTACCACAGGCATATCACCACCACCGATGGGGATAACGAACAGCACACCCAAGAGTAAAGATACAGCCACTACCCCTAAAAATACGGGTAAATTATCTGGCGACATCAACAGAAACCCGCTACCTACAAAATAGGCAAGTAGTAACGAAACGTTAATTGGTTGTTGCAAAGGAAACGTAATCGGTGAACCGCTGATTAAACCTTGCAGCTTGGCGAATGCCAGCATACTACCGGTGAAGGTGACACCACCGATTAAGACATCTAGCAGTATGGAGATATTCACATCTAGGGCTACAGGTTCACCATGTGACAGCAACCGCCAAAATTCAGCCACAGCAACCAATGCGGAAGCCGCACCCCCCAAACCGTTGAGTAAACCCACCATTTGAGGCATCTCTGTCATCTGAACTTTGTAAGCCGCGATCGCCCCAATTCCAGAGCCAATTGCCAACCCTAACAAAATCATCTCGTAATTAAGCACCTGCTGGTCGAGGAGTGTTGCCACAATTGCCAACAACATCCCCACTGCTGCGACTACATTACCTTGTCTTGCTGTGGCGGGTGAACCCAGCTTTTTCAATCCGAGAATAAATAACGACGCAGCGACTAAATATGTCAGCTGAATTCCAGTTGGCAGAAAATCGTTCATAATTCAATGAAGGAAGAAGGAAGAAGGAAGAAGGAAGAAGGAAGAAGGAAGAGAGTTAGAAGTTTAATTCCTAACTCCTAACTCATCACTCCAAACTCTGGGAATTAACTTTGGTAATTAACTCGTTGCTTTTTTCTTAAACATTTGCAACATTCTGTCTGTGACTAGAAAACCACCGACAACGTTGATGGTGGCTAGTACCACGGCAATCAAACCCATAATTACGGATAGATTTGTCTCTCTGGCACCACTGGCTACTATTGCCCCCAATACTGCAATTCCAGAAATTGCATTTGAGCCTGACATTAAAGGCGTGTGCAAGGTTGGTGGTATTTTATTAATGATTTCAAATCCGGTAAATGATGCCAAAACAAATACAAACAAAGCTGCGATTAATGCTTCTGTCATTGTTGGTTGTTGGTTGTTGGTTGGAGCGTTGTTGGTTGGAGCGTTGGAGCGTTGGAGCGTTGGAGCGTTGTTGGTTGGAGCGTTGGAGCGTTGGAGCGTTGGTTAGCAATCACTCCATACCCACTATCCACTAACCAATAACAACTAACCAATAACAACTAACCAACTGCACTGAAAGCTTGTAGTGCATCTTTTACTCGTTGGTTGCGAATTTCACCGTCATGGGTAATGCAAGCCGCATCAATGATGTCGTCTGTAAAGTTCACCTGTAATGCATTGTCTTTAATTAACAATTGCATCAATGATGTCAAATTTTTAGCATAGAGTTGGCTGGCGTGGACTGGCATCGATGATGGTAAATTGATGGGACCGATTATGGTGACGCCATTCCAGACAATATCTCTACCTGGATCTGTACAAGCACAATTACCACCTTGTTCGGCGGCAATATCCACAATTACCGAACCTGGTTTCATCTGCGCTACCATCTCTTCGGTTACTAGTATCGGTGCTTTTCTACCAGGTACTTGGGCGGTAGTAATCACTACATCTGAATTTTTGACGTGTTCGGCAACAAGTTCTTGGGTGCGCTGTTTGCTAGCTTCGGAAATTTCTTTGGCGTAACCTCCTGCGGCTACGGTTTCTTCTTCGAGTTTGACTTCGACGAATTTTGCCCCGAGACTCTGTACTTCTTCCTTTACCGCAGGACGAATATCAAAGGCTTCTACCACTGCACCGAGACGTCTGGCTGTGGCGATCGCTTGCAATCCGGCAACACCTGCACCCATGATAAATATTTTCGCTGGGGCAATGGTACCGGCTGCCGTTGTCAACATGGGAAAATATTTCGGTAATGCCGCTGCTGCTATTAATACCGCTTTGTAACCTGAGATTGAAGCTTGTGAGGACAAAGCATCCATACTCTGCGCTCTAGTGGTACGGGGAATCATCTCCATACTAAAAGCGGTTACTTTGCGTTCTGCCAGCCGCTGTGCTACGACTGGATTTCCTAAAGGATTTAGGAAGCTGATTAATACAGACCCGGACTTTAAGAAATCGACTTCTGAGCTTCCGTCATCTCGCTCTTGCGGTGGGCTGACTTTCAACAGGATATCTGCTTCACCCCACAATTGAGCAGTATCAGTAATAATGGTCGCTCCCGCTGCTTTATATGCATCGTCACCAAAAAACGATCGCTCACCGGCACCCGCTTCTACCCAAATTTCTAAACCTTGTTTTACTAATCGGGCAACAGTGTCAGGAATTAATCCTACACGACGTTCACAAACTTCAATTTCTTTGGCAACTGCAATTCTCATGAAAATATCCTTAAGATAAACAACTATTTTTCCTGCAAGTTGTGAAATTTTACCAATGGTGAACATGAAGCGCATCTGTAGCGCTTTTAAGGGAGGTTTGCTAGTAGATTTCACTCTTGCTTTTCTAGTTCACTTTAACTTTGGGAAAGCAAACGTAAAAATCTGGTGGGAATATCTAAATTTCTGTTGGGATATATAAGTCATAGGATATAACTCAAGGGACTTTATGCTTTATCATTCACGAACAGCGTGGCTACATAATTGCACATCCGATGCCGATCCCCATTTTTTGATTCTTTCTCTTTAACTTCTTTTATATTTTGTGAACATTCCTGATGTTTTGTTACATTTTGTAATAACCAGAAAAATTAACAATTCCTGCGTTGAGGCAAACTTGATTTAATTAATCTAGCCTAAGTCGCAAGCGATCGCGACCTTTGAGAGCTAAAGTTTTATGAAAAACAACTGAAATTTAGATATATTTGTCCATATTTGGAAACATAATCCTCAAGCCAGTTAACACGCAATCAATAGTCAATAGTACTCACTCTTCAGCAAAGAATCACTTCTTGACACATTTTGTTCGTTTTTTACGTCAAATTATAGCGAGTCGGTAGTAAAGTTTAGTTACGAACGCTTACCGCCCGTTACTGAAATAACAGACCTATTTCTGCCAGAGGAGCCGAACCATGCGACGTTTAATTTCCGCTTTAGCCCTGACTAGCTTTTTGGTGGGTGCCGTACCAGCCATAACATTGGCACAGTCGCTACCAGGGTTTACACTGTTTAGTGGTGTTGAAGGCAAAAATCAGTTGCCCTATCGGTTGGACTTTGGCGGTCAAACGAATGGCTGGGATCGATATAGGCTGAGACTTCCCGCCAAGGGAAATAAATTGGCGATCGCCCAATTTGCGATCACCTATCCCGATTATTATGAAGGGACTTTTGACCCCAAAAAGATTGAAGTCAGAGTCAAAAATAAAGCTGTCCCCCTTTCGGAGGTAAAGTGGGACAAAGAAGGTCACATAATTCAAATCTTCCCCCAAGAACCAGTCCCCGCAGGTAGCAGCATTGAAGTGGTTTTGTCTAACGTGAAAAACCCTTCCTCACCTGGTATGTTCTATTTCAACTGCCAAGTCCTCTCCCCAGGAGATGTCCCAATGTTGCGTTATCGAGGTACCTGGATTATCGGTATCAGTTAAGTTATTGAATGTTGGTTGAGATCACCAACCAACATTCAACAGACAACTACCAATAATTAACAATTTTGTGATAAAATATTAGATTGTGAGTTTTTATTAAAAAAGCCCTTAGAGGACAGTATGCAGAGAACCCTGGGCGGCACTAGCCGTAAGAGAAAAAGAACATCTGGATTTCGCGCTCGGATGCGGACACCAGACGGGAGAAACGTAATTAGGGCTAGGAGAAAAAAAGGACGCCATCGTCTGAGTGTTTAGGCTATTGAGGCAGAAATTGGGGCTGTGGCTTTGCCTGCATCAAATCGGCTAAAATCCCGAAAAGATTTTCAGGCAGTTTTCCAAAAAGGAATTCGTCGTCACGGCACTTACTTGACATTAAGAGCCTTACGACCCTCAACAGCAAAAGAGCCTTCTTTGGATGCTGCCAAAACAAGCTTAAATCTCGCTCCAACGCGAATTGGTATTTCGATTAGCACCAAAGTTAGTAAAAGAGCAGTGGTTCGCAACCGCATCAAGCGCCAAATTACAACGGCTTTGTATGAATGGTTGGCTGATATAGCACCTGGATGGCAAATAGCGATCGTAGTCAAACCAACAGCAGCAGAAGATAAGTGCGATCGCCAACAATTTCTGCAAGAATTAAAGCAGTTGTTGGTGCAGACCGAGGTATTAAATGGGCATTCGTGAAGAAGTTTATTATGAAGGTGGTCCCCATATAGGGGATTTAATTCTCAGTTGCTTGATTGGGCTGACGGTAATTGGTCTACCAGTGGCAATTGGGGCAATTGTGAGAGCATTGTGGTTGCGCTTCCGCATCTCCGATCGCCGGATATCCGTGACTGGTGGTTGGATGGGACGCGATCGCACTGACATTATTTACTCAGAAATTGTCAAAATCGTCAAAGTTCCTCGTGGTATCGGTTTGTGGGGGGATATGGTGCTTACCCTTAGAGATGGAAGTCGTCTAGAAATGCGGGCCGTTCCCAAATTTCGAGAAACCTATGATTACATCACCGAACGAGTCGCAGCCAAAAATCCCACCAAAATTGGTGCGATTGTCAAAGAGTGATGCAAGTTGTTAGTTGTACATGGTTGTTAGTTGTTGGTTGTTAACCACTAACCACTAACCACTAACCACTAACCACTAACCGCTCCCTATTTTTTGATTGTGCGGCTATCCGTAGCTGGATATAGTCGCAGATAAATGCCGCTAAACGATAAATTAGATTCAGTTAATTTACAGTACTTCAGGTTGAGTTCGGAATAATGGATTTTGGTATTGGGTTTCTGTCGAACAACGTGATGTTGCCAATCATAGACTTGTTCTATAGCTTTGTACCTAGCTATGGATTGGCGATCGTCGCATTGACATTGATAGTCCGCTTCGCACTCTATCCTCTGAGTGCTGGCTCTATTCGCAATATGCGAAGGATGAAAATTGTCCAACCTCTGATGAAAAAGCGGATGGATGAAGCAAAAGAGAAATATAAAGACGATCCGCAGAAGCAGCAAGAGGAGATGATGAATGCCCAAAAAGAGTTTGGCAACCCATTAGCTGGTTGTTTGCCCTTGGTGGTGCAAATGCCAGTTTTATTGGCTCTGTTTGCCACCTTGCGGGGTTCACCATTTTCCAACGCTAACTATACAGTTAACTTGCAGGTCTTACCTAGCGAACAAATCGAACAAATTCAGCCCCAAGCCTTTGCCACTCCCCCCCAAAATATTTACATTGACGATGGGGAACGCACTCGGGTAAGTGCCATCCTACCTGGAGGCACAAAACTAGCCGTGGGAGAAAAAACCAAGATTGAGTATCAAACCGTTGAGGGCAAACCCTTCCCGACAATTTTGGCAGAACACCCAAACTCAAACTTAACCCCACAGTGGAAAATCACCAAGGGGGAAGACAGAGTAAAAATTGATCCTGAGGGCAATGTTGAAGGGCTACAGCCAGGAGAAGTTGCCATTCAAGGTACAATTCCCGGACTGGCAGCAGAAAAAGGATTTTTGTTCATTGATGCCTTGGGTCGGGTTGGGGCAATCGATCCAGATGGAAAAGTCCACTGGGATATCGTTGGCATGATTGTGTTCTTTGGAATCAGCCTTTATGTCAGCCAAATGCTCTCCGGACAGGGTTCTGGTGGTAATGCCAACCCGTCGCAAGATACAGTAAATAAAATCACCCCAGTTATTTTTTCTGGGATGTTTTTGTTCTTCCCCCTACCAGCCGGGGTATTGATGTATATGGTGATTGGGAATATTTTCCAGACAGCGCAAACCTACATCCTCTCCAAAGAACCGCTACCCGAAGAACTGCAAAAAGTTGCAGACGAGCAACAGAAAGCATTAACAGCACCAGAAGAAAAAGCGCTCCCATTTGAGCCAAAAAGTAAGAAAAAGGCTGCCAGTTGATGATAACTACTCATCCAATGCAAAGAGGTCAGGAGTGGTTAAAAACACTCCTGCAACTAACTGGAGTATCTGCAGAAATTACAGGGGAATTAGAAACTCCGCAACCTCAACTTGAAGGTGAATCGGAACCGGATAACTACTGGTTAACGATAGATAAAACCAACCTAGATCCAGAACAAATCGAGATTTTAATCGGCAGTGATGGCTCAGTGTTGGATGCCATTCAGTACTTGGCTAATTCTGTACTGAATTTGAATCAACCAGACGAGTTCCAGGCTTCTTATACCATTGAATTGAACGGTTATCGCGTTAAAAGAGAAGCAGAAATTCGCGCATTAGCGGAAAATGCGGCGGCTGTAGTGCGTTCCACCGGACAAGAAGTGGAAATAAAGTCTCTGAGTTCTGCCGAACGTCGCCAAATCCACACCTTTCTAAAGGAATTTAGAGATTTAGAAACCTTTAGCCACGGTAAAGAACCCCATCGCCAACTTGTTGTCCGACCGGCGTTGGAATAAGTTAAGAGTTAGGAGTTAGGAGTTAGGAGTTAGGAGTTAGAAATAGAATTAATAACTCATAACTCATAACTCATAAATGAAGGTTCGGAAATCCGAATTTAATTTTCATGGCATAAGTCTTGAAGTATTACTAAACTTTACAAAAATTCTACTCAAATATAGCTATTTATATACAGTAATGTGCTATATCTAAGCTTGAGAGTTCTTTACAGAAGCACCTCAAAAAGATTAAGTAGACCAAAATTAGCGAAATATAAATGAATTCCCCAATGCAAGACAGCTAGGGGATTATGGGTTGCGTAGTTCCACCAAGGTTAGTTACTAACTCAAACTGAGTAGATAGTTGATGTTTGGATACATTTGACTATGCGAAAGGAAACTATATTGATAATACTTAGAAATTTTCGTAAGGATGCTGATAATCCTATGGACGCAATTTACATTCCGCAGCTAACTCAAGCCCCGGAGCGGACAGAGGAAATTCAGGTTAATGAATGTTTACCTGGTCTAGATACATTAACGCCAATTCGTGGTACTGTGCGCGTCGAGCATCACAATAGTTACCTGCAAATAGCCGCTCATGCAGAAGCAATTACGACTTTGACCTGTCACCGCTGCTTGCAACAGTACAATCATCGTGTGGTGGTCGATACGAGTGAGATTATTTGGTTAGACGAAGCTGCCAACCAAGTTGACGACTTGCCTTTAGAACGGGAAGTGCCTGTAGAAGATTTATTAGAATCACTGCCACCCGATGGGCATTTTTATCCTGCTGAGTGGCTGTACGAGCAAATGTGTTTGGCAATGCCACATCGGCAATTATGCTCAAGCGATTGTCCGGGTATTACACCGGAGCTTGAGAGTGATTCAAAAAACGTGGTTGATAGCCGCTGGGCTAGTTTAGAGGCCTTGAAGAAGCAGTTACCAGGGTAATTGGGCTTTTGTCGGTATCTAAGATGTCCCCCTGCCCGTCTGTTTACAGCGGGGAGTGTCAATATTCCTAGAGATTGGGCAGGCTAAACATACCAGCGTTTATCAACAATTCACGCTCCTCAATTCGGTCTTTACGGTTCAGTTGCAACAATCGTACCGTGACGCGGCCTATTGCGGTTAAAGGCACAAATTCAGCACCATCCAATCGAAAATGTTTATTCCAATTATCCTGACGCGGATGGTAGAGTGGAGCAATTTTTCGGGTTTCCGTGTCTATTGAAGCTAAATCAGTGCCCTTATATTTGTTACACAAAACACAAGAAAGCGCCAAGTTTTCAGCAAGAGTCAAACCTCCGTGTTTCTCTGCAATAATGTGGTCTATCTCATGGGAGGTTAATGTAACAATTTCTGGGAAAAAGCAATATTCACAACAGCTATTAGCCCGCTCATAAACCAGTTTCCGCAGCGCAGATGCAATGTAACTCTTGCTCATAAGCTCAAATCAACCAGCTTTCAGTTTGAGGTAGGCCTTCGCTTTTACCATCCTTACCAAGTGTTCCAAATACTCGTATTGTTGCCAGATTTGCTCTTCAGCAGGAGTTAGCCCAACGCTACGATTTTTTTCCAATAAAGCATTTATCTGGGCTTGCAGCGCAACGGACGGACGTAAGGCGATAATTTCTTCAGGTGTCGGGAGTTGGGTTAAAAACTCTAAAACTTCCGCTGTACCTGTAAAACCTGTACCAGAGATGGCGGCTAATTCGCGTAACCCCAACTCTAATATTTGTGGCAGCTTATCTTCCAGTGAATTCAGACGTGTAGCTAATTCTTCTGGAATATCTAGAGTTATTCGCATAGTGTTAATTTCCACGAGCCTTGAAAACTAATATAGCAATTGTTCTGAAAAGCTTTACAACAGATTAGTCCGCCAGGCCCATATGTGTAGGTTCGTATGTGTCGGCAGAAAATGTAATATTCACTTATACAATCGACAATCAGACCGGGGGTGGTGTTCCGGGGCTGCGATCGCCATACTCATTGTTATTTTTTAGTTGTTAGACGCGATTGAAACCTTAACAATAAAATAAAGAACTCACAAATAACAATCAGTTATGAACTTTCGTGAAGAGTTTAAATTACTATTACGCGCTCGCTATCCTTTAATTTATATCCCCACCTACGAAGAGGAACGAGTAGAAACAGCTATTCGCGAAGAAGCTGCAAATCAGGGTAGTCGTCCAGTATACACGTGGGATTTTGTCGATGGTTATCAAGGCAATCTCAACGATGCGGGGTTTGGCAAACGCAACCCCCTGCAAGCATTGGAACTTGTGGAGAAATTACCTGCAACCGCACCGGCTGTATTTATCTTGCGAGACTATCATAGATTTCTAGAAGATGTCGCGATCGCCCGCAAACTCCGCAATCTTTCCCGTCTCCTAAAATCTCAACCAAAAAATCTGGTTTTACTCTCTCCCCGGATTGCTATACCTGACGATTTAACGGAAGTTTTGACCGTTGTGGAATTTCCCCTACCGGCAGCCGCAGAAATTAAATTTGAGGTGGAACGTTTACTGCAAGCAACTGGCGGTAATTCCCTCAGCGTCAAAGTAGTAGATGATTTAGTGCGTTCTTGTCAAGGCCTTTCGATGGAAAGAATTCGTCGGGTTTTAGCGAGGGCGATCGCCACTCACGGGGAAATCCAACCGGAGGATGTAGACTTGGTTTTGGAGGAAAAGCGTCAAACTATCCGCCAAACCCAAATTCTTGACTTTATCCCCGCCACTGAGCAAATATCTGATATTGGCGGACTCGATAACCTCAAAGATTGGCTGATCAGACGCGGTGGTTCCTTTACCGACAAAGCCAGACAGTACGGTTTACCGCACCCACGCGGTTTGCTGCTGGTGGGAATTCAAGGTACAGGAAAATCATTAACTGCGAAAGCGATCGCCCACCACTGGCATTTACCATTATTACGCCTTGATGTCGGACGATTATTTGGTGGTTTGGTGGGGGAATCGGAGTCTCGAACACGTCAAATGATCCAACTTGCTGAAGCCCTCGCTCCCTGCATTTTGTGGATAGATGAAATAGATAAAGCCTTTTCCGGGCTTGGTAGCAAAGGTGATGCGGGAACTACTAGCCGCGTATTTGGTACATTTATTACTTGGTTAGCCGAGAAAACCTCACCCGTGTTTGTGGTCGCTACTGCCAACGATATCCAAGCACTACCGCCAGAAATGCTCCGCAAAGGTAGATTTGATGAAATTTTCTTCGTCGGTTTGCCCAGTCAAGAAGAACGGCAAGCGATTTTTAACGTCCATTTAACAAGGTTGCGTGCCCATAATTTGAAAAGTTACGACATCGACAGGTTAGCCTATGAAACTCCCGATTTTTCTGGAGCAGAAATAGAGCAAACTTTAATTGAAGCCATGCATATCGGATTTAGCCAAAACCGTGACTTTGCCACTGAGGATGTATTAGAAGCCGCCAGTCAAATAATACCCTTAGCACGCACTGCTGTGGAGCAAATTCAGAAACTGCAAGAATGGGCTGCTGCTGGTAGGGCACGTTTAGCATCAAAACACAATCCATTGAGCGATCGCATTCAACGCCAGTTACAATAACATCGATTGCAATCGCCAAAAAAGAGGAAAGGGCGCAGGGGGTGGAGGGAAAAACCCCATACACATATGTAAGGATTTGAAACTTTTCGGGCAGGGAAGTCTTAAATTTCCCCCTGCTCCATGCTCCCTTACTTCTTTGGTCAATCATCTTGCTTGACTTTGCCTGTTGGCGTGAGCGATAAAATAACCCATGCGTCGATGATGATGCAAGGAGACTGACGACTGCTAACCATTAACAACCATTCAAATTCTCAAATTGCAAAATAGCATATGTTTGCTAACATACTAAAATTCATACTTGGGTTTATCTTGGCGATCGCTGTATTAGTTGGCGGTGGCGTTGCCGTTGGACTCTATTTCATGAACCGTGCCACGATCGTCCCGAACAAACCAATTTTTGCCAATGATGAACCTGCGGTGAAAGTATCTGCTCCAAAAACCCCCACTCCCTCATCCTCTCCCAGCCCGACCTCTAAAGCCGAACCGGAAGCTACTCCATCGGCTACTCCCACTCCAGAAAACACAGATAAGTTACCACCAGGAGCCTACAAAGCCCGTGTAACATGGTCTAAAGGCTTAAGTTTACGAAAAGACCCAACCCAAGATGCTGAACGTATCGGTGGAATTGGTTTTAATGCTGATATCATCATTTTAGAAGAAAGTCAAGATAAAACCTGGCAAAAAGTTCGCTCTGTAAGTGGCGACCAAGAAGGTTGGGTGAAAGCAGGTAACACCAAGCCAGTTGATGAAGCAGATACCCAAAAGCCAGACCAAGAACGTTGACGAAGGAATTCGTAAGAAGGAGGTTTATATATGTGGATTCAGACTGTTCGGCTGAACGCTCATACCGAAGCCCAAACAACCTATAAAGGTCGGGGTATTAAAAAGTTTATTCGAGGATAAACTTCAGGCTGCCATCTTTAGCAGCCCTTAGTTTATTAAGAAAGATAGCCTAAGTTAAAGCTTAGTTGCAATATTCAGCGCGATCGCAAAATATCAGGGTGCAGGGTGCTAATTTGGGGTAGAAATAAGGTTTTTGCTTCCATCTCGGTGGCGAAATTCCTGAAAAAACTACCCTGGATGATAAAGGCAAATATGTACAATCGCAAATCTCCACGCGATCGCGTAGCGGCTTCTACGGAGCGTCTATTTACCGCTGCGATTACTGCTGCTTTAGGTGCTGGCATAATCACTTCCTTTGCCGTCAGCCAAGGGCAACATCCCCTGGTAGCTTTGACAATTACAGGTTTAGCAGTCTTAGTGGCATTAGCTAGCGAATATTACTGTTGAATGAAGGAAGAAGGAAGAAGGAAGAAGGAAGAAGGAAGAAGGAAGTTTATATATGGGATTCAAACCCCAACTCAAAACGGGCGACCTTGCGGTTGTCGGGGTATTAACAAGAACAGCGAGGATAAAAAACTTTTCAGTTAATTTTGTATAATATTTTACAGTATGTAATTAGTATAGATAGCTATAAAGCTTTAATTACAAAAAATTTCTGTAGCTCTGAGCTACTACTAAAGCTTCTTTCACATCCGAATCATCGGGAAGCTAAATATTTTCAATGTATAAAAAAACTGAAATTAACAGTATAGGGTAAAATCGTAAGACGATTGATACACTTGATCGGAAGAACTGGTATATTTTTTTTGTAGCTGTAATTTGAACCAATCAAGTAAAAACAGTAACAAGTAACCGTCTAGGTGGCTGTTGCAAAAAAAAAATTGCACGTTACCGGAAAGCAGTTAAATGGATGTGTTTCTATTTATTACCTAATCTGTTGTGAGCGATTTTTATGACGGGGAGGTCGGTGTTAAATAGCTTAGGCTTCGCTTAATAGCAAACAGGAAATTAATTTAACCTAAAAACTTGGAATAAATCATGAAAACTATCGGTTATCTTCATCTTTCTTCAGTCTGTGAGGCTTCTGAAAGCATTGAGGTTGTTCCGTTTAGAGTTAATTTCAAATTTTTTACCGACTTAGATAAGAAGAAGTTGTCTTTTGGTGCTGCGATGGGTTTTTTATCTGTAGCACTGACGATGGGAGTAATGAGTGCAACCGGGCAAGCTTTAGCAGTTCAGAGTGGAGCTACAGGAGCTGAAGTTACAAACATTCAAAGATGTTTGCGCTCATTGGGCTACTTTAATGGTCCGGTGACGGGTAAGTTTGGCCAATTAACCCAAAATGCTGTGATCAAATTCCAGCGAGCAAATAGAATACCTGCCGTTGGACAAGTTGGACCAGCAACACAAAGAGCATTGCAATCTCAGTGTCAAACGAGAACTCCAGGGGGTAATGCTAGCACAGAAATTAGACAGGGTGTCAGAAGTGCAGCAGTAACGAGGCTTCAACGGGATTTACAAAGCTTAGGCTTTTATAGAGGTTCGATAACCGGATTTTTTGGCATCGAGACTCAGCAAGCAGTAATTCAATTTCAGCAAAGAAATGGAATTCAGGCTGATGGGGTTGTTGGTTCTAGAACCAGAGAAGCCATACGTATTGCCCTTAACCCAAACCTCAGTCCAGATGGTTTTGGTGGCGATCGCTTACCCAATGTCCTGAATGTAGGTGATGTTGGACCCCAGGTGAGAGAATTACAAAATGATTTGCGACTGTTGCGCTACTTTACTGTAAATCCAACTGGTAGATTTGGCCCAACAACTAGGGATGCTGTAGCACGTTTTCAGCGTGATTATGGAATAGTATCTAATGGTATTGCTGATGCTCGAACCTTAGAGGCAGTCAGAAGAGCAGTAGAAGGCTCAAATCAGGGTGGTTGTTCTGCATCTAGAGGTGAAATTTGTTTGGGCGAAAACAGTCCACGAGTCGTAGCATTACAACAGCGTCTGCAGGAGTTGAGATTATTCTTGGCTAATCCCACTGGTTTATATGGTCCTGCAACTAGGGATGCGGTAACACAATTTCAGAGATTTTCTGGACTAAATCCGACTGGATTTGTAGATTTTCCTACTTGGCAAGCATTAGGGTTTGGTTCGGGAATTCCCAACAATCCAACACCACCGACTTCTCAGGCTGAGAATCGCTATATAGTAGTTGTACCGATCCAAAATGATGATACTTTGCTAAATGTACGTCAGTTTGTACCCGAAGCTGTGGCAGCACAATCAAGACGAGGTGATTATGTTAATGCTGGAGCATTTCGAGATCGCTTAGATGCAGAGAAACTAACTAAGATTTTACGCGATCGCGGTTTAGATGCACGGGTAGAAGTCTTTTAATTAGTCAATGGTCACATATTTCCGCCTGTTTAGTTTAGCAAGTGATACCTAGATTCCCTACTTGTTTTAGAAGTCGGGAATCTAGGTATCACTTCGGATTTACAAACGCTGTATTGACCCCCACAAATTGAATGAAATTATACTTTTTTCCACACAAATGTAACCATTAAGCTGTGATGTTTTTCAATGTATTCAAAAACATACTTTTTCTATAATAAATATAAGAAAACTTATCATTTTTATCTCGTCAGAGAGCTTTAAGCGACTAGAACAGAAGTACTCCCCAAGCGGGATTTAGACTTTCGGAGTAATTTAGTTGCATCTTCAACTGAGACTGGACGGCTGAAAAGAAATCCTTGCATTAATTCACATTCAAGAATTCGCAATAAATTACGTTGTTCTTCTGTTTCCACACCCTCAGCAACAACAGCAAGATTCAGTCCATGAGCCAAAGCAATTATTGCAGTTGTGATCGCAGCATCTTTACTATCAAACGTTAAATCTCGGATAAAAGACCTGTCAATTTTTAAAGTATTAATGGGAAAATTTTTCAGATAACTCAAAGAACAATATCCCGTACCAAAATCGTCCATAGAGATAGAAACACCTATTTTGTGCAACTCCCTCAAAATTGTTTTAGTCAAGTCAATGTTGTACATGGCAATGCTTTCAGTTATTTCTAACTCCAAACATTTAGGAGCTAATTTGCTTTCTGACAATACCTGTGCCACTAGATTAGTTAAATTAGATTCTTGAAATTGTCGTGCCGACAAGTTAACCGCTATCGATAGTGAGGGTAAATCAAGAGTATCCTGCCAAATTTTATTTTGAGTGCATGCAGTTCTCAGAACCCATTCACCAATAGGCACAATTAATCCAGTTTCTTCAGCTAAGGGAATAAATTTTCCTGGAGGGATTAAACCTAGTTCTGGGTGTTGCCAACGCAGCAGAGCTTCCATCTTGGTAATTTTACCTGTAGTGATATTAATCAGCGGTTGGTAATGGATTGTAAATTCTTGTCGCTCTAGGGCATAGTGTAAACTATTTTCTAAAAGTAATAATTCTGAGGCTTGAGAATTTATTGTTGAGTGATAAAACTGATAACTATTCCTGGTTTGGGATTTAATGCGATATAATGCCGCATCCGCATGTTTTATTAAAGTTTCTGGATCTTCCCCATGCATCGGATACAGGGAAATCCCAATACTAGCGCTAATATGCAAGTTGTGATTTTCTATATCAAAACCTGGTTTAAAGGCCGCTAAAATGTCTTCAGCTATCTGCGCTGCATCTTTGGCATCGTTTATTTCTGACAACAGTATAGTGAATTCATCGCCTCCCCAACGGGCAATAATATCACAATCCCCCAGAAGACTTGTAAGGCGTTGGGCAACACTTTGCAATAAGCGATCGCCAACAGCATGACCTAATGTGTCATTAATGGTTTTGAAGCGGTCTAAATCCAGAAAACACACTGCCAGTTTACCGTTGTCTTGATGTGCTTGTGCTAAAGCTGCTGCCAGTCGCTCGTTGAATAAAACTCGATTAGGCAAATCTGTCAACAAATCGTGTAAAGCTTGATGTCGGATTTTGGCTTCTGCTAGCTTCTGAGCGGTGACATCTCGAAAACTCCAAACTCTACCGACGACTTTGCCCCCAATACGCTGCGGTTGCGAATAACGCTCAAAGACTCTACCATCTTTAAAGGCGATCGCATCGTAAATTTGTGCTTCGGGATAACCATACAATTCCCTTACAGTGGCAAGATGCTGCCTGGGATCTTCTAACTGGCTTACCGCTATTCTCAAGGCTTCTCTGTAATTACCTGAAGCCATCAACAATTCAGGAATGAACCACATCTGGACAAACTTTTGGTTAAAGCCTGTAATGTTACCTTGACTATCCACAACCAAAATGCCATCAGCAGTAGATTCTAGTGTTGCCTGCTGCAAAGACAGGGATTTTTCCAATTCTCTTTGTATCCGGTTGCGTTCGCCAATTTCATAAAGCAATTGGGTAGTGCGTTCTTGAACTCTGTTTTCTAGTTGAGAAGCAAAATTTCGGGTTTCTACAATTGTTGTTTGCAGCGCATTTTCTGCTCGACAGCGTTCATGGGCTAGGGAGATTGCGTCTACTGCTGCTTGCAAAAATTCCACTTCTGATGCTTCCCAAATCCTGGGTTCCACACAGTCATCAAAGCCAATAAAGCCCAAGAACTTGCCTTTAGCAATAATTGGTAAAACCAAAACTGAAAGTATATTCTGCTTCTCTAAAATCTGACGTTCTAATTCGTCGAATTCTGCTACTATGCCAGAAACTATTTCACCACGGGCTAACATTTGCATCCAACGGAGAAAAAATTCTTTATCTGAGATTTTTTTGAGCTTTTGGTTGTGAATTCTTGGCTGAATCTCAGTATCGCACCACTCTGCTTTCTGACTCGTCAATATATCACCATCTTCGGATTGGTGATTTTCAAATATGTAAACACGACTGACTTTGCAAGCTTTCCCTAGAGTTTGCAATATTTCCATATAGCATTTAAGGGTGTTATCACAACTGAGCAAAGAGCGTTTAATTGCTATAAGTGCTTCTAGATAAGTTTCCCGTGACTTGGGGGCAACTTTCCAAGAAGCATTGATTGGCAATAAAATGTGCTGTTTTTTTTTAACAATCGAGTCATAACTGTTTTCAATACGAAGAGATAATTCGCTAGTTTTGTTTCTATCTGTTCCCTGTAAGTTCCTCTGTTTAACTTTGCTGAAATTAGAGGTACAAAAATAAATAAAATTTGCTTCTAAGCAGGTAAATAAACCAAAGATCCAATGCATCATGGTAGTCTCTGCTATAGTACATGGTGTATCATTGTTCTATTTGTGTTTTCTTCATTTCGATACTAAATGACTTTATTGCATTTTTAGATGCTTGTGTTGCTTTTAATAGCTCATTCTACAACAACATGAACTTTTGAGGATTGATCCAAACTGTAATTTTAGAGCTTCCGTGTTAGCTCCTTAATGCAAACCACTAGAAAAGTAATGGTTTAATGAAAAAGATAACTTATCATTTTTTGCTCAGTACTAAATCTTCCATTCACAGTTTACGATTAACTTACTAATTTTTCTGTATGACATTATAGTTGTAAAGAAACTGGTTCGCGAACAATCCTATTTAGGGATGATACTATAAAAAACTTGATATTTGGGAAAACATTAAACAGTATATTATTTACTCATTTTCCAGATGTTGGATGAATGAGAGTTGACTAAATCTTTAATCTCAAATCGGCATTCTCTTAAAGATTTATAATTTCTGATAAATTTTTCTGAACAAACACATACAAAAGTACATACCTCCTCCGTATAAGCCTAGAGAAAGCCCATAAACATCACACAATTCCGACTCAAGGTTGCCCAATTAGTTAGTTCTTAAAGCAAGCAGAATGTCCCCTTTAAATTTTCTACTAGGAGTCTAACAAAAAGTTATACTAATGTGTAGGTTGGAAATACGGAAGTCTTGACTCTTGCGTTTTTTGGTAAAGTATAATTTAGAATTGGGTCTAGAATTACCTATGGCTGTGTTGGTTTGAATTAGAGCAACTGGCTGACATCGGTAGATGGTTTATGGCTTTGCCAAAGAGGAATCTCTATCTGAAACTCAGTTAGTTTTCCGGGTGTGGATATACACTTAAGTCAGCCATCCCAATTTGGTAGCTAATTGATAACCCTGAATCTGTACCTTTACTGACTCTCATCCAGTCAATCGGATTACTGAGAATATTCATAAATACTTGATTGAGTTACTCAAGATAGCAATCGACCGTCATTAAGTTGCCATAATTTATGACTATAGTAATCACTTGGATGTTTCCGGTTCGCTTTCACCCTCCAAACTAAAATTAATACCCATTTTTTTTGGTCAGATCGAGCAAAATCTCAGAACGAGAAGCATTCTCAACAGCGTATCCCCAATGAAAGCAAAATCGAAAGTCCAAAATGGTATAACTTAGCATTGCGACAATAAACAGGTTCAAGATAATGGTAATAGCTCGAATTGGGATTATTGGTGGTAGCGGTCTATACAAAATGGATGCGCTGACGGATGTAGAAGAGATGCAAGTCCAGACACCGTTTGGCTCGCCATCAGATGCTTTAATTTTAGGGACATTGGAGGGGACACGAGTAGCTTTCTTGCCACGGCACGGCCGCAATCATACGCTTTTGCCTTCTGAGTTACCGTTTCGTGCCAATATTTATGCGATGAAGCAATTGGGTGTGGAGTATTTAATCTCAGCGAGTGCGGTTGGTTCTCTGAAGGAAGAAGCAAAACCGCTAGATATGGTAGTACCGGATCAGTTTATAGACAGAACGAAAAATCGGGTTTCAACCTTTTTTGGTGAGGGTATCGTCGCTCATATTGCTTTTGGTGACCCAGTTTGCCAAAATTTAGCTGCGGTCGTGGCTTCAGCGATCGCTTCTTTGAATCTCCCAGATGTAACCTTACATCGCAGTGGTACTTATGTCTGCATGGAAGGGCCTGCATTTTCTACGAAGGCAGAATCAAATCTTTACCGCAGTTGGGGTGCAACGGTGATTGGGATGACAAATTTACCGGAAGCAAAGTTAGCTAGGGAAGCGGAAATTGCCTATGCTACTTTGGCGTTGGTGACAGATTATGATTGTTGGCATGAAGACCATGATAGTGTAACAGTGGAGATGGTAATTGCGAATTTGCAGCGCAATGCGGTCAATGCTCAGAAGACGATTCAAGAAACAGTGCGCCGTTTGAGTGAAAATCCGCCCCACAGTGAGGCACATTCGGCTTTGAAGTATGCGATTTTGACGAATTTGGAGAAAGCGCCATCAGCGACGAAGAAGAAGTTAGAGTTGTTGTTGAAGAAGTATATTTAGAAGCTAATTGCTGAGTGTTTATACAACACCCAATGGCAAAATCAGAACAAAACACGCACAAGAAAGCCTCCTGCGCCACGGTTTTCAAGAACCATTCGATATGGTAAAAGATATTATTGAAAACTATTCGCGCAGGACTTTCCGAGCGGATGCTGCTACGGTTTGTATACAACGTGCAATCCTGAGTTAGAAGATATGAGAGTATAGGCAAACGGAGTAATCCGTAGTCTATGCGAACCAAACCCCTGAAATTAATTTAATTTAAGGAAACGTTATTTAGGTCATGATACCTTGGGATTCGCTAGTTCCATGCTCTATCGCTAAAGTTTAAACATCTTGAAAAGGAAGTGATTTTAGCCTAACAAGCCTTTATAACAAGGTTGAAGCAAACATAACCCAGAAATGGAGAAATTCAACTTAAAAATTATGTCAAATTTTGTTCTGATTATCGATACAAACAAAAAACCCTGTAACCCTGTTCATCCTGGTACAGCACGTCATTTACTTAAATCTGGTAAAGCCGCAGTTTTTAGAAAATATCCTTTTACTTTAATTCTTAAAACTGAGTCAATTGAACCAGTAACAGAGATTCAACTCAAAATTGACCCAGGTTCAAAAATTACTGGTATTGCTTTAGTTCAAAATAATCAAGTTGTTTTTGGTGCTGAGTTACAGCATAGAGGACAAACTATTAAAAATAATTTAGAATCACGAAGAAATATTCGTCGTGGTAGAAGAACTAGACATACTAGGTATCGGAAACCTAGATTTCTGAATCGTGCCCGTCGTCAAGGTCAGTTCAACGCCCCAAGTTTAGAACACAGAGTCAAAACAACTCTTACTTGGGTAAACAAACTAATTAAGTTTGCTCCAATCTCTGAAATATTCCAAGAGTTAGTAAGGTTTGATTTACAGCAGTATGAGAATCCTGAGATTTCTGGAATTGAATATCAACAAGGTGAATTAGCTGGTTACGAGGTGAGAGAATATTTACTCGAAAAGTGGGATAGAAAATGCTCCTATTGTGAGATTAAAGATGTGCCTCTCCAAATTGAACATATTCATCCAAAATCTAAAGGTGGTAGCAACCGGATCTCAAATTTATGTTTAGCTTGTGAGAAATGTAACCTCAAAAAAGGTACGGCTGATATTGAAAAGTTTTTAGCTAAAAAGCCAGAAATTTTCAAGAGAATTAAAGCTGAAGCTAAACGACCTTTAAAGGATGCCGCAGCAGTTAACTCTACTCGTTGGGCACTTTTCAATCGCTTAAAAGAAACTGGATTACCAGTAACGACTGCATCCGGAGGTAAAACAAAGTTCAATCGTAGAAGATTAGAATTACCTAAAACACATTGGATTGATGCTGCGTGTGTTGGTGATGTAGAAACTTTGAAAGTATTGCTAACTAAACCATTGTTAATTAAATCCACTGGGCATGGTTGTAGAAGAATGTGTAGGATAGATAAATTTGGATTTCCGTGTTCAGCACCAAAGCAAATTTTTACCCATGTATCCACTGGAGATTTTGTAAAAGTAAAGTTAGCGTCATATAGAAAAAATGTTTTAGCTGGTACTTATACAGCTAGGGTTAAAACACCAACAGAAAAAGGATGTGAAGTGGTGATAAATGGGGTTAGGGTAGGGTTTTCAAATATGAAAGATGTTTTAACGGTTCACCATAGTGATGGTTACAGCTACGTTTAACTATTTTACACTACCTTATTTTGAGATTAGATGTGTTGACATTCTAACTGTATCATTTGCAACTGGTTAGTTACTTCTGCTCTTACTGCATTAGTTTGGAATTAATTTTTGAAAACGTATATCCTCTCTGAGCGCATCAAAGATAGGTTCTGTTTTTGCTAATTCTGTATACCTATCGGCAATTAACTCAATTGCCTCATTTAGACTTTCAAGAGCTAAATCAATATTGCCTTCTAATGTATGGTAGCGAGCTTTAGTATACCAAACCCAGTGAAAGTCAGGTTGAAGTTCTAAGCATTTATCATAGCAATAAATTGCTTCATGATATCGTTTTAAATCTCTAAGAGCATGACCGCAACCAAACCATGCCATAGAGTAGTCAATCTTGATTTTGATTGCCTTTTCATAAGAGAAAAGTGCTTCTTCATAGCACCCTATTCTTCTCAACGGTCTACCACGATTAACCCAGGCTATGTAATTATCCTGTTGTTTTTCAATTGCGCAGCGGGCTTATTTATTTTCATAACATTTTCCTAGGTTTAAACTCACAACTGAATTGCCCTTACACTCCAGATCCCCGATTTCTTAAAGAAGTCGGGGATCTGGAGTAGATATAAAATCCCCCACTATTCCTAACTGATAATTATTAACATTAATTAAACAACCTGATAAATAAAGCTGAAACTTGCCCAATTCTTCACATCCCAGAGATAAAAGTCACCAGTTTGATTTGTGTCTGTTTTCTGGGTGCTGGCATTATGTAAGTCTTGCAGCAGTGCTTGTGTAACTTCTATGGGGTTTAATAAGGGGGCAATGCGCTGCTGCTGTACACCCGGATGTTTGGCAGTCAGCCGTGCTAGGGTTTGGGTAAAGGGTGCGACACTTATAATTAATTGGGTTTCACTTGCTAAATTTGGTCCTTGTACGAGCCATTCAAAACCGACTGTGGTTTGCGGTACGATGCGAGTTTCTCCTGGAGCGATGACTACATCTGTGAGTAATGCTTTGGCTGCCGACGTGTCCGATGTGCCACTATTTTGCCAGGGATAGAGCGCGATCGCATTTTTGGCACTATCTAAACCAAGTATCATTAAATATACTGGGCGATCGCTCATGTTTTGGACTCGATACTGGATGCGGCTACCAATGGCAACTGTGGGTGTTTGAGTGCTGGATATTTTGAGTAAGGTATTTCGTAAGGTTTCCCGTTGGATGACTGTCCGTGGTGAAATGCCGTTGGTTATTTCTAAACTTGCTTTCACCGCTAAACGGGAAGATGCTTCGTTTTCTGTTAGTCGCCAAAATTTTGCTGCTAGCAGAATTCGTAGTTTTGGTGTTAACCTTTGGACTGCAAGTTTGACTGCTTCTCCTGCTTCCCCTGATGTATTGGGTATTAATTCGCTACCAAGTGAAAATAAAGCATAGCTACTGGGAGACACCATCATTTCAGAATATTTTACTTCTGGCAGCTTACTAAATACATAATCAGCACTTTGTTCTCCAGCTACAATTGTTGATATGTGAGAAACTGTTGCAAAGGCGCTTGTAGCATCTACACGTTCAATTCTTTCTAGTTTAGTGTCGAGGGCAACTGTTAAACTAATATTCCGGGGTATAACTCTGACTGCTTCTTGTACGAGTTGCCCGACGAATAGAGGTGTTGTAATCTCCCCTTCAATTTGGGCTTTTGCGTCTAATCCAGTCCGCGATCGCACAATCATCTGTACATTTGCAGCATCACCCGTTACTAGTTTGAATTGAGAATTCACTCCATATTCTGCCAGAACTTGTGGGGGTAGTCCACCCAACCATAAATGGACTGTTTTCCCATCCTCTTCGATTGCTGTCACCACTCCTTCTGCACCAATTGAGTTTGAGGAAAGAAAATTTTCAAAAAGTAGTGCAAGTTGTTGATTTTTCTTTCCATTCAACAATGCTGGTTGTTGTTTCCCACCCAACTGTTGGATGGAACTGGCGATCGCGTTTAGGCTAAATTGAATTGTTGTTGCTGGGGTTGTCTCCCACAAATACTGCGTCAAGGCATAGGTAAATAAACCAGCGCTAAAACCAGAGAATAAGACTTCTCTCGCCAACTCTTTCGGGTCGGAGGTTGCGGTTAAAATAGTGCTGAGTCTTGTGTCCTGGGTCTTGAGTTGTGTTTGAAAGTCGAGTTCTGCTGCTGCTATCTGTGCTATATATGATAATTTATGAGCGCGAACTCCTAAACCCACTGCTAACCCTGGATTGGGAGCATTATAACTCGTATCTAATATTGCAGTTACCTTGTTTGTAGGAAGCGATCGCAATAATAAAAACAGTGTTTCTTCCAGCAGACAGTTGACAATTTTATTATTTTGTGAAGTCTCAACGGTATCGGCGGTGAGTAAGGCATTTTGCGAATTTACACGAGTGCCATAGCCGCTAAAATGGAAAATAACCACATCACCAAGTGAAGCTTGTTTGACGAGATGATCCAAAAAAGCAGTTTCGATGAATTCCCTGCTAGCTTGTTCGTCAGTCAAAGTCAGAATATCTGACGCTTGAAAACCGCATCTGTAAATTAAAAGTTCCTTTTGCAGTTCCACATCCGTCAGACAACCAGCTAGAGCCGGAATTTGTGGATACTGATTGACACCTACCAACAAAGCCAACTTACGGGAGTTGGGTTGTGCTAAAGCTTGGTAATAAGGGTTTCCTAATGTCAACCAACCAGCTTCAGTCGCCCCCATTATTGTAAGTATAGAGCCAATCCGTTGTAAAAACGTCCGCCGCTTCATCATTCGCACTTCAGCCCTCAGCCCATCAGCTATCAGCTTAAAGGGCTGAAGTCTGTAGGGTAAAGAGAATTCTTATACTGTTTGCTGTTTAAAATGTGTTTTATTTGAAGACGCACCAGAGTTGTAGTGCGCCAAGGCAACGAAAGCAGAGTGGAAACTGACATCAAGAATCCCGTGTAGGTTTATGCGGGTACTGTAACTCGCATTGCCCGTGCTAACTCCGCTGCAACCTCGGGACGAGAGAATTCAGGGGGTGGTAATTCACCACGACGTAACAGTTCTCTAACTTTTGTCCCAGAGAGGTGAATCCGCTCTTCAGGGGTGCTGGGGCTGGTTTTACTGGTGGCCATTGAATTCGTGCGGGTGCAGTAGAAAGCGTGTTCAAATTTCATCGGCACAATGCCCAATTCGGAGGTTGTAAACTCATCGAAAATATATTGTGCATCGTAAGTGCCGTAATAATCACCTACCCCAGCATGGTCGCGTCCGACGATAAAGTGAGTACAGCCGTAATTTTTGCGAACCAGGGCATGGAAAATTGCTTCCCGAGGCCCAGCATAACGCATAGCCGCTGGATTAATTGCCAAAATTACCCGGCTTTTGGGGTAATAATTCTCCAGCAAAATTTCGTAGCAGCGCATCCGCACATCAGCGGGGATGTCATCTTCTTTTGTCGCTCCTACCAACGGATGCAAAAATAGACCATCAACTGTTTCCATCGCACACTTTTGAATATATTCATGAGCGCGGTGGATAGGGTTGCGAGTTTGGAAACCAACGATAGTTTTCCAACCCTTCTCCTGAAACATCTTGCGAGACTCAGCCGGATCGATTTGGTAGGTGGGGAACAGAGGATGGGAGTCCCGTTCCAATAGCCACACATCACCTGCTAAATGTACTGGTGCTTGATTGTAAAGAACCTGCACCCCTGGATGCTTCTCATCATTAGTGCGGTAGACATTCACAGCCTCCCGCTCTTTATCGTAGTGATACTTTTGAGTAAGATTCAAAACCCCAACAAATCGACCAGTACGGTCATCAAGACGAATTAAAGAACCTTCCGTGAGTGATTCCGCGACTTGTTCACTCACCGACAGCGTAACTGGGATAGACCATACAGTACCATTCGCTAGCCGCATTTCTGCCACCACGCGCTCGTAGTCAGCCTGGTTCATAAAACCAGTCAGCGGACTAAAACCGCCAATAGCAATCATTTCTAAATCAGAAAATGTCCTCTCATCCAGTTGCACTCGCGGCAAAAACTCAGCTTTTGAGAGGAATTCTTCTCGCTGTTCGGGTGTAGCGATGCGATTAACCAACTGCCCACCGTGAGGAGTAATGCTCTGTCTGTCGTAGCTCAACGTGACCCCTTGTTTGCGTTAAGTGCATTTGTGTTTCAAGCTTATGTACTAACTTATCAAAATGCTGGCACGTAGAGAAAAAAGAATTGGCCATTGGGGAGCAATCCTAAGTTGACAAAGATATAGACAAGAATGTTTATATATCGACAAGTCTATACGTTTGGATGTATAAACTGGAGCGCCCGAGGCCTTACTTGTTGAAGTTTGTAAGCGTACCCAAGCGC